>VXMF01000023.1 GCA_009841225.1 Terriglobia bacterium | reverse complement strand
CGTGGGCGAGTGCGTGGGGATGCAGCTCATGCCCAAGTACGCCAACGGCGAGTACACGCTGGGCGCCTTCCTCACGACCGATTCGGACGACCGGCGCGAAGTCGTCGCCTCACAGCCGATCGCGCTGGACAACCACGGTTTCGTGAAGATCGCGCATGTTCCGGGCAACCGGTCCGAGGTCGGGACCCACACCGAGGGTCTCACCTTCTACGGCGGTCCCTCTACGGCCGAAGGCAACGTCAACACCTTCCACGCGTGCCCCGTCGCGTACGACGGCACCGAGGTCGGGAAGATGCAGCTCGGAACGGTCGTGACCGACACCGAGCAGAATCCGATTGCGGATGCCAACCGGGCGACCTTCCGGGATCCTGGCGGCGGGTCGTTCTATCCGAACATCGAGGCGCCGTTCACGTGGACGATCAGCACGGCGCACAGCCGAACGAACAACTATCTCGTCGAGAACGTGCCGGGCGAGACCGAACACTGGATCATCAACGACGGCATCATCACCGACCCGAACGGCCGCGACGTCACCGCGACGTTCCGTGAGGGCGGCGAGATGGCCAAGCTCGGCCCGCTTCACTTCGACTTCAAGGCGCCGACGATCAGCGAGAACTCGGAAGTCGTGATCGTCGCCCACAACGCCGCTTCGTCGACCTGGACATCGACGACGGCGCGGCACTATCGCGACAGCGGCGGGCAGAGCTCGCGACGTTTCCGGATCACGGGAATGGACGACATGGGTGTCGGGCACGTGTACGGCACGACCTCGATGATCGCCGTGGGCGACTACTCGGCGGGCAGGAATGCCGACTCCAACCCGGACACGGATTTCACGCCCCTGGAGGGTCTTGAGAACGTCACGTTCATCAACCAGCTGCCCGAGGAAGACCCCAGCGTCGATGGCGTAGCCGATGGCGGTGGGATCGACACCTACGTGGCAGAGCTCCAGTCTCTGGCCGACCGGCTGGGTAACGGCCGATGGCTCGGTGGCGGCAGGATCCGTACGGCCACGACCTTCGGCGTCGACCGCACTCCGCCGGTGATCAGCCGCGAACGGCCCGCCGAATCGCTCGTGCTGGGGCCGAGCAACGAGCTGTTCTTCGAGATCGAAGATCCGCGGCTCGGGACCGGCGAAGACGGCAGCGATGTGAGGCCCACGGTCTACGCGTGGGCCGGCGACAGCCGGTATTGGGTCACCAGCCGTCATTACTGGAGCAGCACGCCCAGCACTGCCGGTGGATCGGTCACGGTCGATGTCGATCCGACGGGGAACGCCCGGTTCGAACGTGAAGAGAGCCACACCGTGTACGTTCGGGCACTGGACGTAGTCGGGAACGCCACGTCGACGTCCTTCACGTTCGTTCGCGATCAGACCGCACCGGCCCTCTCGCTGTCCGCGGTGCCGAGCAACTTCGGCTCGACGACGGCGAAGTCGGTGAGCGTGACGGTGGCCGGGACGCTGAGCGACGCGACCGAGATCCGGCGTGTGTTCCTGAGCATCCACGCCGGCGACACCTGCGCAGCGGACAGCGATCCGTTGCCAGGGTCGCAGGTGAGCGGTCCCGTGCGGCGGCTCGACAACGAGACCAACAAGATCGAGTTCTCCGAGGTGTTCACGGTCAAGCAGGGCGACGACGCGGGTGTGACGAGCTACTGCTTCTTCTTGAAGGCCGAGGATGACGCGCGCGACGCCGATGACCGCGCCACGGCGAACGTGTACAGCGATCAGATCTCCACGTTCAGCGTGGGTTGGCCTGCAGGTCCGCCGCCACCGCCTCCGGGCCCGACGTTCGAGTTCCACCCGGCGGGTGCAGCGACCATGCTGGATTCGCTGAGGGTGGCTGAGGCCGCGACGAGCGACAACACCTACCGCGTCACGCTGAAGGATGCCCCGTCGGGCGCCACGTACCCGCTCGAGATGACGATCGATGCGCCGGCCACGGTGACAACGGCTATGGTGTCCGCGGCGAATAGCAGCAACACCACCGGCTTCGAGAACGCGACCGACACGGTCACGGTGACGGTCACCACAAGGCACGACCTGAACATCGTCTCAGAGCCGCGGAGCCTGACCCACAAGGCGAAGGACTTCGACAACACCGACTTCCTGGTGCGCGTGCTGGACGACGACTTCGAGATCTCGGTGAGTCCGTCCTCGATTCGCGAGAATGCCGCTGCCCAGAATGCGGTCGTGACTGTGAAGGCCGGCCTTGGGGCGGACATCACGAGTGACGTATCGGTCACCCTCGGCGCCGAGACAGGCACCACGGAGGCCGCCGATATCGCAAGCGGCAGCGAAGGCACCGCGACCGTGACGGTCTCTGCGACGACGCGGATGGGCGTGGACACGGTCAGCGTGGATGCGGTCGACGACGCCGTGCAGGATGAGGAGAACGAGGCGATCGCGCTGACGGCGACGAGCAGCGAACAGGGCGTGTACGTCAAGCCCGCGAGGATCATGATCCTCGACGATGATCCAGACTTCACGCTCTCGGCGAATGTAACCGAGGTCTCTGAGGATGCCGGCACTGTCACCGTGACACTCACGGCCACGACGACGGAAGCGGTTGGCGGAATCGTCAACTTCAGCCTCGCCCTCGGCGGGACGGCGACCGGCGCCGGCACGGACTACACCGCCAACCCCTCTCCGGTCGTTCTGCAGATCGATGGTGGAGGGACGTCGGCGACGGCGACCGTAACGCTGACGATCGAGGATGACGCCGCCGATGAGGCGAACGAGACGATCATTTTCTCGGACGCCGACGGTGCTGAAGTGACCGGCGACAAGACGTACACGATCAGCAGTTTCACGGTGACGATCATGGACAACGACGACGCCTAAACCCTAACGGTCTCTGACGAGAGGCCTCACGGAAGCGGGCCCCCGCGAAGTCTGCGGGGGCCCGCTTCTTTCTTTGCGGGGGAACGGAAATGCCCAGCCAAGACCCGGAGAAGGAGCGTGACTCGAAGGAGGAGCACGACCCGAAGGCCGTGAACCCCTTCTACCGGGGAACCCGCTTCTCGGAGGTGGTTCGCGCAGTCCTCTCGCCGCTCGATCCGGAAGTGCGCGAGGAGATCAGACGTAAGGCACGGCGGGGTAGCGGGCCGCACCCCGGCCGTACACCAGATCCCGGTAAGTGAGACGCTTGCCCACCATTTGAACCACGACCTGCTGCATCCTCTCCATGGTGCTGAGCGGCCGAAGGTTGTGCTTCCCCGCCAGTTCATCCACGTACCGCTGAAGATGCTTCCGGCTCAGCACATGGAACGTCCCCTTGTAGGCCCGCTTGAGCATCGCCCAGAAGCTCTCCATGCCGTTGGTGTGGGCATCGCCGCGTACCCACTCCCCCGCTCTGTGCTTCGCCGCTCCGTGCCGGTAGCTCGGTGCCAGCCGGTTGTATGTCGGGTACTCGTCGGTGTAGATGACCGAGCCCGGCCCCGCGTGCGCGGTGATGATCCGCCATAACGTCGCGCCATCCGTGCTTCCCACCACGTAGGCCGACACCCTGTTCGTGGCCCGGTCCTTGAGCCCGACCACGGGAATCTTCCCCGCCGCCCAGCCTTCCCGGCGAAGCCGTTTGCTGGCGTGCTTGTTGTGTTCCTTCCCGCCGATGTAGGCCTCATCCACCTCCACCGGCCCCTCGAACCGGGCCGGGCGCGCTCGAACGAAGACCTGCCGGATCCGGTGCTGCATGAACCATGCCGTCTTCTGCGTAACCCCGATGTCGTGCTGGAGCCTCGTCGACGCCACGCCCTTGGGGCTGGCCATGTCCAGGTAGATGGCGTAGGCCCATTTCCGTAGCGGCAGCGGAGACCCCGCCATCACCGTCCCCGTCTTGACCGAGAAGTATTTCCCGCAGTCCCGGCACCGGTACGGCATCTTCGCGTGCCTACAACGGTAGGTCCCGAGACTTGCGCACCGGGGACAATGCCGGTTCCCGTCCGGCCACACGATTTTCTCGAACCATTTCCGGGCTGCCGCCTCCGTTGGGAACATCTCCGCCAACTCCAACAGACTCAACCCTTTGCGTCTCATCGAAACACCCCCTCGATCTCTTGTTTCATCAACCCAGGTATGTAGTTCCCGATCGTCATGGTCTGTCCCTCGACGATCATCTGATCCGGAATCGCGGTAACCGGTGCCGGTGCCCGGTTGGCGGGCGGAGGAGGCGGTGGT
>VXMF01000037.1 GCA_009841225.1 Terriglobia bacterium | reverse complement strand
CCACTGCCAGAAGCTCCACAAGTCGAGCGGCGCCCCCAGCCGGTTCCGCCTCCCGCCCCCCCCGGGCGGGCCCGCAAGCCCAGCCTCGGGCTCACCGTGGGCCTGTGCTTGGTCGCGTCGCTGGCGACCGCTCTGGCGATGTGGGCCCTCGCCAATCGCGGCGTGGACACATCGTCGGGCTCAGGTGCCGCTTCCCAGGCCCGGCTGGCCGTGGCCACCGGCGGGGAACTCCTGAAGTCCTTGCGCGTCGGCGGGACAATCGAAACACTGAACTTCGCTGCGATTCGCGTGCCCCAGATGCGCGGCCCGCGCGATGCCGGCAGAGCCGACCTCACGATCATGAACCTTGCGCCTGCTGGCAGCATCGTCAAGGCAGGGGCTGTCGTGGCGGAATTCGAGCTGAGGTGGCTCGTGGATCATATCGCGGATGTTGAGTCACGCGTGGCCCTGGAGGAGTCGAACCTCAAGAAACACATCGCCGACGTTCAGATTCTCAAGGAGACCGAACGCCAGGCGCGCGTGACCGCCAAGGCCGAATACCAGAAGGCGCTGTTGGATCTGAAGACTGCGGAGGTGCGCTCTCTGATCGAGGCCGAGGTCCTGAAGAACGTTTCGGAGGAGGCTCGCGCCACTTGGGGCCAGCTCGAAGACGAGGGCAGGATCAAGGAAGTTGTCCACGACGCAAGCATTCGCGGTCAGGAGCTGGTTGTGCGCGAAGAAGAGTTGCACGTGGGCCGTCACGTGCGCGACCTTGAGCGGCTTCAAGTCAAGGCTCCGATCCCGGGCATGATCGTCCACGAGACGCTGTTCGGCCGGGGCGGCCAGTTCTCCCAAGCCAACGAGGGCGACCAGATCTATCCCGGGGCGCTCTTCATGCGCATCGTAGACGTATCGCAGATGGTCGTCGGTGCGTCGGTCAATCAGGTGGATGCGCAGTCCATCCGCATCGGCGACGAAGCGGTGGTCGAACTCGATGCGTATCCGGGCGAGCAGTTCCGGGGACGGGTCGTGAACTTGGGTGCGATGGCGAGCTCCTCATCGGGCGGCTCGAGGTTCAGCCGGGGCAGCCCGGGTGCATTCATTAAGCACATCCCCATGCGCATCCTGATCGAGGATCATGACGAGCGCATCTTGCCGGACTTGTCGGCCAGCGTCGACATCCAGGCCTCCAACCGCCCCGAGGGAGTGCTGGTGCCGCGCGAGGCGCTCAGGAGCGCGGACGGGCAAGAATCGAGCTTCGTTTACGTGCACAGCGAAGGCCAGTTTCTCCGCCGTGACGTCCACGTGCAGGATGTCAGCGACACCGAGGCCTTGATCGGAGCGGGACTGCAGGCCGGCGAGCAGATTCTGCTCAGCGGCTTGCCTGTCAGCACCGAAGGCTACCAGTAGGGGTCCGCTCTGCGGCTGCTGGACCCTAGTCGCGACGAGCCGTGCTAAGCTAACCGAACGAGCCGATGGCCGGTCGTCTAACGGTAGGACACGTGCCTTTGGAGCCCGTTGTGGAGGTTCGAATCCTCCCCGGCCAGCCACTCCTTTGGGCTGTCTCGCCCCGCCAATGCTGAGAGTCGGCTTGACGGGCGGCTTGGCTAGCGGTAAGAGCTTCGCAGCTAGCGAATTCGAGCGTCTCGGCTGCGTAGTCTTGCAGGCGGACCGGCTCGGGCATGCGATCTTGGCGGAAGACGCGGCCGTGCTCGGGGAGGTGACCGCCGCCTTTGGCGGGCAAGTGCTGCAGGCGGACGGCGCAATCGACCGCAAGGCGTTGGCCAAGGTCGTGTTCGCGAGCAAGGACAAGTTGGAGCGCCTCAACGCCATCGTGCATCCGCGCGTCTTCGAGCGTGTGGAAGACTTTTTCCGGCAGACCGCGCAGCGCGACCCGGACGCAGTCGCCTTGGTGGAAGCGGCGATCATGGTCGAGACCGGCAGCTACCGCCGCTACGATCGCTTGGTCTTGGCGTCCTGCCCGCGAGAGGCTCAGATCGATCGCTTCGTGCAGCGCGAACGCTCCACTCGCGCCGAGGCCGAAGCGAGGCTCGGCCGGCAGATGCCGTTGGACGAGAAGCGCAAGTACGCTGACTACGTGATCGACACGGGAGGGACCGAGGCCAGAACGTTGGAGCAGGTCCGCGAGGTCTACGGCCAGCTGCGCAAGGAGGCCGAGAAGAAGGGGGCGCACGGAGATGTCCAGACCAGCTAGGGGCGCTCTGCGCGCGATCTTCTGCGGCACCCTGGTCGTGCTCGCGCTCGTGCTCTGGTCCACGTGGCCGGTTCAACTCAGCAGAGTGGCCCCGGTCGTGTTCGAAGAGCCCTTTTGGACGGAGGCGGATTCGACGCTCAACGCCGACGAGCTGTCGAACATCGAGATCTACAACCGGGCGAGCCCGGCGACGGTGCATATCACAAGCACCGTGCTGCAACGGAATTGGTTCTTGGAAGTCTATCCCAGCGAATCGACCGGGTCCGGCTTCTTGATCGATGCGGAGGGGCGCATCCTCACGAATTTCCACGTTATCCAAGGCAGCGCCGAACTCGAGGTCAACCCGCTGACCGAGAACGACGATGGAAACCGTTACAAAGCCACTGTGCTGGCCACGGATCCGGCCAATGACCTGGCGCTGATCCAGATTCGCCCGGAAGCCCCGATGCCGTTTCTCGCGCTCGGCGATTCCGACGGGGTCAAGGTGGGCCAGAAGGTGCTGGCGATCGGCAACCCGTTTGGCTTGGAAGGCACTCTGACCACGGGGGTAATCAGTTCGACCGGACGCTCCATCCAGGATCGCAGCGGGGTGCTGAAAGATCTCTTCCAGACCGACGCGGCTATCAACCCCGGCAACAGCGGGGGGCCGCTGCTGGACTCCAGCGGCAACGTGATCGGAGTCAACACGGCCATCTACGGCCCCAGCGGCAACATCGGCATCGGCTTCGCCATGCCGATCAACCGCGCCAAGGCCCTGCTGCGCTTCGTCAAGGGCGGTGCGCAGCCGCCGCAAGACATGGGGGTGGAAGGTTTCTTCCTCACGCGTCGCTGGTCGCGCGCGTTGCGCCTGCCCACGACCGGGTATCTCATCACAGACGTTGCCAAGGGTTCTGCGGCCGCCGAGGCGGGCCTGCGCGGAGCGAGCCGGGAGATCATCGTCGGAAACTACCGCGTGCCATGGGGCGGGGATGTGATCATCGAGGTCGACGGCGTGCCAGTAACGAACAAGAGCACGATGCAGCAGGCGCTCTCGCTCAAGCTGGCCGGAGATCGGGTGAACTTGCGCGTATTGCGCGGGGGCTCGGAGCTTGAACTTACGCTGATGCTGCGCGGCCGCAACATGGGCGTGCGCCTGTAACGGCGTCCGTGCCGGACTCTCCGGCGCGCCGTTCGTTCTGCGGTACTGCTACCCAGGCTTCGCCCTTGTGGCCGAAATCGAATCGGTCCGGATGAAGGATCTCGGCGAGGATCTCGGCAGATTCGGCCAGCCGGGGTCCGGGGCGGTTGAAGAACTGGTTGCCGTCGGCGACGAAGACCTGCTCTTGGCGTACCGCCTTGAGAGAAGACCAGCGAGGCTCGGCTTGCAGGATCGGCACGTCCGCCAGCGTCCGTTGGATGTCGAAGCCGCACGGGCTCAGCAGGATCACGTCGGGGTCGGCTCGCAGCACGTCATCGAAGCCGATCCAGGGCGAGTGCTGGCCCGCGCTGCCGAACAGGCACCTTCCTCCGGCGACTTCGATCAGTTCCGGCATCCAGTTGCCTGCGGCCATCAGCGGGTCAATCCATTCGATCGCTGCCACGGTAGGTCGCCAAGGTAGATCGCGGGCGGCTTCGCCGACCGCCTCGATGCGGGCCTTGGTCTCCGCCACTAAGCGGGTGCCTGCCGAGCCATGCCCCAATGCGTCCGCCACTCGTTGGAAGTCCTCCCAGATGTCGGCTAGGGAGTTCGGCTCCAACGATACGATCTCCGCGTTGCACCCGGCTGCGCGGGCGACCGCCCTCTCTACGTCGCGCAGGCTTACCGCGCAGACGTCGCACTGGCTCTGCGTGATGATGTGGGTTGGCCGGGTGGTGCGTAGCGCCCCTGGCCGCATGTCGTAGACGCCCAGCGCGTCGAGGGCCCGCGCCTCGCTGGACAGGGCCTTGACCTGTCTGTCGATCTCTTGGCTTGAGGCGTGGACGTCGAAGCGGGGTTGCGTAGCCTGGGGCAGCTCCCGCACGTCGGGAGGATAGTCGCATTCGTGCGACCGCCCCACCAGCCGCTCTCGCAGCCCGAGTGCGGAGACGATCTCGGTCGCGCTCGCGATCAGGGACAGGACGCGTAGATCACCTTGCTGTGCCAAGCGCCCATTGTACGTACCTGTGACGGGTTAACATTCAGAGTATGACCCGCTCCGAATTTGTCCGCCTGCTCACGGCGAGTGCGGCCATCCCCGCTACCGCACGAAGGGTGGTTGCAGATCCCGGCGAAACGCGCAAGCTCGTGCTGATTGCTGGCAGCCCCAGCCATCCGCCGGGCATGCATGAATTCAGGGCCGGCATCCTGTTGCTCGAACAGCGCCTGGCGCAAGTGCCGGGCCTGACCGTGGAGCGGCACGACAACGGCTGGGTGCCCGACGAAGCGACCTTCGAGGACGCCGCTGCGATCGTGATCTATTCCGATGGCGGGCGCAAGCACCCGCTGGCTGACAAGGGACGGCAGGCAATCATGGGGCGGCTAATCGCTCGTGGCGCCGGGCTGGGCTGCATGCACTACGGCGTCGAGGTGCTCCCGGACGATGCCGGCGAGGAATTCACGGATTGGCTGGGAGGCTACTACGAGCACGAGTGGTCGTGCAACCCGATCTGGACGCCATCCTTCGAGCGCTTCCCGGAACATCCGGTGGCGAACGGAGTCAAGCCGTTCGGCGTTGAGGACGAGTGGTACTTCAACATGCGCTTCCGCGAGGGCTTCGACGCCTCGGGACCGAAACAGATCGACGGATCCGCGTTCACTCCGATCTTGGTGGCCAAGCCCAGCGACGAGGTCCGCGACGGTCCGTACGTGTATCCGAAGGGGCCGTACCCGCACATTCAGGCGGCCAAGGGGCGCGAGGAGGCCATGCTGTGGACGCTCGAACGGCCCGATGGCGGGCGTGGGTTCGGCTTCACCGGCGGCCACTTCCACCGCAATTGGCAAAACGACGAATACCGCAAGGTCGTGATGAACGCGATCTGTTGGCTGGCCGGGCTCAAGGTTCCGCGGCTAGGAGTCGGCTCTTCCACAGTCACCGATGCCGAAATCGCCCGGAACCTTGATCCAAAACCCCCGCGGAAGGGGTGACCGTCCGAGTCGGTTTCAGGCGAAGTTCGGGCGGGCGCCGCCGGGGCGGGCTTCGCAGCCGCCGTGGATAGGACCAGAGCGGAAATAGCGTTCGGTGACCCTGCCGAAACCATCGAAAGACCGGTCAAGGACGCCGGCCCAGGGATCAGTCTTCCGGTTACCCAGAGCCTGTCGCTGATCGCATTGGCCGTTCACGTCCAAGTGCAGGTTATAGCCTAGGTTCATGAAGCGATTGACGGCCCTCGTTCTGGCCTTGGCTCTATCGGAGTGGGTGCCAGCCCAGGATCAGCCGGACGTCGAAGTCGTCTCGATGGACGACGACCAAGTCGACCGTGGCTACCTGCTCTGGCATCGCGCGGACGAGATCGGAACCGACGTCGAGAACTACACAGTCTTGACAGACTACAAGGGAGTCGAAGTCCACCGCTGGGAAAGCGACCTCGACGGCGGCGGCCACACGGCCTACCTGCTCGACGGCGGCAGGCTCCTGCGCATGGGCATCCGCGACCGTAGCGTCGTGCAGGGCCAGCCGGTGGTCGCAGTCGATGTCGTCCAGATCCTTGGTTCCGACTCGACGGTCCTATGGGAGATGAGCGCCTCGGAGTTGGGTTCGCTGACCTTCCACCACGACCTGACTCCACTGCCCAATGGCAATATCCTGCTACTGACGTACAAGCCGCTGTCTGCTGACGAAGCACGTGCAATCGGCTGGGACCCGGGCGAAAGCGAGACCGTCTGGTGCGACGGGATGATCGAGATCAAGCCCGACCTCGCCGACGGATCTCACGAAGTCTTGTGGGAGTGGAGCTTCAAGGATCACTTGATCCAAGACCGCGCCCCTGACAGCCCGAACTACGGCGTCGTCAAGGATCATCCCGAGCGGATCGACCCGCACTATCCAACCAGCTACGCACCGATGAACATCGTGCGCCAACATCTCAACAGCGTCGACTACAACCCCGGGCTCGACCAGATCGTCGTCAGCTCGTTCATCTACAACGAGATCTGGATCATCGATCACAGCACTACGACCGCTGAGGCTGCGTCCTCTGCCGGGGGCCGCGGCGGGAAGGGCGGCGACCTGCTGTTTCGCTACGGAAATCCTGAGGCCTACGGCATGGGCAGCGAGAGCGACCGCGTCTTCCTCAAGCAGCACGACGCCAACTGGATCGACCTGGAGGCTCCCGGCGAGGGCAACCTGATCGTGCATAACAACAACACTGTTATCCGGCCCGGCATGCTGCGACGAGGCGGCCCTGGCGCCAGCCGCAGCGGCTTACTGCGCCAGCAGGATCTCAAGGGCGTCAGCAATGTTCAGGAGCTCAGGCTGCCTGTGAATCCCGACGGCACATACGCCAGAGAGGAGGGCCGGCCGTTCACGGCCGAGCGCGTCTGGTTTTGGGAGCACCCGGACTACTTCGCCCCTTTCCAGGGCGGAGCGCGACGCTTGTCGAACGGCAATACCCTCATTAGCAACACGGTGCATCGCCAAGTGCTCGAAGTGAGGCGCGACAAGGAAATCGTCGCCGAATACAAAGGGTCTGCGCCGACCTACAAGTCCTTCAAATACCCCGAGGGCCAGCTCGGGACAATTCTCGGGAAGTAGACTCGGCATGAGTCGGGTGGGCCGTAGATCCGGTCGTCAATACCCGTCAGTTTCATGCACTACGATCTGGGCAATATTGACCTAGAGCAGAGGACGCTGCAGACTACCGACAACGCGTTCGGCGCGAAGTTGTAACCTATGTCCCCGGTACGTTCTGTAACCTATGTGTCCGGGTCGGACCCATTGAGCCATGGTCGGGGCGGAGGGATTTGAACCCCCGACTTCCTGCTCCCAAAGCAGGCGCGCTACCAGACTGCGCCACGCCCCGGCGCCTAGTTCCTATTGTAGGGCCGCTGGTCCGCTAGTTGAAGTCTATGGTGATACCCCGCTCTTCCAACAGCTCCCCGGTCGCCTGCATCAGGGTCACCATCGCCCGGCGGTAGCCGATCGATTCCTGCAGCAGGTCGGCTTGGCTCTGCACCAGGTCATCCTGCGCGTCCAGCACGATGAACGCCGTGCTCACGCCTAGGTCGTACTTGCGCTGCTCGGCGTCCAAGCGCTTCTGGGAGAAATCCAGCGCCACAGCGGCCTGTTGGATGGCGGCCTTGCTCAGCTCCACGCCCGTGATCGCGTTCAAGACCTCGAGCCGGATTTGTTGCTCCAAGGCGCGCAGTTCGTACATGTTGCGCTTCTTCTCCAGCACCGAGTTGGCCAAGTTCACCGCCGCGCGCCGGTTGCGCAGCGGCAGGTTGAGCTGCAACCCCACGCTATAGGTGGGGAAGGAGAAGCGGAACAGCTGACCCATCGCCGCCGGGAAGCCGGTGGCAGAGATGAGCTGGGTAGAGCCGGCGCCCAAGACTGAGTTTTCGAACAGGTTTCCGCCGAGCCCGGTCGCGCTGTATTGGGCCGTCAGCGCGAGGTCGGGGCGCTGGGCGTTGGTGTCGCGCCTGATGTTGTAGTCGTCGATCGCCAGGGTTGTCCTGCGCAGCCGGATCTCGGGGCGCAGCAGAAGCGCCTGGCGGATGGACTCCTCCGGCTCGAAAGTCGGCATGTAGATCGGCGGGTCGGCGGACTCGGTCAGCACCAGCGGCAGATTGCGGATTTCGGGATCCAGGTCCGCTCCGATCTGGCGGCGCACGCGGTCTTCAGCTTGCTGCAGCTGGTAGCGGGCGCGCGTGACGCTCACCTGGGCGTTGGCGTAGTTCTGCTCTGGCTGGTAAATGTCCAGCGGGGAGATTGCGCCCAGCTCCAGCTCGCGCTGCGAGCGTTCCAAGAACCTGCGCCGCAGCTCTAGGTTGTTCTCTTGGACATTGAGGGACTCGCGGTTCGACACTACTTGCCAGTAGGTGTTCTCCGCTTGCGCGATCAGGTTGAGAATGCGCTGCTTGGCCGTCGACTGGGAGTTGTCATAGCGGGCCCGCGCGATCAGGATCGGGATGCGCTGGATCCGTCGCCCGCGATCGCGCAGCAAGGGCTGCGTGATGCGGAACTGCAGCGTGTCTTGGATCGACGGGTTGAACGTCCGGAACGAGCTGCTGCTGGCGGTCTTCAGGCCCGTAAAGCCGATCTGGTAGTTCGTGCCCGTGTCCAGCGTATGGCGGTAGGTGAAGCCGCCGTTCTGGCGCAGCGAGCTGATCACGTCGCCGCCCTGCAGCTGGTCCTGCGACGGGTTGGTCGAGCGGTTCGCGTTGAAGTCCAGCGCCAGCGTGGGGTCGAACGGGCTGAAGGCGGCCTGGATCGAATTCTGCGATTGGAGCACGGTCAGGATCTGGATCTGCACGTCCGGATGATTGGCCATCACCAGTTCCAAGTAGGAGCGCAGCGTCAGCTCGAGCTTTCCGTCTACGACATAGTCCTCCAGCGTTCCGACAGTTCCGACTTCGACCGCGTACGGGGCGGCTTGCCACTGCTCCCGGAAGTAATCTCCGTCCGGAAACGTCGCGAACTGGGCCGCGGCGGGACCGGCGGCCAGTGCGAATGCTAGGGCGGGGAAGGCTTTGCGAAGAGCGCTACTCATAGCGGATGGCCTCAATGGGGTCGAGTTTGGCCGCCTGCATGGCGGGGTAGATGCCGAACAGCAGTCCGATGAAGACCGAGACGCCGAACGAGACTACGATCGAGATGACCGTCACGACGGTCGCCCAGCCGGCGATGGCGGCGATGATCTTGGAGCCGCCGAAGCCGGCTGCGATGCCGATCAGGCCGCCGAGGATGGATATCATCACCGCCTCGATCAGGAATTGCCGCACGATGTCGCGCTGGCGAGCTCCGATAGCGCGCCGGATGCCGATCTCGCGCGTGCGCTCGAGCACGGTCGCGAGCATGATGTTCATGATGCCGATGCCGCCCACCAGCAGCGAGATGCCCGCGATGCAGATCATCACGATCTGGAACACCAGCTGCTGCTGCTCGCGCTGCGCCAGCAGATCCGCCGGCACCAGCACCGAGAAGTCGCTGGCGCCGTTGTGGGTCGTGTTCAGGATGGCGCGCACGATCTGCGAGGTCTCGATGGGGTCCGCTTCGGGCTCGACACGGATGTAGATGCCGTCGATTTCGTCCTTGAGGTAGCTGTTGTTGTCCTCGAAGCGGCGCATGACCGAGTTCAGCGGAGAGAGGATGACGTTGCTGCGGTCGTCGGCCTCCAGTCCCTCCACGTCAGACTCGGCGGTCGCCTGCGGTGCCGTGACGCCGATCACGTGCAACCACACCTCGTTGACCTTGACGTACTTGCCCACTGCGCTGCCGTAGCCGAGGATGCTGATCTTGGCCCGCTCTCCGAGCACGCACACCGGAGCCGAGCGGGAGTGCTCGTCGTCCGTGAAAAAGCGGCCCTCGATCAGCGACATGCTGTAGATGTCTGTGTAGTTGGGCCGGACTCCGATCAGCGTCGGAAGGTCGCCGTCCATGCTGGGCAGCAGGCTGGTGGGCTGGAATGTCTTGCGCTCGGACAGGCTGGCGATGTTCGGCGTGTTCGCCACGATCGCCCGCGCGTCCCGGAACGTCAATCCGGGAGAAACTTGGCGCACTTCGATCAGCGTGTCGCGATCCGGCGCCTCGCTGGCCTCGACCACGATGTTGTTCACGCCCAGCAGATCGATGTAGCGGATCATCTCCTGCCGGGCGCCTTCGGTGATCGACAGCATGGCGACCACGGCGCCGACGCCGAAAATCATGCCGAGCATCGTCAGGAGCGTGCGCAGCTTATGGGCCAGCAGGCTCCCGATCCCCATCTGGAGCTCGGGCATTACGTTGGGGAGTTGCATTCGTCAGCCTCCCGGGAACGATGGCCCGGTCGAGGATTCGGGGCTATTGGTCGCTGGAGCCGGCGCGGAGTCCGGACGGTAGAGCGAGACCTGCTCGCCCTCGGCGAGCCCGTCTGTCACCGCCACTTGGGACTCGGACCGGCGCCCGAGCTGGACGCGCCTGGGCCGGAGCCGCCCGGACTCCAGCACGTAGACGATGTTCTGCGCGCCCTCTTCGAACACCGCTTGGTACGGAATGTAGAGCGTGTCCGGGATCTGCTCGACGGTTACTTCTGCATCGGCCAGCAAGCCTGGGCGGAGCAATACCTCCACGTCTGAGCCCTGCTGGGGCGGCTCGGGAAGCTGCGCCCCCGACCGCTCGGCCTCGCTGAACTCCGATCCGCCCGAGGCTGCCGTGGCTGTTTGAGGCTGGCCGCCGCCGCGGCCGCCGCCCGCCCCACCAGCTGCGCCGCCGCGGCCGCCGCCCGTGCCACCAGGTGCGCCGCCTAGGCCGCCGAATCCGCCGCCTGCTGCGCCGAATCCGCCTGGCGCGCCGCCGAAGCCACCGCCCGGCCCGCCGAAGCCGCCGCCACCTGGGCCGCCGAAGCCGCCGCCGCCACGACCGCCGCCTCCGCCTTGGCGACCGCCGCCCATGGCTGCTTGCATGATCTGGCGGAACTGCTGGCGCTCTTCGTCGCTAAGCTCTTGCGGGCTCCGGCCCTTGAGCATGGCTTCGGCCTTCTTGCGGGCGTCTTCCGGCAGGCGGCTCAGGATGCGCGAGGGGTCGAAGCCTTGCCCGCCGCGCTGGCCGCGCTGCTGGCCTTGCCCGCCTTGTTGCGGCTGGCCTTCGGCGCGTTGCTGTCGTTGCCCGCCCCCGCCGCGCTGGGCGCGCTCGCCCTGCTGCTCGTCGCCCGACCGCTGGCGCTGTTGCCTATCGCCACGCTGGCCGCCGCCCGGTCCGGCGTTCTCCGCCTGTTGGCGCGTGCCCGCTTGTCCCGCGCGGCGCCCGCCTGCCTGGCTGTCTGGGTTGCCTCCCCCGCGCTGTCCCTGGCCACGGCCTTCAGGCGGCGCCGCGGCCGCGTTGTCCCGCGGCGCTCGCGCGGCGGCCCTGCCGCGCTGAGCCCCGTAGCCCACGGATGCGTTCTGCCGCGCTGTTGCCATGATTCGCTCGATGCGCTCGGGCTCGGCGCCGATGTTTGTGAGCAACCCCTCCATGTCGATGCCGATGACGCATTCGAACTTCTTGACCGCTTCGCCGGAGAAGATGTTCGCCGAGGCGGTGTTGCCCAAGCGCTTGATCGTGCCGGTCACGGTCTTGTCCGGGATGGCGTCCAGGCGGATGAGGACCTCTTGCCCCTCGCGCAGGTTGGCCCGCTCGGATTCCTCCACTCGGGTCAGCAACTCCATTTCGGACAGGTCCAGCAGTTGCGCAACCGACATGCCGGCCGGGATCTGGTCCCCTTCGCGGATCTCGGGCAGCGACTGCCCGAAGCCGCCACGCCCGCCCGAGCGGTTCTGGAGGATCGCCACCAGCCCCGTCAGCGGCGCGAGCACGCGCGACTGTGCGATCCGGCGCTTGTCGCGGTCCACGTCCAGTTGCGCCTTGTTCAGCTGCTCCCGCAGCACCGCCAGCTCGGACTCGCGCTGCTTGAGCCGGTTCTCGATGTCCGCCTCGAGCTTTTGCTTGCGCCTTCGGGCTTCCTCGAGGGTGAGCTCGTTCTTGCGCGCGTCGATGTCCGCCAGCAGCTCATTGCGCTGGACTTCCAGCTCCGCTCGACGCACCTGGAAGTTCGCCTGGACGATCTCGACCTCGTCCTGGCTCTTGCGGATCTCCAGCTCGGCCTCGGCCTTCTTGAGGTTCTCCTGAATCTGCTCCACGGTGAGCAGACTGTCTTCCAGGGCCGCGACCCGCTCGGAATCGTCGAGCTCGAAGATCAGGTCGCCACGCGTGGCGAGGGCGCCCATCGGCGCCAGCTGCGTGATCTGGGACTGGGTTCCGATATTGGGCGCCGTCAGGGTCAGCGAGCGCACGGCGCGCAATTCGCCCCGCAGGTAGGTCTTCACTACCAAGTCGCCCCGCTGTACCTCGGCAAGGGCGAAGCGCTGGTCGTCCTCGGGGAGGCTCTGCCACACAAAGTAGCCGCCGGCCGCGAGTGCCCCGGCCACGAATACGATCGCAATCCGCAACAGTAGCTTCGTCATGGTTCGGTCTCCGATGGTGCTATAGGGTCCGTCCGTCGGTGGTCTCGGGATTCTCCAACGCGATCACGTCGCCCTCTTGCAGGCCGGCGGCGACGACGATCTCGGCACCGTTCGTCGCGGTGACCTCGATCGGCACGCGCCGGTAGCCGGTGCCGTCTTGTACGAAGACGGTTGGCTTGCCGTCGATCTGGGTGGACGCCTTGCTGGGAATCACGAGTACGTCCTCGATCCGCTGCACGATGATCTCCACCGTCGTGCTCATGCCGGGTCGCAGGCGCTCGTCGATCTTGTCGAGCTGGGCAAAGGCTGGGAAGTTCTTCTCGGGCGGCAGGCGGTTGAACACGAGCGTCGCGATCGGGCTCAGCCAGCTCACGGAGCCCCCCAGCACCACGTCGGGCACCGCATCGACGCGAATGCGGGTTTCCTGGCCCTCGCCCACGCGGCCGCGGTCCACCTCGTCCACGCGGAACTCCACCCGCAGCGAGTCGAGGTTCGGGATCTCGGCGATCGCCGCTCCGGTCCATACCGTGTCGCCCTCCTGGAACGGCGGGCGGGCCGTTCCGAACGACCCTTGAGCGCGGTTGTTCGGCAGGATGTGGACGATGCCGTCGCTCGGCGCTCGCAGCACCATGCTGCGCAAGTAGGTGCGGGAGAGGTTGAGATCCCTCTGCGCCTTGCCCTTGCGCTCCATCAAGCGCTCGATGTCGGCCGCTTGGGACATGTCGCTGGCCTCAGCCGTTGTCTGGGTCTGTTGGAGTTCCCCTTCGGCGATGGTTACGTCGATCTTTGCCTTTTCCGCCTCGATCTCAGCCAAGATCTCTTGCTTGCTGGCCTCCAGACCGGCGCGTTCGACGTTATAGGTCGCCTGCATGATCATCATCTCGTTGCGCTCGTCCGTGATGGCGTGCGAGGCCTCGGCTTGCTCGATCTCGCTGTCCACTTGCCGGACCTCGGTCTCGCGTTCGATCAGGGTGTCTTCCTGGGCCGACTCGTCGAATCGCACCACGATATCGCCGGCCACGATCGGCTTGCCGTTCTCGGCGAGTTGGACGATCTGCAGGTTCGGCGTCTGGGGTGCGGTGATTTGCACGGATTCGG
Source organism: Terriglobia bacterium (assembly GCA_009841225.1). Lineage (GTDB taxonomy): Bacteria > Acidobacteriota > Terriglobia > Bryobacterales > UBA6623 > VXMF01. The sequence continues at coordinate 160,450 of VXMF01000037.1, read as the reverse complement.
CGCTCTTGAGCTCTCCGCGGCTGCGCACCGTGCGCAAGAAGTCGCGGCGCTCGACTTCGGCGGTCGGCAGCTCTACGGGCGCTGGTCCGTACAACTGCAGGCCCAGGGCGGTCAGGGCCGCTGAGGCTGCCACGACCAAGCCGGCGCGCAGCCACGGATGGTTTGGAATCGAGATCGACATGGCCAATCAACGGGTGCGGCGTAACATCTGCACCGGTCAATGTAATGACGGAAACTCGCCCGTCTAGGTTATGCCCCGCGCTCGGCCCGTCAAGGTTTCCGGCCGGCGCGGAACAGCAGTGGCACGAAGTCGGCCAAGTAGCCGCGCCAGACCGGCCAGCTGTGGCCGCCGGCGGTGACGCGGTAAGTATGGTCGACGCCGGCCTTGGCCAGGGCAGACTTGAACGCCTCGTTGCGATCCAGCAGGAAGTCGTCGCGCCCGATCGCGATCCAGAGGAGGTCTAGGCTCGCGTTGGCGCGTTCCGGGTCGGCCAGCAGGCCTTGGGCGGCGTCGCTCTCAGGGGCGGGAGCAGCGGCCGAAAAGGCCCCGACCCACGAGAAGCGGTCCAGGCCGGTCGCGGCGCAGTACAGGGACTGCCCGCCTCCCATCGACAGGCCGGCGACGGCTGTCTGGGACGGTCCGAGCTTGGCGCGATAGAGCGATTCGACCAGCGGCATCGCACCCTGGATCAGGTCATCCCGAAACCGCTGCGTGTTGTCGGATCCGATGCCCCGGCGGCGCCTGGCCCACGGCACCGGATGGCCGTTCGGCATCACCACCAACATCGGCTCGGCCGCTCCGGAAGCGATCAGGTTGTCGAGGATGAGGTTGGCCCTGCCCACCTCCGCCCAAGCCGCTTCGTCGTCGCCCGAGCCGTGCAGCAGGTACAGCACGGGGTAACGCCGGTCCGCCTCGTCGTAGTATCCGGGCGGAGTGTACACGAGCAGCCTGCGGTTCGTTCCGCCCGCCTCGGAAGCGTAGTAATGCGCGTGCAGCGAGCCATGCGGCACGTCCCGCAGCTCGTAGGGCACCGGCTCTGGCGCCGGGACTTCGACTAGGCTGGCGTTGCCGCCGCTCCAGCGCTTGACGGCGGTATTGTGCGGATCCAAGACCCGCACGCCATCGAGCAGCAGGGTGTAGCTGTAGATCGCAGGCGCCACGGGGCCGACCGTCAGCGACCAAATCCCGGCTTCCCCCTGTTCGAACTCGAGGCGACCGCCGGCCCACGGAGCCTGCAGCTGTAGCGTGCGTGCGTCCGGCGCGGCGACTCGGAACTGGACGCGACCATCCGCCAATACCGTGGGAGATTCCAGCTGCGGGCGGCCCGGCTGGGCCGTCAGCGAGCCGGCCCCAGCCGCCGCGGCCAATGCCGCCGCGAGCAGCCCCTTGCGAGCGGGGCGGAATCGATCAGTCATCGTTTGCCTCCAGTGCTAGGCGCAGGTTGTCGCCGAAGCGCGCCAGCAGCGACTCGGCGGCGCCTCGGTCTAGCCGCCGCTTTAGCATCAGAATCGCGAGCCGGACATTGAGGCCTGCCGCTTCCAGCGTGCCGCGCGCTGTCTCAAGGTCGCAGCCGCAGACTTCGCCGACGATCCGCTGGGCTCGGTCCTCCAGCTTGGCGTTCTTGACCTGGACGTTCACCATCAAGTTGCCGAGCACGCAGCCCGTACGGATCATCAGCCCGGTAGAGAGCATGTTCAGGACCAGCTTTTGCGCGGTACCGCTCTTCATGCGGGTCGACCCCGTGACCACCTCCGGCCCTACCTCCGGCGTGATGGGGTAGTCCACCGCCCGTTCTAGTTCGGAGCCCGGGCTGCAGCTCAGTCCCACCGTGACGGCACCTATCGCGGCTGCGTGTTCGACCGCTCCCAACACGTATGGGGTGCGTCCGCTAGCAGCGATGCCGACCAAGGCGTCCTGGCCGTCGAACCCCCGCTCCTCCAAGTCCGCGCGAGCGGTTTCAGGGCGGTCTTCGGCCCCCTCCACGGAGCGCAGCAGCGCTTCGGCGCCGCCGGCGATCACGGCCGTGACGCGGTCGTGCGGGGTGCCGAAGGTCGGCGGGCACTCGGCTGCGTCGAGAACTCCCAGCCGGCCGCTCGTGCCGGCCCCGCAGTAGAACAGTCTCCCGCCTCGGTCCCAACGGTCGACGATGGCGTCCAGCGCCCTAGCGACTTGCGGGATCTGGTCCCGCACCGCCGCGGCCACGCGCGCGTCCTCGGCATTGATGACGGCCAGCACCTGTTCAGTGCTGGCGAGGTCGATCCCGGCCGAGCGCGGGTTTCGCTTTTCGGTGGCGGGCAGGCCTTCGGTCATCGGACTGGGCGATCTTGGCGCCTCCCGGCGGGCGGCCCCGCCGGAACTGCTAAGCTGGCTATCCCTTCCCATCAGCAGGGTAGCCGATATTTCCTATGGAATACCGCAAGCTCGGAAGCACCGACCTCGAAGTCTCGGTCCTCGGGTACGGCGCGTCGCCGCTGGGCAACGAGTTCGAGGAGATTGACGTGCGCGAGGGCGATCGCGCCGTGCATATGGCGATCGACCTGGGGATCAACTTCTTCGACACCTCGCCCTACTACGGTCGCACGCTCTCCGAAGAGCGGCTCGGCAGGGCGCTCGGTCCACGCCGCAAGAACATCGTGCTCGCCACCAAGTGCGGCCGCTACGACATGGATGCGTTCGACTTCTCGGCCGAGCGCGTGCGCTCGAGCATCGACGAGTCGCTCCGCCGCTTGCGCACGGACTACGTGGACATCTACCAGATGCACGATATCGAGTTCGTGGATCGCGAGCAGGTCATCAACGAGGCCCTGCCGGTCGCTCGCGAGTTGCAGCGCGCCGGGAAGTGCCGCTACGTCGGCATCACGGCGTTGCCGCTGGGCATCCTGCGGGACGTGGCAGAGCGGGCAGAGGTTGACAGCATCCTCTCCTACGCCCGCTACAACCTGATGGTCGACGACTTGGACACCGAGCTGAGACCGCTCTGCGCCGAGCGCGGCATAGGCCTGATCAATGCTTCGCCGCTGCACTTGCGCATCCTGACCGAGCGCGGCGCCCCGCCGTGGCACCTCGCTTCGGAAGAGGTGCAGCAGGTCGGGCAGCAGGTTGCGCAGCACTGCCGGGCCCGCGGCGTCGATGTCTCGGAAGCGGCGCTGAAGTTCTGCTACGACTACCCGCACACGGCCAGCGTGCTGGTGGGCATGTCCAAGAGCCGGCATGTCGAACGCAACCTCAAGGCGTTCGATTTTGAACAGCCTGACGGGCTGCTGGACGAGATTCGCGAAATGGTCGGTCCGGTGCTCAACCAGATCTGGCTCTCCGGCCTGGAAGAGAACCAAGACCCTCGCTGAGGCGAGATTTGCGTGATCGTCGACTCACACCATCACTTCTGGCGCTACGATCCGGTCGAATACGAGTGGATCTCCGATTCGATGCGGGCCCTGCGGCGCGACTTTCTCCCTGCCGACCTGCGCCGGGAGGTCGCGGCTGCGGGCGTTGACGGAGTGGTTTCGGTACAGGCCAGGCAGACGCTGTCGGAGACTCGCGCTCTGCTGGCGCACGCCCGCGAGAACGACTTCATCCGCGGGGTGGTCGGCTGGGTTCCGCTGGTAGATCCCGGCGTGCGCGGCACCTTGGAAGAACTTGCGCAAGATCCATACCTGCGGGCATGCCGGCATGTCCTGCAGGACGAGCCGGACGACGAGTACATGCTGCGCCCGGACTTCAACGAAGGCGTGCGCGCCGTCACCGAGGCGGGCTTGGTGTACGACATCCTCATCTTCGAGCGCCACCTGCCCCAGACGCTGGAATTCGTCGACCGGCACCCCCAGCAGGTATTCGTCCTCGACCATATCGGCAAGCCCAGGATCCGGGAAGGCTCGTTCGGCGCTTGGCACGCCGCGATCCGAGACCTCGCCCGGCGGGCCAACCTCTACTGCAAGATCTCCGGAATGGTGACCGAGGCGGACTGGGAGCTTTGGAGCCAGGCCGAGCTCGCCCCGTACATGGATGCCGTCTTGGATGCGTTCGGCCCGCGGCGGCTCATGTACGGCTCGGATTGGCCGATATGCCTGGTGGGAGTGGGCTATGCCCGCTGGTTCGACCTGGTGGCCGGATTCGCCGCGCGCCTCAGCGCGGACGAGCGCGACCGGGTGCTCGGCGGGACGGCCATCGAAGCCTACCGGCTGTAGGCGGCTCGCTACAATAGGCTCATACTGCGGGCTCTCAGTGGCGTTCAAGCTGTATAACAGCCTCAGCCGCGAGGTGGAGGCGTTCGAGCCCGCCGAAGGCGATTGCGCCCGCATATACTCTTGCGGTCCAACCGTTTATAACTTCGTCCACATTGGCAACCTGCGCACGTTCGCCTTCCAAGACATCCTTCGGCGGCACATGCGGCAATGCGGCTGGAAGCTGCGGCATGTGATGAACATCACTGATGTCGAGGACAAGATCATCGCCGCCGCATCGGCGGCCGGCGTGCCCATCGGCGAGTACACCAAGCAGTACGTCGATGCGTTCTTCGAAGACTGCCAGCTGCTTCGCTTGGAACGGCCCGAAATCGTGCCCGCGGCGACGGACCACATTCCGGAGATGATCGAGCTGGTCCGGCGCATCGCGCAAGCCGGCCATGCCTACGAGTCCGGCGGCTCGACCTACTTCCGCATTTCCAGCCTGGATGATTACGGCAAGCTCTCGCGGCTCGACCCGAGCGGCATTCTGTCCGGCGCGCGGGTGGATTCCGACGAGTACGGCAAGGACGACGCCCGCGACTTCGTGCTGTGGAAGGCTAGCCGCGATGGCGAGCCGAGCTGGGACAGTCCGTTCGGCCAGGGCCGTCCTGGCTGGCACTTGGAGTGCTCGGCCATGGCGATGGCGTACCTCGGCGAGACATTTGACATCCACACCGGGGGCGTGGACTTGCAGTTCCCGCACCACGAGAACGAGATCGCGCAGTCGGAGAGCGCCACCGGCCAGCCGTTCGCGCGCTTCTGGGTACACGCCGAGCACTTGCTGGTGGACGGCAAGAAGATGGCCAAGTCGCTGGGCAACTTCTACACCTTGCGCGATCTCATCGAGCGGGGCTTTTCCGCGGACTCGATCCGCTACCTGCTGGTCGCCACGCCGCATCGCAAGCAGCTCAATTTCACGTTTGACGGCTTGCACGGGGCCGCCGCAGCGATCGAGCGGCTGCGCAACTTCGAACGGCGGCTCGCGAGCGCCTCCGCCGGGGCGGACAATCCGCAAGCCAGCGCCGAGAGCGCCAAGGCGACCGCACAGTTTCGCGAGGCCTTGGACGACGACCTCAACACGGCGGGTGCGCTGGGGGCGGTCTTTGAGTACATCCGAGCGGCGAACTCGGCAATCGACAGCGGCCGCTTCGGCCCGGCCAACGTGATCGAGGCACGCGACCTGTTGGATCGCTTCGACAAGATCTTCGACGTCTTGCGGCCCTCGGCCGGGCAGCGTGTGCCCGCCGAAGAGATCGAGCGCCTTATCCGCGAACGGGCGGAGGCCCGCAAGGCCCGCGACTTCGCCCGGGCCGACGGGATCCGCGACGAGCTTGCCGCTCGCGGCGTGACCTTGCAAGATTCCCCGGCTGGCACGAAGTGGCACTACGCCGATTGATTCGGAGTCGTCGCGGCCGCCTTGCCGACACCCGATTCAACCGATCATCACGGTCATGCGACAACTGCGTGGTCCTGGCTTCTGCATCGAGAGCGCGCAGTAGCGTACGCCTGAGGACTCCGCAGGTCGGCGCGGTTGACACTGCTCCCGCGAGGCTGGCATTCTGGCCCTGATGATGAACCGCCGGGCGTTCCTCGCCTCTGCCGCAGCTGCCGCTGGTTCGGCGTGCGTCGGCCCGCGCCTGCCTCGGCCGAACGTCTTGGTGCTGATGCCCGACCAGTGGCGGGCGATGGACCTTGGCGCGATGGGCAACCCGGACGTGCGGACGCCCAACATGGACGCCCTCGCGGCGAACGGCGCTCTGTTGCGGAACTTGACGGCGAATTGCCCGGTCTGCTGCCCTGCGCGGGGCACGTTGCTGACTGGGCGATTCGGTCACGAGCACGGCGTGGATGTCAACGACGCGCCGCTGCCCGATAGCGAAGTCACCATAGCCGAGATCGCGCGGGACAACGGCTACCGCACCGCTTTCGTCGGCAAGTGGCACTTGGAGGGTGGCAAGCGGATGCCCGGCTATGTCCGGCCCGAACGCCGCCAAGGGTTCGACTTCTGGGCCGCCAACATTTGCACCCACAACTACTGGAACATGCAGTATTTCCGGGACTCGCCGGAGCCCATCCAGATCGAGGGCTACTCGGCCACGGCGTTCACGGACGAGATCATCGATTTCATCGGCAGCGATCCCGAAACGCCGTTCTTGGCTTACGTCCAGTGGGGGCCGCCGCACAACCCCTACGTTGCACCGCCGGCGTACATGAACATGTACGACCCGAACTTGCTCAAGATGCGGGAGAACTGGAACGGGGCCGTCCAACTGCGCGCTGGCCGCGCGCTGGGCTCACGGCAGGACATTGCCGGCTACTATGCGGCGATCACGTTCCTCGACGACGAGGTCGGACGAATCGTCGACGCGTTGAAGGCCACGGGCCAGTTCGAGAACACCGTCATCTTGATCACGTCGGACCACGGCGACATGCTGGGTTCCCAGGGCACAGTGCTCAAGCGCAAGCCGTGGGCCGAATCGCTACAGGTGCCCGGCATCGTGCATTATCCGGCAGCCGTTCCGGCGGGCCAGCAGTTGACGCTGCCCGCGTCTCATGTCGATGTGGTGCCCACGCTGCTAGGCCTGGCCGGACTGCCCGCGGCCGAGACCGTCTCGGGGGCAGACCTATCGCGCCACCTGTTGGCCGAGGAGCACGGCGGGCGTCCGGACTCTCCCGCTCCCGAGTCCGTTTACGCCCAGAGCTACACGCCGACCGAGCGGGGCGAGTTCGCGGCTTGGCGCGGCGTGCGGACCGAGCGCCACACCTATGCCCGGAGTCAAGACCAGGCCTGGCTGCTGTACGACAACGTAGCCGATCCGTTCCAACTGCGGAACCTAGCGGGCAAGCCCGAGCATGCCGCCGTGCAGGCAGAGCTGGATGAACTCACGATGGATTGGTTCGCTCGCACAGAGGATGACTGGCGCGAGCGCGCCGACCTGCCATATCGCTAGCGCGCGGCGTGCCGCCATGGGCAGCCGAGTGAGGCTAGTTCGGCAGCGGCGTGGGGCTGCTGTCGTCGAACTCGTCCATGATCCTGCGCCGTCCCGAATAGCCTTCCTGGGTGGAATGCCACCACTCGATCCGGCTCTCGCCCAGCTTCCAGCACAGGTACACCTCGACGCCGTTCAGCAGGGCGGGGAAGTCTAGCAGGCCAAGGTCAAGGTCTTTGACCAAACACCCGCTGCTCTGGATGTCCGAGACTCGATCGTCGATGACCTGCATCAGCGAGATCCGCTCGAGCTTCTGGCGTGCGACTTTGTCCGGATTGATCTCGGCGCCGCCAACCATGCAGATGTGCGCTGATAGGTTCTGCATGGCTTGGTCGATCTCGCCGATGCGCTCTTTCGCGCTGATCGCGGCTTTCAGGCCCTCCTGAACTGTGGGAATCAGGCTTTCCGCTTCTTGCAGAGTGAAGTAGCGCGACATGTCGGATCGTCCTCGCAGCAGGGAATAGCGCCCTGAATGCTCGCACGGCGGCGTGCGAAACGTCGGCGACAGTGTTCATTGTACCAATCCTGCCGCGAATGTTCTGACGTGCGCGGGCACTTTCGGCTGCGGCGCTCCGGCCGAAACAGAGCGCTTCAGCCATCTAGCAACGACACGATCGCCGCCGAGAACGCCCGGAGATCTCCCAGATTCTTCCGCAGCGCGGCATGTACTTGCCGGTTGTCGACCTTCCAATAGACGTGAACCGGCAGGTTTCGGAACCTTGCCATGTTCTTTAGTCGCTCGGCGAGGTCGGGTGCGAGTATGCCAGCGTCTTCGAGTAGCCCGAAACAGCCGGCGTAGTCCGCCGGCGCGGTGCGTAGCCGCCGCGACGACACGTGATAACAGAGCGCAAGCGAAGCCTCGATTGCCACGAGCAAGCGGTAGCACGCGATGTCTTGTGCGTCCCGATCAGTCAGGAATTCGGCGAGGGGGAGCGCGGCGAGCGACTCCAGGCGCTCCACGGATTCCTCGATTTCCGCGCTCCGGGTTCGGACCACGTCCGGGTTGAGAGTCACGCCCCGTACGCCTCGATAGTGGCCTGCCGCAGCAATGGTGCGGCGTCCAGATACTCCCGTACTGTGCGTTCCATGAGGTCGGCTAGGCCCTTGTCGTTTCGGCTGAGCAGCAGGCGTCCTTCCCGGAAGACATGAAACAGGAACGTTACGGGAGCATCGTTGAGCACACGTACGTCAATCGGGAATCCGATTTCCTGATCCAGCCGCACTGCCAGCTCCAGCCCGCGCTGTACGCGGACCTCAGCCGTCGCGCTTAGGTGAACGCCGATATCTATGTCGCGGAACTTGTCAGCTGCGAGGAACGAGCCGTGGAGCCACGCGAACTCCACATCCGGCACGCTCTCGAGCACGTTGACCAGCGTGCGCCTTATACGCTCGCGCTCATCTGGCCCAGACCGAAACTCATGCCGCATGACCTCAGCCTAGCCAACGCGTGCAGTGCACGGAAATAACTCGCAGACAATTATCCGAGGCACTGCAGGTCGGTAGTCGTCGTTGCTCCGGAATCGATTGCAATACAAGAGGTTACACAGTGCGGGCCGGTTGGAGCGCTTACCCGCTCCGCACGCATGCGAGTAGCTGCAAGTGATGGTCCTCAAGAGGCTACGACTCTATGGCCGGGGCGCAGGGCGCATTGCTATGCTGATTTCCGATGGGTATCGGTGACGGAGCGATGGCGCGTCGTCGGGCCAGCTCTGTTGCCGATGTGGAGCTGTCGTACCGCCGCCGCTTCTTGCGCGACTCGGCCTGCGGGCTCGGATCAATAGCGCTCTCGCTTCTCTTGGCCGAAGATGGTTATCCCGCGGCGGCCGCCGATCCGCTCCGTGAACGGGAGCCGCACTTTGAACCTACCGCGAGGAACGTAATCTTCCTCTTCCAAGCTGGCGGGCCGAGCCAGCTTGACCTCCTTGATCCCAAGCCATCGATGCGTCGATGGGACGGGCAGCCGCTGCCCGATTCGCTCGCGGGCGACCTCGAACTTGCCTTCATCAAGCCCGACGCCAAGATCTGGGCTAGCCCGCGCCGCTTCGACCGGCACGGCGAGAGCGGACTGGCCTTCTCGGAACTCTTGCCGCATACGGCCAGATCCGCTGACGACCTGTGTGTCGTCCGGTCCATGACGACCGACCAGATCAATCACCACACCGGCCAGCTCATGATGGCCTGCGGCACCCCGTTCGTCGGTCATCCCTCGATGGGTGCCTGGGTTACGTACGGCTTGGGCAGCGAGTCACGCGACCTGCCCGGGTTCGTCGTACTCAATTCGGGCAGCGGTGCCGACGCCGGAAGCGGTATTTGGTCGAGCGGGTTCCTGCCGTCCAGCTATCAGGGCGTCCCGTTTCGCAGCACCGGAGACGCGGTGCTGCACTTGTCCAATCCGCCGGGATACAGCCGCGCGTCCCAGCGCGCCCGACTCGACGCATTGCGCGACCTCAATGCAGTGCATCGAGCCGCGAGCGGCGATCCCGAGGTCGAAGCGCGCATCGCGTCCTACGAGTTGGCTTTCCGCATGCAAATGGCCACCCCGGAACTGCTCGATTTCTCAGGTGAGTCGGAGGCGACGTTGGACGCCTACGGAGTCAACGAGAAGGAAACCGCCCAATTTGGGCGCAACTGCTTGCTGGCCAGGCGCATGGTCGAGCGCGGCGTGCGCTTCGTGCAGATCGTTCATTCCAGTTGGGACCATCACGCCGAGCTCAAGAAAGGCATCGAGAAGGAGTGCCTTACCACCGACAAGCCGTCCGCTGCACTGGTGGCCGACCTGAAGGAACGAGGCTTGCTCGATTCCACTCTGGTCGTCTGGGGCGGGGAGTTCGGGCGCACTCCGATGGTCGAGGACCGCACCCCCAGTCGCGAAGAAAGCCGCGGGCGGGACCACCACAGACTTGCCTTCAGCATGTGGTTGGCGGGCGGCGGGGTCCGTCCGGGCTGTGCCGTCGGGCAAACCGACGAACTGGGCCTGGAGGTCGCCGAGGATCCGGTCGCTGTCAATGACCTCCAGGCCACCATCCTGCACTGCCTGGGCCTAGACCACACCAAGCTCACGTTCCGGCACCAAGGGCGCGATTTTCGGCTGACCGATGTTCGCGGTAACGTGGTCCGCAGCTTGCTGGCGTAGGGGCGCACTGGTCACCCTGTCGGCGCTAGGGCGGATCGGCATCGATCGCGGCTTGCATGCAAGCGCGGACTTGGGTCATCAGGTCCAAGCGGTCCTTTTCGGTCAGTCCGGTTGTTTGGACTGGCGGGTGAAATGCCAGCGTGACGACCCCCGGCCGCATATACGTCGTACCCCGTGGCATCAGCGCTTGGGCTCCGTGAATTGTGATCGGCACCACCGGCACTCCGGCTCCGATCGCCAGTTGGAATGGACCCGGCCGGAAGGCCAGCAGCGGCCCGGAGGGGTTGCGCGTGCCCTCCGGGAATATCAGCATCGAGATTCCGCCCCGGAGTGTCCGCAAGGCCTCGTCCAGGGCTTTCTTGCGCGAGTCCTTCGCGCTGCGGTCAACGCAGATGAAGCCCCCCAGGCGCATGGCGTATCCGAGCAGCGGGATGCGGCCGAGAGATTCCTTCATGATCACGGCGATGCGCGGCAGGATCGCGAATAGCGCAGGCGCCTCAAGGTTGCTGACGTGGTTTGCCACGAACACGCAGCACGGATGCGCGAACGCCCTTTGGCGGTCCAGCACGCGCAGCCGCACGCCGCTGAGCCGGAATGCGAGGCGACAGCCTTGCTGGGCCATCCAATAGATCGGTCGGATCGATCCCGTGGCCCAAGTGATCGGTACGAATGCGGGCACCACCAGCAGGACATAGACCGCCAAGAACGGGTACGTCAGAAGATATGAACGCCACATCGAGAGAATCAGCATCCTACCACCGGCCTGCGCTCGCCGACATCCGACGAGTGCAGTGCTAGTCCGTAACTCGTTATCAATAGGAAAGTTAGTACGCTGCTATACTCTAAGTCCGATGCGAAATCCGTCACGTTCAACCCAACTTGAACCTAGGATCCGCCCGATCGGCGAGGGCCGTGGCACCGGGCTGCTGCGATTGCGGCCAGGATTCGCCGCCGCTGCCGGCTGGGCGGGAAGGGGTGCGAGATGAGAATCGAGTACTCGGGCCGCAAGGCGGACTTGACAGAGCGCGAGCGCGCAAAGGTCGAGCGCAAGTTGGCCAAGATCCAGCGGATCTTGACCCGGCGCAACGATCTCGAGACCCACGTGAGGCTGTCGCAGCAGCGCCATCTCTGCGAGGCGGAAGTCATGCTGCGCGCCCTGCGCCACACATTGGTCGTGGCCGGCACGGGCAGCACAACTTTCGCCGCTGTCTACGCCGCGCTGGACAAGCTCGAAAGGCAGGCCGTGCGCAACAAGCACAAGATCATCGACACGCACCGGCCGGGCACGCAGCGCGACGTGCCGTCGGTCGTCGTAGCGGACTCCATGCGGCGGGCGTCGGCCAGCGAGCCGCCTGACGAGACGCTTCCCACGCCCTCGCGCATCGTGCGCTCGCGAGCGGTGGAATCGAAGCCCATGACCGAGGACGAGGCGGTCCTGCTGCTTGAGCACGGAGACCGGGACTACGTCTCGTATCGGGATGCCGGCAGCGGCAAGATCAATGTCCTGCTGCGACGGCGCGACGGCGCCGCGGAACTGGTCGAGGGCAGCTAGCCGTGCAAGGCGGGCCCGGGGGCCTCGCGCGCGTTGCCCAGGCTCGCCTGGTGGTAGTGACCGGCCTCAGCGGCTCGGGCAAGGGGACCGTGCTGCGAGCGCTCGAGGACGCGGGATTCTATACCGTCGACAACTTGCCGGTTGATTTGATGAAGCCGTTTGCGGAGGCCGGCCCTCTCATGCACGACGGCGGCCGGGCGGCGCTCGTGGTGGACATTCGCGAGGGCACGGGACTGAGCCGGTTTCCGGCTACCTTCGCGGAGATCCGGAAGTCGCTGCCGGCCAGCTTGGTGTTCTTGGAAACCGCCGACGCAGTGTTGCAGCGCCGCTTCAGCGAGACGCGCCGACCCCATCCGGCGGGCGGAGCCAGCGTTGCAGAGAGCGTTGCCGCAGAACGGGCGTTGCTCCAGCCGATCCGGGCTCTGGCCGATCTCGAGCTTGACACCAGCCGCTTCAATGTCCATGACTTGAGGCGCAAGGTGCTGGAGATTTTCCAAGGCCAGGCCGACGATTCCGACCTGCGGGTGACGGTAGGCAGCTTCGGCTTCAAGTACGGACCGCCGCTGGACGGCGACTTGGTCTTGGACGCGCGCTTCCTGCCGAATCCGAACTACGAGCCGGCATGTCGGCATCTCACCGGCAGGGATGCCGGCGTGGTGCGGTTTCTCGAGTCGTACTCGGAGACGGCGGAGTTCCTAGAGCGGGCCATGGGCCTGCTGGAATTCGTTGTGCCACGCTATGCGGCTGAGGGCAAGAGCTACCTTTCGATCTACTTCGGCTGTACGGGGGGCCGACACCGGTCGGTCTACCTCGCCGAAGCCGCGGCCAAGCGCTTCGCGGCCGCGGGCCGGCAGGTGCGCCTGCAGCACCGCGACATCGACAAAGAGCACTGACCCTGACCGGGCCGGCTCAGATCTCCTCGATGTCCGCGCTGGTTTCGATGTCGATCGATCCCTTCACGCTCATCGCGGCCGGGCACTTGACCTGGTGGGTGTCGAGCGCGCGTTGCGCGCGGTCGCGGGTGCCTGCCGGGATCTTGAGGCGGTAATGCACGCGGATCCGCGTGATGCGCATGACACCGTCGACGTTTTCGATGTCCCCCTCGATGTCGCTCTGTACGCGATCGGGATGGTTCGGAATCTTACGGACTGCCAGGGCCCCTGACAGAGTGCCGGTCAGTCAACCGCCCACCGCCGCGACCATGTGGTCGAGCGTGGCCGGAAGGTCGCGCCTCGGCTCCATGCCGTAGAAGTGCTTGATCCCCCCGTGAACGCCGAATTCCAGCGGCTCTTCAAAGCCTTCGATGTAGGCGCGGCGCTCGGGGGGCTGATCCTGGTGTATACGGATCTTGGAAGTGTGGATGAGATCGCCCATGCGCACATTGTAGCCGCACTGCGGCAGGCAGCCCGGCCGGCTACCGAGGGGCCTTGGCGCGGGCCTCGCGCCAGGCCTCGGTGTCCGAGATGTTGCGCTTGAGGATCTCGCCTTGCTCTCCGTTCTGCCCCTTGAGGTAGACCGCCATGTCCGAGCCGTAGCGAGCCGCGTCTTCGAATTCCTGGCCGCGGTCGCCGGTCTGCTCGATCCACCCCTTCAAGGTGGAGCGCAGCTTGGCCAGGGTCGCGGCGTGCGCGTCGTCGCCGGCAAGATTGCGCATCTCCCAGGGATCCTCTCGCAGGTCGTAAAGCTCCTCCTGTGGCCGCTCGCCGTAGAACATCGCTTCGATCTTCGGCGTCAGTGACCCGTCTGCTCGCAATTTGTGCAGAGTCTGGATCACCGCCTTGCCGTCCTTGTAGCGGTTGGGCTGCAGGTGCGGGCGCTCCGGCACGAAGTTTCTGATATAGCGGAAGCGCTCCGTGCGCACGCTGCGAATGCGGTCAACCGTTTCGTCGCAGCGATCCCTGGCGGAAACAACGTACTCGCGCGGCTTGGCTTGCGGGCCGAACAGCGGACGCCCTTCCATCCAGCCGGGGACATCGATGCCCGCGAACGCCAGCGACGCCGCCGCGACGTCGATGTGAGCTACCAAGTCTTCCCGCACCAATCCGGGCTCGATCCTGCCCGGCGCCCGCACCACCAGCGGCACGCGCGTGCCCTCCTCGCTCAGGAACTGCTTGCCGCGGGCATGGCTCACACCGTGATCGGTGAGGAAGAACACGACCGTGTTGTCAGCCACTCCCTCCCGCTCGAGTCTGTCCAAGATCTCGCCGACCTCCCAGTCCACGTGCTCGATCGACTCCAGGTATTGCGCCCAGTCCTTGCGGATCTGCGGGTGATCGGGGTAGTAAGGCGGCAGCTTGACCTTCTTGGGGTCAATGCCGTTGGTCTGCACTGCCTTGAGAGGCTCCAGCGTGCGCTGGTTGCGACGCTTGCCGCCGCGCAACTGGATCTGGGCGAAGAACGGCTGGCCGCTGGCGCGACCCGCCCAGTCAGCGCCGTCGTATAGGTTCGCGGCGTATTCGAAGTTGTAGTCCGTCTTGCCTTTGGAGAGCGTCCCGTCATCGCCGTAGCGGCCGTTGGTGACGTAGTAGCCCGTCCGGCGCATGATCGCCGGAACCGGTTCTACGTCGCCCGGGAGCCTGATCTTGAGATCTCCCCTTCCGCTGCGGTGATTATGCGCTCCGATCGTCGTCTGGTACATCCCCGTGACCAAGGCTGATCGCGACGGAGAGCAGACCGGTGCGGTCACGAACGCGCGCGTGAACTTCGCGCCCTCCAGCGCCATCCGGTCAATGTTGGGCGTCTTGGCAAGGGCGGCTTGGAACGGCCCGTAGTGGTCCGACTGGTCCTCGGAGAAGATCCACACGATGTTGGGCTGTTCCGATGCGGTTTGGGCCGCGGCCGGAAAGGCCGTCGCGATTGCAAGCAGGCAGAGCGGGAAGCGCATGACAGCAAACATTATCGCCGCCGCGGGTGTCAGTTTGCCGGGGGACCGGCAACTTCGGCGCGCGCGTCGGAGGGAGAGGCGCCCATCGCGTCCAAGAAACCGGCCAAGGCTCGGCTGAAGTCCTGCGGGCGGGTCACGTTGGAATGGACCAACCCGAATGGCCGCAGTGCCGCCTCGATCGCCCCGGGCCACGGATAGCTGCGCGGGTTGCGATTGAAGGAAAACTGAAAGATCGCCCCGGGCCGGGCCACGATGTTTAGCAACTCCGGCGCGATCGCGGCGTCGCGGTCGATCTTCGGCCCCATGATCACGACCGCATCGGGACGCTCGCGCGCGGCGTCAAAGGTACTGTTGAGCAGAGACGAGAGGAAGTGCTCGTCGCCGTCCTCGTCCGCCAGGGCGACCACGTCGACCACGCCTGCGGGCATGGACTCGATGGCCCTTCCAAAGGCTGCGAAGTCCAGCCGCGGCTGGCGCTCGACTGTATAAACCACCTGCCGGTTGTACGCATGGAAGGCGGTCAGGCTGAAGAGCCCCAGGCCGGGCTCGCGGTGGAAGGTGCGGAGCATCGCGACGAGGCTCTCGATTTCATGGGCGGTGAGCTTGAAGCGGTTGCGGTCCAGCGGCGCCAGGTTGACCAGCAGTGCGATGTGCAACCCGCCGGGCGATTCTGTCGCCCGCGCCACGGGCGGCTCGTCCGCAAAGGTGTGCTCGCGGTAGGGCCGGATCAGGTTCGTCGGTGCCGCCGCAGCCAGCAGCGCTGTGCGGGAGGGCATGTGGGCATCGGCTGTCCAATGCGCCGAACAGACCCGGCCCTGCTGGTTCCGCATCAGCCAATCGATCTGGTACTGCCCAGGCCCGACGACGAAACGCCCCGGGAAGGCAGCCGTGCCGCCGTCGGCGGAGACGTGCGGGATGTCGAAATTCTGGCGGAAGTAAACAGCCGGGGCGCGAGCGGCACCGGCAGGCTTGACGCGGAACAGGATGCGCACGCTGTCTCCGGCGGCCCCAACGGTGCGGGCGGGCACTCGAACCACGTACCCGGCCGTGAACTTGAGGTCGAAACCCAGGAGAGGCGACTGCGGCACCACTTGGCATTCGAAATCGCTGCGGTTGCTGTCGTCCGCCAGTACGGCGCGGTCGCTGGGATGAAAGCGCAGCGGGCTTCCG
This sequence comes from Terriglobia bacterium, assembly GCA_009841225.1. Lineage (GTDB taxonomy): Bacteria > Acidobacteriota > Terriglobia > Bryobacterales > UBA6623 > VXMF01. The sequence goes on along the minus strand of VXMF01000037.1, from coordinate 144,497 downwards.
GGCGAGGCGTCGAACAGCTCCTGTGCCTGCAGGCCGCAGATTGTCGCCAGAACCAGGAAGGACGCAACGTGGCGCAATAACAACATGCGGTACTCAACGGCGGGCCGCTGGAGCGGCACAGGTTGCCTCGATTACCTCTACGGCTCGCTCGCAGTCGGCGCGGTCGACGTCTTGGTGCGTCACGATCCGAATCCGGCCCGGTGCCAGGCCGAGGGCCAGCACGCCGTCCTCTCGCAAGGAGGCTGTGAACTCGCCGTTCGTCAGGCCGGTGCCCGAGATGTCGAAGAAGACGATGTTCGTCTCCACCTCGGCTGGGTTGACGGAGACGCCCGGAACCTTCGCCAGCGACTCGGCCAAGAACTTGGCGTTGGCGTGGGCTGCGGGGATGTTGGCCGGGCTCTGCTCGAGCGCAACCAGCCCGGCCGCAGCCAACACGCCGGCTTGGCGCATGCCCCCGCCCAGGGCCTTGCGCACCAGCCGTGCCTGTTCGATGAAGTACTGGCTGCCCGTCAGCAGCGAGCCTACCGGCGCGCCCAGCCCCTTGGACAGGCAGAAAGTCAACGAATCTGCGTTGACCGCGATTTCCTGCAGGCTGACATCGAGGGCCGCGGCCGCGTGGAACACGCGTGCTCCGTCCATGTGGACGGGCACTCCGGCGGCTAGCGCCTCAGCCCGGATGGAACGCAGAGTCTCCATTGGGTAAACGCGCCCGCCAGCGTAGTTGTGGGTGTTTTCAAGGCTGATCAGGCCGGTTCCGCTGAAGTGGTCGGACGCGGCCCGCAAGCGCGAGCTGATCGCGGGCCAGTCGAGGATCCCGGCGCTCGTCGGCACCGCGCGCGGCAGGCACCCGGAGAAGCGCGCCAGCGTGCCCATTTCGTACAGCACCACGTGCGAGTGCTCGTCGCAGATCACCTCGTCTCCGGGCGAGGTATGCGCGGCCATGGCAACTTGGTTTCCCATCGTGCCCGACGGCACGAACAGGGCCGCTTCCTTGCCCACCAACTCGGCCGCGCGCTGCTCGAGCAAGTTCACGGTCGGGTCTTCGCCGAAGACGTCGTCGCCTACATCGGCTTGGAACATGGCCTGCCGCATCGCCTGAGTGGGGCGGGTGACCGTGTCGCTGCGCAGGTCAACTGTCCTCATGGTCCGCAACTCCTCAGTGGTGGCACGCCTAGAGTTGGAAAGCCCATTGTCTCACCGCTTCGGGCTGCACCCATTGCCGGATGCCTGGAATCTGGCAATTGCGCCAGTATTCCGGCCAATTGATCGCTTCTGGGTTCCACGGCAGCAAGTCGCGATCCGCGGCGTCGAGTTGCTCGTAGCACCGCCTGATGTTGACCGCTTCGAACACGTAGCGATGGTCGAGGATGAACGGCGTGTATTGCCGGAACGTCTCTTCATGAAATCCCATCTGCAGTTCCAAGATCCGCAGTTGCGAGGCCCGCTCGCTCTGGCCGGCGCGCTCCAGCAGGCCTTGGATGAGCTTGATGCGTGAGCGCTGCGTTTTGCGCCGACGCTCGGCTTCGACCGCGCTGAGAAAGCGCAGCCGGGGCAGGGGATCGAGCCACAGAGGCGGTTTCCGGACTTGGTTCCCGTTCGCTCGGGCCTCGTCGCAGAGCAGGCTGATCAGGTCCGCCAGGGGATATGGGTTTACGTCCGAGCTGGCGAGCTGGTAGACCTGTTGGGATCTTCCGGACAGCAACGCGCCCGCCACTGCGAGAGTTCCGGCGGCAACCAAGTCCACCGGCACGATCTCCAAGCTCAGATCCGGTCGGGCGGGCCAGTCCAGCAGGCCGCCGAGAGCCATTAGTGCTAGCGGCGCGGCAGTGCGACCGCCCTCGATCCAGCCTGGGAACGGGTAGTGCAGCGCGCTCTCGACGATGGCCGGGCGCACGATGGCGTACGGCACTTCGTCCTGGGACGCCAGCATCTGCTCGCCGAGGCTCTTCGAGAAGGTGTAGGTGTTGACCCAGCCCCACTTGGCGGCTTGGACGCGGCCCAGCTCGGTGAGCGCACTTGCGCGTTCGGCCACTTGCAGGCCATCACCGGCCGCGGCCGCTGCCTGGTGGCAGTCCGCCAACACGGAGGCGGCGCTGAAACTGGTGTCCTGCGGCCCCGACCGTCGCGGATAGTAGCCGAGCACCGCTTCGGTCTCTTCCACCAAGCCGTCGGATTCGCCGGCCACGTAGCAGGTGGAGACGTGCAGCAGCTTGGCATTGAGCTGGCTGCAGAGTTCGAGCAGGCGCTCGACCGAATCGACGTTCGCCCGCAGCGACAGGTCCAGCGGCGGGAAGAACTCGACCAGGCCCGCGCAATTGAGCACGAGGCCAACCCGACCGGCGAGCTCGCCCACCTGATCCGCTGGGAGCCCGGCGAGGCTTGTCGAGACATCGCCCGACAGGACGTTGATGCGCTCTTGCACGGCTTTGCGACCGGCGCTTCGCACAAGCGGTTGCAGGGGCGGGGAGTCGAGGACTTCCTGCGCGAACCGATCCGCGGATGACAGATCGGAGCGAGGCCGCACCAGCACGTGGATCCGCTTCACCTCGGGGAAACGGTCCAGCAGCAGCGCAAGGATGACTTTGCCCAGGAAACCGTTCGCTCCGGTGAGCAGGATTTCGGTTTCCCGGAAGATGGGAGCTAGGGTCGCCAAGGGCTTGAGATTCCAACCTATCCGGGATGGTGCGGGATGTCAAATCTTATCGGCCCGCGCATGCCACTTGGCTCGCGGCCGGCCCTTGACCTCGTCGGCTGTCATCCCGGCATCGTCTCGACCAAGTCGTCGATCGGCATCCGGTACACCGCCGGCAGCCCCTCCCAGTCCGAGGAGAAGTAGACTGTTGTACTGTCCGGCGCCAGCGCTGGTGCCGGCGCTGCCGCGCGCGGGTCAGACCTGTCGGTACCTGCCAGCGGGTACGGCTTGAGGCTGCTTAGGTGCTCGCATAGCGTGATTTCGCGCCGCATTCGAGGGAACAGCACGTAGATATTGGGGCCTGAAGGGCGCCGGCTCGCGCCGATAATCGCGGTGCCGTCCGCGTTTCGGGTCATCCAGTCGAAACCCGAGCACGGGGTGTCGGCCGTCTCCTCGCCGGTTTCCGGCTGAATGCTGCGAATACCGGCCGTCCAATTGTCGCCGTCCGGAAAATGCACGAAGCGAAGATGGCCCCCGTCGGCGGTCCAATACGATGCTCCGATGCGCTCGGCCGCCCTCGCCGGCCGGAGGCTCGTCTTGCCGCTGCCATCGAGGTTGACCAGTTGCAGCCGGCGGCGAACGTTGCGCCAAGGCCCCTCGCGGGCATAAAGCAGCTGTGACCTCCAAGGGCGGAAGCGCGGAGACGAGAGCCAGCGGCGCTCCTCCGCTGCCACCCAGTTCTTGCTGCGGGAGGGGTTGCGCGAGATCTCGACGATGCGCACGCGGCAATGCGGCTCGCGGGCGAACTGCCGCTCTGGCGTCGGCTCGACATGGTCTGCCGCGATTTCGATCAATGCGGCATAGCGCTCACCACCGGAAATCTCCAGGTCGCCCGTTAGAGCCCAGCCGTCCGGGCAGGCGAACAGTCTTCGCCTCCCGCCGCCTTGGAGGTCTGCCTGTAGCAGGTCGTTGCCTTGGAGGTAGTAGAAGCTGCGGTCGTTGCGCCGCAGGTGCGCGGCGTAGGGGTGGACGGCCTCTCCTTCGGTGAGCTGGATCAGGCGTTCGCGCTTGAAATCTAGGCGGTGGAAGTGCCTCACGCCGCCGTGCTCGGCGGCAACCAGCACGAAGGCGTTGTTTCGCGCGACGCACCTAAGGTTCGAGCCGGGCAGGTGGTGCAAGACTGCCGGGTCGGTCAAGCGAGTGATGTCGCGCCCCGTCAGCCCGTCTTGGAATTCGGTCGAACGGACTTGCAGGCGCGTCCCCCGGCCTACCCCTCTGGCGGCTCTCTGCGCCGTCGCGGCGGCCAGAAAACACCGACGGCTAACCCGCCGCATAATTCGTCATCGTATCAACCCAAGCGACTTCCAGTACGAATCCAATCGCCGCGAAGCAGGGCGCGGGAGGTAACACCACTGCGGTTCTGCACGAGACGCTTCGAGGCGCGTGGTTGAGGTCACGGATCGGACACAGGAGCTGATATGCCGGGGCAAGAGCCGGATGGCATGGACAGCCGAGAGATTCGCCAGAAGCCAGGTGGAGCTGAAGGGCTCTTCAGCCCAGCCTTGCAGCTCAACCCGCGCACTTGGTTATACTGATGGTATGAAAGTTGCCATCTCGATTCCCAATGCCCTGTTCGAGCGGGCAGAGCGGCAGAGACGGCAGGAACAAAGGTCCCGCAGCGCGCTGTTCGCTGTCGCCTTGACCGAGTACTTAGCGCGTCATGCCTCGGATGAAGTGACCCAGGCGATGAATCGTGTCTGCGCGGATGTCGATACTGAACCAGATGGTTTCCTTCAAGCAGCGAGCAAAGAAGTGTTGGAGCGATCCGAGTGGTGATCGGGCAGGGGGAAGTCTGGTGGGCTGATCTGGGAACGCCAACAGGATCTGGTCCCGGCCTGCGCAGACCGGTTGTTGTCGTTCAGTGCGACGACCTGAATCGAAGCCGGATCGGAACGGTAGTTTGCGTCCCAGTTACAAGCAATCTTCGCTGGGCTGACGCCCCGGGCAATGTGCGCCTGCTGTCAGGTGTGACAGGACTGCCCAAAGACTCAGTTGCGAACGTGTCTCAGATAGTGGCTATCGACAAGCGTGTGCTCATAGATCGAGTCGGAAAGCTACCCCGGGCCAAGCTGGAACTGCTGCTGGCCGGTATCGATACCATCCTCGGTCGAGTTCCCGAATTGATCGTTTGAGGATGCCTATCTAATCCCACCGATCGGTTCAGTTCCTGAATCGCTACGAATCTTGGGGGTGCTTTCGGGGATCATCCTCCGTCTAGCGCCTCCCTCCGTCGGCTTGGGCCGGCTCGGCCTCGAGCCAGTCGACCGAGTCCACGATCGCGATGACGGCGGCGTCGATGGGTGCCTTGGCGCGCTTGACGGCGGTCATCGCCGCCCAGCCGTCGAGCGTCAGCAAGACTGTGTCGCCGACTCCCGCGTCTAGCGTGTCTACTGCCACGAGCGGTGCGCCGTGCTCGGCGCCGGCCCGGTCGATCTGCCGGACCAGGAGCAGCTTGAGCGCGTCATGCGTGACGTGGTTCTGCGTGGCGACAACCTCGCCCACGACCTTGCTGAGCAGCATCACCGCTGTCCCGCGATGGAGTCGACGATGCCGGTCACGCTGGCGTCGGAAGGCACTTGCGGGTCAAACGCAAGGCAAGCCTCGCGCCGACCGGACCAGTAGACGGTCTCCCCGGCGCCTGCGCCCACCGCGTCGAGCGCGACAAACGGCGTGCCGGCATCTGCCCCGGCGGCGTCAACGGGCTGCAGCAGTAGCAGCTTCAGGCCCTCCAGCTGGGGATCCTTGACAGTTGCGCAGACGTTGCCCACCACGCGTGCCAGCCGCATCAGCTCTCTCCCGGCAACATGCTGATCTCGTCGACGATGCCCACGATCGCCGTATCGACCGGGGTATCCTTCATGCCCGAAGCCATGCGGGCCGAGCTTCCGGCCACGCAGAGCACCCGCTCCCCGTCGCCGGCCCCGACCGTGTCCAGGGCGACCACGTATTGATCGCGGGGCGCGCCGACGGGCGTGAGGTGCTGCAAGACGAGCAGCTTCTTGCCCTCCAGCCGCGCATCCTTGCGCGTGGCCACCACGTTGCCAACGACGCGCGCAAGGATCATTTGACAGATTCTCCGCTGCGGGATTCAGCCGCAGGTACGGCCTAGTCGGAAGGCGAGATCGTAAAGATCTGGTCCAGGTTGGTGTGCGGCCGCGGGATGACGTGGACCGAGATCAGCTCGCCAACGCGGCGTGCGGCCGCCGCGCCGGCGTCCGTCGCAGCCTTGACCGCGGCCACGTCGCCGCGCATCAGGACGGTGACGTAACCCGAGCCGATCTTCTCCCAACCCACCAACGTGACGTTGGCAGCCTTGACCGCGGCGTCGGCGGATTCCACCAAGGAAACGAATCCGCGCGTCTCGATTAGTCCTAGAGCCTCACCCATGAGTCAATTAACCTCCTCTGGCCCGGATCGCTTCTTCCAGCAGTTGGACCAATTCGTCCCGGGTCACGAAAATACCATTGTCGCCGATCGATGCACCCGATGCCTGTCCGGGCACATCCTCGGCCGAGACCGGGCAGCCGGGTTGCTGCACCGCTCGCGAGGCGACGCCGTAGCGGCCCCGCGACTCGAACAGCTTGTCGACTTCCAAGCGCGGCAGCGCGCGCGCTCCGCCCAGCATCTCGGCGACGAAATTGATGCGGGCGAAGAGTTCGACAGTCTCCATGCGGAAGAATGCCTGCATGACATCCTTGCCGTACGTCACCGCGCCGTGATTGCCCAGCAGCAGCGCGTCGTACTGCGGGATTAGAGGCAGCATCGGCTCGGTCAGCGCGTCCGTGCCGGGCAAGCCGTAGTCCGCCAGCGGCACGCAGCCGAGACCGATCACGACTTCCGGCAGCAGCGCGGTGTCGAGAGCTCGGCCCGCCGCCGCAAAGCCTGTCGCCACGGGGGGGTGCGCGTGCACCACCGAATCGATGTCCTGGCGCAATTCGTAGATTTTCAGGTGCATCTTGATCTCGGATGTGCGCTCGAGGCGGCCAGAGATCTTGTTGCCGTCGTAGTCGACAATGATGATGTCGTCCACGTGCATCATGCCTTTCGACACCCCGGTCGGCGTGCACATGATGCGCTCGTCGTCGAGGCGGATCGAGATGTTGCCGTCATTGGCGGCGACCCACCCCTTGTCGTAGACCAGCTTGCCGACCTGCACGATGTCGGCCGCGAACTCGCGTTCGGTCTTCACCATGGCGAATTCCTAGCGTATCGGTTTCCGGGCGGCCGGTGCAATGCTCCGAGAAGCTGCTCGGCACAACTGGTTGACCCACGGAACGCGAAATCACAGGTTGAGGTGAAGGTCGCGCTGGTGACGGTGTTCTGCAGGGCGGTGATCTGCCCGCGAGCGATGCCTCTGCCCGGAATACCCGGATCAATGCCGCCTGGTGCTTGCGGCGCCGGAACACACGAGAATCAGATTCAGCCGCGGAACTGCCTTTCGAGGTAGTCGTTTCTTGCAGCCGTCCGTGTGGCGAGCGAGGCGCGAACGGTCCGAGAGATTACCGCGATTCAACGACTTGATGGATCACTTGGCGAAGTTGTGGCGGACGGCTCCAGTTCAGTCCAGGGAACCGTGCGAAATCGCCGTCCAATGTGATCCATTCCGAACCAGACTCAATGGCTAGGGCTGCGTGGTACGCATCCGAGACCAAGTCGCCTCTGACTTCGGCCTGCCGGCACAGGCTGGTGAAGATTCGCCAGTGGCGCTCCTTCGGGCGTAAGTCAACGCAGTGAGGCAAATCCCTAATCGTGTTGACAAACTCAAGCGCACTGGCGAACGTAGCTGGATCCTTGAACACCCGGGGATTGGTGACGATCCGAAGGAAACCACTGAGGACGAGTTCAGAGACCGCGAACGCATGATCCCCGTTCACAACTGATGTGAGCCAAGTGCGGCACCGTTCATGCTCGAGGGAATCGACTCGATAGGCCGCGATCAAGACATTGACGTCAGGCAGGACCATCGCCGTCGTCCTCCATGATCGCTAGTAGGCCAGCATTGTCGGTGATGTCAACGCCCGGTTGAGTTCCGGTGCCGTGATACACCGGGAGCTCGACAGGGTCACGTTTCCTGTTCTCACGCCGAGTGAAGGACTCGAGCAGGAAGTCGTGAATGAGCGCCGAGACGCTCATGTTGGATTCTTTGGCCAGTTTCTTGATATCGGCATATAGTCCGTCGTGAATGTTCAGCGTGGTTCTCACGCATCTAATCATATACCCAGTGCATCACGATGCATAACTGGGATGCCTAGATGCAACAGCGGCGCGTCCAGCGTTTCTCTGCACACTGTGTCGAAGCTCGGGCGGCCACGTGGCGCCAAGCATTTGCTATGCTCCCGCGCATGCCCAGCGAATTCTGCCCGAGGCGGTCATGTCGCTCTGCTTGCCTCAACGCGGTCCAGTTGCTCCTCGTGGTCGTTGCAGGCCTCGTCATGCTGGTGCCGCCGCTCGAGGCCCAGCCTGAGTTGCGGTACAAGCCTGTTGTCGGCTGGGGCGAGCTGCCGGACGGCTACGTGTCGGGCCAGGGCATGGCTGTCGCGGTCGATCACCAAGGCGGTGTCTGGTTCTACAACCGGGGTTCCCACCCGCTCATCCAGTTCTCCAGCGATGGCAGCCTGATCCAGTCTTGGAAGGAAGACAAGACCCTGTCGACCCATCAGGCCGCCGCTCACGGCATGGCGGTCGGACCGGACGGCGGCATCTGGCTGGTCGCGCGCGACTCGCACGCCGTGTACAAGTACTCTGCCGCGGGCCGAACGCTGTTGATGATCGGCGGTTTCGCCGCGAGCCTTGGGAGCAACGAAGCTCCCTACGCATTCAATCTCCCTGCGGGAGTGGCGCACGACAGCGAGGGCAACGTCTACATCGCCGACGGCTACGGCAACGCTCGCATCGTCAAGTACGACGCCTCCGGCACTTACGTCAAGCATTGGGGCGGGCCGGGCACCGCAGACGGCCAGTTCGACGTCGTCCACGGCGTCGTTTTGGACAGCCGGGACCGGCTCTATGCCGTGGATCGCAGCAACCAGCGCATCCAGGTCTTCGACACCGATGGCAAGCAGCTGGCCACGTGGAACGGCCTCGGCACGCCCTGGAATCTGGCCTACGACCGGCGTGCCGATGTGCTGTGGATGTGCGACGGGGACCTGGGGCGGATCTCGAAGCTGTCGCTCGATGGAAAGGTGCTCGGCTGGTTCGGCTCGGACGGTTCGGAGCCGGGGCAGCTGCACCAGGTGCATAGCATCGCGGTGGACAGAGACGGGGCCATCTACGCCGCCGAAACGGTGAATGGCAGGATCCAGAAGTTTGTCCGCGGGGATTGACGAGCGGTGTCGAGGGCCGAGATGTGGCTGCGCCGTCTCGCGAGCTTTTCTGGCGGGTGATTCTCGGGTGCAGAAAGCGGTATCATGCGTGATGTTGTGACCCGACTGCTTGCGATCGCATTTGCATTCTCGGCCGCGGCCCTGCCAGTGTGGGCCCAGTCGGCCGATTTCGAACCGTCCCGCCTGGCCAACGGCAAGCCGGACCTTAACGGCATCTGGCAGGCCCTGAACACTGCCAACTATGACATCGAGCGCCACATGGCGCGTCCCGCGATGATGCTCCGGGATGGTCCGCACGGCCCGCTGCCCGCCGTGCCCGTATTGCCGCTCGGCGCCGTGGGCGCCGTGCCTGGCGGCATGGGTGTGGTGGAAGGCGGCAAGATCCCGTACAAGCCCGAAGCGGCCGAGCGGCGGGAAGACAACCGAGCCCACTGGATCGAGCGGGACCCGGAGGTGAAGTGCTACCTGCCGGGAGTGCCGCGCGCCACTTACATGCCGTTCCCGTTCCAGATCTTCCAGAACGAAGATTCGGTGTTCATCGCCTACGAATTCGCCGGTGCCGTGCGCGAGATCTACATGCACGACGTCGGCCCGGCCGAGACCGATGCCTGGATGGGCCAGTCCGTGGGACGTTGGGAAGGCGACACTCTGGTCGTAGAGGTCACCGGGCTGAGCGACCAGACCTGGTTCGACCGGTCGGGCACGCACCACAGCAACCAGCTGCGCGTCACCGAGCGGTACACCCTCAGTTCTCCGTATCACATCCAATACGAGGCGGAGATCTCCGACCCGGAGGTCTTCACGCGTCCGTGGAAGATTTCCATGCCGCTGTACCGGCGCGTGGAGAAGGGCGCCCGCCTGATGGACTTCAAGTGCGTCGAGTTCGTCGAGGAGCTGCTCTTCGGCGAGTATCGTCGCCACCCGCTGGAGAGGTAGCCGCCATGTCCGACGTGCGCAGCGGGGACCTGTTCGGCCGCAAGCATGCCGCGGGGTCGGGCTCGTGCGCGAGGTTCCGGCCCTCAGAAAGGAGGTAGATCTGTCATGTCGAATCGTATCTTGCTCATCGCCGCGTTGGCGATGGTCGTCGCGCCCGTTTGGGCAGCCGACGACTCGCAGGCCGCTGCCAAGCGGCCAGACCTGTCCGGGACCTATGACATCGCGACCCTGACGCCGTTGCAGCGCCCGGCCAAGTTCGGCGAAAAGCTCACGCTCACCGACGAGGAAGCGCAGGAGATCGCCCGCAAGGAGGCGGAGTACATGGCCCGCCGCAACGCGGCTACCGACCCCGACCGGGGAGCGCCTCCGGAAGGCGGCGATGGTTCTACCGGCGCCGCCGGCAACGTCGGGGGCTACAACTCGTTCTGGATCGACCGGGGCAGCGGGGCCTTCAAGATCGACGGGAAATGGCGCACCTCGATCATTACCGATCCGAAGAACGGGCGCCAGCCGGAGATGACGCCGGAGGCCAAGGCACGGGTCGCCGAGCGGCGCAAGCGCAGCCGCCCGAACAAGGGCGAAGCTTGGTGGATCAAGGAAGGTCTCGAACCGGGCCCCTATGACGATCCCGAGCTGAGGCCGCTTGCGGAGCGCTGCTTGCTGGGGTTCGGCTCGACCGGAGGCCCGCCCATGCTGCCGGTGCTGTACAACAACCTGAAGCGGATCGTACAGACCGACGAGTACGTCATGATCTTGGTTGAGATGGTGCATGACGCGCGCATCATCCGGCTGAATTCCGAGCATGCCCCTGAGGACGTCCGCGGCTGGCTCGGCGATTCGATAGGGCATTGGGAGGGCGACACTCTGGTGGTCGACACGACCAACTTCAGCGACCGCCCGGCACTGTCGGGGGCTTCGCGCAACCTGCACGTGGTCGAGCGCTTCTCGCGCATCGACGACAAGACCCTGCGCTACCAGTTCACGGTCGAGGATCCGACGGTGTGGACGGAGCCTTGGAGCGGCGAGTACGTTTGGCCGGCCAGCGAGAGCAGGGTCTACGAGTACGCCTGCCACGAAGCCAACTACTCGTTCGAAGGCATCTTGCGGGGAGCCCGCATATTGGAACAAGACCTGCTGGGCAAGTCCGACGACTAGGCGGAACGGCTCACAAGCGAGGAACAACAGCAATGATCAACAAAGAAGGGATGATTCGGCTGCAGGCCGTGGCGGTGGCATTGGGGTTGCTGCTGGCGGGTGTCGTGCCGGTCAATGCGCACCACGCTTTTGGCGCCGAGTTCGATCCGAACCGCCCGCTCATTCTCAAAGGGCCGGTCGTCCGCGTGGAATGGGTGAATCCGCACACGTGGATCCACCTTGAGGTCACCGACGAGTCCGGCGGCAAGGAAATCTGGATGGTAGAGGGCGGCACGCCCAACAGCTTGCTGCGGAGAGGGCTCAAGCGCGACACCATCAAGATCGGACAGGTGATCGTGGTCGACGGCTACCAGGCCAAGGATCGTTCCAACCGCGCCAACGGGCGCGATGTGACTTTCGAGGACGGGCGGAAGTTCTTCTTGGGCTCTTCCGGCACTGGCGCTCCGTACGACAAGGAGCGTCGAGGCCAGTAAGGTCCCGCCAGAGCGCGGCCGTGCGGGTCAGGGGACCCGTGCGCGTGCTTTGACCCAGTCCAGGACCGCGTCGCGCAGCGTTAGCTCGCGGGCTGTGAAATCGATCCCGGCGAATTCGGGCAGCCCCGCCACGTAGTCGTTGGTCACGAAGCGATACGTGCGGCCGGGCTCGATGTCTTGACCGGCGCGAGCCTCTTCGGGCAGTCGGTCGCCTCGGACGGTGGCTTCTACCAGCGCGTTGTCGAAGGGCAGGATGTTCCAGATGTGGCGCGCCATCACGGTGCCCTCCGCCAAAGAGTCGCGCACGCCCCCGCGGTTCATGAAGGCGATCTGCGCTCCGGTCGTTTCGCGCAGGGCCCGCTCGATGATGCGTTTGACATCGTCCCGGCCCAGAGCGCGGACGCACTCGGCAATCTCGACGTCTACCAGCTCGGAGACTTTGGACTCCCATTGATCGACGAGGGCCGCGATGTCGGGATTGGCCGGAAAGCGGTCTTGGGAAATCGGGATTCGCCGCCAGCGGTGCTGCACGACCCGTCCCGCGTCGCGGTCGAATGCAATCTCGAGACGCCCGAGTTCGCGTCCATAGGGGCGCAGCTTGACGCCGATCCGCCCGTCGATCAAGAGCTCCGTGTCCCGGCCCCCGTGGTCGTGCCCGCCCACGAGCACGTCAACATCCCGCAGTCCGCGCAGGATCGCTTCGTCTTCGTCGTCAAAAAGGTGTCCGAGGACGACGACGAGATCGGTTCTTGCGTTCATCTCGGCGACTGGTTCGCGCAAGGACTCCACAAGAGCAGTCGCGCGCCAGGGGCCCGCCTGCGCGGGCTTGATCAGTCTGGCCAAGCCGGCTGTCAAGGCTCCGACGACCCCGATCCGAAGATCGCCTGCCGTCAGCACCGCGGTCGGCGGCACCAGTCGCTCGCCCTCGGCGTTGAGGACGTTAGCAGCTAGGATCGGAGCGTCCGTGACACGCTGGAACTCGGCGATCTTCTCCCAGCCGTAGTCGAATTCGTGGTTGCCGAGGCAGTGGGCGTCGAAGCCGAGCCTGTTCGCGACCTCGAACACGGGGGTTCCTTCGAAGATCGTCGAAACCGGCGAGCCCTGCACCATGTCGCCCGCATGCAGCACGATGGCGTTCTCGGATTTGGAGCGCTCTGCCGCGATCGCCGTCGCCACGTGTGCGAACCCTCCCCGGCCCTGCTCGTCAGGCAGCAGTCGAGCGTGCAGGTCGTTGAGATGCAGGATCGTGACCTGCTCGACGTTGGCGCACTGGGCCGCCAGCGCGGCCAGCAGCAGCAACGACAGGCGTAGGAACGAGCCGACAAGCATGGGCTACTAGTGTCGCATTGCTTGGTGCGAACCGGGCCTCGGCGCTAGATCCACTCGGCGCTAGATCCACCGCCAGACCTGATCATGGCTTCGGCGCAGCCGTCCCCCGCGAGGGTGGTTGCGTTAGCGGTGGATTCTTGGCCGCGGGCGCTGCGTCATTGCGATGCCAAGAAGCGGTTGCCTCGTAGGGCGTTCAATAGCGACAGACAAGCGGCGCAGTCTCTGTCCACCGCAGTTTCATGCGCAGCATCTGCCCGGCGGGCCAGTTCGATAGGGCGCAGTCGTGCCACACGCCAACTGCAGCAAAGCTCGCGACTCGCGCCGCTTGGTAGCTGATGCTACCGTGATGGCAGGACCAGCAGAAGGCCGTGCTCGCTTCGGTTGTCATTGTCAACACTGCTCCCTCCGGAGAGTGCCCGGCGAGATGAGATGCAGGAATCAAGCAGCGGAGGGACGACGGTGGCGGCACGGCACCACAGACCTGTTGCGGTGCTGTTGAGACGCCTGCTGCTGGCCTCGTCCGTATTGGTGCCGGCCGCCACCAGCCCGCTCGCGGCACAGACTTGTCTTGGCTTCACCGGCAATGGGTTCGTAGGTGCGTCAGCAGCCAGCCGCAGCGAGTGGTCCAACACGATAACGGGGTTTGGGGGGACCGGCGGCCTCAAGATCGGCCGGGTGGCCGCGATGGCCAGCTACCTGAGGTTCTCGGGTGCCGACGAGTTCGATCAGGAGTTCGAATTTCAGAACGTCCGGGCGACGGTTGCCTACGAAGCCATCACTTCGTCGCTCTCGCTGTGCCCGGTTGCGACCTTCGGGTCGGAGGGTGTCACGTCGAGAGACTTCCGCTCCATCCCCTACTTTGCCGACCCATTCCTCGGGGGCGGCCTGGCGCTGGGGCGTCGGTACACCTTAGCGGGTTCCGGCCCTGCTGTAATCCCCTCGCTGATCGTCACCGCTGAGAGTCACAGATTCGAGCGCATCATCGAAGGCGACATCGTGGTAGGGCGCCGCGGAATCGATGTGCTGTTGCGCGGCGGGGTCAGCCTGGAGTTTGGCAGATTTTTCGTGCGACCCTATGTCGCTCTCGTCGCAGCTGACAACGGCTGGTTGACTGCAGGAGCCCGGTTCGGCCTCATATTCTGACAGCCACGTACAGCACTGGCGGAAGGCAGCCTTTCCACCAGCGCGCCGGCCAAGTCGAGCGCGCTTCGAATAGCGCCACGGATCCGTGGACCTCTGCAACTCTTCGGTGCTTCGCGTGTTTATGTTGCAGTGATCGGCGGGGGCGCTTGTAGGCCCCCGCAGAACGGGCGGCGTGGCACAGTAGTGCTGGATGACCGGGGCAGCTTCCAGTCGTTCTCCAGGAGCTGGCTCACAATCGGAGGGTTCATGCAAGTCTTATCGATGATCGCGACTCGTGTCGCTTGGACGCTGATGTCAATGCGTTGTTCAGGTCCGCCGCAGGCTGGGCTCGCGTTGCTAGTTGTTGTTGGCGCAGTACCGGGCGGCTTGAGTCTTGCCGCGTCCCCCTGTCGCTTTTCCGCTGATCTGGAAGTCACGATTGACGCTGTTGGCATCGAGCGGGTCAATATCGATGCCGTTGAGGGCGGCCTTGCTGTCCACGGGCACACTGATTCGAGCCAAATCCGGGTGACGGGCAAAGCGTGCGCCAAGTCCCAAGCTGCCGTGCGGCAGATCCAGCTCTTGTCGAGAACGGACGAAAGCGATGCATACGTCGAAGCGAAGATTCCCTCCCGGGGTCGGATGTTCTCGAACGCGACCTTGGACTTGAAAGCTACGGTCCCCAGCCGCCTGGCACTCTCCGTCCAGGACGGTACCGGCGAGATCCTAGTTCGCAACGTCGCCGCGTTGGAGCTGCGAGACGGCACGGGCGATATCGAGATTGAGGGTATTCCGGGCGATGTGTCCGTGACGGATGGCACGGGTGCCACGGTAGTGAGAGCCATCGGCGGCAGCCTGCAGGTCAAGGATGGCACCGGCCCGCTGAGCATCCGAGATGTTCAGGGCAGCGTGACCGTGGATGACGGCACGGGAGAAATCAAGATTTCCGAAGTTGGTGGCGATCTCAGATTGAGAGATGGCACCGGGGACATTGAGATCGAGGACATCGCCGGATCCGTGGACGTGCGCGACGGTACCGGTGACATCTCGGTAAGCCGGGTCGAAGGCAGCCTGACAGTGAGAAACGGCACCGGAGGCGTGCAGTTGACGGAGGTCCGGGGACCTGTCGCCGTTCATGACTGAATTCCCTCGCAAGGCCCTCGGCTTGAGCGCAGGGTGAGCGGCTGCGATCTCGTGCTGGACCTGGCTCGGGTCGGCGCTACGATGAAGGCGTGGACATCCGCCGGGCAGAGCGCGCAGACCTCGAGACCATCATTGACTTCAATCAGCGTCTCGCCGTGGAGTCAGAAGGCGTGGAACTCGATTCCGAGCGGTTACGCGCTGGTGTCACGGCACAGCTAAACGACTCTTCGCGGGGCTTTTATCTCGTCGCGGAAGCGGATGGCCGGGTTGTCGGCCAGCTGGCGCTGACGTTCGAATGGAGCGACTGGCGGAACGCTACGTTTTGGTGGTTGCAGAACGTCTACGTGGCCCCCGAGTACAGGCGCAAGGGAGTGCTCAAGGCACTCTACGAGCGCGTCAGGATCTTGGCTGCCGAGGAGCGGGTCTGCGGGGTGCGCCTGTATGTTGAGCACGAGAATCACGTTGCCCAAGCTGCCTATCAGGAACTGGGCTTGTCGCCGGCTGTGTATAGCATGTACGAAACGGACTTTGTGATTGAGCGCGGCTACGATTCCCGCCCGGCCCGCTGAGCCGCGCAACCGGCTGATCGAGCAGGCTCCGGTGCGTCGGTCGGACGTTCGCCGCATTCGTTCTATGATGGCTAGATCATGCAATTGCTTGCCGGAAAGACCGCTATTGTTACCGGATCGGGACGCAGCATTGGCAAGGCTGTAGCCACGCTTCTCTCTGAACACGGCGCTAACGTGGTCGTCAACGATCTGGATCCCAAACCTGCTGAAGAGACCCTCGGCGAAATCCGGGATAGCGGCGGGTCCGCCGCCCTCTGCGTGGGCAGCGTCACAGACGAGGAAACACCCCACAGGCTCGTCAAGACCGCCCTCGACACCTTCGGCTCGCTTGACATCATTGTCAACAATGCCGGCTACACCTGGGACGGCGTGATTCACAAGATGAGCGACGATCAGTTCGACGCCATGCTCGATGTCCACCTCAGGGCCCCGTTCCGCATCGTCCGCGCCGCCGCTCCTTTCTTGCGCGAGTCCGCCAAGGCCGACATCGAGGCAGGCCGTCGGCCGCCGTGCCGCAAGATCGTGAATGTCAGCTCGACCTCGGGCGTGGCCGGAAACGCCGGCCAGATCAACTACGCGGCTGGCAAGATGGGCATCGTCGGCATGACCAAGACCATCGCCAAGGAATGGGGTCGCTTCAATGTCTGCTGCAATGCCGTCGCCTATGGCTTCATCGAGTCGCGCCTAACGCAAGCGAAGGAGAGAGGCGACAAGACCTCGACTGGAATCGCCCTCGGCATCCCTCAACGCCAGCGCGACGCGGCCATACCGCACATTCCTCTGCACCGCCACGGCACGCCGGAAGATGCCGCCGGCCCCGTGCTCTTCCTCGCGTCGCCGCTGTCGGACTACGTGACCGGTTCGGTCGTGCTCGTGACGGGCGGCAGCGTCGTCTGATCGCCGGAAGTGGCCGCCTGCTCGTCCCGACGCGGGCACGCGCCGCAGCGCAGGGACTCGCCTTCGGCGTCCAGCACGTCCGGTCCGCCGCAGGAGCCGCGCAGGCAGCGATTCTTGGAGAGGAGCCCGATCGCCATAATGGCCATCGCAATTCCGAAAAAGCCAATCGCAAGCAAGACTACGCTCATGGCGACTCGTCTTCCATTTTCGCACGGAACTTGGGGGATTTGAACTCGCGCAGCGATTCGCCGGCATCTTCGACGAGCAGCAAGACGGCCAGATCCTCGCGCTCGGCCAGCGCCATGCCCTCGCTCTCGCCGAGCACGAGCAGTGCCGTCGCAAGCGCGTCGGCGCGCATGGCGCTGGGGTCGAGCACTGTCGCCGAAGCGACTCGGTTCGCAGTCGGCCGCCCCGTGCGGGGATCGAGGACATGGCCGAAGCGCTGGCCGTCCGCTTCCCGGAAATTGCGGTAGTTGCCCGAAGTGGCGACTGCGGTGTCGCTGAGCTGCAGGATCCTGTGGACGCTCCTGCCCGTGCTATCCGGGCGCTCCACGCCGATGCGCCAGGGGCTGCCATCGTCCCGCCTGCCGGCCGCCCGGACTTCCCCGCCCACCTCGACCAAGTAGTGGCGGTAGCCCAGGCGTGCCAGCGCCTCAGCGACCAGATCCACCGCGTAGCCCTTGGCGATCGCCGACAGATCGATCCGCAGTTGCGGGACCGTCTTGCGGACAGCGGGACCTTGCGTGTCCAGAATCAGCTTCTGCCAGCCTGTCCGCTCCATGAGCCCGCGGACAGTCTCCGCGGATGGCGGCTCGGAGGTTTCCGGTGGGCCGAAACCCCACGCGTCGACCAAGGGCCCGACCGTGACGTCAAACGCGCCTCCGGTCGCGGAGCTGACGTCTTGCGCCGCTGAGAGCACGGCGTGGGTCTCCGCCGAGATGGACAGCGGCTCGGAGGACTCGTGCCGGTTGAGGCGGGACACTTCCGAGTCGGCCCGGTAGGTCGACATGAGGGCATCGACCCGTTCGAGTGCCTGGAGAACGGCTGCGCCGATCGCCCCGTCATCGGGTCGGGCCCCCGGCAGCGTGACCCGGTACGTGGTGCCCATGGTGGCCCCGGACAGTTCCAGCGCCTGCGGGGACGGCTCTCTGCTGGGGCAGGCGCACATCGTCGCGAGCACGACGCCTAGGGTCGCGGCGCGATGAATCAAGTGTGCCCTGCAGCGGCCCGCGCCGGAATCAGCCACCGAAGTCGTCGAACATGATGTTCTCTGGCTCCACCCCGAGACTGTCGAGCATGTTGAAGCACGCCGTCATCATCGGCGGCGGCCCGCAGATGTAGTACTCGCAGTCTTCGGGCGCCGGGTGGTCCTTGAGATAGTTGTCGAGCAGCACTTGGTGGATGAAGCCCGTGTAGCCGGACCAGTTGTCTTCCTCGAGCGGATCCGACAGCGCGAGGTGCCATTTGAAGTTGGGGTTCTCGCGCTGGATCATGTCGAAGTCGTCTAGGTAGAAGGCCTCGCGCAAGCTGCGGGCCCCGTACCAGAACGTGACCTTGCGCCCCGTGCAGATGCGGCGGAACTGGTCGAAGATGTGCGACCGCATGGGAGCCATGCCGGCGCCGCCGCCGATGAACACCATCTCGGCCTTGGTGTCCTTGGCGAAGAACTCTCCGAACGGGCCGGCGATTTCGACATCGTCCCCAGCCTTGAGGTTGAAGATGTACGACGACATCTTGCCCGGCGGCGTGCCTTCCGGGGCGCGGGGCGGGGGAGAGGCCACGCGCACGTTGAGCATGATGATGCCGAGTTCCTCGGGGTAGTTTGCCATCGAGTAGGCCCGCTCGACTGGCTCGGCGACCGTCGAGACATAGCGCCACAGGTTGAACTTGTCCCAGTCCGGGCGGTACTCCTCGGCTACTTCGAAGTCCTCGTAATTCACCGTGTGCGGGGGACAGCTGATCTGGATGTAGCCGCCGGCCCGGAACGGCACCGATTCTCCGGGCGGCAGTTCCAGCACCAGTTCCTTGATGAAGGTGGCCACGTTGTCGTTGGACCGCACCTTGCAAATCCAGCGCCTGACCGAGAACACCTCGTCGGGCACCCGGATCTCCATGTCGTTCTTGACCTTGACTTGGCAGGACAGGCGCAGTCCCTCGCGGGCCTGGCCGCGGGTGATGTGGCTGGCCTCGGTCGGCAGCATCGCGCCGCCGCCCTCGCAGACCGTCACGGTGCACACGCCGCAACTGCCCTTGCCGCCGCAGGCGGACGCGATGAAGATCTTGTTCTCAGCCAGCGTGTTCAGCAGCGTGCCCCCGGACTGCACGGTCAGGGAGTTGTCCGGATCCCCGTTGATCCCGATCGAGACAGCGCCGCTGGAGACTAGGCGGTTCTTGGCCACCATGAGCAACGCGACGAGCGACAGGATGACGCCCGTGAACATGGCGACGCCGAGCAGGACAGTGATCATCTTGGCTCCGTGAACTTTCCGATTGGCCGCCTAGAGTTGGATTCCTCCGAAGGCCATGAACCCGATCGCCATCAGGCCGGAGAGGACGAACGTCATGCCCAGCCCGCGCAGTCCCAGCGGTATGTTGCTGTACTGCAGGCGCTCGCGGATCGAGGCCAGCGCGATGATCGCCAGCGCCCAGCCGATCCCCGAGCCGAAGCCGAAGACAACGCTCTCGCCGAATGTGTAGGTGCGCTCCACCATCAGCAGCGAGCCGCCCAGGATCGCGCAGTTGACCGCGATGAGCGGCAAGAACACTCCCAGTGCCGCGTACAGGGCCGGCACGTAGCGGTCCAGCGTCATTTCCACGATCTGCACCATGGCCGCGATCGTGCCGATGTAGCACAGGAATCCGAGGAACGACAGGTCGTAGTCGGCCAGCGCGGGCGAGATCCACGCCATCGCTCCGTCACTGAGCAGGCGGTTGTAGATCAAGTTGTTGATTGGCACGGTGACCGTCTGTACGAAGATCACCGCCGCGCCCAGGCCGATCGCCGTGTTGACCCTCTTCGAGCAGGCCAGGAACGAGCACATGCCCAGGAAGAAGGCCAGCGCGAGGTTCTCGACAAAGATTGCCTTGATGGCGAGGTTCAGGTACTGCTCCACGATCCTAGCCCTCCGGTTCGACCTGGTCGGTCTTCCAACTGCGCAGTGCCCAAATGAACAGTCCGATGATGAAGAACGCACCGGCCGATATGCCCAGCAGCCCGTTGGGGTTGTACCAGCCGCCGTCATGCACCTTGGGCAGCACCACCGCCCCGAAGACGGTGCCTTGGGCCAGCAGTTCTCGCAAGAAGGCAGTCGCCATCAAGATGGCGCTGTAGCCGAGGCCGTTGCCGATGCCGTCCAGCAGGCTGTCCAGGGGACCGTTCTGCATGGCATAGGCTTCGGCGCGGCCCATGATGATGCAGTTGGTGATGATCAGGCCGACAAATACCGACAATTGCTTGCTGATCTCGTAGATGTAAGCCTTCAGCACCTGGTCGGTCATGATCACCAGCGAGGCGATGATGGTCAGCTGCACGATGATGCGCACGTTGCCGGGGATGAAGTTGCGCAAGAGGCTGATCGACACGTTCGACAGTGCCAGCACGCTGATCACGGCAAGGCACATCACCAGAGCGGTCTCGAGTTTGGTGGTGACCGCCAGGGCCGAGCAGATGCCGAGCACCTGCAGGGCGATCGGATTGCTCTCGAACAGCGGGTCTAGCAGGGTCTTGGTGCTCGCTGCTGTCATAGGGCTTGCCCCTCTTGGAATTGCTTGAGGTAGTTCTTGAACCCGGAATCGCCGAGCCAGAAGTCCAGCATCGACGTCACGCCGTTGCTGGTGATCGTCGCGCCGGTGAGACCGTCTACCTCGTGCGGCGCGTCGGCAGGCGAGCCGGCCGTGCCCTTGATCACCCGGATCACCGGGTCGCCCGCGGCGCCGTAGATCTTGCGGCCCGGCCAGAGCGATTTCCACTTGGGATTGTCCACCTCGCCGCCAAGACCAGGTGTCTCGCCGTGCTGGTAGTACGTGATTCCTTCGATGGTGTTGCCGTCCTGTCCGACCGCGAGGAAGCCGTACAGGGTGGACCACAGGCCGTAGCCCTCGATGGGCACGACCGCCATCGACGGCCGCTCCCCGTCCATGATTTCGTAGACCAAGGCGTGTTCGGGCAGCCGTTTTACCGAGGCCCGGTTCTCCGGCGCTTCCCGGCTGGTCGATGGATCCTTGGCCGCCTTGGCCTGGTCGAAGCCGGTCGGGTCAATGCCCGTGCGCTCGCCGGTCTGTAGCTCGATCACGACTGAGCGGATGCCCTCGAAGCGGCGCTGGACTTCGCTCGCGTCCAAGTTCTCACCGGTTTGGGCGAGGCCCGCCGCGAACAGCACGTTGCGCTGCTTGTCGAGCGCCGCGTTGCGCAGCTGGTCTTCCTTCAGCGAGACCGCAGCAGACGAGACCAGGACAGCGCAGGCGATGCAGACCGCTCCCGAGAACAGAATCGTATAGAGCGCGTTATGCCGCATAGCGAGCCCTCCTGCGCTTGACGTTGGCTTGGATCACGAAGTGGTCGATGAGCGAGGCGAACATGTTCATGAACAGGATCGCCAGCATCATCCCTTCGGGGAACGCCGGATTGATCACGCGGATCAAGATCGCGAGCACCCCGATCAGGAATCCGTAGACATAGCGCCCCTTGTTAGTATGCGCCGAGGACACCGGGTCAGTGGCCATGAACACCAGGCCGAAGGCCCAGCCGCCGAGCACAACGTGCCACTCGAAGGGCACGTTCATCAGCGGATTGGTGACGGAGTTCATGGCGTTGAGCAACTGCACCATCAGGAACGAGCCAACCGCTCCAGACACCATGATGCGCCACGAGCCGATTCCGGTGCCTACCAAGACGAGCGCTCCGATGAGGCAGGCCAGCGTAGACGTCTCGCCCATCGAGCCGGGCACCAAGCCTAGGAAGGCCTGCATCCAGCTCACGCTTCCGCCCGCCAGCGCCTCCGGGCCGGAGAGCGCGGCCTCTGCCAGCCAGGTGGCGCCGCTGCTGCCGTCGACCGTCGTGTCGGCGGCGATCCAGACTTGGTCGCCCGAGATCTGCGCCGGATAGGCGAAGAACAGGAAAGCCCGCGACATCAGCGCGGGGTTGAAGATGTTCATGCCCGTGCCGCCGAAGATCTCCTTGCCGATGATCACGCCAAAGGCGATACCGAGCGCCACCTGCCACAAGGGAATGGTCGGCGGCAGGACCAGCGGGAACAGCATCCCGGTGACCAAGAACCCCTCGTTGATTTCGTGCTTGCGCACCACCGCGAAGAGGGCCTCGCAGTTGCCCCCGACCGCGAAGGTGACGATCAGCACGGGCAGGTAGTACAGCGCGCCGTGCAAGATGCAGCCGAGAATGTTGCCCGGGTCGAAACCTCCGAAGCCCAGCGCGGTCAGCACTGCCGTCTGCCAAGTGTCCAGGGGCTGGGCGCCGTGCGAGATCGCGAGATTGGCCTGATAGCCGGTGTTGTAAACGGCCATCGCCACGCAAGGCAGCAGCGCGAGGACGACCGTGACCATCATGCGCTTGACATCGATCCCATCCCGCACATGGGCCGCCCCGCGCGTCGTGTGGCCCGGTGTGTAGAGGAACGTGTCCATCGCCTCGTACAGCGGGTACATGCGCTCCAGCCGCCCGCCCGGCCGGAACTGCTTTTCTAGGGAGTCGAGGATCGCGCGCATATCGGTTCGATGGCGGTTAGCGGTGAGGGACGGGCTAGCCTTCCTTCTCGAGCGTGGTGAGGATGTCTCGCAGCAGGCTGCCGAACTCGGCCTTCTCGGGCGAGACGAACGAGCACAGCGCCAAGTCCTCCTCGAGCAATTCGAGTGCGCCGAGCTCCTCGGCCCGCTCCGGGTTCGGCATCAGCAGGGCGCGCAGCAGCGGCGCGGGCAGGATGTCCAGGGGCATGATCTTCTCGTAGGCGCCGACCGGGACCATGGCGCGGACGGAGCCGTTGGTCGTGGTCGTGAACGAGTACTTCCGGCCTGGCACCCACGAGCCGAGGAACAGTCGCATGACCGAGAAGGTGCTGGCGCCAGGAGCGAGCCACCCCAGCAGCCGCCGCCGGCTGTCCTCGTGTAAGCCGGTGACTTGCGTGTGGTAGCGCCCCAGGTATCCGAAGATCTCTCCCTCGGCGCGCCGGCCCGAGAGCGCCGAGCCTGACAGCGCGCGCGTCTCTCCGGCGTCCAGCTCGCGGTTCGTGAGGCTTGGGATCGAGGCCCCTAAGCGTGTCCGCAGCAGGCGCGGCCGATGCACCGCCGGCCCGGCGAGGGAGATCACGCGATCGACCGGCAGGACGCCGTTCTCGAACAGCTTCCCGATTGCGATCGCATCTTGGTATCCGAGGTGCCAGACCTGCTTGCTGCGGTCCACCGGATCCAGCACGTGAATGTGCAGGCCGGCCGTTCCGCTGGGGTGTGGACCTTCGAATTCCTCCAAGCGGAAGCCTTCGCCGGCCGGCGCGACGACAGAGCTGCCCTTGGTCTTGCACACGAAAATCGGCGCTCCGGCAGCCACCTTGGCGAGCGCTTCCAGGCCGCGAGCGAAGTGCGCCTCATTGCCAGCCAGGACAGCGTCGACGTCCGCTGCGAGGGGATCGGTGTCTGCGGCCGTGACAAAGAGCGAGTGGGGCTTGGCGTCAACGGCGGGAATCCGTCCGAATGGCCGGGCGCGCAGCGATGTCCACAGGCCGGATTCGACGAGCAGCGACCGAGCTTGCTCGGAGGTGAGTTCAGACGGGTGTCGCCCGGCATATGACTCGAACGCTACGCAGTCGTGACCACCTTGCAGTTCGGTTGCATCAAGCTGCAGCACCACCGATTGCAGCGCTCGGCGCTCGCCGCGGTTGATCGCCGTAACCGTGCCGCCACTTGGGGCCGTGTAGCGGACGCCGGGAGTCTTCTTGTCCTCGAACAGAGCCTGCCCGCGCCGGACGCTGTCGCCGACCGCGACCAGCATGGTCGGTTTCATGCCGACGTAGTCGTCGGCCAGCAGGCCCACGTGCGAGGGAGCTGAGGCCGGCTCGATCTGTTGCGCAGGCCGCCCACCAATGGGCAAGTCCAGTCCCCTGCGAACTTTGTGTAGCCCCATAAACTCCTCGGTCGGTAAGGAATCCGCGATCGGTGCTAGCAGTGCTCCCGCATCCCCATTCCGCGCCCGCTGGTTAGCCCCCGAAGCCTGTCATCGGCACGCTCGTCCACGCAGGAACGGCTCAGTAGCACCTGATTCCGAGACTGTAGGGGAACATGGCGGCAGCCGCGAGGCGGGAAGCGTGAGCCGTGCTTGCCGACATCTCCCATTGTAATGCTTCGCCGCGGCCGCAATCCAGCCTGCCCGCAGCCCCGCAAACGCTGGGGACGGCGACAAATTCGCATCAAAAAAACCTGGCGCTGGCGCTCCCGTGGGGTATAATCTCGCAATGTCTCCCGTGGCGATGTCGATCACGCTCAATGGTGAGTCACGCACGTTGTCGTCCACGGCCTCCCTTCGGGATCTGATACTGGAGCTGGGGCTGGACGAGGACGCGGTGGCGGTTGAGCGCAACCGCGCGATCGTCCGGAGGCCGCATTGGGCGGAGACTATGTTACGATCCGGTGACCGGATCGAAGTGGTGCGGTTCGTCGGTGGGGGTTAAGGTGATTTGCCGAAGAACGCCGGGCAGTCGCTGGCGGGTTTGGTATCCTTTGCAACACGGTGATTCAGTTCGTTGGGAGGCGCGAAAGGGTTGGCGATGACTCTAGGATCTAACGGAAGGCCGGGGGTCGGTGCGATCTACAGCAGCTTGGATGTTGCTGGATTGACCGGAGTAAGCCTGCGTCAGCTGCAGTGGTGGGACGAGCAGGGGGTCGTGACCCCGATGCAGAAGGGGCGTCGTCGCCTCTACAACCCGACGGAAGTGTTGCTGGTCTCAGTCATCGTCGGACTGCGCCGCAAGAAGCTCTCTCTCCAGAAGATCCGCAGGGTGGTAGACGAACTCAAGGAAGACAAGAGCATCGCCGAGCTCGCGGCCGAGCCCGCCGCCTCCGCCGTGTATCTGCTGACGGACGGCGACCACGTCAGCTTGCAGGACTCGATCCAGAAAATCGTCGATATCCAGGTTGACTCGGCCACGCCAATGACACTGCTATGCGTCTCGGACCTGTTGCGCAAGCTGGGCTGGGTCGACGACGAGACGCCTCGCAAGCCCGTGCATGTCGAGACCAGCAGGACAGGCGGTACTCGCCGGGCGCGAACGAGCGCCTCAAGGGCGTCTTGACTGAGCTCTGAGGCACTCGCCGCTCGTCTCTAGCGGCGGCTACGCGAACGCACTACGATCGGCGTGCCCTCAAAGCCGAAGCGTTCGCGGATTTGGTTGATTAGGTAACGCTCGAGCCCGAAGTGCAACTGGCCCTTGTGGTTGCCGAAGAACAAGAATGTCGGCGGCCGTGTCGCCACCTGCGTGAGGTACGTGAACTTCGGCTTGCGCCCTGGCACCGTGACGCGCTCCATGTCCAGTTCGGCTAGGAATCGGTTCAGCTCTGCCGTTGGCACGCGCTGTTGAGCGGCTCGGTCGGCCTTCTTGACGAGCGGGAACAGGCTCTGCACGCGCAGGCCCGTGCGGGCCGAAACGAAGGCGACCGGGGCATACGGCAGCATCTTGAGCTCCTCGCGCACGTGGCGGCGGAACTCCCCCTGCGCCCGGTCGGCAGTGTCCCATTTGTTAGCGACCACAATGCACGCCTTGCCCGCGTCGTGGATATAGCCCGCGATGTGTGTATCTTGCGCCGTGACACCCTCGCGGGGATCGACCAGGAGCAGCGCCACGCCCGCCATACGCAAGTGGCGCTGGGCCATGACGATGCTGAGCTTCTCTGTCATCTCCTTGGTCTTGCTCTTGCGCCGGATCCCGGCCGTATCGACGAACACGAACCGCTGGTTGCGATGTACGGCTTCGGCATCGACGGCGTCGCGAGTCGTGCCCGGAACCGCCGACACGATCGCGGGACTGCCGCCGACGAGCCGGTTGAGCAATGTGGACTTGCCGACGTTTGGCCGGCCTAGGATGGCGATGCGGATCGGGCGGTCCTGGTTTTCGTCGCTGGCGTCGTCGGATAAGAATCCATGTGTCGCCTTCGAGAGCAAGGGTTCGATGCCGAGCCCGTGCTCGGCTGAAATCGGGAACACCGCCGCGAAGCCGAGTTCGCTGAACTGCAGCGCCAGCGAGTCTAGAGCGGGAGTGTCGCACTTGTTGACAGCCACGCTGACAGGAGTTCCGCCCTGTCTCAGGAGTTGGGCCAGCTCGTAATCGGTCGGTGTGAGTTCCGTCCGCCCGTCGACGACAAAGATCACGTGGTCGGCGTCGTCAATCGCGTGCCTCACCCGTTCGCTGACCAAGGAGGGGATCTCCTCCCTTTCGAAGAACGTCATGCCGCCCGTGTCGGTCACTTCAAACAGCTTGCCCTGCCATCTGACAGGCAGCCGAATGCGGTCCCGGGTCAGACCGGCGTGGTCGCCAACGATCGACCTTCTCGAGCTAGTGATCCGGTTGAAGAGTGTTGACTTGCCAACGTTCTGCCGCCCGACGATTACGAGCTGCGGCGGCCGAGTCGGCTCCATGCCCGGGATCATAGCAACCCAACGCGCTCCTTCCCGCTCGCCGTGGGCCGCAGTCGCCCAGTGACGATCTGCCGATGCTGGAACTGACGATCTGCCGTATCGCAAGCTGACCTAGGCCAGACCAAGGCTTGCGAAGCCGCGGCTTGAGTTGACGGCGAGGCCTTGGCGAAGCATAGCTTGCCGTCTCTGTGCCCGACCCTGTCAGCCCCGGTCGTTCCGAAATCGATTCCCCCGTAATCCCGATCAACAATACGGTGATTAACCCACGTGCAATCAATAAGATACGCGTGTATGATGGGGCCATGCCAGCGAGCGGTCGTCAAGTTGTCACGAGGTCTCCGGAGAACAGCGAGACACCGGTGGACGCTCTCAGCAACTGGATCACGCCGAACGAGAGCTTCTATGTCCGCAATCACTTTGACAGTCCAGAGCTCGAGCCCTCCGGCTGGACCCTCGGCATAACCGGCTGCGTCGAGCGCGAGATTCAGCTCACTCAGGGAGCTCTCGAGCAGATGCCGCAAGCTAGTTTGGTCGCTACTCTCGAGTGCGCGGGCAATGGCAGGTCGTTTCTTGAGGGCAATGTGCCGGGCGTGCAATGGGGCGCCGGCGCGGTCGGCAATGCAGAGTGGGGCGGTGTCCAGGCAAGACTGCTGTTGGAATCGGCCGGAATCGAGGACGGTGCGCTGGAAGTGGTCTTTGAAGGCGCGGACAGCGGTGTCGAAGGCGGGGCCGAAGGGGTAGTGCGGTTCGCTCGGAGCCTGCCGCTCGATATGGCGCTGCATCCCGACACGCTGATCGCGCTGAGGATGAACGGCGAGCCGCTGGCGGCAGAGCACGGGTTTCCGGCGAGGCTCGTAGTGCCTGGTTGGTATGGCGTGGCTTCGGTGAAGTGGCTGCGCACCCTGCGGGTGGTCGACGCGCCGTTCCGGGGCTTCTTTCAGAGCGTCAAGTACACGGTGCGGCGCAAGACAGCGCGGGGCATTAGCGAGGATGTGGTGGCTATGATGCTGCCCAAGTCTGAGATCATTCGCCCGCGGCCGGGAGATTGCGTCGCGCCCGGGATGAGGCTGATCGAGGGCATCGCTTGGGCCGGCCCAGAGGCCGTCGCGGCGGTGGAACTGAGCTGCGATGGCGGCGATTCCTGGCGGCGGGCGGAACTGGTCGGGCCCCAACATCGCTACAGTTGGACGCGCTGGCAGTTCGCATGGGAGCCACCCGGACAGGGGGAGTACAGTTTACTGGCCCGCGCCATCTCGGCCTCGGGCGAGATCCAGCCGGGCCGCCACAATCCGCTGCACGGCGGCTATCACGTCAACTTCAGCCGCCCGCTGGATATCACAGTGGCGGCCTCGACGGCCAAGAAACCGCTGGTGTTCGCGATCTAGCGCTCGTAAGGGCGAGCTGTCGCCCGGGATCAGCCAGTCTCGCGCAAGCCGCGAGTTCCAACCTCAGCTGTCCAGAGCAGCCCAACGCTGCCAAGCGTTGAGCGTATCTTGGAATCGACTGCCGCCGCGTTGCGTTCTGGCATTCCGATAGAATTCTGTAATGCAGGGGAACGCGCCAAGCGGGGGCGTGATCGAGGTCTTCCGCCCCCCCGGCCGCCGCCTGCTGACGGCTGTGCTGGGAGCATGCCTGCTCTTGGCACTGGTGGCGCCCCTTGGTCGGCTCGCGGCGCAGTTCGATGCGAACCTCGGCCGAATTGTCGGTCGTGTGAGCGGTCCCGACTCCCGGCCCATCCCAGATGCCGAGGTGGTCGTCACGTCTCTCGACAGCGGGTTGGAGCGCACGGTGCGTTCGGATGTAACCGGCTGGTTTCAGGCGGGTTCGCTCGGGCCAGGGGAGTACCTGGTGACTGCCTCGAGTCCCGATTTCGCGCCGACTACTGCCGAAGGCATCACTGTCAGCGTGGGCAGCGCAGTGCAGGTGGATCTGGAGCTGGCCCTTGAGGCCACCTATGTCCAGGTCGAGGTTTCGGCGTCAATGCTTGACGCGATGCTCCCGGCGTCCAGCAACACGGTGGCCAGCCAGACGTTCAACGAGCTGCCGATCAATGGCCGCAGGTTCCACGACTTCGCCCTGCTGACGCCGAGCGTGCAAGTTTCGCGAGCCACCGGCCAGCTGTCCTTTGCGGCCATGCGCGGGATTTACACCAACGTGATGGTTGATGGCTCTGACTACAACCAGTCGTTCTTCGGCGGCATCCAGGGCGGGGAGCGGGCCAGCAAGGTCATCACCGTCCCGCAGAGCGCCGTGCAGGAGTTTCAAGCGGTTACATCGGGCTTCACCGCTGAGTACGGGCGGACGATTTCCGGCGTCGTCAACGTCTCGACCAAGTCCGGGGGCAGCGAGCTGCACGGCGACGCGTTCTACCAGATCCGCCATCCACGGCTTGGCCGCGCCGACCCTTTCGGGGCCAAGGTGTTAGAAAAGCTGCAGCAATTCGGGGGCTCGGTGGGAGGCCCGCTGCGGGCCGACAGAGCGTTTTGGTTCCTTGCCATCGAGCGCCAGGCAAGCGTGAGCCCGCGATACGTCGAGTTTCCTCTGCTCGCCTCCGCCGACCGGGAGCGCGGGCCGGAGGCGTACGACTACTACAAGAGCCTTGAAACCGGGTTCGAGAGCACTAACGATGCATTGGCGTTCACGCCGCGGCTGGACTACCACTTCTCGGGCGGCGGCAAGTTCATGGTCCGCTACAACTTCAGCAATGCCGACGGGCGAAACGCCGCTACCAACGAAGGTCCCGTACAGGCTAGGACCACCACTGCGCTGAGTTCCAACGGGACCGAGCAGGACTCGATCCACTTCTTCACCTCGCAGCTAACCAGCCTGTTCGCGCCAAACGTGGTCAATCAGCTGCGGTTCACGATCACGCGTGAAGAGCGGCCGCGCCTGCCCAACGCGGAAGGCCCCCTGATATCCACGGTCATCGGTGATTTCGGAAGCTCGTTCATCCTGCCCACGACTGAATCCGACATCCGCCCGAAGCTGACCAACAGCCTGATGGTCCACCGAGGGGCGCACGGCATCAAGTTCGGCGGCGAGATCGACCGCGTCTGGATCGATGATCAGTTCGGATTTGCCCAGTTCGGCTTTTTCACGCCCTTCAGCTCCGACGCGGACGAAATCTTGGACATCTTGACGCCGGGAGGCGCCATTCCGAACCGTTTCGACGCACCCGGAATCTTCCTCCGCCAGGTGGGCAGCACTCTTGGACAGCAACGCTTGGGGCACGCCGCCCTGTATTTCCAAGACTCTTGGCGGGCGGCCCCGGGCCTGACTCTGGACATGGGATTTCGCTGGGCAGGGCAATTCAATCAGACCCCCGAAGTCGGCAACGACTTGCTGATCGAGCGCGTCAGCCGGGCCAAGTTCTCGTTCGGAACCGTCGCGCCGCGCTCGCTCCCCGACGATCTCGGCCAGTGGATGCCGCGCCTAGGCTTTGCCTACAGTCACCAGGGACTGTCGCGCAGGTTTGTGCTCCGGGGTAGCGCCGGCATCTTCCATGCCATTACGCCACCGGTCTTCTTCAACGCGTCGACGAAGGCGTTTCGCGAACCGGCGTTCAATCTCCCGGTTGCGCTGCCAACCAAGCACGCAACGGTTTACCAGCAGTTCTTGGCTGCAGGTATCGACCTGAACCAGTATCCGCTGGCCGAATTGCCTGTGTTTTCCCGGGACGAAGTCGCCCGCGTGCTCGATGGCGACAGGTACGCCGGAGCGACCCCCCAGACTGTGAGCCCAAATTTCCGCAACCCTCGATCGATAAAGTACACGCTCGCCTTTGAGTACGAGTTGACCGATGCCTCGGTGATTGGCCTGCAGTGGATGCGCCACCGGGCAACCCGCCTGCATGGCATGAGGAACTATAACCTGATGCCAGCGGTTGTGCGCCCCGATGATCCGGCCCAGATACCGTTCTACGACACTTCCAACAGGCCCGCCCCCGAACTTGGCACGTTGGCGGTCATCGAATCCATCGGGCGAGCCAACTACGACGGCATGACCGCGAATTGGAAATACAAGGGCAAGCGCTTGTTGTTCGCGGCGCACTACACCTATGCGAAGGCGCTCACTAGCGATGTCAACGACGGCTATTTCTGGGAGCCGCGCTACACCGACAATGGCCGTCCCGAGCATGCTTGGGGCCCCGGCAGCCTGGACATGCGCCACCAGTTGACCGCTCATGCCACCGTTGCGCTGCCGCTGGGCTTCTCGTGGGCGGCTATCGTCCGCGCCACGAGCGCACCGCCGCTGAATCCGTTCGCGGGACAGGACCTGAACGGGGATCGCATCGCCCATGACCGGGCTTTGGAATCACCCGGACAGTACTTCCGCCGAAACTCCTTCCGAAACCGCGCCATGAGCAACTGGGACATGCGCATATTGCGCGAGTTTCGTTTCTCGGAGCGGTCGCGCATGGAACTCTCGCTCGAACTGTTCAACGCCTTCAATGCGGCAAACGTCGAGTACGGCAGCTTCAACTCGATCTACGGTCCTGGGCTGGACCTGGCAACCGGCGCGGTGGTCGGCCCGGCGGCCTCGTTCCAACGCCTGCGCGATGCGAGCGGCGCATATGACCGCAACAACCGGCAGGTCTATGGCACAGGCCCGCTGCAGGCGCAGATTGGAGTGCGGTATCACTTCTGAAGATGCGCGCGCGGCGGCCGGCCGCCGATCTCCGTTGCGACGCCTCTCTTGCCGGGGTCGTTAGGCTGCCCGGCGATCTGGCTCAGGCGGACTCTCGCAGAGCCTGCAGCAGCCCCTTGATGTAGCCGAACCCGTACGCGAAACCTTGGCGGCGGTTCGGGTCGTCGTCATGCCGCGGCACGTGGTCGGGCATCACCATGTAGGGGTAGTCGACCTCCCACAGCGTTCGGGCGACCTCGACCATGTTCATGTCGCCCTCGTCGGGATAGACCTCCTGGAAGCTGTCGCGTTTGCCCACGATGTTGCGGAAGTGGATGTTGAAGATCTTCTTGGCGCCGCCAATGTGGCGGACCACATCGTGAATCTGCGTTGCTGGGTCTTGAAGCATCTCAGCGGTCGTTCCTAGGCAGAGGTTGAACCCGTGATAGGGGCTCGCTTGAATCCCCATGAATCTGTACAGCCCCTCGGGCGTGCCGAGCACGCGGGCCACGCCTTGGTAGCCCTCTGGGGGGACTCCCGGATCATGCGGATGGCAGGCGGCGCGGATGCCGAACTCGTTCGCGACCGGAATCACTCTGTCGAGGAAGTAGGTGATGCGCTCCCACGCCGTGTCCTCGTCGACACGGCCCGCCCGCGTGAGGGGCGGATCGGCCACGGCTTCGTCCAGGCGCCAAGTCGAGTAGAGAGAGCCGCCCCGTCCGGGCGTGGGCTCGGTTCGGAGCACGCCCAAGATGCTCATGTTGTACTTGAAAGCCGGGATTCCGGCACTCGCGCAGCCCTCGATCATCTTGTGGATATCGTCGATGTCGCGGTCGCGCTGCGGAGATTCCCCCAACATGATCGCGCCCCGGCTCTCGCGGTCGATGTGGGATGACGCGAGGAAGGGGAGGGCGACCATGTCGAGCGCAACGCCCTCGGATTCGCACAGTTCGCGGGTCTTGACGAGGTCCTCGACCGACCAATGGCCGCGCTCGCCTGGATGTGGCGGGTATCCACAGCAGTGATCTACGCCGTGGCGCTTGAGAAATTGCAACATCTCTTTGTTCGTGGGGCTTCGCTGGGCCCCAACATGCATGCGCATCGGCGGAAGGACTGCTTTGGTCGCTTCGGGCTCCGAAGAGCAGGCGCTGCTGGCGGCGCCAACTGTCGTTGCGGTAACGAAGGTTCTGCGATTCATGGTGGGCTCCAAGTATTCTCCCCGATCGCTAGGCGGCACGGGCGGCCATTCTAGCCGGTCTGATGGTAACTTGCCCGGGTTTTCCCTCGCGCGCTCGACTCGCCCCAATTGAGTTCCCGAGCTCGCGCTAGATCAACTCGCGGATGCCTTTCAGCAGCGGCGCACCCGCGCTGGTTGCTAGGGACTCGCGGTGCGCAACCGAGTCCTGGTCGCTCGACTCGCCAAGCCATGGATCCGGCCGCGGCACCGGACATGACTCGCAGAGCAGCGCCATCGCAACCCAACGCCACTCGCGCCAGAGCGTCGCCACCGGACAGGTAAGAATAGAAGAAGCGATGATCTTCGTCGTTGACAACTACGACTCGTTCACTTTCAACCTAGTGCAGTACCTCGGCGAACTCGGGGCGTCGCTAGAGGTTAGGCGCAACGACGAAGTAACGGTGCGGGAGATTCGCGCGCTGAGACCGGAGCGAATTCTCGTCTCGCCCGGCCCTTGCACTCCCAGGGAGGCTGGGATATCCGTTGAGTTGATCCAGGAGATGGCGGGGGAGGTGCCAATCTTGGGGGTCTGCCTAGGCCACCAGTCGATCGGCGAAGCGTTCGGGGGCAACGTGATCCGCGCTCCTTCCCTGATGCACGGCAAGACGAGCTTGGTCAAGCATGATGGCCGGTCCATCTTCGCCGGCTTGGAGCAGGATTTCGTCGCGACTCGCTATCACTCCTTGATCATCGAACGTGAATCGCTGCCGCAGGATCTAGAGATCTCGGCTTGGACCGATGACGGCGTGATTATGGGCGTCCGGCATCGCAGTCTGCCAGTCGAAGGCGTGCAGTTTCATCCCGAATCCATCCTGACGTCGTGCGGCAAGCAACTGCTGGCGAACTTCCTGCGCCAACGCTACGACGCCTAGCCGCGCATGGCCAGCGCTTCGTCGTGAAAGCGCTTGACTCTGGACCAGATCTCGGCGGTCTTGTCCAGCATCTGGTGATCGGTGTCGAGCAGTTCCAAGTCGACGTTCGACCGCGAGCGGGCGAACCGCTCGGACAGCGCCGCAGGAACGCTCTCGTCGTGCCGGCCGTGCAAGATTCGGGTGGCGGTACGCACGTCAGGGAACGGTTCGTAGCGCCGGGCGTCCTCCAGAAAGCCCCAGGCCAGGGCCTCGTTGCGCCGCGTTCGGTAGTGGAAGAATTCGTGCTCGCCCAGGGCTTGCCACGTCTGTGTGGCCTCTCCCAAGGCGTGGCCGAGCCGGTTCGCGAAGTCGAAGGCTGGCGCTAGCAAGACCAACAGCGGCGCGCGGTCAAAATGGCGCGCCGCATGCAGCGCCGCCAGATAGCCGCCGAGGCTTGAGCCGATCAGCATCTCCGGGCGCAATTCAGCGGTCAGACGCGAAATCACGCCGAGCTGTTGCGTCAGGGTCGTGTTCCGGAAGTCACCGCGATCAAGTTCCGGCACTGTCACCGGAACGCCGATCTCCGCGAATCGCTCCGCCAAGAACACCCCCTTGGCGGACTTGGCGCTCGAGCAAAAGCCGTGCAGGTAGAGGATCCCGGGCACGCGGCCAGAGACATTCTCCCATGGGATCCGAAGCCCTTGCAAGAATGGGGTTTGCAGACGGTTCATCCCTTTGTGGCGCGTCCGCACCTCACCGTGCTGGCGCAGAGCCTGCCGATTCTCGGCTCTCTCTTGGCCGAACCGCTCACCGGCTTGATCGACACCGCCTTCGTCGCGCGGCTCGGAGCAGAGGCTTTGGCCGCGCTGGGCGTCGGGACGATGGTGCTCTCGACGGTGTTTTGGTCGTTCAGCTTCTTGGGCGTGGCGACGCAAACCAAGGTCGCCACCCTCTGCGGAGAAGAGGCGCTGGCCGGTTCGCCTGGCCGCAGCGCCGCCCGCATGTGCTTAGTGGCAGTTCTGGTGGCGCTGCTCATGGGCGCCGCTGCGGCGGCCGTCGGCTGGGCGCTTTCCGAGAGCATCGCTCGCGGTATGGGTGCCGAAGGAGAGGTGCAAGACCTGACGGTCGACTACCTGCTCTGGCGCTTTATCGGGGCTCCGGCTCTGTTGGCCAGCTTCGCAGCCTTTGGCGCGCTGCGAGGCGCTCAAGACATGCGCACTCCGCTGCTGGTGGCCGGAGGCATGAATGCGCTAAACGTCGCGTTGGATCCGTTGTTGATCTTCGGCATGGCAGGGCTGCCCGCAATGGGAGTTGCGGGAGCGGCGCTCGCCAGCGCCATCAGCCAGTGGATCGGAGCCGCTTGGGCCATCGCGGCGGCGTTTCGGAGGCTGGGCTGGCCAGATGCCCTTGACCTGCACCCGATCCGCGGCCTGCTCTCGGCCGGCGTGCATCTGGTCTTTCGGGCCGTTTCACTGAACGCGTTCCTGATCTTGGGCACTCGCAAGGCGACGCTGATCGGCGTGGGTGCTGGAGCTGTCCACCAAGTGATTCGCAGCGTGTGGTTCTTCAATGCGCTGTTCCTCGACTCTTTCGCGATCCTCGGGCAAAGCCTGATCGCCTACTTTCTCGGCAACGGCGACCGGGGCACGGGCCGGGATGTGGCGCGGGTGGTGTGCCAGTGGTCGCTGGCCACCGGAGCGGTCTTGGGCGTGGTCATGCTCGTGGCCGAGCCTTGGATGCTGCGGCTCTACATCCCCGCCTCGGCAGCGGCACTCTTCGCCGCGCCTTGGCGAATCGCGGCGGCCTGCCAGCCGATCAGCGGGCTGACGTTCGGCACGGACGGGGTGCACTTCGGAACTGCGGACTTTCGCTTCCTGCGCAATGTCGTGCTCGCCGCCCTGGTGGCGGGCGGGGCGGTCATCGTGTGGGCCGACGCCTCTTCGCCATGGGCGCTGAATGCCGTGTGGTGGTCCTTCATGGTCTGGACCTCGCTACGAGCGGTCGCCGGGATGTTGCGTGTCTGGCCGGGGAGGCCGGATGCGCCTCTGGGAACGGGCGCCTAAGCTTCCGCGGTCGCTCGTCTGCCTACGGCAGGTCGGACAGCCGGAACGCCATGACCTTTGCCATGAAACTGTCCGGGTTGTACTTGTTGCCGCCGCCCACCGCGATTGCCAGATACTGTCGGCCGTCCACCATGTACGTCATGGGCGTTGCGTGAGCGCTGGCGGGCAGGCGGTACTGCCACAGCAGCTCGCCGCTGTCCTTGTCGAAGGCCCGGAGCCGCTTGTCGTTGGTTGCGGCAATAAACACCAGCCCGCCCTTGGTGACGATGGGGCCACCCAAGTTCGAGGCGCCGGTCGGGGGGATGCCCAGTCGGGTCAGTTCGTCGTACTCGCCTAGCACGACCTGCCAGCGGAACTCGCCGGTGTTGAGGTCAATCGCCGTCAAGTGCCCCCAGGGCGGCTGCTGGCAGGGGTACAGGTTGGAGTCCCAAAAGCGCCCCTGCGGCCCGGCCCGGCTGCGCCACGGCACCTCGGAGTCCTCGCCCCTGGGAAGCATCGTCGCCAGTGAGCCGACGTCCATCGAATTGATGTAGAACGTGTCCGTTTCGGGATCGAACGCCCCGCCGCCCCAGTTCGTTCCGCCGTTGGTGCCGGGGAAGAACACGGTCATGCGTGTCAGGCGCGGACGGAACAACGGGCCTTCGATGGAGGCACCTTCCAGCATTTCCACGCATTCGGCGCGGGATTCCTCGGTGACCGAGGTGATTTCGTCGGGGCGCATCGACTGCCGGATGAACGCCTTCGGGCGCACGGGCCTGGGTTGCGTGGGGTGGTAGTACTCGCCCGGCAGGTCCCCGGCCGGCACGGCGTGCTCTTCGATCTCGAAGAGAGGCTCGCCGGTGGCGCGGTCGAACACGAACAGGAAGCCGGTCTTGGTAGCGAGGGTCACGGCCTTGACCGGCCTGCCGCCGCGCACGATCTCGACTAGCGAGGGCTGCGAGGGCAGGTCCCAGTCCCAGAGGTCGTGGTGGATGGTCTGGAAATGCCAGCGGCGGCTGCCCGTCCGGCAGTCGAGCGCGACGAGGCTGTTGCCGAACAAGTTCGCTCCGGGACGGTCGCCTCCGTAGTAGTCGTACGAAGGAGATCCGAGCGGCACGTACGCCAATTCCAGTTCCTCGTCCACGCTGGCCATGGTCCACAGGTTCGCGCCGCCGCGCTGCTGCCAAGAATCGCCGCCCCAGGTTTCGTGGCCGAACTCGCCCGGGCGGGGCACCGTATGGAAGCGCCAGCGCAGCTGGCCGGTGTGGATGTCATAGCCGCGCACGTCACCGCTGGGGCCTCGCGGCATCCCATCCGTGACAAGACCGCCGACGATCAGCGTCCCGGCGCATTGCGAGACGGGCGATGTCAAGCCATAGCGACCGGCCGCATCCTCGGAGAACTCGGCTGGGGCGGCGCTCAGAATCCCGTCGTTGGCGAAGGCGGGATCCAGCCTGCCGGTCTTGCGGTCGAGCGAAAACAGCGAGCCCGCCTGGCCGCTCAGCAGTAGGCGCTCGGTATCGCCCCGTTTCCAGTAGCCGAGGCCGCGGTTTATGAACAGGTTGAAGCGGCGCGTCCGATCCAGTTTCGCGTCAAACTCCCACAGCTTGCGCCCCGAGGCGGCGTCGAGCGCCAGCAGGCGATCCATCGGCGTGGGCAAGTACAGCGTGCCGTCGATCATCAGCGGCGTCGCTTCGAAGGCGGATCGCGTGGGCGTGCCGCTGCGGCCGTCTGCGAAATCTGCGGAGTCAAACTCCCACGCGACTTCCAAGCGGTCGACGTTGTCGCGCGTGATCTGGTCCAGCGAGGAATAGCGGGTGCCGCCGGGATCGTTGCCGTAATGGCGCCACTCTTCCGCAGCCAGTGGCGAGAGCAGGACTGCGAGGCCTAGCGCGAGCAGTGCCGAGCGCACCTGCGGATTGTAGCGCGGGAAAGCGCTTGCGCTGGCACCCTGATCACGTGCGACGCGGTGCCGGCGCGGTCGAGTCCAAGATGTCGTGACGCTCAGTCGATGGCGAAGCAGTAGAAGTACCCGTTGCCACCGGTGGCTACCAGGTTGGCTTGGCTGCAGCCGCGGGAACCGTGGGCCGAGTTCCAAGAGGACGGGACCTGTCCCCCGCCGGTGCGGTCGTGGTGTCCGACCTGGGCGCTGCCCTCTCCGTTCTTCGTCCAGTTGCCGCACGTGTGGTCGGCACCGTCGGAGAATGCCGTGCCGTCGAGCTGCGACCCAGTCAAGATGTCGTGCTGGTTCGGCGAGTCTCCCCGGCCGTTGACCACCCCGCCGCTCTCGTTGAGCGAGCCTTGCTTGCCGAGCCCGACATTCGAGTAGTGGAGTTCATCGAGGTTGCCGGCGACCTGGACTCCCTTGGAGTTGAACCAAGGCCCGGTCCCGATCCTGTCTCGAGCGTCAACAGCCGGCTTGCCGTCCATGGCTGCGGCGCTCAGGTAGGCGCGCCACGTCTTGCCACCGGCGCCGACGGCCTGCGCCAGCGATTGGCAATGTGCATCGGCACCTGCAAGTCCGCCGAGGTTGGCGCCGTCACCCGGACCTTTGCTCGTGATGAAGAAGCTCATGTCTTCGGCTGCGAGGGGCAGAGCCAGGCAGGCGAGCACGATTGCGACTGATACTTTCATGTTGGGTAGTCCTCTCTTGTTCGACAGACCGCTGACGAGCAGCGGTGACATGGGATTCTAGCAAAATCTGCCCCGCAAATGCCGCAAAGCGTCCCGTCAGCACTCAAAAGCGTCCCACATGCCTCGCGGTTCGTGCCACCTTTTGCCGGCAGAGCCTGAGGGTCAGTTCCCAGCGAGCTTGCCCAGACTGACTGCGGATGCTTGATTCGGGTCGCTGGGCAGCGAGGCGATGGTCGATCCGGATTGAGTTCCGACGGTGCGGTGTGACCGCGGCCGCCAGACCCAGTTCTCAGACGTTGGCTGGATCGGGGTGCTGCCAGGGCTTGCGGTACGGTCTGGCGAGCAGCCGGTTAGCCTCGCTGTCGTTCCTGACCACGCCTCGCTCGGCATCCCATTCCAGCGAGCGCCCGAGCTGCATGGCCATGTTGGCAAGGATGCAGGCCGTCGTGGACTTGTGCCCTTCCTCGATGTCCGCTACCGGCCGCGAACGCTCGTTGACCGCTTGCAACCAGTCCTTCATGTGGTAGCGCACCGCATGTGCGGAGTGGAGTTCGAGATCGGGCTCGGTCTTGTCCTCGGGGTACTGGTCGACTTCGGTCTTGTTGCGACCTTGCAGAGGCTTCGCGTTCTTGTCCACCGGGACGAAGTCCCAGCCGTGGACGCTGCCTTTCAGCGTGCCCTTGGAACCGTAGATGAAGAACGCCCAAGGATAGCCCGGGTCGGGCGCCGTGCCCC
This sequence comes from Terriglobia bacterium, assembly GCA_009841225.1. Classification (GTDB taxonomy): domain Bacteria; phylum Acidobacteriota; class Terriglobia; order Bryobacterales; family UBA6623; genus VXMF01. Next base: position 106,099 of record VXMF01000037.1, on the reverse strand, counting down.
AGCTGCGGTGCGTCCAGACCACGGGGAACTGGTCGTATTCGAACGTCGCGACTTGCGAGTCGGCGATGTTGGCCTTGCTGGACTTCTGGATTTGGATGCCGCCGCTCGAGGACACCCGCTCGGGCCAGCCCAGCCCGGTCATCCAGCGCACGGCATCGAGCATATGGACGCACATGTCGCCCATGATGCCGTTGCCGTATTCCATGAACGCCCGCCAGCGGCGTGGATGGACGAGTTCGTTGTACGGGCGCATCGGGGCTGGGCCTGTCCACATCTCATAGTCGAGATGGGCCGGGGCCTCGGCGTCGGCAGGGTTGCCGCGCGCTCGCATGTGGTAGTAGCAGCAGACCTCGGCATGGCCGATTTCACCCAGCAAGCCGTCCTCTACGATCCGCTTCTTGGCTTCGACAAGGTGCGGCGTGGAGCGGCGCTGCAATCCAATCTGCACCACGCGACCGTGCTTGCGCGCGGCCGCGAGCATCGCCTGGCCCTCGCGGATATCGACGCCGATCGGCTTTTGGCAATACACGTCGGCCCCGGCCTGGCAGGCCGCGATCATGGGCAGGGCGTGCCAGTGGTCGGGCGTTGCGACTAACACCAGATCCGGCTCCTGCTCCCGCAGCATTTCGCGGTAATCGGAGTAGGTGCGCGGGGTCTTGCCGGACTTCTGGCGAGTGGCAGTCATCTCGGCCGCCGCCTTGAGCATCTTGCTGTCGACGTCGCACATCCCGACCACCTCCACGGGCTCGACTTGGATCAGCCGGAAGAGGTCGATCTTGCCGTACCAGCCCGGCCCGACAATGCCGACACGGCGGGTTTGCGTGGCGGGGCGCGCTCCCGGAACGAGCAGCAGGCTGCCCGCGGCGGCACCGATGAAATTGCGGCGGTTGGAGACGGGATCTGGCATGTCAAACCTCCTTGGGATCAACTCGACTATGATACCCGTCACGTCGGCGACTTCGATCCCCGAAGGCCCCGGCTTCCGACTGCAAATGGCTGCCAGACACCCGAACGTGATTCTCATCGTGGCCGATGACATGGGCTACGGTGACTTCGGTTGCTTTAGCGATGGAACGGTGCGCACGCCGCACCTAGACCGGCTCGTGGCTGAAGGCACCTGCTTTCGCCAGCACTATTCGGCCTCGCCGATCTGCGCCCCGGCGAGAGCCGCCCTGCTCACAGGGCGCTATCCGCACAGGACCGGAGCGATCACGCAGCACGAGATCCACGGCCTTGATCGAATTGCGCTGCGCGAGGTGACCTTGGCGGACGCGTTCCATTCCGCCGGCTACGCGACGAGCTTGGTCGGCAAGTGGCACAACGGCACGTTCGACCGCCGCTTCGAGCCCAACGCGCGCGGCTTTGACGAGTTCACCGGCTTTTGTGGCGGCTGGACGGACTACTACCGCTACCATCTGCGCCGCAACGACAGTATCGCGCCCTCCGACGGGACATACTTGACGGACCTGCTGACGAATGAGGCCGAAGACTTCGTCCGGCGCCATCCGAACGACCCGTTCTTCCTGTATCTGCCCTATAGCGCCCCGCATTCGCCCTTCCAAGCGCGCGACGAGTGGATCGCCCCCTACCGCGAACGGGGCCTAAACCGCATAGTCGCGACGACTTACGCCATGATCGAGCGCATGGATGCCGGGATCGGGCGAATCCTCGATACGGTGCATGAGGCGGGTCTTGCCGAGAACACTGTCGTGGCATTCACTAGCGACAATGGGCCCGCGTTCTTCAATCCCCCCTACATGCTGGAAGCGGGCGAGCCGACCTTCAACGAGCGCTACAACAGCGGATTGCGCGGCAGCAAGGGCTGGATCTACGAAGGCGGCATTCGCGTTCCGATGGTGCTGCGCTGGCCGGGACACGTGCCGGGCGGGTGCTTTGCCGACGAGCTGGCGCACTTTACGGACTGGATGCCGACGCTGCTCTCGCTAGTGGATGTGAAGCGGCCGCCCGGACCTCCGCTGGACGGTTGCGATCTGGCACCGCTGCTCGCTGGGCGGTCCGTGTCAGCCGAGCCGCGCCAGTTCTGGCAGTGGAACTTCTACTGGCCCGACATCGGCACCAACGCTGCTATGCGTGACGGGACCTGGAAACTGGTCCGGCCCATGATCCGCGGTACCCGCTTCTTTAGCGACGAGCTTTGTGTGTCCGATGAGGATCGCGCCCGCACAGCGGCCTTCGTCGAGGCCGACATCAAGCACAAGGAGAATCCCGCGAGCGTGCGGGCGGCGCTGCCCGTGCCGAACCTGAAGCCTCAGCAACCGGAGCCTCCAGAACTCTACGACCTATCGTCCGATCCAGGAGAGCAGCGCGATGTTGCCTCCCAGCACCCTGACCGAGTGCGCCGGATGCTGGCCAGCTTGCAGGGGTGGTTCGAGGATGTCGAGCGAGACCGCAAGTCTATCGACCAGCAAGACAGCTGCGTCCCCGACGCGGGACACACATCCCTCGATTAACGTCACACCACCAACAGTTTCCGATAGTGGTCCAACGCGATTCTCGTCATCCGTTTCCGCATTTTTGCGGGAAGACGGTTGGCGACCATCTTGAACGCATTGTCAAGTCCCCACGCATAGCCAAGGTCGACTATCGCCTCGCCTGACGAATCGATGACTCTCCGAGTGGGAATCTTGTTTCTGTTCGATAGCTCTACCAGCTCACGTATCCCGACGCGATCCGAGATCACGACCGGTGCGCAGCACTCTATTGCCCTGCCCATCATGAGTGTTGCCAGACTCCCGGATTCAGTCGGAAGCTGGTCCCAGTGATTCCAGATGATCGGGGAACAATTCAGCCGCTTCGCGCGATCAAGCACTCGAAAGCACTCGGACGCATCCAGAATCCGCTCACCCGGTACCACTCCCACGTAGACCGGCCCGTGGGCGGTCTCACCGTGGAAGCCCGAATCGAGATCATTCCGGCTGGAGCATCCGACGATCGTCGGCTGTCCGCCGCGCAGTGTGACACGGACGGGTCTTCGGGGCTCGCCATTTCGGGCACGCTGCGGCTTCTTGGCTGGCGGGAGCTTCGACCAGTCAAGGGGCTCTCCGGCCGCAGCTAGATCGAGGTCGACCACGTAGATGTTGCCACCCTCTCGACATTTCGACAGGGGCTGCGTTTTCTCGGCACCTACACCTGCTCGTCTGGCGCACAGCTCAGCACCATCAGGAGAGAACGCGAAGGGGTGGGTTCTTCGCCCGTTCGACCTGCTATGAAGCGTACAGAGACTGAAGCATCGATTCTCGACAGCTCGCAGCCGCAGAACGGATGACCACTTGATCTCCGTCACGTTATCAAAGCTTGGATTGATCCAGACCAGAGCACCTCGCTTGGCGAGGAAGCGAGGGAGCAATCCCAGATAGTGGTCGTGACAGATTGTTGCCCCGGCCGTTACTCCACCAAGCTCGATTGTCGGAAGCATGGATCTCGGCTGCCAATCTGGTCGCTCGAATGCTACCGCTTCTGCTGTGGAGTGCTTGGTGTAGGCCCGGGAGATCGAACCATCTGGATCGAACTGAAGCAGTACTTGGCAGACGCGCCCGCCAAAGTCGCCGCTTTCTTCTTCCGCCCCCACAACTAGCTGGGCGCGGAGGTCCGCGGCCAGCTTCTTCAACGCCTTAGTCCGCTTTCTGTCGCAAGCGGAAATGTAGGCTTCGGGAAAGAGCACGACATCGATGGCCTCGCTGGCGAATGAAGCTGTCGTTGGAATCTCCGGCTCTTGCGCTCCCGAACCTTTGCGCGGCACAAGTTTCGAGGATCTCTTTGCTAGTTTCGATGACCTCGTTGCTGCTGGAGGAAACACCATAGCCACGCGCAGGGTGGATTCGTGTAGAACAGCAGGGGGGTAAGTCGTGATCGTCATTCAAGTCGGCCGAGCCGGCTCTCGGCCCATCATTGCCAAGAAGCGTTCCCGGTCCTCCGCACGGTCTGGATCGAGTGAGCACCAAGCCTGATCGCGAGCATAGAGCCTCACGGTCGGCTCCTTGCCCCTGATCATCGGGATCAGATCCCGAAGTGTGTCGTACCAAGCTCGCTGCTCATCGCGGAACGGCGGGTCGTTATCGCTTGCAGCATGATGCTCGCAGAGCTTCATCCAGCGCACCGCAGAAAACCCCAAATGGTCCAGTTCGGCATACACCGAGAGCGCAAGGCTCCGCGGTCTCGTAAAGTGCTGGCTCTCATCAAATTCAACAATGAATCCGGGATCGGGAACATAGTAGTCACAGCCTGATAGCACAGTGCTTCGCACGAACTCGTCAAGACCGAATCCCCGATGCGCCTCTAGCAGGTGCGCCACTTTCCGCAGAACAGCGTCGATTTGAGTGCCAGCGTAAGCGTCGAGGCCGGTCTGCCATCGGAACCTGTGATTGCGCACACAGGTTCCGTAGATGCGCTCCAAGAACTGGCCAACGCACTTCTTGCACTTGGCACAGCGCTCATGTTGCCGAAACTCACTGCCGTGCCAGTCCACTAGTTACGCACCGATTCCGAAAGCCGCTTCGCCCGGATCAACGAATAAGCGGGTCCGCCCTCGCCTAAGTGACTTCGCGAGCGGGTAGCCGGAAATACTCACGCCCGGAGGTCTCCTGTCTGGTTCGAATGTCTTGGAGAATCGCATCGATATCGTATCCGAACCGGGCTGCGTGCTGATCGCGAATGGAGTGGAGTTCACCAATGATTGGGTCAGTCCGTGTTCCCTGCATGGCCATACCCGTTGAGCCTGAGTGGGCAGTTTCCATGAGCTCACGAGGCGTACAAATGACCGGTGGCTCGTAACCTGACGATCGGCATACATCTTCAATTCGCGGACGCATAGTCGCGTTGGCTATGTGGCGGAAGTTCCACGTTACGAGATAGTCGAGACCATGGGCTGCCGCAGTGGCAATGTGGGCGGCATCGTCGGCTGCACCGGGCGGTACGGCTCCTCGATCAACCAACTCTCGGTCCAGCTCGATGGCTTCCACTGTTACCTCGACCAATGGGATCGTTTCGAGAGCCGCCAGACGAGCACGTGCGGCATCGCTGTCGCCTGAGACCGCTTCAGTAACGACTAGCTTGGACGTCACTAGTGAGAACCTGTCAGGGGCCCTGCTCCACCATTCTTGCGTTATCTCCTGATACGCCGCGGTCACGACATCTTGAGAAGGCCGACCGGTGAGATAGCTGACAACTGATGTTTCTAGGTAGACAGTTGGGTTCAACACAACTGGGTCCATTATGGCCCTCATCTCGGAGGTCAGGGAGCAGGCGAGGCTGCGCTCAGGCAGACCGGAGCGCCCAAATCCAGGCTGGATTCCTTGTCCGCGTCGGGGGGGGGAATGAGGAATGGAATCAGCGGACCCTCCAATGCTGCTGATCCAGCCCGCGAGCCAGCCCGTCTGCTGAGAGTGAAGTCCTTCGGAATCGGAAGTCAACGCATGCTCGGAATAGGTGACTTCCGCCCTGTAGGTCGCAGGTTGACCGGAGATCGCTCCGAAGGGTCGAAGACTATCTGGACAGCCGCAGCCGCGCCTCGAGTTCTTGGATGCGTCGATTCGCCTCGTCCCGTTCACGTTCGGCCTGCAGTCGCGATGCCGCCTCGGTCTCGGCCCTTCGCTCCGCCGCATCGCGTTCGCGCTCGGTGTTTTGCAACGCCCGGCTGGTCTCCTGCAATGCCCGGCCAAACTCCGAATGTGTCAGCAAGTCCCGGCCCACAATCGGGTCCCGGAAACGCAGCAGCCACCCCTCCGCCCGCAACTCCAGCCCCAATGCCTCGCTGCAGTAACGGCCCTCCCCCGCTTCCTCCCGAACACGCTCGTAGCCACCGCCTGCCAGCCGCCAGCCCAGTAGGCCCTGCGCGATCCACTTCCCGGTCGGATCGAATCGCCAGTATTCCCGCACACCCATCTGCTCGTACGTTTCTCGCTTTTCGGTCTCGTCCCGGCGGCTCGTGGACCCTGACGCCACCTCGATTACGAACGCCGGTACGATTCCGCCTTCGTCCCACGTCCGGTATGACTGGCGGTCCCCCTTCGCCACTCCGATTACCACGAACACGTCTGGAGCCACCACCGCGCTGGGGTCTCCGTGCCGCCAGAACACCGCCATGCTTCCAGCCACATAGACGTCCGGCCGGGCCTCGAAATGCCACTGCAGTTGGTTGCGCATGGCCACAATGGAATTCGCATGCGGGTCGGTTTCCATCAGGACCCGGCCGTCGGAGAAGGGGTACTCCTCCAGCTGGACTTCGGGAGGACGCGTGGCGCGCCGCACAGCCTCGACGGGAACAGGCATAGGCACAGGGTAGCAGTCAGAGAACTTGTGGGGCTTTCCCGACTTGCATTGGCTTGCGCGTTTGCGGTTGGTGCTGTGAGAGACTGCCAACGCTCCGTCTCGCATCGGAAAGGAACGGGCTGCGCCAAGCGGTTCGCACTCTTTTTCGACTCCCTCTCTCCGGGAAGCTTCATACTGCAACGCTCAGGCTGACGAGGATGGCGCACTGCCACCGGCGAGACTTGACTCCATCGTCAACCTTTCGGCCAGACAAGGAATCTCGTCCGACCGGATATTCAATCCCAGTAGATTGTGAGAATCGCTGCAATTCGCCGTGCCGTATCAGTGAAGTGCTGTACTTCGTCAGGCTTCAGATGTCTGCCTAGGACGGCATGTTCGCGGTATGACAGCCATTTCTTGAGAACTTGGTAGCCGCCAAGCTTGTAGTTCCAGACAACGGCCGGCACGTTGCGCCAGAACGTGCGCCGGTTCAGATAAACATCAAGGGTAGTGTCTCCCGGGATTAGCGCATCATCCAATATGAGACGCTCTTTGTCGGAGAACGTGCGCTCGACGGTGCTGCCTTGGCCGGGCATCACGGCGCTCCCCGATCCGAAATGGCCCCAGCCAGCTGTAACCGCGAAATCGTCGCCTGTTATGTTGTGGCCATCCGTTGTGGCGGGCACGGCGATGGAGGCTAATTCGGGACGCAATGAACCGGTTGTGACTCCCGGGACCGGTGTCTTGGGGTCGAGGAGGCTTGCAAGCTCGCGCCCCCGTGCCGCCGAGGGGACGAGTGTCGCCATCGCGTCTTCATCGTCATCGTTTCCCCAGTTTGGCAGTGGAATGCGCGGCCATCCCATGCGTAGCGCTCCGGCATTGGCGGTGCGGTAAGCAGGATCGTGCAACGTGGCGAGAATGTGGTGGAAAAGATCTTCGACGCCCAGCCCTAGACCGTCCAAATAGCGCAGAGCCATCGGAGAGAGATTTGGGCGGCGCGTTCTGTCGGTCCGTCCAGTTCCTAAGCTATTGTTACTGAGCCATGCGGGAAACACCAACGCACCGCGCTCGATCAAATGTCGGCAACCCAAAATGTCAGTGAAACACGTTTGCGGTTCATCAGCGCCCTTCCTCAGATGCTGTGCGGCCGACAACCATAGGTTCCCCTCAATGACATGCGGCTTGTAGTCGGCGCGCTTTTCGTCTAGGAGTTTCGTATCGCGCTCCCAGTAGAGCCAGCGCGTGTCGAACGGCCGGTAGGCAAACCGGACAAAACCGGTGTCGTCTGGTCCCCCGCGTGCCATCAGCGTGTCGCGCGTCGAGCGAGCGCTGAACCGTGCGGTATTCTTCATCACTCCCGGATAGCGTCGAGCGACCTCCTCGTGGCTCACTGCTGGGTCGAAGTACGTGCCGATGCGCCCCCGGAGTCGGTCGAGGTCGACATCGACGAGGAACCCGTCGCGACCGCTTTGGACACCTGGGAACGATACCGGCAACAGGTCGGGCAACGTTGGCCAGTCGAACCATCCTTCACTTACTGCGGTTCGAACGAATGGGAGTCCGAGCGGCAGAACAGGCTTGATGCCCTCGTAAAGTGCATCCGGTTCGCACTCCGCTGTTGATGTCAGTGCCTCCGGCTTGGCCTGCCCCCACAAATTCCGGAAGCCGATCTCCCTGACGGGCTCATGGTCGGCCTTGCGGATCAGCGTTGTGATGGCAGTGCCGACTTGGATGCCAACAGGATCGCTTTCGGTGGAGAAGATGCTCGGGTCGGCCGAGCCGTCTGGCGCGACCTTGCCCGTCTTGTACTTGTCACCGTTCAGACAGTCAATGCGGACTGCATCGAACGCCTCGAGATACCGTTCCCGCATCCCTGTGAACGACAGCCCGTCCAGCCAGGAATAGTTGGAGATGAAGCAGACAACGCCCTGGCCGGTTGTCTCCGCGATCCGCCGCTCCGCCATTCGGAAGAAGCGGATATAGAGGTCGTTCAACCCCTGTCCCTCAGGTCGACGCACGTGTTTGGTTGTCCGGTATGCATCGGAACGTTCCCGTTCCTCGTCCACCGCCACGCCCGCAAAGCCGTTGTAGGGCGGATTGCCGAGGATCACGAGGATCGGCACTTCGCGCTTCACGTGCGCCGCGTGCTCGCGCTCCTCTGCAAGCTCAGGGAAGGGTATTCGGATGTTCGAGCCGGCTTCCCAACCCGTCAGCGCGTTCGTGAGGTATACGCCCGCGCGCTCCGTTCCGTCGTCGGCTAAGGGCGCATCGAGATCTTGCATGGTCAAGCCGACCTGAAGGTGGGCAACTACAAGCGGGGCTGGCATGATCTCGAAACCGAACACCCTCTCCATCGCCGCCTGCTTGATGCGCGAACCGGTCAGCGCTCCTAGACCGCGGCCCTCGAGATTGGCTGCGATCCGGCGCAGCACTTCCGCCAGATAGGCTCCAGTACCGCAGCAAGGGTCGAGCACATACACGCTCTCCGATGCCAGCCCGTCGGCGATGCCAAGGTCGTGCCTAAGTGCCCGGTCCACGCGGGCCACCATATAGCGCACTACCGCCGAGGGCGTGTACCAGACACCGAGTTGCTTCCGCAGGGCGGGGTCGAACGCTTCGAGGAATGGTTCGTAGAAGTAAGGCACCGCCTCACCTTCGTTGAAGCGGGCAAAAAACGAGGGGCGATCCACCCGGTCCAGAGCGGCCGCCGTCCAGTCCAGTACTTCTGTCAGCCCCAGCGGATGCAAGTGGCCCGGATCGGCGATCTGCCGAAATAGCGCTCGGAGCACAGGTGCGCGGAGATGCCAGACAGCTTCGCGCCAGCGGAAGCGAGCGTCGTGGCCGCTGTCGCTGAACAGCGGTCCTGGCCCGGGCTTGGCGGCGTCCGTCCGCGCCCACAGCACCCAAGCGGAGAAGATTCCGTAGAACAGCGTTTGCACCAGTGTCGAGCTGAAGAAGCGCCGACCTCGTTCCCCCTCGAACTCGATGCCGAGCCCGGCCTCAAGTGCCGAGCGCACAGCAGACAACTGCGGTGCGCCGCCCGCTGCCTCGACGCGTGCGAGGCTGTCCCGTGCGTACGAAGCGAGCAGCCACGCGAGATCCTTCGGATCTGCCAGTGCCGTCCTGTGAGATAGGGCGCGTGCGAGATATTCTCCTAGGCTCGCCCCAACTTCTTGTGCGAATGCCCGGGGCTTCTCCAAGCGTTGGTGGAACTCCACCTCGCTGTCGGCGAGCCGGAAGGCTTCCAGCTTGGTCCGCTTGCCGTCTGTGTTCGTACCCACCAGCACGAAGTCGCGGGTATTCGTCACCAGCACCAGCCGATAGCGCTCCCAGTAGCGGACGGTCTGTTCGCTGTCGGCGGTGAGCCATGCATCGTCCTGTTGGGATTTCACCTCTACCACGCCGCGCTCCGGTGCCTGAGCCTTGCGCGGCATACCCTTCTGCACCTGCCCAGCTGTGTAGAGCCCGAAATCAGGATGGCCGGCTCCCTGATCGGCCAGTTCTTGGACGCAGAATACCTTCGGCCCGAGCGCCGCGCCGACCGCTGTCAAGAGATTCGACAGTGGCCCATACAACGACCGCTCCCCGGTTGCGCCGCCAGACGCCCGGATTCGTCGCAGGTCAGTGAAGTAAGCTTCCACTGCCACCGTTAACTTCGGGATAGTTCCATTCATTGCGGAAGATGCCACCTAGTTCGGGGAACGAGCCATTGTCGCATCCGGCCACTGACCGGCGGGATATCGCACCCCGACGTGGTGTGTGAAGGCGACCCGCATCTTTAGCCATCGCTGTGTCGCTCATGAGGATGTTCTTGGCGAAGTGCTACGGCCCAGTTGGATTCAAGACACCGCTGGTGGTGACAGGCAACGCTTGCCAGACTTCGTACATAAGTAGTGATGCTCATGAACGAACCGTGGGCGAATCTCGATCGGGAGGTCTATCGAGACTACTATTGATCAACGCACGCCTGCTGCATGCGTGACTGGTTCAAGGTGCGGAACCTTCCGCTCTGCCTCGGAGTGGGAATTGGCGGGCGGGCCGTTGCGCGGCCCGCCCGCGTAGGCTGCCTCGCGACGTTAGAAGACGATGCGCAGACTGAACTGCATCTGTCGCGGTGTCGTATTCGTGTTGCGGATCGTGCCGCCGGCCGGCGAGCGGACGTTTCGGTTCGGCACTGCGAAGCTCGGGTGGTTGGTCAGGTTGAACACCTCGTAGCGGAACTGCACCTCGGTACCCTCGGTCGGGTAGAAGGATTTCTGCAGCCCGATGTCCCAGTTGAAGATGCCGTCCTCTTGCATGGTGTTGCGGCCCACGTTGCCGAAGTCCGGCACGCCGTTCGCGTCCCGCGGAATCTCGAAGGCGGTGCGCTCATACCACTTGTCCGGCCCGGGGTTCGACACGCGGTGCTCGCCGATCACGTCCGGCCTCCAGGTGCCCACGCGAGTACCTAGGTTGCTAAAGGCGTTCGGCAGGGTGACGTTGTAGTACTGGCCGGTTTGCGCCTGTAGCAGGCCGGTCAGCTGCCAGCCGCCGAAGATCGCGTTGACCGCTCCGCCCCTGTCCAGCAGCCGCTTGCCCCGGCCGAAGGGCAGTTCCACCACGTAGCTTGTGGCGAGGCGCTGCCGCACGTCGCTGGAGTTCGAGCCGCGCTGGCACGAGAAGCAGGTCGGATCCTGCACGCCGGTCTCGCCGCCCACGAACTGTTCCGGAGTGTTGCCGATGCCGTGCGCCCAGGTGTAGGCGATGGTCCACAAGTTGCCCCCGGAGAAGCGCTTGGCGAGGGTGGTGTTGAGGCCGTTGTAATTCGCCGAGCCGTACGGGGTCCTGTAGACCAGATTGCCGACATCCTCGAAGTGCTTGCGCCGCGAGGCCTCGGTGCCCGGGTCCCCGCGTGTCGCCGCGTTCTCGTTATAGGCGCTCAGCAGGAAATTCGACGACGAGCCGACATAGGCAACGGTCAGGCCGAGGTTGTTCGCGAGTTGCCGCTGGACGCTGAAGTTCCACTGGTAGGTCGTCGGCATGGGAAAATGCGTCGACCAGTGCTGCAAACTGAGGTTGCGCGGCCGATTGTCGGCATCGCTTAGGTCTCCTAGGAAGTCCGCCGGGAAACCATCGCGTAGCAAGAATGCCGGTGCCGCCCGGCCCGAGGTGCGCTGAACCTGCGCGACGAACGGGAAGTTCGCTAGCATGCGCCCGGACGCTCCCAGCCCTTGCTGGCCGCCGTAGAACACCCCCGCCCCGCCGCGGAAAGTCCAGCGCTGGGCAGGCTGCCACGCGAACCCGACCCGCGGAGCCCAGTTGTTGGCGTCGGTGTTGACCAAAGCGCGGTGGGACCAGCTGTCGCCGAACTCACCCGCCGTGATCGTCTGGCCGTAGGTGTCGGGATCGATCGACAGCTTGTTCATGCGGTTGTCTTCAGCGAACCACGGCGAGGTCAATTCGTAGCGCACTCCCAAGTTCAACGTCAGGCTCGGCGTGACCTTCCAATCGTCTTGGACGAAGAACATGTAGCTGCGGAAGAGCTGGTCACTGAGCACCTGGGTGCTCTTGGTGGCGTTGTTGATCCAGCCCAGCAGGAAGTCGGCCATGCTGATGCCGCTGAACTTGCCGTTGAAGTTAAAGATGCCGCGAGCGTTCTGCGAGCCCTCGATGTTCGTGCGGTCATAGCGAATGTCCGCTCCGAACTTGATGCTGTGGTTGCCTCGGATCACGGTGAGGTTGTTCATCCACTGATAGGTCCAGGTGTCCTTGATGTTGGGCTGGAAGCCCGAGCCTCCCAAGCCGATGAAGGGCAAGTTCCCGGCCATCGCGAAGCGGGGCAGTCCGTTGATGTTGTCAGACGTGTCCACGCCGCGCAGCCCGTACTGCTGGGCGAGGTCGGCCAGCGGCACGTTGGAATCGATGTCCTTGTTCACGCCCAAGAATTTGCGCCCGAAGCGGAATTCGTTGATGACGAAGGGATTGAACACATGCGTTTCCGAGATCACCAAGTGCGAGCCTCCGTTGTCGTCGCGGGCGCGGTCGTTGCCCACCCCGCCGCGCGCGATGCCCGGCAGCGGCGCGCCGCGATTCTGGTCGAACGTGTACATGCTGTAGCGCACGAAGAGACTGTCCTTCGCCGAGGCGGTCTGGTCGTAGCGGAAGTCGTACTGCACGCGGTCGGTCATCCACGGCTCGCCGCTGGTGAAGTTGTTGCGAGTGGCGGGGTCGGACAGGTTTGGCGCCGGGTAAAGATCCGCCAAGGCGACGCCGACCGGGTCGCGCATGGCGAAGTTGGCGGGAATCGTCTTGTTCGGGAATTCTCCCCGCTCTGCCGGCACGGAGGAGGTGTTGGGGTCGAGCAGCCTGGCCAGCCCCGCCGTCTGGCTGAAGTCGCCTGCGCGCTCCAGCGCCGTCGGCACGACCACTAGGTCGCTCTGCGCGCGCCTGACGTTCCAAGTCTCCACGCTGCCGAAGAAGAATGCCTTGTTCTTGACGATCGGGCCGCCGAAGGTGCCGCCCCACTGGTTCTGGCGCAGCACGGCCGGATCGGCCTTGCCATCGCCGTCGCGGTCGTTACGCCCGAACGCCGGCCGCGCGTCGAAGACGTCGTTGCGGATGAACTCGTACGCGCTACCGTGGAACTCGTTGGTGCCGCCGCGAATCGAGACCATGATCACGCCTCCGGCGTTGCGCCCATACTCGGCGGAGTAGTTCGAGGTCTGGACCTTCATCTCCTGCACGGCGTCGAGCGAGGGAATGACTGCTTGGGACTTGCGGTCCTGCAGGCCCATCACGGTCGAGTTGTTGTCAACGCCGTCGATCAGATAGTTGTTCTGCAGGGCCGGCTGGCCGTTCACGCTCAGCCCGTTGCCGAACGATGACGTGCCCAGCGGCCCGCGGTCGCGGCCGCCGATTTCCGGGGCGACGCCCGCGCTGAGCAGTCCGAGCGATTGGTAGCTGCGGCCGTTGAGCGGGAAGTCCTCCAGCTGCTTGCGCTCGACCGTGTAGTCCAGCGTGGCGTTCTCGGTCTTGAGCACCGGCGTGGTGCCCTCGACCGTGACCACTTCCACCAGATCGCCGACTTCCAGCTCGAAGTTGAGGCCGATGCGGTCGCCGGCGTGAATCTCCACTCCCGCACGCACGGACCTCTTGAAGCCGTCCGACTCGACCGAGATTTCGTAGGTGCCGATCTTGAGCGGCCCGACCACGTAGACGCCGCCCTCGTTCGACGACGACATCAGCGTCACGTTGGTGCTGATCTCGCGCGCCGTGATGCTTGCCCCGGGGATCACCGCTCCCGTGGAATCGGTGATCGTGCCGGTGATGTTGCCTTGGTCTTGCTGGGCGAATGCCCCGGTGCAGACCAACAGAATGCTTGTCAGAAGAATCGACGCCAAGCGCATTTTGAGTCCCCCTTTGCTGTTGCCGGGATCGCATCACGACAGTTACATCGGACGAACCCCATAGTCCATCGCGGTGAGCGGAATCCAACCCCGTACGCGATTAGGTACTCATCGTAGGTGAACGAGATGGGTTTGTGAATGAACGCTGACAGTATTCTCGCCAACCTCACTCTTACAAGTCCCTGATCGCCGCGACGAGTGTCCCCAACCCAGCTACCAATACGCAATTCATCACCAAATCGATCCACTGTTTGCTTAAATCAGAAAGTGGCGTCGGTGTCGTGGAGGGTACGGCGTTGCCACAGACCCCGAAGCGGTCGGGCTCTGTTCGCGGCCGCGCTCGCAGACGGGGTGAGACTTTCGATTGACTACCCACTTGATTGAAACCTCGGCCGAGGATCCGGACGATGCCGTGGTGGAAGCGGCGGTCAGTGCGGTCCGCTACGGGGAAGTGATCGCGATTCCGAGCGACGCGCTGTACGTGCTGGTGGCCGATCCGCTGAATCTCAACGCCGTGGCGAAGGTATTTGAGGCGAAGGGACGCGAGGCCCATCGCTCGCTACCGCTGCTTGTCGACTCGGTCGCGATGGCCGTGGAGTACGCCGGCGAATTGCCGTCGAGCTTCTACCTGCTGGCGCGGCGCTTCTGGCCGGGGCTGCTGACTGTGATCGTGCCAGCGTCTTCCAAGGTGCCGCTGCGCGTCACCGGCAACACGGGCCGGCTGGCCCTTCGCCGCCCGGCATCTGCGCTGGCGAAGCGGCTAGTGGCTGAATTCGGCACGCCTCTGATCGCCACTAGCGCAAACGTGTCAGGCAAGCCCACGTGTCGCGGCGGCTTTGAGGTGCTCGGAACCATGGACGGTCGCATCAGCTTGATCGTCGATGGCGGGATCATCGAGGGACCGGCGTCGACCACCATCGATATCACGGCGTTGCAGTGGCGCCTGATCAAGCAGGGTGGCATCGCCGCCGCCGACATCGATGCTTGCCTGGCGGAGTAGGCTCTCGCCTGCGCACAGGCGTCAGTGAAAGACCCACGGACGCGCTTGCTTGACAGCCAGCCGCCCGTCGGAAGTGATCTTGAACTCGATCTCCATGGCGAACCGCTCATTGGCGGACACTTCGTACAGATCGCGGAACCTGCCCTGCACAGTGCGCAGGTAGGCGCGCAGCTCGTTGCGGTGCTCGTCGTTGAGGATCACGCCCCCGTCAGCGGTTCGGTTGGAACTGCGAATGAATCGGTCGTCCCGGGCCCCGCGGGTGCTGAGCAGCAATTCTTCCGGGATCGACTCGCCTTCCGGGTTCGTGACCAGGTCCTCGCCGACTTGGGTGTTGACATAGTACATTCGCGGCCGGCCGTCCCCGCCGGTCTGGTACACGATGTCCTCGGTGACCGCGACTCCGTTGGCGCGCTCGCCCGCATAGTTCGGGTGGACCAATACGCCCATCGCGGCCGCCATGTGATCGATGCGGAAGAATGCGCGTTCTTCATAGGCGCGGAAATTCCAGAGGCTGGCGTAGACCTGCTTGACGGACTTGGAAACGTGGCCCTCCTCCGGGTGATGCGTGAACGAGTCGTACAAACCGGCGCCGCTGAAGCCTGGCAGGTCCTCGTTGTTGGTGCTGGAGCGCAGGCGGATCGCGCGGCCCTCCGGGAACCACGCGTGCATGGACTGCAGCTCGGCCAGCATCCAGCCGGGCGTTTCCCCGGCGCGGACCGCCTTGCGGAACTGCCGCAGCGCCTCTTCGCGAACGCCGGTGTCGGTTGCGAAGCCGGGCGCGGCGAACATCGCCGCAGCCTGCTCGTATAGACCGTTGTGGCGCATGAAGCCGTCGTAGAAGGAGAACGGTATCGCGAATCCTTCCGGCACTACGCCTGCCGGGAAGCCCAGGCTGCCCAGGGTGGCGACATTGGCCGCCTTCACGCCCACGCTGGCAGCGTCGTCAAAGCCGAGCTCGCTCAGCGGGCGGATCTCCTTGACGCCGAGGTCGCGCTCTGGAACGAGCGCTTGGCTCGGGCGCAGCTTGGCGAAGTGGCCCTCAACTTCCTGAACGGTTGCCTCGCGGAGTTGGTAGCCATCGGGAGTGACGCTGTAGCGGACGTACTTGCCGATCAAGCCAACGATCTCCGGGTTTTCAGATGCCCCCTTGATATACGCGTTCGGCACGCCATCCTGTACGGCCCGCAGATTCACGTGAGAGAGCGGCGTCTGCCGGACGCTTGTGATGATCCCGGCCACGCGCGGCATCTCGTTGGGGAGGCTCTCGTAGAGCACCACGTCTCGCACCCGCGGGCGGTCCT
Organism: Terriglobia bacterium; assembly: GCA_009841225.1. GTDB lineage: Bacteria > Acidobacteriota > Terriglobia > Bryobacterales > UBA6623 > VXMF01. The sequence goes on along the minus strand of VXMF01000037.1, from coordinate 90,146 downwards.
CGGGCGACATCAGCCGCAAGTAGCCGAAGCCCTCGGCTGCGTTGAGCGGGAGATAGGCGATGTCCCCGAACAGATCCTCCTCCCGGAAGACCGCTAGGCCGGCGGCTTCATATTGCCCGCGCTCTTGCTCGTAGCGAGCGACAGCGGCAGGTAGCGGGTAGTACGCCAGCCGGCCGGCAACGATCGGAGCGTGCTCGGTGAGGAGGTCGTGGGAGAGCCGGATCATCTCGAACGGGTACGAGTCCCTCGGTTCGAACTCGAACGTGTACAGCCCGGCGTCGCCGTTGGGCGCGGTGAGCAGCGGGCGGAACACCAATACGCCGCGCATCGTGCCGGACTGGCCGCCGCGCCCGCTGAAACCGAGGCCGACCGAGCGCATGAATTGCGGGTGGGCGCGGAAGTTCTCGGTGTTCATGAAGTACATCTGCGGCTCGTCGGAGATGGCTTCGGTGATCACGAACTTGACGAATTCGAGGCCGCGGAGTCCGGAATCGATCATGACCTGCTCGCCTTGGTAGGAGAATTTCTCGAACGTTGCCCGGTCTGGAATCGTGGCCGCTCCCTCGTCAGGCGTCAGCTCGTGGGGCTGCTTGCGCTCCGCCGCGACTTCTCCGAAACCGCCCGGGCCGCCCCGGAAACCGCGCCCGCCGCCCCCTCGGCCGCCGCGGCTTGGGAGGAATTCGCTTGCGGAGAGCGCGCCGCTCCCGTCACTGTCGAGGGTTGCCAGCGCTGCGCTCGCATTGTCGATCTCGGCCCGTTCGAGCGCTCCGCTGCCGTCGCTGTCGAGCGCGTCGACAAGCGGGAGTGTGCCCAGCATGGCGCCGGGGCCTCGTGGGCCCCCGCGCTGGCGTCCGCCGAAGGTGCCGCCTTGGGGCAGCATTTCGCTCTCGCTAACCTGGCCGTCGGCGTTTGAGTCCAGTGAACGCAGGGCCGAACTGGCTGCCGCTAGCTCCGCAGCCGAGATCTCACGATCAGCATTGGCGTCGAGCACATCCACGACGGGCAGCGCAATCGGAGGCCGGCCCTGGCCCCTGCCCGGGCCGCCGCGCCCGCCGAATCGAGGCAGTAGTTCGTCACCGGTCAAGGTGCCGCTACCATCGGCATCCAGGGTCGCCAGCGACGCTGTCGCCCGTCGGATCTCTTCCGGCCTGATTTCCCCGTCACGGTCCGGATCGAGGGCTGCTATCAGTGGGATGCCCGGAACGCCCACAGGGCCGCCCCTGCCCGGTCTTGGGCCCGTGCCCGGATCCCCGGGCCGAGCCTCGCGCCCAGTGCCGCGGCCTCCGCCAGCATTGCCGCCGAATCGCGGCATGAGCTCGTCTCGAGTGAGGCTGCCGCTGCCATCGGTGTCCAGAGTGAGCAGCGCGTCCGGAGCGGCGCCGATTTCTTCCTCAGACAACGTGTTGTCCGCGTCCGCATCGAGTGCGGCCATAACCGGCAGCACCCTCGAGATGCCGGGCGGACCCTGCGCGAGCAGCACTGCTAAGGTTGCTGCGAAGACGGCCAAGCTGATTGCCTTGCATAGGGAATTCATGATGTTTCCTTCGTCCCGTTGGCACGAGCCGCTGCTTGCTGTTCCCGATCGTCGAAGAAGAGCGTGAGCTCCGCCGTGTCGCGAACCATGTCGATGCGTCCCACGGCAACATGCCGAACCGGCAGCCCGGTCCGTGCGCGCAGGTCGGCGAGCAGCTCTTCCTTGCGCGACGGCACTACCAGTTCGACCTTGTCGTAGTGGATCTGCTTGCTCGCCTCGAAGTGAAAGCCCCATTCGCGTTCCAGCACGAACATCACCAAGACCACCACTGCGTTGGATGCCAGCATGCGGGCGTAGTCGGATTGCGTCGCCAGCACCGAATTCATCACCGCCAGCGCGATCAGCACGAACAGGTAGGTCATCTCGCGCGCCGAGATCGTGTCCGTGCGGTAGCGCAGCACGGAAAAGATCGCGAACAGGCCGAAACCCACGCCGATGCTCAAGTCAACGCTGGTCAGCAGGCCCAGCACGAAATAGGTCACTGTGCTGAACGTCACGAACGTCAGCACGTACTGCTTGTCCTGCGTAGTGGGGTAGTAGATCAGCCGGACGATCAGCAGCGCCACCGCAAGGTTGAATCCGGCTCCGGCGAGGTGGGCGAGCAAATCAGGCTGCATGGCGGTCTCCCCGGGCCAGCTTGGCTAGCATGCGGAGCTTGGGTCGCGCTTGGCTGCGCTTCAACTGCGGGTAGAGCAGAACCGCCCCGACGCAGTACTTGCTGAATCCGGTGGGCCGGGATCCGAGCGAGCGCATGTGGCCGAAGAATGTGGATGTTCGGTCGAGACGCTGCTGCTTCAGTTCCCCGACCACAACGCCCGGAATCCGAATCGCGCCAGTCTGGATCTTGAAGTGCACGCCAACGTCGAGCGTAACTCGCTCTGGACTCGTCTTGCTCACGAGCGTGATCCGCTCGAATCGATTCCATATCGTTGGCTGGAGACACTCGGTGTCAATGTGCGCATGGGCTGCGATGAAGGCGCCTTCGGCCTCGGTCAGCTCCGTGACGATGTCCGGGGTCTCGGTCCGCTCCTTGACCGTGCGGCGCGGCCCGATCTTGCGCTTGAGTTCGAAGAACGAGCGCCGCGAGTCGACATACTGGCGGCTGCGGACCTTGAGGGCGCCGCGCGAGGAGCGTTGGTGTCTTCGGTACAGGTCGAATCCCGCGGTGTCGAAGTAGAGCGTGCGGTAGCGATGGATGCGCATCTCGCCGACTTCCAGGACTCGGTAGTCGCGCCGCAGGGCGCCGAGCAGCGCCAGCAGCTGGCCTTGTGGCAGCAAGAACTTCGTGTCGCAGCGGTCTTGCGAGGCCTGCGGTCCGAGCGCTTCCAGCGGCACCGTCGCGAAATCGGCAAGGTGGTCGTGAACTTGGTCTGCGAAAGCACTTGCGCTGCTGGAGGACATCGTGGATAGGTGCTTTGGGTCGCAGCGGCGCGGTGCGACGCCGCCAGGCGGCCTTGTTCTTATAGGCGCAAGGCGCTGTAGAGGGGTCACTTGCCGTTCGTCAAATGGTTGTAAACAGCGAGTGCGATGTCTTGGTGCCCAGACGCGGGCGCGCGGAGGCGCTTGGGGCGCTTTTCACGTTCCGCAGCGAAGGCGGAACTGGCGCCCTCTCGCGGGCCGGCCGGATCAGCGGCCTCGCCGCCGTGGGCCGGTCTCCGCGGCCGCGCCTGACCTATAATCGTTTGGTCAATCCGGCGGCCCTGAAACGAAAGCCTAGCGGCAGAGCAGAGGAGCAAATCATGTCAGGCTACGCGCATCCAGAAGTACTGGTTACGACCGATTGGGTCGACCAACACAGCCGCAGCGGCGGCGTCCGAGTCGTGGAGGTCGATGTGGACACGGGCTCCTATGACGAGGGTCACGTGCCAGGTGCGATCGGCTGGGCGTGGGACAGCCAGCTGTGTGACACGGTCGTGCGCGACATCCTGCCCAAGGACCGCTTCGAGAGATTGCTGGGCGACAGTGGTATCGGCAGGGATACGACCGTCGTGCTCTACGGCGACAACAACAACTGGTTCGCCGCTTGGGCGTTCTGGCAGCTGAAGATCTACGGCCACCCGGATGTCAGGCTGATGAACGGCGGACGCGTGAAGTGGCTGGCCGAGGGGCGCGAACTCTCATTGGAGTCGCCGGAGTTCGCGCCAACGGACTATTCCGCCTCTGAACCGGACCTTTCGATCCGGGCGTTCCTGGGCCAGGTCAGAGAGGCGTCGGGCTCCAGCGCGGCCGACCTCGTCGACGTGCGGAGCCCAGCCGAGTTCAGCGGCGAGATCCTCGCCCCTCCCGGCCTGCCCGAGACGTGCCAGCGCGGCGGGCACGTTCCGGGCGCGCGGAACATTCCGTGGGGCAAGGCCTGCGCCCAGGACGGCACGTTCAAGAGTGCCGGCGCCTTGCGCGAACTCTACGCCGCCGAGGGCATCGTCGGCGACAAGCCGATCGTCGCGTACTGCCGCATCGGCGAGCGTTCCAGCCATTCTTGGTTCGTGCTCAAGTACCTGCTGGGCTACGAAGGCGTGAGCAACTATGACGGGTCGTGGACCGAGTGGGGCAACCTCGTCGGCGCACCCGTCGAGCGCGGCGCATGAAGGCCGAGAGCTTCAGCGTCACCGAGCTCGAACTGGCAGGCTGGCCGGTGCGCATCACGTCCTACCGCATAGGCGAGACTTGGCACGCCAAGGCGGACAACGTCTCTCCAGGCGCCAACATCGCCCGGGCCAGGGCGGCGGGAAGGGAGCAGGCTGAGGGCAAGGTGATCGAGAGGGCTTCCGAGAGGCTGGGTGCCACGCGGCGTCACCCTAGGGGCTGACCCAGGTTCCTGATGAGATTCCAGATCTTTTCCGACATCCACGGCGACTTCGCCAGCCTGCGGCAGGCCGTCGCAGTCGAAGCCGACGTTTTCATCGCTGCCGGAGACCTGGTGACCCACCCTGCCCCGCTCGACCCGTGCGCGGAGGTTCTCGCGCCCTTGGGCGAGCGCCTTTGGGTCATGCCGGGCAATAACGAGACAGCCGAGCAGGTGCGCGAGTTCTGCGAGCGCCACGGCTTTCGCAGCTTTCACGAGGATGTCCGCGAGGTGGCCGGCGTGCACTTCGCCGGCTTGGGCTATTCCAACCCCACGCCCTTCGACACGCCCGGAGAATACTCGGAGGAGGATCTGGCCGCCAAGCTGTCATGTTTCGCCGGCCGGTTCCCCCAGGTCTTGGTTTGCCATGCCCCGCCGTTGAACACGCCTCTGGACGAGGCCGGTCCGGGCCTGCACTTCGGCTCCAAGGCTGTCCGCGACTACATCGACGAGCACCAGCCGGAGTACTGCTTCTGCGGGCACATCCACGAGGGTTCTGGCCGGACCGTGCGGCTGGGCGCGACGCTGGCGGCGAATGTCGGCAAGCCGGGCTACCTGCTCGAGCTGTGAGTGCGGCGGCGCCGCGCGCTAAAATAAACGTGCGGTTGCTTGTCTCACTATCCCGCCGCTGACCCACCCGATGTCCGATGCGCCCGAAGGGGCAGTTGTCGCGCTGCCTGTGGCGGGCGACCAACCTGCTAGCAGCGCCAGCTTCTGGCTGTGCGCGGCGACGCTGTGGCGGCGCGAACTGCGCGGCTTCTACCGCCAGCGCAGCCGAGTCGTCGGCACGCTGTCCACGCCGCTGCTGTTCTGGCTCGTGCTAGGGTCCGGCTTCGGCTCTTCGCTGCTGGCCTCCGAGGGCGGATACGCACAGTTCTTCTTTCCCGGGATGCTGGCGCTGAGCGTCCTGTTCACGTCGATCTTTGCCAATATCTCGCTGATCGAGGATCGCCGCGAGGGATTCCTGCTAGGCGTGCTGGTAGCTCCCGTGTCGCGCCTCGCGCTGGTGTTGGGAAAAGTGTGCGGGGCCACCACATTGGGGGCCATTCAAGGGGCTCTCCTGCTGCCATTGGCGCCGTTGGCGGGCCTTTCGCTCGATCTCGCCAAGCTGCCGCTGGTATTCGCGGTGCTGTTGCTGATGGCATTCGGGGTGACCTGCTTGGGGTTCTTCTGTGCTTGGTGGCTGAACTCGGTGCAGGGCTTCCACTCGATCATGAACCTCGTGCTGATGCCCATGTGGCTCGTCTCCGGCGGGGTCTTTCCCTTGGACGGCTCGTCGGCCTGGCTGCGCTGGCTTACCACGGTCAACCCCTTGGCCTACGGCGTAGCCGAATTGCGCAGGCTCCTGGACGCGCCCGGAGCCGGCACGGTGCCGGCCGCTGAGTTGTCGTGGCTGGTGCTCGCGGGCTTCGGCGCTGTTATGCTGCTCGCCGCGTGGCGCAAGGCGGCGCGGTCTGAGGCGGCGCACCTGTCCTGATTCTCGGCACGCGGCGCCAACCGACCGAATGGATTTCACCGACCTGCCCGCGCTCAACGCCAGCCTGAACTCAGTCGCGGCGATCTTGCTGACGCTCGGATACGTGTTCATCCGTCGCGGGGATGTGCAGCGGCACAGGGCTTGCATGCTCTGCGCCTGTGGGGCCTCGGTGGCGTTCCTCGCCAGTTATCTGGTCTACCACTGGCAGGTGGGCTCGGTGCCGTTCACGGGCCAGGGCTGGGTCCGGCCCGTCTATTTCTCCATCTTGATCAGCCACATCGTGCTGGCGATCGTGATCCTGCCGCTGGCCGCGACCACGCTGCTGCGCGCATGGCGCGGCGACTATGGCCGCCACCGCGCCATCGCCCGGTGGACATGGCCGCTCTGGATGTACGTGTCGCTGACCGGCGTGGCAATCTATTTGATGCTCTACCACGGGTAGGTCGACTTTGCTGGCAACGCTGCGCACGCTGTTTCCTTACCTGCTCCGCTATCGCTGGCGTTACGGGGGAGGCTTGACCGCGCTGCTGTTTCGCGGCGTGTTGGCGGCCGGTGTGCCGTTGCTGATCGGACGGGCGGTGGACCAGCTTGCCGCGGGCGAGCAAGAGGCGGCCGTGAATACCATGTTGCTGGCGCTCGGCGTCGCGGCCTGCAAGGGAATCGCGCAATATGCGATGCGCTGGATTCTGATCACGATCTCGCGCGACATCGAGTATGACTTGCGCAATGACATAAGCGCCCACTTGGTCACGCTGGATCGGACGTTTTACGAGCGCTACCGCACCGGTGACCTGATGGCCCGGGTGACCAACGATCTTGCCCAGGTGCGCTCCCTGCTGGGGCCGGGGCTGATGTACACGGCCGAGATCGGCGTCGTGATCGCAACGGTGCTCTCCATCATGGCCTGGACCGACTGGCTGCTCACGCTGGTGATCTTCGCGCCCATGCCGCTGATCTCGCTGGCAGTCGGGCACTTCGGCCGCCGCACGCACGAGCAGTTCCAGGCCGTGCAGAAGCGCTTCTCCGGGATCAGCGTCCGGGTGCAAGAGCACTTGGCCGGCCTGCGAATGCTGCGGGCCAACAACCAGGGCCCTGCCGAGGTCGGCAGGTTCGCTGCTGCCAATGCCGACTATGTCGAGGCTAGCCTCGGGTTGGTCCGCATTTGGCGCAGCTTCTATCCCCTGCTAGAGCTCTTGGTCGGGCTGACCGGCATCAGCCTGCTCGGATTCGGAAGCTGGCGGGTGTTGCAGGGCGCGATGACCGTCGGCACGTTCACGATGTTTATCTACTTCCTGGCCATGCTGGCGTGGCCCATGATCGGCATGGGCGTGGTCGTAAACATCACCCAGCGCGGCGTGGCGTCGCTAGGGCGCCTGAACGAGCTGCTGAACCACAGACCGCGGATTGCCGACGCGCCCGGGGTGTTGAGATCCAAAGACCAAATTCGAGGCTCGATCAAGTGGCAGTCCGTCAGCGTCCAGTACCCCAGAGCCAGCGGCTATGCGGTCCGCGACGTGAGCCTGTCGGTTCTGCACGGCATGTCGCTGGCAATCATCGGTCCGGTCGGCAGCGGCAAGTCTACTCTAGCTAGCCTCGTTCCCAGGCTGTACGACCCAACCCACGGCGCGGTGGTGATCGACGATGTCGATGTCCGGCGGCTGCCGCTACAGGCGCTGCGCAAGCGCGTCGGGTACGTACCGCAGGAAACGTTCTTGTTCAGCCGCTCGATTGCCGACAACATCCGCTTGGGGCGGCCCGACGCGAGCATGGAAGAGGTCGAAGAGGCTGCGTGGCTGTCGCTGCTGGACACGTACGAGGACAACTTCCCGGATGGACTGGACACGCTCGTCGGCGAGCGCGGAATCACCCTTTCGGGCGGCCAGAAGCAGCGCGTTGCCCTAGCTAGGGCCTTGCTGCGGGATCCCGCAATCGTGGTGCTCGACGACTCCACTTCCAGTCTGGATGCCGAGACCGAGCACGAGCTGCTGGAACGCATTCGCCCGGCAACCTGCGACCGCACGCTGCTGATCGTGACGCACCGCGTCTCCTCGGCCAGGTTGGCGGACCGCATCGCGGTGATGGATGCGGGCCGGGTCGTTGACACCGGTTCGCATGAGAGTCTGCTGGCAGGCGGCGGCTTGTACGCTCGCATCCACGAGCGGCAGCGCATCGAGGAGGAGCTGGCCAAGCCATGAGCACCGGACGCAGCATCGGCTTGGACGCAGCTCGGGAGACCCTCCCTGACGCTGCGCTGTACGACGCAGCCATTCTCAAGCGCCTGTGGCGATACTTGCGGCCGTACTCCGTATTCGCGACCGCCTCACTGGTGCTGCTGATGCTGAACTCGGCCCTGGGAGTGATCTGGCCGTTGCTCACCCAGGTCGCGGTTGACCGTTACCTGATGCCCGATCCGACGGCGGACTCTGTGCTCGATCCGTGGCTTCCCTCGGATCCGATGCAGGGCATTTGGTGGCTGGTGACTCTATCTTTGGTTTCGCTGCTGCTCGGGGTGCTCACTCGGGCGGCGCAGATCCACACGATGAACTGGACCGGACAGCGAGTGATGCGCGACATGCGCCGCGAAGTGTTCGGACACCTGCAGCGCCTGCCCGTCGCTTACTTCGATCGCACGCCGAGCGGGCGCTTGGTAACGCGGGCCACTACCGACGTCGACGTGCTGAACGAACTGTTCACTTCGGGCCTGGTGGCCGTCGCAGGCGACGTGCTCACGCTGTTCTGCGCGTTCGGGGCGATGCTCTACCTGAGCCCGCGGCTGACTCTGGTCTATCTCGGCATCGGCCCGCTGGTGTGGATCGTCAGCGTCATCTTCCGTCGACGCGCACGAAGCAGCTTTCGCGACGTCCGCAAGGCGGTCGCGAAGCTTGCCTCGTTCCTGCAAGAGTGCTTCACGGGCATTTCGGAGATCCAGGCGTTCAACCACGAGCAGCGCGCCCTGGGCGACTTCGCGGCCATCAACGACGAGCACCGCGCGGCCAACTACCGTTCCGTGCGGGCGCATGCCGTGTTCTTTCCGGTGATCGAGTGGATCAGCTTGCTGGGGGTGGTGCTGCTGGTCGTCTTCGGCGGCGCGTGGGTCGTAGCCGGCACCGTTTCGCTAGGCGTCCTGATGGCGTTCCTGCAGTACGGAACCAGGGTCTTCCGGCCGATCCAAGACCTCGCGGAGAAGTACAACGTCTTGCAGGCAGCCATGGCGGGCGCTGAGCGGATCTTCGAGCTGTTGGACACCGATCCGGACGAGATTCAGGCGGCTGCTGGACAGGTAGAGCTCGAACAGCCCAGCGTCGAGTTCCGCAATGTCTGGTTTGCCTACAAGGGCGAGGAGTGGGTGCTGGAAGATGTCAGCTTCAAGGTTCCGCCCGGCGGTATGGTGGCGGTGGTCGGGCACACCGGGGCAGGCAAGAGCACCCTTGTCAGCCTGCTGCTGCGCTTCTACGAAATCCAGCACGGCACGATCTTGGTCGGCGGGCGGGATATCCGCGAGTGGACTCCCGAGGCGCTCCGCGCGCACTTCAGCGTGGTCTTGCAGGACTCGTTCCTGTTCTCGGGCACGATCGGAGAGAACATCGGTCTCGGCGATCCCGAAGCGCCGCCTGAGGCCATCCGGGGCGCGGCCGAGAACGCCCACTTGGCGGACCACATCGAGTCGCTGCCCGACGCCTATGAGGAGCCGGTGCTGGAACGCGGCGCCGGGCTGTCAGTCGGGCAGAAGCAATTGGTTTCGTTCGCCCGCGCGTTGGTTCACGAGCGCCCCTTCCTGGTGCTGGACGAGGCCACATCGAGCGTGGACCCCGACACCGAGCGCAAGATTCGCGACACGCTCTCCAAGCTGTTCGTCGGAAGGACGTCCATCGTGATCGCCCACCGGCTGTCTACCATTCGCCGCGCGGACAATATCGTCGTCCTGCACCGCGGCCGGGTCATCGAACATGGCGGGCACGACGAGCTGCTCGCGCGGGATGGAGTCTATGCCCGCCTGCACAAGCTGCAGTCGTTAGCGGATGCCGTCCCAATGCCGCAGTAAGCATGTCCAGTCATGCGTGCTGGCAACGCGAACCCCCAAGCGTTGCCGGCTGGCATGGATGGCCTCCTCCATCCACGGCACGACGGCGCATCTCGCAATCAGCAGCGCCGCACGCTTCCGCCTCCCCTCGTTCCAGGGCGACGTAGCCCCGCTCGATGTGCGTCGAACCGATCTCACAGTGCTGGACTGCCGAGAATCTTGGGCCCATGGCAGTGCGATGGGCCTTGCGCCGCCCTGGGCTCCTGCTTGCGATTGGATCGCACCCGGTCAGGCTTCGGCTTGGGACTAACGAGCAGGCCGAACGTGCCAGTCTTCGACCAGCAGTCCCGCGATCCTGGTCATGTGCTTAAGGTCGCTGCTCACAAGGGTCGCTCCCACAGTCAGTGCGTGGGCGGCTACGGCCACGTCAAAGTCCTCGATCCGAATCCCCCGGCGCTCCAGGTCCGCCTTGGCTTCTCCGAACTTGCGACTGACCTCATCTGTCCAAGGGACCCTCGGAAGCTGATCAAGGAACAGTCGAAAGCGGTCGAGGAGGCGCTCTCGCCTCTTCGACCTTGGAAGCCGTGCGAGCCCGTAAGCGATCTCGGCAACGACAGGTTGTGGCAGCAGGACATCGGTGCGAGAACGCGACAGCAGTTGTCCGCAGACAGAGGGCTCTCCAGCCATCGCATGGGAAAGCGCGTTGGTGTCTAGGACGTACTTCACAGTTCGGGAGGATCCTTTCGCGTTCGGCTCTTAGCAAGTACTGCCCTCATCTCCGCAAGAGCCTCTCTCCCTTCTTCGTCCAATCGCGCAGCCTCCAACTCGCCGACGAATCTGGGACTCCACCGAGTCTCTGAATCGAGCGCAGCCTTCAGAGCCCGAATGACGTAGCGATTCCGGCTCATGCCCAGTTCCTTCGCTTGATGGTCGACCGATTCCAGCAGGTCCGCAGGAAGGTGGACTGTAGTAGTCATATTGAATAGAATACTATTCTATTCGATAGCCGTCCGCTTCGACTCAGGTCACCAATCGGAATCAATGGGATCCCTCCGTAGTGGAGGGCGGCGTCCGATGTAGCTTGGCAGCATGATGGGAATCCGTCTAGGCTCATGCGAGGCTCATGGCGAGCCCGCGCAAGAAACGAGAACCGGTTGATGGTGAGCTCTATCGCGGAGGGTCCCGCGTCTTGTTGTAGTACGGGTTCGGTTCTCGCGGTTCGACTGCATTCGTAGCTTTTCGCCAAGCGATGAGCTCTTGGTGCAGTTCTTTGGCCTTCGCGGGCACAGCATCCGCCATGTTTCTGGATTCGCTCGTGTCGGTTGCAACGTTGTACAACTCCACGCGCCCGTCTTCAAAGAACTCAATCAGCTTCCAGTCGCCTTTGCGGATGGCGCTCGCGGGTGTCGCACGACCCGCCAGGTACAGCGGATAGTGCCAGAAAATCGCACGATCGTCGAGCGCGGGGCGGCCCTTGATCAGCGGTGCGAAGCTCTCGCCATCGACCGGCTGGCCCGCAGGCAAAGAAACGCCCGCCAGCTCGGCGAATGTCGGCAGGAAGTCGACACTCGTAATTGGGGTTAGCGACCTGGTCCCCGCTGCGATCACGCCGGGCCACCTCATGCAGGTCGGCACGCGGACCCCTCCTTCGTAGAGCGAGCCCTTGACCCCGCGTAGAGGCTGGTTGATCGAAACCCTGGTGCCGCCGTTGTCCGACGAGAAGATGACCAGAGTCTTTTCAGCGAGGCTGAGTTCCTCCAGGGTCTTGAGGATGCCGCCAACACTGGTGTCGACTGCCTCGACCATGGCCGCGTAGGTCGGATTGTACGGATTCTTGTTCTTTGTCCACGACGCGAGCTTCTTTTCGTACTTCGCGACCAGATTACGGCGGGCAACAAGCGGACCGTGGACATCCCAGTGCGAGAGGTACAGGAAGAATGGCTGGTGGCGGTTTTCCTTGATGAAATCAATGCTCACGTCGGTCAGGTCAAACGTTACGTTGGGATCGTTGTAGTGGGTCTTCTCGGTACCGCGTTTGCCGTCGCTGCTGCTCAAATCGAAGCCCTGAGTGTCGGGCCCGACATGCCACTTCCCAAACCTGGCAGTCGCGTAGCCGCCCTGTTTGAGCACTTCGGCGATGCTGACCACACTCGGGTCCAAAGCCTGCCGGACCTCGAAGGCATCCGGTATTGGATCGGTGACACCAGTCCGCTCCCAGAAGCGCTGCTGCACCGGGACCCGGAGCCTCATTTTGCGGGGGTCAATCTTGGACTTGCCGCCCGGTGTGTAGATCATATGGCGCGGCGGGTACATGCCGGAGATCAAGCTAGCCCGGGTCGGGGCGCAATTTGGGCCGCTGCTGTACGCGTTGGCGAAGGTCATCCCCTCGCGCGCTAGGCGGTCTAGATGAGGCGTCTCATAGAACTCGTCGCCATTGAAGCCGACATCGTTCCAGCCTAGGTCGTCCGCAAGGATAAGGACGAGGTTCGGCCGCTCGATTTGCGCGGTGGCGGGTTCGACGCTGCATGCCAAGGTGATGGCCGCGAGCGCCAGGGCGGTTCTGATCATCAACGACTGCTGGCCATCCGATCGCATCCTACTTAGCCTACCGCCGCGGTCGCTGACTCAGGTGCGGCGGGCGCTGATCGCAAGCCAAGCCGCCATCCCACGGTCGAGGCATAGACCCTTTGCGCCGATAGATTGTTGCTACCGTGGATTACGGACTCGGCCGCCCTCGCGTTGTGTCCGGCGGGCCGCACCTAGTCCGGCTCGGAGGAAACCATGCGCAACCACTTCCTTAGAACTATCGCCGTCCGGCTCGTCCCCAGCATGACTGTATCGCTGCTCTGTGCTGTGACGCTTGCCGCAGCGGTTGAGATCGCTCCCGAGAGCCCGGTCCGCTGGCAGCCGCTGACGCTGACGTTCGATGGCCCGGAATCTTCCGAGGACGCCACGCCAAACCCCTTTCTCGACTACCGCCTGAGTGTCTCCTTCTCGCATCAGGCGTCTGGAGAGAGCCGGGTTGTCCAGGGATTCTTCGCAGCGGATGGGGACGCTGCGGAATCCTCGGCTACGGCGGGCAACAAGTGGCGAGTTCGCTTCACGCCTCCGCTCGCCGGCGAATGGGTCTGGAGGGCGGAGTTTCGATCCGGACCGGGAGTGGCGATCAGCGACGCTACCGGTGAGTCGACCGCCTTCGACGGAGACTCTGGCGCGGTCAGCGTCGGTGCCGCGCCCGCAGACGCCCCGGGTTTCGCAGCCAAGGGATTCCTTACGCCCTCCGACGGGCACTATCTCAGGTTCGGCAACGGAGACCGCTTCCTCAAGGGCGGGGCAGACTCGCCGGAAAACTTCCTCGGCTACTTCGAGTTCGACGGCACGGCCGACACGGCGGCCCACGGCGGCGTCTCGACCGACACCGGTTCCTTCCTGCATCGCTACGAGCCTCACGCGCGGGACTGGAATCAAGGCGACCCCACGTGGCAGGGCGGCAAGGGCAAGAACATCATCGGAGCGTTGAACTATCTCGCTTCCAAGGGCATGAACAGCGTCTACTTCATGACCTACAACCTCGATGGCGGCGATGGCAAGGACACCTGGGTCTGGACCGGCCCCGAAGTCCGGGACCGGTTCGATGTCTCGAAGCTGGCCCAGTGGGACATCGTGTTCGCGCATATGGAGCGACTCGGCATCGCCATGCATCTGGTCATCCAAGAGACCGAGAATGACGAAGAGCTGGGCGGCAGCCCTGCCTTGCACGACATTCGCAAGCTCTATTTGAGGGAACTGGCGGCGCGCTTCGGCCACCATCTCGCCATCGTCTGGAACCTTGGCGAGGAAAACGACACGCCCCATCGCGACCGTCTCGCGATCGCGGGCTACATCCGCAGCGTCGACCCCAACAACCACGCCATCACGGTCCATACCCACAACACGCGCAGCCTGCGCACCTACACGAGCCTGATCGGCTCGAGCCTGTTCTCCGCGACTTCGATCCAAGGCCGCATGGAGGACTCGAACCACGAGACGGTCATGCTGCGCATGCGCTCGGCGGCGGCCGGCGCTCCCTGGGCGATCTTCCACGACGAGCAGACCCCGGCCTCCGTGGGGGTGATGCCGGACGCCGACGACCCCCAGCACGACAAGCCGCGCAAGCACGCCTTGTGGGGCAACTTGATGGGCGGCGGCTCGGGCGTGGAGTGGTACTTCGGCTATCAGTACGCGCACATGGATCTCAACTGCGAGGATTGGCGCTCCCGGGACACGATGTGGGACCAGACCCGCTACGCCCTCGAGTTCTTCCAAGAGCACCTGCCGTTTTGGGAGATGTGGCCGGCGAACGACCTGGTGGTCGGCGAGAAGGCCTTTGTGTTCGCCAAGGAAGGCCAGATCTACGCCGTATATCTTCCTGAAGCTTCCGGTCGCACCCAGATCAACGTCGCTCCGGGCAAGTACCGCCTGCGGTGGTACGACCCGCGCAACGGTGGCGACCTGCAGGTGGGCAGGAGCCCCACCGTCGAGGTCGGCGAGATGCTGATGAGAAGCGATGGCCGGGTCCAGCTGTCGCCGCCGAGCCATCCCGGCCAAGACTGGGTGGCCTTGCTGGAGAAGCTGGCGGATCAGTAGCGCGGCGAGGCTGTACGATGATGCAGGTGACGGTCTCGAGCGGATTGCCGCCTGCTTGCGACCGAGGAGGCTATCAATGACGCGACGCTTGACGATGGCACAGGCCACGATCGAGTTTCTCAAGCAGCAGTACGTGGAGCGCGATGGCCAGCGCCACCGCTTTTTCGGGGGCTGCTTCGGCATCTTCGGCCACGGCAACGTGGCCGGACTGGGACAGGCCCTGCACCAAGACAAGTCGTTCCCGTATTTCCTGTGCCGCAACGAGCAGGCAATGGTGCACACCGCCGCAGGCTATGCCAAGGTTTCCAACCGCCTGCGCGCTCTGGCTTGCACCACCTCCATCGGACCGGGTGCTACCAATATGGTCACCGGCGCTGCCGCCGCCACGGTCAATCGGCTGCCAGTGCTGCTACTGCCGGGCGACATCTTCGCTAGGCGCAACGTTGCCCCGGTTCTGCAGCAGGTCGAGTCGCCGCAGACGCAGGATGTGTCGGTGAACGACTCTTTCCGCCCCGTCTCGCGCTATTGGGATCGCATCCAGCGGCCCGAGCAGATCGTGAGCGCGCTGCCCGAGGCGATGCGCGTGCTGACCTCTCCCGCCGAGACCGGCGCGGTGACGCTCGGCATGCCCCAGGACGTGCAGGCGGAAGCCTTCGATTACCCGGAAGCGCTGTTCCGCGAACGGGTCTGGCAGATCTCCAGACAACGCGGCGACGCCAAGCTGATGGACGAGGCCGCGCGCTGGATTCGCGCCGCTCGGGCTCCCCTGATCATCGCCGGCGGCGGCGTGCTGTACAGCGATGCCTGCGCCACGTTGGCCGACTTCGCGGCGACCACCGGGATACCCGTGGCCGAGACCCAGTCAGGCAAGGGAGCGCTGCGCTTCGACCACGGACAGGCGCTCGGCGCGATGGGCGTGAGCGGGACTCCCGGCGCGAACATCCTGGCCCGCGAGGCCGATCTGGTCATCGGCGTCGGAACCCGCTACACCGATTTCACAAGCGCGTCCAAGACAGCCTTCCAAAACCCCGAGGTGCGCTTTCTGAACATCAACGTGGCCGAGTTCGACGCCTTCAAGCACGCCGCCCTCCCGCTGGTGGCCGACGCGAAGTCTGCCTTGGAGGAATTGGCCATTCTGGTCTCGGACTACGGGGTGCCTTCCGGCTACGCCGCCCGGATTCGCGAGTACCGCGAGTTTTGGGAGCAGGAAGTGGATCGTATCTACGGACTGGGCCACAGTCCGCTGCTGAGCCAGGGCGAGGTGATTGGGGCGGTCAACGAGGTCGCCGGCGAGCGCGACGTCGTCGTATGCGCGGCGGGCAGCATGCCGGGCGACATGCACAAGCTGTGGCGGACCAAGAGCCCAAACACCTATCACATGGAGTACGGCTACTCCACGATGGGCTATGAAGTTGCCGCCGGCCTGGGCATCAAGATGGCCGAGCCAGACCGGCAGGTTTACGTCATGGTCGGCGATGGCTCGTACCTGATGATGGCCCAAGAGATCGCCACGTCGATCCAAGAGGGCGAGCAATTGCGCATCGTGGTCGTCGACAACCACGGCTTCGCCAGCATCGGCAGCTTGAGCGAGGCCTGCGGCAACGAGGGCTTCGGCACGCACTACCGCGTGCGCAACAACGGCGATCTCAGCGGCCAGCTCGTAGGCGTCGACTTCGTCGAGAACGCGCGTAGCCTGGGGGCGGTCGCCTGCCGAGCCAACACCACTGCGGAACTCAAAGACGCGCTAAGGGCCATGGAAGGCCATGACCGCACCAGCGTAGTGGTGGTCCAAACGGACCGCAATGTGCGCGTGCCCGCCTATGAGTCGTGGTGGGACGTGCCGATCGCCGAGGTCTCCGAGGTGTCCGCCGTGAGCGACGCCCGCGACCAATGGCTGGCCGGCCGCAACAAAGAGCGGGACTACCTGTAGCGCCGGCCTCGCATGGCTAGGCCATAGTTGGAAACGTCCGGGGATTTCTGTCGGTGTTAGTGACGATCACCTCCTTCTTGGGATTCACGCTGCTGGTCGCGGCGATCTCGTACGCTCGGACGCGGCACGATCGCATGATCACTTGGGATGCGTACTTCCTGGGTGGTCGCAGCCTGACCGGATGGGTCATCGCCGGCTCGCTGATGCTGACCAACCTGTCTACCGAGCATCTCATCGGCCTCAACGGCGACGCTTTCAACCACACCATCGCGGTCACGGCTTGGGAGACCACCGCAGCCCTGGCAATGGTGGGCACGGCCCTGTACTTCCTGCCGCGCTTTCTGCGCATGGGGCTGTCCACCATCCCCGAGTACCTGGCCTCCCGCTACGACCGCGGTACCGGGGTCATCGCGGCGTCTCTGTTCCTGTTCTCGTACGTGCTGGCGATCCTTCCCGTCGTGTTGCTGTTCGGGGCCAGCGGTATCGACAGCCTGTTCGGCCTGCAGGAGACCTTCGGGCTCAGCCAGGCACAGGTCACCTGGCTCGTGGTGTGGGGTGTGGGCACGCTTGGATCGCTGTACGCGATCTTCGGCGGCCTCAAGGCGGTTGCCATATCCGACACCGTCAACGGGGTCGGCTTCTTGATCGCGGGCCTGCTGGTCCCATTGCTGGCGCTGATCCAGATCGGCGAAGGCAACCCCTTGAGTGGCCTGGCGACGGTGTATGTGGCGGAACAGCCGAAGTTTGACATCACCGGCGATGAGCCGGGCTCTTTCCTGCCGTTCGGCGTCCTGTTCACAGGAATGGTTGTCAACCAGATCTTCTTCTGGTGCGCTGGGCAGCAGATCCTGCAGCGCGGGCTCGGCGCGAAGAATCTCAAGGAAGGCCAGAAGGGCATGCTGATCGCGGCCTGCTTCAAGCTTCTCGGCCCGCTGGTGATCGTGTTGCCTGGGGTGATCGCGTATCACATGTTTAAGGACACGCTGGGTCCAGAGGATTACATGCTGGCGTACCCGACGCTGGTGAAGGCGGTCCTGCCAGACTGGCTGGCTGGGTTCTTCGCCGCCGTAATGGTGGGCGCCGTGCTAAGCACCTTCAACAGCGTCCTGAACTCGTCGGCAACGCTTTTCTGCCGCGATATCTACGGCGCAATCATCCGGCCCGACGCGTCGCAGCGCCAGTTCGTGGTGGCCGGACGCACATGCAGTGTCGTGCTGGCCATAGGCGCCATGCTCATCGCGCCAATGCTCGACACTTCCGGTAGCCTGTACAACTACCTCCAGCGGATCAACGCGACCGTCTTCGGCCCGATGCTGGCGGTCATCCTGCTAGGGATGCTGTACCCCAAGGTGTCCGCGTTTTCCGCCAAGGCGAGCCTAGTGGGCGGACCGGTTCTGTTTTTCCTGCTCGTCTTCACGTTCGACGGCCCGGTACAAGCGTTCTTGCAAGGCCTGTTCGGCATCGGCGACGAGATCCACTTCCTCCACTTTCTCGGCCTTGTCTTCGTCGTGGTCGTTGCCTTCATGCTCGCCGCCAGCCGATTCCGGCCAGCGCAGAGCCGCCACCAAGAGCTGGCTGCGGCCCGAGTCAACATGACACCCTGGAGGCATGCCAAGGCCATGGGCGGGTTCGTTTGCTTCGCCACGATCGCGTGCTATGTCCTGCTAGCGCAGTGAGCGCGGCTAGGCGGCCAGCTTGACGGACCGCAGGAACGCGATGTTGGCCTGGGCATCCTCGAGCGCGGTAGTCTTCGTGTCAGGGCCGCGATCCTGCTCGACGGTGCCCCATCCTTCGTAGCCGGCCTCTTCCATGGCGAGTTTGAGCGCCGCGAAGTCCACATCGCCACGTCCCAGTTGGCAGAACACGCCCCGGTTGCAGGCCTCGTAGAATCCGATTCGGCGTTCGACACACTGTTGCAGGATGCCAATGTCGAGATCCTTGATATGGATGTAGCTGGTGCGGGCGGCATAGCGCCGGAAGGTGGCGACGGGATCGAAACCGGCGTACAGCGAGTGGCCCGTATCGAGGCACAGGGCGAGTAGCCGCTCGTCGATCGCGTCCATGACCTGCTCCAGTTCGTCCGCGAATTCCACGCAGCCTCCCGCATGGGCGTGCATGCACGCAGTCAATCCGTATTCTTCGCGGACAACGCGGGCAGATGTGCGAATGCGTTCGTGAAGACCGGAGAGCTCGATCGGCTCGAGGCGCGGCGCTCGGGCGGGATCTCCCGCGTAGTTCGAGCGCACGGGCGACAGGCTGTCGATGAAGACCACCTGCTGGGCGCCCAAGGGCTCGAGCATGCGGCAGGTGCGATGTACAGCCTGCTGCACTTCCTCCCAGACATCAGCTTGGTGGAACGGGCGGAACACCACTCCGGCCGTCAGCACGAGACCGCGTTCGGCCAGATTGTCCGCTAGCAGGGAGGGGTCTTCAGGAACGTAGCCGACCGGTCCGAGCTCGATTCCGGAATACCCGGCTTGGCTGGCTTCGTCAAGCACCTGCTGCCACGGTGGATTCGACGGGGCGTCGGGAAACTCGACGCCCCATGAGCAGGGTGCGTTGCCGATTGCAATGGACATGGCTTGTACCGAGGGTAATACGGGTGGGAACGTCGTCTCGCAGCGTAGCGCAGGAGCATGAAGAGGTGCATCCGTGGCTCTGTGACCATGGGTGTCGTGAGGCCGCGCGGACGTGTTGGCCGAGGAAAACGACGAGGTGACGGCCGACTCGCGGAAGGCAGAGAGTCCTTGGGGACGTGGAGGCTGGCGCACTGGAGCCGCGAGCCACGGCACTGGTCCTACCGTTAGAAACTGAAGACAGCTGGCACGTGCTGGAGGAATGCGGCCAGACCCAACCACAGACCTGCGGCCGCGATCAGGATCAATGCCAAGAGCAGCACAATAAGCCAGACGACGATCGCCGCGCCCGTTGTGATCCGGGCCAGATCCCGGATCACGATGACATTCAGCACGACCACGTAGATGCCCCCCACGAGGGAACCGATGATCGGGACGATCCCCAAGGCTGAAGGAGCCGTAGCATACAGGAGCGCGCGAAACCAATGGGAATACTCCGGCACTTCGCTCACGAAGAGGCGCGAGAGCAAGCTATAGAGTCCCGCGTTGATCGCGACGAAGACGATCGAAACCGGGATTGTGACCAGGACAATCGGCAAGAGCAGCAGGTAAGCGACGGCGTTTGCGACGGCCACGACAACGAGGCCCTGGTTCGTGCTGTTCGGATCCGATGCGATCTCATCCGAAATCCCGGGTTCGAGCTGCAGCATCGCGACGACCCGAGCCCACGTCGCACTTCCCCTCGCTTCCCGCCGGATCTCGCGACGAACATCCTCGCGATACCTCCGCGCTTCAGCGGAGTGGATCTCCTCGGACCGGATTCTCTCCTTCTCGGCCTCGTTCAGCACGTTGCCGGCGGGAGCCTGCGAGCCGGCGTCGCCCCCCGGTGCCGCATCGCCAGTTCCTTCGGGATCGTTGCTCACTTGGAGTCCTCCTGGCCCCTAGCTGACACACCTCACGACACCGTCGGGCGAGGCCGCCCTATTCTGCCACATGGGAATTCCCGCCTTGTCCCCGGCTTCCGCCGGGGACGGCTCGGCCGAGCTGGAGGCGGGGTGCGCGGAGACTCTGGAGTGCTCCGCCTTCCGTGAGCTCTCCGACCCGCTGGCAGCGATCAGATCGAAAATGGCTGGGTGCTGGGCCCATTGACGTGAGTTTGCGGTCCGGGGAGTTGCCGCTCGAACGAAAACCCGCCCACGGGGATTGCAGCGACGTGCAGCTGGCCTTCGAAACCGGACAGGGGACCTCCATGTGGACGGGTTCCAGTGCGAGTCGCTAGTCGTCACCGCCAGTATGGTTTGATCTCGCACGCCTTCCACGGACCGATTCGGCTCGGGCGGCCCGGGCCGGCGTCGCCGATTGTCCGCTGCTCTGCCTACTCGCGGACCCAGGGCTCCCGTGCGTGGCCTCGCGTTCGACGCCGTTGGACACGGCATCCCAATCGGACCGCGGCGTCTGCGAAGGGTCACCGGTTGACGAACGGCCGCAGAAAACTCGCCCACATCATGGCGAACTGGAAAGCGCCGAAAACGGCAACCGCCAGCAGGCGGTTGGCGATGCTCGACGTCGACTTTAGGCGCATGCAGGCAAGCAGTCCCAGCACGCAGAACAGGGAGACTAGGACCGTCAGCACGATTTCGGTGAGCGTGAAGTCTCCGTCGAAGAACATCGGCACACCCGCGAGATACAGCCAGACCAGCACCATCATGAACAGCCACCAAGCGAAAATTGGCAGCGCGGCGTGCGATCCCCACGCAGGCCGTTCCCTCACGGCGACGAGCGCAACGGCAACTGGCACGATCTGGACGACGTGGCGAATGAAGGTTCCGCTTACCGCACCTACGATCAATAGCGCAGCCGCAACTCCGGCGAGGCAGGCGATCACCGCGTTGCGGCGGTTCCGCATCTGCGCACTCCCACCGTACATGTCGCATAGCTCCCCGTGCCCGGCGGCCCGGCGCGCAGCGGCAGTGGTGTTGGCCTCCGCCCGTTCGTGAGACCGGCTCCTGACACGCCGGGCGAGATCATTGCGCATTCACCACCGCGGGCGCCGCAGACGGCGGTCTTGCTAGTTTCACGGACCGAGTGCGCGCTCGATGTACTGCACGTATTCCGGCCGGCCTCGCCACTCGTCGATATAGGGCGCGTACCCGTCCTGCGTCATCCACCAGTGACGCTCCGACTCCTTGCTCTCGAAGTCCCCATCGGGATAGTCCGCACCGTTGGCGCTGGCTTCCACTGATGCATTCCATGTCTCCAAGGCTTCGCGCAGCCGGGCCGCCTCGTCCGGCCGCTCCGCCGAGATGTCGGTGGTTTCATTCGGGTCGGCGGCCAGTTCGAAGACCTCGTAAGATTCGCTATCTGCGTCGTTCCTGACGATCTTGAGGTCGTTGTCGATCAAGGCGATCTTCCCAAGGTGACGGAATCCGATCGGTGTGTCGCGCGTCCCCTCCTCGCTCGCGAACAGGGGCTGCAAGTCGATTCCGTCCTGGGGCTGTAGCGCCGCCGTCGGGGGCAGGCCCGCTATAGCCGAGACGGTGGGGAAGATATCCATCGTGACTGCCGGGAACTCGGTGACACGGGCTTGCTGGATACCGTCCGGCCACTCGATAATCGCGGGCACTCGGATGCCGCCCTCGTATAGGCTGCCCTTAAATCCACGCAAGCCGCCGACCGTTCCCGGTTCGATCCGAGGCAGGCCGCCGTTGTCGCTGGTAAACCAAAGCACGGTGTTGCGCTCGACCTGCAGCTCTCGCAAGCCAGCGCGCAGCGCGCCAATGCTGCGGTCCATGGCGACCAACTCACCGTAGTGATGCTGGGAGTTTTCGTCCAAGTTGGCGAAAGCCGCCCTGTCCTCCTCGGAAGCGATCCACGGGGAGTGGGGGGTGCCGTACCAGATCACCGCGAAGAACGGGTTGGACTGCTCGACCTGTCGCCGCATGAAGCTCAGCGCTTCAGCGACGATCACCTCAGACGAATCTCCTTGGTGCTGGACGAACAGGCCTTCGCGGCTCATGAGGGGGTCGCGCTCGAAAAAGTTCGTTACCGAAAGCCACGTATCGAACCCGAACACCCCGGGGTTGTGCGCGTCCTCTGCCAGAATCGGCACGCCCGGGCCCCGCAGCCCGTTGAGGTGCCACTTGCCGAAGTGTCCGGTGGCATAGCCTGCCTCGTCCAAGGCGCGGGCGATCGTCCGCTCTTGCCGCCGCAGCGCAAAGCCGTGGTCCACGACACCTGTGCGATCGTGTGTCCGGCCCGTCATCACGGTGGCGCGCGTGGGCGAGCAGTTCGGCGCGCCGGCGTAGAACCGGTCGAACCGCAATCCGGCCGCAGCCATGGCGTCAAGCTGCGGAGTCTTCAGGACGGGGTGGTTGTAGTAGCCGGTTTGGCCCCACCCCATGTCGTCGGCCATGACCAGCACGAAGTTGGGGCGGGGATCGGCCGGTTGCTCGGGAGCGGCGCATCCAATGACGCTGAGCACGAGAACTGAGAAAGCGGCCACGCGCCCGGTTCGAAGGTGCAAGAAAAGGGGCATCATGCGGGTATCGATTCTACCAGTGGACGACTGCAACCGAGTCGTGGCTACAGTCGTGCCACCTATCCGCCCGGTCTACACACCAGCTTCGCCCCTCCCCAAGACACCCTAGAAGGCTCGTTCCTAAACGACGGGAAAAGGGCTCACTTCTAGACAACTGTGACAAAGCGGGCTTCTATCTTTGGTCAAGGCGGTGGAAGGGTGGTATGCTCAAGTGACTACTTTCTTGAGACTTGGCGCTGGCTCTCCAATCCTCACCAAAGCAGTTACAGTAGGCCGCGCGGCCTCATCAGGACACTGAGCGCACTGTCATCATCAACCTGACAATGCCTCGGTGCGTTCACGGTCTATTCCTGCAGACCATAGTCAAAGGACTCACACATGACACCCACCACCGGCACCGGCACGATCAAGCGGATCACGGATAGGGGCTTCGGCTTCATCGCGGCATCCGACGGCACCGAGTACTTCTTCCACCACTCCGCATGCACGGACACGCCATTCAATTCCATGCGCGAAGGCGATAACGTGACGTTTACGGTCGGCGAGGGCCCGAAGGGACCCCGCGCCGAGAACGTCGCGCTCGCCTAGTCGACTCCGAACTCTAATCCCGCCGACCGTAGGGTCGTCAGGATCGGAACCTCCCATTGGTGCCGGAATGCTCGCGTTGCCGTCGTGCACTTGGGTGAAGCGCGCGGGGGCAGCCCGAGACGGTATTGGTTGAATCAAGCCACTGCGGCCTAGTGGTGGGACTTTGCTTCGGGCTCTGCCGGCGGCACGCCGACAGTCGCCTCTGGGCTAGTGATCGGGGGCTTGTTGGGCCAACAGTGGCCCCCAAGGCGCACGGAAGCCTGTCTAGGCCGCCGCCTATAGCGGCTTGATCCGGATGCTGCGACATTCGACCTGCATGCCGGGCCCCGAGTGCAGCTGGATCGCGACGATGCCGGCCTTGGTCCTGTCGTCGGTGCCTTCGAAGGTCACTTTGCCATTGAGCGTCAGTCGCACGCGATCGCCTTCGGCGCGGATCTCGTAATGGTTCCATTCCCGGGGGAGCACGACATCCTTCGCCCGCAGCCAGCCCTCGTCGAACGTGGCCATCAGACTGCGGCCGCGACCTCTTTCTTCGTAGAAGTTGCCCCAAGCCGAACGTGCTCCGGCATCCGAGAGATCTGCTTGGTAGCCACGGACGATCCAGCCGGGACCCGGCAGGTGCTCGCTCCGAAACTGGATGCCGCTATTGCCGTTCCGCAACCGGACTTCGAGCCTCAGGACGAAGTCGTCGAACGATTTCTGGTAAATCAGGAACGTGTTGGTGTCGACCGGATGGCTGTCGCTCGAACCTACAATCGAGCCGTCCCGGACAGACCACAGGTCGGGGTCGCCGTCCCAGCCATCGAGGCTACGCCCGTCGAAGAGCAGAACGTAGCCCTCGTCCCGCTCGACTTCGGTGAGCCGGTTGGGCTGGGAGAAGGCGGGGATACCGACAACGAGCAACGTTGCGACAAGCTGCTGGAAGGTTTGCTTCACGTGGTTCCCGTGATCCAATTCAGGCTGGACGCATCATCTTATCCCATGTGAACGCGCGACCAAGCATTGCCTTGGGAGCTTTCGGGGTGCCTCGGAGACATTCTTCCCAGGTCTTTCGGATGCGGACCGCCGCAATCGAATCCGCTCGGTCCGCACCACGATCGCATCGACTGCTCTGCTGCTGGCTCGGCCGAGGCGGGACAAGCTCCGCTACCGGAATGGCCGGGGGCTGTTGAGGCTAATCCGGTCGGCCGGACGCTGGGCTCCGGCCAGTCCGCTTTGGCCGGTCCAGTGGCGGGGCCCGGGCGAATCGGCTATGCTGTTCGCCGAATTCTGATCTGCCGCGAATCGAGACTCTCGATTCGCGGATATGTCGCTGAAGTCGAGGTCCGTCATGCGAAATCTAAGCTTGCCCACGTGGCTAACCGTTCTCTCAGTCGCACTTGCCGGGGCGTTGACACCAGTCTTGCCTGCGGACGACTTTCCCGCCATCCAGTACGCGGCCGATGCGGAGTGGCCGAGCCTTCCGCCCGGCTGGAGTTTCGGCGAGACGCCAGGCGTGGCCGTGGACGGCAATGGGCACGTGTACGTGTTTCATCGCGGCGTGCACCCGATTATGGAGTTCGCGCCCGATGGTCGGATGGTCCGGTCGTGGGGCGACGACATGTTCATCCGGGCGCATGCTATCCGCATTGACCCTGAAGGCAACATCTGGACCGTGGACAACGACACGCATCAAGTGCTGAAGATGGATCCGAGCGGGCGCGTGCGGATGGTTTTCGGTCGCCGCGGGCAGAGCGGGGAATCCGATGAATTGTTCAACCGCCCCACCGATGTGGCCTTCGGCCCGACCGGCGAGATATACGTCACCGACGGCTATGGCAATTCGCGAGTGGTGAAGTTCTCCAAGGAGGGGCGCTACATCACGGCCTGGGGCAAGCCCGGCAAGGGCGAGGGCGAATTCGATCTGCCGCACGCGGTCGTAGTGGACCAGCAGGGCCGCGTCTATGTGGGCGATCGCGAGAACTACCGTGTGCAAGTATTCGATGCCGACGGTAAGTTCCTGACCCAATGGGACCACGTTGGCTCGCCGTGGGGTCTTGACTTTCACCCCGACGGAACGCTGATGATGGCTGACGGCCACAACGACCGGGTCGTGAAGCTGAGCCTGGACGGCCAGGTGCTTGGAGCCTTCGGCCGGAACGGCCGCATGCCAGGGGATCTGAACTTCGGCCACCATATCGCCGTCGACGCGGAGGGCAACGTCTTCGTCAGCGAGATCAAGAACCAGCGCGTGCAAAAGTTCCGCCCGCGATAGGCGCACGGCGGCCCGTTCGCCTCTGCTGCGGAAACCGCGGGACACGGCCGCATTGGCGGGCCGGCTCGCCCGCTTGCTACCAGGCGGCCACGGTGCCGTCTTTGCGAGGATCGGTTCCGCCGAACAGCACGCCGCGTTCCCAGTCGATGTGAACTGCTTGGTAGCCGCCCATGGGACCCGAGGTCTTGACCGAGTGTCCCTTGCGCATCAGCTCCGCCGCCACTTGGGGCGAGATCCCCTTCTCCAGCCCGACTCCGCCGCCGTCGCTGTGGCTGGCGCGCGGGGCTTCGCCCGCTTCCTGCACGTTCATCCCGAACTCGATCATGTTGAGCAGGACTTGGACGTGGCCCTGCGGCTGCAAGTCACCGCCCATGACCCCGAATGACAGCCACGGCTTGCCGCCCTTGAAGGCCATCGCCGGAATGATGGTGTGGTAGGGGCGCTTGCGCCCCTCGATCCGGTTCGGGTGCTGTGGATCCAGCGAGAAGAGCGCGCCTCGATCTTGCAGCAGCAGCCCCGTGCCCGGCACGACCACGCCAGAGCCGAAGCCTTGGAACAGGCTGTTGATGAAGGAGACGGCATTGCGGTCTTTGTCCACGACACTGAAGTAGACCGTATCGCCGCTGCCGTCGAGCCAGTGCACCGGGCCCTTGACTCCCGAATCCACGCTCTCGGCGGCGTGGGCGGGATCGATCCGCTCCCGCTGGCGCCGCGCGTAGTCTTTGGAGATCAGGGTCTGGACCGGCAGCCGGGCCCTGGCCGGGTCGGCCAGCCAAGCGCCAAGGTCGGCGAATGCCAGCCGCTTGGCCTCGACAAACAGATGCAGGTAGTCGGCCGTGTTGTGGCCGGCGGCCTGGAGATCGAAGCCCTCCAGGATGTTCAACATCTCCAACGCGGCCATGCCCTGTCCGTTGGGCGGCAGCTCGTAGATGCGGTGTCCTTTGTAGGTCGTGCTGATCGGTTCGACCCAGTCCGAGTGCTGGTACGCCAGATCCGCCTCGGTCATGGGCCAGTCGAGGCCGTTGAGGCGCTGGACGATCCTGCGGGCGATCTCGCCCTTGTAGAAGGCGTCGCGCCCGCCACGAGCGATCTGCCGGTACGTCCAAGCCAACGGTTTGTTGACGAACACGTCGCCATGCTTCGGGGGGTTGCCATCGGTGTAGTACGCCTTGACGAACTCCGGGTCATCCTTGTACGACGAACTGTTGCTGGCCCAGTTCTCGGCGAAGATCTCCGACACCGGGAAGCCCTGCTCGCCGTATTGAATTGCGGGCTCTAGGACCTGCTCCAATGACATCGTGCCGAACCGCTCCAGCAGCGTGATCCAGCCATCAACCGCGCCCGGCACTGTGACCGAGAACGGTCCCTTGGCGGGAATGTGGTCGAGCTTGCGGCGCTTGAAGAAATCGACGTTCGCGGCCGCGGGCGAAAAACCGCTGCCGTTCAGGCCGGCCAATTGGCCTGTCTCGGCCATGTAGACCAAGGCGAACATATCGCCGCCGGGCCCGGTCATCATGGGTGCCACCAAGGCGAGTGTTGCCGCAGTGGCGATAGCCGCATCGACGGCGTTGCCGCCTTCCTGCAGAATCCGCAAGCCCACTTGCGAGGCCAGCGGCTGGCTGGCCGCCACCATCCCGTTGCGCGCCGCTACGGCAGATCTTCCGGCAGTTGGGATGGGGCGGACGTCAGCCGCGGCAATGCACGACGTTGCGATCAGCATTAGAACCACGCATCGAATCGACACTGGCGAGACCTGCGCTGCGGACGCAAGCTTACCAGACTTGGCTAGGCCCGTCTGAGCTGATCTGCCAGAGCCGTGCTCCCGCCAACGTCGGTCAGGCGGAAGTCCCGCCCGCTGTGGCGATATGTGAGCTGCGTGTGGTCCAAGCCAAGCAGGGCGAGGATCGAAGCATGCAGGTCGTTGAGATGTACTCGATCTTCCACCGCCCTCAGCCCGAGTTCGTCGGTGTTGCCGATCACCTTTCCCCCCTGCGCGCCGCCGCCAGCCATCCAGAGCGTAAAGCCGTAGGGGTTGTGGTCCCGGCCCTCGGTCCTGCCCTTACCTCCGTCGGCGTTCGGCGTGCGGCCGAACTCGCCGCCCCAGATGACGAGCGTCGACTCCAGCAGTCCGCGCGACTTGAGGTCTGTAAGCAGCCCGGCGACCGCCTTGTCCGTCTCGGCCGCTCGGTCCAGGTGGTTCTGGTCGCAGCCAGTGTGCCCGTCCCAGTCGATGGCGTTCTTGCCGTTGCCCGACCAGACCTGCACGAAGCGGACGCCCCGCTCGACCAGCCGCCGGGCCAGCAGGCAGCGGCCGCCGAAGTCCGCGCTGACCGGATCGTCGAGCCCGTAAAGCCGCTTGGTGGCCTCGGACTCTCCCGAGATATCGGTCGCCTCCGGCGCGGTCATTTGCATTCGGAAGGCAAGTTCGTAGGACTCAATGCGGGCGAGCAGCTCGGAATCGAGGTTCCGTGCCGCTGCGTGGGACCGGTTCAGCCCCCGCAATGTATCGAGCATGTCCCGCTGCTGGTGGCTGGTCCGTCCGTCCGGCGGGTTGAGGTACAGGATGGGATCGGGTCCGGGCCGAAATGAAGTGCCCTGGTAGACGGCCGGCAGGAAGCCCTCGCCATAGACTTCTGGCCCGGAACGGACACCGCCCTGCAACAGCACCACGAACCCGGGCAAGTTCTGGTTCTCGCTGCCCAGTCCGTACAGAACCCATGATCCGAGGCTCGGGCGGCCGATCCGCGGCCAGCCGTTGTGGATCAGGAACTGTGCCTGGGAATGCGTGAATCCCTCGTGGAAGTTGGAACGGATGACGGCGAGCTCGTCAGCTTGCCCGGCCACGTGCGGGAACAGGTCGGACACTTCCAGGCCGGACTGCCCGTGGCGCTTGAACGTCCGTCTCGAGCCGAGCAGCGGCCGCTGGAGAAACTTGCCGTTCTGGAAGTCTTCGTCGCCGAAGCTGTCGGGAGGCAGTTGCCCGTCCAACTTGTTCAGCAGCGGCTTGGGGTCGAACGTATCCATGTGGCTCGGGCCGCCCTGCATGAAGAGGTGGATCACTCTCTTGGCTGTCGCCGGCAGCGGCGCTGGACGCGCCGCCAGGGACGCCTGCCCGGACGCTTCGGACTGGGCGAATAGATCCAGCGCTGCGAGCCAGCCTAGCCCGAGAGCCGAGCGCTGCAGGAAGTCGCGTCTGGATGTGTCAGTCCACATACACGAACTCGTTCATATTGAACAGCATCAGGCACAGTTGCGGCAGCGAGTTCCGCTCGAGGAAGTCGAGGGCGGTCTGGCGCTCGGCATCCGTGGGACCCCGGCCCAAGGCAAGGGCCCAGCCTGCGTCGACCTGGCTGCCGAGCTCGTCCCCGCCTAGGTCTCGCAGCCGGGCCGCGAAATGGTCGGCCTGCTCCAGCACGAATGAGCTGTTCATCATGGCCAGCGCCTGCGGGGCGACCGTCGAGGTCTCCCGGCGGGCGCAGCTGCGCGCAGTGTCGGGCGCGTCAAAGATCTGCAGCATGGGAACGGCCATGGAGCGCTTGACCTGCAGGTAGACGCTCCGGCGGACGTGCTCGGACGGGTCGGGGTTGGCAGGCCACATGCGCGGCGTGCGCGCAGCCAGGATTTCCTCGCTGGTAAGGGGCGGGATCACGCCCACACCGCCCATCTTCAGGTTCAGGGTCCCGGCGACCGCGAGGATCGAATCGCGGATGGCGTCCGCATCCAGTCGGCGCCTGTTCATGCGCCCCAGCAAGCGGTTGTCCGGGTCCCGGGCGATGCTCCGCTCGCTCGCCACGCTGGCCGAGCGGTACGTGCTGGAGAGCATTATCTGGCGGTGCATCGCCTTGATGCTCCAGTCGCTGCCCTCGAACTCCAGCGCGAGCCAGTCCAGCAACTCCGGATGGGTCGGGGCCTCGCCGTGGCGGCCGAACTCGTTGGGAGTGCGCACCAAGCCCCGCCCGAAGTGGTGTTGCCACATCCGGTTCACCATCACGCGACCCAGCAGCGGCTGCTGATCCGAGGTCAGCCACTCGGCGAGGGCGGCACGGCGGCGCGGCACGAACCGGACTCCCTCCGGCTCGTCGAGCGGCGGGCCATCTGGCAAGGCCGCGGGGAAGCCGGGCTTCACCAATTCGCCTTGCTGCCGGAAATCCCCGTGAGCCAGCACGTAGGTTTCGGGCACGGTTTCCTCGTGGCCCAGGACCTTGGCGCTCGCGTAGGGTTCCGGAGCGTTCAGGTAGGCCTCGCCGAGGCGCTGCAGCATCTCGTTGCGCTGCTGAGGGCTCAAGTCCCTCTGGGTCGCCTTGGCCATGCGCTTGAGAACACGAGCCTGCTCGAGCAGCGGGAACGCGCGTGTGTTTGTCTGCAAGTCGAACAAGCTGACCAGCGGGACTTGCGTTTCCGCGCTCCCTGCGAAGAACGCCGTTAGGCCGTAATACTCCCGCTGGCTGATCGGATCGGACTTGTGGTCGTGGCAGCGGGCGCATTCTAGGGTAAGTCCGAGAAACGCAGACCCGATCGCATCGATGGCCTCGGCGCGC
Organism: Terriglobia bacterium; assembly: GCA_009841225.1. Taxonomy (GTDB): domain Bacteria; phylum Acidobacteriota; class Terriglobia; order Bryobacterales; family UBA6623; genus VXMF01. Next base: position 60,222 of record VXMF01000037.1, on the reverse strand, counting down.
CACTCGGCGCGGTACAAGTCCCCGTAGTAGGTGTATTCGACGGGAAAGGCTCCCAGCGTGAACAAGCTGGTGCCGATCCGGCGGTGGACGTTTCGGCGCTTCTCCTCCGGCAGTTCGAGCGTTCCTTCCAAGTCCATGTCGGTCGGCCACAGCTCGTCGGCGGCGATCTGCTCGCGCACGAACGTGGTAAAGGGCTTGTCGCGATTGAAGGACTCGATCACGTAATCCCGGTAGCGCCATGCAGTGGTGTAGAAGTGGTCTGTCTCGAACCCGGACGTGTCTGCGTAGCGCACCAGATCGAGCCAGTAGCGGCCCCAGCGCTCCCCGTAGCGCTCCGACTCCAGCAGCCGGTCGATCAACTTCTCGTAGGCGTCCGGGGACTGGTCTTCGACAAACTCCCGAACCGCTTCCGGGGTCGGTGGCAGGCCGTGCAGGTCAAAGTAGGCGCGGCGGGCGAGGACGCTGCGAGCAGCGGGCTCGGCCGGACGCAGGCCCTGCTCGTTCAGCTTGGCCAGCACGAATGCGTCGATCGGGTTCCGCACCCAGTCATCGCCGACTAGATCCGGCAGCGCCGGACGGACGGGACGCTTGAACGACCACCAAGTGTGAGTTTCGTCTCCTGCGTCCGTTTCTGGCCAGGGAGCACCGGCGTTGATCCAATCCGCGAGTGCATCAATCTGTTGGTCAGACAGCTTAGAGTCCCCGGGCGGCATGGAAAGCTCCGCAGTTCCCCTCACCGCACGCACCAACAAGCTTGTCGCGGCGTCTCCAGCGATGACGGCGGGCCCCCGCGTGCCGCCCGCGAGCGCGCTTGCCGCGCTGCGAAGGTCGAGCCCGGACATGCGCGCCTGCCCGTGGCAGGCCGTGCAATGGGTCTTGATGATGGACGTGGCCGCTTCGGCCAAGTCGTTAGGTGCAGTTGCCGGAAGCGAGGGCAACGACAAGACGACCGTGCCGAATGCGTAGCTCGCGATTCGGCCCGCCGACAGTTTGAACGAGCCGATGTGCCCCTTGCTCTGACGGTCGGCGAACTGGCTGGGATGCCCCATTCCGCCGTGTTCCCCTACGGCGACAGTATAACGAGTTGCTCGATCGGGAATCACGCGGCGAAGCGACATCCCACCATGGCATGGCGCTGGACGGGACGCTCTTGGACGCCAACGTGTATAATTCCGCTTTGAATCCGGTGTCCGCGGGTCTCAGACAGTGGCCTCCGGGTCCCCGGCTCTCCTTGTCCCCCCGGCGAGGCCGATGCATGCGGACGGGCATCGCCTCCTGCCTCCGCTCCCGTGTCGTCCGCGGGCTAGCCTTAGCGTTGCTAGGAGCGGCGCTGTTCCACTTGGGTGCGTCGCGGCTAGCGGCCCAGGCGGGAGCGACGACCGGGGTCATTCGCGGCACGGTCCGCGATCCGGCGGGCGATCCGCTCCGCGGCGCCGTCGTCACTGCGCAGCACCGGGAGACTGATCTGCTGACCCGCGTGGAAACCTCCGCTTCCGGGACTTTCGTGCGGCCCCTGCTGCCGCCCGGCACCTACGATCTCACCGTAGCGGCCCCGACCGACGGATTCAGCACCGAGCGCATCGAGGGAGTCACGTTGCGGGTCGGGGAAACGCTCGACCTGACGGTCGACCTCCGGCTCGTGACGACAGAGACCGTCACGGTGGTCAGTGAGCTGCCTGCCACGCTTGACACTGCGGACGTGACCAGTTCGCAGCGGATGCGGGAGGACGTTGTCTACGGACTGCCGAGCAACGGCCGCAATTTCATGAACATGACCCTGCTTACCCCGGGCACGGCGATCTCGCAGGGGCCGGACGGCGACGAGCTGAATATCAGCGGCCAGCGGGGCATTTTCAACAACTTCATCGTCGACGGCGCGGACTTCAACAACCCGTTCTTCGGGGAGCAGCGCGGCGGCCAGCGGCCGGCTTTTACGTTCAATCAGGACGCCATCGAGGAGCTGGTGGTGGTCAATCAGGGTGCCACTGCAGAGTTCGGCCGCTCCTCGGGAGGCTTCGTCAACGTGATCACCAAGTCGGGGACCAACCAGGTCAACGGCACGGCCCACTACTTCGGGCAGTGGGATGAGATTGCCGCCCCCTTCCCCGCGATGCGCGGGGGCGGCCGGCCGGAGTTCTACCGGAATCAGGTTGGCGCGACCTTGGGCGGTCCCGTCGCGCGGGACCGGGTTTTCTACTTCCTGGCCTATGACCAGCAGGCAGGCGCCGAGACCAAGCAGACGAACCGCCGCGTTGCCAATCCCGAGAACCTGCGGATGCTGGAGGACTTCCTGCAGAGGCGCTGGCCGGGCCTGTTCGACGGGGAGTTCGGGCCGATCCGCCGCACCGACAGCGCGCGAGCGCTGCTGGCCAAGCTGGACCTCAATATCGATGATCGGCACCAAGCCTCGGTCAAGTACAACTACACCTGGTCGGAGCAAGTGAACGGGACGTTCGACGTCGATTCGTGGGGCGCATCGGCAAACGGAATCGAAGGAGACCTCTCGCACGCGGTCAATGGAAGTCTGCGCTCGCTGCTGACCAACGCCCTGTCCAACGAATTCCGCGTGCAGGTGGCGCGAGAAGACCGTCCGCGCTGGTATCAGGGACCGCTGATTCCCGGGGCTCGGTTGCCGGGACCGCCTCAGTTCGCCGAACTTGGCGGGCGACCGTTTCCGGACATCGCGATGGACTTCGCGGACGGATTCCGTATCGGGCTGCCGTTCTTCCTTCCGATCAAGCCGGCGTTCGACACGCGCCTGCAGGTGGTTGACAACGTCTCATTCGCAACGGGGAGCCATCTCGTAAAGGCCGGGGCGGAGTACAACCGGACTTCCGTCGAGCAGCAGTTCGTCGGATTCGCGAACAGCCGCTACGTGTTTGATTCGGTCCCGGGCTTCGTCGGCTTCGTCACGCACGGCGATAGCTATGTCACCTGCAGCGACGGATCCGCCAGTGCTGCCGGGGCTTGCCCGCCCGGCTCCGCGGTCAGCGGTCCCGTCCTGCTCTACCTGCAGTCGGCGACGGTTTCCGGAGTCCCCGCCGAGCGCCTCGGGCATCAGTCGTTCCCGGTCCACGAGACGGGCCTGTTCGTGCAGGATTCGTGGCAGCCGCACAAGCGCGTCACGTTGGATCTCGGCTTGCGCTGGGACGGAACGTGGCACCCGGACGTATTCATTGAACCCACCGACGCGTTCTTTGCGCCGTACCTCGACGATCCCAGGTTCCCCTCGGACGGCCGGATTCCGGACGACCTCGACAATCTCCAGCCGCGCCTCGGCCTGGCGTGGGACCTCTCTGGCGACGGACGAACCGTGCTGCGCGCCAACGCCGGTTCGTACGTAGCAAGGATTCCGATGCTGGTGTTTGCCCAGCACCGCTCCACCAACGGCGCGTTTCAGCAAACGCTCTTCCGCAGCAGCGCGGCATCAGGGCTCGGTCCTGTTCCCGCCATCGACCGCCAGCTCGATGCCTCCGAGGCAGCCCCGTTCCTGCCCGATATCCACGTCGCCGACCGCGACTTGGAGCTGCCTCGGACCTGGTCCTCTAAGGTCGGCCTTGAGCGCGACCTCGGGCAGGGGATTGCCGCCAACTTGGGATACATCCACGCCCGCACGGACCACTTGTTCCGCTTCGTCAACCGCAACGATGCAGCGTTCGGGACACCGTTCGGCATCGGCACGCATCCGTCGGGAGGCGGCATCAACACGCTCACCGTCGCCGAGAGCAGCGCGCGATCTCGCTACCACGCCCTGGTCGCCGGCCTGCGCGGGCGCGGCAACCTCAGGGGGCGCCCGTTGGCATTCGAGGTGCACTACACGCTGGCCTTCGATCGCTCCGACGACGACAACGAGCGCGACCCGTTCGTGTTTCGCTATGCCCACGCCGGCAATCTCGAGCCAGAGTTCGGCTGGTCCGATCGGGATCGGCGCCACCAAGTCAGCGGATACGTTCTGACCACTCTCGGCTGGGGGATCCAGCTGAGCCACATCTTCCGCTACCTGTCTCCCTCTCCTGTGTCCGAGCGATGTTCAGATCCGGGGGCGAGGGCCGCGCAGCCGTCGGACAGGATCTGCGCGGACGGCTCGATCCTGCGACGCAATACGCTGCGGCGCGAGAACGACTTCCTCACATGGGACCTGCGCCTGTCAAGGCGTTTCTCGATCCGCGATCGCGCCTTCTTCGAGCCGGTCTTCGAGGTGTTCAACCTGACTAACGCGGACAATTTCGTCGATCCTGCGGTTGGCTCGCTCCTCTTCAACTTCGATGGGTCGTTGCGAAGCGGGCTGGGTGACACTCGACGCGCGCAGGTGGGACTCAGAGTGCAGTTCTGAACCGGTGGAGAATCCCCGGGCAGCTCAGGTCCGAGCGTCTCGGGTCAGGACGAGTGATTAGCGGTCACTTGCCCCGTCGCGCCATCCAGGCGTCGAGCTCGGCTTGGTCCGCGCCCAAGCCTTTGGCCGTGTTCGGATGCACCGGACGCTCGCCTCGCGTACCGGGCCAAGCTGGAGGCGGATGGGGGGCATGCCACGACTCTAGCGATCCGGAGAGTTCCTGGATCAGGCCGTCGTCTTCGCTGACCGGATTGCTCTCGGAGATATCTTCGCCAATTGCGTACAGTTCAGGTTCACGGTTGAGGACGCGCACCAGCTTGTGCTCAGCGGTGCGCGTGGCGAATTGCCCGCCCTCGTCGGAGTGCCAGAACAGTTGCTCGTGCGGCGGTGCGCTCTCAGCGCCGAGCAGGTAGGGCATTAGGTTGACGCCGTCGAGGTTTCTTGGCGCCTCGATCCCAGCCGTCGCGACGGCCGTGGGAAAGATGTCCAGCGCGCTGACCGGCGCGTCATAGATGCTCCCAGCCGGCAGCCGGCCGGGCCAGGCCAGCACGAAGGGCACGCGTACCCCGCCCTCGTAGACCGTGCCCTTGGTCGCCCGCAGCGGAGCATTGTCGGAGGCATTGGCGGGTGTGGGGCCGCCATTGTCGCTCAAGAAATAGACCATCGTGCTGTCGCCGATCCCGAGATCCTCGAGCAGAGCGAGCACCTCTCCCACGCCGTCATCCAGCGAAGTCACCATCGCGGCATAGGTCTGGCGCCGCGGGTCGCCGATAGAGCTGACCCGGTCCAGCAACTCCGGCGGCGCCTGCAAGGGACCGTGGGGAGCGTTGTAGGCCAGGTACAGGAAGAACGGATCTTCTGCATGGCGCCGGACGAAGTCGACGGCCGCCTGTGTGAGCTGTTCGGTCAGGTAGCCTTCCACGGGGATCGGCTCGCCGTGCGCTTCGAGCGGGATCAAGTACTCCCCAGCGTCGCTGCCAGCCGACTTGAAGTAATCGTGACCGCCGCCAAGCAAGCCGAAGAACTCGTCGAACCCGCGCTCCAACGGGTGGAATCGGGGCGCATCCCCCAGATGCCACTTGCCGACGATGCCGCTCACGTAGCCGGCCTCGGCGAGGGCTTGAGGCAGCAGCGTCTCGCTCAGCGGCAGGCCTTCCCCGGCGCGGAATTTTGGATTGTGGACGTGGCCGAACCGGTGCTGGTAGCGCCCGGTGAGCAGCCCGGCCCGTGACGGGCTGCAGTAGGGGTGGCTCACGTAGGCGTTGGTGAAGCGGACGCCCCTGGCGGCAAGGCGATCGATGTTAGGTGTTGCAAAGTCTCGCAGCCCTTGGAACCCGACATCGGCGTATCCCAGATCGTCCGCCAGGATGACCACGAAGTTCGGCGGCTGTGGCTCCCCGGCCGGGGCGAGACTCGCATCGGGCCCGGAGCAGGCCCCGCACATCAGGATTGCCAGCAAGGCCCGTCGCATGCCCAATAGCATGGCGCAGGCCTTCCGGCCGCGTAAAGGCCGAGCCTGCAAGACCTTGGTCGCGTGACCGAACCAATGTCCGGTATGCAAGAGTTCGAGGGATCCGTGCGTCGCGGAGTTTCGGGACGTGGCCGGAACTCGCTTGAGGTTTTCAACGCCCGCATCACGATATTAGAATGACGGCAGTTCCAGCCGCGTTCCTTCTGCCTGGTGTTCCGGGGCGGTGGTGGTCCGGCACTCATTCCAGCAGGATGTCGGTGCCGCCCGCCGGGGCAGCCGGTCGAGTTGACGGTGCTGGACACAGTCGGAGGCTGAGTGCGGTCAATGCCCTACGGCACACGGCGGCGCATCCTCCGAAGAGTCATTGCAAGCGAACAATCCGATCTTGGTTGAGCAAAGGAGGTTCCCGTGAGGAGTGCCACGATTGCGATTCTGTTGCTCTTAGGAGTGACTTGGAACGGAGCCGCCCAGCAAGAGGGCAGCTCAGAGGATGGGCCCGATCCCGCCCTAGTGGAGAAGATCCAGGAGCTGGGTGGGCGGGTCATGCGGGTTGCCGCGGACGATCCCGCGGTGGAGATCGCCTTCCACCTCGGACGGAGCCAGGACGGCCTTCGCCAGGTCGACGCCACGGATTCCGAAGGTCCGGAGTCGCCCGCCTTGGACGGCGAGCTCGGGATTCTGAAAGACCTCGGACGCTTGGTGTCGCTCCATCTGGGAGGGACTGATGTCACTGACGAGGGCCTCGTACACCTGGCCGGGCTGACAGCGCTCAAGCGCCTTCACCTAGAAAAGACAAAGGTGTCTGACGCGGGCTTGGAGCATCTTGCCGGCTTGGAGAGCCTGACGTATCTGAATCTCTACCTGACGGGCGTGACTGACGCCGGACTCGCTCACTTGGAGGGGCTCAAGAACCTGAAGAGCCTGTACTTGTGGCAAACGCAAGTGACTCCGGAAGGAGCTGAGAAGCTGCGTCAGGCCCTGCCAGACTGCCACGTCGATCTCGGCTGGAAGGCGCCCGAAGAACCCGAAGAACCCGAACAGGCCGAGGAGGCCGAGGAACAGCCGCCTGCCGAGAACTGAGCCAGAGCCTCGGCACTGGCGAGGATCAATCCGCAGGGACGTCCTTCACGTCCCAGCCCGGGTCGGGGTCGCCGGCCATTGCCTTCCGGACATCGTCGCTGGGCGGCCCGGCCGTACCCCATTGGTCGATCTGTTCCGGCACGCGTCTCCAGACTGCGGGTTCGTGCGCTGCTTCGTCTTCGATGTGCTCCATGTCGCTGGAGAACTCGGACACGTAACCGGCCGGATCCTTGTAGTAGCAGAAGATGTTGTTGCCCGGGCCATGTCGTCCAGGTCCCCAGTCGGGTTCCTGGCCTCGGGCACGAAGGTTGCTCAGACCCCTCATCACGCCGTCCACGTTCGCCATCACGTACGCAACATGGTTGACCGACGCGTGATCTAAGCGATTGAAGGCGATTACGTGATGTTTCCGGCTGCATCGCAAGAACGCCATCTGGTTCTCATTCCAGTCCGAGACTCGGAACCCAAGCACGGCGGTGTAGAACTTCACAACCTGATCGAACCGCGCAGTGTTCAAGACCACGTGGCAGAGCCGGCGGGGCCCGGCTCCCTTGGCCGACCAGCCATTGGAGTGTTCGGTCACGCCGGCAGATAGTTCGATGCAGCGGTTCTCCGGGTCCAGAAACCGTAGTCCGTATCCGCCACCGGGTCTGTCCAGTTCGTTTGGCCGCGCCACGACCGCAGTTCCCTGCCGCTCCAATTCGGTTGCCGCCGCGTCGACCGCTGCGCGTCCGTCGAGGCTAAAGGCTAGGTGGTGGAGCCCGCGCCTGTCAGCCGGATGCAGGCTTAGAATGTGGTGCTCGGCCGACGATCCGCGGAAATATCGTGCGTGTTGGTCTTCTCCGGCCGATTGGAGCCCCCAATCCTCGAGATAGAACTTGGCGTGGGCCGCGATCGCTGGCGACAGCAGCCCGACGTGGCGAATGTCCCGAATCTTCATCTGAGCGCTCTCAGGCTTGTCGGTCACGACGATTCTGGACCCTTCAAGGTCATTCGAATCGCATAGTTGTGCGACGGAATGACCAGAGACTTCAACGCTTCGGTATTGTGCTCGTGCTTTCCGGGCTGGATTCGGCCGTGAATTCGCTCCTAACGCTAGCACACTGGTTTCGCGTCAGAAGATGGCCTCCGGGTGAGATCGATCCCCAAGTCCTGTCGGATATAGATTTCGATGAACTCACGGAGCCACACCTGCCTTGCAAGATTGAACCGCTCGATCAGCTTCTGCTCGGGCCTGCCCGTTAGGTAAACGATCCGCCACCGGTTCAGGGGGCGCGATTCGTCTCCGTCTACCGAGTGCTCAACGTGAAAGAGAGGCTGTCTGTTGCCGGCTCGAAGCGCGTTCCCGTCCTCATCGAGAAGTTCCGCTGCTCCGATGAAAGTGGCACGCTGCTGCGCCGGGTTGAGGAAGACCTGTTCTAGGACCGACCCGCGCTCTCGCGGCTCAAGCCAGAGGCGCTGCTGCGAGGATCGAACGAAGGACTCGGCTCCGTTGGCCGCCGCCCGCTGCTGCCAATAGCGGGCACTGCCTTCTAACACAACGGAAGGGATATATAGGTCGGGCCGATACGCCTTTTTCACCTCCATGTCCCAAAGCATGGTCCGCGTGAACGTGAGCGGTTCGTTCGTGCGGTAGTACTTGGCGAGCACTAGGTTGATGTCAACCGGAGGCAGCTCGACTCGGGTGTTGCGTGGGTCGGCCCAGGCCTTCTCGAACTCCTCTTCGTGATTCAATTCGTTGACCGGTTTGGTCGCCTCACCGCAAGAGTCGGAGCCGTCCGCTTCGCCGGATTTCTCGAAGCTTGGTGCGTCCTGTCGCTCGTATTGACTAGGTTCTCCACCAAGGGCATTTTCCCCGATCCCAGAGTTGCATCGTTCGGATCTCACGATGTTCTCTCTGGGCGGTCGTTCGGACGTCCCAGCTTCTCCAGACGCCGGGTAGTCTCGAAATCGTCGGCCTTAATTTGCTGGGCGACCGACCACCAGCATGAGCGTATCATTCCACAGGAGTACGTTGTCGGAGCCTCGGACATGTGTCCGGGCTGGAGCGGTCTGCTGCTGTTCGTCACCCCATCGAGAACGCTTGTAGGGCCGGCACTAGGGTCATGCTCAGCGCGATCACGATGATCGACGTCAGCACGGTGGCGACGAGGCCGACTCTGAACATGGTCCCGAATCCAACGGCGCCAAACGCGAATGTCGCGGCCGACGCTGGACTGGACCAAGGAAACGCCACCGCTTGGGCCGTGCCGGCGATGATGCGGGCGAGAATCGCAGCGTTGTAGCCAAGAGCGTCCGCGATCGGGAAGAGAATCGTCGAAACCATGATCGACGTTGCCGTTCCGCTGGTCAGTTGTGTCAACAGCGGTGTGGCCAGGCCCGCAACCCAGGGCAACGCCCCGGCGGTAACGCTGCCCGTCAGCAGACCGGCGAGCCACTCGATCGTGCCCAGTGTCGTCAATATGTCCGCTAGTGCCATCCCGCCGAGCACTAGGTACAGCATGTTCCATGCGACGCCTTCCTGAAAATCCCGGACTCTCAAGGTCATTGCGGTGCGCTTCGCGTCGACTGGCAACAAGAAGAGCAGCACCATGGCCACCGGGGGCACGTACCAGATGTCGAGAAACCCGATCTCTGCGACTGTGGGTAGCGTCCACAGCACCAGCATCAGAATCAGCACGAACAGGACGTTTCTTTCGCCTCGGCTCATCGGTCCCAGCCGCTCGCGTTCCTTCAGAAATCGCTTGCGCGCATCGGGGATGGCCCGCACTTCGGGTGGCAGCATCAGTCTCAGGATCAGATAGCAGACCGGGAAGTGGGCCGCCGCCAAGAGGACGCCGGTCGACGTCCACTGTACGAAGCTGACGCTGTAGCTCGTGAGCTGTTCCAGCAGCGAGAGGGTCAGCGCATTGAAGACGATGCCTGCGGGCGTTGCCAGCCCTCCGGCCGCAGCGCCGTACAGAACGGCTAGGCACGCTGCCGCCGACATGCGCGTGGCGCCGGCTGCCACCGAACGCGTGAGCGACAGCGCGACCGGCGTCATCATCACGATGACCGCCAGGTCACTGACCGCCGCGGACATCACCGCGGACACGACTAGGATCGTGAAGATCAAACCGGTGCCGGATCGCGCCACGCCGGGCACACATAGCGCGGCGAGGGCGATTCTCTTCGCTAGGCCGTGCTTTTGAAATGCATGGCCGAAGAGCATGACGCCCATCAAGTAGGGCAGGATCACGTGCCCGTAGCTGTCGGCCACGTCGGAGAAGGGCATCACCCCGGCGAGAGGGAGGATCACGAACGGCAGGAAGCTGGTGACCGCCCACGGCACTGGCGTGGTCACCCACCACGCGACGGTCCAGGCGTACACGCCGAGGGCGAGGTGCGCTTCCGGCGCAAGGCCGGCCAGGGGCGCGGCACGGACGACGGCGAACGCAGCTGGCCCGGCCAGCACGCGCAACACGAATGCCCTGCGGCCGGTCACGGATTTAGCCGCCCGCGTCGCCCGTCTCCGGGAGTTCCACGTGGACAGTCACAATGTCGAGGTCGTGGAACTGCTGGTGGCGAACAGAGGACGCGATGTGGCGCAGCAGCCGAAGCGAGACCTCGCGCTCCACCGGCACCTCGTCGGGCGTGTCGGCGAGCAATCCGATCCGATTCTGAAGGTTTTCCTCGCCGGACGCCGTTACGAACTCGAGCACGGCTCCGCCGGCTTCCTTGCGAGCCGTTAGCAGCAACCGCCGCCGCTCCGGCTTCTCGCGGTTCTCATCCTGCGCGATCAGCGTCAGCAACGTTTCCTCGGAGGCGGCGTCGAGGCGGTCAACCATCTTCTCTCCCATGCCGCTGCGGGACGCGAACTTGCTGACAAACTCCCTGATCTTCGGCAGCACGGAAGGATTGAGCTCCGCTTCGATCCGGCTGCGGCGCGGTGCCGTCGCCTCCAAGAAAAGGGTCATGAGAATCACCACAACACTGCCGGCCGTGATGCCGTTCCGCAGGAGACCGCCCGCGAATTCTGCAAGCAGCTCGGGGAAGAGCAGGTCGTTCTGGCAGCCGACGCCTACCCAGAAGGCGACACCGGAAATCAGCCCCTTGCGATGATCCATCCCTCCCTGCACCACCTCCGTCATGCCGCGCACGAAGCTCATCGCCAGCACGACGGTTAGATAGGCGACGACGACCGGGCTAGGAATCGCCAGGATCAGCGCCAGGGCCTTGGGCAGGAACGCCACCACCATCAGTACGCCACCGGCGGCGATTCCCGCGCGCCGCGCCGCGACTCCCGTGAGCTCGACTATCGCAACACTGACCGCGATGGTCTGTGTGGGCACGATTGCCGTGAGACCCGACAGCAGCTTGCCTAAGCCGTCTGCAGTCGCAGCGCCCTCCACCGCCCGGTAGTCCACGGCCCGCGGCCGGCGCCACGACACACGCTGGATGGTGACCGCGGCAGTAATCGTCTGGATAGCACCGATGAGAGCCACGAAGACGAAGGCAGGAAGAAGCTCTACGAACGCCGGTCCGAGGTCGAGCCCAATCCCTGGCCAGTCGCCCTGCGGCAGACCGATCCAGGGAGCCCGGGCGACTCGGTCCAGATCATAGAGCCCTAACGACCCGCCAATTGCCGAACCTGCAACGACCCCGACGATCGGAGCCCACAAACGCAGGGTTCTCCCGGCCGTCAGGGAGATGCCGCTGATGACCAGAATCGTCGCCACTGCAGTGAGCGGCGCGGCCAGAGCCATGTCGTCCGGCGCATCGGCCAGGCGACTGAATACGACCGGCAGGACGGTTGCCGGTACCAGCATGTTCACCGTGCCAACGATGGTCGGTGTCAATAGCCGCCTGAACAGGGCAAGCCGCAACGATATCACGATCGGGACGAGCGACGACGCGACAACCAGAGTCGCAAGCAGGGATGGCCCGCCCTCGCTGAGCGCGCTGACGCAGACCCCGATATAAGCTCCGGCAGGACCCATGAACAGCACGTATCCCGCTCCGACCCGGCCCAGCCGAACCGCTTGCAGCGCCGTGCAGATGCCGCTGACGGTGACCGCGCCGAACACGGCCCAGGACAGGTACTCATCGGTTCCGCCGGCGACCCGGATGACGATCGTGGGGATCAGGATAATGCTGGTTATGCCGAGAACTACGAGCTGCAGGCCCGAGCCCAGAGCCAGGGCCGCCGGGGGATTCTCGTCGGGCTCGTAGCGAACGGCTGGTGCGCGCTGCTTGTAACTGTTGCTCAAGCGGCCCCCTAGGCTAGCCCCTGCACGCCCCGTTGATCGTCACGCCCAGAGAGGTCCAGATTCCCCGCTGGAGGGATTCGTGTCCCGAGGACGACCGGCCCGCCGCTCGTGCGCGACTTCCTGCATACCTCCGGAGCTGCAGCCCAGGAGAAGTATCCGTACTCGCTCCATCTCAGCTCTTGTTCGACATCCTCCGCCCGGAACGACTCCTAGGGGAATCCGCTGAGAATCTGAAGTGCCGGCGGCACGCAACGCGCCTAGCCGGGGCGTCCCGTCAACCAGTTCCATGCCCGGATGTGGGAGTGGGCGAAAATGCCCGCTTCGGCATAAGGGCTGTCGGCGAGAAACGCCCGTGCGGCGTCGAGCGAGGGGGCTTCGAGCACCAACAGCAAGCCAGTAACGGTCTCGTCATTTTCGCCAAGCGTCGGTCCACCGTGATGTAGGGTCACGTCAGGATGATGGGTGGAATCGTGGACGTAATCGGTGAACGCGTCCGACAAACGGAGCCGTTCCGATCCCATTTCCTGCTTGTGAGTCGCGAAGACTACGAAATACATGTTAGTGCTCTCCTTTACTCCGAGATACCTGCAAGACCTCGCTCCACGCGTATGCAGCCAGCACGGCCTCTCGTTTCGCTAAGCTCGCATAGCTGACTGTGGATTTCCACTCACCAAGCCTCGGGCGCGCCAAGACCGGCCCAGAGAAACTACACGATCAGTACGGGAACTCTAACACTTTCTTGATGCGTACGTCTAGCGCTCTAGCCACATCCTCTCGTCGACCAGCGGCCTATGCGAGTTCGCCTCGTTTGGCGGCCTCGACCAAGTACTCGGACGCTCGCCGTGCAAGCGCCATCATGGTGAGCGTGGGGTTGACGCAACCGATCGTAACGAAGGCGGCGCCATCAGTGACGAACAGGTTCTTGACATCGTGAGCTTGGCCCCACTTGTTGAGAACTGACTTGCGAGGATCGTTGCCCATGCGCGCCGTGCCCACCTCGTGCGTGGCACCGCCGGGCCAGCGCGGCGTCGCGATCTTGCGAATGTCTTCGGCCCCGGCAGCCAGCAACATTTCCTCGCCGGCGTCGGCGGAGTAGTTGAACAGGCGCATCTCGTTGTCGCTCCAGGTCACGTTCATGTGCAGAGCCGGGATGCCCCAGGCGTCCTTGACATACGGATCGAGCTTGACGTAGTTCTCGTAGCGCGCCAGGCACTCGGACGAGGTCCCCAAGCTGAAGCGCCAGTAGGATTCGGATTCGAGCACGGAGCGCTTGAAGCCTTTCCCGAAGCCGGGAATGGCCGCAATCGCTCTAGGCGAGCCGTAACTGGAGCTGTTGCGCATCTGAGCGCCGAAGCCGCGGATCATGCCATTGGTGTGAGGGCGCTCGACGTTGAGATAGCGCGGCAGATAGAGCCCGTTGGGGCGCTGAGGCGGGCCGGCCCAGCGCTTGCTTTCCTTGACCGGCAGCACGCCCGAGACGCCTCCGTACATATGGTCCATGACGTAGTGGCCCAGCGCGCCCGAGGAGTTGCAAAAGCCATCGCCTGAGTTCAGCAGGATGCGGGTCGATTCCAAGGTCGACGCCGAGAGGACCACGACCTTGGCGCGGAGCTTCCTCGGCGCGCGAGTCAGGCGATCGTAGTAGGCCACGCCGTCGGCGAGGCCGGTGTCTTTGTCAGTGGTGACGTGGGAGACAACCGCGTCCGTTAGCACCTTGCAGTTGCCCGACTTCTCGGCGTCAGCAACGGTGGTCCAAACGCTGGAGAAGTACGAATGCGTGACGCAGCCGTGTTCGCACGGGCCGCAGTAGTGGCATGGCTGGCGGCCGTTCAGCGGCCTGGTCAGGATCGCGGTGCGGCCGATGGTGACGTTGCGATCGAAGCGGGCGTTGACCTTCTGCTCGAAGTGCTTCTCGCCACAGGTCATCGCCATCGGCGGCTGCATGATGCTGTCGGGGAACTGCATGAGGCCGAGCGGTTCGCCGCTGATGCCGACGTAGCGCTCGACTGTCTCGTAGTACGGGGCCATTTCCTCATACGTCATAGGCCAGTTCTCGCCGTAGCCGTCATGGCTGGCCGCAGAGAAGTCCAGCGGCGACAGACGGTAGCTCTGGCGTGCCCAGGTCAAGGACCGCCCTCCAAGCTGGCGGCCGCGCGTCCACTGGAATGGCTTGTCCGCCGGATAGGTGTAGGGATTGCGGATGTCGTCGACGAACCACTTGAAGTTCGACTCGCGACAGGCGTACTTCATGCTCTGGATCGGACGATTTCGAGCGATTTCAGGGGACTGACCGCGGTACTTGAGGTCGTAGGTACGCAGGTGTTCGGTGAACTCGGCCTCGGTGGTGCGGTGGCCGGCCTCCAGCAGGGCCACCTGCATGCCCGCCTCGGCGAGCGTCTTGGCGACCCAGCCGCCCGTCGCGCCGGAACCGACAACGACGGCGTCGAAGATATCGTGATCCTTGCGAATGATCTGCATGGGTCTTAGCGAGCGGACCAGCTTCGGAATATTATTGCGCCACTTCTTGCCCCGGCCGGTTCGCTACACGAAGCAGCGGCGTCCGGCCATGTGCAGCAGTGGGCGTGATGGAACGCGTCCCGCCGACACGCATTCTCCAGCCTGTTAGCGTCAGGACCTTGCGTCCATGAGGTCCTCAGTGGCTGAGTTGTCGGTCAGGTCCACTCCAGGCTGCACGCCTTTGCCGCTGATTACCGGAATCGGCGGAGCGTCCGAGTCCTGTCGCGACGGGCTCGACAACAGTTCGCGCAGAGCCTGCTCCACCACTGCCTTCAGGGTTTTCTGGTTACGCTCTGCAAAGGACTTGGTTGCGACCATCAACGCGTCATCGATATCGACCGTAGTTCTCACGCGATCAGCATATCGGCAAGTGTGTGAATATGCTCGTGAATCAAGGCCGACCCTCTAATG
Source organism: Terriglobia bacterium (assembly GCA_009841225.1). Lineage (GTDB taxonomy): Bacteria > Acidobacteriota > Terriglobia > Bryobacterales > UBA6623 > VXMF01. Next base: position 45,161 of record VXMF01000037.1, on the reverse strand, counting down.
TTCGTCGCTCGACTGCAGATCCAGCCCGAAGCTCGCCGTCGATGTAAACCTACTGCTCACCACCAGCCACTTGCCGCCGCATCTCGTCGAGCCTGTCGAGGTAGCACTGGCGGTAGGCAGCGGAGTCCACGCCGAATGGGATGCTCCCCGCTGCGAACCCGGCCAGGATCTGTTCGGAATCCTCTTCGGCTTGGGGGCGCAGGGCTGCGGCTTCGTTCTCGAACAGGTCGTCTAGGCGCCCATGCTCGCCCAGCAGTTTCTGCAGGACGTGCACGCCGAAGGAGATGTGCCGAGTCTCGTCGCGCTGGATGAGCCGGATGCCCTGCCGGAGGCCAGGGAAACGGCCGCTCCGCTCGAAAATCGCGTGGAACACGGTATAACCTGCTTCAGCGCCCACGCCCTCGACGTAAAAGTGGTACAGCATCACGGCTCGCAACAAGGCCTCAGGGCTGTCGTCTCTCAATAGCGCCTGCATGGTCCGCGGCAAGCGGACGGAGAACATGTCGCCTTGGAGGTCCGGATAGGGGATGTCAACACCGAACCGGCCTGGCAGCGCCTCGATCAGCCAGCGCTCGAAGAACTGGACGTGCCGAGCCTCTTCGTACATCTGTGCCGCGGCGAAGAGCTCCTCTTCGATCCAGCCGTGGCGGCGGAACCAAAGCTGCAAGGGGGCCAGTTCGTGGGCCACGCCGCGCTCGCCGATCCGGAAGCCCGAGACCAGACGCAACAGTAGCTGGCCCTCGTAGTCCGTGAGCGCCAGCCAATCAGACTGCTCCTGCGAGAAGTCAATATCGGCGGGGTCCCAGGCGCGTCCGTGCGTAGCCGTGAACAGTCGCATCGGAAGTGAGCCGTTGTCTATAGGCATCGGAGTGTTCTTCCCCCTATCCACCGACTGTAGCGCGATGCGTCGGTTGCGTTCCGGGACGCGTCACCGGCCCGAGTCCGTCTACCTGCGGCTGTCAATGCGCGGCGTTCCTGCGAATGCGGTCCGTCGGCATTTTTCGTGCTCCAAGCCCTAGCGTATGCAGCTGACTGGCTTCGGCCCGACGGTCCGAGATTAGTAGCGAGGCTGTTCGCAGCTCACTACCAAACCGACTTGAGTTGCCATGCGTCGAGCGACACGACGCGTGCGCTGCCGCCCTCCTCGAAGAGCGACAGTCCCGTGCTGGACGGCGACGGGAAGACTCGGTCCGTGATGGCCACCTCTCCCTCGCCCGCGAACACTTCCACCACCGAGCGGTCTACCAAGATCCGCAAGCGGACCTGGCTCTGCGCCGGCTCCAACCTTGCCGAGTGCCGACCCGCAAAGGATTCGTGGAAATCGACCCTCCCCGATTTGCTGCGGTCGATGTAGACCTCTGCCGGAGCAGCCGTGAATCCGACCAGCGTCTCCTCGCCGCCACCCTCCAGCAAGCCAATTCCGACATCCTTGGCACTGTCCAAGGCCACGACGAGTTGAAGCTCGAGCGTATCGCCGGAGAACCCCGCCCGCTCGATCTGGCGGTTTGCCTCGCCGACGCTCAGGTCGCGCAGGCTCAGGCTCTTGCCGCGCAAATCCTCGATCTCACGAGCGGGCTGCTGGACGAGGCGGAGACCCTTGTCGAAGCGCTTCAGTCGCAGCTCGCGGGCCACGGATTGGGCGCCGCGCCACGGGGAGGTCGGCTTGTCCCGCGCGTACATCCAGTTGCTGATCCAGCCGATGACGAGCCGCCGTCCGTCCTCCTGCGGGACATCGGAATAGGACTGGGCGGCGTAGAAGTCGCGCCCCCAGTCCAGCCATAGAGCGGTCTCCGGCGGGTTGTCGTTGATGAACCTCTCGCCGTCAAACTCGCCCACGAAATACTGGCAGCCCGAGCCCAGCCAGGGATGCCCCATCCCGGAATCGACCTGCAGGATCCACTTGCTCTCGCCCGGCTCGCCCTCGACCGGGAGTTCGAAAAGGTCCGGGCACTCCCAGTTGCGCACGGGATGCGCCCCTTCGGGCCCGAAGTCGCTGAGGAACTTCCAGCTCTTCAAGTCCGGCGATCCGAACAGCCAGACCTTGCGCTGGTTGGCCAGCACTACAGCCATGATCCAGCGGTTGGATTCGGCGTGCCAGAAAACCTTCGGGTCGCGGAATGCCGGATCGTCGATGTCGATCACCGGATTGCCCTCGTAGTCGGTCCACGTCCGCCCCTTGTCGGTGCTGTAAGCGATGGACTGGGTTTGGTCGCTTGCAGTGCGGCTGGTGTAGATAGCCACCATCGGCGGCTTGCCGGCGCTGCCGAAGCCGGAGCTGTTGGCGTGATCCACCACAGCGCTGCCGGAGAAGATCATGACCTCGCCAACTTCCGGCAGAGCCACCGGCAGGTGCTTCCAGTGGAACAAGTCCGGGCTCACGGCGTGGCCCCAGCTCATGTGGCCCCACAGATCGCCGAAGGGGTTGTACTGGTAGAACAGATGCCACTCGCCGGCGTGGTAGACCAAGCCATTGGGATCGTTGGTCCAGTTGACGGCGGGCGAGAAGTGGAATTGGGGCCGGTAGGGCTCGTCGTAGGTGGCCGTCTGGGCGAGAGCGGCGGTTGCTAGGCAGAGAGTTGCCACGCACGTGTGGAGGGTTCGCATTCCGACAAGCATCATAGCGAGCGGCTGCGGGCCGCGATTGCCTCGCTACGGCAGCAGGTGCACCAGCCGGTCAATCTCTTCTGCGCTGTTGTAGACGTGCGGCGCCACGCGGATCCAGCCCATGCGCTCCGCCACTGACACCCGATCCTCCAGCAGGGTTTGAACGGCCGCAGCCGGATCCACGCCGCGCTTGCGCAACGACACGATCCCCGAGCCGTTGTCGTGGGTGCGTTCGGCAGCAGCCTCGTAGCCCTTCCCCAGCGCGCCCGAGAGCAGCTGCTGGGCCAACGCGTGGATATGGCGCGAGGAGAAGTCTGGGCCGATGCGATTCAGCAGCGCCATCGATGCGCGCAGTCCGGCGCAGCCCGCCGAGTTCAGCGTGCCGCATTCGTACCTGCGAGCATCCGGATGCAGGCCGCCGTCGTGGCGGTATTCCTCGAAACCCTCCAAGCTTGCCCAGCCATACTCGACCGGGACTACCTGCGGCATGAGATCGCGGTCGACATACAACACGCCGCAGCCCTCGGGTCCGACCAGCCATTTGTGGGCGGATGCCGCTAGCGCATGAACGCCGCAAGCCCTGACATCGATCGGGAACGCGCCCATGCCTTGCACGGCGTCCAGCGCGAGCAAGCAGTCGCGGCGCCGGCAGATCTCGCCGACCGCTGCCAGGTCCCACCGAAAGCCGGTCAGGAAATGGACGTAGCTCAGAGCCGCCAGCCGAGCGCCGCTGCATGCTCGGTCCAGGTCTTCCAACTCGAGGAGGCCGCAGCGCAGCTCCAAACTGCGGAAGCGGACCCCGCGCCTCTGCTGCAATTCCCGCCAAGGCACGTAGTTGGCCGGGAAGTCGCTGGCGAGCCCGACCACGACGTCGCCGGTGCGCCAGTCGAGCCCGTTGGCGATCGCGCAAAGCCCCTCGGAGGTGTTCTTGGTGATCGCCACTTCGTCCGGAGAGCAGCCGAGCATGGCAGCTGTCTCAACGCGCACCCCGGCGTATTCCTCGGTCCAGCTGCCGTAGCCGTGGACGCCGCGCGCTAGGGCAGATTCGACCTGTCCCTGCATTGCCAATGCGGCCGGCCTCGACAGCGGTCCGATGGCGGCGTTGTTGAAATACGCGTATCGCGCGGTTACGGGGAAATGCGCTCGAATGGTCGCCGTGTCCATGGGTGGGGGCGCAGCCAGACCCACTGCCCGGCTTAATTCCGCTTAGTGTAAGGCGTAACCGGGCACAGAATTTCAAACAGGGCTATACTGAACGTGCCCAGCCAGATCGAAGTTCTGCCCGGCCTCATGGAGGGATGTCAGCCATGACTTGGACGAAACGATGCCTGACGCTCACGCTCGCGCTGTTCTTTGGTAGCGTGGCGCTTGCCCAACAGGGGAACTCCAACAACAAGCAGCAGAGGCCGAAGTCTGCAAAGAAGGATGTCGAGGCGATCGGCGAGCGCGATGTCGGCAAGGGCGTCAATTTCTATTCGATCGAGAAGGAAATCGCGATGGGCAAGCGCATGGCCCAGGATGTCGAGCGGCACTCCAAGATCGTCGACGACCCCGTGATTGCCGAGTACGTGAACCGGGTCGGCCAGAATCTGGTTCGCAACTCAGACGCCAAGGTGCCGTTCACGATCAAGCTCATTGACAGTGCCGACGTCAATGCCTTCGCCCTGCCGGGCGGCTTCTTCTTCGTCAATTCCGGGCTGATGCTGCGGGCCGATAGCGAGTCCGAGCTGGCTGGCGTGATGGCGCACGAGATCGCTCACGTGGCCGCGCGCCACGGCACGCGCCAGGCCACCAAGGGCCAACTGGTCCAGATCGCCTCGATTCCTCTGCTGTTCATCGGCGGCTGGACGGGGTACGGCATCTACCAAGCCAGCAGCTTCCTGATCCCGATGACGTTCCTGAAGTTCTCGAGGGGGATGGAGTCGGAGGCCGACTTCCTGGGCGTGCAGTACTTGTACAAGTCGGGTTACGATCCAACCTCGTTCATCGACTTCTTCGAGAAGATGCTGGCTGACGAGAAGCGTCGGCCCGGCACGATGTCGAAGTTGTTCCGCAGTCACCCGCCGCACGGATCGCGCATCCGCAAGACCCAGAAGAACATTGACCAGCTGTTGCCGAGCAAGTCCGAGTACGTCGTCAACACGTCGGAATTCCTGCAGGTCAAGGCCCGCCTCGAGCAGCTCGTGCTGCGTCGCAAGGAGACCTCGGACGATCCCAACAAGCCGCGCTTGCGTCGTACCAGTTCAGGCGGCACGATCCCGACGGACGACATCGATGTGGAGTCGACCGAAGAGGAAGAGGACGAGCGCCCGACGCTCAAACGCCGCTGAGCGATCTAGCCTGCGCTCAGTCGGCGGTGATACTGCGACCTAGGTCGCGTGGTTGGTCGACGTCGCAACCCCGCAGCACGGCCGTGTAATAAGCCAGCAACTGCAGGGGGATGTGCGAGACCGCCGACTGCAGCGGCTCGCGCATGACCGGGACGCGGATGACTTCGTGGGCGTATTGGGCGATGCGGGCGTCATGCTCGTTCGCGATGCAGATCGCCCGCCCGTGCCGCGCCGTCACTTCCCGCACCTGGGAAAGCGTCTTTTCGTAGCGCAGGCGGCTGGAGGGAGAGCTCTGGTCCACCGTGGCGAGCACCACCACGACCATGTCGGAATCGACGAGCGCCGTGGGGCCGTGGCGCATTTCCCCAGCCGCGCAGGCATCGGCTTGAATGCGTGACAGTTCCTTGAGCATGCGCGCTGCTTCCAGCGCGATCGGGTAGTGGATGCCGCGCCCGAGGTACAGGACCTTGTTTGTGTGCGCGAGCTGACGCGCCACCCGCTCGCAATCCGGGGCAAGCTCGAGAGCGGACTCGACCTTACTGGGCAGTTCCAGCAGGTCGCGCGCGCACTGTCGCGACGCTTCGCCGGAGAGCGTGTCGCGGGCTTGGCCCAGGTACATCGCGAACAGGTATAGCGCTGTCAGCTGTGCACTGAAGGCCTTGGTCGATACCGCCGCCAGTTCAGGGCCGGCGTGCGTGTGGATCGCGCCGCGGGCGTTATGGGCCATCGTCGAATCGATGGAGTTGCAGATCGCGATGGTCTTTGAACCCAGCTCGTGCGCCAGCTGCTGGGCGGCCAAGGTGTCCGCGGTCTCACCCGACTTGCTCACGACGAGCGAGAGCACCCGGTCGTCGATGACCGGGTCGCTGTAGCGGAATTCGCTGCCGAACTCAACCTTCACGGGCACGCGGGCCAGTTGCTCGACGATGTTCTGGGCGATCAACCCTGCGTGCCACGAGCTGCCCGAGCCGATCACGTTCAAGTGGCGCACCGCCCGCAATTCGCGCAGGGTCACGCCCAGCTCGTCGAGCACCACGTTGCCGGTCTCTTCGTCCAAGCGGCCCAGGGCAGTGTCGCGGATGGCTCGCGGCTGCTCGAAGATCTCTTTCAGCACGAAGTGCTTGTAGCCGCCCTTCTCGGCCATTAGCGGGTCCCACAGGACGTGATGCACCGAGCGCGACAGGCGACGGCCATCGGAGTCCATCACCTGCACGCCCCGGGAAGTTACGACCGCGATATCGCCGTCCTCGAGCTGAATCATGTCGCGGGTCCTGTGCAGGATGGCGGGCTTGTCGGAGGCGATGAAGTTCTCGTGCTTTCCCAGACCGATCAGTGTCGGCTGGCCCAGGCGGGCCGCCACGACCTTGCCGGGCTCGTCGTTGGCAATCGCCGCGATGGCGCAGATGCCCTCGATGTCGACGATCGAGCGACGGACGGCCTCTTCGAGCGAGTCGCCCTTCCTGCGGTTGCTGCGAATCAGCAGCGCCAGAGCTTCGGGCGTGCTGGTGGATTCCCGCCGCGCGCTGCCATCCGGCAGCCGCTCCCAAAGAGCGTCGAGGTTGCCGGGCTCGCCGGAAACCGCGACCAGAATGCCCCGCTTGGACAGCCTGGCGGCTGTCGCCGGCAATGGTCGCGCGAGGTGGCGCGCAATCCAACTGGTGTGCCCCACGCCGAACGTGCCGCGAACCGGCTCGAGCCGGACTGCGGTCTCCAAGTTGCGCAGCGTGCCGGTGGTGTGGCGGGACTGCACGCCCTTGGCGGATCCCACGGCAAGCCCGGCCGAGTCGTAGCCACCGTATTCGAGCCTCCGGAGACCGTCGAGGATGACCGAGGCCGCCTGCTTGCGCCCCGTATATCCGACGATTCCGGCCATAGCGCTTGTCCGGGCTAGGGCGCGTCCAGCAGGGTCACTTCGTAGTCTTCGATCACGGGGTTGGCTAGCACTTCCGCTGCTAGGCGCTCAAGGCGCTCCCGGACTCCTTCGGGACTGTCCCCTTGCGCAAGTTCAATCTCGAAGAACTTGCCCTGCCGGACGTCGACAATGTCCTCGTGTCCGTGGCCTTGGAGCGCCTTGGTGATGGCGCGTCCCTGCGGGTCCAGCACGGTCTTCTTGGGAGCGACTTGGATGATGGCCTTCAAGTCCCATTATATTTGGCTGCTCGAGTCCCGGCGCGGTCGCACCGACCGATAGAACGAAGAGATTCCCGCGCTCGAATCCGCCGCCACGAAGCGAATGTCGCACGCGCTTCTACTGGCGGGCATTGGCAGTCGGGGATCCACCAGCGCGCCGCGCGGCGGGATCTATTTGCCGATGCAAAACGTGGAAAAGATCTGGTCCAAGATATCCTCCAGCGAAGTCGCTCCCGTGATCGCATCCAGAGGTCCCAAGGCCTCGTACAGATCGAGCAACAGCATTTCATGGGGGACCTTCGCCCGGACGCCGGCCGATGCCCTTTCGAGCGCCTGCAGCGCCTCGCGCAGCAGTTGCTCTTGGCGGATGTTGGTGACCAGCGAGCCCTCGTGCAGAGTGTCCAATCCGGGCAGAGCGCGCTGGCGGATCCGTCCGCGCAAGTCCGCGATGCCCTCGCCGGTCTTGGCCGACACGGCGATCAGCTCTTCGGACTTGCCGCGTCGGCGCGGCAGGTCCAGCTTGTTGCCCACCAGCAGCGCCGGGCAAGCCGAGCTCGCGCGCCGCCAAAGCTCGTCGTCTTCGGCCGTGTCGGGCTGCGAGAGATCCACCACGACCAAGGCGCAATCGGCGTCGTGCAAGCTCTGCCACGACCGCTGGACACCCTCTGATTCGATTGCATCTCCGGTCGCCCGGATGCCCGCGGTGTCCACTAGGTCCACCGGTATCCCATTGAATGACGCCGTCTCGCTGATCGAATCCCGGGTTGTGCCCGCGGCGGCGTTGACGATCGCCCGCTCGCGCTCCAAGAGACGGTTGAACAGACTGGACTTGCCGACGTTCGGGCGGCCCACGATGGCGAGTCGCAGGCCGCTGCGCACTACCTTGCCGACAGTGAACCCTTCCGCCAAAGCGCCGATCTGCTGTTGCAGCGGCGCCAAGGCCGCCGTGATCGCCGCGCTGTCTTCCACCTCGATGTCGTCTTCGGCAAAGTCGATCCCCGCCTCCAGCCGTGCGATCAGCGTTAGCAGTGACTGCTTGACAGCCTGCAGCCGCTTGGAGAGCGCCCCGGTCGTCTGCCGCGCGGCGATGCGGGCTTGGTAGAGCGTGGCAGAATCGATCAGATCGCGTACCGCCTCGGCCTGGACCAGATCCATGCGGCCGTTGCGCCAGGCTCGCCGCGTGAATTCTCCCGGCTCGGCCAGGCGGGCGCCCAGCTCCGCAGCTCGCTCGACGGCGTGCCGCAATACCGGGGGGGAGCCGTGACAGCAGATTTCGACCACGTCCTCGCCCGTGTAGCTGGCGGGCGCTTGGAACAGCGTTACCAATACTTGGTCGACGAGTGCCCCTTCGGCATCGACTAGGTGGTCTAGGACTGCCTCGCGCGGGCGCCACTGCCGTCGCCGCAATAGGCCGCTGGCGATCTCTACCGCCTGGCTGCCCGACAGCCTGACCAGTCCCACGGCCGAGCGCCCGGCCGGCGTGGCTGGCGCGACGATGGTATCCGCCGCCAGCGCGGACAGATGCGGGTCAAGCGGGGGCACGGCCGATTCAATGGGCTGTCCGGGGCAGCCGATCGCTGGCCGCCGCTAGCTGTCTTCGCTGGCGCGTGGCTCGACCACCGTGTAGCGGTTGGGCGGGGTGCCCTCGGAGAGGGTCTCGATCGCATCGTCGTCGCTGAGCGTGACATGTACGATGCGCCGCTCGCGGGAAGTCATCGGGCGAAACCTGTACGGCTTGCCGGTCTGCTTGACTTGCTCCGCAGCGGCCTTGGCCTTCAAACACAGCTCTTCGATGCGGTGCATGCGGTAGTCGTTCACATCGAAGATCAGCCGGTAGCGGTCTTGGTGCGGGATGCGCAGGGCCTCGAGGGTCAGTTGCTCCAAGGCCAGAAGCAGCTCTGCCCGGCGGTGCAGGAGCATGCGCGCGTCGTTTCCCTCGAAATCGACCATCAGCTCAGGGCCGATCACCGCGAGCTTGCCCTTCACCTCGAATATGTCGTAGTCGATGTCGAGGTCGGCCGCATCCAGCACGGGGTTGAGAAAGTCATCGATTAGCGGGCCGAGGGATTCAACGGTCCATTCGATGTCTGCCATGGTCGTTTGCCGCGCCGCTGGGGAACTGCGGCGCACTACTTGCCGCGCTTTTTCCGTTTGCCCCGCTGCGGCTTGCGGTCCAGTTCCAATTGTTCCTGCGGTAGCCGGTTCAGCACGAGTTGCTGCGCTATGCCCACACAATTGCTGGTCAGCCAGTATAGCACTAGGCCGGCTTGGAACTGGTAGAAGATGAATCCGAACACTAGCGGCATGAACTTCATCATGCGGGCCTGCATGGCGTCCGCCGTTGGAGTGGGCGTGAGCGACTGAGACCAGAACTGGGTGGCCACCATGGCCAGTGGCAGCACGCGGATGGCCAGGGTTTCGGGATTGGACAGGTCGGACACCCACAGCCACTCTGCTTGGCGCATCTCGATCGCCACCGTGAGCAGTTTGTAGAAGGCGAAGAAGAACGGCATCTGCAGCAGGATCGGCAGGCAGCCGCCCATGGGATTGGCGTTATGCTTCTTGTACAGGGCCTGCAGCTCCTCGTTTTGCTTGGCCTTGCGCGGGTCGCGCATCGTCACGCCCTTGTAGCGGTTGTTGATCTCCTTGACCAGCGGCTGCAGCTGCTGCATCCTGCGCATGGACTTGGTGCTCTTGAACTTGAGCGGGAACAGGATCGTATTGATGATGATCGTGACGATGACGATGCTCCAACCCCAGTTGGCGACGATGTTGGAGTGCACCCAGCGCAGCATGAACACGAGCGGCTCGGCGATGAAGGCGAAGAAGCCGTAATCGACGATGCCGCGGAAGGCGCTGCCGACGTCTCCGACCTCCGCTAGGGCCGCGCGGCTCTTCGGGCCCACGTAAAGCCGGAAGCGATTGTCGGTGGCGCCGCCAAAGGTGCCGGCCACGTAGGTCTGCTGCTCGTCGGGCTCGGCCCCCGCCGGCACGATTTCGATGGCGCTGGTCTCGATCCGGATGTCTTGTCCGGGCTCGGGGATGGCGGCTGCGGTGAAGAACAGGTCCGCTATGCCCACGAAAGGGAAGGGGCCGGAATGGGTAATGCGCTCGTCCTCGGCATCGTCGGCGGGTACGTACTCGATATCGCCATCCGTGTAGTAATAGGTCTGGCTGTGCACGGAGTTGCCCGCCTGGGCCGTATCGCCGAAGCCGCCCCCCCAAGCCAGCAGGTGGCGCTGCGGACGGCCCGCTTCCAAGACCTGGGTCTCGACCTGCACGATGTGGCCGGAGCCCTCGAACGCGAAGCGCTTGAGAATTCGTAGGCCGGACTTTGCGTATTCGAAGGTCAGGGTCTCCGGCGCGTTGCGCACGTTTCTACCGGGGTTGACCGTGAACAGCACCTCGTCGGCGCCCTCGATCGGGTCGCCGCCCGGCCGCACCAGACGGAACGGCATGCCGTAGCGCTTGGCCCCGTCAGCGTGGACCAGGTCGAGCGGATTGCCGAGCGAGTCGTTGTATTGCTTGAGTTGCCAACTCGTCACCACGGCCCCGCGGTTGGTGAACTCCACGCGGTAGTTCTCGTTCTCGACCACCACCGTTTGCTCGGCCTGAGCTTCGATATCAGCGTCGTCGGCCTCCTCGGAAGCAGTCGCTCGCCGCTGCTCCGGCTCGGCTTGGCCGCCCGACTCGGCGGGTTCCGCGATGGTCTCCTCGCGCGTGTCCTGTGTGGGTTGCGGAGGAGGTTCGGGGCGCGGAGCCAGATAGATATACAGGCCCATCACCACGGCCGAAAGGACCGCTGCCATGAGCATTCGGCGTTGGATAAATTGTTCGTCGTTCACGGGCTTAGTGATCCACTCGCCGGACGGCCTTTGGGACTAGGTCGATTCCGCCAGGCGAGAACGGGTGGCAGCGAATCAGCCGCTTGGCCGCCAACAGAGCGCCGCGGGCAATCCCGTGATGCTCGATGGCCTCGTGTGCATAGTCCGAGCAGGTCGGGTGGAATCGGCATGCGGGCGGCACCAACGGCGATACGGCCACCTTGTAGACCCGCAGGATCGCCAACGCGATGGCTTGCGGGACACTGCGCCGGCGCCGCCCCGGTGGCTCAGCTGAGCCTCTGCGCGGCCTTGGGCAGCATTCGGGCAATCTCTCTCTCCACCTCTCGGGCCTGCGCCGTGGCGAGCCCGTAACGGGCGTGCAGCACCACGTCCATGCCGGTTGGCAGCAAGCGCCAGTGCTGGCGAACGGCCTCGCGCAGCAAGCGCTTGCAGCGGTTCCTGACTACGGAGTTACCGACCTTGCGGGTGACTGTCAGGCCGACACGGGCGGGACGGTCCGTACCGGTTACCATCGCAAAGACCGTGACTAGCCGAGCCCCGACCCGAACACCTCCATCATAGACTGCTTGGAATTCGGCGCGCTTGAGGATGCGTCGTTGCCTCGGGAACCCCCTGCCGACGGTCAGATCAGGTGCGAATTCCGCGCTTCTCGTCGCTGACGGTGAGGCGCTTGCGCCCCTTGGCGCGGCGAGCTTTGAGCACACGTCGGCCTCCCGCTGTCCTCATCCGAATGCGGAACCCGTGCGTCTTCGCTCTCTTGCGCCGGTTCGGCTGGTATGTTCTCTTCGGCATCAGCTGCCCCTTCCGTCGGGTGTCTCTTGGGTTGCAACGTCCCGAAGAGCCTGAAACATCAGTCTAGCACAGCGTTGGCGAAGAGACCCGGACGCGGAGCGGTGCCCGCGCAGCTGCCGCGTCCGACGCCGCGGGAGGAAGCATGACGAGGCATGCGCTAGGGATTCAGGCCACCCCGCCGCCACGTTTGCGCAGTTCTCGGTGCCGGGCTATGCTGGACGCACTCATGAGGCCCCTCCTGTTCACATTGCTGCTGGCTAGCTGCCCACTGGCAGCCCAGGTTGTGCGCTTCGCCGGAGACGGAGCGCTGAAGATGCTCTATGACAACCGCATGTACCCTCAAGCGGTTGTGAGCCAGGGTCAGCTGCACATGGTCTGGCGCGGCGACAAGGGTCTGCCTTGGATTCGCTCCTATGACCTCGCTGAGCGCAAGTTCTCCGAGCCACGCATGCTGCTGACCGGAACTGGCATCAAAATCGATGCCGCGCGGTTCGAGCGGGACCAACACTATGCGCCGGTTGTCTGGGCCGAGTCGGACGGCCGCCTGCACGTCGCTTTCGGCTTCCATAGGACTCCGGGATACCACCTAGCGACGAAGCAGCCCGGCGCGACGAACGCATGGGAGCGGCTTGCCGAGATTTCGCACTCGGTGTCCTACCCGCAAGTCCACGATCTCGCTGATGGCAGGACGCTTGTCTACTTCCGCGAGAGCGGCCACTTGGGCTTTTGGACCTATCGCACCTCCGCCGACGGGGGCCGCACCTGGGAGAAGCCGAAGAGCCCGGTTATTGATATGGACGCGCCTCCGCACGAGTCGCCGCTGGCGTCCCACGCCGGCTCGTACCAGACGACACAGGTGAGCGCAGACGGCAGCGCGCTGCACATCGCCTTCATTTGGAAGGTCGAGGAACCCATCGCGAGCCAGCGCTACGGCTCGGTGCTGCATGACTACACCCGGCGCCACAACCTCTACTATGTCCGGGCCGATCTCGCGAGCGGGAAGGTCTTCAACGCGCACGGCAAGGAACTCGCCAGGCCAGTGAACTTCGCAAGCGCCCAGCGCGACTGCTTGGTGCTAGACACAGAAGGCGGCAGTGCGTCTGTGGGCCCGTCGATCGCACTCGGGCCGGGCGGCGAGCCGAACTTCCTGCTGCCGGTATCGGGCGAGACGCCCTACGCTTCGACGTTCTATTTCGTCCGCATGCGCGCAGGCAAGTGGGAGAAGACGCGCCTCACGGGGACCGGGCATCCGTTCAACTCGACGCACTTGGTAGCGCGCCCGGACGGGTCCTTCCAAGCCTTCTTGATCGCCGGCGACGGCGAGACCAACGAGGACACGCTCATGAACAGCTACGGCTGGGGCGACCGCGTCGAGGAATGGGCCTCAGACGCTTCGGGCACTCACTGGAAGCGCGCCCGCGACCTGACGCCAAAGGCGGGACTGCGCTACCAGAGCGTTAAGTTCGTGCGCGGCGCAGGCGGACAGAGCGTGGACGACCTGCTGCTGTTCTATGCCTGGCAGGGAACCGGCAAGGGCTCGGCGTATTTGCTGGACGAGCGCGACTAGTGTTGCGTCAGGACATGATTCTTGGACAAGCCGAGGTAAACCCGCCCATCTAGCATCGTCGGATCATGCTGCGTTGGCACAGCCTGATGCCAGGCGGTCGAGCTGCACCCGCGGAGTATGTTCTCTCTGCTCGTCGAGGCGCGGAGCGCAACGCTGCTAGCGGTCTTCGTCCTAGTGCTGAGCCTCTTTGCGCGATTCTCCGATCGCCTGCACTGCCGACCTCGACTAGCCGCAGCCACCCTCCGGTGGCCGTTGTCGGCGCTTGGTGCAGTGCCCTATCTCATGCGGTGCCGCTGGCGAGCTGCACTACAGTGCGCGGACCTTGGCGAGCAAGGCTTCGCTGCTGTCGCACGTCAGCAAGAACACGCCCATCTCGTCCAGCGCTTGCACCGACTGGCACATTCCCAACGCTGGTGCCACCTCGGCAGCGAATGCTTCGCCAAACTTGTGACGCACGAGGTTTAGCAGTCCCTCGCTGCGTCCCTTGGCGAGTCCCTCGCTGCGCCCCTTGGCGAGTCCCTCGGCCTCCGCCGCCTCCCGGAAGTTGTCCTCCCATGTTCTCATCTCACCCTCCAGCACCTCGACCAATTCCTGCAGGTCCGCAACCTCTTCCGCATCCAAGGCCGGCTGCCAGCCCGCCGGCACCAGCACCTTCATTATCCACCGCACCAACACCCGCCGCAAATCCGCCCATTCCTCCCCCCGCAGCCATTCCGCGAGCAGTTCCAACTCGCCCCGGCCCGCCTCCAGCGACTCCGCACGCTGCAGCCGGAACACCGCGTCGGCCACGTTGCGCAGGGCCCGGTCCAAGCCCCGATTGCGCCACACGTCGACCAGCAGGTACGGCATCCGCAGGCCATACGGCACCAGCCCCGGCAGCGTCCGGTCGATCAAATCATGCACATCCGCGCAAGCCGGCCAGGCCGCCTTGCCGCTGTAGACCACCAGCGGCAGCACCTGCGGCAGCTGCCGCGCCGCGCGCACTTCCGCGCGCGCAAGCAAGCCGCGGTAGAACTGGCCGACATAGTTGGCCATGCGCAGCGGCATGGTCCAGTCGGGCTGGGCTTGGAATTCGAGCATGAGGTAGACGTAGAGCTGGCCGCCCTGGCGAGCCTGCACCTCCCAGATCATGTCGTTCTCGCTTTGCTGCAGCCCATCGCTGACGTGGCGGGCCGCGACGCGCTTGAGGGTGGACATATCGAGGCGGTCGCCGACCACGCTGCGGGCGAAGCCCAGTACGAGCGATTCAAGGATCAGCGGGTGTTCGAAGAGGGCGCGGCTAGCGCCGTCGTGGGAGGGCTGAGACATCGGAGTTGCTGGGCTATAATAGACCTGTTTATAAATATAGTATAATACTAAAAATATATATGTTTCTGATATTAAGAAATAATAATAGAATAAAAGAAGAAACTGTAGGCATTCTCAGTGAGCTTGCACCCGGGCATGCCGGTGACCCGGCCGTCGTGGGCGTACTGCTTCTGTGAGTGCCCCACGAGGGGGACCGCCGGCGTACGGCGTTGCGCCAGCCGAGCCGCATTAGGAGAGTCGCTCAACACGCGGTCAGCATCGCTGCCCTCTGGAGCGATCACATCTGCATCGCAGGCTAGGACAACACCATCCCTCTTGGACTTCATCACCGACCATCTTCGGATGTGCCATCGGGCAGGTCGGACGATGTTCAGCGACCACGCATGACCCAGCCATGGCCCGATCCAAGCCGTTGCTCCAACGGCCCCGGCGATGTAGTGCGGCGCGGTAGCGCAAGCACTAGCCCGTCGTATGAGCGCGTCCCGAGCCGCATGCGGTGCGCAGTGCGAGGCATATGGTCCTGCGGAATAGCCCAAATTCGAGCCGTGACGCAACACCAGCTCGCGGAGGGAACGCGCCGCCCCCCGGTTGCCACCCCGGCAACCGCGGAGTCCGCTACGGCTCCGATTGGAGCGAGTGGATCTCTTTCACGAATTGATGCTCGTCCTGGAAGTCGCGGTAGACCGACGCGAAGCGCACATAGGCCACCCGGTCGACTCGCTTGAGTTCCTGCATGAGCAGCTCGCCGATCCTGCTCGTGGGGCACTCGCCTTCGGGGGATCCCATCACCTCGGACTCGGCGGCGCTCACCATGGCTTCGATGGCGGCCATCGGCACGGGCCGCTTCTCGCAAGCCCGCATCAACCCTTGCAGCACCTTCTTGCGGTCAAAGCGCTCGCGGTGGAGGTCCTTCTTCACGACCATGACGGGCAGCTCTTCGACCCGCTCGTAGGTGGTGAAGCGGCGCTTGCAGGACAAGCAGTCGCGGCGGCGGCGGATTACCTCCTCCCCCTTGGTCGTGCGGGAGTCGATGACTTTGTTCTTCAGGTGGCCGCAGTACGGGCAGAGCACGGTGGGGTCGGCGGCTCGCGCCGGACCTACGATTCTAACCTCTAGCGCCTCGCTATACTTTGGGGCATGCTTACCAGGATCGCGCTGCTAGCCGCCCTAGTTGCGACGGCTGCCGGCGCCGACAGCCCCAACATCTTGTGGATCAGCTCCGAGGACAACGGACCGCACCTCGGAGCTTACGGGGACTCCTACGCAGACACGCCCAATCTCGACGCCCTCGGCGCCAAGGGCATGATTTACCGCCGCGCTTGGTCGACCGCGCCGGTTTGCGCTCCGGCGCGCACGACCATCATCAGCGGGATGTACCCCCCGTCGACCGGCGCTCAGCACATGCGCTCGCTGACACGGCTGCCCTCTTCGATGCGCATGTTCCCCCAATACCTCAGAGAGGCCGGCTACTACGTCTCGAACAACGCCAAGGAAGACTACAACCTGAAGAAGCCCGGCCAGGTTTGGGACGAGTCGAGCCGCCAGGCACACTGGCGCAAGCGCGCGCCGGGCCAGCCGTTCTTCGCGGTTTTCAATTTCACAGTCACCCACGAATCCCAGATCCGCCGCCGGCCGCACACGCCGATCCACGATTCCGCCAAGGTACGCGTGCCGGCCTACCATCCCGACACCGAGGAAAGCCGCACCGACTGGGCCCAGTATCACGACAAGATCAGCGAAATGGACGCGATGGCGGGCAAGGTGCTGGCCGAACTGCGCGAGGACGGGCTGGAAGAGGACACGATCGTCTTCTACTGGGCCGATCACGGGCCGGGCATGCCGCGCGGCAAGCGCTGGACGTACAATTCCGGTCTCCACGTCCCCCTGATCCTGCACATACCGGAGAAGTTCAAGCACCTGCGCCCCGCCGAGTACCTGGCCGGCGGCGAGAGCGAGCGCTTGGTCGGGTTCATCGACTTCGCGCCGACTGTCCTGAGCTTGGCCGGCGTCGAGCCGCCCGACCACTTCCAGGGCTACGCCTTCGCCGGTGAGTTCGAAGCGCCCCCCCAGCCGTATATCTACGGCTTTCGCGGCAGGATGGACGAACGCTACGACATGGTTCGCAGCGTGACCGACGGTCGCTTCATCTACATCCGCAACTTCATGCCCCACCGCATCTACGGGCAGTACATCCAGTACATGTTCCAGACTCCGACCACCGCCGTGTGGCACCGCCTGTACCATGCTGGCAAGCTCCAGCGACCCCGGACACACTTCTGGGAGACCAAGCCCGCCGAGGAGCTCTACGATCTGGAGCGGGATCCCGACGAGACGCAGAACTTGGCTTCCAGTCCCGAGCACCGCAGGGATCTTGAGCGTTTGCGGGCGGCACGCCGCGAGTGGTCGCTATCGATCCGTGACCTTGGCTTCCTGCCAGAGAGTGAGATTCACGACCGCGCCGGAGATGACGCGCCGCATTCGATGGGCGCCAACCCCATGCGCTTTCCAATCGGGCGCATCATGCGCATGGCAGAGTTAGCGTCCTCCATGGAGGCCGGAGCGGAGGCCGACTTGCGCCAAGGCTTCGACGACCCCGACAGCGCCGTGCGCTATTGGGCGGCGCTCGGCGCCCTCATGCGTGGCCGTGACGGCGTCCAAGCGCTGGCTGGCCCGTTGCGGACGGCGCTGGGCGACACGAATCCGGCTGTGCGGATTGCCGCGGGCGAGGCGCTGGGACGCTATGGCAGCGATGCGGAGGCCGGGCGTGCGCTTGAGGTGCTGGTGCAGCACGCCGATACGAGCGAGAACGGCTTGTTCGTTGCAATGGCCGCGCTGAACGCGCTGGACTACATGGACGAGCGAGCCAGCCCAGCCCTTGAGAGGATCTTGGCCGTGCCGCAGAAGGATCCGCGCTACGACCGGCGCTTCGGCGCCTACCTGCCGAACTTGGTCGGCAAGATCCGGGCTGATGCAGAATAGGCCGCGCCTTGCTAGGATTCTCCACGGATGAGGCGCAGGACTTTCTTGACTACGGCGCTGGCGTGCTCGATCGCGCACGCGGCGCGCCGCGACGATCTCGAGGCGGCCGCAGACTTGGTCGGTGCGCAGGTCGCTGGCGGCGCGGTACAGGGTGCCGTGCTCGACGTCCGACGCGACAAGGACGTGTTCCAACGCTGCTACGGTAGTGCCTCGACAGTAGACGCGATTTTCTTGCTGGCTTCGATCACCAAGCCGATGACGGCAGCTGGCGCGATGCTGCTGGCCGACCGCGGGGAGTCGAAACTGGCCGATCCGGTCAGGCGCTTCATTCCGGAGTTCAGCGCCGGGGCGCGCTCCCGCGTTACCGTCAAGCAATTGCTGACGCACACGTCCGGCTTGCCGGACCAGCTCCCCGAGAACGTCGAGTTGCGCAAGCGCAACGCTCCATTGAGCGAATTCGTCGAGCGGACGATTCGCACGCCCCTGCTGTTCGAGCCGGGCACGCGCTATTCCTACCAGAGCATGGGAATCCTGTTGCTGGCCGAGATTTGCGAGCGCATCACGGGCACGGCTTTTCCCGAATACTTGGAGCAGAGCCTGTTCCGGCCGCTCGCGATGGAGCGCACGGCCTTGGGCCTAGGCCGGATCCGCTTGGATCAGACCCAGCGCAGCCAAGTCGAGCAAGGCCCTCCGCACGGCGGGCAAGGCAGGCCCGAGGCGTCCCACTGGGATTGGAACAGCCGCTACTGGCGCGAGCTGGCGTCCCCATGGGGCGGCGCCCATGCCAGCGCGGCGGACGTGTCGAGGTTCTTTCTCGAGTTTCTGGCACCGGAACGGGCTCAGGTGCTGCGTCCCGCGACGGCGGCGCTGATGGTGCGCAACCACACGTCCAAGCTGGGCAGGCCGCGAGGCCTGGGCTTCGCTCTCGGCAGTGGAGCGGGGGCCGGCTGCTCGGAGCGGACTGCGTGGCACGGCGGCGCCACCGGGACGCTCGCTTGGGCGGATCCGCAGTCCGGGGTGCGCTTCGTGCTGTTGACCACATTGCCCAACACGGTGGCGAACAAGCTGCTGATCGGTCCTGTATCAGACCTGGTTTCCCAGGCGAGCCAAACCTAAGCGCCCGGTCAGGACCCGGCGCTCGCCAGCCGTTTCGCTCCCGGCCGACCCGCTGGCTCCGCGCTAGCCTAGACGGAGATGCCCCTCTCTCGGAATGCGGTCCCGTTGCGCGAACGGCTCATCTTCGCCATGGACGTGCCTGACACGTCGTCGGCACTAGCTTTGGCGGATCGACTCGGAGACTCGGTCTGCTTCTACAAGCTGGGGCTGGAACTGTTCATGGACGGCGGCTATTTCCAGCTCGTCGACCGGCTCAGGTCCCTGGGCAAGAAGGTGTTCGTGGACCTGAAGTTCTTCGACGTGCCTGAAACCGTCGGGCGAGCCGTCCATCGCCTTGGCGGCCGGGGCGTGACGTTTTGCACGGTCCACGGCAACGATGCGATGCTGGCTGCGGCCTGTTCCAATCGCGGCGATGTCAAGATCTTGGCTGTGACGGCGCTGACGAGCCTGGACCGGGGCGACTTGGACGATCTCGGCTTCGCCTGCGACCCTCGGGAACTTGTCCTCTCGCGGGCGCGGCGTGCGTTTGAGATCGGCTGTGACGGGGTAATATCGTCGGGCTTGGAAGCGTCGGCGCTACGCCAGCACGTGGATAGCCGCCTGTTGGTCGTCACTCCCGGCATTCGGCCCGTGGAGAACCGGCCCGTAGACGACCAAAAACGCACTGTCGATGTGCGCCAGGCGTTCTTGAACGGAGCCGATCACATCGTGGTCGGTCGGCCGATCCGGAATGCCGCTGACCCTCGCGCGGCCGCGGAGTCGATTCAGAGGACGATCGCAGATGTCTTCGCCGGTTGAGGCCACCTTGACAGGCCTAGCCCACGAGCCGAGCTAGCCGAGGCCGAGGTCCTTGGCCAGGCCCACGCGCTTCAGCTTGCCGCTTGGACCCTTGGGGATGGCCTCGACAAAGCGCACCATTCGGGGCACCTTGTGTGAAGCCAGCCGCTCGGCGACGAACAGGCCGAGTGCCCGTTGCGTCAGATCGGAGCCCTCTTCGAGCACCACGGCGGCTGCGACTTCCTCGCCAAGCTTCGCGTGGGGTACCGCGAAGGCCACGGCTTGCGCGACGGCGGGATGTTCCAGGAGTGCCTCGTCGATCTCGCGCGGGGAGATCTTCTCGCCCCCCCGGTTGATGAGTTCTTTGAGCCTGCCCGTGATCGTGAAGTAGCCCTCGCTGTCGCAAAGTCCTTGATCCCCCGTGCGGAACCACTGCCCGTGGAAAGCGCTGGCATTGGCCTGCGGATTGTCTACGTAACCAGCCATCACGTTCGCGCCCCGAATCACGACTTCGCCGGTGGCGCCGACGGGCAGCAGGCTGCCCGCGCCGTCCATGATCGCCATCTCCGGCCCGGCCGCCAGCCCGACCGTGCCGGCCTTGCGCGCGGCAGGGGGCAGGGGATTGCTCGCCATTTGGTGCGATGCCTCTGTCATGCCGTACGATTCGACCACCGGACAGCCAAAGGCTTCCTCCAAGGCCGTGAGGACAGACGGCGGCAGGGCGGCTGACGACGAGCGGATCAGTCGCAGCTGGCTCCGGGTGAGGCTGGACGGGTTCCTTGCCGAGCGCTGCAAGATCGCCTGGTGCATGGTTGGCACTGCGCTGTACCAAGTGGGCTGCAATTCGTCCAGCCACTTGAAGAAGCGCATCGGCGCAAAGCCGGGTGTGGCCGCCACCGAGGCGCCGGCGCAAAGCGACGACAGCAGCGCTCCGATCAAGCCGTGGATATGAAACAGCGGCATGATGTTCAGGCACGTGTCTTCGGGCCCGAGGCGCAAGGTCGATGCGATATTGGCCGCCGATGCAGCCAGATTTCCCTGCGCAAGCGGCACCAGCTTCGGCTTGGCAGTCGTGCCGGAGGTATGCAGCAGCAGCGCGGTATCTTCCGGCCTCGCCGGGTCTGGCGGACTGCCGCCCGAAGCTGGGCCGCCCACGAGCCTGAAGCCGCCAGCGGGATTGGTCGCATCCAATTGCAGGATCGGAATGGACAGTTGTTGCGCCACCGCGGTCGCCGGAGTGTCGCTACCTGCGGCCACGATCAAGGCCCGCGCCCGCAGGCTCTCCAAGCTGTCCCTGAACTCTCGCTCGCGCAGCCCCGGGTGGAGCGGAGCTGCGGCAGCTGCGGCCGCCACCGCCACGAATGCCGCCGCCATGTGCGGTCCGTTCTCAAGGACCATCGCGACGGGGTCGCCCCGGCCTATGCCGCTGGCGCTGAGCGCAGCGGCGGTTTGCTCGGCTTGGCGGCGCAGTTCCCCGTAGGACATCCGCGCGCCAGACTCGCTGTGCAGCGCTGGCAGCGATCCGTCTTGTCCCGCCAATAGTCCAGCGATCGTGGAGGCTCGGGCAGGCGTCGGGTACGACATCGGAGAGCGAACGGAGTGGCCTTAGACCAGGTAAGTATAGTCGTCCAAGACCCTTGACGAAGTGGCTAGCACCTCGTGCTCTTCCTCGTCGCCGATCAGCCCTGCTTGCTTGCGCTCGGCCAGCCGGCGCGCCAGCGCTTCGCGCAAGGCCTCGGGCTGGTAGCCGAAATCGCTGAGCACGTCCCGCACGTTGTCGCCCCGGATCGGCTGGCTGACAACGCGTCGCCCGTCCGTCTCGACCGCTACGTTCAGTTCCGTGACCGTTCCGAACAGGTTGTGAATGTCCCCCAGCGTTTCCTGGTAGGCACCCAATAGCAGGATGCCCAGATAGTACGGCTCGTCAGGCCGCGGGGCGTGCAACTCGAGCGATTCCTTGAAGTGCTTGGTATCGACGAAGCGGTCGACGGTGCCGTCGGAGTCGCACGTGATATCGCACAGCACGCCACGCTCGGTCGGGATCTCGTTCAAGCGATGTATGGGGACGATTGGGAACAGTTGGTCGAACGCCCAAAAATCCGGTATCGACTGGAACATCGAGAAGTTGCAAACGAATCTCGACGCCAGCATCTGATCGAGATCCTGCAGTTCCTTGGGGCGGTGCTTCATCTGGCGCGACAGGCTCGCGACCCGGCGGCAGATCCTCCAGAACAGAGCCTCTCCCTTGGCCTTGTCGCGCAGGCCCAGATAGCCGAGCTCGAACAGTGAGTTCATGTCGCCGCGCTGTTGCACGGCGTCGTGATAGCGCTCGCGAAAGTTCTTGGCGTTGATGCCATCGGCGATGTCGACCAGTTCCAGCACCGGTTGGGCGTCCGATTCGACCTCGCTGAAGTCATCGTCGGCTACCAGGCCCGGTGCGACCACCTTGCGCACGTCAGTGACCAGCATCGAGTGGTAGGCCACCATCGCCCGCCCGTGCTCGGTAACAATGGTGGGAGCGGACACTTCCTCGCTGGCGCAAACCTCTCCCAGCGTGTAGACGATGTCGTTGGCGAATTCCTGCACCGAGTAGTTCATCGAGAACTCGCTGGCCGTGCGGGAGCCGTCGTAATCGACGCCGAGGCCGCCCCCCACGTTCAGGTAGGCGATGTCGAAGCCCGCCTTGCGCGCCTTGGCATAGACGCGTGCGGCTTCCTTGAACGCCTGCTTGGCCCGGCGGATGTCGTTGACCTGAGAGCCGATGTGGAAGTGCAGCATCGTGAGCTGGCTCGCTGCGCCCCATTCCTTGATCAGGTCCAAGGCGCGCACCAGGGCTATCGTGCTCATGCCAAACTTGGCGAACTCGCCGCACGAGTCCTCCCACTTGCCGCTGCCCCGCGCCCCGAGCTTGACGCGCAGTCCGATCGGCGGCAGCAGGCCTTGGGCGCCGGCTAGCTTGAGCGTCATGCGCAAGTCCTGAATGTCTTCCACGACAATCACGGCCCTGCGTCCGAGCTTGGCCGCGGCCATCGCCAAGCGCAGGTACAGGTCGTCTTTGAGACCGTTGCAAGTGATCAGAGACCCGTCCGCCAGCGGCATGGACAGGGCAGCGATCAACTCCGCTTTGCTGCCGACTTCGAGGCCGTAGTCGTAGCGCTGGCCCGATTTCACCAAGCGGTGCAGCACTTCAGGTCGCTGGTTGACCTTGACCGGGTACGCGCCGATGTGGCGCCCCCCGTACTCGAACTCTGCGATGGCTGTGGCGAAGGCTTGGTGCAGCGATGCCAGCCTCTCGTCCAAGATCTGCGGGAAGCGCAGCAGGAAGGGCGGCGAGAGCTGATTGCGCACTTGGTCCCGCACAGCCTCGTAGACATCTACAGCGAGGCCGGGAATCTTGTGCGGTGTAACGCTGAGATGGCCGGACTCGTTCACGCCGAAGTAGCCGAACCCCCAGTTGTCCAAGCCATAGATCCGCGAGACACGCTCGATGGCCGAGGGTTCGGCGGTGGCATCGACGGAGGGCTGCTCTGCTAGGGGCATTGGGGGAGTCCTCAAACGGGATTAGGCTCTATTCCTTAGTGCTCTTCGCTCGTGATTCTTCCTCTTCACGATAAGTTGCTAATGTAGCTTTCCGGATTCATCGCGGGGTCGGGCCTGTTCAAATGCTTGCTGGGTCGCCGCCACTAACTTAGCAATCGCCGCGTTGATCGCCACGACCAGCTTCTTGCGGTGCGCTCGCGGCGCTTGCGAAGGTCGGCAAATTCCACAGTCCCGAATGCAGAATCGCACCTCCACGCCTCGGGAGCTGTCTGCTCTGCCTCCACGACACTTACGTTACTCCACGATTCTGTTCGGTGCCGCGCGATGAGCGGACCAAGCGGTCTCTGGCACGGCGTACAGCGATCTGACCGAATGTCCGTGAACTGGTGATTCGGGAGCCGAATCTGGTCACCGAGGTTGCGTTCGAGGTCGAGCTCTTGGCCGGTCCGGTGGAACTCCAGACGTGGCTCACCGAACCGGGCGGCCGAACGCACGGGGCCTCCTGCGTCAGCGTAGAGCGACTGGAATAGCAAGCCCTGTTGAGCCGAGCGGGTCCCGGCTGAAATGGCAGTGATAGAATCCATCAGCCTCCGTGAGGACTGACACCAACGCCCGCCGCCTCACTCTGGTATTCGCGGTCACGGTGGCCTTCGTCACCTATCTCGACCGCGTCTGCATTTCCGTTGCCGCGCCGTTCATGGTCGAGGACCTTGGACTGAGCAGCGTCCGCATGGGCTATGTCTTCAGCGCATTCGCCCTAGCCTACGGTCTGTTCGAGATTCCGACTGGATGGATCGGCGACCGCTTTGGCCAAAAGCAGCTGATGGCCCCGATCGTTGCCGCATGGTCGCTGCTCACGATCCTGACCGGGGCAGTGCGCGGATTCGCAACGCTGGCCGGAATTCGCTTCTTGTTCGGAGCCGCACAGGCCGGGGCGTTTCCGACCCTGACGCGGGCCCTCGCCCGGTGGTTCCCAGCCCGCGAGCGAGGCGGAACCACCGGTCTGATGTGGATGGGAGCCCGCTTGGGCGGGTCTGCGGCTCCTCCCGTCGCGGCGCTTCTTATTGCCCTGATCGGATGGCGTCCCACCTTTGCGGTGCTCGGGACGATCGGGTTGTTCTGGTGTGGGCTCTTTTGGCGCTGGTACACGGACGATCCGGCCGATCACCCCGACGTCGGGGAGTCTGAACTGGCCTACATCCGCTCGGAGGGCATTCCGCCGGCCGAGGCTTCGGCGGTCCCTTGGCGGCGCATGCTCGCCGACGGCAACCTCTGGGCCCTGTTCGGCATGTACTTCTGCTCCGCATACGGGTTCTATTTCTTCGTCACCTGGCTCCCGACGTACCTCATGGATGAGCACGGCTTGACTTTGGAGCGCTCCGGCCTCTACTCCGCGATCCCGTTGCTGGTGGGCGCGGTTGCCTGCGTGTCTGGCGGCACCTTCTCCGACTGGCTGGTCCGGCGGGCGGGCCTGCGTTGGGGGCGCAGGGCGGTCGGGATCGGGGGGTTCGCCTTGGCCGCAGTGGGCTTTGCCATGGCGGCGGTCGCCGGAGAGCCTTTGGCAGCGGTGTTGTGGATGGCCTTCGCGCAAGGAGCGCAGGACCTCACGCTGCCCGTGGCGTGGGCGGTTTGCGTGGATGTCGGCCACCGCTATGGCGGGACGGCAACCGGATTCATGAACACGGCATCGAGCGCGTCCGCGGTCATCTCGCCGATTTCCGCCGCGTGGCTCGCTGCGCAGTTCGGCTCGTTCGAGTCAATGTTCTGGGCCGCGACCGTTGTGTATGGTATGGGTGCGTTGCTGTGGTTCTTGATCGATCCGGAGCGGCGCGTCCAGGACTGAATCGATGCCCAAGATCTCGTATCTCTACCACCACCACACGTGGCAGGAACTCGGCGGTAGGGTCAGCGACCAACCTGTCGTCGTGCTGCCGATCGGTTCCGTGGAGGACCACGGGCACCACTTGCCTCTCGACACGGACAACTTCCTCATTTGGAGCATTTGCGAGGAGGCGGCGAAACGAGCGGATGGCGACATCCTGTTGCTGCCGTTGATCCCGTACGGATTCGAGACGCACCACATGGACTTCACCGGCACGATTGATATCCAGCAGGAGCATCTCCTCCACTTCGTCTTGGACGTGACCAAGAGCGTTGCGCACCACGGCTTCCGGCGGATTCTGATCGCCGACGGGCACGGGTCGAACATGCCCATTCTGGATCTCGTCGCGCGGCGCACGATCCTGGAGACCGACGCGCTTTGCGGAACGTTCATCTGGCCCAGCCTGGCCCGCGAGGAGATCCGCATGCAGCGGGAGTCCGGGCGCGGCGGAATGTCGCACGCAGGGGAACTCGAGACTTCTGTCTATCTCCATCTGGCCTCGGACAAGGTGCAGATGGAAAAGGCGGTCAAGGATATCGGGATGCCCGAGTCCGAGTTCATCTGGATGGACCTAATGGACGGGTCGCCCGTGCACCTGATGGATGAATGGACGCGATTCAGCAAGACCGGCACCTACGGGGATCCGACGATCGCCTCCGCCGCAAAGGGCGGTCCGATCTTCGAAGCCGTGGTCGACGCATTCGTGCGGCTTGCCCGGGAGTTCAAGAACCGCCCACGCGGCGAGCGGACCGATTACCACGGCCGCTAGCTCCCTTGCCGCAGGTCCTCTTCGGGCTCCTTGGAAGACTACCTGAAGTTCCGCCCGTTGCCGGGGTGCCACGGCGCTGGAGTTCCTGCAGGGGAGGACGCCGGTAGCGGCGATCCGACTCCCTTGTACGCTTGCTGCCCGCTGGCAGTGGTGGCTCCCATCGGCACGAGCGGGGATGCCGGGACAGCGCAAGCCGTGTGGCGGATCGGATGTATTGACACCACGCCGCTTCGCTCCTAAACGTCACCAACTTCTGGGCGTTTCCCGCGCTCGCGGCAGGCGCAGCTCTTGTACACCACTTGCGTCTCATGTGTGGCCACGGCCGCCTAGGACCGGTACGTGAGCGACACTACTTCTTGAACAAGTTGTGGAATGCCTCGCGCGCATCCGCAGCGGGGTTCCGGCCGCCGCGGGCGGTGAGGTTGACCGACGAACGAGGCTCGAAATAGCCGCAGAAGTTGGAGCGCTCCTTGTCGCGGACCCACTCTGCCTGCGGTTCCGAGCATTGGTTGTTGCGGCCCGGATCGAAGAACCTGCAATGGACGCAGGAATGCAGGTCCACGCCGCACGACGAGCAGGTCGCGTTGCGCTCGATCCTCTCGCGCGGCATCAAGCGCAGGGCGTGCCCGCAGCGATAACAGGAAAGGGATAAATCCGTCATAATAACGGCCTGGATCAGATTAGCATGGAACCCGCCCTCCAGCGGCGGCGGTTGGTGCTGGCCTGCCTCGCCGTGGCGTGCTTGGCATGTGGCGGCGCCGTGCCGCCCACCAACTACTATGTGCTCGACCTGCCGGCCCCGGTTCCGGCCGCTGCACCGCTGGAACACACTGCCGTCC
The DNA here is from genome assembly GCA_009841225.1 of Terriglobia bacterium. Taxonomy (GTDB): domain Bacteria; phylum Acidobacteriota; class Terriglobia; order Bryobacterales; family UBA6623; genus VXMF01. The sequence continues at coordinate 18,683 of VXMF01000037.1, read as the reverse complement.
TGATGCCCATTCGGGTGGGCGGCGTGATTCGCCAGGGCCGCATCGTCTACCGCGAGTCCCCGGTGGAAGTGGGCTACTACGAGTACCACCGCTGGGGCGAAGATCCGCAGGAAAGCGTATCGCGTGCCCTGCGCGAGCAGGTCCGGGCATTGGGAACGTTCGCGCGCCTGGACCACTTCGACGGCCGCACTGCGGCGGACTATCTGCTGCGCGGGGAGTTGCTGCGGCTCGAGGAGGTCGATCACGGCGGCAGCGTGCGAGCGACCGTCAAGATCTCGCTCGAGCTGGTTGAATCTGCGACCGCGCGCGTGGTTTGGGTTGGCGCCGCCGAGAAGAGCGAGCAGGTGTCCACTAGCGAAGTGCGCTCCGTAGTGGCCGGTCTCAGCTCCGCCGCCGAGCAGGCGATCCGGCAGCTCTCCGGCGAGTTAGACCGTCATCTGCGCCCTCCCGGCTAGCGGTCTCTTTTCGCATCGCGCTGCGACCGCGTGGCGAGGCCGCTGTGCTGGGGGGATTGGGCACTCCGCAGCGGACGCTCGGAGTGGCCGCGATGTGCGCCGGCACAATCCGATAACGCGAGCGAAGAGTCGATCTATTGCGCCGCCGGAGAGAGGACCGCCGGGAGGCCTTCAATCGTACCTACGATCGATGTCGGTGTACGCCGAGCTGTGACGATCTCGACCACTGGACGCGCTCGGCTACGAATCGCGCGAATGGGCCGATCTCCTGATCAATACTGGCGCTGTCTAGCGCCGTCAGGTATGATTCTCGGTCGCTAATCCGAATCACCGTCCAAGGGTAGCCACCGGACGCAAGCATAGCGTTCATCAAGAACCGGGCGATGCGTCCGTTCCCGTCTGGGTACGGATGTATATAGCCCAGGAGCCAATGCCCCAGTACAGCCTTGACGCTTGGCTCCGGCTCGCGACTTAACTCGCCTCCGGTCTTGTGCCAGCAACTCCGGCCAACAGAGCCCGCGCGCCAGAGTGGTGATCGCTTGCACCAGGCTCGTCGCGTACTCCTGGACCAGTCCCGTTTCGTCAGTCGTGGCACATGACGACCGGGAGTTTCCCGCGATTCCGGCTCGTGCGCCAACCACCTCGCCCGGTACGGAGCTGCGCTGGGGGAAGCCTACGACCCGCCGGCCCGTGGTTCCCGGCTCGCTGGCCAGACGCGATTCTCAGGCACTCGGGAGGGCCCGCTAGAGAGAAAGTCAGAGCCGCCGACGAGCGAAACGCACCTGCTTGCCGGATTTAGCTCGGAATTCGGATCCGATCTTCCTAGCATTAGAGACTTTGGCGTGTCGTGGATTGGATGCTGCTTGTTTTCTTTGGGTTAGGACTGTTCGCCGCGAGAGACTCCTTGGGGCTGGCCGCCTTTCGATCTCGCGGTCTGCGCTTGGCGTATGCGACGTCGTTGCTGGCGGCTGGTGCGATTCTCGGCCTCGTAGCCGAGAGACTGTCGCAAGCCGAAGCGAAGGCGCTGGTCGACGAGCCTTCCGCATGGGCCACCGCGATCGCCGTACACGGCCTCTTGTGGATCCTGTTCGAGCGAGCGAGGCGATCGAGCCGTCCCCTCTCGTGGCCTGGGTGGCTGTTCGCGATCCCGTCGCCGCTGCTGCTCTATGCGGCGGGCGCCGCTACTTGGCAGGCCCTTCGGTGGTCCAACCTGCCGGGATACTTGGCCGGCATTTCCGTCATGTTCGTCTACGGCGGGGTCGTTCTAGCGGCTGTGTTCGCAGGCCGCCGTCGGGCCAGAATCGATGCTGGCGTTGGCGCCGCGCTAGGGTTTGCCGCAGTGTCAAATATGAGCGCCTTGCTGCTGGTCTTGCTACCGCACGAGGCACAGACCCAACGGATTCTGGCCCAGCAGATCGACTGGGCCGAGTCACTGTCCGTTCTCGGCATTGTTGTGTTGATGGTTGGCATCTCCTTTTGGGTCTCCCGTCATAGAAGGTCCTACTAGGCCCACCACTCCTTACCACCGATGGAAGTCCTGTCAGGAATTCTCTACTCGCTCTCCAGCGCGTTCCTCGTGCCCACGTTGGTTGCCGTCCTCGCGCTGTTCGTTGGCACGACCTACCTCGTCGGGCAGTTGCTCTCCGAAGCACTCGACCGGCGCGCCAATCGGGCTTGCCTGGCCACGTGCCGGGCAGAGGGGCTGTCCCTGAACGGGTTTCTGCTGCAGCCGTGGCGAGGCCGGTTCGCGGCTGTGCAGAACGCACTGAGCACCGATGGACTCCATAGCGTGTTCGTCGACAGGCGAGTCACCGACATCGAGACGGCCCTGCGCGCCCGCATCGAAAAACTTGGAATCGTTTCCCGGGCGGGCCCGATGCTGGGCTTGATCGGAACGCTCATTCCCTTGCAACCCGCTCTCGCCGGGCTTGCCGAGGGGAATATGCAGCAAATGGCCTCCAACCTACTGCTGGGATTTACCACGACCGTCATCGGCTTGGTGATCGGCGGAGTTGCGTTCGGGCTTGGAACCATCACGAGGATCTGGGGACGGGCGGACTTGATCGAGATCCGATTCCTGCTCGAGCGTTGGCGTGAAGAAGAGGAGCAAGCGTATGCAAAGCAATCAACCGCAGCACTCGCGGCTGCGGGACTGGAACTCGGCCGCTGACCCGCTCGCCGGCTCTGGAGGAGCTGGCGACCCTCTGGTCGGCGTGGTCAACCTCTTTGATGCGTCGATGGTCCTCGTGGTTGCCCTGCTGCTCGCTCTGGCCGGCGCGGACAGCCTCGCCGAGATCGCGGCGCGGATGAGCCAGAAGGACATCACGATCGTGACGAATCCCGGCAAGCCGGACATGGAAATGATCGTCAAGCGTGGCGAGCGGATGGAGAAGCTCAAGTCTTCCGAGCTTCGAGGAGCAGGGAAGGGTACGCGCCTAGGCGTGGCGTACCGGCTGGAGAGCGGGGAAGTCGTGTACGTGCCGGAGGGCGCACCCTCCGCGACGGGTGAGTGATGACGCTTCGCCACAAGAAACTCCTTAGGTGGCTTGCCGGCGTCGCAGCCGCGCTGGTCTTCGCCGGAGGCGTTGCCTACCACCTGCTGATGCCCAGGATGCTGTTCCTGGGCGTGCCGCCGCAGCAACTGTTCCTTCTGGCCGATGCCGCCGATGCGACAGGTGTCCGCTTTTGGTTCTGGTCGCGCGAAAAGATGGACGACCCGGACCTTGAAACGGCCGACTTCTCGCGCTATGACGTGATCTTCATCTCGAGTCGCCGCATGGAGCCGCTGACGAGGGCCGTCCAAGACGGGTTGACCGCGGCTGCCGCGCGAGGTGCAGGTGTGTTTTTCGTCCCGGCCGACCGGAACAGCCGGCTCCTTGCCAGCCATGGGGACCCTGCCCACGCCGAGCAGGTCAGCGCGTATTGGGAGCACAGCGGGCCGCGCAACATGGCCAACCTTTTCCGGTACGCGGCCAGCCACTATCTCGGCAGCGGCGAGCCCTACGAGGCTCCGCAGCAAACGCCTGAGGACGGCTACTACCATCCCGAGGCGCCCGACCTGATGCTGTCGACGGACGACTACGTGCAATGGACGCGCGAGTCGGGCCGGTACCACGAGGCAGCGCCCCGCGTCCTGCTGGACTTCGCCGATGGTTGGCGGCTCGGGATGACGACCGGAACGGGCGCTTTGCTGGAAGCCTTCGAAGCCCGCGGCGTCAACGTCGCCGCGATCTTCGGGAATGCGAAGCTGCCACAGTTCGTGCGGGAGTTCCGGCCCGATCTGGTGATCTCGCGTCGCCATGGCCGCTGGTTCCAAGGGCCGCGCGGCGTCGAGCTGCTGGAATCGGAGTTCGACTTCCCCGTGATGCGCGGGGCGTCGCTGATGTTCACGGGCGAGACCTTCGAGCAGTACCGCCAGACCAAGAACGGGATCCGCGGGGTCGGCCTCGCCATGGGAGCGATCGTGCCTGAGATCGACGGGGCGATCGAGCCGACGCTCATCGAGGGGATGCGCGCCGAATGGACCGGCCGCCGCTTCGAGGCTGTGGAGCGGGAGCGCATCGGCCGTCTGGCCGACCGCGCCCTGCGCTGGGTCCGGCTGCGGGCCAAGCCCAATTCCGAGAAGAAGGTCGCGATCATCTATGTCTCCGGTATCGGGAAGGGCAAGATCACCGCGGCCAGCCTCAATGTTCCGAGGAGCCTGATCCGCTTCCTCAAGGGCATGCAGGAGGCCGGCTACCGCGTGGAGGGCCTTGCGTCGGACGCGGACGCGCTGCTCGCCGAGATGCTGCACAAGGGGCGCAACATCAGCGAGAGCCAGCGCGGGGAACTCGAGGAACTGGCCTCCCTCGAAGGCGTCTCCCTGATCGACGAATCGGACTATCTGGAGTGGTTCGGGTCCCTGTCCGAGCCCTTGCGCGAGGAGGTGACCGCCTCGTTCGGCCCGCCCCCGGGCCAATTCATGACGGTCGAGCGAGACGGCCGCCGCCAGATCGTCTTGCCGAAGCTCGAGTTCGGCAACGTGATCCTGATGCCGCAACCAGCCCGCGGCGCCAACATGGACGCCCGACTCCAGCACAACGACCGGGTGCCTCCGAACCACCAGTACTTGGCTACGTACTGGTGGCTACAACGCGAGTTCGAAGCTGACGCAATCGTCAACTACGGCACGCACGGGACCCACGAGTTCCTGCCGGGGCGCCCGCTCGGGCAGCTCGCTGACGACTGGTCCGACATCACGCTGGGGCGCATGCCGAACGTTTACGTGTACATCATGGACAACGTCGGCGAGGCCCTGATCGCCAAGCGCAGGGGCTCAGCCGTGACGGTCGACCACCAGGTGCCGCCCATCGGAGCGGCTTCGCTGTCCGAGGCCGATCCCGAAATCGGCGAGCTGTACCGTGCGGCGGAGCAGTTCGTCGGTCAGGAGGAGGGAAGCCTCAAGGAGCGCTTGCGCGAGCAGATCGCCCGCTCGGGCAATGCGCGCGGGCTGGACGAGGATCTGGGCCTTGACTGGGGCGAGAGGCTGCCGACGGACGAGGAAGTCGCCGAGCTGAAGCTCCATATCCACCTGATCAACGAGGACCGGATTCCGCTCGGATTGCACGTTCATTCGCAGAACAACCCTACCAGCGAGGCGGCTCCGTTGGTGACATCCATGGTCGGCAGCGACTACGTCCGACGCGTGGCCTTCGACGAGATGGGGCTGCGCGAGGAGGGCGGGACGAGGTGGGAGGCTGCCAAGCAGCGAGCCGTCCGCCATGTCGAGGCAGCCTTGGAGGGTCGGGGGGTCGCTCCCGCGTTGCGCGCGGACGAGGATCGCGTCAGGAGCATCTTCGCATCGCTCCGGCTCACCGCCCGGGAGATTCCCCAGACCTTGCACGCCCTCGAAGGCGGATACATTCCTCCCGGCGGGGGCGGCGACCCCGTCCGGAACCCCGCGGCGCTGCCGACTGCCCGCAACCTGTACGGCATCAACCCGCAGGAAGTGCCCACGCGGGCCGCTTGGGAGGTCGGCGTTGCGCTGGCAGAAGCGCTCCTCGATGCCGAGCGCGGGCGGCTCGGGCGCTACCCGAAAAAGATCGGCTTCACGCTCTGGAACACCGAGCTGATCCGGCACTACGGCACGGACTTGGCGCAGATCCTACACCTGATCGGCGTGCGCCCGGTATGGGATCACAACGGGATCGTCGCCGACTTGGAACTTGTGCCCGTCGCGGAACTGGGCCGGCCCCGGATCGACGTGATCATCCAGGCGGCCTCGCTGTTCCGGGACACCTTCCCGGACCGCATGGAATTCCTGGACAAGGCAGTGCGGCTGGCTGCCGGAGCTGCCGATGGCGACAACTTCATCGCGGATCACGTCGAGGAGTCGCAGATCGCATTGAAGCGCGCCGGCATGTCGGCCGAGGACGCCCGGCTCTATGCCAGCGCTCGGGTCTTCAGCAACAACGTCGGGGGCTACGGCACGGGCGTTATCGACAACACCATCCGCAGCGGCGAGTTCGAGGACACCGCCGAGCTGACCGAGGAGTACTTGGCGCGCGTCGGTGCGGTCTACACCGAGGGTGCCGAGTGGGGCGCGAACATAGACGGACTCTACAAGCAGGCGCTGGCCGGTACCGAGGCCGTCTCCCTGAGTCGCTCCACCAACGTGATCAGCCCGCTTACGCTCGATCACTATTTCGAGTATCTCGGGGGCATGACCATGGCGGTGCGCGACACCACCGGCACGTCGCCCGAAACGTATGTCTCCGACGTGCGCGATGTCGAGCGCGGCCGCTTGGAGACCGTTCGGGAGACGCTGACTCGCGACCTGCGGGGCAAGTACTGGAACCCGCGCTGGATCCAGGAGCAGCAGGACGAGGGGTTCTCCGGAGCGGTCGAGATCTCGCAAACCGCCACCAACCTGTTCGGCTGGCAGGTGACGAAGCCGGAGGCGATCGACGACTACGTCTGGGACGAGGTCGAGCGGGTCTATGTGGAGGATTCCTTGGACCTGGGCCTTCCCGAGTGGTTCGATCAAGAGAACCCGTACGCGCTGCAGAACGTGACGGCCGTGCTGATCGAGGCTGCCCGCAAGGACTACTGGGACGCTGACGAGGAGACCCTTCGCCGAGTCGCGAATCGGTATGCACTCTCCGTCGCGGACCACGGGCCAGCCGGGGACTCCCGGACCGTCGACAACGCCGCGTTCCAGGAATTTCTGGGCCAGGCATTGGCGGCTCCGGGCAATGTTGAAGGTGCCACTCTGCTGACCGCCTACCAGAGCTCCCTCGACCGGAGCGCAGGCCTGGCCGGAGCCGAGATCGTCCAGGGACGCAGGCTCGTTCGCACCAGCGAGGAGGGCTCCGCGCCCGAATCCGAATCGACAGGTTTTGACAGTTGGCTGCTGCTGGGGTTGGCGGTCTTGGGAACTGCGCTTCTCATCGGCGTGAAACTCCGCAAGCAGCTCTAGCCACACGGAACCCTCCGCGTGGCGCCGCAATTGAAAGGAAGAAACAATGAAAACGATAATTCGCACAGCAATCCTCATCTCCGCGTGCCTGTTCGGCACTGGCCAGTTAACCGCCCAGGTTGGTTCTGCGACGCTGACTGGAACGGTTCTGGATCCGTCAGGAGCGCCAGTCGCCAACGCGACCGTCACGCTGGAATCGCTGCGGACGGGAGCCGTCACGGAGTCCCTCAGCTCCGGCGCTGGACTGTATCGACTGGCCGGCCTCGACACCGGCGCCTACCAGTTGGTAGCTGAGAAGGACAGCTTCCGCGCCTACCGAGCCGAAGACATCGAGCTGGTCGCCGGCCAAGAGGTCACGCGCAACATCCGCCTCGAACTTGGCCTCATCTCCGAGGAAATCACAGTGGTCGGCTCGTTCGCCGAAATCGAGCGGGTCGCCTCCAGCGGGGTGCGCGGATCCAGCTACGAGCCGTCGGAGGTCGCCAGCATCCCGATGGTGACCAACAACGTGGGTCGGAACTATCGGGCAATCAGCTACCAGACTCCCGGCGTGGGCTTCGCGCGTTCGAGCCACGCGCCGTTCACGGTCAACGGCAACCGACCGCTCGGCGCCGTGAACACGATGGTCGATTCTGCCGAGTACAACGATCCGGTCGCCGGCAACCTGATGGGGCGCGGGCTGACGGAGCAGCCCGTCTCGATGGAGACCGTCGAGGCGTTCGAGATGCAGACGTCGAACTTCAAGGCCGAGTTCGGACGGGCTTCCGGTGCAGTCGTCAATCTCGTGACCAAGCGTGGCGGGAACGAGTGGCACGGATCTGCCTATCACTTCTTCCAGAACGAAAAGCTGAACGCACGGGGGGCGTTGCTCTCCCAGCGCCCGGAGCGACGGCTCAACATGCCCGGCGTCACGCTGGGCGGGCCCGTCGTTCGCAACAAGCTGTTCTTCTTCGGCGGATACGAGTTGGGCGTGCGCAACCAATACCGCGCCTCGTCGACGATCCAAACCCTGACCGCCGAACAGCGCGCGAGGGCTGCCCCGAGCGTCCGCGCCTTGCTGCCGCTCTACCCGGAACCGAACGTTCCGGGCACGAACCTTCACAGCGCGGCCGTGCCGAGTCCGCAGACCAGCCAGACAGGGCTGCTCCGGCTCGATTGGCAGCCCGGCGACCGGCACCGACTCAGCGCTAGGGGTAACTGGGTCAACGCGATCGGCCCGACGCGGTCCCGCCTCGCCGCCGGCAACGCGGAAACCGACAACTACTCCCGCTCCGGGGTCGTCAGCTTGGAATCGTCCCTTTCCTTGAGGGCGTTCAACCAGTTCCGCGGGACGTACTCAACCTACAACGCGCAGGTCAGCCCCGGCACTCCCTCTCTCGGCGATCCGGCGCTCAACGGGCAGGCGGGAGTCATCCTGGTGACCGGCCTGCCCCGCCTGGGCACGTTCATTCCGCTGACCCAGACCCGTTTCCATAACTACACATACTCCAACGATTTCACCTTGGTAGCGGGCAGACACTCGCTGAAGGCGGGAGTGATCGGACGACACATCCAGTACAACTCCGTCAGCGACCGCAACTTCAACGGGTTCATGATCTTCCCCTCGATCGGGGCGTTTCTGGGCGGACAGCCTCTTGTCTACTCCCGCGCATTCGGCGACTCGCGCATCGACCAGCGCAACCACGAATTCAGCCTCTATGCGCAGGACGACTGGCGGATCACGCCCAGCCTGACGCTCAACCTGGGCCTCCGCTACGAGTACTACGGTGTCCCCAGCGAGAAGTACGGCCGGCTCGAGCAGGACTACCGCTCCGATCCGAACAACGTCGCGCCCCGGGCCGGCTTCGCGTGGAACCTCGGCGGGGCCGACAAGACTGTCCTGCGGGGCGGCTACGGCTTCTTCTTCAGCCCCCTGCAGATGGGCTTCATCGCGCAGTCGCGGTTCGCGCCGCCGCGGATCACCACCTACTCCCGGTTCCGCCCAAGGCTGCCAGACCCCCTAGAGGGTGCCCGGGTCGGTTCCGACGAGTACGTCTTGGACCGCGGGTTGGTCAACCCCTACGTGCAGAACTGGAACCTCACTCTCGAACGCCAGTTGTGGGGCATCGGTTCCGTCGGGAGTATTGCCTACGTTGGGAACCGGGCGCTCAAGCTGACCAGGACCTCGCTGCCGAACGGCGGGCCGAACCTGCGCGGGCCGTTTCGCCCTGACCCCAGCCGCGGGGTGGTGAGTTACCTGACCGGCGGCGCATACTCGGATTACGACGCCCTGCAGGCTTCGCTGCGGGCGCGCTTGGGGCGAGGCCTCTCGTACCGCTTGGCCTACACGTTCTCGCGGACCATCGATGTGGCTTCGAGCTCCGGCACCGTGCCGACTGACCAGTCCGACTGGAACTTGGATCGCTCCTTCGCCGACTTCCACCAGCCGCATGTGCTGACCGCCTTCGGCACCTACCAACTGCCATTCGCCCAGCGGCGGCGCCTGCTGGGCGGCTGGCAGATCGGCACTCTCCTCTGGGCGCGCAGCGGCAGCCCGTTCTCGCTCCTGTCGAACACTGACAATCCGAACGGGTCGCGGATCAACCGGATCAACGATGTTGCGGGAGCAATTGATCGCTCGCCCATGGGCAGCCAGCGGTTCCGGCTGGCCCAAGGGGTTGAGCCGGACCAGATCCTGCCGGCCTCCGGCACGGTGGGCTCGTTGGCCCGAAATTCCGAACTGGGCCCATCGTACTTCGACCTCCACGTGACGTTGGAGAAAGAGATCCCCGTCCGGGACGCCGCGAGCGTGAGGTTCCGGGCGGAGGTCTTCAACATCCTGAACCGGGTGAACTACCACCAGCCGATCAACAACCTCGGAGACGGGCGGTTCGGCCAGGCCGTGAGGACGTACGAGCCGCGCCAGTTCCAGCTCTCGCTGCGGGTGACCTTTTAGATGCCGACCATGATGCGAAAGGCGATACCCCTAGCCGCCTTCATGGCCGCAGGTCTGCTGGCCGGGGACAGCTGGCCTGGATTTCGAGGCGACGGATCAAGCCTAACCTCGGCTCGCGGTTTGCCTGTAGCTTGGTCTGACCAATCCAACGTGGCTTGGTCAGTCGGGCTGGAAGGCTACGGCCAGTCGAGTCCGGTCATCTTGGGTGGCACAGTGTATGTCACGTCTACGGTGGGCAGCCGCAAGGAGACCTTGGTGACCGCGGCGTACCGGCTCTCGGACGGCGAACTTGCGTGGTTGGATCGCAGGCCTTCCTCTGCGCCAACCGAAGCGCACGAGCGGTTGTCAAACGCCGCGCCCACGCCCGTTGCGGACAAGCATGGCGTCTATGCGTTCTTCGAGAGCGGCGACCTGATCGGGTTGGACCACGAAGGGAAGCAGCGCTGGGCCCGGTTCCTACCCCGGAGCGAGGAAAACTGGGCCGGCAGGCACGGTCTCGGCAGCTCGCCCGTCCTGTCGGGGGACCGTCTCTTCTTGCATGTCGCACCGTTCGGAGGCGGGCGTGTGTACGCGATCGCCAACGAAGACGGCCGCGACGTTTGGGTGCGAGACCTGCCCCCGGCTCCGTCCTTCTCAACGCCTGTGATAGTTCAGCACGAGGGCCGCTCGCTGCTGCTGACCACCGCTGGGGGCGGGGTGGCGGCATTCGACATGAACAACGGTGAGGAGGTCTTCCGCCGTCCGGCAAAAGGCGGTCGCGGCTACGCGGTTCCGTCGGCTGGCGTGGCGGGGAGCCAGATTGTTATTGCCTCGGGAGAAGCCGGCGGGACGCACGCTTTCCGACTGGACGCGCCGGACGCGGTCTTCTGGACGGCGGACAAGGCCACAACCGAGTACAGTTCGCCACTGATCGCCGGAGGCCGCGTGTGGCTCGTGAATTCCGTCGGCGTCCTGTTCGAACTGGACCTGCAGACGGGACAGCAAGTCTCCACGAGAAGGCTTCCGTCGGGATGCTGGGCGACAGGCATATCGGACGGGGAGCGGCTCTACTTCTTCGGAGTCGACGGAACGGCCGCGGTCCTGTCCCAGTCCAGTGGCGAAATGGTTGCGACGAACCGGCTCAGCATCGAGGGGCGGGTCTACGGCGTGGCAGCCGCGGACGGGTCGTTTGTAGTCCGGACGGGGAATCAGCTGGTGCGAATCGCAAGCAAACCATAGCGCGGATGCGCCATCCGTCATTGCATGACTGGCGGGGACAACGATGGCTGTCGCTGCCCCGGACCGCGCGTGCCTTGCACTCTGTGTCTGTGCACGAGTTTGGCTGGCCCGGATCAACCGTTCCTGAGCCACCCGAACGGTAGCGAGCGTAACGCCTGTGTTGCAAATGGGATTATGGGTTGCAGTGCGCCGGGGAAAGCCGTGGCGTGCTGCAATCCCCCAACAACAGAGGACGAACTATGACACGCGCACCTCGATTGCTAATCGCGCTCTCTGGGCTTGCCGTCGCCGTGCAGACACCAGTGGCGGCTGTCGATCTGCCCAATTTCGTGGTCATCATGACCGACGACCAAGGGTACGGCGACTTGGGAGTGCAGGGCCACCCCTCGATCCGCACGCCGCGGATCGACCGCATGGCAGCCGAGGGCCTGCGGCTGACGGACTACTATGCGCAGCCGTTTTGCGGCCCGGCCCGGGCAGCCCTGTTGACCGGCACCTATCCGCCCCGCAACAGCCTGATGTTCAACCACATCCCGAGGGCGCGAACGGGCATCCACCCGAACGAGGTGACGGTCGCCGAACTGCTGCGCGACCGTGGCTACGCCACCGCCATGCTGGGCAAGTGGCACCTAGGAGACGCGCCTGAATTCCTGCCGACACGCAATGGCTTCGACACCTACTATGGCCTGCCTTACTCCAATGACATGTGGCCGTTCCACCCCAAGATCGAGCGGCGCCCCGAGGAACATGAGCGCATGCGCTACACCCGCGAGCGCACCGCCTACACGGGCTATGCGCAGTCCGAGGAAACGTACCCGCTCGATTGGTTTCCGCCCCTGCCGCTGATCGAGAACGAAAGCGTCATTGAGCACAACCCGCGCCAGGAGCTATTGACTGCGGCGTACACGGACCGCGCCATCGAATTTATCCGCGCGAACCGCGGAGGGCCGTTCTTCGTTTACATCGCGCACACCATGCCGCACGTTCCGCTGTTCCGCGGCCGGGCGTTCCGCGACAGGTCGCTGCGCGGTCTCTATGGCGACGTGATCGAGGAGATCGATCACCACACTGGCCGCTTGCTCGACACGCTGGACGAACTGGGGCTTGACGAGCAAACGCTGGTCATCTTTACCTCAGATAACGGACCGTGGTCCGGCTACGGCATCGATTCGGGCTCGGCCGGCCTGCTGCGCGGCAGCAAGGGCACGGTGTATGAGGGCGGCATCCGGGTTCCTGCAATCCTGCGCTGGCCCGGCCGCATCCCGGCCGGGCTGGTCTCGTCCAAGGTCGCTTCCGTGATGGACATCCTGCCGACCTTGGCGCAGCTGGCGGGCGGCGAACCACCTCGGGATCGCACGATTGATGGCCGCGATTTGGAGCCGCTGTGGTTTTCTCCGGACAAGGCGAGCGGGCACGAAGTGCTGTACTTCTTCGAGGGTGGCTATCGCTACAGGGCTGAAGACGGGCCCCCGGAAAACGATCCGCTCTTGCGCGCCGTGCGGGCCGGCCAGTGGAAGCTGCACCTTGGGACCGAGTCTGACGGCGAGGGCGTGAAGATCGTGCCCGGCGAGCTGTACCAGCTTTACTGGGACCCGAGCGAATCGCGCGACGTCGCGGACAAGCATCCGGACGTGGTCGCACGGCTTACTAGGCAGGCGCAATCCTTCAGCGACGGCCTGCGTGGCGACACGCGTCCGTTGGGCCGCTTGGCCGACTGAGCCTTCGACCGGCAGCCCCTATTCGACAGCGTACAGGCCGAAATCCAAGCCTCGCAGGTCGCCGACGAAGTCGCCGGTGGCCGCCAGTACGTTTCGGCCCGGGCGCAGCGCGGCCGCGTGGGCGCTGAGATCCATGTGGTGATAGTGCCGCCCGCCCGACCTCGTGCCGGCGAAGTCGAGGACCAGCTGGCCGTTGAGGTAAACCTCTCCCTGATCGATCGCATGGTATGCCTCGATCCAGAGATTCTCCGGCACCTCCTCTAGATCGAACGATTTCCGCAACCAGATCTGGCCACCCGACCAGACCGTGCCGGTCGGGAAATTGGCGTTGTCGCCCGACTGGAACGGCGCCGTCCCGTCCTGCCAGCCGGCGCTGTCCTCGCCACCTGTCCAACCATCCGGCGGCGCGTCCAGCCGGAACTCCCACTGTTGGGGCGCGTGCTCCGAAGTGGGGAGCAGAGAACGCGCAACGCCTGCGGCCGCGTAGATGCGATCGTGCAGCGCATTGACACTCTCTTCGTCGAACTTCACCAGGTCGCGGTCATACGTCATCAGGCCGTTGACTTCGCCCTCCACGTCACTCGTCTGGGTATAGATCGCGGCGGCTAGTCCCAATGCGCGCGGCCCGACGAGGTTGCCCACGACCTCTTGGTACTTGGCGTTGAGGTCCTCCCGGCTGAAATAGGTGCGGTAGCCCCAGTTGCGCTTGTCCGTCCACCACAGGTGGCCGTCGACCGGCCAGCCCAGGCCGCCGAACTCTCCCAGCAGCGTGGCCCTTTCGGGCGGCACGCGCTCCATGCCCGGGCCCGGGTACATGTGCGCGTCGAACACGTCGCCGATGCCGCGGTCGGTCCAGCCGCTGGTGGCGTTCACAAGCCGTGTCGGGTCGCGTTCGCGAATGAACGAGTCGATGCGCTCCACGTCGTACTGGCCCCAGCCTTCGTTGAACGGAACCCACATGACGATCGAGGGGAAGAACTTGAACGTGTCGACGAGCTCCGCCAGTTCGGCCTCGAACTGTTCCGCGGAGTCGGCCGGGCGTTGCGCGTCCTCGGCATCGGTGGAGCCTACCAGCAGGCTGTTGGGAGAGCCGCGCCGCAGGTTGCCGTTGGGCATGTCCTGCCAGACCAGCAGGCCCAGCCGGTCGCAATGGTAGTACCAGCGGGCCGGCTCGACCTTGACATGCTTGCGGGCCATGTTGAACCCGAGCATCTTGGTCACTTCGATGTCGTATTGCAGGGCCTCGTCGGTCGGCGCGGTATACAGGCCGTCGGGCCACCAGCCTTGGTCCAGCGGGCCGAACATAAAGAGCGGCTCCCCGTTGAGCAGCAAGCGCGTGAAGCCTCGCTCGTCCTTGCCGAGCGCGATGTCCCGTATGGCGAAGTAGCTGCTGGCCCTGTCCAAGGTTTGGTCGCCTTGCGACAGGACGATGTCGAGGTCGTAGAGCACCGGCGTGTCCGGTGTCCACAACTGGAGATCGCTCGGCTCCAGCTTGAGGGCCGTCGCGGCATCTCCGGCGGCCTCGGCCACGGTGGTGTCGCCGAGATAGGCGGTCAGCCGCACCGTGCAGTCGGCGCAGTCCCCGCGTGTCCGGACAGTCAGGGCCGCCGCGCCGGCCTCCCGGTCGGACTCGACATCCAGCCCTTCGATCGAGCCGGCGCTTGGCACGGGCTCCAGCCAAACGGTTTGCCAGATTCCGGTCACGGAGGTGTACCAGATTCCGCTCGGCTCGCGCACTTGCTTGCCACGCGCCTGTGTCCAAGTGTCGGTGGGGTCCCAGACCGACACAGCCAGCTCCTGCTGTCCGGCCTCGGCCAGCAAGTCGGTGACGTCGAAGCTGAACGGCGTGTAGCCGCCTTTGTGCTCGCCCGCGAGCTGGCCGTTGACATACACGGAAGCATGAAAATCGACCGCGCCGAAGTGCAGCAGCACGCGTTCGCCGCTCCACTCCGTGGGCACTTCGAACGAGCGCCTGTACCAGAGCGCCTGCTCGGCCGTGGGCGCTCGGCCGACACCGGAAAGGGTGGACTCGATTGCGAACGGCACCAGGATCTGCCCGTCGAAGGCTTCCGGCTTGGCCGCCCCCCTGTCGATGAGGGCGTAGTCCCATTGGCCGTTGAGGTTGAGCCAGCGGCTGCGGACCAGTTGCGGGCGCGGATATTGCGGCCAAGGGAGTTCTTGGTCCACGTCTGCCGCGAAGCGGCTCACCATCGAGGATTCGGACGGTGGCGCTTGGCCGCACCCGGCTGCAATGGCGACCGCCGCGACGAGCGCGGCAGCGGAAAGGAATCTCGGATTTAGGGGCGCGAACATTGGTCCCAGACTACCACCCGGTGCCGGGCTGCGGGCCCTCGCTGTCTGGAAGAAATGCTACGGTGGGCGCCCGCCTCAGCGCGGCAACTCTGCGCGGGACGGAGCGCGTGGCGCTATGGCGCTGCCTCATCCGCCTCGGCGGCTGCGGCGTCCAGCTGGCGCAGCGCATTCCTCGCCAATTCAGTGACGGGAGAGTCTGGGTGCAGGCGCAGCATTTCGTCAAGCTCGCTCCGCGCCTCGTCCAGCCTGCCCTGCTTGCCGTAAATCTCAGCTAGGAACAGCTGCGGGTAGCTGAAGTGCGACGGATCGGCCGCCTTGGCCCGCAGCAGGAACTCGCGCGCCTTTTGAAATTGGCCTTTGTAGAAGAAGTTTATGCCGAGCTGCGAGTTGGCCAGGGCACTGTCGGGACGCATGCCTTGGGCCGCGAGATTGAAGTTCAATGCGTCTTCGAAACGGTTCTGCGACAGCAGGGCGCCACCGAGGTTCACCAGCGGCTCGAACGCGAGCGGGTCGTGGCCGAGCGCCGTGCGGAAGTACTCCTCCGCCTCGACGTAGCGCCCCGCCTTGTAGGACACCGTGCCAAGTTCGTTCCAGGCTTGCGTGAAGGATGGCGAGATGTCCACGGCCTTGTGCAGCAGGGCGATCGCGCCCTCCTGGTCGCCCTTGCCGAAGCGCGCGTGTGCTTTGCGCACGGCCTCCCGCGCCTTCGGCGAGACCTTGAGCGCCGCGACCGAGACGGTGCCCTGGTCCTCCACGCGGCGTGCGCGCGTGACTGCGGAGCGGTCGAGGTCCACCTCGACATGGACGCGGCCCCGCTCGTCCGCAAAGGACTCGGTGACTTGGACGGTCTGCCGCGTCAGCCCCCAGCCGGGATCCATCACGACGAGGGTGTATCCGCCGGGCGCCAGCGAGCGGAACGCGAACCGGCTCCCGCGCACGGGGGACTCGACATAGAACGGGCTCTGCACCGCTGACAGCATGGCCCGGCCGCGCTCAAGAGCCGGACTGACCTTGCCGATCAAGTCGAGCGTATCCGCCGCCGCCAAGCTGGGCGCCAGCGACCACAGCGCGACCGCCGCGATCAGCCTGGGCGGCACCCATGACGGGCGCTCGCGCCCCGGTGCAAGCCTGGATGTGCCGGGCCTGAGCAACGCAATATAATGTTAGCTCCAAGCCTCCGGCAGCCCGCGTCCGAGCTCGGAACCACCGGCACATGAGCCTAGTTAGATTCGCCACGGGTGCATTGGGGAACCTGAAGCAAACCGCGGCGGTCGCGCCGAGTTCCAAGCACCTCGCCAAGGCGATGGTCGCGCCGCTGCGATCCACGGCGCGTCGCTGTGTGATCGAATTCGGGCCCGGCACGGGGGTCGTGACCCGCGAGATCCTGCGGTGCATGCCCGCTGACAGCATCCTGTTGGCATTCGAGATCAATCCCCAGTTCATCGACTACCTGCGCTCGGAAATCCCAGATGAACGCCTGCAGGTCGTGGGCGCCGGCGCCGAGACCGCGACCGCTGAACTAGATCGGCGCGGCATCGCAAACGTGGATGCGGTCGTATCTTCGCTGGGCATCGCGAACATGGATGCCGCGGATGTCGATGCGGTCTTCCGGCCGCTGCGGCCGTACTTGAATCCGCAGGGTGCCATCACCCAGTTCCAATACTTCTACCGCATCAAAGTCGACCAGGGCCGCGTCGAGTACTTCAACACGGGCAGTCTGATGCGGCGCTACTTCTCCAAGGTGCGCTCGACCCGCGTCTGGCTGAACTTCCCGCCCGCCTACGTGATCACTTGCCGGGGAGCATTGATGGATGCTTCTCCAGCGCATGGCTGATACGATGCTGGCAGCGTCGGAAATGCTCGCGCAGCCGAATCGAGTCAGATGCCTTCTTCGGATGCCGGAGGAAGCCTGATGGTGCTCGATTTCGTGCTGGGAGCCATCCTGCTGGCCTCCGTAATCGGCGCGACCCTCAATGGACTGACCAAGGAATTGCTCAGGATTGCCTCGCTTGTCGTCGGCCTGCTGGTTGCGATGTGGGGCTACGGCGTCTTGGCCGGCTATCTGGCCCAGTGGATCTCCAATGCGAAGATCGCCTCTGCCGTGGCCTTCGCGCTGCTCTTCGTAGGGTGTCTGGTCACGGGCGCGCTGCTGGCCCGCTTGCTGGCCGGGATCTGGTCCTTGGCGGGCCTGGGCCTGCTCGACAGGCTGCTGGGCGCCGCGTTCGGCGCCCTGCGCGGCCTGCTCTTGGCAGCGGCGCTGTTGCTGGCGTTGGTGGCCTTTCAACCCGTCGCCGACACTGCGGGCCTAGTCGCTGATTCGCGAATCGCCCCGTTCGTGCTCACCATGGCACGGACGGCTGCTGCCGTGGCCCCGGAAGCGCTGCGCGACGCGTACCAAGACGGCCTGGACCGCGTCCGGGACATTGCCGGAGCCGGCTCCGCAACGACCCTGTCGCGTTCCTTCCGCAGTAGCAGCGCCGCCGCAGGGGAGAAACCGGATCACGGGGCCCACCGTCTCTCGATGTAGGATGAGACCGCTCGCCTTGCTGCTTCCGGCCCTGCTGGCGCTGTTGCCGGTCGTTGCGCAAGATGCTGAAACCACCGAGGGCGGGCCCACGTTCTCGCTCGACGTCAAGGTGGTCAACTTGCTGGCCACGGTCAAGGATCGCAGCGGGCGCCTGCTCAGCACCCTGACCAAGGACGATTTCATCCTTTCCGAAGACGGCGTCAGGCAGGAGATCCGCTATTTTTCGCACCAGACGGACCTGCCGCTGACGATCGGCCTGCTGATCGACACCAGCGGCAGCCAGCGCGCGCTGATCTCCGCCGAGCGCAGCGCGGGGCTGATGTTCTTCCGTTCGATCCTGCGCAAGGACAAGGATCTGGCGTTCCTGATGAGCTTCGACCGCAACGTCGAGCTGCTGCAGGACTACACCGCCTCTCTGGGACTGCTCGAGCGCGGCTTGGACGAGTTGCAGGTCGAGGTTCCCACCAGCGGATTGCACCCCGGTCCCGGCGGCGACAAGCAGCCGACCAGCACGGCCCTCAATGATGCGCTGTACCTGGCAGCCGACGAGATGTTCCGCAATCAAGTCGGGCGCAAGGCGGTGGTCGTAATCTCCGATGGCTACGACTACGGCAGCAAGATCAGCCTGAAGAGAGCCATCGAGGCAGCTCAGCGCGCCGACGTCGTGGTGTACACCATCCAATATGTGGACCGGCACTTCGCTGGCAGGGCGTACTTCAACGTCGGTTCAGGTGCAGGGGCGCTCAAGAGAATGTCCGAGCAAACTGGCGGCAGCGCATTCCGGGTATCGCGGGGGATCCGCCTGGCGGGGATCTTCCAGCAGATCGAGGACGAACTGCGGGGCCAGTACAGCATCGGCTACACTCCCAAGCGCGGGCTTGACAGCCCCGGATTCCGCAAGATCTCGCTCAAGGCCGCCGGCAAGGGCCTCAAGATCCAAGCGCGGAACGGCTACTACGCCGACGCGATCTGACAGGTTCAACGCGACGGACGCCGCGCGTTTAGCCCGACTTTCTCACGAGGCGTAGATTCTGAAGGATTTGGTTCGCTTGGAGTAGCC
>VXMF01000012.1 GCA_009841225.1 Terriglobia bacterium | reverse complement strand
CCCCCCCCCCCGCCCCCCCCCCCCCCCCCCCCCCCCCCCCCCCCCCCCCCCGCCCTCGGTCTTGCCCACGTAGTAGACGTTAATGCTCGGGCCGTACATCGTGGGGTCGAGGTCGCCCGACGTTTCCAGAATCGCGTCTCGTATCGACTCCGCCGGCAATCGTCTCGCCGTCTGATGCTGCAAGTAGCGGTTTCCAGGATCTTCGGCCATTGCCTCCGAGGACGCCACGGTGCTCATTTGGTACGCGCGAGACTGCACCAGGAATCGAATCATGCCCTGGATCGACCATCCCCCGGCAACAAATTGATCGGCCAGGAAGTCCAGCAGTTCCGGATGCGACGGCCGGCCGCCCATGGTGCCAAAATTGTCGACCGTCGCGACGAGCCCGTGGCCGAACAGGTAGTGCCATAGACGATTCACCAGCACTCGGGCGGTCAGTGGATTCTCCGGGCTGGCGATGGCCTGTGCCAGGGCCAGCCGCCCGCTTCCGCGCTCCCGGAAAGGCCGACCCCCTAGGAACTCCAGGTATCGGCGTTCCACCGGGTCGCCTGGCTTGGTGTGATCACCCTGGCGGAACAACGGCTGGTCGAAACTCGTGCCGGGAAGCACTCCTGGAGCCCGACGAGGCGTGGGCACATCGCTTTCCGCTCCTCGATACTCTTCAACCAAGGCACGGGTTCGAGGCACTTCGTCGAGCGTAACGGGCAAGACGCCGGAGCGGACCAGCTCATCCAGGAAAGCCGTCTGGCGGGAGTCGAGGGTCCCGTCTTGCCAATCCGCAGCCGCTTCCTGAACGAGCCGATCGTACCTCTCCTCAAGAGCTTCCAAGCCAGCCGGCGATGATCCCTCGATGAGATGCAGCAGCGCCAGAGGTTCGTCTTCGGGAAGGTCTTCCGAGTCATGGAACACGACCTCGAGGATTCCGAAGCTCGAGCGCCCGTCGTCGACTGCCTCGCGGTCCGGTTCCCGCGCACGGAACCGGAACTTGCGCGACCGGTCGTCGAGCGCCTGCAGTTCCAGATAGGCGTTTTGCCCCTTCCGGTACGTGGTGTCGAAGCGAATCCAATGAGGCGCGTCGCTCTCCAGGTCAGTGGCGGGATGGATGCCGCCGTCGCCGATCGGATAGTTCTCCACGATCACCTTGGCGTACGGGAAGTTGGTGCCCTGCACTCTCAGGCTGATGTAGTCGCTTTCGATTCGAAACCGAGGCGAGCCCAGGATGCCGCCGTATTTCTGGCTGTCAAGGCCGGTATGGACACCGCCCGGGAGAACGCCGGCCAGAATGCGGTCTCCTTCCGTGAGAACACGGAACTCCCCGTGTTCGGAAGGTCCCGACGGCATTCCCGGACCGTAGGGAAACCACTGCTTGTAATCGTCGGCTTGGCGCAGGTCCCAGGCGCGCCGAAAGTTGCTATGCCGTGACGCGCGACGTTCTGCAGCAACCTCGAGCCACTTGGAGCGAACCCCGTCCCAGCCGTCGCGGAATTCGGTCCCTTCCAGATCTCGGAGGTCGAGCCATGGTTTCAGAACGTGCTCCGCGTCCGGCTCCAGCCCCTCCAGAAGGTCGGTCAGCGCGTCAAGCCTGCGATCCGACGTGTCGTCTGGGCTCTCTTCCTCATCGGTCTCGGCATCCCTGTCCAATCGATCGCCCGCGTCGCGCAAGAGCGCTGACACCTCGGCAGTCTTCCAGGCCGCCGCGAGTTCCGCGCGGACCTGCCCGCGGAGCTCCTCTAGACGATCTCGCCCGGCGTTCAGCAATTCCGGCGAATCAACCGTGACCAGCCCGGGCCGGCTGCTGGCAAACACACCGTAGAGAGCGAAAAAGTCCTGCTGCGTGACCGGGTCGAACTTGTGATCGTGACATCGTGCGCACGAAACGGTGAGCCCCTGGAACGCCTTCGAGAACACCTCGATCTGATTCTCCACGACCTTGAGCTGGTCATCGAGAGCATCGACAGGCACGTACCCGTACTCAACCATCCGCAGGTTTCCTGGCCCATGCATCGACTCGTTGAGGCCGCTCTCCGCGTCAATCCGCGGATTCTCGAGCAAGTCCCCGGCGAAATACTCCCGAACCATCTGGTCGTAGGGCACGTCCGAATTGAATGCACGAATCAGGTAGTCGCGATACCGCCAAGCCATCGGCAGCTCGAAATCCCCCTGGCTTCCGTGAGACTCGCAGTAGCGCACCCAGTCCATCCAGTGCCTAGCCCAGTGTTCACCGAATTGATCCGACTCCAGTAATGTCTCGACCAAGTCTTCGTAGGCCGTCGGCGATTCGTTGCGGACAAACGCTTCAACGGCTTCCGGTCGCGGCGGAAGGCCAGTCAAATCGAAACTTGCACGGCGAATCAGCGTCCGCCGGCTCGCTTGGGCGGCCGGCTTCCAACCGAGGCCTTCCAGCTTGGCCAAGACAAAGCGATCGACTTCGTTCCGCGGCCAAGCACCGTCCCGTACATTCGGAGGACTGACTCTGCGAACCGCCTGAAACGCCCAATGCCGGTCCGCGGATCGGTCCTGACCTGCCAAGGACGCAATCTCCTCGCCAGAGGATGGCCAGACGGCCCCATCCTTGATCCATTTCGCAATGTCGGCCACCGTTTCGGCCGGCAGCGGACCCCCGGGCGGCATTTGCGGGCCTTCCTGACGCAGGGCCCTCAACAGGACGCTCGCACTGGGGTCGCCCGGTACAACGGCCGGCCCTCGCCCCCCGCCCTCGAGCATCGATTCCAGGGAATCCAGTCGCAGCCCGCCCTGCTGCAACTGGGGACCGTGGCAGCTCCAACATTCCGTTCCAAGAACTGGACGCACGCGGCGCTCGAACCAGTCCGCCGCATCGTCGGACTGAGCTGCACCAGAGCCTACGAGAATGGCGAGGCCCAGCCTGAATACCAAGCGATTCATTGATTGGCGCCCGACGCCACAATCATACACTCGCATTCGAGCTCGCTGTAACTCGGAATCGTTAGCCTCAGGCGACCTGGCAAGAGACGGTTTCGTGCGCGAGCGAGTCGATCGTTGCGCATTGAACTTGCGAATGCTGCGCGACCCCCCGGAGACTTCCAACGGGTTTTCGGGTATGCTCTTGGTAAGAATACGGGACCGAGGAATCCCTGTGGTGCTCGGGCGGTTCGATTGCTGTGGGCTGCCGTCCACCCCGGCCTGAAATCCGAGGCGAGATTTCGTTCCGGCCAGGCCGGCGCGGGATTCTGGGTCCGACGGTCCGGGTCGCGATAAGAGCGAGCGACGAACCCGCTCAGAAAACGGCGGATCTCGAGGAGGACGCTGCTGCGCGGCGGTGGCGTCACGCTCGGTCTGCCCTGGCTCGAGGCGATGGTTTCGGCCGCCGCTGATGGCAGGCCTCGAGCGAGACCGGTGCGCATAGCGGCGTTGTACATGCCGAACGGCGCCTATCCGGATTCCTGGACACCGACAGCTGCCGGACATGACTTCGCCCTGACGCCAAACCTGGAGCCGCTCGCGGCGATCAGGCAGGACGTGACCGTCCTCAGCAACCTTTGGAACGAGCAGCCAAAGGACGGGGACGGCCACTACCTCAAGGAGTCGTCGATCCTGACATGCTCCCGGATCAAGAACACGCAACGGGCCGACCTCCGCAACGGGACAGAGTTCGACCAGGTCGCCGCCACCTCCAAAGGCCATCTCACTCCCCTTCCCTCAGTGGAGCTGGGGGTCACACCCGTCGCCGTGGGAAACGACGCGGCTGTCGGTTACACGCGCGTGTACGGCTCCCACATTTCGTGGGCGACACCCACCACTCCGTTGCCGCGGGAGCTCAACCCTCGAGCAGTCTACGAGAGGCTCTTCCGGGCTGCCAAGGGGTCGCCTGCATCCGCTGCCAAGCTCGACTCGCTGCTGCTGGACCGGGTCGCCAAGGACGCCAAGCGCTTGCGGCAATCCCTGGGAGCAGGAGACAGGGAGCGGCTCGACGAGTACCTTTCGTCCATCCGGTCGATCGAAAAACGGGTCCAGCGCTCTGCCAAGCCTGACCGGACGGGCTGGAAGCCGCTTGTGCCAGTCGATCCAAGTCAAGTGCCGACGGACCGTCCTTCGAGCCACCTGGAGCACGTTCGCCTGATGCTCGACATGATCGCTGTGGCATTCCAGTCGGACACGACCCGGGTCTCGACGTTCATGTTCGGCAATGCCGTCAGCAATGTCAGCTTTCGATTCCTGGACGGCGTCACGTCGGGCCATCACGACGTCTCGCACCACGCGAACGAAGAGCAGAAGCTGGCCGAGTACAAGATCATCAACCGCTGGCACGTCGAGCAATTCGCTTACCTGCTCCGTCGATTGGCGAGCATGGGCGAGGGGGAACCGACCGTGCTGCAGAACTCCATGATCCTATTCGCAGCGGCTCTGTCGGACGGCCAGAAACACGACCCGCGCAAGCTTCCAGTCCTGCTAGGGGGACATGGCGGCGGTCGTGTTGCCGCCGGGCAGCACCTGATCTATGCCGAGGATCATCCGATGGCAGACCTCTACGTATCGATGCTGGATGCGTTCGGGTCGCCGGTTGAGCGGTTCGCGGACAGCACGGGACCGCTGCGCGGGTTGCTGCGTGGATAGGTTCTGGGTTTCCCGCCTCGCGGTCGCCAGTCTGCACTGCTGCCTGCTGGCGACTCTGTGCGCATCCGATCTCACAGGGACGTGGATCGGAACCATTCCGAAGGAAGGGCGCAGGCCCGCCAAGGACGTGGCGTTTCAGCTAGTCCAGGAGGGAGGCTCCCTGAGCGGAAAGGCGTACAACGACAGCGGAACGAGCGACGCAATCATCTCGGGAACTGTGTCCGGTTTAGAGGTCAGCTTCGAAGTCGAGGCGATCGAGCAATCCGGAAACCAAGTCAACCTGGTTCTCTACCGCTTCTAGGGCGACATCGAGGGAGCGGGAATAGAACTGACCCGAGAACAAGCTGCGGCCCGCGATGCCGCGAGCGGTGCCGAGGTGCCCGTCCGCAGGGCTTGGGACTCTGACGAGCAAGATCGCGCACGCCGCTTTCGAAGCTTGCGGCTTGAGCGGCTCGCCCGTTGGTAATTCAGGTCAGTACCCGGTCAGGTACTTGTCACTGCGGCCAGCCGGACGAGACTGCATGGGGTTCAGAATCCTATGGATCCGCAATCCGCGCGCCAAAAGCGCCCTGAATCCCGTACCAATCGAACGTGCCGGCCACCTCGCGATGGTCCGGCCCGAGGAATCTGCCCGCGATTTCGTCGCGTGAGGTCGCGGATTCGAAGCTGCCATTGAACACGGGAATGCCGCCCCACCACATGTCGGGCCGCGCGAGGTCGCGCGTCTGGTCCACGATGCCCGTGAGAGAAACCGTCGCTAGCAGGTACGTTGCAGTCCTAAGGCTGATACTGGCATTGCCACGAACGAGGTTCCCATCCGTCGCCGACCCGCTGGTGTCGATGCCAACCATGTCGCCCGTCCACGTCGCGCTCACATCCGGAGGGTTCGAGGACGAGCCGGTTCCCACCATCAGCGCTGCGGAACCCCAGCGACGCTGGACGAGATCTTCGTCGGCGCGATAGATCCCAGCCGCGCCGAAGTAGCCCTCCTCCAGCCACCCGCCAAGGCCATTGACATCGGACGCGACACCCCCGATCGGGGTATCCGCGAGCTGCAGCCGCTCGATCCGCACGCCCTGGATGACCTCGCCGGAATCGGCGGGTCTCGCGCCGAGCAGCAGGCTCTCGATGGTTGAGACCTCTGCAATAGCGCCGATGATGCCGCGCTCGGCATCGAGCGAAGGGACGCTCACGTGCAGCTGTACGTCATCGCCGACCGCGTCCGGCGAGTTCTGGCCAACCGGGAGGAGCGGAACGGTTCGGCTCATGTCCGACGCGACGAATCCTCCCGACAGGCCGTTCCACTGGAATATGCCCGCCACGCTTGTGCCGTCCAATCCCGCAAAGACTCCCTGCAACAGGTCAGCACCGTCCTCTGCAACAAAGTTTCCCTTCGAGACAGGGATCGATGTCCATGAGATGTTCTCGTGGGTACGGCCGGAGTTCGGGTCGACCAGATTAGAGAACTCCACGTTTACTGCTGGCTCTGGCGCCAGATGCACGCTGATGGAGACATCCCCGCTGACCTGACTGCCCCGCCAGCGCGAGTCGCTGATGTCTTCCGCCTGCAACACGCCATTCCAGCGGGCAACACTCGCCGTCGGATTCGTCAGGAATCCGAACCCGCCTGCGATCAGGGTGGTCGCTTCGACACCTTCCGGAAACGGCTGCGGCCCCTGCCCCAAGTCGAACTCGATCGTGCTCGTGAGGACCGAGTATCCCGCCTGGCCATCCTGGCCCGCCAGGCCGTCCGCTCTCATGGTGAGCGCGCCGGGCAGCAGATCGCCAAGCCCTAGACGGAACCGCACCGTCATGGAGAGCTCGCCTCGGTCGCCTCCAATGCCGCCGACAACCCCTCGCGCGCCCAAGCTCATCTCGCCGATGTTGATCGCGCCTGGAGACAATTCTCCCAAGGGCACGGGAACGTCAGTTAGCGGTGAATCGAATTCCGTCAATCCCCCAACCATTGGTTCGTGTAGCGTTGGCGGTCCGCCCAAGACGACCCCTAGGAGCCGTGTCGCGGCGGGCAGGGCGTCCGACGGCGGCACGGGCCCAGCGTCCAAGACCGTGAGCGCTTCAGGATGCTCGCGCTGGGCGCCGAACGCGCCGATCAGTCCGTTGCTCTGAAAGATGCCTCCCACGCCGATGTGGCTTTGGCCGAAGAACCTGCCCCGCACGGCATCGCTCTCCTGTCCGGCGCTGAAGGCACCGTCCTGCACGGGCACATCCGTCCATCCAAACTCCGCTCTCGAAGCTCCTGTAGTGAGATCGAACAGGTCGAAGAACGATACATTGGCGCGCGGGTCGGCATAACTCGCGATCGAAACCTCGACCTCGCCAACGACAGCATGGCCAGCGGTCTCGGTCCCGCTAACGTCACGTGCGAATGCACTGCCCGACCAAAACAGCAAGCCTTCGGAAGGATTCGTGCCCGCCGGCTCACCGATGGAGAACGGCGTCGGCAGGTCCAATGGCAGGAGCAATCCGTCCATGGCCGGATCGGTGCCGAAGGCCCGCCCGATCCCGAAACTGCCGAACTGGAGCGATCCAATCAACGTGTCCACGAAGAGCTCGAACTCTTCCGTGGAACTCCACGTTCGCGTCACTGTCAGGTCGGTAACTTCCGTCGCGACGATTGGAGGCGAGGTGTGAGCCCGCACGGCCCTCGCGCCCACCACCACCGCTACGCCGCTGGTCGTCTCGGCCGACTGGGCGGCTAGCCGCGGCACCGGCACCAGCGCGGAAGACAGGGCCGACAGGCCTACCGCGAGGGCCAGTCGAAGCGCTGCCGCCCTGCGAGAGCAACCGCCGTCCCGCCGCGCCGAAGCAAGGTTGTATGCGTAGATCAGGGGCGCGATCACTGGCATGGCGCTCAATCTAGGGAGTCCTCACAGGGTCTGCTGGTCGCCGAGGCAGTGGCCGCGGCTCCTCGCGAATCTTCCGCTGCACCTCTTCGATGGCCCGCTCCAACTGCTGGTCCCGACCGGCGATGACGGCCTCCGGATCGTTGGCCACGACGATGTCGGGATCGACGCCGTGTCCCTCGATGATCCAAGAACCATCCACCGCATTGGTCGCGAACTCAGGCACGCGCACGTCCCCGCCGTCCATCAGCGGGCCGTGCGAGGTGATGCCGATCACCCCTCCCCAAGAGCGCTTGCCGATCAGCGGGCCGAGGCCCGCTTGCTTGAACCGCGCCGCGAAGATGTCGCCATCGGAAGCGGAATTCTCGCTCACCAGGCAAACCAGGTGCCCGAGGAACACCTCGCCCGGATACGTGCGGAAGTCGTCGATCGTCCGGGAAAACCGCGTGCCGAGCAGTTCGCGGCGGAGCCGCTCGATCAGCATCTGCGACACGTTTCCGCCCCCGTTGCCGCGCACGTCCACGATCAAGCCCTGCTTGCGGAGCTGCGGATAGTACCACTTGATGAACTCGCTGATGCCGTGCGAGCTCATGTCGGGCACGTGCAAGTAGCCGACCTTGCCGTCGGTGGCATCCGAGACCTGCTTGCGGTTAGCCTCCACCCAGCCCAAGTAGCGCAGATTGGACTCGTCCGTGATGGGGCGGTACGACACCTTGCGCGCACCGGTCGAGCTGGGCGTGTCGTTCAGCGTCAGCTCCACCGGCCTTGACGCCTTGTGGCGTAGCAAGCGGTACGGATTCGTGCCGGCCAGCAACTCGTCGCCATCAATGGCGAGCACGTAGTCCCCGATCCGGGCATCCACCCCGATCTCGGTCAGCGGGGCACGGTACTCGTCTTCCTCGTTGTGGCCGCGCAAGATCCGGGCGATCCGGTAGCGGCCGCTGGCCGGGTCCAGTTTGAATTCCGCCCCTGGCAACGCGACTCTCGGGCGGTCCGGAGTCTCGTAGTCCCCGCCGGAAATGTAGGCATGCCCGACGTTCAGTTCGGCGATCATCTCGCCGATCACATAGTTGAGGTCCGAGCGGTGCTTGACATGCGCGAGCCACGGCAGATACTGCTCGCGCAAAGCCTGCCAATCGTAGCCGTGCATGTTCTCGACATAGAAAAAGTCCCGATATCTGCGCCAGACCTCGTTGAAGATGGTGGTCCACTCGTCACTCGGCACCAAATCGAGATCCATCCCGCTAGTAGAGACGGCCTTGGCATCCTTGGCGTCGGGCTTGGCGTCCACCAGCCTGAAGCTCCCTCCCTTGCGGACCAAGAGCTTCTTGCCGTCGGCCGAGAGCGCAAAGCTGCCTGCCTCGGTGACCGTCTTGAACTCGCGCTTTTCCAGATCGAAAATCCTGACCTTCGCCTCGACGCCCGAATTCCGGCCGTAGTAGAACGGCCCGCTCTGCAACACGAGCAAGGACCCTTCAACAGCCGCCAAGCCACGATAGTTGTCCGCAGGCAGCGGCAGGCGGGCGACACGGTCGCCGAGTCCGTCGAAGTCAATCTGGATGGGCCCTTCTTCCGGCTCATCGCCATCCTTGTCGGCAGCGGCGGATTCCCCCTCGGCGCTCTCGCCGGACTCGTCGCCTTCAGTGTTGGTTTCTTCTTCGGCGAGCTCCGCCTCATCGCTCTGGGGCGGGAACGGATGCGGCACATCCTTGCGCAAGGCGAGGGCGAAGATTCCGGTCTGGCGGTTCGTCGCGAAGTTCCACTCCGTGGTCGAGATCAGCGGCGAAAACTCGCGGTCACTGAGAAAGTACAGGAAATCGCCCTTCTTCCCCCAGACGGGGAGGAACTCCTCGAACATCGCGCCTCCGACCTGGTGCAGCTTGTCGTCAGCGGCGTCCCAAATGAAGATCGAGTTGACACGGGAAGCCACGCTGACAGTGAACGCCAGGTAACCCCCGCGCGGCGACCACTCGTAGTCGGTGATCCTTCCACGCGGCTCGTCCGCAATTTCCTTCACCTGTTGGGTCGCCACGTCGAGCACGTACACCCTGCCCAGCTGGTCGGAGAACACGATCCGCTTGGAGTCCGGAGACCAAACCAGGCGGTACAGCCGGCCACTCGTCCTCTCCGTCAGCTGCTCCGGGCTGCCGCCCATGTGGTCGATGACATGGACCTGCTGCTCACCTGACATGTCCGACACAAACGCGATTCGCTTGCCATCCGGCGACCAACTCGGCGAGCGATCATGCGCATCGGACGACTTGGTAAGGTTCCGGGTTGGGCCCTTTTCGGCTGGGACCGTGAAGATGTCGCCGCGCGCGCTGAAGACCGCACGCTTGCCTTTCGGGCTCAGCGAATAGTCCTCGATGTTGTCGGCGGCTGAGACACGTCTCGGCCGCCTCGCGACGCCATCGCTCGGAACGCTGACCGAGATCGCTCGGGACTTGCCGGCCTTGGTGTCGTAGACGCGAAGCTCTCCGTTGAGCTCGTAGACAATGCGGCCGCTCGAGTCGCTGGACGGCCAGCGCACGTCCCAGACCTTTTCGCGAGTGAGCTGCCGCGTCCGCTTAGTTTTCGTGGAATAGCGGTACAGATTGAGCGTGCCATCGCTGTCGGAGGCGAAGTACACGTCACCGCCGATCCACATCGGGTCGCGCTCGCTGCGGACATGGTCGGTGATCTGCTCAGCCGTGCCGCTGTCCAAGTCGAAGATGTAGAGGTCTTGGGCCCAGCCGCCCTGGTAGCGCTTCCAAGCGCGGAAGTCCCGGAACAGCGGAGCGTACGCCACGCGCTTGCCGTCCTGGGAGATATCCCCCGCGCCTGATACCGGCATCGCCAAGGCAGACGGCAGCCCGCCCTCCAGCGGCACCGTATAGAGCCGGCCGTCCTTGGCCCCCCAATACTCGCGGGTCGAGCGGAACAGCACAGCGGTTCCGTCGGGGGTCCAGCCGTACACATGGTGGTCATAGCCCCAGCGCGGCGCCAGCGGGCCGCGAGCGGGGTAGTACGTCAGCTGCCGCGGTTCGCCGCCGTCAGCCGGGACCGCGTAGACCTGCTCGTCACCGTCATACTGCCCGGTAAACGCGATCCACTTGCCGTCCGGCGAGAACTTCGGAAACAACTCGAGGCCCGGATGGGCGGTCAGCCGGACAGCCCGGCCTCCTTGGCTTGACGCGGTCCACAGGTCGCCAGCGTATACGAACGCGACGCGATCGCCGTGGATGTCGGGATATCGGAGAAGTTTGGTCTGAGCCGAAAGGCTCGCCGCCAGCAGCGCCGCAAGCGGCAACAATCGCAGGGTCATTTACGGGGATTTTAGCAGCCGGTCCGCGGCTCTTCTCAAAGTACGGCGCGGAAGCAGTGGGATACACTAGCGAATGCCCGCGAGGGTACCGTCGGCGCGAGACGTGCCCGCCGCCGATCAAGGAGAATCGGGTGATCCAACGCACTGCCGCGATCTCGCTGCTTGCCGCGCTTGCCCTGGTGGCTTGCTCTGCGCCGCCGGAATCAGATTCGGCGGCGGCGGACCCGCCCAGCGTGGCGGAGGCTCGCCACGTCAGGGTCTACTTCGAGCAGGGCATGTTCGGCGGCTGGCCTGCTAATCATGGCATCTGGAGCTGGGGAGACGAGATCCTTGTCGGTTTCGGCAAGGGTTGGTACAAGGACCTCGGCGACAGCCACCACATTGACCGCGAGATGCCCGAGATTCCCATGTTGGCTCGCAGCATGGATGGCGGAGAGACCTGGACGCTCGAGGATCCGGGCGCCAAAGGCCACCTGCTGACCGAAGGCGGGTACTTGCACGGCGTCACGCGACCGGGTGTCACGATCCCCGAACTCCGTGAAAGCGAGGGCGGAATCGACTTCACGCACCCGGACTTCGCCCTGACGGTCCGCACCAACAGCATCCATGCGGGTGTGGGGCGCATCTTTCACTCCTACGACCGCGGACGCAGCTGGGACGCGCCGTTCCGGCTGCCTGCCTTCGACTCGCCCGGCATCGCGCCGCGCACCGACTACATCGTCGACAGCAAGAACCAGTGCACCCTGTTCATCACCGCCGCCAAGTCCAACGGCAAGGAGGGGCGGCCGCTGTGCGTGCGGACCGCGGACGGCGGCGCGACATGGAACCTGCTGGGCTGGATCGGACCCGAGCCGGAAGCGGGCTTCTCGATCATGCCGGCCTCGGTGCGGCTCTCCGACGCCGAGATATTGGTCACGGTGCGCATGCGCGATGACGCGAGGCGATGGATCGGCACGTATCTCTCCGCCGATGACGGCGCGAACTGGGAATACCTCGGCGAAGCCGTCCCCGACACCGGCGTCGGCAATCCCCCCTCGATGATCCAGCTGCAGGACGGCCGCATCTGCCTGGTCTACGGCTACCGGGCAGAGCCCTACAGCATCCGGGCGCGACTCTCGAGCGATAGCGGCAGGACTTGGAGCGGCGACATCACGCTGCGCGACGACGGTGCCAGCCGCGACATCGGGTACGTGCGCTCGATCCAGCGGCCTGATGGCAAGGTCGTGTCGGTGTACTACTTCACCGATGAAGCAAGCGGGCCGGAACGCTACATCGGCGCCACGATCTGGAGTCCGCCAGCGCCCTGATCAGTCCGGCCAAGGGTACCGGCCCGGGCTAGGAGTTCACATCGAAGTAGATGCAATCAGGGTGCTGGAACACCACTGCGCTGACGCTGGCCTCGGGATCCATCATGTCGCCATCGGTCAATGTCACGCCGATCTCGGACGGATCGAGCAGCTTAAAGAGCCCGCGCTGGTCTTCTAGGCTCGGACAGGCCGGATAGCCGAAACTGTAGCGCCGGCCGCGATACTTCGAGCGAAACCGGTCCTCCATGGTCATCTCGGCCGGGTCGGCGAAACCCCAATCCTCGCGGATCCGCCGATGGACCCATTCCGCACAGGCCTCGGCCGTCTCGATGGCCAATGACTGAATCGCGTGCGATCGGAAATACTCCCCGCGGGCGCGGTAGATCTCCGACCGATGGCGGATGCCCTCTCCCGCCGTCACGCAAAACAGGGCCACGGAATCCCGGTAGCCGTTGGGGCCGGCGATGAAGTCCGCGAGGCTCAGGCCGTCGGCCCGACGCTGGCGCGGGAAAGAGAATTCGTGCAGGAGCACGTCGCTGTTAGGCTCGAACAGCCGGATCGAGTTTCCGTGGGACTGCGCGTCCAAGAAACGCCAGATGGCCCGTGCCTTCATGTAGTGCTCGGCCTCGGCCTTGGTGTCCTCCACTGCCGTGTGCAGCGCCAGCGCCTTCTCGTCACGGTCGGCCAGCGCCCGCTTGAAGTTGCCTTTGAACCCAAGGTGCCGCGAATAGAGCATGGCGGGATTGATGTATTGCCACAGCTCATGGAGATGGGGAATGTCCTCGCACCTGCGCGCGCCGTAGGGACACTTCAGAGGCGGCACGTCCGCGCGCACCCGCGAGCTGCGCACGGCCTCTGGGGACGAGGTCTCTCGCCGATCACGGCGGGCGTCGTCACGGACTGGGGCGTGCTCGGCCTCAAGGTCGGGTCTCGCGGCCGGGTCCAGCGCTCGGTCTAACAAGTCGAGGCCGCTCATGGCGTCCTTGGCATAGCACGTCAGGTCCCCGTAGGAAGGGGCGATCCGCTTGCGCGTGAAGTTCGCGCTCAGCGCGGCACCGCCCACCAACAGCGGAACGCACACGCCGGCCGATCGCAGATCTTGGGCTGTGACCACCATCTGCTGGGCGCTCTTGACCAGCAGTCCGGACAGGCCGATCGCGTCGGGCTGGTGCTCCCGACACGCCTTGATCAGTTCTTCCGGCGGCACCTTGATGCCGAGGTTCAGCACGGTATAGCCGTTGTTGGAGAAGATGATGTCGACCAAGTTCTTGCCGATGTCGTGGACATCGCCCTTGACGGTTGCCAGTACGATCTTGCCCTTGTTAGCATCGGCGGTCTTCTCCATGTGCGGCTCAAGGTGGTCCACCGCCGCCTTCATCGCTTCCGCGGACTGCAGCACTTCGGCCACAATCAGCTCATTGTTGTTGAAGAGCCGACCCACTCGCTTCATGCCTTCCATGAGCGGTCCGTTGACGATTTCGAGGGGGGCCACGTTGTCGGCGAGCTTTTGGTCGAGGTCTGAGAACAGCCCTTCCTTGGTGCCTTCCACGATGTACCTCGCAAGCCGCTCGTCCAGCGGAAGGTCCCGCACTTTCGGCCCGCGATTCTGGACGGTCCCGCGGAAGTGCTCCGTGACCTTCGCGATGTGGATCTGGTTCAGGGCCGCCTTTTGCTCCGGAGATTGAAGCCGGTGATCCTGCGGCGCCTCAACGCCATCGCACGGGAGGTTGCGCAACAGCCCATCGGCCAGCCGCAGTTCCTCTGGGGTGATCGAGGCAAAGCGGCGCAGCTTCTCCGTGTTCACGATCGCCAGGTCTAGCCCGGCCTTCGTGGCATGGTGCAGGAACACGGCGTTGACCACTTCGCGGGCCGCCGGAGGCAGGCCGAAGCTGACGTTGCTCACTCCGAGCAGCGTCTTCGCGCGGGGCAGCTTGGACTTGATCAGCCGCAAAGACTCGATGGTCTCCACGGCGCTGCCGATGTAGCTGGTATCGCCCGTGCCGCACGGAAACACCAGCGGGTCGAATACCAGATCCTCTTCGGCGAGCTGCCATTTCCCGGTGAGCAGGCGGTGGGCGCGCTCGGCGATGGCCAGCTTCCGCTCGCGGGTGATCGCCTGGGCCTGCTCGCGATCCTCGTCGATCGTGCCGACGACCACGCCAGCACCGTAGCGGCGAAGCAGGGGCGCGACCTGATCGAAGCGCTCCTCCCCGTTCTCGAAGTTGATCGAGTTCACGATCGCCTTGCCTTGGCAATACGTCAGGGCGCGTTCCACCGCGGCCGGATTGGTGCTGTCGATCATGATCGGAGCCTTGATCTTCTTGATCAGCAGCCCGTAGAAGGAATCGATGTCAGAAAGCTCGTCGCGGTCGGGATTCTCGAGATTGACATCAATGATGTGGGCACCGCCGCGCACTTGGGCGCGAGCGATCTCGGAGGCCTGTTCGAAACGCTCTTCGGATATGAGCCGCTTGAAGCGGCGCGATCCTACGATGTTGGTTCGCTCGCCCACCAGCACGGGGCGGTTGTCCTCGCACACTTCCACCACGTCAATGCCGGTGAACTTCGTGCTCAGGGCTGGCCTGTGGCGGCGCGGGGCATGTCCTTGTGCCATCTGCGCGATCGAGCGGATATGCGCTGGAGTCGTGCCGCAGCAGCCGCCGACGATGTTCAGCCATCCGTTCCGCGCGAAGCGGTCCAACACTGAAGCCAGCGAATCGGGCGTCTCGCCGTACAGTCCGTCCTCGTCGGGCAGGCCCGCGTTGGGGTAGCACAACACGAGCGAAGTCGCAGTCTCGTGGATCGTTCGAATGTGGTCCGTCATGTATTCCGGACCCGTGGCGCAGTTGAGCCCGATGCCGAGCAACTCCGCATACTCCAGCGACACGACCAGGGCCTCGGCGCTCTGCCCGGCCAGCATCGAGCCCATGGGCTCGATGGTGCCCGAGACGATCACCGGGAGTCGCAGGCCGTACTGGCGCAACGCCTGTCCGATGCCGATCAGCGCGGCCTTGACGTTGCGTGTGTCTTGGCAGGTCTCGAGGATCAGCAGGTCCGCGTATTCGGCCAGCGCGAAGGACTGGTCCCGGTAGGCAGACACGAGTTCCGCAAACGTCACCCCGCCAGTGACAGTGATCGACTTGGTCGAGGGACCCATGGCACCGGCAACAAAGCGCGGCTTGCCGCTTGTGGAGCAGGCATCGGCCGCTTCCCGAGCCAAGCGGCCGGCCTCTGCATTGATGCGAGCAACCTGGTCCTGGAGCCCGTACTCGGCAAGCACGATATCCATCGCACCGAACGTGTTGGTCTCGACGATGTCCGCGCCGGCGTCGAAATAGTCGCGGTGGATCTTGCGCACCACGTCAGGCCGGGTGAGCACGAGGTTCTCGTTGCAGCCTTCTAGGGCGGTACCGCCAAAGTCGTCGGCTGTGAGCTTCGCTTCCTGAAGCTGGGTGCCCATCGCCCCGTCAAGCACGAGGATGCGCTCTGCCAAGCACTCGTTGAGCAGGCGTATGCGATCAAAGCGGGACTGCATTGCGCAGGTGCGGAAGCTACGTGCTGCTCCGCCCCAAGTTCCATTATGCGAGAGCCTCACTAGGCCCGCCCTGTCGGCGGCGGTCAAGAGGGCGCTTCGCAATTTGGCATACTGGCCCCGCCACGAGCATTAGCCGCCGTAGATTCGTCCAATCCCTGCCGGTGTCCGCCGGTTCCACCTCCAGAACGAAACCGAACCGCCAGAGCTGTACCGGCTGGCCGATGCCCGCCCGCGCGAGCGAGCAAACCTAGCCGGCTCGAGCGAACACGCCGAAATCCGCAGAACGCTCGAGCAGCAGCTCAGTGCTTGGTGGCCCTAGTGACCCGATCCTTCGCCCGCCGCGCGCGGCGGGCAGCGCCCGCGAGCGGCTGC
Organism: Terriglobia bacterium; assembly: GCA_009841225.1. Classification (GTDB taxonomy): domain Bacteria; phylum Acidobacteriota; class Terriglobia; order Bryobacterales; family UBA6623; genus VXMF01. The sequence goes on along the minus strand of VXMF01000012.1, from coordinate 158,836 downwards.
AGGCCGGCGTTTCCGCAAAGCGCAACGCCCGTGTCCCGCAGGGCTGTCAGCAGGTTGAACAGCAGCGCATAGACCACCTGCTCGCTCAGGCTCTTCTTGCCGGCCAGCCTGAACCCGGCCGGGACTTCGGTGGCCATCGAAATGCGCAAGCGCTCGCGGTCGACCTCGTTGCCGCTGTGGCAATTGGAAACGACCAACGGCGTCTGCAAGACTACGCCCGATAAGGAATCGACGTAGAACTGGCAGCGCGAGAACCATCCAAGATTGGCGGGGTCGCCGGCATCGAACAACAGCAGCGGGCCTGACGGCTCGATGGCGCTGACTTCGATCGTCACGCGACGCGCCTCCTTGGTGATGTTGGCGGTGAAGCCGGCCTGCTGCACGAGCTGCCGGAGCGTGTCGTGTTCCGGCTCGAGCACCACCAGCTGTTGCTCGCCTGCCTGGACGTACCTCATGGCGACCTACGCATAGTATCACCGTAACGCGCCTGCGACAGCGATGCACAGCGCCTCGGCCAGACCGTCGGTTGTGAATCGTGGCGCCTCGACGGCGATCGGCAGGCCGAGTTCCCGGACAGTAGCCGATGTGACCGGCCCGATGGAGGCCAGCTTGGAACGTTCCAGGCGATCTAGCGGCACCATCTGCGCCAGCATTCGAGCCGTCGAAGAGCTTGTCAGCGTGACCCAGTCCGGCACCGGATCGACTGACCAGGCGCGCTCGGCCAATTGGCGCGACGCTGCGGGCACAACCGTGCGGTACACGGGAACCACGTCGATCTCCGCCCCCATCTCGGCTAACTGTTCGGGCAGCAGGCTGCGCGCCTCCTCGGCTCGCGGCAGGAGCACGCGGCTGCCGCGCATGTCGAGTCCGAGAAACGCATCCGCCAAGGCTTCCGCCACGAATTGGTCCGGGACGAGCTCAACCTTGAGATGCAACTCCCGCAACCGGTCGGCCGTGGACGAGCCGATTGCGGCGATCTTCTGCGGCAAGTGGCGGAGATCGCGCGCGCTCGCGTCCAGGCGCTCCAAGAAGTGATTGACGCCATTGACGCTGGTGAAGATCGCCCAGTCGTAGCGTGCTAGCCCCTCGATTGCAGCGTCGGCGGGATCCCAGCTCGAAGGTGGCTCGAAGGCGATCGCAGGAATCGGAATCACCCGGGCCCCTAGCCGGCGCAAGACGCCGCAGAAAGACGCAGCCTGCGAGGCAGCTCTGGTGACGACCACCGACTGGCCCCGGAGCGGCAGTTTGTCGAACCAGTCGATTTCTTCGCGCAGGCCAACGATGTCGCCAATGACCACGAGTGCGGGCGGGCGCAAGCCCTCCCGCTGGATCGCCATCGGCAGGTCGGCGATCGGGGCCGTCACCACCCTCTGGTCTCCGCGCGTTACCCAGCGGATCGCCGCAGCCGGAGTGTCCGGAGGCATCCCGCCACCGATCAGCCGCTTGGCGATGGCTGGCATGGACGTAAGGCCCATGAAGACCACCAGCGTCTGCCGACCAGCCAGAGATGACCAATCGATCTGGTCGACGTCGTGCCCGGTCACCAGCGTGACAGCCTGCGTGTGGTCCCGATGCGTCAGCGGCATGCCGGCGTAGGCCGCCGCTCCGAGCGCAGAAGAGACTCCGGGAACAACTTCGAACGGAACCCCGGCACGTGCAAGGCCGAGGGCCTCTTCCCCGCCCCGGCCGAACACATATGGATCGCCGCCCTTGAGCCGAACCACGACCTTGCCGTCGCGAGCGGCAGCGACCATCAAGCCGTTGATCTCGGCTTGGGTACAGGCGTGCTCGGCGCGCTTCTTGCCCACGTAGCGGCGCTGCGCCGACGGCGAGGCGTGTTCAAGCACCTCGGGCGAAGCGAGATTGTCGTAGAGGACTAGGTCGGCTGCCCGCAGAAGTTCGTCGGCGCGAAGCGTGAGCAGGTCCGGATCGCCCGGCCCGGCACCCACCAGATACACTCGGCCGGTCGGATTTCGCGCACGCTTGGGTTCGTCCGACAACGAATCCATCCTACGCTACGCTCCATTCGCCGAGGCTGCGATAGGACTCAACCCTACCGGCAGTCAATCCGCTGACTGCCGGCACACCAGCAATTCCCGCGACTGTTGCATACTTGGCGTCTGAGGAAATCGCGAGCCGAGCCGCTCGCTCCGTCCCGCGAGGAGTCGAACCAGTTTGTCTGCAACGCTTACGGTGGTCATCCCCACATACAACGAAGCTGGCACGCTGCGACAAATCGTCGATCGCGTTCAGGCCGCGGACATTCCTACAGAGATCATCATCGTGGACGACGCGTCGACAGACGGCTCGGCGGAAGTCGCGGCGAGAATCGCTGCCGAAGCCAATAACGTCACCTTGCTCCGGCATGATCGCAACCGCGGCAAGGGCCGGGCCTTGCGGACTGGATTCGGGGCGGCGACGGGGGATTTCGTAATCGTCCAGGACGCGGACTTGGAATATGACCCCGCCGACTACTCCAAGCTGCTCAACCCGCTGCTGCAAGGCAGGGCGGACGCGGTGTACGGCTCGCGCTTCCTGACCTCGAGCGAGCACCGTGTTCTGTACTTCCGGCACTATCTGGGAAATCGCCTGCTGACGCTGCTGTCGAACTTGGCAACGGACCTGAACCTGACCGACATGGAGTCTTGCTACAAGGTCTTCCGCCGGGAATTGCTGCAGTCCATCGTCTTGGAGGAAGATCGCTTCGGCTTCGAGCCAGAGATCACCGCGAAGATCGCCAAGGCCGGGGCGCGCGTTTACGAAGTAGGGATCTCGTACCACGGTCGCACCTACGAGCAAGGCAAGAAGATCCGTCCCAGGGACGGAGCTTGGGCGCTCTGGTGCATTCTCAAGTACGCTTTCAAACCCTTGAGGCGAAGACAACGAAGCTGAAGGCTGACCGTGGCGCAGACGCACTGGGACGCCGGTTCCGTCTCGCGCCAGATGGCGTTCCGCTGTCCCGACATTCGCGATGGACTGAGATTATGGTGTTCCCATATAATGCTATATGGGTAATATGGTGCGATGAAGACGACGATCGAGATTCACGATGAGCTCCTCATTCGAGCCAAGCGCCACGCCCAGAAGGCGGGACGTCCTCTGCGCGCTGTAGTCGAAGATGGACTACGCCGTGTGCTAGATGCTCCGCCGACCCCGAGCCGCTACGTTCTCCCTGATCTGAGAGTCGGCGATCCGAACAGCCCCGACCCGCTCGAGGGGTACACCTGGCCGGAACTGCGTGAGCTGATCTACGAAGGTCGGGGATCCCGTTGATCGCCGTCGACACCAATCTTCTTGTCTACGCGCACCGTCGCGAGGCACGCCTAGGCGATCAGGCACACAGGATCATGGCGGGACTCGCCGGGGGAGATCAGCCTTGGGCGATTCCCTGGCCGTGTTGCTTCGAGTTCCTGAGCGTGGTCACGAACCGACGCCTGTGGAAGGACACCGCGACAACCCCGAGGCAGGCATGGCTCCAGTTCCGTGCATGGAGCGAGTCGCCATCTAACCGGCTGATCGGCGAGACTAGCAACTTTCCCGCGATTCTGGGCCGATTCGTGGATCGGCCCCATGTCGTCGGCGGTGCCGTGCACGACGCACGCATCGCAGCGATATGCATCGCTCACGGCGTCGAAACGCTGCTCACCCGGGACCGGGACTTCAGTGCATTCCCCGAACTGCGCACTCGCGACCCCTTCAAAGCTGCGAACCAGCCATAGGCACAAGAGCCCAAACCTGTCACTCCAACGACCGGATCGAGCCGGGCAGAGTCTGGCTTGAGGGTCCGGGCAGCTCTGCATCGACCCAGTGGAATGGAGTGGCCTCGATGGAATGGCGGCTTTCGAGAAGTTCGTGCCCCGGGCCTCCCAACCTGCACCGTAAAGGCCGCTGGAACGCGCTGGCCCCGGTTCCCGCTGTAATGGAGGACTGCGTCCGATCCGGCGTGCGGGTCCGTGCCGAAGTCCGTATCCTTGGTCAAGCACCGGTCGCAGACGCACATGGAAGCCACGCTGTTCGAAGCCTTGGATCGACTGGCGAGCGTGCTGGCCGGAGGCACCCTTGCTGTTGTAGCAGCCTGCCTTGCTGGCCGGACAGCCATCGGCCAACTGCGGCGTTTGCGGGGAAAGCTGACGCCGGCGGAAGGGTGGCTGCTCTCCTTCGGCTGCGGATCCGCAGTGCTGAGCACGCTGGTGTTCGCCCTCTGTGCGGCCGGATGGTTTTACGACGCCACCGCACTGGGCGCGTTCGCGCTGATTGCGCTGGCGTGGTACCGATGGGGCCGTTGGAACTGGACCGCTGAAGCTCCGGAGCACCGTTCGAGCCCGCGTTTCTCGCAACTGCTCCTCTACGTTCCAGCCGCTGTTTACGGTGTCCTATACGTCGTCCACACGCTCGCGCCAGAAACCAGGGCCGATGCTATGGGCTATCACCTCGGCCTCGTGCACCGCTACTACCGGTCACACGGTTTCGAAGCGATCACTACCAGTGTCTACGCCCAACTCTCACAAGGGGCCGAGATGCTGTACCTGTTCGCTTACGCGTTCGGGCGCGAGTCAGCGGCGAAGCTCGTCCACCTGTCTTTTCTGATCGCCACGGCGGGCGGGATCCTATGCCTTGCGCGGAGATTTCGGGCCGAGCTTGCGGGCGTGTTCGCCACGGTCGTCTACTTCACGTGCCCGGTTGTCATCCCGGACGCAACCTCCGCCTACAACGACTGCGCCCTCGCCTTCACGCTATTCGCCGTCTTCTGCGTCCTGCTGCTGTGGTGGCGCGACGGCGAGCGGCAATGGCTCGCGGTACTCGGCGTTCTGATCGGATTCTCGTTCGCCATCAAATACACGGGCGCGATAGCGATCGCCGCTGCCATTGCTGCAGCGCTTCACCGCCTGTTCAAGGGGGGCTCGGTGAGATCGCTAGCGGGGCTGTTCGCACGGACCGGAGTCCCGGCTGCCGTCGTCGGGCTGCCCTGGCTGGTCAAGAACGCGATATTCACGGGCAATCCCCTCGCTCCGTTCTTTAACGAGTGGTTCCCCAATCCATATTTCAGCGTTGAGTGGGAAACGGCTTACAAGTTCGCGATGCGCTCTTATCGCCAAGGCCCGTTCGACCGTTGGGAACAGCTGCTCGCAGCACCGTTCGACCTAGTCATCGGAGAGCGCTACGCCGGTTCGCTGGGCTGGATGATCCTCTTGTTGCCGATCGCCCTGATCGCTTGGAAGAGACCGCTCACCCGGGCACTGCTGGCGGCTGCCGTGGTCAGCGCGACTCCTTGGCTCGCCAACGCCGGAGCGAGATTCCTGATCCCCAGCTTGCCGTTCGCCTTGCTCGCCATCGGCCTGGCGCTGGAAGCCGCGCCGCTCCGGCTGCGCCACGGCATTGTGGCACTCTTGCTGGCCGGTCAATGCGTCACGTCGTGGCCCGCGCAGCGCTCGCGCTGGTACCACCCCGATCTGTGGAGCGTGGAAGGCATGCCCTGGCGGGCGGCGCTGCGGCTGGAGCCTCAGAAATGGCACCTGGCTAGAAATGTGAAGTTCTTCTTGCTGGCTGACCGGATCGGCCAGCTCGGCGGCAGCGACATGCGCGTGCTGTCCTTTACCGACCTGCCGGAAGCGTACTTTGACGCAGAACTCCTTGTTTCCTACCAAGGATTGGAGAACCAAGACTTGGCCGATGCGGTGCTGGCTCCCCTGAAGCCCTCTCATATTCCAGACAGTGCAGTCCGCGCGGCTTGGCCGCCGCGTCCCGTCCGAGGGGTGCGCGTGGAGCAGGCCCGTGACCACAATGCCAGTTCTTGGTCGGCCTCTGAGGTTCGCATCCTTAGCAACGGTCGCCCCGTACGCGCGGGCCCGCAATGGACCGCACGGGCGCAGCCTCTGCGATGGCACGCGAATCGACTGATCGACGGAAATCCGTTCACCACGTGGACGTCGCGGCAGCCGGCAGCATCGGGGATGGAACTCGAGATCCGCTTCAACCAGAGCATGGTCGTCGATGGTGTCGAGCTGGTGCATCCCGGAAGAGCTGCCGACACACAGGCCACGCTGGAGTTTGCGGTGCTTGCCCCCGCTGGCCGCTGGGAGAGGGTGCAGCCCGAGTCGTTTGAATTCGTGGGAATCGAGGTTGCCCCGGGCGCTGCGCACGCATCGGCGGCAGCCTTACTGCGACAGCACGGTATCGATTACGTGGTGTTCAACGTGGACCCACGCGACCCCTACTTCCCTCAGGCCCAAGCCGTGGCGAGCGAGCCGGCTCGCTGGGGGCTGCACAAGGTGTTCGTCGACCGCACGGCGGTGCTGTTCGAAGTGTTGCCGGAGCAGCCGTGACAACCGCGCTCAGGCAGCGCGGGCGGAACAGACGGCATCGGCGGGAGGGCTCGCTGCCCCGACCGCTACGGACCCCGCAGGTCGAAGCAGAGCAAGCGCGGACCGGCCGCCGGGTCGATCGAACGCGAGTTCTGGCTCACGTAGAGCAGCCCGCGACTAATGACCGGCGGCGCCCACGTCTCGCGCGCCAGGAACAGCCTGGTGCGGTCCAAGATTTTCGGGCCCGCAGGCGAGAGATCCAGCCACAGCAGGTGCCCGTGCTCGCCAAGCGCGAGGAACCGGCCGTCGACCTTCAGCAAGTTGCCCCGGAAGGGGCTCGCGTAGATGGTCCGTGCCTCTCCCTGCACTTGAACTGTTTCCTGCCACTCCAGCGACTCGCTCCAAACCGTTTCCCCGCTGCTGGCGTTCACGCAGGTCAGCTTTGCGTCGGGCTCGTTGCGACCCGAGAACGCGTAGTAGTGGCCCTGATCGTATACGGCGGTCGTCCAGTGCAGATCGAAGTCGGAGTTCTCCCAGAGCTTGGCGAAGGTCCAGTCGGACTCCACTTCGATCAACGCCGCTCCGGTACGGTAGCTGGCCGAGACAAGCACCCGATTGCCGGTCACGACCGGACACGACGCGTTGACAGACTCATAACTCCGGCTGCGCCAGGGGAACCTGAAGTCCAGCGCGCCGTCACGCGGGTTGATCGACAGCAATCCTCCGGCCGGAGGCCTGCTCTCGCCGCCGCCGAGCACGAAAAGCCGCCGCTCGCCATGGACACGGGCGATGACTGGGGTCGCATAGCTGGCACCCCACTGATCGCCGGCACCCCATACCATGCGCCCGGTCAGCTTGTTGAAGGCGACCACCTCCGGACCACCCGGAGCGCCTACGTTCAAAATCAGCAGATCCCCTTCGATCAACGGCGTGGTGGCGATCCCGAAGAAGTCCTGAGGCACGCCGAACTCGGCGGCGATGTCGCGGTGCCAGACGACTTGTCCGGTCTTGAGCCGGAGGCAGTGCAGCTTCCCCTGCGCCCCGTACGTGTACACATGGTCGCCGTCTATGACCGGACTCGAGCGCGGCCCGTTGTTATAGCCGTAACGGTCCCTAAAGTCGGTTCCGTAGCGGTAGCTCCAGTAGCGCTCTCCTGTTTCTGGCCGCAGGCACTCGATGACCTCTTGGTTCCCTGAACGGTGGAGGTACACGAGGTAGTCGCCTCGGATGGACGGCGAGCTGTAACCGGTACCCTTGGACAGCTCCCACAGGAGCTTCGGCCCGTCGGGTCCGAACTCGCGCAAGAGGCTGGTCTCGCCGGAGACCGGCTGTCCGGTGCGGCCGAGAAAAGCCGGCCAGTCCTCGGTCACCGCACCCGGCGCGAGCGGTCTGGGCCGCGCGTGGAGCGTTACTGCGGGATGGGCAGACGGCTCGGCCTCGGCGCGATCTTCGACGGAAGCAGGCCCGGGCGGCTTCGGATCCTCGAATCGCGTAGCCGCCACAAGGCAGCAACCGATCAGCAATATGGACGCTACCGCTGGCTTCAAGACGTGATTCTCGCATATCGCTTAGCCGCCACTTCAGCGCGGCCAGACTTTGTCGGCAGCGCCCCCAAGAGAAATCGAGTGGGTCTAAAATGCCTTCTATGACTCCGATATCACGCCGGGGATTCGCAAGCCGCGCCGCCATCGCCGCAACAGCTGCCTCGTACTCGAAGATTCGAGGCGCAAACGACGTCATCGGCATCGGGGTGATCGGATTGGGCAATATTTCGCGTGGGCATCTGAACGAGTACAGCAATAGCCCGGGTTCAAAAGTGACCGCGGTCTGCGACATCTACGCTCCGCGGCTTGACCAGGGGGTTACGCAAACTTCGGCGAAGGGGTACCGGCGCTACGAAGACCTCATCCAAGATCCGAACGTGGACGCGGTAATCGTCTGCACCCCCGACCACTGGCACGCACCGATGGCGATCGCAGCGATGCGGGCCGGCAAGGACGTGGACGTGGAAAAGCCGATGAGCTTGACCATCGCCGAGGCCAAGCAGATGGTGGAAACCGCCGAGCAGACCGGTCGCATCCTCGCCGTAGATAGCGAACACATCGCCCACGGAATCTGGGAGCCCGCTCGCAAGCTGGTCTCGGCAGGCCTGCTGGGGAAGATCCTGTGGAGCCAGACCAGCCGCAGCCGCAACACCCGAGAGCCCCCCTTCAACTACGTCATCGACAAGTCCGCCAGTCCCGAGAACTTGGACTGGGAAGCCTTCCTCGGCAGCGCTCCGAAGAGGCCGTTCTCACGGGAGCGGTTCTTCCGCTGGAGGCGCTACCGCGACTACTCGGGCGGGATCGCCACCGATCTGTACTACCACCACGTCACGCCGCTGATCCAGGTCCTTGGACGGGAATTCCCGATTCGGGCGGTTTCTGCCGGCGGAAACTACGGCACTCCCGAATCCGTGATGGAGGTGCCGGACGTGCTTGTCGTGGCGCTGGATTTCCCCAGCAAGCACACCATCGTGTGCTCCGGCTCGCTACAAAACTCGGTCGAGCTTCCGATCGTCGTGCGCGGCCACGAGGCCAACATCCACTTCGAAGGCAACCACCTGCGCCCGCAGAGCATTCGCTTGGTGCCGGAGGAACCCTTCATCGATGGCTTCAAGGAACGCGTCGCGAACACCGGCCTGGACGCCATGGGAACGTGGGTCGAGGAGCGCCGCCCTGTGCGGCCCACCAACTTCACGGGCCTTAGCGAGAGACGCAAGCGCCAAGTGCTGTCCATGCTGCTGGCGGAGCCGCGTTGGAAGCAGCGCTACGATGAGGACTCTCGGTCCCGACCTCAGATCCAGTCTCCTGGCGAGGAACGCGATAGCTACTTCCAAGGTGTATTCGAAGAGCGCGCCGTGGCACTTTCGATCATGCCCTCCCTACACATACAGGCCCCTCCATCGAAGTCGTTCAGGCAGCACTTCCTGGAGTCGATTCGGACGCGCAAGCCCGCCCCGCTCGATGGCGAACTCGGCTACCGCTCCCAGGTCGCAGTAAGCCTGGGGGTGGAAGCCCATCGCCGCAACAAGGCGATGGGCTTCGATCTCGAGAGCGAACAGGTGCGCGAGTTGTGAGGCTCGCGCTCGCCCTGCTGGCGCTCCACGGTGCCGCACTAGCCGCCGAACCTAGCTTCGAAGCGCTCTTTGACGGCTCGACCCTCTCAGGGTGGACCGTGCTCCCGCGAGAGGAGCCGAGCGGCGGCTGGCGGGTCGAGGACAACGTGTTGCTAGTCGAGGGCCGACCCGGGAACCTCGCCACTTCCGACGAGTTCGCGGACTTCGACCTGCGCCTCGAGTGGAAGCTCGGCGAACTCGGCAACAGCGGAGTCTTCTACAGGTTCGTGGGCACTGGAAACCCGGTCGCGGCCGCCATCGAGTACCAGCTCGCTGACAACGCGCGCCCAGCCTCGCAGCAGCACGCGAACCGCAGGGTGGGATCAGCCTATGGGCTGTACGCGCCGCGGGGTGATTGGTCGCGCCCTCCCGGCGAGTGGAACACTCTCCGGGTCGTAGCGCGCGGCGACCGTGTGGAGCATTGGCTCAACGGGCAGAAAGTAGTGGAATTCGACCTTGGCAGTTCGGACTTCGCCGCAAGGGCCCAGGCAGCCGGCAGGGACGAAGGCTTCGCCCAAGCCAGATCTGGCAGGATCGTGTTGCAAGACCATGCCAGCCGGGTCTGGTTTCGCAACATAAGAATCCGGCGCTTGGAGTGATTGCGGTCACGACGCAGGGGTGCAGTCGACATCAGTTCGGCCGGCCTGGCGGCGGCAACCTATGATTCGGGAGCCGCCTGTTCTTGAGCTTTCGCCCTTGGGAGCGATAGCCGCCCTGGCTGTTCCGGTACTGTCGGCTCGAATCCGACCAGGCGAACTGCGCCCTCATATGGGCACCGCAGTCTTGTTCGGACCCGGCAGCACGCAACCTTCGGACTACGCCTAGTCCGAGCCCTCGGGAGACTTGTGCATGGGAGCATACTTGCCCTGCCACTCGTCGAGGTGTGTCTTTTCCCACAACGGGACACCTAGGCGGTAGGCCGCACGGGCAATCGCATGCGCGGCGACCGGCGCCGTAGACAAGAGAAAGATAACCGCCAGCAGCGAGATGGCGATGCTGGCCGGGTCACGGAAATGTATGGCCGCAGCGACGAAAACCAGCCCCGCACCGAGGGCACCGGCCTTCGTGAGGGCATGCATGCGGACAATCACGTCCGGCAGGCGCAGGACGCCGAGACTGGCCACGAACAGGAAGAAGCCGCCTGACACCAAGACCACTGCCGTGATCCAGTCCCGCAACGAGCCCATCTCCGCCATTATTCGCCCTCCTTAGCCGCGCCCGGGGTCGTGTTGGACTCGAACTGGTCAGCGCGCCGATTCGCGAACCATGCGAACGCGACCGTGGCCAAGAACGCGACCAGGGCCGTGGCAACCGCGACATCAAGAATCGCCGAGTGGCCGCTGGCGATACCGAATAGTCCTGCCACCGCTACTGCGAGCACCGTGATCAGGTCGACCGACACCACCCGGTCAACCAGGGTCGGCCCTTTCACCATGCGCACGAACGCGATCAAGATCGCCGACAGTGCCAGCGCGGCGCAGATATCGATTCCCCACCCGAGGATCACGGAATGCTCCCCCATTCCGCTCATTGCAGTGCCTCCATCACACGCCGCTCCAGACCCGCCTTGACGTCCCGACGGACCTCGTCCGGATCATCGACGAACATGCAATGCACATACAGCGTCTTGTGATCCGGGCTCACGTCGAGGCTGAGCGAGCCCGGTGTGAGCGAGATCAGATTCGCAAGAGTGACGATCTGGATCGGGTCCTTGACGCTCAGTGGAATCGCCACGATCGCGGGCCGCGCCTTGTGGACGGGCGTGAGGACATCCCATGCGACGCGAGCGCAGGAAGCGAGGAACACGCGCATGAAATAGAGCAGCAAACGGGCAAGATTGAAGACCCGATCGTAATAGCGCATGCGGCCGAACATCGGGCTGGAAATGCTGAGCGCAATACCCCCGAGCACGAAGCCCACGGCAAGATCGGCCACAGTCAGCCGACCCATCAGCGCGCACCAGCCCACAGCCAGCAGCAGGTTGTAATGGAACGGATTCCTCACTCCACCACCTCCGCGCCAGCGCCCAGCGCAGCAGTCTCGCTCGGACCCAAGACTGCCTCGACATAGTTGGACGGGGCCATGAGCTCGTGGCCGGCGCGCTCTGCCAGATCATAGAGCGGCCCCGGCCACAGACCGATTGCGAGGGTGATGGCCGCCAAGCAAATGATCGGGCCCAGCAACAGCGCGCGATTAAGCCGCGACAGCGCCGCAGGCTTTGCGGTAGAAGCAGGGCGCGCCTTCCAAAACCCGTTGACCCATATCTTGGTCATCGAATACATCGTTAGCAGTCCCACGGCCAACGCCACTGCAGCGATCCAGTACTGCTGGCTCGCCAACGACGCCTTGATCACTAGTAGCTTCGCCCAGAACCCGGACAGCGGCGGCAAGCCTGCCAGCGAAAAGGCCGGCACGAAGAACAGCGCCGCCAGCAGCGGCTGCTCGCGATACACTCCGCCCAAGGTTTTCAGGTCACTCGATCCTGACAGCCGCTCGGCCGCCCCCGCCACGAAGAAGAGATTGGCCTTGACGATGATGTGATGCAAGATGTAGAACACCGCACCCACCAAGGCCAGCGGAGTGAACAGGGCCAGCCCCAACACCATATATCCGATCTGGCTGATGATGTGGAACGAAAGAATGCGCCTGAGCTCGTTGTGTGAGGCGGCGCCCAGCACGCCAGTGACCATCGTCAGGCCGGCGGTCCAAAGCAAGATGCCGTGCGTGTAGCCGACATCGTGGGTGAAGATCAGCGTGAAGACCCGGATCATCGAATACACGCCCACCTTGGTCAGCAGCCCGGCGAAGATCGCCGACACCGCCACTTTCGGCGTGTGGTAACTGGCAGGCAACCAGAAGAACAACGGGAACACCGCCGCCTTGATGCCGAACGCCACGATGAACAGAATCGCCACGACCGAGAGCAACCCTTGGTTTTCGACCTGCTGCACGCGCAAGTGCAGGTCGGCCATGTTGAGCGTGCCGGTCATGCCGTATAGCAGGCCGATGCCGCTGAGGAGCAGCGTGGTGGCGACCAGGCTCAGCGCGGCATAGCGCACCGCACCATCCAGTTGCGCCTTGCGCCCCCCGGAAATCAGCAGCGCCAGGGAAGCGATCAGCATCACCTCGAACCAGACGTACAGGTTGAAGATGTCCCCGGTGAGAAAGGCGCCGCAGACCGCCCCGATCAGAGCTTGCAGGGGAGGGTGGAAGTCCTTGACGAGCGATCTCTGGTCGATGTCGCAAAGGGCGTAGACGATTGTCGCCACGCCCATGATGGCGGTGATCAGCACCATGGCCGAGCTGAAGTGGTCGGCAACCAGCGTGATCCCGAACGGAGCCGGCCACCCGCCGACCTGCACCACCAAGATGCCGTCGGTCCAGACCGTCACCAACAGCGCGGTTGCGATCCCTAGATGCCCTATGCCCGCCACAAGGCTGACCCACTGCTGCATGGCGCGCTGCGGCCGCAGGGACAGGCCCAGAACTCCGCAGGCCAGCGGCAACACGATGGCCCCGGCGAGCAGCCAGCTCATTGCGGACCTCCAGCGACCGATCCATTCGTTCCGGCCTCCGCCGGCACCGGCTCGGCAGAGCGCATCGCGTCGGGATCCACGGTTTCCAGGCGCTGGTAAGTCCGGAAGGCTAGCACCAGCAGGAAGGCGAACACGCTAAAGGAAATCACGATCGCCGTGAGCATCAGCGCTTGCGGCAGGGCATTCGCCGCCCCCGGAACCGGCTCGAGCTCGCCGGGGGAGATCAGCGGAGGAAACCTGCCCTGCAGACCGCCGGAGGAGAAGATCAGCAGGTTCGCGGTGTGCGAGATCAGGGCCAAACCCAAAACGAAGCGCACCAAGTTCCGGCGCAGCATCAGATACACGCTCGAGGCCATCAAGACCCCAACCAAGACTGCGATGACCGCTTCCATCAGAGCACTGTGATCACTTGTCGCTGTCGGCCGGACGCACAGACGCGGGCTCCTTGATCTCGAGCACGAAGGTAAGGACGGCGCCCACAACCACCAGGTAGACCCCGAAGTCAAACAGGAGCGGCGTGCCGAGCTTGACGCCGCCGATCTCCGCCCATTGGCCGGACAGGAAAGGATGCCCGCCAGACAGGATTCCTATCAACCCCGAAACGATCGCTAGCGCGAGCCCGGCTGCGGCAGTCTTGAGCGGATCGGTGCGAACCAAGCGGCGCACGTCTTTCGGATCGGCCACAAAGACATAGAGGCTGCATGCGATCGACGCAATCAGCCCGCCGACGAAGCCGCCGCCCGGTGCGTCGTGACCGCGCAAGAGCGTTGCCACCGAGAAGACGAGAATCAACGTGAAGAGCACACGCGTGGTCTCGCGAAGGATCAGCGTATTCATGCGCCCTCCCTCGATGCCCGCGCGCGCCCCGGACGCGTAGAGTGGCCCGCTTGGAGCCTTAGAAAGCGATCAAAGCGGTAGCGAGACCGGCGTCGAATCAGGGCGCAGACGGCCGCTGCGGCAAGTACCAAGACCGAGATCTCGCCCAGCGTGTCCATGGCACGGAAATCGACCAGTATGACGTTGACGATGTTGTGTCCGTGGCCGCCCGGAACCGCCATCGACTCGAAATACTCGGTCAGTTCAAGCTGTGGCGGGCGAGCGGTGACCGCGAGCAGCACAAGGGTGGTCACAGTGCCGACCGCGACCGCGATGGCACCGTCGCGCCAGCGCGCCCTGAGCGGCTGGCGGATCTCATTCCGGAAATCGGGCAGCTTGAGCAAGACGATGGCAACGATCACAACTACCAGAGTCTCGACAATCAGCTGGGTCATGGCTACGTCAGGCGCCCCGCGTAGCAGGAAGACGAGGCTGATGGCCGTGCCGACCACGCCCAGGGCACAGATCGCCAATAAACGCGAACGGGTCAAGATAACGGTCAGAACGGACGCTGCAATCACGGCCACCAAGGCCCACTCGCCGAAAGTCACGCTGGGCATTTGCGAAGGTAGGTAAATCGCGTCCTTGGCCACCAGGGTTGCGCCGACGCTCAGAGCCAGGGTGGCGAAGACCGCCAGAATGTAGCGGCGCTGGATGCCGGACTGCATGCGGCGGGTCAGCGCAGTGGAGAACCGCGCGATACCATCCATGGCCGCGTCATAGACCCGATCGCCGGTGACTGGCAAGACGTCGAGGAGCTTCCCCGGCAGCGACAGTATCACCGGTCGCTGCCAGAAGACGAACGCCCCGAGGGCCCAGGTGGCGAGCGATAGCAGCAACAGGGGGTTGAAGCCGTGCCAGAGCGCGGGCTCGAAATGCTCCGGTAGTGGTGCAATCGCCGCAGCAGCAGGCAACACCAGACCGTGAAACACGGGAGCGGTCGCAACTCCTCCAACCAAGCCAAGCAGTCCCAGCAGCAATGGACCGATCCAGAATTGCCAAGTAACGCCGTGCGCGTCCCGAGCGGATTGCGTCATCGTTCCGAAGAACGGCACCACGGCCACCAGCATGGCGGCCGTCACGATGAGCACGCTAGCGGCGACGATGGCGAATAGGGCAAACGCGCCGAATCGCGATTCATACGCACTCGTATACAGCAGTTCCTTGCCGACAAAGCCGACGAACGGTGGCAAGCCAGCCATCGAGACAGCTGCGAGTACCGTGCCCACGAATGTCGGGCCGAGCTTGTGGCGCAAACCGCCGTGGCGGGCAATATCGCGACTGCCTGTTGCGTGTTCGATCGTACCGACAGCCATGAACAATGCAGCCTTGTACAAGGCATGCACGAGGATGAAGGCTGCGGCCGCGACAGCGGCGGCGGTATGCGCCGTGCTTTCCGGCTCGCCGGCCAGGCCGAGGAACATCACACACGTCCCCAGCGCCATCACGGTGGTGTAAGCCAAGACCTGCTTTAGGTCCGTGCGCGTCACTGAGGCCAATGCCGAATAGACCGCGGTGACCGCGCCGAGGCAGACCAGCGTCACACTCCACGCCTCGGTTCCGCCGAGCACGGGCGACATCCGGGCCAGCAGGAACACACCCGCCTTGACCATCGTGGCCGAGTGAAGATAGGCCGACACCGGCGTCGGTGCCACCATCGCGTTGGGCAGCCAGAAATGAACAGGGAACTGCGCGGACTTGGTGAAGGCACCAGCCAAGACCAACGCCAAGATCCATGGATAATTCGACGCGCCTGCCAGACTCGCGCCCCCGGCGAGCAATTCCCGCAAGCTGTACGTGCCAGCGGCCTCGCCCAGCAGTACGAAACCGGCAAGCATCGCCAAGGCGCCCACTCCGGTGACCAGCAGGGCTTGCAGTGCCGCGCGCCGCGCAGCGGCGTCCTCGTGCTTGTAACCAATCAAGAGGAAGGATGTCAGGCCCGTCAGTTCCCAGAAGATGAACAGTGCGATCAGGTTGTCGGCCAGCACCAGTCCCAGCATCGACAGCATGAAGGCTAGGAGAAACGCGGTGAAGCGCGGCAACTGCGGGCGGCCCCGCATGTACTCGCTCGCATAGTGCACGATCAGCGTGCCGATTCCGGTGATGATGAGGGCGAACAGCAGGCTCAGCCCGTCGATGAAGAAGCTCAGCGCGATTCCTTGCTGCGGGATCCAGCCGATCTCCCAATGGAGCGTCTCGCCAGACGAGACACGCGGCACCAGCGAACAGAACCAAGCGAATAAGGCGGCGGGCAGCGCTACCGATGCCCGAAGTAGGACCGGCACTCTTGCCGTCGGAATGCCAAGTGCAGCCATGGCCAGAAATCCGGCCTCGGCGCGATTTGGTGCCTGCGACCCGGACTAGAGACTCAAGTTAGCATCATCCCGCCGCGCAACGCCACGAGCAGGCGGCTTGCCGCCCTCTCGCGAATGGCGGTCGGGTTGCCACAGTGGAGACAATGGTAGCTTCAACAAGCTGATGCCACAGTCGCGATCCACCCGAACGGATACATCTCGGCCCATAGGGCGCACCCTCCTTGCAACGATCGGAGCCATCCTGCTAGCCGCGGCGACCACGGCCTGCGACGCGGGCGCGCCAACTGAAGCGCGGCCTCCGAACGTCGTGCTCATACTCGCTGACGACCTCGGGTACGGGGATCTGTCGATTCAGGGCCACCCTCTGATTCGAACCCCGAACATCGACCGCATCGCCAGCGAAGGCCAGCGCTGGACGTCGTTTTACGCCTCCGCGCCGATGTGCAATCCCAGCCGCGTCGCCCTGGTGACCGGGCGAATGCCGATCCGGATCCACCGCAACGGCAAGAACCTGTGGGCTGACCTGCCCGACAACGAGGTCACCATGGCCGAAATGCTCAAGCAGCGCGGCTACGCGACGGCCTATGTCGGAAAGTGGGGCCTGAGCGGGCGCTTCAACTACCAGGGCTCGCATCCCAACGACCAAGGCTTCGATGCCTTCTTCGGGCTTGTCGGCAGCAACGACGCGCCGCTGCGGGAAGGCTTCGAGCGCACCTACGAGAACATCAAGAACGCTACCAGCGCGGACTTCCCGATCTCGCTGTATCGCCAGAGGGAGGCTGTCGAGACACCGGCCTATCAGCCCACGCTGACAAAGCGATACACCGAGGAAGCGGTGCGCTGGATCGGCGAGCAGGCCGACCAGCCCTTCATGCTGTTCATCGGACACAGCATGCCGCACGTGCCCATCTTCCGCTCACCGGACTTCGAAGGGCACAGCGACGCGGGACTCTACGGCGACGTAATCGAAGAACTCGACTGGTCGGTCGGCGAGGTGGTTGGCGCTCTGGAGCGAGCCGGAGTGGCCGAAGACACTCTGATCTGGTTCAGTAGCGACAACGGTCCTTGGCTAACGTATTTCGACCTCGGCGGCTCGCCCGGCGGGCTGCGGGACGGAAAACTTACCGGCTGGGACGGGGGACTGCGCGTGCCGGGTATCTTCTACTGGCCAGGGAAGATCCAGCCCGCCGTGGTCGACGGGATCGGCGTCAACGTGGACTTGATGGCCACGGTCGCCGCGCTGACGGGCGCAAGCCTTCCAGACGGCAAGGAATTCGACTCGATCGATCTGTCGGGCACGCTGCTGCGGGGCGAGGCGAGCCCGCGACACGAGTGGTTCTACTATGGCCAGCCCGGCAATCTGTGGGCGGCCCGCATGGACGAATTCAAGCTGGTCTTGGAGTCCTGGGATTCCCTGGGCACGGAGAAGCAGATCGGCTGGAGGGGCTACGCCAACCACAAGAAGCACCGCTCACCGCAGCTGTTCGATCTCAGCACCGATTTCGGCGAACGATGGAATGTCGCCGACCGCTATCCGGAGGTAGTGGCGGAAATCGAAGCGGCCATCCAACGGCAGGGGGAATTGATGGCTCCCGAGACAGATACCGATAAGCGCTAGCAGGATGTCCATATAATGGGTCTCGTGGGCCGGGCGTTGACCGAATCGCTGGCCACCGTGGCGGTGTGT
Organism: Terriglobia bacterium; assembly: GCA_009841225.1. Lineage (GTDB taxonomy): Bacteria > Acidobacteriota > Terriglobia > Bryobacterales > UBA6623 > VXMF01. The sequence goes on along the minus strand of VXMF01000012.1, from coordinate 140,963 downwards.
CTGGGCGCGTCGCTGGGACTTGCCCCCCTGAACGCAGCCGGCAGCTCGGAACCGTCCAGCCAGTACTGGTCGTTCCGCCCGCCGACACGCCCCGAACCGGCCGCGGTCCGGACCGCTTGGGCCAGCAACCCGATCGACGCCTTTGTTCGGCAAGCCCTGCGAGAGCACGGTCTGGAGCCGTCGCCAGAAGCGAGCAAGGAGCGCTTGCTGCGTCGGGTCTGCCTCGACTTGACAGGCCTGCCGCCAACGCCCGAGCAAGCGGCGTCCTTTCTCTCCGATCCGTCGCCGCACGCGTACGAGCGCCTGGTCGATTCGCTGTTGGCGTCGCCGCATTACGGCGAGCGCTGGGCGCAGAAGTGGCTTGACGTGGTCCGCTTTGCGGACACGGACGGCTTCGAGCGCGACGGCTACAGGGAGCACGGCTGGCGCTATCGAGACTACGTGGTCCGCGCGTTCAATTCGGACAAGCCCTACGACCGCTTCGTGCGGGAACAGGTGGCCGGTGACGAGCTCTTTCCGGCCAGCAACGAGTCTCTGCTAGCGACCGGGTTTCACGGTGCGGGGCCGCGCCATGTCACCTCCGGCAATCAGGACAAGGAAGAGGCTCGCCAAGAGGTCCTGACAGAAATGGCGCTTGGTGTAGGACAGGGCCTGCTGGGGCTGACGGTACAGTGCGCGCGCTGCCATGACCACAAGTTCGACCCGATCAGCCAAGAGGACTACTACCGCTTGGAGTCCTTCTTCGGAGCGACCGAACTCAAGGACCTGCCCATCGCTAGCGAGGAGGAGATCGCCGCCCAGGAAAAGGCCGTTGCCGAGCACGAAGCCCGGGTTGAACCGCTCAAGGCCCAGCTCGAAGAGATCGAAGAGCCATTCAACACCCAGGTCCGAGAACGCAAGCGGGCGGCTCTGGAGCCCGCGTTCGCCGCGGCGCTCGAGATCGCCGAAGACAACCGCACCGAAGAGCAAGCGCGCTTGGCCAAGGAAGCCGAGTCGCAGATCAAACCGGTCTGGTACGAGATCGTTCCGCTCATGCCCCCAGACACCCGGCGGCACAGGGCAGATCTTAGGCAGCAGCTGCACGCCCTAGAGCTGCATCGGCCCGATCCGCCCGCGGCCGCCTTCGCCGTGGCCAACCTCGAGGAAGCTCCGCCCAGCCACATCCTGCAGGGCGGCGACTACCGCCGCAAGGGCGAGGCCGTCTCGCCGGGCTTCCCGCAAGCGGTCGGGACGCTGGGCTTGGAAGCGCCGTCCGTCGGACGCGGGCGCAGGTCCGCCTTGGCACGGTGGCTGACCTCGGAGCGGAATCCTCTGGTAGCGCGCGTGATGGTCAACCGCATCTGGGAATTCCGCATGGGCCGGGGCCTGATGCGGGATCCGAACAATTTCGGGCTGCTCGGGGGCATGCCTACACACCCGGAGCTACTCGACGCCCTAGCGTTGCGCTTTGCCGGCGAAGGCTGGAGCGTCAAGGCCATCGACCGCTTGATCGTCCTCTCGAGCGCCTATCGGCAGTCCTCCGAGATGGACCCGAAGCAGGCTGCGATCGATCCGGACAACCGCTGGTACTGGCGCGCCCATCGCCGGCGCTTGTCCGGCGAAGCGATCCGCGACAGCGCGTTGGCGGCCTCCGGCCGCCTCAACCGCTCGCTGACCGGCCGGCCGGTGCGCATCCCGATCGAGAGGGAGGTCTATGACCTGATCTTCACCGAAGCCGAGCCGGACAACCTCTGGCCCGTCACCCCCGACCGTCACCAGCACGACAGGCGCAGCCTGTACCTGCTGAACAAGCGCACGGTGCGCCTGCCCTTCCTCGCCAACTTTGACCAGCCCGACACGATGACATCGTGCTCCGTACGACAAACATCGACTCACGCCCTGCAGTCCCTGAGCCTGCTCAACAGCGACTTCATGCAGGATCAATCCCGCTCCCTAGCCGGCCGCATCCTGCGGCATTGCGGTGAATCCGACACGGATTGCCAAATCAGGCGCGGGTTCGAGTTCACGCTGGCCCGCCAGCCCACTCCGGCCGAGCGCGCTCTGGCCGGCAGCTTTCTCCGGTCGGAATCCGGCGCGCTGCACGACTTCGCGCTCGTCTTGCTGAACCGCAATGAATTCGTCTACCGACCCTAGCGACGCAGCCACTCTCGGCGCGACTTCGCGGCGCGACCTGTTGTTCCGCGCGGCCAACGGATTCGGCGCGCTCGCACTGCAGCACTTGCTGGCCCAGACCGCGCTAGCCCAGACCGCGGCGAATCCGCTCCGCGCCAAGCGGCCGCACTTCGGGGCTACGGCCGACGCGGTCATCTTCATCTTCAACGTCGGCGCGCCCAGCTCGATGGACACGTTCGATCCCAAGCCGCTGCTCAACCGGCACGCGGGCGAGCCGCTGCCGGAGAGCTTCGGCTCGGTCGGGGGCCAGTTCACGGACGGCACCAACCCGATCTTGGGCACGCCGTGGCGATTCCGGCGCTACGGCCAGAGCGGACTGCCGGTCTCGGAGCTGTTCCCAAACGTGGCCCGGCATGTCGATGACATCTGTTTTGTCAGGTCGTTCGTCACGCACAGCGTCGTGCACGCTCCCGCGATGTACGAGGTTCACAACGGCCGCCTGTTCGCCACCCACCCCAGCATCGGCTCGTGGGTGACGTACGGCCTGGGATCGGAGTCGGAGAACCTGCCCGCGTACGTGGTCATGCCCCAACCCGAGGGCACTCCCGAAGGCGGCACGTCGTGCTGGAGCCAGGGATTCCTGCCATCGGTCTACCAAGGCACGCTGCTGCGGCCCGGCCCCAACCCGATCCTCCACCTGAAGCGTCCCGCCGGGATGACCGAGGCCCGCCAGCGCGACATGCTGGACCTGCTGCAGGCGATGAACGAAATCGACAGCGGTCCGCTGGATAGCGAGATGCAGGCTCGAATCGCCGCCTACGAACTGGCTTTCCGCATGCAGTCCCACGCGCCGGAAGCCGTCGACCTGACCAAGGAGACCGACGCGACCAAGCGCTCATACGGGCTGGAGCAGGACCACACCAGAGAGTTCGGCACGCGACTGCTGCTGGCGCGGCGACTCGTCGAGCGCGGCGTGCGCTTTGTCCAGATCTACTCCGGCGGCGGCCCGCTGAGCATGCAGTGGGACGCGCACAAGCACCTGAAGCAGAACCACGAAAAGATGGCAGGACACAGCGACGTGCCGGTCGCGGCACTGCTGCAGGATCTCAAGCAGCGAGGCCTGCTGGAGCGGACGCTCGTGATCTGGGGCGCGGAGTTCGGGCGCCTGCCCACATCCGAAGCTGGCAACGGCCGCGACCACAACCCACACGGCTATACCATGTGGTTCGCCGGAGGCGGTGTGCGGGGCGGCCAGGCCATCGGCGCCACGGACGAGTTCGGTCTGCGCGCCGTGGACCGGCCCTTCATAATGCGCGACTTTCACGCCAGCATCTTGCACGCGCTCGGCTTGGACCAGAACCAGCTCTGGTATCTGCACAACGGTCGCCACGAGAAGCTGACCGACTTTGGCGGGACGGTCATCAAGGATCTGTTCGCGTGATCGCGCTGCTGGGCGCCGCAGTCCTGATGGCGGCCTTGGTGCCGGTTCCGGCGCAAGCGCGGCCGCCGAACATAGTCCTGCTGCTGGCCGACAACCTCGGCTACGGCGACATCGAGCCGTTCGGTTCGCGCCACCACCGGACGCCAAGCCTGACCCGGATGGCCCGGCAAGGCCGCAAACTGACGCACTTCTATGCCAGCGCGGGTGTATGCACGCCGTCACGCGCCAGCCTGATGACGGGCTGCTACGCGCAGCGCATCGGCCTGCACACGAATCCGCGGGACGGCCTGGTCTTGCGTCCGATCTCTCCCTATGGACTGCACGCGGACGAAGTCACGATCGCCGAACTGCTGCGCTCCGCGGGTTACGCCACGGCCATCGTCGGCAAGTGGCACTTGGGCGACCAACCGGAGTTCCTGCCCACCAGGCATGGCTTCGACTCGTATCTTGGCATTCCCTACAGCGACGACATGACGCGCCGGTTGGGAGTCCGGAACCGCCAGCGCTTCGACGGGGATGAGTGGCCGCCCCTGCCATTGCTGCGGGACGAGTCCGTGATCGAGGCACCGGTCGACCGCAATCTGCTCACCAAGCGCTACACCGAAGAAGCGTTGCGCTACATCGACGAGAATGCGGATCGCCCGTTCTTCTTATACCTGGCGCACGCCATGCCCGGCAGCACTGCGGCACCGTTCGCCAGCGAGGCTTTCCGAGGCAAGAGTTCCAACGGCCCGTGGGGGGATTCGGTCGAGGAACTCGACTGGTCGACAGGCCAGATCCTTGACAAACTCGTCCAGGCCGGACTCAGCGCCACGACGCTTGTCTTGTGGACGTCGGATAACGGCGCTCCGCTGGCACCGGATCCGAGCAGTCCCGCGCGCGGCAGCAACCTCCCGCTGCACGGGCGCGGCTACACCACTGCCGAGGGCGGATTCCGCGTTCCAGCCATCGCCTGGTGGCCGGGCACGATCCCGGCAGGCACCCAGTCCGCCGAACTGATGAGCATGCTGGACATGCTGCCGACGCTCGCTACGCTGGCGGGCGCGGAGATTCCGAACGATCGCGACATCGACGGGGTGGACGTCGGCGACGCACTGCTCGGAAGAGGCTCGGCCCGTTCCCCGAGAGACGAGCTGTACTACTTCCGCGAAGGCGAGCTTCAGGCCGTACGCTCCGGCAAATGGAAGCTGTTCGTCCCCATGCCGGAACCGACCAACAGGCACCCTCACTTTGGCACCGTGGGATCGAGCGAGCCGTTGCTGTTCGATGTGGAGGCAGACGTTGGAAGCCAGCACAATCTCGCAACGCAGCACCCACAGGTGGTCGAACTCCTGATGCGAGTCGCCGCCAGAGCTAGGGCAGAACTGGGAGACCGCGGCGTTCCTGGCTCGGGGCAACGGGCGCCCGGCCAAGTCGCGGATCCGGAGCCAGCGCTGCTGCGTCACTGAGGGCACCGGCGGCCACAGCCGGGGACGAGGGAGCCCAAGACATCGGGCGCACTATGTGAACGAGTCCGCGAATCGCCACCGTGTACTCGGGCTCGAAATGGCCCGCTCGATATGAGTCCGAGACATACCAGTGGCTTGGGTTCCATCCCCCGAGGTGCCGCCACGCATGAGTGCGCACCGCCGCCCAGCCCTGAGGCAGATGAGGGTTGCCCCGCTCTGATTATGGGCCGTGATGGCAGCGTGCGAGCGAGACTTGATCGAGGCGAGAATAGGGACTTGCCTGGGGCTGAAATAGTCTGGAGGGACTCACGAATGCCACGCATCGCCACGTTGCTTGTCGTTGGACTGTTCAGCTTGATTATTCCTGCGTCGATGTGGGCCACCCCGCCCAATATCCTGCTCGTCCTTACCGATGACCTCGGCTGGCGGGATCTGGGTTGTTACGGCAGTACGTTCTACGAAACACCGAGCATTGACCGGCTGGCATCCCAAGGTCTGCGTTTCACCGACGCCTACGCCGCAGCGACCGTCTGCTCGCCCACCCGCGCGGCTATTCTCACGGGCAAGACGCCCGCACGGCTGCATCTGACCGATTTCATTCGCGGCCTAGACTGCCCCTATGCCGCCCTGACACCGCCGGATTGGCCGCGGTATCTGTCTCACGCAGAATTCACGCTTGCGGAGATGCTGAAACAGGTCGGTTACGAGACGTTCCACTTCGGCAAATGGCACTTAGGACGCGAAGAGCACTTTCCGGTCACACAGGGATTCGACCACAGCATCGCGGAGTCGGCCTGGGGACCAGGCGGGTATTTCTATCCTTGGCCAAACGTCAAGAACATGACCGGCGAAGAAGGTGACTACTTCACCGACCGCTTGACCGACGAGGTGATACGGAGGCTCGAGCGGTCCCATGATCGCCCGTTCTTCATGTACGTAGCGTATTCAACACCTCACCGGCCAACCCAAGCCAAGGAAGAACTTACGCGGAAATACGCAGCCAAGCTTACCTCCGAACATGTCCAGCGCAATCCGGTAAATGCCGGCATGATTCACAGTCTGGACGAGAATGTCGGCCGGATCATGCAGTCGCTCGACGACCTGCAACTGGCGGACGAGACTCTGTTCATATTCACTTCGGACAACGGCGGCAACCACTATGCAGACAGGCCGCAGAAGACCAACAACGCCCCTTTGCGGGGCGGAAAGGGTGCCGCGTATGAAGGCGCCTATCGTGTGCCACTCATTATCCGGTGGCCCGGAAACGTCCCGGGAGGAATCGAGACGAGCGAGCCAGTCAGTAGCATCGATTTCTTCCCAACGCTGCAGGCGCTGACCGGGCAGGAACGGGCGGAGGGGCAGAAACTTGATGGCGTCAACCTCCTCCCTCTACTGCTGGAGCAACGACCGCTTGGACGGAACGCCCTCTTTTGGCATTACCCTCACTACCATCGCGGAGGAGCGTCGCCCCACGGAGTCATACGCATGGGGCGATTCCGACTGATCGAACATTTCGACGGAACGCAGGCGGAGCTCTATGACATCGAGAACGATATCGGCGAGACCGTGAACCTGGTCTACTCGATGCCGGAAAAGTCAAAGCAATTGTTGAACGAGCTTCGCCGCTGGCGACATGAAGTCGGCGCGCAGATGCCTACCCTCAATCCCAATTACGATCCAGACCGGCTGAATGAATGGAGATTCTTCACGGAGTGACACAGCGAGGGACTGAACCAATCGTTCAGCACTCGGCGATTGGCAAGCTGGCGAACCGTCGGCTGCCTGCGTTTCTGGATGCCTTCCTCGATCGCAACCAGAACGCGGGACCCTAGAGGTCGCGTGAGCGGGTGCCCGGGAGTTGGACACCTAGCGTCCGGCGCTTCGAGCGGTTGCGCTACGGATTGGAGGCGAGAATGCCAAGCCTGAAGCCTCGCCCAGCCATCCGCCGCTAGCCGAAGTCGCTTGCAAGGACTCCCGGCTAACTCACGTGGCCAGCTCGCGGCCGCGCTCCAGCGCCTCTTCGATCGTGCCGACCATGTAAAACGCCTGCTCCGGCAGCTCGTCATGCTGCCCGTCGACGATCTCGCGAAAACCGCGGATAGTGTCCGAAAGCTTCACGTAGCACCCCTTGGTGCCAGTGAACTGCTCGGCCACATGGAACGGCTGGGACAGGAACCGCTGGATCTTGCGCGCCCGCGATACGATCAGCTTGTCCTCTTCGGACAATTCCTCGACACCCAGGATCGCGATGATGTCCTGCAGCTCCTTGTTGCGCTGCAACACGCGCTTCACCGCTTGGGCCACGTCGTAGTGGTCGTTGCCCACGACGTTCGGATCCAAGATGCGCGACGTCGAGGTCAGCGGGTCCACCGCCGGATAAATGCCCAACGAGGCGATCTCGCGCGACAGGTTGGTCGTCGCATCCAAATGGGTGAACGTTGTCGCCGGGGCCGGATCCGTGTAGTCGTCCGCCGGCACGTAGATCGCTTGCACCGACGTGATGGACCCCTTCTTGGTCGAGGTGATCCGCTCTTCCAACGCGCCCATCTCAGTGGCGAGGTTCGGCTGGTAGCCGACCGCCGAGGGCATGCGGCCCAGAAGCGCTGACACTTCCGAGCCCGCCTGGGTGAAGCGGAAGATGTTATCGATGAACAGCAGCGTGTCCTGGCCTTCGACGTCGCGGAAATACTCGGCCACCGTCAGTCCGGTCAGCCCGACCCGCAGCCGGGCGCCCGGCGGCTCGGTCATCTGGCCGTAAATCAACGCGGTCTTCGACTTGGTGTAGTCGTCGGGGTTCACCACGCCGGATTCCTGCATTTCGAGCCACAGGTCGTTGCCTTCCCTAGTGCGCTCGCCGACGCCGGCGAAGACCGACACACCGCCGTGCTGGAGGGCGATGTTGTTGATCAGTTCCATGATGATCACGGTCTTGCCGACGCCCGCTCCGCCGAACAGTCCGATCTTGCCGCCCTTGAGGTAAGGCTCGATCAGGTCGATCACCTTGATCCCTGTCTCGAGAATCTCGGACTCCGTTGACTGGTCCTCCAGCAGCGGGGCGTCGCGGTGGATCGGAAAGCTGGCCTCGGTCTCGACCGGACCGCGCTCGTCGACCGGCTCGCCCAAGACGTTGAGCACCCTGCCCAGCACCTGCGGGCCGACCGGCACGGAGATGGCCTTGCCGGTGTCTACGACTGGCATTCCGCGCACCATGCCCTCGGTTGGTTGCATCGCGACCGTGCGCACTCGTCCCTCGCCGAGGTATTGCTGCACCTCGCAGGTGACTTCGATCGGCTGGGGCACGTCGAACCCCTCGCTGGTCACCTTGACGGCATTGAAGATCTTGGGCAGGTTTCCGCCCTCGAACTGCACGTCGACCGCCGGACCGGCGACCTGTATGACTTTCCCTGCGATTTGCATCTTCTAGCGTCCTCTTTGGCGTGGGCAGCCGCTACTCTTGCGCGGCCGTGCCCGAAACGATTTCGATGATCTCTGTCGTAATGCTGGCCTGCCGCACGCGGTTCAGGTGCAGCGTGAGCTTATCCAGCACCTCTCCCGCGTTGCGCGTGGCTGCGTCCATGGCGGTCATGCGCGCGGCGTGCTCGGCGGAGGCCGACTCAAGCATCGCCAAGAACACTTGGGTCACGACCCGCTTGGGCAACAGCGCCCCCAGCAGCTGCTCCGCAGGCTGCTCGTACTCGTAGGAGCTGCCGCCATCGGCAGTTCCCTCGGGCGCGATGATGGGCAGCACCTGCTCGACGACAGGTTGCTGGCTCAGCACGCCCTTGAACCGGCTGTAGGCGATCCAGACCTCGTCCACCCGGCCTTCGGAGAACTTCTGCATGGCCTTCTCGGCCACCGCTTCGGCCGTCGCCACCTCGACTCTGCCGAGAACTTGCTCCCACCTGCCGCTCACGGCCAGATCCCGGAGCCGGTAGAAGTCCACCGCCTTGCGGCCGAGCAGTTCCAGCTCCGCCCGCTGTTCGGGGCGCCCGTCCACGAACCCTTGGACGGCCTTGAACACGTTGCTGTTGAAGGAACCGCACAGTCCCTTCTCTCCAGCCAGCACCAGTACCTGTGCCGTGCGGCACTCCCGCCGCTCCAGGAGCGGGTGCGAGAATGCCGTCTCTCCGTCCCCCTCGGTTGCCAGCACGCTGCCGAGCATGTCCTCAAGCAGCCCCGCATACGGCCGCGCGCCGACCACCGCCTGCTGCGCCCGCCGCAGCTTCGCCGCCGAGACCATCTTCATGGCCTTGGTGATCTGCTCGGTGTTCTTGACCGAGCGGATCCGCCGGCGCAGGTCGATGAGGGAAGGCATCGCTAGCTTGCCTTCGCCACGGGATGGAGCGCAGCGAACTGCTCCTTGTAGGCGCCGATGGCGTCTTGGAGAGCCTTCGTGGTCTCGTCGTCTAGCGCGCGCCGAGCCTGGATCAGCGCCAGCGCGCCGTCCTCTCCCTGGCGCTCGAGATAGTCGTATAGCCCAGCCTCGAAGTCAGCGACCTGGGACAGTTCCAAGTCATCGAGATAGCCCTTGGTTCCGGCGAAGATGATTGCGACCTGCTTCTCGACCGGAAGCGGCTCGTACTGCTTCTGCTTCAGCACCTCGACCAGACGGTCGCCGCGGTGCAACTGCTGTTGCGAGGCCTTGTCGAGGTCCGAGCCGAACTGCGCGAACGCCGACAGCGCCCGGTATTGAGCCAGATCGAGCCGCAGCGTGCCGGCGACCGACTTCATTGCCTTGATCTGGGCATTGCCGCCGACGCGGCTGACCGAGATGCCCACATCCACGGCTGGGCGCACGTTTGCGTTGAAGAGGTCGGCCTGGAGGTAGATCTGGCCATCGGTGATCGAGATCACGTTCGTCGGAATGTAGGCGGACACATCGCCGGCCTGGGTCTCGATGAACGGCAGCGCCGTCAGCGATCCGCCCCCGAGCCGCTCGCTCAGCTTGGCCGCCCGCTCCAGCAGGCGCGAGTGCAGGTAGAACACGTCCCCCGGATAGGCCTCGCGCCCGGGCGGTCGCCGCAGCAGCAGGGAGATCTCGCGATAGGCAGCGGCGTGCTTGGAAAGGTCGTCGTAGACGCACAGCGCGTGACGCGAAGAGTCCCGGAAGTACTCCCCGATCGCCGCGCCTGTGAAAGGCGCCAAGTACTGCATCGGCGCCGGATCCGACGCCGAAGCCACAACGACGATGCTGTACTCCATCGCCCCTTGCTGTTCCAAGGTCTTGAGCACCTGCGCAACGGTCGAGCGCTTCTGGCCGATGGCGACATAGATGCAGATCACGTCGCCGCCGTTCTGGTTGAGGATGGTGTCGATGGCGATAGCGGTCTTGCCAGTCTGGCGGTCCCCGATGATCAGCTCGCGCTGCCCGCGGCCGATCGGGATCATGGCGTCGATGGATTTGAGGCCGGTCTGCATCGGCTCCTTGACCGGCTCGCGGTCGATCACGCCCGGCGCGAGCCGCTCGATCGGGTTGTAGTCGGTCGCCTCGATCGGGCCTTTTCTGTCCAGCGGCTCGCCGAGAGAGTTGACCACGCGGCCCAGCATTGCATCGGACACCGGAATCGAGATGATCCGCCCCGTGCGGCGCACCTCGTCACCTTCCTTGAGGCTCGTGTAGTCGCCAAGCAGCACCGCCCCGACCTGGTCCTCCTCGAGGTTCATCGCGATGCCGGAGATGCCGTTGCGAAAGTCGAGCAGCTCGCCCGCCATGACGCTTTCCAGACCGTGCAGGCGAGCGATGCCGTCGCCGAGCGAGATCACAGATCCGACCTCGGCCACTTCCACGGCGGATTCGTAGTTCTGGATCCGGTCGCGGATCAGCTTCGTGATTTCTGATGCGTTCATCTTGGCCATTCGAATGGTTCCTCTACCTAGAGCGGCTAGCGGTCGCCAGCCGCCAGGCTGGCCGCCAGCGACCCCAAGGCCGCCCGCAGCGATCCGTCGTACAAGGTCGAGCCCACCTGCACCGCGCCGCCGCCCAGCAGGCTGGGATCCTCCGCGTACGTCGCCCGGATGTCCTTGCCGGTCAGCTCGCGGAAGCGGCCCTCGAGCTCGGCCCGCTGGTCAGGGCTGATCGGGCCGGCAGAGCGCACCTGGACCTCGACTCTGCCGCGGTGGCTGTCGAGCCACGCGCGGAATCCGTCGACTATCAGGGAGAAATCCCCGATGCGGCGGTGCTCCGTGACGACAGAGAGAAAGTTGACAATGAGCGGGGCCAGGCCGAGGCGGCCGCCGACCTGCTCGATCAAACGGCGCTTGTCACGGGGCTGGATCGAGGGCGCGCACAGCACGGCAGCTAAGTCCGCAGATCCTTCCAACAGCTCGCCAAAGGCCTCCAGCTGTTCCAGCGCGGCCTCCGCAGAGAGCTTGGAGTCCTGCTGCGTGACAACTTCAGCTAGGGCTGAAACGTAGCGATTGGCAACTGCTCGGTCCATGGGAGCCGCACGTGAGAACCGCAAGCGTCGGCACGCCCGGGCGCTGCTGAGGACGGTTGGATGGGAGGGCTGGCAGCTGCGGTGCGGCCGGCACCTCTAAGCTCTCAATCTACCATAGGCGGCACCCCTAGAAGAAACCTGCGCAGGACTCGGCCGCGGGTCCCGCGGCCGCCATGGCCGGTGCTGCTATCGTGGAACGCGTCGGCCGTTGACGGCGCCGTGCAGATGTCGCATGCAAGCCTATTTCCGCAGGGTACGATCGGGTTCCCCGTCACGCCGTGGGACGCAGAGCTGCGGCTCGACGAGGCGGCCCTGCGAGCTCACGCCGAACGCATGCTTGCGGCCGGGCTAGACGCGCTCTCGTTCTGCGGCAGTAACGGGGAACTGCACGCCCTTGGCCTGCCAGAGTACGAAAGGATCTGCGAGATCGCCGGCGAGCTGGTCGCGCAGCGCGCGTACCTGATCTTCGGTGTCGGCCAGAGCTGGCGCACGGCCCGCACGCAGGCTGTCTACGCCCGGCGCGCCGGGGCAAGGGCCGTGCTGTGCATCGCGCCCTACATGGGCGACCCCAACGAAGCCGGCCTTGCCGACTACTATCGCTCGGTTGCCGATACCGCAGGCATCAGCGTCATCCTCTACCAGACAAAGTGGAGCGGCACGCTGCCTCTTTCCCTGCTAGAGAAGCTGGCCCGCGTGGAAAACATCTGCATGGTCAAGGACGAGAACGGCGACTTGTCCCACTACCTCCAAGTCCGCCGCCATTTCGGCGACCGCTTCCACTGGATCAACGGCATGGCCGAGCCGTTCGTGCCCAGCTATTGGAAGCTGGGTGTAGAGACCTTCACCTCGGGCCTGGCGTGCTTCATGCCCGAAACCGCGCTGCGCATCCGCGAACTGGCGCGCGAAGGCAACTTCGCCGAAGTGAACGGCATCTTGGACGATCTGGTGCTGCCGATGTACGAGTTACGCAATCGCCGACCCGGCTACAAGGTCTCGATGATCAAGACCGCCATGTCATTGGCCGGCATCCCCGCAGGCAGCGTGCGGCCGCCGCTGGTGGCTATGGATGCGGCCGACGGGGAAGACCTGCGCTCTCTGATGGAACGCCATGGCCTGCTCGCTGCCTAGCGCAACCCGGATCCGCGCCGTCTGCCTTGCCAGGGCCCTCGCGGCTGTCTCCTTCGGCCTGCTATTCACCGCCCAATGGCAGCGGCTGAACGCTCAACAAGAACGCAACCCTGATGCAACACCGCCAAGGCAGATCGCCCCGGCGATGAGCTGGGTCTATGCCGACTGGCTGACCCGCCCGGAGCGCCAGCGCGAGGAACAGCCTGACAGGCTCGTGAACTCACTCGACATCCAGCCCGGCGCTACGGTGGTCGATCTCGGCGCCGGAGTGGGCTACTTCACATGGCGGCTGGCGAGGAAGGTGGGAGCTGCAGGCAAGGTGATCGCGGTCGAGATCCAGCAGGAAATGCTCGACATGCTCGCGGTCAACCTGCGCGAGCGAGGCATCGAGAACGTCGAGCCGGTCCTCGCAACGCCCCAAGACCCCCGCCTCCCGCAAGCCGCAGTTGACCTCGTTCTGCTGGTGGACGTGTATCACGAACTTGCCCACCCCGCCCTGACGCTCGCCCACATCCGGCGCTCGCTCAAGCCCGCCGGACGGCTCGTCATCGTGGAGTACCGCAAGCACCAGCCGGGGGTGCCGATCCACCCTCTCCACAAGATGAGCGTTGCCGAGGTCAGATCCGAGGTCGAACCCGCCGGATTCGATCTCCAGGAGGTGCTGGAGTTCCTGCCCTCCCAGCACGTGATCATCTTCACGCCTGCCAGCGGCTGATCGCGCGGGGCGCTCAGGCGGGCTTGTCCGCGACCAAGTCGGCGAACGGTGCTGACCGGATTACCGAGCGCAAGTCGGGGTCGCGTCGCGCCAGAATCCGAATCTCGGAATCCAATTCGATCGCCTTGCGAATCGACTTGCTGGCCGAAGTGTGGTCGCCCGCGAGGACTTTGGCGACGCCCTTGACGTAGTGTAGGTGCGCGGCTTCGGCATCCTTGGCCAAGCCGCGGTTGAGCACTCGCACGGCGTCCGCGAACTGGCCGTTGTTGACCAGTTGAACGCCGTGGTTGTAGTAGTCCTCCACGGTCTCGAGCAATGGGCGCTTGCGCTCGGAGTGCTTGCGACAGATCTCGATGAAGACGCCGGCCCGGTGGCTCAGTCCGACATTGGGGCCCGCCCGCACCTTCTCCAACATCCGCCGTGCCGCGCCAAACTTGCGCGACTGGAACAGCTCCGTTCCGAGCGTGAAGTGCTCCTGCTGCCGTTCCTCGGCAAGGCGCTCCTTGCTGACGGGGCGCTTTGTGCTGCCCGAGCGGGCCCCCGGGGTTGGAGCGAGCGGACCGTGGGCCGGCGAAGTCTCAGCGCGCTTTCCGATCTGGGCCTTGCTCGGCATGAGCCATCGCTTCGCCAGACGCAGCGGGCAACGTCTCGGCGGGAGCGCCAAGCCAACCCGCGTCAAGCGTGTGCGAATTTATAACAGATCAGTCAAGCGTTGGCAAGTGGCGCGCAGTCGCGCTGTCAAACCCGTCCAACCGGAAGGTTCTGCCCGACATCCGTCGCAGAGCGACCGCCCAATCCCGGCCTCCAAGGCCCTGCTAGACTTCGACACAACGTGGACAGCGGTGCCTCCCGCGGCCGCCTGGCGGCCCTGCAGACCGAAATCGTGGCCTGCCGCCGCTGCGCGCGCTTGGCAGAGCACTGCCAGACCGTTGCCCGCGTGAAGCGCCGCGCCTATCTCGATTGGGAGTACTGGGGCCAGCCAGTGCCTTCGTTCGGAGATCCTGACGCACGGCTGCTGCTAGTCGGATTGGCGCCGGGGGCTCACGGCGCCAACCGCACGGGCAGGGTGTTCACCGGCGATAGTTCGGGCGATTTCCTCTACGAAGCCTTGTTTCAGACGGGATTCGCGTCCCAGCCGGAGGCCACGTCGAGAGACGACGGCTTGGTACTCCGCGACTGTTACATTGCCTCCGCAGTGCGCTGCGCACCTCCCCAGAACAGGCCTCTTCCGCACGAGTTCGCGGCTTGCCGCCCATTCTTGGAGCGCGAGGTGAGCATGCTTCCACAGCTCCGCGCAGTGGTCACTCTAGGGCGTCTCGCGCATGACTCATGGCTGGCCGTTTTGCGCGCTCGCGACGCCTCCGTACGCGCTCGCGACTACCCGTTCGCGCACGGGCGCCACTTTTTTTGTCCGGGCAACGAGCCGGATCTGCTCTGCAGCTACCACCCCAGCCGCCAGAATACGCAGACTGGCCGCCTGACTAAGCCCATGTTAGTCAACGTCTTACAAACAGCCAAAGAGATCTTCTCCGACGTTTAGAAGCTTGTAATCCTCGTTAATTGTTCCCGGAAAAAAATATTTTTTACAAGGTGCAACCACTTGACGGTGGTTTTCATCTATACTCTACTAGTTAAGAAGATCGATTCGGGCACATAGCCGGACCGTTATTGCACGCGGGCCGGAGTCAGCAACCCCGCTCCAGATCTTCTGCAAGGAGAAACACACACATGGTTACTCTAGAAAAAGAAGTTGTGCGCCAGCAGCTGCTGGCAAAACTCGACGCGCTGACCCGGCGCAATAACCGGGAGGAATTGATCCGCGACCGCTGCAACGATCCCATGGACCAGATGCAGACGCGGTTCGAAATGGACCTTACGATCAGCGTGATCAACAACGACTTCGAGACCCGCAAGGCTGTCCAGACCGCGCTCAGGCTGCTTGACGAAGACGAGTACGGTATCTGCCAGGACTGCGGCGCGGAAATCAACCCGCAACGTCTCGAGGCCATCCCGTGGACCACGCTGTGCGTCTACTGCCAGGACGAGTACGACTGCTCCGGCGTCTCCCACCAATCGGGCGACTTCGTGCGCGCCGCCTGAGCGGACCCGCGCGCCAACAGGCCGCATAGCGGTCGCACCGCTCCCTCGCGAGCTGCTTCCCAGTTCCAAGTAAGGCCAAGCGCTGCCCTCGGTCCGCTTCCGTCACGGAAGCGCGGCAGGGGGCAGCGCGAACGCCAGAATGTTCTTGCCGGCGGCGATTGTCACGAATTGCCTGCCGCCGAGCATGTAGGTCATCGGAGAGGCGCGCACCAGCGCGTTCAGGTGGCGGCTCCAAAGCAGCTCTCCGTCCGTCGCCCGGGCGGCGGAGAACGTCCCGGAGTTGTCGGCGAAGAATATGATCCCCGCCGCCGTGGAGACCACGCCCGACCAATTGTCGCGGATCGAGTCGCCGAGCTTGCGCTCCCAAGCAATCTCGCCGGTCAAGACGTCGATTGCGCGCAGGTAGCGTTCTCCCGGCTCGCCGCTCGGCTCGCGCGCCGACCCGCCGTAGTAGGTCTTGCCGGCCTGCCACGTCTCGTCTCGCTTCGTGAAGACATGGCAGAACTCTGACGCCATCGTGTAGAACAGCCCGGTTGCGGGATCGAACGACTTGGAGGGCCAGTTGGTGGCGCCTTGCAACCCGGGGCAGACCAGGTTCCCGCCACGCGTGGGCCGCTTGCCGGGGACCAGCACCGGGCGGCCATCGGCGCCGACGCGCTCGGCCCAGGTCAGCTTGCGCACGAACGGCTCGGCCAGCAGCAGTTCGCCATCTTCGCGGTCCAAGACGTAGAAGAATCCGTTGCGATTCGCGTGCAACAGCACCTTGCGGCGCTCGCCATGCCAGTCGATGTCCGCGAGGACCGGGGTCTGTACCGAGTCCCAGTCGTGCTCGTCGTGCGGGGTGTACTGAAAGTGCCATGCCAGCGCTCCAGTGTCCGGGCGCAAGGCAAGGATCGAATTGGAATAGAGATTGTCTCCGAGCCGCTCGTCGCCATTCATGTCGGGACAGGGATTGCCGGTCGGCCAGTAGAGCAAGTCCAGGTCCGCGTCGTAAGTCCCGGTCAGCCAGGTTGTGCCACAACCGTGCGGCAGCACCGAGCCCTGCCATGTCTCGGCGAGCGGCTCGCCCGGCAGCGGAATCGTCCAGAAGCGCCAGAGCCGCCGCCCCGTCGCGGGATCGTAAGCGGCCAAGAAGCCGCGCACGCCCTGATCGCCTCCCGAGATGCCGGAAACCACCATTTCCCTGACGACCAGGGGTGCCGTGGTCGCGTTGTAGTTCTGTCGGTAATCGGCCATTTCGACATCCCAAAGCTTGCGTCCGCTCACTCTGTCGAAAGCCAGCAAATGGGCATGATCCGTCACCATGAAGACCCGCT
The DNA here is from genome assembly GCA_009841225.1 of Terriglobia bacterium. Classification (GTDB taxonomy): domain Bacteria; phylum Acidobacteriota; class Terriglobia; order Bryobacterales; family UBA6623; genus VXMF01. The sequence goes on along the minus strand of VXMF01000012.1, from coordinate 124,266 downwards.
CTCCGAGCACCGCCACGCCCCGATTGGCGGCACGGGCCGCGGCCCCGAGAATGCCGGGCGTGCGGGGCTGGCTATAGCTCCAGATGCGGCGTCCGTGCAGCGCATCCAGGGCATGGATCTCGTTCGAGAACGTGACGTACATCACGCCATCCACAACTACAGGGGTGGTTTCCAGCAGGTTCGGCGAGTCCAGCGGATACATCCAAGCCAGCTCTAGGCGATTCACATTGCGCTGGTGAATCTGGTCCAGTTGGCTATGGCGGTTGCCGTCGAGCCGGCCATTGTAGGTGGGCCATTCTCCGGGCCTTGGGCGGAGGATGCGCTCGAACGGAAGGCCCGAGTCCGAACCGTGACCCGCTAGCGCGTCGGCCAGCGCTCCGCTGCCGTCCTGCCGGCTCAGGAAAGCCAGCAAGTCGGCCTGCTCGTTCGGGTCCAGGTCGATTTCCGGCATCAGAGAATCCGGGCGCTCGTCAATTGCCGCCACACCGTCAAGCGCAAGGAAGCGGAACTCTCCATCGAACGTTTGCAGCTGCAGGTCTAGGGCGCTTCGATTTCTGGCGAAGCCATCGATCGATTCGCCGCTGCCTAGACGCACCCGGACAGCGGCATAGCCGGCAGCGATGTGCGCCGACGGATCGGTGATGGATCGGCGGATCTGCTCCAGAGTCTGCTCCGCCCCGATCCGAGCTAGATCCGGACCTCGGATGCGTGAAGCAGAGCCAGGCACGTGGCAGTCGGCACAGCCGCGCCGCCTGAAGAGCTCCGCACCGGATTCGACACTTCCCGCGACGATGCTGCGCGAGGCCGGCTTCGTGAGCGAGCCATAGAAGCCCAAGAGCTGCCCGAGTTCCGGCTCCGGAACGCTGATCGCGGGCATGCCCCGTTCCGGCAAGCCCGCCTGGATGATCTCCCTGACCTGCCTGTCGCTGCGACCGACAGCAACGCCCGGCGTGACGATGTCCGGCGCGTACTCACCGCCACGGCCGTCGCCGCCGTGGCAGCTGCCGCAGTAGGTCTCAAACGCTGCCTGCCCAGCCTCCAATTCGGCAGTGCCCTGCCCTACGGCTACGCCGGCTGAAACGAGCGAGATCGCGAGGGCGATCGCCCCGCAGTGTCTCGGGCGTGCCGCGGCACCGGCAGGCACTACCGAGATGGATCCAAGGTGCGACAGCACCATCGAGCAGACTATCCGAAATACGCGGGAGCGTTGCCGGGTGCCCACTTGATGTTGCAGCCTGCACTCGGCACCTGCTCCGCCGGCACCGGTCCGCCAGCCAACATGGCATCGATCGCCGCGCGCAGGTCGCCGCCGTCCAGCGGCACGCCGTTGCCGGGTCGGCTGCCATCCAGCCGGCCACGGTAGGCAAGCTGGCCCGAGCTGTCGAAGAGGAAAAAGTCTGGCGTGCACGCAGCGGTATAGTCCTTCGCTGCCTGTTGGGATTCGTCGTACAAGTAGGGAAAGGTGAAGCCAAGCCTGGCGGCCATGGCCCTCAGCTTGTCCGGCGCGTCCTCCGGATGCGTTTCGACGCTGTTGGAAGAGATCGCGACGATCCCGAGTCCGGCCGAACCGGCGTAGTCCTTGCCCAGCCGAGCCAGTTCGTCCTCGACATGCAGCACGAACGGGCAGTGCGCGCAGATGAACATTACCAAGAGGCCGTCTCGGCCCTCGGAGACATCCGCGAGCGAAACGGTCCCGCCGGAAACGACGTCAGGGAGCGAAAAGTCGGGCGCCGCCGTACCGAGCGGCAGCATTGTGGATTCTGTGAGAGACACGAGGCGATTATACCGCCGCCGAACCAGTCAGCGAATCCTGAAGTCGTAGTGCTCGGTGGCATCGACGCCGCCCACCATGTCGCGCAGCCGTAGGACCACCGCATAGCGGCCGGGCGGGATCGACTCGTGGAGCTGGAGCCGAAGCCTCGCCGGCAGCCACAACCTGGGGTAGAACGGCCTGCCCGCCTCGCCGGCGGGCTTGAAGTCGAACAACTTCTCTCCCTCGGCATCCTGCACCCAAGCATCGGATTCGACTTGGTAAGTGTTGTCCTCCCTGGTCTTGTAGCCCGTGATGAAGAACTCGGCCCAAATCACGTCTCCCGCGTCGAAGACGGGATCCTCCAATAGGTCGCCGCCCTCGGCGCGGGAGAACCCGAAGTTTCGGACCAGCAACTGATCCGCGCTCTGCACGCGGCTGCCATCGACGGCAATCGGCAGTCGGGCGGAAACGCTCGTCTGGGCCAGTTCGTCGCGCACGATGATCTGGATCGAGTACGTGCCGCCGCCAGCATGATCAGGGATGCGCGGCGAATACCGCACGACCGGCATCCAATTCTCGTCTTGCGGGGCAAGGTCGGTATCGATCTCGCCCCCCTCGGCCGCGAAGAACGACCGCCCCTCGGGGTCCAAGGCTCTCATCTCGTAGCTGAGTGAGATGCGGAATTCCCGGCCAACCTGATAGCCGCCGATCTGGAAATAGAGGTGGATCGTCTCTCCCGGCAGGAATCGGCTGTCGGCGGGGATCGCATAGCCATCCCGTCTATCGAGCAGGTCCAAATTGACCAGCGCCAGGCCCTGTTGGGCTTCGGCGCCAGGGTCGGAAGACTGCGCCCCTAAGGGTGCCGCTTGGGCCAGCGCTAGCGCCAGCGTGGCAAGCGCAGCGGCAGCGGCGCGGCCGGGCCCTGCCAGGCCCGCGCCAGCAACCACACCTGCGATCAGCCCTCGCACCTGTTCTCATGGTACGTCTGGGCCGCTGGTCCCGATGGGCTTCGAACTCTGCCGCCGCATGCAATTCGGCCAGAGGTGGGCGACAATGCGAAGAGCATGTCAGACTCCACTGCCGTACAGGGTCAACCTCGATCACGACGCACGTTCATGCGAAATGCCGCAACGGCTGCCGGAACGGCCTCGCTGCTGACCGCCGCAGAGGGCAGCCAAGAGATCAAGGTCGGCTTGGTGGGCTGTGGCGGACGGGGTACCGGAGCGGCAGCCCAAGCCTTGCAAGCCGACGACCTCGCCGTGCTGACAGCGGTGGCGGATGTCGAGCAGGAGCGGATCGATCGCTGCCTGGAGCAAGTGGAGGGACGCCACGAGGGCAAGCGCAAGGTGCGCGTGGGCAAGCGCCACCGATTCCTGGGGCTCGACGCGTTTCAAGGGGTGATCGACAGCGGTGTCGACGTGGTGTTGCTGGCCACACCTCCGGGATTTCGGCCCCAGCATCTCGAGGCCTGCATTGAGGCGGGCAAGCACGTGTTCTGCGAGAAACCCATGGCGGTGGACGTGCCCGGGGTGCGCTCCGTGCTGGACACGGTCAAGCTGGCCCGCAGCAAGCGCTTGTCACTAGTGGCAGGGTTCTGCTGGCGCTACAACAACATGATCATCGAGGCCATGGACAGGGTGCATTCAGGCGAGATCGGCGACATCTTGGCCTACTACGCGACGTACTACACCAACCCGGTCAAGCCCATGCCTCCGGCCTACGAGCGGCCCCTAGGCATGAGTGACGTCGAGTGGCAGATCCGAAACTGGTACAACTTTGTCTGGCTTTGCGGCGATGGCTTGGTCGAGCAGGCCGTCCACAGCGTTGACAAGATCGCCTGGGCCTTCGCCGACGAGCCGCCGGAGAGCTGCGTCGCGGTCGGCGGCAGGCAGATTCCCGCGCACGACGGGAACATCTTCGACCACTTCGAAGTCAACTACCTCTACCCCCACGGCGTGCGCGCTTTCATGGGCTGCCGCCAGATCAGCGGCTGTCACCGTGAGAACGCCGACTACATCCTCGGCACCAAGGGCCGGCTGACGATCGGGCGCGGCCTGATGCCCCGCATCGAGGGCGAGAGTCCGTGGGTCTTTCGCGGCCAGCAGCGCAACATGTACCAAGAGGAGCACGACGTGCTATTCCGCTCCATCCGGCGCGGCGAGCCGATCAACGATGGCGAGCGCATGGCCACCAGCACACAATTGGCCGTCCTCGGCCGCATGGCGGCCTACACCGGCCAAGAACTTACATGGGAACAGGGCATGGCGTCCCAAGAGAGGCGATTCCCCGAGAACCTGCAGTGGGACATGGCGCTGGACGTGCCTCCTCTTGCACGCCCCGGGGTGACGAAGTTCGTCTGATCGTGCGCAATCTGCTCCTGTCTTTGCTAGCGGCCGCGACTCTGCTTCCGGCTGCGGACTTCGAGAACGAAGTCCGCCCGTTGATCCGCGCCAAGTGCCTGAGCTGCCACCAAGAGTCGAACAAGCTGGGGGGCTTGAGCCTGGAGTCCCTCCAGGACGCGCTCCAAGGTGGCGCAAGCGGGCCGGCCATCGTGGTCGGCCAACCCGACCGGAGCACGCTCTTGACGCGCATGATGCTTCCGGCAGACGCCGCTGGAGTCATGCCTCCCGCCGGGCCCAGAGTGTCAGCCGCGGACCTAGCAGCGGTGCGCTCGTGGATCGCCCAGGGCGCGGCGTGGACCGTTCCTGTGAAGACAGAGGGCAAGCAGTCACCCGCGCCCGCCGATGACTCCGAGATGGCTCTGGCACGGAGCATCCACGCGCTGATCGCCGCCCGCGCCAGGACCGAGTCGGCCGAGAGCTTCGAACCCTACCGCGAAGCTGTTCCCGGCACTGATGTGTCGCTCGAAATGATGCCGGTCCCAGCCGGCGAGTTCGTGCTCGGAACGGCGCCGGACGAGGCTGGCCGCAGTGCCGACGAAGGCCCCCAAGTGCGGGTCGCGATCGACGGATTCTGGATGGCAGCGCACGAAGTGAGCTGGGACGCCTTCCGGCGCTTCATGTTGCGTGAAGCCGACGCCCGCGTCGATCCGGACAGGGTTGCGGCAGCGGTGTCGAGCCCGACGCCGCCCTATGTCGAGATGAGCTTTGGGATGGGGATCACCGGCTATCCCGCGATCAGCATGACCCAGCACGCAGCTAGCAAGTACGCCCAGTGGCTCAGTGCCAAGACCGGCCGCTTCTACCGCTTGCCGACGGAGGCGGAATGGGAATACGCTTGCCGGGCCGGCAGCACCACGGCATACTCCTTTGGAAACGACGCGGATGGGCTCGGCGAGCACGGCTGGTATTGGGAGAACAGCGACGCGCAGTACCGGCCGATCGGCAGCAAAGCGCCCAACGCATGGGGCTTGCACGACATGCACGGAAACGTCTGGGAGTGGACGCTCGATCGCTACGAGCCGCACTACGTTGCGAGCGAGCAGCCACTCGACAACCCGTGGGCACAGGCGCAGCGCTTATATCCTCGGGTCGTGCGCGGCGGATCGTGGATGGACGACGCCCCGGCGCTGCGCTGCGGTGCGCGCAGGGCTTCGTCCGAGGACTGGAAAATGCAGGACCCGCAACTCCCGAAGAGCATTTGGTACCACACCGATGCCCAGTGGCTGGGGTTTCGCTTGGTCCGCCCCCGACTAGTGCCAACCGCCGAGATGATGCATGCCTACTGGAACTCCGCCACGGGCGCCAAGTAGTCGCCGACGCCCGCTGGGCATCGCGATTGCGCTGCTGACATGCGCCTCGGGCGGGAACTCCGAACCGCTGCCGCTGGTGGCGGAGGAGCCTCACATGGGCGTGGTGGTCCGGATCGAGGCATACGCGCCGGAAGGGGTCAACCCGGCTCTGGCGTTTCGAGCAGCCTTCGACCGCGTGGGAGACCTAGCGAGGAAGCTGTCCAGCTACCGCGACGATTCGGAATTGCGCCAGGTCGAGCGCAACGCCTGGCGGTCAGCGACCTCGGTCTCTGCAGACTTCGCGCGCGTGCTCGAGCATGCCATCGAATTGGCGCGGAAATCCGACGGCGCCTTCGATCCAACGCTGGGGCGCGTGACAAGGCTAGTGCGCGCCGGTGGATGGGGGGGAGCTCTGCCCGAGCCGTCAGCCCTGGAAAGCGCCTGGAAACTGACAGGATGGCGGCATGTCGAACTGGATCCCGAGTCGCGGACGGTGTTGTTTCGGCGGCGCGGCCTGCAGATCGACTTGGGCGGCATTGCCAAGGGCTTCGTCGCAGACGAAACGCTCGAGGCCTTGCAATCGGGCGGCATCTCCCAAGCGCTGGTCTCGGTGGGCGGTGACATCGCAGCGGGCGCGCCGCCGCCGGGAAAGCGAGGCTGGAACGTTGCGATCGACCAAGTCGGAGACCGCGGCGACGCCGAGATCCAGCTGCTGCTACGGCACCAAGCGGTGTCAACTTCCGGCAGTCGTGAGCGCTACTTCCTGCTCGGCGATCAGATGTGTTCCCACGTCGTCGCCCGAGACGATGCTAGCTGCACGGATGTGTCGACGGCCGTCAGCGTGGTGGCTTCGAGCGGGCTCGTAGCAGACGGCCTCGCCACTGGCCTGCTGGCGCTAGGCAGGGATCGTTCGGACGTCCTGCTGGCTCATTACCCGGATGTGCGGGTCTATTGGGCCGCTCAAGGCCCGCCGGCCGGGCGCCAGCTTCAGCGGCACGTGCCGCCGACAGAGTCCCAGAGGTGAATGCAACCGAGCAACCCCGCCCGGTTGGACACGATGCACACGTTGTCCGGCAGGTCGGCCTGCTCGGCCTTGCGCGAGTTGCCGCCGCCGAGGAACAGACGCCGGTAGTTGAACGCTGACTGAAGCTGCCGCACGGCACGTTCCAGATGACTAGTCCATTTCTCCCGTCCGAGCCGTTCCAGCGCCGCGTAGCCTAGCACCTCCTCGTAGGTGTTTCCCTTGCGGTACAAGTGATGCGCGATCTCGAGATTGGGCACCAGCTTGCGGTCCACGTACAGCCCTGATCCCAGGCCGGTGCCCAGCGTTAGCACCAACTCGACGCCGACCCCGTCGATCACGGCCAAGCCCTGCACGTCTGCGTCATTTGCGACGCGAGTCGGAGCGCCGGTCATCCGCTCCAAGAACGCGGCGAAGTCAAAGCCGACCCAGTCGTCGTGCAGATTCACGGCGGTCATGGTGACACCGTTCGACACGACACCCGGGAAGCCGGCTGCCACCCGGTCGAACGGCGGCTGGGCCGCGACCATGCGCTCCAGTATGGGCAAGATCTCGCAGGGCGTGGGCAGGCCGGGCGTGGGCTCGCGGAGCCGCTCGTTGAGCGGCTCGCCGTCCGGGCCGAGAACCATCATCTTGAGGCCTGAGCCGCCGATGTCAATGGCCAGCGTCCTCGGGCCGGATGCCAGTTCACCGCGCGTCATCGGCTCGGTTTCTCATCTCAATTTTACCAACGGCCGACGCCGCGACTTGAGTCCGCAGACGCCTGCTCGCGTCGAACTCGATCGCCTAGCGCGAAGATTCCTGCGATAGCATGGGGCGGCAAGGTCTCCGATGCCATTACCCGTTCTCGACCGCCGCAGCTTCCTAGCCTTGCCGGCCCTCACGGCGACGCCCCTAGCGGCGCAGTTTGCTACGAATCGCACGCCGAAGAACCTTCGGATCGAAGCCGTCGACGTCGTGGTCACCAACCCTGACGAGCGGCCCCTCGGCAACTACGTGCTGGTCAAGATCACGACCAGCGAACCCGGCTTGTACGGATGGGGGGACGCCACTTGCTCAGGCAGCGAGATGGCTGTGGCAACGATGCTCGAGGAGCATCTCGCTCCGGCCCTGATCGGCCGCGACCCGATGCGCATCGGCAATCTCTGGCAGACTTTGTACCACTTGCCGTACTATCGGTCCGGCTCGGTCCACATGTCGGCCATGAGCGGCGTCGACATGGCGCTGTGGGACATCAAGGGCAAGGTCGCCGGCCTGCCGGTATACGAGTTGCTGGGCGGCAAGATGCGCGAGCGACTGCTGACCTATCGCAGCACTGGCGGCGCTTCTATCGAGGAAGTCGAGGACGGCACTCGGGCCCTGATGGAGCGAGGCTACAAGGTGGTCAAGGTCCAAGTCGCCGCTCCCGGGGCGGAGTCTGGCTACGCCGTGCCGTCGTCCGAGCGCGTCCAAGCAGAAACGCAGGCGGCCTACGCACGCGGCGTGCCGCCGTCGCAACATTGGGAGCCCGAGCCGTACGTCCGAATCCTGCCCAAGCTGTTCGCCCATCTGCGGAAGACCGTCGGAGATCAAGTCGGCCTGTTGCACGACGTTCACGAGCGCGTCACGCCCAGCCAAGCGATCCGGCTCGCCAAGTCCCTGGAGGAGTACGACCTGTTCTACCTAGAGGACGTGCTGCGCCCAGAGCACCTCGACACCTACGCCATCATCCGCCAGCAGTGCAGCACGCCTCTCGCCATGGGGGAGGTCTACACAGGCGCCTGGGAAGGCCTGCAACTGATCACCGACCACCTGATTGACTACGCCCGCCACGACATCGCTCATGTCGGCGGGATCTCGACTCTGCGCAAAGTCGCCGCGCTCTGCGAACCATACGGCATCGAGACCGCGTTTCACGGGCCGGGCAATATCTCACCCGTCTCGCACATGGCGCACTGCCATGTCAGCTACTCGGTTCCGAATTTCGGGATCCAAGAATTCGCGGTGGGCTGGGGGGACGGCGTACGGGCGGTCTTCTCGGCAAGCCCCGTTTTCAACGACGGCTACATCAGCATCCACGACAAACCCGGCCTCGGGATCGACGTGAACGAGGATGAGGCCCGCAAGCGCCCATACAAGCGCCGGCTTCGCCCAACCATCCGCAGGGCCGACGACACGCCCTGGGCATACTAGTCCCGCGGTCCCGGCAGCCCGCGCTCCCAGAGTCCCCGACCGGAGCACTGCTAGGAACTCGATTCGTACGCGATCTGCACTGTCCACGCGAATTGCTCGCCCGGATCTGCGAACACCAGTCCCTGCTTCTGCACTAGAGAGTTCTGCAGGCCGACCCAGGGCTCGGGGCTAAAGAAGCCGTTCCGCACATCGCCCCAAAGGTTGAACAGGACGACCGGCTGTGCCGGCACCCGATCGGCATGATGGGAGATCCGAATCGTCAGGCCTGCCGGATCACGGTACTCGACGTAGGGATCTGCCGTCTCGGGATAGCCGCTGAGAGATGTCGGCACCAGAGGTGGGTAGTCGCCAAGGCGCATCCCAGCGGCGAACGCCGCCGGGCGGGTCTCCCCTGTCGGGATGCCGTAGTCGGTTTTCAGCAATTCGAGCGTGGCCGGACTCGCCAGTACCATCTCGTTGGGATCGCTGCCTTCCAGCAGCGGCGCGAGGAAAGTGATGTGGTTGCCGAGCGAGAAGAACATCGGCTCTGTGTTCTGTGCGCTCGCCCGCACCACGTAGCGCAGGGCGAGCGTGCCGCCGGTCACGAGATATTCGACCGAGCACCTGAATCCGAACGGGTACATCTCGCGAGCCGCCGGACTGTCGCTGAGGGTCAGCAGAGCCCGCGCCGACGCCTGCGTGGCCGTGGACTCCTCCAGCGTCCAAGGCATGTCTCGCGCGAACCCATGGATCGGCATCTTGCGCCGCACGCCGCCATGCTCGTACGCGCCGGCGTCGAACACTTCGCCTCGCCGGCGTCGCTCTTCCAGATCCGGAGGGAAGTTCCGCCCGGTCGCCGGCCAGAGGAACGGCCCCTTGCCGGCAAATCCCTCTCGGGGAGCGTAGTCGCGGGCAAATTGCAGGGTCTCGGTCCATTGCCCGTCGTGCCGGACCCTCAGCCCGCTCAGTTCCCCGCCCTTCGCAGGGGCGATCGCCGCCTCGATGCCGCCCGCCTCGTCCCTGAGAACGATCAGTTCGACGGCGGAGGCGTCCACGCTCGCGGCGCTCTCGACGATATAGGGAAGCGGCGGAACCTCTCCCGCACATCCCGCGAACAGAAGCAGCCCGACCCAAGCAATTCGCACGCCGAACAGGTTAGCGCAGACCCGGACGACGATCCCCACTCACTCTCACAGGCCAGCGTACGCCAGCTTCTCGTATAATTCCATCCGCCATGCAACGCCGCGACTTGTTCCGCTACTCTCTGTTGGGCCTGGCGGCACCTACCCTCCCGCAATCTGTGCAAGCTTCGCTGCCCGGCGCCAAGATCACGCGGATCCGCTTCTACCGCGTCTCGGACTCTCGCCCGATCTTCAACCAGAGCGGGCAGATCGTCACCGTCGAGACGGACGCTGGCATCACCGGCATTGGCGAGGGTGGCTCCCCGGACACGGTGGAGCAGCTGGCCGGCCTCCTGATCGGGGAGAACCCGTTCCGGACCGAGCACTTGTGGCAGCTGATGTACCGGGGCTACTTCTATCCCCCAGGGCGCGAGAAAATCCACGCGCTTGGAGCCCTCGATCTGGCCTTGTGGGACATCAAGGGAAAGGCTCTGGACGTGCCGGTCTGGCATCTGCTCGGCGGACTCACGCGCGAGCACATTGAATGCTATTCGACCGGCTTTCCCAGTGCCGGCGCGCTGCGTGAAACTGCCCGGGCCTGCATCGAGGCGGGGTTCCGCGCGTTTCGGACCGGCGGGTCCGGTTCCGGCGGCCAAGGACCCTACCGCCATCGCCAAGCCGTCGACGACACGTTTGCGATGTGCCGCGAGATCCGCGAAGGCGTGGGCGAGGACGGGGACTGGGCCATCGACTACCACACCCGATTCGACCTGCCGGACGCGGTGCGGCTGTCGTCCCTGCTCGAGCCGTTGCGCCCGATCTTCTGCGAAGACCTGGTGCGCTCGGAAAACCCGGAGGTCTACCGCACGCTGCGTCCGATGGTGAAGGTTCCAATCGCAGTCGGGGAGCACTTCGGGGACCGCTGGGATGCCAACGTGTTGATCGAGGATCGGCTGATTGACTATTCGCGCGTGTCAATCCCCAACTGTGGCGGCATCACCGAGTTCATGAAGCTCGCAGCGCTGTGCGAGACCCACTATGTCGGACTGATCCCACACTTCACCGGACCGGTTTCCGAAGCTGCGCTCGTACACTGCTGCGCTGCGCTGCCGGGTCCGGTGATCATGGAAATGACGGGCAAAGACGCCAAGGTGCACCCGCACCTGCCAGTCCATTACGACTTCCGCAACGGCAAGATGTGGCCGAACAGCAGGCCGGGCCTCGGCGTGGAGTTCGATGCGAGCCGCGCACAGCTCGAACTTGAAGTTACAGAGCACTCGCAGCCGATCCGCTTGCTGGAGCGGCCAGACGGGTCGATTACAAACTGGTAGGCCCAGCCAAGGCGGCGCAAGCGGACACCCTGCGCCCTAGCGGTCGCGGCGCGGGTTCGCTTGGAGCGCGGACGCTAGATTGGCGTGTCGCCGCGATCGATCAGGTGAAGGATGTTTCCTTCCGGGTCCAAGAAGAACGCCAGGCGGTTGGGACCGGCCTCGACGAATTGGACAATCTTGATGCCCTTGCCTTCCAAGTCCTTGACGCCCTCGTCGAAATCATCGGCCTTGATGGCCAAGTGGCGAATTCCGGGAGTCCGCATCTCCGTCTCGACCCCCTCCCCCTCGGACGGGATCATCTCCAGCATGGTGCCGTCGTTCGCCCTTACGAAGACGTTGCCGCCATAGCGGTGGACGATCGGCATCTCCAAGTTCTGCTCATACCAGCCCGCCAAGGCTTCGGGATCCTTGGTGGCGATGGCCGTGTGTTCGATTCCGTTGTACATCAGTAGTCCTCTTCCTTTGTCCGCCCCTTGCGGAGACAGACTCCGCGCTTGGACGCGCGGATGAACTCAACCATGTGGCGGGCATGCTGCCCAGCGACCTCAGTCTCCACCTTGCCCAGCGCCTCGTCGAGCGGTAACGCAGACCGGAACAGTATCCGGTACGCTGCGCGGATCCGGTCGATGTCCTCGGTCGCGAGACCCGCTCGCCGAAGTCCTACCAGGTTCAACCCGTGCACGGCCATCGTCGGCCCAACGTGGGTCAGGTACGGCGTCACGTCCTGATTGACCCTAGTCATGCCCCCGACCATCGCTAGCTCGCCGATCCGCACGTGCTGCTGGACGCCGATCCCCCCCGACACAAACGCCCGATCTTCGATTTCAACATATCCGGAGATCAGCGTCGTGCTCGCAATCACGGTCTCGTTGCCGATCCGGCAATTGTGGGCTATGTGCCCCGAGGTCATGATGAAATTGCCGTCGCCGATGACAGTTTCGGATTCGGGCTCCGTGCCGCGAGAAATGGTGAAGTGCTCTCGGATGGCGTTGCGGTCGCCGATCCTCAAGTAGGAACGCTCTCCCGTGAAGGCCTTGTCCAGCGGATCCGAGCCCAGCACCACGCCGGCCGACAACGCGTTGTCGTCGCCCAGGGTCGTCCAGCGCTTCACAACCGCATGCGAATCGATTCGACAGCGGGCGCCTATCTGCACGTCGTCCTCAACAACGCAGTACTCGCCGATCACGCTCTCGGGGCCAATTTCCGCGCTGGGAGCGATCCGCGCCGTGGGTGCGATCTTGGTCGAGGGATGGACCGCTGCCATGGATTTTCGGAAGGTGGCACAACGGGCCCCGGAGACTTCGATGCGGGCCTGTCTGCAAGACGATCTTCACACAGCCAACGCGGGTATGTCTACCCAGCCCGTCGGCGACTCGATCTCGGGCGCCAACGCGCTCTGCGGGGAGAATTGGGACGCCATGCCACACTAAGTTGCAGATGGCGTTTGACGATAGCGGCAACCGCGCGCGGGTAGCAAGCCTGCAGCGGAGAGGGGTAGATGTGTGGGGGCCTGAACGCGTGTACGTCAGCACCGACGTGAACCTTGACGCGATCGAGCCAACGGCCGTCATTCGACAGGCCACGCTGTCCGGCAAGGATCTCAGCATTGCCGCCGGGGCGGTCATCGGCACTTCGGGCCATGCCGAAGTGAGCGACTGCCAGATCGGTCCCAACGTGGAATTGGGCGCCGGACTGTACCAAGGAGCAACCCTGCTCAATCGTGTCAAGGTTCGCGGCTTCGCCGAGATACGCCCCGGGACCCTGCTGGAAGAGGAAGTTGACATCGCCCACTCGGTCGCGTTGAAGAACACCACGTTTACGGCCTGCTGCGTGGCGGGATCGCTGATCAACTTCTGCGACCTCTTCCTTACCGGAGGGACGTCACGCAAGGATCACACCGAAATCGGTTCTGGTGCGATTCACTACAACTTCGACCCACGCGGCGACAAGTGGGGCAGTCTGCTCGGCAGTATCCGCGGTGTCCTGTTACGGTCCGACCCGGTCTTCATCGGCGGGACATGCGGTTTGGTCGGCCCGCTGGAAGTGGGGTTGGGAGCAGTTACGGCAGCGAATTGCACGATCCGCAAGGACGTACCTGCGAACACATTGGTGTCGACCGATGATCGAGCCGTTAGCATCCCGAACTTCGATCGAACGGCCTACGCTGGCCTTAGGCGGCAGTTCAGGGTGACCGCCAAGCTCGTGGCCACGCTCCGAGCGTTGGAGGCTTGGTACGAACTAGTGCGACTGCCCCACGCGCCATCCCGGGAACGGCATCTCTACGAATTCGCCATGAAGAGGGTCGGCGTCCAAGCGCAAGAGCGCATCGACCGGCTAGCCAAGATCGTTGCCAAGCTCGAGGTCAGAGCACCGGCCTCGCCGGCCTGGATCCAAGCGGAGCATCGACAGCTTGTCCGATGCTGGCCCGACCTGCGGAACACGCTACAGCAATCGGTTAAGCCGCAGCTGCCCCCGACGCGGTTCACGCAAGCATACGCGGAGGCCAGAGGGTCGGGCCAGGGCCATTTGGCAGCCCTCAAGGCAGCCGACGATTGCGCTGCGGAAGCAGAGCCCTGGCTCGAGGGAATTGTGAACAGCACTATGCGAACGGTCGATTCCATGCTGACCGAGCCAGCTCACTAGCGGTCGGGCCGAGGCCGACATGCCGTCACCTTCGATCTCCTCACGATGCCAGAGCCTTCCGGGTTGGCCAGGTGTGCCGCTGGCGGAAGCGCTCGCGCTGGTCCGACCTCTTCCGGGGTTCGGATTCTGAGGCGCTTGATCCGATCGGGCTAGTGATCCCGGTGAGTTCCGACGCGGACCGACACGACCGTCCGGAGTGCAACGCCCTGTAACGCAAGGACCAGCTGTGCATGCGAGCTGACACTGGTCCTTGCAGATCGTTCAGTGCGCGTGCGACACAGACGGTGCGGAATGCACCATCCGAATAAAATGAAAATTCGATAGTTGGAATCTTACTGAATCTCTAGGCTGCCTAAGATTGCGCTTTCTAGGGAATTGCTCTGTCGTGGCTCAGACTCCAGCTTCATTGGGTTCAATGCAATTACTTCGGTCTCTAGGCAGGCCGGGATGCAAGCCGGCGGTCCTGGCCGCCATGCTGGCTGTTCTGGCGTGCGTTCCAGACCTTGCGGCGCAATGTATTGACGTACGCGTGCTAGACCCGGCCGCGTCTCCGGTTGCGCACGCGATGGTGTCAGCCGGCAGCGTCAATGTTCCCGCTGACAGCAAGGGGGTTGCATCGCTTTGCGGACTTGGCAGCGGACCGCATTCCCTAGTGGTTACGGCCTCTGGTTTCAATAGCCAAGAGCTGACCGTCGCTGGGCCTGCTGGCGAGGTTAAGGTGACCTTGGAGATCGAGACGCTCGCTCAGGAACTGGTCGTAGTCGGAAGCCGAGCGGAGGCCAGGGCGGTGACAGATTCTGTCGTGCCAGTCGATCTGGTTCCGGCCTCTGCGTTTGCGGAGCAGGGCGATCCAGACGTGCTCAACCAACTGCGCAACGTCGTGCCGTCGTTCAATGTCAACGTGCAGCCGATTAGTGGAGGGGCCATGATCGTCAGGCCCGCGAACCTCCGCAACTTAGCCCCAGACCACGTTCTGGTGCTTGTCAACGGCAAGCGCCGCCACCGCGCCGCGCTCATCGCTTGGCATGGGAACGGGGTCTCGGACGGATCGCAGGGCCCCGACGTGTCCCCAATCCCGTCGATCGCGTTGCGGCAAGTGGAGATCCTCCGTGACGGCGCCTCGGCCCAGTACGGATCGGACGCTATAGCTGGAGTATTGAACTTCACGCTGAAGGACAGCCCGAGCGGGGGCTCGGTCGAAGTCCGTACCGGCCAGTTCTATCACGGAGACGGCAGACGACTGATCGTCGCGGGGAATGTCGGCCTGCCTCTAGGGAAGGAAGGGTTCGTCAACCTAAGTGTCGAGTACGGCCGTTCAGAGCCGACTAGTCGCAGCGTCCAGCGCGATGACGCCACAGCGCTGATTGCAGCCGGCAACCTCCATGTCCGCACACCGGTAGTGCAGATCTGGGGTTCTCCGGAGCTTCGTGACAACCCAAAGTTCTTCGCCAATTTCGGCAAGCTGGTCAACGACTCGACTCAGGTCTACGGCCACGCCAACCATGCGAGCCGGAAAGCGACCGGCGGCTTCTTCTTCCGGAATCCTAACACGAGAGCCGGCGTTTACAGCATTGACCGCGGACAGTCGCTGCTAGTCGGTGATGCACTCGACGCGCGCGATGGTGTCTTGGACGGCTCGGCGAATTGTCCGGCGGTGCCGATCAGCAACCACCAACCTGACCAGGACGCACTGTCTCGGGTGTTCGCAGATCCGAACTGCTTCACGTTCCAAGAGTTGTACCCCGGCGGCTTCACACCTCAGTTCGGCGGTTACTACACCGATAACTCGCTTGTAGGAGGAGTGCGCGGCCAGTTCGCAAGCGGGATGACTTGGGACGCAAGCGTCGGGCTGGGATCGAGCGAGGTGGATTTCTTCATTTTCGATACCGTTAACGCGTCCCTCGGGCCGGAGTCGCCGACATCTTTCAGGCCCGGCATCTACCGCCAGGAGGAGGTCAACCTTAACCTCGACTTCGCCTATGCCTTGAACGAGATGGTACATGTTGCCACTGGCGGAGAGTTCCGCAACGAGAAGTTCTCGATCACACAGGGTGACCGGCCGTCCTGGGAACTTGGGCCTTACCTACAGCAGGGCTTCAGCGCTGGGTCGAATGGGTTTGCCGGCTTCAGCCCGCTGGCGGCAGGGAGTTGGGACCGGCCGAACGGCGCCGTGTACGGCGACATCGAAATCTCGGACCCGCTCAACAAGTACACGCTAGATGGGGCGATTCGAGCCGAGCGGTTCGCCGGATTCGGAGGAACGGTCAACGGCAAGATCGCGGGCCGACTCGAACTCAACAAGGCGATTGCGCTGCGCTCCAGTTGGAGCACGGGTTTCCGCGCACCTACTCCGGGCCAGCAGAACGCATACAACCTGTCATCACAGTGGGACCCCGACCTGATGGACCTAGTTAACGTCGGGACCATTCCGTCCACTACTGCAGTTGCCGCATTGCGAGGGGGCAAGGCTCTCGCACCGGAGACCTCGGTCAATTTCACTGTCGGGGCTGTAGCTCAGAACGGGCCGGTATCCTTGACAGCTGACTACTTCCGCGTCGCGATCAAGGACCGCCTTGCCCTCACCAGTGACTTCGTGCTGACAGACACCGAGGTCCGGGACCTGCTGGCCGACGGGGTCACCAGTGCACAGAACTTGAATGAATTCCGTTTCTTCACCAATGACTTCGACACGTTGACCCGCGGTGTCGATATCGCGGCCGCGGTCGTTCCGGCACCGCAGACGGAAGTTGCGTTCCTGTTCAACCGTACCGACACCAAGGTGGTCCAGTTCAATCCAGAGGTTGTCTCAGCGCTTCGGATCAAGCAACTCCACGAGAGCCTGCCGAAAACCCGCTGGACCGCCTCCGTGAACCAAGAATTGGGGCGTATCGGCGTGCTGGGGCGCATCAGCCACTACGGAGGCTGGTTCGATGACGACGACAACCAGAATTACTCGGGCAAGCGCGTCGTTGATTTCGAATTGTCCTACGTGCTGACGCCTAGGGTGAAACTGGCCGCGGGTGCGCAGAACGCATTCAACACCTATACCGATCGGAGCCGGCTAGGCTCGGCAGGCCCTGGAAACCTGTACAGCCAGTTCTCCCCGTTCGGATTCGATGGCGGCTACTACTACCTGCGCCTCAACTACAGTTTCCGCGATAGCTTCTGATTCCAGGGCGGCATTGCCAACAATTCAGTCTCACTGGACGCCGAGCCCACGGCCAGCTGCCCGGTCTGGTTCCAACAGGCAGGCCGATCTACCCGCCCTCGCTCGGGCCCGCCGTCGCAGTTGCCTCGGCTGAACCGCGCACGCGATTCGCGAACCGAGCCTCATCTGACGCCAGAGATCCTAGTCCAGGGCTTGCCGTGGTAGGCTTCCACTTATGCAGCGCATCACCCAATCATCTTCGACTGAAGACCACCCTGGACCCGCGTCGCGCCAGATCGGTCGGATCCGAGGCCCTTTACGACTCGCGGCAAGCCTCACGCTGGCCGTCAGTGCTGCTCTCCTTGTTGCCTCGCTGCTTGGCTGCTCGGCCCAAGCACCCGAGGATTCGGCGACGGCGCAAGAGCCCCAGCGCGGGCCGCGCACCCAGCCGGGCACCGCGATGGGCCTCTACGAGCCGGGGCAGCATGACCTCTACGACGGACGCTTCGTGATCTCCGGCGCACGCATCTACCAGGTCGGAACTCTGAACGACGCCAGCCCATGGGACCACATGGGCAATGACGGGGAAACACTCCGCCCTGTCGGAGGAACGGCCGAGATCGATGTCGACGAGATCGCCAACACGGGCACATTCCGCGCCGAACTTGAGCTGCCGGAAGGCAAGTACGTCATCGACCTCGAAGAGATCAAGGAGTTCTCGCCTTGCCAAGACGGCGGGATCGCCGCCTTTCTCTTCGAGCATGGCGATTCAGGCTGCGGCGATGCGAACTGGCCCAAGAGCCTGCTATACGTCGCTGGCTGGGGCATGGGATCGGCCACGCTCAACGGCGAGGCCCTGTATAGCGACTACGAGATCCACTTCATGGTCACGCAGGGCATGCGCGACCGGAACCTCGTGGCACACTACCCGCTGGACGGCAAGACATCCGATGCCGGCGCTGTGAATCCGGCGCTGCAGCAGCTCGACTTCTACATCCGCAGTCCCGAAACGAATGACGCCAATCATCCGAACCGCGAGGTCTTCGACCACTTCTTCGCGATGGAAGTGACATGGAAGTGAGGCACCGAACTGCCTTGACAGTCGCAAATCGCCGCCATCGCCAGCCGCCGGCCGCCGGCCCGAAATCGCCAAGTTCTACACCGATCGCGACGAGCGCCCGGCATGATCTCGGCGCGTCAGCTCGAGTTCTCGCCCTAACTTCACTGATCTTGCTGGCCTTGGCCTGCCAGCCTGCCGGCGAGGTCGCTGGCAGGCCCAACATCGTCCTGATCATGACTGACGATCAGGGCTGGGCCCAGCTTGGTTCGCACGGCGACCCGGTCCTGCAAACCCCCCGTCTGGACGCACTAGCGGCGGAGAGCGTCGAAATGACGCGCTTCTACGTATCGCCGGTCTGCGCCCCGACCCGGGCCGCGCTGATGACGGGTCGCTACAACTACCGGACGGGCATCGTCGACACCTACTTGGGCCGCGCCATGATGGCGCCGGACGAAGTGACCGTCGCCGAGATGCTAGGAGATTCCGGCTACCGCACCGGCATCTTCGGCAAGTGGCACCTCGGGGACAACTACCCGCAGCGCACCATCGACCAAGGTTTCCAAGCGTCCGTGGTTCACAAGGGCGGCGGCATCGGACAGCCCTCCGATCCGCCCGGATCGGACTACTTCGATCCGATCCTGTTCCGCAACGGCGAGCAGGAATCGTTCGAGGGCTACTGCACCGATGTGTACTTCGACGAGGCGATCCGCTGGATCGGTGACGGGAGTGGCGAGCCGTTCTTCGCCTACATCCCCACCAACGCGCCGCACTCCCCATATCTGGTCCCGGACTCCTACCGAGAGCCCTACGCTGCCCAAGGCCTCTCGGACAAGGACGCCCGCATCTACGGCATGATCACGAACATTGACGACAACGTCGGACGGCTACTGGACCATCTCGAGGCACAGGGGCTGGCAGGCAACACGATCTTCATCTTCATGACCGACAACGGGCCGACGACGCGCCTGTACCACGCAGGGCTCCGCGCTCAGAAGGCGACCGTTTACGAGGGCGGCATCCGCGTGCCGTTCCTAGTCCGCTGGCCTGACCGCCTCGAGCCGCGCAAGGTCGAATCGCTGGGAGCCCATATCGATGTGACGCCGACGCTGCTCGCAGCAGCCGGGGTGGCCGCGCCGTCCGGCGTGGACTTCGACGGGATCAATCTGCTTGCCCTGTGGGACGGCGCAGTGTCGCAACTGCCGGAGCGGACGTATTTTGTCCAAGCTCACCGGGGCAACGCGCCCCAGCGCTACCGCGCGTTCGCTGCCGTCGAGCAGCAGTACAAGTTGGTGCAGCCGCTGAGTTTCCGCGAGCCGCCGCCGGAAGACGCCGCGTTCGAACTATATGACCTAGAGGCCGATCCGGGGGAAGAGACCGACCTTGCCGCGGACATGCCCGATGTGGTCGAGCGCCTCAAGACAGGGTATGACGACTGGTTTGACGACGTGTCGTCCGGCCGGGGCTTTGAAGCGGTGCGGTTCACGATCGGCAGCGACGAGCAAGAGCGTGTGACCCTGACGCGCCAAGACTGGCGCATGGAGACCCCGGACGGCTGGGGTCGGGATGAAAAGGTCTTGGGCAAGTGGGAAGTCGAGGTTGCCTCGGAAGGACCTTACGACGTGGTGGTCACCTTCGCCAATCCAGCCCGAGCCGCGGCGACAGCTGCGATTGCGTTTCAAGGATCGGAAGAGTCGGCGGCAGTTTCGGCCGGCGCGGAGAGCGTACGCTTTGAGGCGGTCACGCTGGCCACTGGCGAAGGTTCATTCGAAGCCAGACTGGTGGAGGGGTCTGAGCTTCAAGGAGTCTGGCACGTCGAAATCGTTCGTCAATAGCACGCGCTTTCGCCGTTCAGACCTGCGATTCAACGCACTCTAGGGTGCCGTCTTGGCAAGCATCAGCGGCCAGGCACTCGCGATCAGAATCGATGGTCGAGCTGGCCAGCACCCCGAGGTGGCGTGGCCGGGTTCTATACTCAACGCCATGAGAGTCGCGGCACTGATGCTCGTGGCGACGGCATTGGGTGCCGCAGAACAAAGGCCGAACGTTGTCCTGATCCTGGCTGACGATCTCGGATGGAGCCAGATCGGGGCTAATGGCGGCGAAGCGTACCGAACACCGAATATTGATCGTCTCGCCAGCGAGGGCATGCGCTTCACCAGTGCGTACTCGTCAGCGGCGGTCTGCTCGCCGACCCGAGCCGCGCTAATGAGTGGGCTCTATCCTGCTCGGCTGCACCTGACAGATCACATCAAGGGATCCAATCCGAAGGGAAAGCCACTGCTGCAGCCCGAGTGGCACAAGCGCCTCGACCTTGAGGTCACGACGGTCGCCGAAGTCTTTCGACGCCACGGCTATCGAACCGCTCATTTCGGCAAGTGGCACCTAAGCCAAGACAAGCGACCGCCGGCCAGCCTGCCATACAACCCTGACAAGCAGGGATTCGATGACGTCTTGGTTACCTATAAGCCGATCATCGGCGAGAGCGACCCCGAGGTGGATCCGCACAACGTGCAGTCCATCACCGACCATGCCGTGCAATTCTTGGAGAGCCACGGCTCGGAACCGTTCTTCCTCTACCTGCCTCATAACTCGATCCACGAGCCGGTGATAGAGAGCCGCGCCCGGATTTCTCCGTACATCGGACATCCCCTGCTGGAGCGCCTGCAGATCATGCCCACTATCGCGGCGATCGTCGAGCGCCTAGACGATGGCGTTGGGCAGGTAGTGTCCAAGCTCGACCAACTCGGCCTGCGTGACAACACGATGGTGATCTTCTATTCGGACAACGGCGGCAAGGAGACCTACGCCCGCCAAGACCCGCTGCGCTCAGGCAAGGGATGGCTCTACGAGGGCGGCGTCCGAGTGCCATTGGTGATCCGCTGGCCAGGACACACCGATCCCGGCTCCATGACCGATCACTTGATGACGACGGTGGACCTCTTTCCGACGTTCCTTGAACTCCTGGATGACGCGGATGCTCCTGACGATCTCGATGGCGAAAGCTTCCTAGATGTCCTACAGGGACAAGCGTCGCGGACGGAACGGACGCTTTACTGGCACTACCCCCACTACCACGTTGGATCGGGCATGGTCCCGGCAGGGGCCATCCGCCGGGGGAAATACAAGTTCATCGAATGGTTTGAAGGGACCGTTGCGGGTGCCGGTCGAAAATACGAACTCTTCGACCTAGCCGAGGACATCTCCGAGAGCCGCGACTTGACCGGTTCTCGCCCGGAGATTGCAGAGCAGTTGAGAGCTGACCTTGCCGCCTGGCGCGCTCGCGTAGGAGCGCAGATGCCCACTCCGAATCCGCGGCGGCAACATGATACCGTCCACTAGGCACGGTATATCGCCGACTGGGGAATTGCTAGGACTTTCGTCGATCTGCCTCCCGCTGTGTCAGGCGATGCGTCACCTGAGTGACGGACAGCACCCTCGATCCAGGCAATCTCAAGCTCGGTGGACCCACCAGATTTCCGGAGTGCTACCTGCCAGAGTTCCCGCAACCAACAACCGAGACACGATCGCGGCGCTTGGGCACAACGCGGGTATGGGCAGGGACAACACAACAAGCCCGTTCGACCGCGGTCACTGCGCAGGCCCACACGACTCCCCGGCATCGACACTTGGATTGCCTGCACCGTAGTGCACCTAGTCAGTCGCATCCGGCACTCGGCGCGCTACCCTGCGGATAGGAGCACCGCTGAGATCGAATCATGCCCAGCCGAATCTTTACCGTCGGGTTCGACCTTCCCGGAGATGAGTTCGAGCACGTCCCATTGGACTCCGATCAGTCCTTGCTCGACGCAGATATCGTCCTGTTTGAGCCATCGTTGCCGTTGGACCCATACGGCCGCGACCAGAGCTACAACGGTCGAAGATTGTTGGGAGAACGTGACTCGGTGCGTTACCCAGAGAACGCTCGGCATTGGGCGTCAGAACTAGTCGCGGCAACGAACGCCGGAAAGTTGGTTATTGTTTACCTAACGAAACCTGAACTGTGCTACAGACACACCGGAGAGCAGACCTTCTCCGGCACTGGGCGCAGTCGAGTGACCACCGACATCGTGACAGACGCCTCAAGCTACGATGCAGTCCCGCAGATCACCTCAGTCCAGTCCAAGAGCGGTCGCGAGGTGAAGCTCACGACAGACGCATCACTGCTCGCACCCTATTGGAGAGAATTTGGCAGCACCTCTCCTTACGAGGCGTTCATCGATGGCGAGTTTACGAACGTTTTGATCACGACCAAGGCAGGAGCCAACAAGGTCGGTGCCTTGGTGCGAGGGAAAGGCACCATGCTGTTACTGCCGCCCTTGAGATACAACCAAGACTCTTTCGTTGTTAGGGACGAGGAGTCTGGTAAAGCGTGTTGGAGTCGAGAAGCTCTTCGTTTTGGAAAGAGGCTGGTCGCCACCCTCACAGCTCTTTCCGACGCGATTCGGGCCGGGCGGTCGAGAACTCCACCGCCGCGATGGGCACAAGACGGCAAATGGACCACGGAGAAGGAGCGCGACCTTCTCTCTGATATCGCATCTGCCACCGCCTCGATATCTGAGTTGCATGAACGTCGCACGCTCCTTGAGCAGAGCTTAGAGGAAGCGGGTTCGCTGCGAGGTCTCTTGTACGAACAGGGGCCGCCACTTGAAGCGGCGGTAAGAGAAGCACTCGGGTTATTCGGGTTCTCAGCGAAGCCGTTCAGGGGTGGTGACTCTGAATTTGACGTTGTCTTCGAGAGTGCGGAAGGTCGCTGTCTAGGTGAGGTGGAGGGGAAGGACAGTCGGGCGATCAACGTCGCAAAGCTAAGCCAGTTGGAGCGCAATCTACAGGAAGACTTCGCACGAGATGACGTGACCACCTACGCGAAGGGCGTCTTGTTTGGAAACGCGGAACGTCTTGTCGCGCCGGCCGACAGGAACCCGCAGACCTTTACAGCGAAGTGCGCTACTGCCGCGAAGCGCAGTGGCATAGCGCTCGTCCGAACCATGGACCTGTTCGAGCCATCGCGGTACTTGCGTGAGACTGGTGACGAAGCGTACGCTGCGTCATGCCGTGAGGCGATCTGCATGACTACTGGTGAAGTGGTTGTGTTTCCGGTGCCTCCAGTGAGCTCTGCCACAGTCGCGGCGGAGCCGTCCTCATGATCGCAGCGTCAGGATTGTGTCAGCGCGGCGCTTGTTACCCTCTCCGGGCTCGTGGCATGCTGAGCGCCAAGGATGACATGATCGGGGAGAGCGCATGATCCTGCCCGGCCAAGCCCCTCCAGACGAGATCATTGTTCACTAGGTCGCCCAGGAATGTAGGGTTACGCGCCTGAAGGCGCAGGTCGTCGTGCCGCCCGATAGCCCCTGGATGTGGGACTAGGGCTTGTTGTATCTCGGATTGATTCGCTATGCGAATCCCGCTTTGTTTCTGCAGTTGAAGGGTGGATTTTTCAAATAGATCCGCAACTGCAGTGAGGGGGATTAGCGTGATGGGATGCGCAGGAGGAGTGGACTGGGGGTGTGTAGTAGCAGATGGATAGATGGATGCGGTGCGTTCGAGCAGGGCCGAGGAGCGGTTAGGGTGGCGGGGAGCGGCGCCTATCAAGTGCTGAGAATACGCAGTTATATCTCGATACAACTGGTCATTCATGCCACTTGTATCCGCTGAAATGTCTCTAAGGCCGTACTCGGAGCGTCTGCAGCTGCCCAGCAGTCCGATGAATTTCCCAGCATTAGCACTTCTATCTCTAATTAAATGAGACAAAATGATATTTATATCTCGATAATAATGTCATTCTATCACATTTATATCTAGATAAATATGTTACACTTGTGGTCGGCGCACTGTTCTGGCCCGTCACAAGGCTTGCTGGAGACCATCTGGAAATGCTACGACGCCTGCGAATCAACGACCTGTTGAGGTGGAAACAGCAGCCCCACCGAAAGCCCTTGCTGCTTGATGGGGCCCGGCAAGTTGGCAAGACCGTCTTACTCGAACAGATCTTCGGAGCCAAGGAGTTCAGGGGCGTACATACTCTCGATTTTCGCAAAGAGCCGGGCCTGGCGGAGCTATTCGAGGACGGTCTAGATCCCCGGCGGGTCATTGCCAATATCGAACTTCGTCTCAACACCGCCGTCGAACTCCAACACGACCTCATCTTCTTCGATGAGATCGGCGAGTGCCAGTCAGCAGTCGATTCGCTGAAATACTTTGCCGAAGTGCTCCCGAACGCCTTTGTATGCGCAAGTGGCTCGAACATCGGACTGCTGGATTCCTTTCCTGTTGGAAAAGTTGACCAAGTCGAACTCTCGCCCCTGTGCTTCGAAGAATTCGTCATCGCAGCCGACGAGCCCCGCCTGCTCGAAGCACTGCGGGAACGGCGCAGCGGCCAGCTTGCCCACCGCAAGCTGTGGTCGCTCCTTCTGGACTACTACTTCGTAGGGGGCATGCCCGAGGCCGTGCAAAGCTGGTTTGACGGCCGCAGGAGCCCGCATGAAAGGATCGAGCAAGTCGAGCGCATACACCAACTCCTCGTCGCCGGCTTTGAACGCGACTTCGGCAAGTATGCCGGCCGGCTGCACGCGCAGCACATCGGAGCAGTGTTTGCTGACGTGCCTCGCCAGCTAGGGAGTAGCCGAGACACTTCTGTGCGCCGATTCAGGTTCTCGGGCGTAATCGACCGCAAGCGACGCTACCAAGACCTGCGCGGCCCCATCGACTGGCTCGAAGCGGCGAACCTCGTCCGCAAGTGCTACCCGATCAATGGCAAGCCACGCGTGCCCCTGGTGGCGCAGGCCCGGCAGAACATGTTCAAGCTCTACTTGTTCGATGTCGGACTACTCGGGCACATGCTTGGCCTGAGATACGCCGATCAACGCGCACAGAACGTCGACTATAAGGGCTTTGTCGCCGAAAACTTTGTTCAGGCCGAAATGACCGCCCACGGCCTCTACCCGACATTCGGATGGGAGCAAGGCCAGTCCGAGCTAGAATTCATCCTCCGCGACGATACGGGAGAGATCGTCCCGGTCGAGGTCAAGAGCGGATCTCGCACGCGCGCTCGCAGCCTGCGATCGTATCTTGAGCGCTACAAGCCCCGGCGTGCACTAAAGCTCTACGGGGGGCCGCGGCTCCAGCAGAGCGCACAAATCGAGATGTGGCCGCTGTATCACGCACAGTTCTTAGCGGAGCTTTGAGCGGACTATCGCTCGATTCCGAAGGCGTAAAAATAGCCATCGAACGTGCCGATGTAGACCCGTCCGTTGGCAATGGAGATCCCTCCCCAATGGTTCCAACTGGCGATCTGGTCGCCGCTATTCCACAATTCCCTGCCCGTTCGCGCGTCCAGCGCATACAGCACCGCATTGGTCGAGCCCGCGATCCGCTCCTCGGCCGTGTTGGTGAGGCCCACGTCCGGCATCGCTTGGTGCGTGTCCTCGCCGTTGCCGTAAGCGAAGACGATGCCATTAGCGACCAACGGAGGCTCCGCCCTGTTCATGTCCCGCGAAATCCATTCCGGCGCCAGCCACAGGCTGCCATCCTCGCGCTCCGCAACCTTGAATGCGACGATCGCGCCCTCGGTGACTTCGCCATGCTCGATGGCGGCATGAAACTTTGAGTGCTTGGGCCCCCAGATGGGCGCCAGCACCCACACCGTGCCGTCAGTGTCCTCCCAGCTGGCCATCGCGCCCCACACTCCCGCGGAAGCGAAGTTGACCTCTTCGTTGCAAACCAGCGGAGATCGGTATAGCGGAGTGCGGTGGTCGTCGCCGCCGATCGATTCTAGGTCCATCAGGTAGATCACGCACTCCTTGCCGGCGTCCACCATCAACTCCCTGCCCTTATAGAAGAAGATCGCCGGAGTCACCTGCATGTCCAAGTCGCGCTTGAACAGCCACTCTGCATTGGTAGGCCCGTAGTAGTCGTAGAGCTCCAGCTTGCCAGTGCCAGGGTCCAGCTGCATTCCGATGATGCCGTTGCCGAAGACACCGTTTTCCGGATCCCAGACACCATCGCCGGTGCCCGTGTACATCACCTTCTTGGAACTGATCGCAGGCCCGGTGCGGCCCCACATGCCGCCGCCAGCAGGCCCCCAGCTGCCCACCCTGTCGGTTCCCAGGTCGTAGACATAGCCCATATTGGGATTGCCGCCACAATGCTGGGCCGAATGGGTGTAGATGACGTCGTCCACCAGGTTCAGGGCATAGGGCTTGCCATTAGGAGGCATGAACTTGGCCGGAGGTGCCAAGTCCTCGCCGTCGGCCAGGTCCAGCCGGCGGAGCCGGCCGTCCCAGGAAGCGGCATAGACGATATATTCGCCGTCTTCGGTCCCGGGCCCGATCACGGGCGTTGCCGTCATGCCGCCCGGGCACAGCAGGTATGCCGGCCGCATGCCCGGACTCGGCGCCCAGTCAAGGTCGAACTGCTTGGACCAGATCAGCTGCCCGTTCGAAGCATCGATGGCGAAGAGGTTGTCGGACACGCCTGCGACCAAGACAATCTCCTTGGGGCCGCTCGCCGTGCGCACGTTCTCGGCGATCAACGCCGGTAGCAGCGCGTGCATCTGGCGTGGCTCGTTGTCGAGCTTGATCTTCCACAGCAGCTTCGTCTGGGCGACGTTGTCGGTCGTGAATATGGTCTCGTCCTGTTGCCAGGCGGTGCGCTGCGGATTGCCCCCGTCCGTCAGCCAGTCCGCACCGAAGGCGGCGGCTGCCAGCAGCGTGAGGGGGATCAACAGCAGGGCGGGTCTCATCGCAGACATGGTCGTTGCACTATTCTAGTTTGCCGAACGGTATGATTGTTCGGACGGCTGTTTCGAGCCGTCACGCCCCGGCAGATCACTCCATGCGCTCACGAAATGCACCCCTCGCGATTTCCATCGCCGCCGCTCTGCTGGCCGCGCTGCCAGCGTTCTCGGACGACTGGACGACGGTAGGAATGGACGCCCAGCGCTCGTCATGGGTGCGCAGCGACCGCAAGGTCTCTCCGGAGACCGTGGCTGGCCCGGAGTTCCAGTTCCTATGGCGCATGCAAACGTCGAACGAGGCCCGCAGCGACGCAGCGCTGACAGCACCGGTATTGCTGGATTTTCTCATCAGCCATCGCGGTTTCCGCTCTCTTGCATTCGTCAGCGGAAGTTCTGGCGGGGTCTACACCATGGACACGGATCTGGCTCGGATGGAATGGGACCGGCACTTCGCTGAGGGCCCCAGCCACAGCTCGGCCGAGTGTCCGGGCGGAATGACGGCGAACGTCAGCAGGAACACATCGGTCAAGATGCCTTCGATGCTGGGATTCGTCGCCCGCGGCCGCCGCTCGCCGGCGCTGAGCGGCGTCGGCCAGCCAGGCGCTGGCGCGGTCACCCTAGCAGAGGCCCGGCCCGCGTCGACGGCCAGGCCGCAGCAGACCCGGCCAGCCGCGCGGACACGGCCGCCGGCGCGGTCGTCGCTGCGGGGCGTGAATCTGCTCCACGTCCTGTCCAACGACGGAATGCTGCACGGTCTCTACGTTTCGAACGGTCGCGACCACCGCCCCCCCATGCCGTTCCTGCCGGCCAATTCTCACGCCCGCGGGCTGGTCGTGATCGAAAACACCGCGTTCGTCACAACCGTCAACCGCTGCGGCGGCACGCCGGACGGCGTGTGGTCACTGGACCTTGAGAGCGGCATGGTACGGGCTTGGGAATCCGATGGCGGTTCGATCGCAGGGGCAGCCGGGGCAGCCTTCGCACCGGACGGCATGCTTTACGCCGCGACCAAGGAGGGAGCGCTGGTCGCGCTCGAATCACGCTCTCTAAACCTGGCGCAGAAGAGCCGCTCCACAGGATTCCGTTCCTCGCCGGTGGTTTTCGACTTCGATGGAGCCGACCACTTGGCCGTGCTCGCCAGCGACGGCAGCCTGCAGGTCTACGCCGCCGATAGCCTCGCGGCGCCAGTCGCCGCTGCCTCGGCCAGATCTGGAAGCGTGGACGACGATACCGCGCTCGCAGTTTGGAAAGACGAATCCGGAACGAGTTGGATCGTGGTGTCGACCGGCAGGTCGATCGCTGCTTGGAAGCTGGCCGGCAGGGCTGGCGAGATGTCGTTAGAAAAAGGTTGGGAGTCCTCCGCGATGATCGCGCCGCTGCCGCCGATCGTGGTCAACGGAGTGGTGTTCGCCCTGGACGGAGGCGAGTCCGCAGGCCGAGCGACGCTGTACGCATTGGAGGGCACGACCGGAGCGGCCCTGTGGGACAGTGCGGATTCGATCGAGGCGCCGGCCCGGGGGCATACGCTGTCCTCCGGACCCAGCCACGTGTATCTGACCGCGATGGACAATGCGGTCTACGGATTCGGCATCCCTATGGAGCACTAGATGAGAACGACTCTCGCCGCCCTTTTGGGTCAAGCCTCGTTGGCATTGATAGTCGCGTTGCCAGCGCAAGCCGAACTTCCCGCGGGCCCGGGCCAGGTCGAAACGGAGCGCTTGTGCCAAGGCTGCCACGATATCTCGCAATCTGTTTCCTTGCGCCAGGACCGCAACGGCTGGAGCGCCACGCTGATGAAAATGGTCGGCTTTGGCGTCAAGGCTTCCGACGAAGAGCTGGGCGTCCTGGTGGACTACTTGGCCACGCACTATCCGGCTGGCGAGCTGCCGCCGCTGGACGTCAATGAGGCTCGCGCAATCCAGTTGGAGAGCCGTCTCTCCCTGAGACGCTCCGAAGCGGCAGCAATCTTGCGCCACCGGGACGAGCACGGCCCGTTCAAGTCTCTGAAAGACCTGCTGGCGGTGCCGGGCATCGACACCGCCAAGATCGAATCCAAGCAGGACCGGCTGGTGTTCCGGATCAGTTCAGGAAGCTGATCTCGTTCGCCGCAAGCAGGGTGTGGGCGTACTCGTCCCAGGGCTCGCGCCCCATGGCGGCACGCCGTTCATCCAAATACCCGAGGCCAAGCTCCACTTCCACTGCGCTGGGATCTCGTCCGTAGGCGCGGCGGTACATGGCCCTGATACGCCCAACGCGATCGCTCACCGATCCCACCGCCTCGGCCAGACTGCGCCCGCGCGCCTGCATCCAGCCGCTATTGAGTACGAACAGTTGCTGCAAAGGGGTGGTGGTTACCTGCCGGAAAGGGCTGTGCTGGGTCGCGACCGGGAAGTCATAGAGCTGCAGCACGGGGTGCAGCCTGCCCCGGCTTATGCGCGAATAGACCGACCTCCGCGTAACGTCCGGGGAGTCGACTTCGCTCGAAGGGCCTCCTCCGGCGAGGCTCAACTCGCCCGACGCCGACAGGATGGAGTCGCGCCACGCCTCCACGTCAAGCCGGCGCGGGTTCATCCTCCAAAGCAGTCGGTTGGTAGGATCGGCCGCACCGGCCTCTGGATCGTCGCGACTGCTCTGGCGGTACGCCGCGGAGAGCATGATCTCCCGGTGCAACCACTTCAGGGACCTGCCGTTGACCACAAAGCGCGCGGCCAGGTCCTCGAGCAAGGCGGGATGCGTCGGTTCCTGCCCCTGCGTGCCAAAGTCCGACGGAGTCCGCACCAGGTGCCTGCCGAAGTGCCAGCCCCAGACCCGGTTGACCCAGACCCGCGCGGCCAGCGGACCAGCCTCTCCGACGATCTTGTCGGCAAGCTCCAGACGCCCCGAGCCTTGCTTGAAGGCAGTCGGCTCGCCCCGCTCGAACACGCTCAGAAACCGCCGCGGCACTACCTCGCCCGGATTGGCGACGTTGCCGCGGACGAAGACCGGCAGGTCGCGCGGCTGGCCGGGGCGCAGGTCCATCCGCGTCACGGTGGGCGTTGAGCCGTCCACCCACACGCCGCAATCAACGACGGCGGGCGTCATGGGCACTTCATATGCCGACAGTTCCAGTTCCAGCCGTTCGTATGCGGGCTTCATGGCCAGGATCTCGGCATGCAACTCCTCGGCAACCGTGTCTAGGTCCTTCAGATTGCCGAACACTCCCTTGGTGCGATAAAGCTCCTCGTGCTTCCAAGTCAGCCAGCTGGCCTGCTCGGGGTCTAATGCGACCATCGGCCGGTTGACTTGCCAAGTGCTGGCGAACACCCCGGCCAATGCGTAGTAGTCCTTCGCCGTGATGGGGTCGAACTTGTGGTCATGGCAGCGGGCGCAGGCGACCGTCAGGCCGAGCAGGCCCCGCGACACGGCATCGACGCGTTCGTCCCAATCGTCGCTAGCGATCGTCTCGATCACATCACGCGACAGGCGCCGGTCCTTGTGATACACGGGCGCATTCCCCAGATAGCCCAGAGCGCGCATGTCCGCTGGCTCAAACCCGGGCAGCAGGTCGGCGGCAAACTGCATGCGGATGAAACGGTCGTAGGGAACGTCCTTGTTGATGGCCTCGATCACCCAGTCGCGGTAGCGCCACGCGTGCTGGAACGGCCGATTCGTCGCCTCGCTGGTCGGGTGGTCCTCTGCCCACCTCGCCACATCCAGCCAGTACCGCCCCCAGCGTTCCCCGTAGCTGGGCGAGAGCAGCAAGCCGTCGATCAGGTCGCTGTAGGCCTCCATGGACGGGTCGGCCGCAAACGCCTCGGTCTCCTCGAAGCTCGGCGGCAAGCCCGTCAGGTCAAGGTATGCCCTGCGGATCAATGTCCTCGGATCCGCCGCGGGCGATGGCCGCATCCCGTGCTCGTCCAGCTTGGCGAGCACGAACGCGTCGACCTTGCGCAGGGTCCAGTCAGGGTCGGAGACATCGGGGGCCAGCCGTTCGCGCAGCGGCTGGAACGCCCACCAGCTGCGGCCCTCTTCGATCGGGGTTCCGGGGCCGGATTCGCTGGCATCCCCGCTTACGGCCTCGCGCGGTTCACTCCGCGGATCGGTAGCCCCGCTAGCGATCCAAGCCTCAAAGTCCCCGATCACGCGGTCCGGCAGCTTCCCGGTGGGAGGCATCTTCAGCACCGGGTCTAGGTAGCGCAGAGCCTTCAGCAACAGGCTGGCGTCGGCGTTGCCCGGCACCAGTGCCGGACCCGTCGACCCTCCCACGAGCAGGCCGTCGCGGCTATCAACTACGAGCCCGCCCATGGGCTCGGCCAAGCTTGACGAATGGCAGACCTCGCACTGCTCGACCAGCACGGGCCGGATGCGCCGCTCGAAGAACTCGATCTCCGGGCTCTGCGCCAGCGCCGCCACGGCGCCCCCGAGCAGCAGCGCGGGCAGTCTCATGCCAGCAATTCCCGCAGCACCGTGCCGTGCACGTCGGTCAGGCTAAAGTCCCGCCCCGCATAGCGATAGGTGAGCCGCTCGTGGTCGAACCCGAGCTGGTTCAGGATGGTGGCGTGCAGGTCGTGGATGCTCACCCGATTCTCAACGGCCTGGAAGCCGAATTCGTCTGTCGCGCCGTACGCTAGGCCGCCCTTGACTCCTCCGCCGGCCATCCACATGGTGAAGCCGTAGGGATTGTGGTCGCGGCCGTCTCCCGCCTCCGAAACCGGGGTGCGGCCAAATTCCCCACCCCAAATCACCAGCGTCTCGTCCAGCAGGCCCCGGCGTTTCAGATCGCGAATCAAGGCCGCCGACGCTCGGTCCATGTCTGGGCAGCGCTCGCGCAGATTCTTGTTGATGTCGATGTGGTCGTCCCAGGGTTGGCCCGGCCCGTAGTAGACATGCACGTAGCGGACGCCCTGTTCGACCAGCCTGCGCGATAGCAGGCAGCCATTGGCGAACGGCGTCTCGCCGTACTCCTCGCGAACCGACGCGGGCTCCTTGCGCACATCGAAGACATCGAGAGCTTCAAATTGCATCCGGTAGGCGGTCTCCATGGCCCGAATGCGTGCGTCGAGATAGGCATCGCCACCCACCCGGGCCTGATGATCCCGGTTCAACGCCTGCATCAGATCAAGCTGGCGGCGCTGTGCCTCGGCTCCCAGCGTGTCGTTGCGCAGGTAGCGGATCATCCGGTCCGGATCGGTCTCGGCATGGTTGAAGTGCGTGCCTTGGTGCTCGGCGGGCAGGAATCCCGCGCGCCACAGGTCACCGCCCCGCGCACCGGGGCTCAGCACCACGAATCCCGGCAGGTTGCGGTTCTCGGTCCCGAGACCGTAGGAGATCCAAGCGCCGAGCGAGGGCCTAGTGGAAGCGATGTTGCCCGAGTGAATCAGATTGCGCGCCGGGGTGTGCGTCGGATTGAACGTGTACATCGACCGGATGACGCACAGATCGTCAACGACCCCGCCGAGATCGGGCAGTAGCTCGCTGACTTCAATGCCGCTTTGGCCGCGGCGATGGAACTCGAACGGGGACGGCAGCAGGCCGCCGGTCATGCGCTCCGTGCGCAGATCAACGCTATCCGGCCGCTCGCCGGCATGGGTCCACAATGCGGGCTTGGGATCGAATAGATCCATGTGCGACGGCCCGCCCGTCATGAAGAGGAATATGATGTGCTTGGCGCGAGGGGCGAAATGCGGCCCTATCGGGCCGGAAACCGCAGCGCCAAGCTGCTCTTGCAGCATCGCCGACAGCCCGACGGCCCCGAAACCGCCGCAGAGGGAGCTGACAAACTGTCGCCGCGTCGAGTGGCGGCCATCCGCTAGCGACATTTCGTCCTGAGTATACCCAACTGACGCGCCAGCGAACCCTTCGCAAAGCGCTCCTTTGGCACCGCTAGTGCGGCGCGGGTGGGCTGCGACAACCGCCTTAGATCAGTATTCGATCTCGAACACGGCGCGGATCTTGCGCTTCACACCGCGGTAGAACACACCGTGGTATGCGCTCGCCATGTTCTCCTGCACATCTTGCGGGTTGAAGTTGTTGAGCAAGTTGAAGAGCCGGAATCCGGCGCGGATCCGGCGGTTCTTGCCTTTGAATTCGATGTCGATCATCTTGGTGACCTGCAAGTCAAGGGCGTTGAACAGGGGGAAGCGCCCGGCGCGGTTGCGCGCCCCGACGAAATCCCGGTACTCATTTGTCCTGGAATACGGAAAACCGCTGCGTATGTCCCACACAGGTATCGTCTTGAACCCCCAAGGCAGGTTGAACTCGGTCCAAGTCAGCATCCGATGGGGCACGTCAAAGCGCAGCGGAGCGCGTTCGTTCGGCAGGATCAGGCTCGATGGCGTCGGCCCATAGATCGATCCCAAGTCATTCAAGTCGCCGTACGAACTCGAATTGACATAAGAGACGGTGATATGTCCGGTCCCGCTGAGCCGGTAGCGCACCGAGAGCTGGAACTCGCGGTACAGGTCGGCCCCGTCGTTGCTCATGGTCAGCACGGGATCGTCCTCTTCGAGGCCGCCCCCGTACACCGGGTTCACCAGGAAGTTGCTCGTGGTGCGCCGGAACTGGTAGCCGGTGCGCACGAACAGGTTGTCGATCAGCTCGTGGTCCAGCTGGAGATTCCAGCCCAGGCTCTTCGCATTGCGCAACGGTCCGTCCAGCCGCGACAACAGGTTGCGCCGGTACAGCACGTCACCATAGGGATCGAACCTCGTCTCGATGCGCAGAGGCAACTGCTCGAACGTCGGCACCAACAGGCTGATGCGGTCGACGAATAGCCCGGAGCCGCCCCGCAGGACGGTGCGCGCAGCGGAACCGAGCGCATAGGCGAAGCCGAGCCGATAGGAGGGATTCCACTGCGAAGACAAGGAATCCCGCTCCAGCCTGCCGCCCATGTCGAGCGTCAGCGAGTCGCTGACCCTCCACTTGTTTTGCACGAAGGTCGCGAAGTCGACCTTTCTCCCCTGCACCATTGCAGGATCGGTGTAGGCCAGATTCAGCACCGGCTGGCCCGCCGCCCCCAGCCAAGTGACGGGATTGAAGATCTGCTGGCCCGAATACGACTCCCAGCCCAAGTCAGCGCCGGCCTTGAGCTGGTGGTCCCCCAGCGGGCGGAAGTGATACAGCTCCGAGAGCTTGCGACGCGTCGTCGCCCGCGCCTGCCGGTTGAAGAACGAGCCCGATACTCGGTCGATGCCGATGATGCTGGGTTCGTAGCCGAGCGGCTTGACATCGTTCTCGATGTCCTGGATCGAAAAGTGGGAAAGCAGGATGCCTCCCGTGCCAAACTCGTGCGAGTCCTTGACCGTGTACAGGAACGCGCGCTTGCGCAGGTCTGCCGTAGACGGCTGCGGCGTGAATGCGTTGAGCCCGAAGTAACTGAACTTCTCGGGATATACCAAGGCGGTCAGCGAGGCACGGTTCTTCTCAGACACGGACACGTCGAACTGGTTGAAGATCGTCAGCATTTCCCGCTCGACGTCGCGCTCGTAGAGCGGCAGGTTGGCGTCCTCTTGGTCGGCCCGCACGTACTGGTACTCGGTGGCATGCAGCCAAGCCACGCGGTTGGAGATCAGGGGAATGTTGAGCGTCAGCCGCGGCGTGCTCGATTCGATGCCCGAGACACGCCCCGCACGGCGCCGAATGCGAGGGGTGAAGTTCTGGAGCTCGAAGTGAAACTCCGATGCGTCCGCCGGTGTGGTCTCGACCGTGGACAGGGCGCCGGCAAACCCACCGTATTGCGCATCGTACGGACTGGAGAGCACCTCGACGCTCGAGACGACGCTCAGCGGCAGCGTCATTTCGGAGATGCGGGACACGGGATCGGTCACGTCGATGTTGTTGAGCTGCGATCCGCTCTGGGTCGCCCGCACCCCGTTCATGTTGATCTCGCCGGCGCGGCCCCGCAGCACGCCCGGGATCAGCGGCATCACGTCCTCTACGCTGCGGTTCGCTTTCGGCGCGTTGTCCAGCGTCGAGATGCCCACGGAACCGGACGAGGTCGTCTCGGTCGGGTCGATCTCGATCACCGACGCTGTGACATTCACCGACTCGACCACGGTATCGACCTCCATGGCGATGTCGGTCCGAAGCGCTTCATCCTCGGTGGGCACGCATACGATGTCGCTTTGGCCGCTCAGCCCGGCAGAAGTCGCGCTGAGGAAGTAGCAGCCCTCAGCCACGGCATCGAAGCGGTACAGGCCCAACTCGTCCGTCTCGGCGGTGGCCGGTCCGGCCACGTCACCGGGCGCAAGCTCTTCCACGGAGACAGAATGCAGTTCGATCACCGCGCCCGGAACGCCGAAATGCTCGCCTTCGGATCCGACGATGTACGCCTGGCCGATGATCGGCTGAGCGGCACCTTGCGCCTGTAGCGGGTCCTGCGAAGACGCCAGCCCCGCAAGCGCAACTACGGCTAAAGCCGGAAGATCGGAGCGAAGTCCGAGCCGTAGAGGCAGCGGATTCATGCGCACAATCAGCCTAGCAAGAACGTGGATCATTTCCAGTGTTTGGTGTCGGGGTGGCTATCCAACAGGGCCTCCAGAAAAGCCAGCGGCGTCCGGACGTCCGGAGCAGGAAATTGGATCCACTAAACCGTCAGACGCAATCAATTCTGCACGCGGGTACAGGGCCGGGCAGCTACGCGATCAGTGGCGCGGCGATTCGCGCGGCTACGCCACCAGTTCCCTGATCAGCTCGCCGCCGGTCTGGCTGAGCTGCTTGTCCCTGCCCTGCGCGAAATAGGTGAGCTCGGCGTCGTCCAGTCCCAGCAGGTGCAAGAGCGTCACGTGCATGTTCTGGATCGGATGCACGACCTCGACCGCTGTCCGCCCGGTCTCGTCGGTGGCACCGACGATCTGGCCGCGCGGAGCGTCCCCGCCCGCCACCCAGAACGCCATCGCGGGCGCGTTGTGGTCGCGTCCCCAAGCGGTCCCTCCGCCGCGGATGCCGTTGTCCGGAGAGCGCCCGAATTCTCCGGCCCACACGACCAAGGTCTCGTCGAGCAGGCCCGTGCGCTTGAGATCCTTGAGCAGCCCGGCGATCGGACGGTCGATCGAATCGAGGCGCGTTCCGTGCGCCTTTTCGATGTAGTCGTGAGAATCCCAGCCGGACACGATCACCTGCACGAAGCGCACGCCGCGCTCCACAAGGCGGCGCGCCAGCAGGCAGCGCCTGCCGATCGAGTCCACCTCTGAATCGTCCGAACCGACGCCGTACAAGGCTTTCGTCTCCTGCGGCTCGGCATCCAGATTGATCGCCTCCGGCATCTCGGCCTGCATCCGGAACGCTAGCTCGTAGCTCTCGATACGAGCAGCGAGTTCTGCGTGACTGGGGTGGCGCTGCATGTGCCTCTTGTTCAGCCGGCCAAGATAGTCAAGCGTCGTTTCCTGCTGTTTCTGCGTGACGTACTCCGGCGGCCTCATGTCCAGCACGGGGGCGCCCTGCGAGCGCAGCGGCGTGCCTTGGTAATGCGCGGGCAGGAATCCGTTGGACCAGTTCCCGGTGCCGCCCTGCGGATAGGCCAGATCCGGCAGCACGACGAAGCCCGGCAGGTTCTGGTTTTCCGTCCCCAGTCCGTAGGTGACCCACGAACCGATCGCGGGATCCCCGCCGAATCGGTTGCCGGTGTTGAGGTGGTACAGGGCTGTCGGGTGGTTCACCGAAGTGGCTTGCAAGCCTCGGTAGAAGCAGACGTCGTCAACGCAGTCCGCAAAGTTGCTCAGCTTGGCGTTGATCTCGATTCCCAGCTGACCCGCGCGGCGGAATTCGAACGGGCTGCGCACGAAGTAGCGCTTGCCCGTGTTCATGCTCGCCTCGAACCTGTTGCGCTCCTTGACGAACTCCGTCATGTGGAGGTCGACCAGCTTGGACTTCGGATCGAATGTGTCGATGTGGCTCGGCCCGCCCTCCATCAGCAAGAAGATGCAGCTCTTTGCCTTGGCCGCATGGTGACCGCGCCGGGGCGCCAACTCGCCGGCCCTGGCGCGTTCTTGGTGCAACAATCCCGAGAGCGCGATGGCACCGAGCCCCATGCCGGAGTGGTACAGGAACTCGCGCCGGGAGGGGCTGGCGGTGAGGATTCGGCGTTTCATCTTCAATACACGTAGACGAACTCGTTGGAATTGAACAGCGCGAGCGCCAGATCCGCCAGAGCGCGCGCCTCTGGCGAGGAATCGCTGGGATGCGGATTGTGCTCGTATGGACCGCTGTAGGCGGGCTGCACGAACTCGAACTTCTCGCCCGTCAGCTCGCTCGTGATCTGGTGCACCACGTCGTCCGGGGGCCGGCGCGGCTGGGCCGGGTTTCGACCGTGGTAGTCCGTCATCTCCTCAAGGAACTGTTGCGTCCAAGCTAGTTCATTGTCGTCCGCCCGACGCCCAAAAGCCAGCCGGAATGCGGCGTCGATGCGGTCAACTGGCGGAATCTCGGCCAAGCGCTCCCCCATGATCAGCGCCATGTCCCTAGATTGTTCGGAATTCAGCAGCGCGAAGGCCTGCGTGGGAACAGTCGAGGACTCGCGGCGCTCGCATGTGAGGTCTGGGTTGGCGCCGTTGAACACTTCGACCATCGGATCGATCAAGCTGCGCTGCTGGAAGCTGTAGACGGACCTGCGGTTGCGGCGCCGCCGTGTCGGCTCAGGCTCGTAGATCGGCCGCAGCGAGCCCATCGCGTGGCGCGGCTGCAGAGCCACGTCGGCATTGATCTGGGGGTAGGTGCCGGGACCGCCGGTCATATCGCTCAATTCGCCCGCGACCGAGATGATGCTGTCCCGCAGCTCCTCGGCTTCGAGCCGCCTGGGAGAGAAGTGCGACAGGTAAAGGTTCTCGGGATCCTTGGCGTCCACCTCGGCCTGGTTCGGATGGGCGCTGGCACGCTGGTAGGCAGCCGAGAGCAAGATCACGCGATGGACCGCCTTGACGCTCCATGCCTGATCGACGAAGAATCCAGCCAGCCAGTCCAGCAGTTCGGGGTGGGACGGCTTCTTGCCCATCTTGCCGAAGTTGTTTGGATTGGCCGCCAGGCCCCGGCCGAAGTGGTACTGCCAGATGCGGTTGACCATGACCCGGGCGGCGAGGGGATTGCGCGGGTTCACGATCCACTTCGCCAGCTCCGAGCGCCGGCCTTCTATCCCGTCCGGGATCTTGGGCGATGGAAAGCCCGCGTAGCGCTCCACCGCTTCCAGCACACCGGGCGTTACCTCTTGCGCGGGCGACTGGATGTCGCCGCCAACCAACACATGCGTCTTAGCTTCTTGGTATTCGGCGGGCTGCATGTAGCTGTTGCGCGAGGCGACGGCGTCCCACTCCCGCACTAGGCCGTTGCTGACCGTCATGGCCAGAGGCTCGAACCTCAAGACCGACAGTTTGTGCATCGTGACCCGCTTGCGGAGCAGCTTGAGCAGCTCGGCCTCTTCCTTTTCCATGTACCGCTGAAGGATTGAGCTGGCAGCGTCGGCGGCCGCCTCTCTTCCCTTGGCCTCGGCCAAGCGCTCGCGGGCAGCCTCGTGCAGGTCGTGCAAACGGCGCTCGAGGGTGGCGATACGAGCCTCGAGCGGGCGACGGCCAAGCCCGAAGCCGGTGGTGGACTCGCGGGGCAAGAAGTCCAGCGGCCGGCGGGCAAATGCCGTGCGGGCGAAAACGGCCTGGATGCGGTAGTAGTCCCGCGTTGGAATCGGATCGAACTTGTGGTCGTGACAGCGGGCACAGCCCAGCGTCAGGCCTAGGAAGGACTGACCGACGTGGTGGGTGACGTCGTCAAGGAAAAGCTGCCGCGAGACTGCCGCCACGGCCATGCCAGTGTGCTCCCATGGACCGCTTCGCAGGAACCCCGTGCCGATGATCGCGTCAGGGTTGTCGGGAAACAGCTCGTCGCCGGCTACCTGCTCGAGCACGAACTGGTCATAGGGCTTGTCGCTATTGAAGCTGCGGATGACGTAGTCGCGGTAGCGCCACGCGTTAGGACGCTCAAAGTCATTGGAGTAGCCCGACGTGTCGGCGTAGCGGGTCACGTCGAGCCAGTGCCGCCCCCAGCGCTCGCCATAGCGGGGGGAATCAAGCAGGCGCTCGACCAGCGCCTTGTAGGCATTGGGCGAATCGTCACCGACGAATGCATCAACCTCTTCTGGAGTCGGAGGCAGTCCGGTCAGATCGTATGTCACGCGCCGGATCAGCGTGACCTTGTCCGCCGCAGGGGCAGGTGCGACGCTCGCTTCCGCGAGTTTCGCCAAGATAAAGCTATCGACGCTTGTCCGCACCAGCGCCGGATCCACTCCAGCTGTCGGCAGCTTGACTTTCTCGACAGGCCGGAATGCCCACAGGTCGGCCTCGTCGAAGTCCCAGTCCAAGGCCGTCGCGGCCTGCACGTACGGTGCGCCGGAACGGATCCATTCGCGAAACGCGAGTCGCACGTCGGCGGAGAGCCTCTTCTCAGCCCCTCCGGGAGGCATTTGCAGCTCGCCAGCATGGTCGATGGCCGAGATGAGCAGGCTCGAAGCGGGGTCGCCACTGATGATGGCGGGACCGCGCTGTCCGCCCTTGATGGCCGTTTCGCGCGTGCGCAAGTCCAGCTTGGCGAATGTGTTCGCCTCGCCGTGGCAGCCAAGGCACTGCTGCTTCAGCGTGGGCTGGATGGTCTCGACAAACAGATCTTCCGCAGACGGAGCCGCCGAGGCCAGCACGACCAGAGCCAGCCCAGCCCCAACGCAGCGCACGGGCGCACGGCAGAACTGTTGCAGGATCGAGCGCTCAATGTTACGTGTCATCTGTCGAGATCAGTCGCCCTGGGGTGCCCGCTACCAAGACCGACTCCTGCGACTCCATCTTAACGCCTGAATGGCGGACTCGGAAGTCGGCGCAAGCGTGGCGGCACAGAGTTGTTCCCGGTCACGCAGCAGCGAAGGGGCAGGCACAGCCACGTTGTTGAGGTACAGTTCGAGATCGGCCAGTTTGCAGCGCCGATTGAAGCGGTGCGAGGATCCAGCGAGGTAGCGGCCAACAGAGGCAAAGAAAACTAAGCGGCTGCGGGTCTACTTCACGAACAGCTGCTTCCGAAATGCGTAGACCCATTGAGAATTCCGTACAATCGGCCATCACAGCACCCAGGTCAGCTGCACAGGGATGCTTCACGCGAGGCCCTGTGAACCGATGCTCAACACCTTTCTTGGTGTCCCTCCGAAACCCGGACGGCTATTGATCCCTATGG
This sequence comes from Terriglobia bacterium, assembly GCA_009841225.1. Taxonomy (GTDB): domain Bacteria; phylum Acidobacteriota; class Terriglobia; order Bryobacterales; family UBA6623; genus VXMF01. The sequence goes on along the minus strand of VXMF01000012.1, from coordinate 84,440 downwards.
ATCTTGCAAAAAATGTACCGATTATGGTACATATGGTGGGTGGCAGGACCCGAGAAGATCATAGTTGCTCGGTTCTATCGGCTGGCGGGAGGCCGGGAGCCAGTGCGCGAATGGCTCGCGGCTATGCCTCGCGAGGATCGCAGAGTGATTGGGCACGATCTGATGAGAGTCGAATTCGGCTGGCCGTGCGGCCCGCCGCTGTGTGGATCCATGACCGGCTTTCCGGGCTTGTTCGAGGTGCGGAGCAATCTGACCGGCAGGCGCATCGCACGAGTGTTGTTTGGAGTGTCGGGGAAGAACATGGTCCTCTTGCACGGATTCATCAAGAAGGCTCAGTCCACGCCTGAGAAGGAATTGAAGCTTGCCGTAAGGCGCATGAAGGAGTACGGACGTCATGGATAGGAACAATCCGCACGCTGGGTCCACACTTGAGAGCTTGCTCCGGGAAGAGGATGCTTACGAAGACATCAAGAACGATGCCATCAAGTCGGTTCTCGCCTATAAGCTGCACGAGGCCATGGCGGCGCAAAACCTTTCCAAAGCAAGGATGGCAAAGCGAATGCAGACTAGTCGCTCGCAGCTAGACCGATTGCTGGATCCTCAGAACGAAGGGGTCACGCTCCATACTCTCAAGCGCGCCGCAGAGGCTGTTGGGATGCGCCTCGAGTTGGAACTCCGCCAAGCCTAGCCCGCTTGCTCCCAGTTCCGGTGTCGATGAATCGACCAGGAACGGTCAGAATGCGGACCACGATTGCTTGAAACCTTGCAAACGAACGGGCACAAGCTTGCCGCACACCACGTCGCACCTCCAGCCGCATCGCGTCACCCCGCCATCGGCCAACGCCGTGACTCCGTCCGGTCAATCAGGCATCTCCGCAGAGCCAGCACTGTCGGTCGCGCGGCGAGCATCACGGGCCGTCCGAAGGCCCACCTCGCGCAGCCCGCGGCCGGCGCCCCCGGGCAGAGAATCGGGCACCCGTCCCCCGACGGGGTGCTGAAACCCGTCCTTGCGATCAATCTTCCGCGAAGCGGAACGAGTAGAGCTTGGCGTCTCGCAGGTCGAATCGAAGCCTCATCGACTCGCCGGACTTGATCTCGTTCGTGAAGTCGTCTAGGCCCGGCACCTCGCCATCGGTGACTGTTTCGAGGATGGGCGCACTTTCCGCCTTGGCAGAGCTCGAAGCGTGAAGGGCTGTCACCATGACAGATCCATTCGGGCCGATATCCGCCGTGAGCCTGAGCATTCTGCCGCCCCAGGGCAGCGGAACCGTTGTGACGGACGCCTGCTCGGTTCGCTCGATCGGTTCATATCCCGCCCAGCCATCGGGGCGCATTGTGGCCAGGGCGAGGTAGCCTTTCCTCCAATCGAAGAAATACCAATCGCTCGAACCGTAGTAGATCCGTGTCTCGTCCGAATGGAAGATCGGTGCGGAAGCGAAGAGGTTGCCCCAGTCGTATGGCGTCCGGCCGTACTTGATCTCCATGGCGCCAGAGTGATCGATGAATGCCCTTCCGGGCTCGATGCGATGCCACTGCCTGCTGTCCGGGCTCCACGCCAACTCGATGTGCTGCTTGGTGCTGGCATTGTCGTCAGCATCCGGGAACTCCATCATGCCGAGCAAGCCGATGTACACACCGGCCGCAGGGAAGACGACCATATCGTGGGTTTGCAGTCGCCTGTCCACACCCTCCAAGACAACCTCGGCCTTCGTCCAGTTCAGGAAGTCGGCTGATTCCGTTCTGGCCACCTGGCGCACGGAGGGGCGACCGTACTTCAAGCGTGTGAATCCGACGTACTTGCTCAATCGCGGATCCCAAAACGCAATGTTGTGGGTATCTCCGGGTGCCTCGATCTGGGGAGCTAGGACTGGCGCACTCCAATGGACGCCATCGGCCGAGAACGCCACGGCCATCTCCTGCGCGCGAAAGAACATCTTGTACCTGCGCGCTGGGTCCGGTTCCCGCATGTCCTTGATAACACCGGCCCCGTGCGGGCCATAGAACATGCCGCGCATGTCTTCGCCGCGCATGACAACGTTGTTCGCGGTGCTTCCATCGAATTCCACCAAGCCCAGTTCGGGCTTGCTCCACTCAATGCCGTCCTTGGAGACCGCATAGCAGACGCCCATTTCCCGGGACCGCGGCGTGACCGACATGTAGCGGTGACGCTCTGGCGTGCGCTCGTCGATCGGGGTGGATGTCGTCCGCTCGTCGACAATGAACGGGCTGTACCAACACTTGTAGACCTCTTCCTGCTCGTCGTAGATCACATTGGCATAGACGTTGTCGAATCGGGGCTCCCACGGCTTGTCCTCTCGCAGCAGCGGATTCTGCGCGTGCTTGCTGACCGAGCCGATGCCCAGCCGGGCGTTTGACACAGACTCGACAATGCGGGAATCGAGCAAAAGGTGCCGGCGTGGCGAGATGTCCGATTCGGCTCGGTCGCGGCTGGCGGGACTGCAGGACAGAGCGCCCGCCGCGCCCAATATGCCCGCGGCGACGAGCGCGATTCGACAGCTGCGTGAACGGGCGTCCACTTCAGAATCCCCAGTGTCGTGAGACATTCGTCCCGACGCCAGCGACTGGCGCCGGCACTGTCTCCGCCCAGTGTAGTGTTTGTGCCGCACGTGCAGTGCGTGACTGAGCATAGACCGAGTCTTCGGATGGCTTTGACATGGGCCGAGTGCCACGGTGCTACGACGCCCTGCGCGGCTGGCTCGAGGCAAGGCCGAAATCGGTTCGTATGCTAGGAGGACCGCTCCCGCATGCCTCTCTCTGTCACTGCGAGCCAACGGTTCTCCATCTGCGGCGACTTGCGGCGAGTGGCCTTCATCGCCCTCTGCCTGCTCGCGCTTAGGCACAGTTCCGCCGGTCAGCAGCCAACCAGCACTGGATCGGATGTCTTCATCAACAACTGCGTACTGTGCCACGCGGGCGACGGCAAGGGCACCAATCGCGGGCCCAGCATCCTCGAGTTCGTCAGGGCCCGCGAACCAAGTGAAGTAGCGCAGTTCCTGCGCGTCGGAGTTCCCGACAAGGGCATGCCAGCGTTCGCGTTCCCAGACGAGCAGATTGACCAGCTGGTCGGATTTCTCGCCACGCTGCTACCGGCCGAAGACGCGCCGAGCGACAGCCAAGAAGAGCAGTTTGAACTCGCCGATGGAACAATGCTGCGCGGCGAGCTGCTCAACCAAAGCGGATTCGACGCTCAGATCCGCACCTCCGATGGGCGGATTCACCTCCTGCGACGCAGCGGTGAGAAATACGTGCCGGCAGCTGTTGAGCCGAACGTCGATTGGCCGACGTATCACGGCAACAATGCGGCCAATCGCCATAGCCAGCTGGATCAGATCAATCGTGGCAATGTCAGCCGCCTGGCGGCCGAATGGTTCTTCCCCGTGCCCGGTCAGCGCATGATCGAGGGCACGCCGATCGTGATCGATGGCGTCATGTATATCACCGGCGTGAACCAAGTTTTTGCTCTGGACGCGGCGACGGGCCGACAGATCTGGGAGTACAAGCAGCCCCGCAACCCCGGATTGGTGGGAGACGCTGCCATCGGCCTAAACCGCGGGGTGGCGATCCGCGGCGACCTTCTCTTCACCGTGACCGACCACGCCCACGCCATCGCTCTAAACCGCTGGACAGGAGAGCTTGTCTGGGACGTTGAGATGGCCGATTCCCATGACCACTATAGGGCGATCGCGGCACCGTTGGCAGTCGGAGAGTTGGTGTTCTTCGGCATCTCCGGGGGCGACACCGGCCTGCGGGGCTTTCTGGACGCCTACTATGCCGCCACCGGAGAACGGGCCTGGCGCTTCTGGACCATCCCCGCGCCCGGCGAGCCGGGATCCGAGACATGGGGCGATCCCGAGGTGCTCGAGAAGGGCTGCGGGGCCACTTGGCTGACCGGCAGCTACGATCCCGAGCTCAATATCCTCTATTGGCCGACAGGCAACCCCTGCCCGGATCTCAACGGCGACCGCAGGCCCGGCGACAACTTGTACACAAACTCTGTGCTTGCCCTGACACCGGAGACCGGGGAGCTGCTGTGGTACTTCCAGTTCACTCCCCACGACACCCACGATTGGGACGCTCAAGAGCCATTGCTGCTGGTTGACGAGGAATTCCGAAGCGAGCCGCGCAAGCTGCTTGTACAGGCCAACCGCAACGGATTCCTATACGTTCTGGATCGAGTCACAGGAGAGTTCTTGCTGGGCGAGCCATTTATCGAGCAGACCTGGGCGGAGGGCTTGGACGAAAACGGTCGCCCTATCGTCCGTCCGGGAAGTGACCCCACGGTGGAGGGCAGCGCGGTCTGCCCGGCGATCCGCGGCGCTACCAACTGGTGGGCGTCGGCCTACAGTCCGGTGACCAAGCTGTTCTACATGATGGTCCACGAGTCCTGCATGCTCTATATCAAGGGCGACACGCCGTGGCAGCGCGGGCAGTCGTGGCTGGGTGGGACGTTCCGCCTCGCGGATGGGTCTCCCAACCGGCGCCATATTCGGGCGCTGGACATTCAGACTGGCGAGACCGTCTGGAACTACCCCCAGACCGGGGCCTCTACGACCTATTCGGGCGTCCTTTCCACCACCGGCGGGTTGGTGTTCTTCGGGGAGGACAGTGGCGCATTCGCCGCCCTTGACGCCGAGACCGGAGAGCCCCTGTGGCACTTCCAAGCCAATCAGGACTGGAAGGCATCGCCGATGACGTTCATGGTCGGAGGCAGGCAGTTTGTCGCCATCGCTTCCGGAATGGGGTTTTGGGCGTTCGCGCTGCCTTGACTGACACCGGAGCTCCAGGACCCCTCGGGAGAGCTGGTCGCTACAGTGCCGCGTGCGGCGCTTGCGATCGAGGTGGTGAACGAACTGCCGATGCGAAGTGGTCGCAAGACCGAGTGGATGGCCCTTTTGACTCCGGGGACGCCCCGCTCGGCAGACGCCTACGAGGCCCGGCCAATTCTCTGCCGGAGAGCGCGAACCGCCGTAGTGGATGCCGACGCGGCCGCCAGCACCAAGCAGCCGGATATCGCATACCCTTTCGACGCGGTGACGAACGACGCCGCTGCCGCCTCGTGGGAAGACACGTCCGGATACCGAGTCAGCATGAAGATAATCAGGCCATTCTCGCCAAGATCCAGCGCGCCCGCTGCCAGAGGCAAGTACGCTAGCTTCCAAAGCCGTTCCGTTGGTCGGAACCGGTAGAGGAATCCTGCCAGCAGGCTGACATAGACGAGCGGCAGCAATGTGTCCAGAATCCCGCTAGACCATGCATACACCCGCCTCCCCTGCTCGCCGTAGCTTTCCATCGCGGCGATAACCTCCGGGTAGGTGTATCCCGCTTTCACGTCGAGCATCTCACCCCCGATGGGCAGAGCCGGGAACACCGAGAGAACGAGAATCAGTACCGTTGCCAGCGTGGCACTGAGAACCCAAGTCCTGCTGACGAACTCGAAATACTCCCTCACGCTAGCTTCCTCAGAGAGCGCTGCCGTGGAGGCTTGCGCCCCCGTTCGTGCAGCCCGCCAAGCGCCGGAATCGCTCAAGCATGGTACCCCGTCGCTGCCGTCCTTACTGCGGCGACGGAGCGAACTGGACAGGACGAGGTTGGCTGTTGCCGCATGGCACAATAGTTGAAAGTAACGGAAAGAAGGAGGATGCCCAAATGAACTTCGTGCTCCGTGGCGTGGCGCTCTCGATTACGCCGGCCGACATCCTCAGGGCTACGCGGGGCGTGTCGCCCACCGCGATCGATGGCCGGAACAAGTACTTCCTCGAAGTCCACGGACGGCGCTTCCCGATCAAACAAGTCGTTCGGCTAGTCACTGGCTTGCCATCAATCGGCTTCACGGCACAAGACGCGCATCGGATCCTCACGCGACTCGGCTTCGACATCTCCGAGGATCAAACGCTTGCCCCTAGGGACACCGGAACCTCGAATCGAGCGAATGCCGATCCCACCTCGGTTGTCGACCCCGGAGCCACGAACCAAGACAACGGCGAAGTCCGCAGACTGCTGGTGGTGTTCCAGACGGATGAAGACGGTTGGGAGGTGGCGAGTTGCCCGGCGTTGCCCGGGTGCCACAGTCAGGGACGGACGAGGAAAGAAGCGCTCGATAACATCCGGGAAGCGATCAAAGGCTATGTGGCGAGTCTGCGAGAGCACGGCGCCGCATTGCCCCCATCGTCCGAGTATCAGATCGTCGAGGTGCGGGCATAGACCGTGGCACGGCTCCCTGTTCTCTCGGGAGACGACTTCACGAAGATAGTCGCGCGGATCGGATTCTCCCTCGACCGGACGGAGGGCAGCCACATGATTCTGATCGGGCCAACTGGTCGGCGACTCTCGGTACCGAAACACCGCGAGCTGGGTCGCGGTCTCTTGAGAGCGCTGATCCGCGACGCCGGCTTGACACGAGACGAGTTTCTCAGACTCGCGGGCCAGAGGTAACGGTCATCAGTTACCGTGAGCCGCTCCACCGTCCGCGGTGTGTCGGTGATGGGCCCCGCACGGCCGATCGCCGGAACAGTCGCCTCCGGGCTCGGCCGTGTCACCGAGTTTCCCGGTCACGACTTCCCTTCCCCGTATCCCCTGAGTTCGGCGTCCATTCGTGCGACGGTCGCGCTATCTCCAGTTGCCAAAGCAGCTTTGCGCAACCCCTTCAGGGACAGTGCCCGCCGCGGGGCGCGATCCAGTGAGGACCGATACGCTTGGGCCGCTTCCCCGGGCCGGTCCAAGCCGAGCAACGCGTCGCCGAGCAACTCGAAGGCGGGCTTGGCGGGAAACGGTGGGCCGTAGCCAAATGCGGTCTTCTCTTCCATCGCAGCCGCCTCTCGGAGCTTTTCCAAGGCGGCCTTCGGCTTCTTCTTGAGCAATAGCAGACCTTCGAGCTCCAGCACCACGATCGGCAGCGAGCGCGAGCGATCGGCGTGCTCGGATGAATAGTCGCGCAGCCTGGCGAGCCAGCGCTCGGCGGCCGCTGTGTCACCAGTGTTGACAGCGCGCATCCCCTCCGCCAAGGCGTTAGAGCCCCATCCCCTAGCATCGATGCCGTCCGCATCGACCGGCATCAAGTCCAAGTCCCACTGCTCGGTATCGATCAAGAACTGCGAACGCATGTAGGCGTGATGGCCGCGGGCCAGTCGGGTGCCCGAAACCTTGGCGTCGTGCTCGATGACGGCTAGCCGCTGGCGCGCTTCGTCGAAGCGGCCCATCTGCAGGTAGCCGTATTGCATCCACCACAGCGCGTGGTAGCCCCTATCATCGCTGTCAAGACCCAAGCGCTTGACCCGAGCCTCGGACGACTCCCAAGAGTCAATGTTCGACGAAACGCACTCCTCCCACATCCCGAGCGCCAAGAAGATGTGGGTCGGCATGTGTTGGGCGTGCGGCGCCGACGAGGCGACCTTGGAGTAGCGGCGGGCATAGCGCAGCCCCAGAGGGGCGTGGACTGGATCATCGAAGGAGTGGATCAGGTAGTGCAGGGCGCCCGGGTGGTCCGGATTCGCGAGATAGACGTCCTCAGCAATCGACGCGATCCGCATGTAGGTACGGGTGTCCCGCTGCCTGCCTGTCGTTCCGAACAGGGACACAGCATAGAAGCTAGCTGCCTCGCGGTCATCTGGATGTGCTCGATACAGCTGCTCCATGGCATCGGAGTACTGCTGCCAGCGATCTTCCTTTTCGCCTTTTCCGAACACAATTCGGGCCGCGTCGATGTATCCGCGCTCTCGCTCCGTCAGCCGCTTCGCCTTTGCAACACCGGCCAGCGCATCGCGTCCCTTGGCCAAGTCCTCGCGGCCCCAAACCGGGCGGTAGTGCGACAAAGCCTCGCCCCAGTAGGCCATCCCGAAACTCGGGTCCGTCTCGTGTGCCCGCTGGAAGGCGGCGGCCGCGTCGTCATACTCAAAGTTGTGCATGAGCAGGACACCGGTCAAGAAGTGATCCTGCGCCTCTGCACTTCCGCTGTTGGGAAACTCGATCACGCCGAGCCGCTGGTCAGCAGCCAGAGGCATGGCAAAGGCGAACAGTGTGGCAATCAGGACTCTCACGATCCCTTAGCCTAGCAATGTGAGCCTAGGGTTGGAGCGTGAAATCGGCAAACCATCCTTACCGCACGGGTCAAAAGCGGTATGCGCACGTGCCTGTCGGCCCTGCGCGATCTAGCACGAGGATGCCGGGGCAGTCGCGAATCGCGTGCAGCCGACGCTATTGGCCCGGACGGAACCTAACCGGCAGTATCCGGCGCGCCGCACCGATGCAGCGGACGGTCTTGTATCGTTGTAGGGCATCATGGCATTCCTTCGCTCACGTCGATTCCACCTCGCGACCGCCTTCGTAGCACTAGTGGCAACCGGGCTAGTGGTCACCACCGCCCTGCCACAGCGGCGCTACGCTGGCAACCGTTTCGCCCAGGCGGAGCAAGCGGCGCTCGCCCATCCGTTCGTCGGTGCAACCACGAATGGAAGCGTGCAAACGGGACTCTTTTCTGTGCGCTCGAGTGGAATCTCCACCAAGCCTGTGCTTGATGCCGCCCGAGCGTTCTTGGCGGCCCTGACTGACGAGCAGCGCGGCCAGGCGCAATTCCCGGTCGATGACCCGGAGTGGCGCCGCTGGGCGAACCAGCACTCCTTGCCCCGGCAGGGGGTATCGTTCACGGAATTGGACGAGGGGCAACGCGAAGCTGCCTACTCCCTGATGAGAGCCGGGCTAAGCGCGAAGGGCTTCCAACGAAGCCGCGACATCATGCGCTTGAACTACACGCTGGGCGAGATCACCTCCAACTTCGAAGAACTGGACGAGTGGTTCTACTACTTCACGTTCATGGGCGAGCCGTCCGAGGACAAACCGTGGGGCTGGCAGCTTGACGGCCACCACCTGATCGTCAACTACTTCGTGTTGGGCGACCAAGTCGTGATGACGCCAACCTTCATGGGTTCCGAGCCGGTGATCGCCGACTCCGGCAAGTACAAGGGCGTGGCGGTGATGCAGGACGAGCAGCGGCGGGGTCTCGAGCTCGTGCAGTCGCTAACTGACGAACAACGGGCCGAGGCAGTGCTTGCCACCACCAAGACCGGCAACAACGCAGCGGCCGAGGCGTTCAGCGACAACGTCGTTCTGGATTATGCCGGGCTGCGGGCCAGCGAGCTCAGCTCGGAGCAGCGCGAACTGCTTCTCGCTCTGGTGGAGGAATATGTCGGCAACATGTCCGATGGTCACGCCAAGGTGAAGATGGCTGAGGTGGAGCAGCACCTAGGCCAGACCTATTTCGCCTGGATCGGCGAATTCGGCCCGGAGAGCACCTTCTACTACCGTGTCCACAGCCCCGTCATCCTGATCGAATTCGACCACCAGCGCCCAATCTTCCTGCGCCACCTGCCGCGCCGGCCTACCCGGCAGCACATCCACTCGGTGACGCGCACGCCCAACGGGAACGACTACGGCAAGGACCTACTGCGCCAGCACTACGAGCAGAGCCACAAGGCAGAGCTTGACGCGACACGGGCCGCGCTCAGTCGAGTCAGCGCAGACTGAGCGCGCATCGCGCCGGTTCAGGTAACGCGGGCGACTCGCCCGATCACAGGGCGATCGAACGAAATGCTCTTGATCAACGCATAGACGGGACTGCCCGCCACCAATCCCAAGTCCTGAAGGGCCTCGCGGGTAATTCTCGCGCGCAAACGCCCGCCGCCGACATCCACCAAGACCTCGGCGAACGCCGTGTCCGGGTCCTGCGCCGCATCCAATACCGTGCCTTCAAGGATGTTGCGCACACTGATGGCGGAAGGCTTGGCCACAGCCAGTGCCACATCGCGGGCGCGGATGCGTAAGCGGATGTACTCTCCGACTGCCAGATCGATACCGGGAATCACGATTCGCTGGCCGTGATGGTCCAGTCTAGTCATGCGGAACTCGGGGTCGTGAGCAGACACGCGAGCCTCCAGAATCACGCCAGCTTCAAACTCCCCGTCACCGGGATCCAGGTCCAAGCGCTCTAGAATCTCCTGGACCGGACCGTCGCAGACTTTGCGCCCGGCCGACAGCACGATCATTGAGTCAGCGAGCCGGGCGACCTCGCGCAGATCGTGGCTCACATAGAGAACCGGCACCGACAGCTTCTCGTGCAGCGTCTCGATGTAGAGCAGGATCTCCTCCTTGGCGACTTGATCGAGGCCCGCCAGCGGCTCGTCCATCAGCAGCAGCCGCGGCTGAGCGAGCAAGGCCCGGGCAATGGCAACCCGCTGCCGTTCCCCGCCCGACAGAGCGGACGGCGATCGGTCTAGCAAGGATGCGAGACCCATCAGTTCCACGACCTCACTGAAGTCCAGAGCCGGATGCGACCCTGCCCGAGAAGACCGCAGCCAGCCATACATCAGGTTGTCGCGCACGGAGAGGTGCGGAAAGAGGCTGGGCTCCTGGAATACGTACCCCACGGAACGCTGGTGGGGGTGGAGAAATACGTCGGAAGAATCATCTTGCCAAGTCTTCCCAGACACGCTGAGCCGTCCCGGCATTCTCCGCAGGCCAGCTAGGCAGCGCAGGATGGTAGTCTTGCCGCAGCCCGAGGGTCCGAACAATGCGGTGATGCCTCTCAGCGGCGCCACGAACTCGACATCCAAGCGGAAGGTGCCGAGTTGCCCTCGGAAGGCCGCTTCGATGGAATCCGAGTCCAGCACTATGCGCCCCCGCTTCCCATCCTCTTTTGCAGGACCATCATCGACAGGATCACCGCGAACGAGAACACGAGCATGCCGCCGGCCAGCAGGTGCGCTTCGGTCCACCGCAGCGTCTCAACCAACTCGTAGACTGCGATCGAGAGCACCTTCGTCTCTCCCGGAATGTTGCCGCCAATCATCAAGACCACGCCGAACTCCCCTACCGTGTGCGCGAAGCCAAGTACAGCACCGGTAATGAAGCCCGGCCGCGCGAGCGGAACGGCCACGGACCAGAACGCATCCCAAGGCGTTGCGCCGAGCGTCGCCGCCACTTCAAGCGGCCTGTCTCCAGATGATTCGAAGCTGTTGCGAATGGGCTGCACAACGAACGGCAGCGAGTAGACCACCGAGCCGATTACGATCCCGAGGAAGGAGAACGCGAGGGTGCGCGCACCGGCTAGCCCGGCCAACCAGCCCCCTGGTCCGACCGGGCCCAGCGCGATCAGCAAGTAAAAGCCCAAGACTGTGGGAGGCAGGACTAGCGGTAGCGCGACGAAAGCAGCGATCGCTTCCCTCCAGCGAGCGCGTGTGCGCGCCAGCCACCAAGCGATCGGCGTGCCGATCAGCAACAGCAGGATTGTGGAGCAACTGGCCAGCTTGAGAGTCAGCCAGATCGGCGGCCAGAGGCTATTCGGATCCGTCAAGCCACTCACCGTGCCAAGCCGTAGCCGAAGCGCGTCCGCACTTCATCCGCTTGGGGACTGCGCAGGAATTCCAGAAACGCCTTCGCTGCAGCATTGGCAGTGCCGCGGCGCAACAAGACCGCATCCTGCAGGATTGGCTCGTGCAGGTCTTCCGGCACGATCCAGCGCGAACCCTTCTGGTGCGAGACGACCTGAGACAGAGCCACCAAGCCGAGATCGGCATTGAAGCTGTGGACGAACTGGTAGGCCTGCGCCACGCTCTGTCCATGCACGAGCCTATCCTTGATCCGGTCGTGCACGGCTAGGGCGTGCAGCACTTGGATCGCAGCGGAGCCGTACGGCGCGATCTCCGGCTCTGCAACTGCCAATCTCTGGAATCCCGCGCCTGTGAGCGTTTCAGGGCCGGTTACCAAGGAAGCGTCCATGCTGAAGAGCACCAGCCGGCCTGAGGCGTAGGTCTGCCTACTGCCCTCGACGGCGAGACCCTCCGCTAGGGCGCGTTCGACTCTAGCTCGGTCGGCCGCGAGAAAGACGTCGTATGGTGCCCCCTGCGCGATCTGCGCGTAGAGCTGCCCTGTGGGTCCGAAGCTGAACACCGCTCGGTGACCGGTCGTCTCACCGAATGCTCGGCCGATCTCGGTGCAGGCATCGCGGAAGTTGGCTGCAACTGCCACCAAGGTCTCGGCTGCGTGGACGGACGGCGCTACACACAGCATCGCGGCCCCGAATGCCGCCAAGCAGCCGCCGCGCACGCATCGCAATGCCCAATCCATCGGCGAGTACGCTCCGCGAACGCGAAGAATCCAGTCTAAGCCATCATCGATCTGCGGCTATGCCAGCGTCGACCTTGGGCAACGCGCTGCCAGCGCCACGCAAGCATCTACACAGTCTGAGCTGGGCACCTGCATGCTTGCGCTTTCAGGTCGGATTGGCGAGCATTGAGCGTTGGGGCCGGCTTGCCTCGATCTCGCAGCCCGAGCTTGACCAGCCTTGAGCGTCGCCATGTTGCGGGCGCGGCGACAGGTCTTGCGTAGACCCTTGTCCGAGCTCCATCACGTCCAGACACCGTGAACTCTGCCGACTTCAGCAACTGGTTCGCGGCGTTGCTCCCGCGACTGCCGCTGATCGGCCTCCTGCCATGCGTTCTGGGCGCAGATCTGAGGTTTCTGGACGTTTCTAGCGAGTCCGGCGTCGCTTTTCACCACGCCGCATCAAAGCAGCCACCGAAGTTCCTCGTCGAGACGATGGGTGCCGGAGTCGCTCTGATCGACTACGACGGTGATGGGCTATGGGACCTGTACTTCGTCAACGGTGCCGACCTGTCGAACGTGAGTGAGGTCAAAGGCCCCGAGAAGGCTGCCGAGCGATTCTGGAATCGCCTCTACAAGAATCTGGGAGATTGGCGGTTCGAAGATGTGACCGGATCAGCAGGTGTAGCTGGCCGCGGCTACGGCATGGGCGCCGCCGTGGCCGACTACGACGGTGACGGCGACTCGGATCTGTTCGTAACGAACTTCGGTCCGGACCTTCTCTACCGGAACGATGGCAGCGGCAAGTTTACAGAGGTGTCTACAGCCGCAGGCATCAGAGGCGGAGGCTGGTCTGCAGGTGCGGCCTTTGCCGATTTTGACAACGACGGGCACTTGGACCTTTTCGTGGCGCAATACCTAGAATGGAGCTTCGGGGCCAGCAAACCCTGTGGGGAAGGTCGGCCGGATCGACTCTCGTACTGCCATCCACGGGAATTCGGCCCGGTCACGCATAGGGTATACCGCAACCTTGGCGACGGGCGCTTTGAAGATGCCTCGGTCCGGATGGGCATTGCAGACCATCCCGGGAAGGGCCTTGGCGTGGCCCTGAACGACTTCGACGGCGATGGCTGGGTCGATGTCTTCGTTGCGAACGATTCTTACCCACAGCAGCTCTTTCTAAACAAGCGCGGGGCGAGATTCGAGGAGGTGGCGATCCGGCTCGGCGCTGCATACGACGCAGAGGGGCGCGACTATGCCGGCATGGGCGTGGTCTGGCAAGACTTCGATGGTGACCTGCGACCCGATCTGCTGGTGAATGCCCTCGGCCGACAGGGATATTGGCTCTACCGGCATCTGGGCGACCGCTTTGAGCCAGCATCCGAGCTAAGCGGGGTTGCGGCGCTCTCGGAGCTGCGGTCCGGCTGGGGTATGGGACTCGTCGACTTCGACAACGACGGCTGGCGAGACCTGCTCGTCGGGCAGGGCCATGTGATGGATGACATCGAGCACTCAGACGAGGCCCTCGCGCACGAGGAACCGATACTGCTAGCACGCAATCTGTTCGGTAGATTCTTCGACGTTTCCTCGAAGGCTGGCCCAGCCTTCGAGCGACGCCTAGCTGCAAGAGGGGTAGCCTTCGGCGATCTGGACGGAGACGGCAGGGTAGATGCGGTAGTCAATGTCAACGATGGCGAGGCATTGATCCTGCGCAATCAATCAGACGCAGGTCACAGCATCACGGTCCGGCTCGAAGGAGCAGGCTTAAATCGCGATGCAATCGGGGCTTCAGTTCGCGTCCGCACAGAGGACGGGCGGGAGCAACATGGATTTCGAGCCAGCGCCGGGAGCTATCTTTCGTCGAATGCAGACGACCTCCACTTCGGTCTCGGCGATAGCGGTCGGGCCGAGCGCGTGCAGGTATGGTGGCCCAACGGGTCCACTCAGGCAGTCTCCGGCCAAACAAGTGGCCTGGTCGTTATCCGGCAACCCGCAGCCGGCAGCAAGGCATCACGCTGACGGCGCAGCGCGACGTGGCCGGCAAGGCCGGCGCACTCGGACAGCGTAGCTCTGCCCTTCACCGGATTGCGCAACATCGATTCCCTTGCGCAGCGATAAGTTGCGGAAGAGGCGTTTTGTTGCGCAACGTTGGGCGTTGCCGCAGCGTAGGGCGCTGAAGGAAACATCCGGCGCAGTTCGGCTGGTGTTGCGTTGTCGGCTCATGGCAACGCGCCGCTTAGCATGCGAAGGACTTTCCGAAGACCGACGGATCCGTTCCGCCTCCTGCGGATTGCAAACACCGGGAACCGGCATTGCTTGCAGGAAATTGCTTCGGCAGGCAGGACAGGCACCAACAACTAGAGCGCCCTAGTCAAGAGGTCGCTGGCCTCACCCTTAGCCTGTGGCCCATACTGGCGCGAAGCCGGCCCTTGGCGAACGCACACCGGTAGACCGGAATCGCCCACCTGCCTCGGCTACTCGGGCACTTCCCACCAATCTTGTAGGCTCGTGTGCAAGGCTTCTACCAACTCCGGCCGCTCCCCCGCCAAGTCCGCTGTCTCGAACGGGTCCTCGGACAAGTCATACAGTTCGGGATCGAATCGCATCCAATCGGCTACCGTCCCGCGGATCATTAACGTCACGTCCTGATTGGGCACGTACGGAAGGATGAGCTTCCAGCCATCCTCACGCACGACGCTGCGGTACTTCAGGTTCGCGACCGGGCTGGCAATGTCCACTGCCGTGTGGGCAAACGTAGCCCCGAAGATATGGTCGCGCCCAGCTCGCTCCCCGTCATCCAAGAGGTTCACTCCCGGAAGATTGTCGGGAATTGCTACGCCGGCTGCTCCCAACACGGTGGGCACGACGTCAACGCTGCTGACCAAGGTAGTGTCGTCGCGACCGGGAGCGACCTTGCCCGGCCAGCGAATCATGACGGGGGTCCTGACACCCATGTCGTAAGGCGACATCTTGGCCCGCATCTTCGGCTGCTCGGTAGTGTCTTCGGCCGATATCCAGCCGTTATCTGCCAAGTAAACAACCAACGTGTCCTCGGACAGTCCGTTCTCGTCGAGGTAGTCACACAGCTCGCCAACGGTCTCGTCGAGCCACTCCACCATGGCGTAGTACTTCGCTACCGATTCGGCCCGGTCGGGCGACCGGTACTTGGCCAGCAACCGTTCCGGCGGGTTGTGTGGCGTGTGCGGCAGGAACGGCGCGTACCACAGGAAGAATGGCGGAGGAGTGGAATCTTGGCCCTCAGCAAGTTGGTTCCGTCGGTTGACGAAATCGAAGATCGGGTCCAATCCCTCGCGGCCGATCACAAGGCCCTCGTCGCCATGCCGGCCTCTGCGAGTCACGTCCCCGTGGGTCATCGCGGCAGTGAAGCCGTGATCAAGCGGATTGCCTTCCCACCACTTGCCAGATTGATGGCTGACATACCCGGATCGCGCCAGAAGTTCCATCACGTTCGCGTTTTGGGCGAACACTTGCTCCATGGCGGCTCGGGTTTCGGGGTTCCGAGCGCCTTCCGGCCATTTCCCGGGCGGATCGTTGCCGGTGATGCCGTGCTGGTGCGGATACAGCCCCGTCGCGATCGTCGCTAAGCTCGGCCGACACAGCGGAGACGGGAGATACCCCCGCGTGTAGACCATCGACTGCGACGCGAGCCGATCAAGGGTGGGCGTTTGGACCGTGTCGTGGCCCATGAATCCGTAGTCAGTCCATCCGTGGTCATCCGAAATAATCAGAAGCACATTGGGCGGTATCGGTTGCGAAGGAACCGTGCCACAACTCAGCCATGCGGCTGCAACGCATGCCGCCAGGACTTCCGATCGAGTGCGCAGGGACATTGGATTGATCCAGTTCATGCCGGTGCCATGCTCCGCCAGCTAATAGCCCTTTTGCTTGTCTACGACGTTGTGGAGCCGCTGCCCTTCGGCGAAGCGCTTGATGTTGGACTTGACAATGCCCAGCATGCGCCCGCGGTCCATGTCGGAACGGCCCGCGATGTGCGGCGTGATGATGACGTTGTCCATCTTCCACAGGGCGTGGCCCTTCGGCAGCGGTTCGGGATCCGTGACATCAACCCCCGCGCCTGCGAGTTTCTTGGAGTCCAGCGCCTTGACCAACGAGCTGAGGTCATAGGTGCCGCCACGACTCACTGCGATGAAGTAAGCTCCCTGCTTCATGGCATCGAACTGGCTTGAGCCGATCATCTTGTGGCTGGCAGGGGTATGGGGCGCTGCCATGAAGACCACGTCGGCGTCGCCGATCACGCTGTCGAGCATGTCCGGCTTGACGATCTTGTCGACATACGGCAGATAGGCGATGTCCTCCGGATCGACGCCAACGACGTTCATCCCGTGCGCCCAGGCCCTGATGGCGATCTGGAGCCCAATGCCGCCCATGCCTATGACTAAGGCATTCTTGCCGTTCAGCTCGACGAGGGTATAGGGCCTGCCCTGCCAGTTCTCGTCGGCCTGACGTTGCATATAGGTCGGGAGGAAGCGCGTGTGGGCCAGCAGCATCGCCATGGCGTGATCGGCGATCTCGGGCCCTTGTACGATCTGGTTGTTCGTCAATACGATGTCGCTCTTGGCCAATGCATCCGAGCCGGTCTTGTGCAGCACCTGCTCCACGCCGGCGCTGAGCGTTTGCACCCATCGCAGCTTCTTGCCCGCTTTCACGAGCTCGGGCGAGATGTTGCCGATGTAGGCATCCGCGTCGGCAATCTCGCCCATCGCGGTCTCTGAGGTCACACGCACCAGCTTCACCTTGTCGGAGGCCGTCTGCCAGTCCGCGATCGTTTCCGGATTTTGACCGGCGACGAGAATCTTGAGTTGCTGGGCTCCGCAGAGTGCGACGGAGAGCAGCGCGAGGGCAACGAATCGAATCATGATGGAGTCTCCTGTGCTCGCGATTGTACTGAATTGGACGCACCATCACAGCACAGAGCCGCTAACGGTGCGAGTTCCGCCGAGACGCTTTGTGATCGCCCCTGGATCATTCGAGCGCGACCGCCCGCACAACTTGCGCGGAAATGATTCCGCAATGTCGCTCGGGGTTTCTGCGCGCTCCTCGGAAGAACGTTCAAGCTTGGTATTCTCCAAGTCCCTTATGAGATTCTCGGCTCTTGCGTTCCTCGTTGCTCTCCCACTCTCGTCCGAGCCGCTGCTGTGGTATTCCGGCCCGGCAGCAGAGTGGGTCGAAGCTCTTCCCGTCGGCAACGGGCGACTCGGAGGCATGGTCTTCGGCGCCACAGGGAACGGGCGAATCCAACTCAACGAAGACACCCTCTGGGCCGGCGCACCGCAGGAACGCGATATAGCGGGAGCGTTTCGCCATCTCCCTGAGATCCGCAAGATGCTCTTCGACGGCAAGTATGTCGAGGCCGAGCGCATGATCGAGGAAACGATCATGGGAGAGAGGATCTTCCCGAAGGGCTACCAGACCCTCGGAGATCTGTGGATCGATTCGGCCCATTCGGCGAGCCCGGACAGCTATCGGCGCGAACTCGATCTGGAAACCGGCATTGCTCGGACCGAGTGGACAGAAGACGGTGTCAGTTACAGCCGAGAGGTGTTCTCGAGCGCGCCGCACGATGTCCTAGTCGTTCGCATCGAGGCGGACCAGCCTGGAGCGATCTCAATCAGGGTGCGCCTAGACCGGCCCGCCGATGCCACGACAACGGCCGCAGACAGCGAGCTTCTCATGCTGGGCCGCGCCAGCCACGAAGGACAGCAGCTCGGGGTGCGTTTCGAAGCGCGGCTGAGGGCCGACGCCGAAGGCGGTTCTGTCCGAGCCGACGGCAAGTCCTTGCGAATCAGTGCTGCCGATGCGGTCACTCTGATTCTTGCCGCCGCAACAGACTACCGAGGGCACGAGCCGAGCGACGAGACGACGAGACGACTCAAGGCAGCGGAGGATGCCGGGTTCGCCGTACTTCGCGATTCGCACGTAACGGATCACCGGGCGATCTTCGATCGCGTCGCGCTCGAACTGGGCGGGAAGGAGAAGCGCCAGAGCCCTATCGATCAGCGCCTGCAGGCCGTCCGGGCGGGCGGGTCCGATCCGGACCTTCTGGCAACCTACTTCCAATTCGGTCGTTACCTGCTGATGGGATCGTCGCGGCCGGGCACGATGCCCGCGAACCTACAGGGCATTTGGAACGACAAGATCGCGCCCCCTTGGAACTCCGACTACCACATCAATATCAACATCCAGATGAACTACTGGCCGGCAGACGTGACGAATCTGTCCGAGATGCAAGAGCCTCTGTGGGACCTGCTCGACAACCTTCGCGTGCGAGGCCGCAAGACCGCGCGAGATCACTACAACGCGCGCGGCTTCGTCGCTCACCATACGACCGATGCTTGGTGGTGGACGAGCCCGATCGGACGCGCTCAGTACGGCATGTGGCCAGCTGGCGCAGCTTGGACTTCACGGCATCTCTGGGAGGCTTATCAGTTCAACCAAGACAAGGCCTTCCTGCGCGAGCGGGCCTATCCTGTGCTGAAAGAAGCCGCGGAGTTCTTCTTGGACTGGCTTGTCGAAGACCCTCGCACGGGAGAGCTCGTGAGCGGGCCGTCGACATCCCCGGAGAACATCTTTCTCACCAAGGACATGGAACGGGCTCGAATCACGATGGGCCCCGCGATGGACCAGCAAATCGTCTGGGACCTTCTCGCCAACGTCCTTGGCGCCGCGAACGAGCTCGGGATCTCCGACAATTTCACCGCCGAGGCCCGCGAAGCACTGGCCAACCTAGCCGGCCCGCAAATCGGAAGCGACGGTCGCTTAATGGAATGGCGCGAGGAATTCGCGGAGGCGGAGCCGGGGCACCGCCACATCTCTCATGCGTTCGGGCTCCATCCCGGAGAGCAGTTCACGCTTCGCGGCACGCCGGCTCTCGCCGAGGCTGTCCGCAAGTCAATCGAGCACCGCCTCTCCAACGGCGGCGGTCACACAGGGTGGAGCCGCGCTTGGCTCATTAACCTCTGGGCGCGCCTCGAAGACGCAGAGAATGCCTACGAGAACCTGCATGCCCTGCTCGCCAAGTCAACGCTCGAGAACCTCTTCGACACCCATCCTCCGTTTCAGATCGACGGCAATTTCGGTGGCACTGCAGCCATTGCAGAAATGCTCTTGCAGTCGCACGGCGGGGAACTCCACCTGCTGCCGGCGCTGCCGGCTGAATGGAGCCGCGGCTCAGTGACCGGGCTGAAGGCTCGTGGCGGATTCGAGGTCTCGATGTCGTGGGTTGACGGCAGGCTGCAGAAGGCGGAGATATTGTCGAGGTTCGGCAAGCAGTGTCTGGTGCGTGTTGCAGGTGCGAAAGAGCTTCGTACGATTGCAACCTCCGCTGGACAGACCTACTCCTTGGACGACCTTTCTCCGGCTGGGACAATCTAGTCTGCCCGAACGCCCGCAACTGGGTGCTTGATCCGCGTCGAAACTCCGGAGGCGCCGCGCTTGAGTCACTGGCTGGTACCTGGAAGCCCAGCAGTGCAGGTGAATTCGGCACATTGCAAACGGAAGATCCGGCCGCCCAAGCGGTGCCGACTTCTCCAAAAAGAGTTGATCCTCCGGTTAGATCCATAACCGGCTATACCAATCTGGCTAGAATAGCTATATGAGACGCGCCAGTGTTAGCGAAGCCAAGAATTCTCTCAGCGCCCTTCTAAACGAGGTTCGTCGTGGCGAAACAGTGCTGGTCACGCATCATGGCAAGCCTGTTGCCCAAATCAGGCCTTGTGACGCGGACGCGTTGACCGACGAAGCCGCAGCCAAGTTGGTACAAGGGGATATCGCTGATCCGCCTCAGGGTTCACTGGATGTCGCAGCGTTAATGGATAGGCCCTTGCCACGCCTGCCAGAAGGTTTGAGTGCAAGCGGCCTGATAGCGGAGGAACGGGACGAGAGCCGATGAGGTACTGGGACTCCTCGGCTCTGGTGGCGCTCCTAGTAGCGGAACCGGAAAGCGCAAGGAGATTTGAACTCCTCCAACAGGACCCCTCTGTCGTCACTTGGTGGGGAAGTCAGATCGAATGCGCTTCCGCCTTGAATCGTCTGCACCGGGAAGGAGCGCTCGACGCCCGTCAACTAGATCAGTCGCTGGACCAGTTGAGACTGCTAGCGGCCACCTGGCTTGAAATCCGGCCGATGCAGCGCGTGCGGAATCGCGCGATGCGTCTGCTGCGGGTACATCGGCTGCGCGGCGCCGATGCAGTGCAGTTGGCCGCCGCTCTGACCGCATCCAGAGAAGACCCGGCGACGCTCGATATAGTCTGCAGTGACAGTCGGCTCTCGGAAGCCGCAAGGCGGGAGGGATTTGCAGTCCTGTGACCGGCTGCGGTCCCTAGTCGAGGCACTTGGATCTCTCAAACAGGGCGGCATATGAGGTGTTGGACGGATTGCAGGTCGCTGATGCCGGAACCTCGATAGCCATCGTCACCAACTCGACCGGTCCGTCCACTAGCTCGAAGACGGAGGGCGACAGTCGCTGAATGCCTCTAAGATCTCTTCCGGACTTGTGCCGTCAATTACGAGCCCGCGATGCGTCGAACGCACGAACCGATCGTGCACAGCCCGGTCGAAGAACGCCAGCAACGAGTCGAAATAGCCGTCAACATTTAGCAGTCCGATCGGCTTCCCGTGGAATCCAAGCTGTCCCCAGGTAATGATCTCGCAGAGTTCTTCTACCGTGCCGAATCCTCCCGGCAGGGCGATGAAAGCGTCCGAGAGCTCCGCCATGAGCGCCTTGCGTTCATGCATCGAACCTACGACGCGCAACTCCGTCAAATGTTTGTGCGCCACCTCCTTCTCGGCAAGAGCCTTAGGGATAACCCCCACGACCTCGCCTCCCGATGCTAGGACAGTGTCAGCCAATACGCCCATCAGACCGACCGAAGCTCCTCCATAGACAAGATCGACCCCGTGCTCGGCCAAGCATCTGCCGAGGGCCGTGGCGGCGTCTGCATAAGTCCGACTAAGGCCGCTGCTGGAGCCGCAGAAAACGCAGATTCGCGCGGGCAACACCACGCTCCCATCGTACAGGCCACGCTCGACTTGGCTGGCGTTGCGGGCTCAAGCATTAGCCTGGCCCCTGGGTCTGGCGCGGCGCTCTTCCGTGGCAGGCAAGGGGTCGGACGCGGGCAGCCTTGATCCATTTGTATACACAGATTTTCGAGGTTCGACCACAGGCCCGGTGTCAGCCCTACAGAGATGTCGCGCCATTTCGAGACTTGTCTAGGTCGACGAATCAGAATGGACTCAATGACAACCACATCGATCTCCCAGCTGAAGGCGAATCTGTCGCGCTACATCGATGAAGTTCGTCGTGGCGGTGAGGTCCAAATCGTCGATCGCGGGATGCCAGTCGCAAGACTTGTCCCCGCCACTGCTGGAGATGATCCCAAGACACTTGAGAGGCTTGTCAATCGAGGACTGATCAGGCGTGGCAAAGGCGATCCAACCGCGATCCTCAAAGAGCCTCCTCTGGATCTTCCCGTGAGTGTTCTGGATGCGCTGCACGAAGATCGGGACGACCGCCTCTGAGGCCTTGGGACGCATCCGCACTCGTTACGCTGCTCGTGTTAGAGAAGGGCGGCAGCACCTCGCTTGAGTGGCTAGGGCAGGACGGGCAGATCGTTACATGGCTGTGGACACGAACCGAACTTGCAGCTGCGATTGAACGTAGAACGAGAGAAGGCAGCCTGTCTCGCTTTCAGCGTCGCCAAGTCCTTGCCCGGCTAGATTCTCTTGCCGAGAGCTGGGACGAGGTAGCCGACGCGGTCGCCGTGCGTTCACGGGCCATCAATCTACTGGCGCGACATCGGATTCGCGCAGCCGATGCAGGTCAGCTTGGCGCGGTGTTGCTGGTTCAGGATCATGTGGCAGGGCCCTTGGAGTTCGTCTGCTTTGACAGGAAGCTGGCGCTAGCGGCCGAGTTGGAAGGCCTGCAAGTGCTGCCATAGGTTCGGTTGTTTTCCCGGCGCGCCGACCTCTTGGTCGGTTGCCGGAGCCAATGCTGCATAGCATCTGCTCCGCCGCAGGTCTCTGCGGTTCAACGCGAATTCGGGATGACTGGTTCCAATGAGTGCCCGGCCTGCAGCGGATACACCGCCTCCATGGATTCCAGTTCGTGGACCATGTCCTGCGTCATACTCGCTAGCCGTTCGGGATTTTCCGACGCGAGGTTCCGTGACTCGCTCGGATCCTCCGCCAAGTTGTAGAGGGCGTAACGCTTGTCACCTTCAGCGAGATACTCGTAGCGCACCTTCCAGTCGCCGTCGCGCCAGGTGGTAAAGAAATGACTCTCTCCGCGTCGCGGGTGGGGATAGTGGTTCAGGAATGAGTTTCGATGTTTCGGATCCGACTGCCCAATCAGCAATGCCTTCAGATTCTGGCCATCGACGGGGTGGTCCGCGGGGACCGGCGCGGCGACCAAATCCAGAATGGTAGGAAACAGGTCGTAACAGACTCCGACCTCGTGGCGAATGGCACCGGCGGGAATTGGTAGATTCTTCTGCCACCGATTGTTCGCAGCGGGCTTGCCCCAGGCGGCAATGAAAGGAACCCGCACGCCACCTTCCCACTTGCTGCCCTTCCGGCCTCGCAAGGGCGCGCTGGACGAGATGTCATCCGTGCCCGCCAGCGGGGCATCTCCTCCGTTGTCTCCAAGGAAAATGATCAGGGTGTCCTCCGCGATGCCCTTTGCTTCAAGGTGATCAATCAGGTCTCCCAGCGACTTGTCGATGCCTTCGATCAGAGTCGCGTAGTCCTGGGCTGGATTACTCATGCCTCGGTCTCGGTAACGCGCTGCGAAGCGAGCATCGGAGTGGAAGGGCGAGTGCACTGCGTAGTGGGACATATATAGGAAAAACGGTTTCTGCTCATCCAGTGCTCTGTCAACTTCGCTCACAGCTTCCAGAGTCAGGGCTTCGGTCAAGAAGGTGTCCGTGCCGTGATACTTGTCGAGGCCGGGAACCGGGCGCGCCAATAGCCTCTTGGACTCTTTCCCGTAATCGGCCTGGCCACGATAAGAACCCGGCGCTCCGATGGCGGAGCCCGCGACATTCACATCGAACCCGAGATTCAGCGGGTCAGCGCCTTCGTGGTCAAAGGGTGCGAAATGCGCTTTACCGACGTGGATGGTCCTGTATCCGACCTGTCTCAAGAGCGTTGCCATAGTCAGATCGCGCTTCTTCAGGCCGGCCCAGTTCCACTCCGGCGGGCCCCGCTGCGACACCGCCAGCGGGAACGCCTGGTTGTCTAGCGTGCGATTGTCCTGCCAAGGATTGATGTAGTCGGTAGTTCGGTGCCGGGCCGCGTTCTGCCCGGTCATGATCGAGATGCGTGTCGGGGAGCAGACGCTGTGGGAGTAGAAGTTGCTAAACCGCATGCCTGTCGCGGCAAGGCGTTCCATATTCGGCGTGCGATACCAGTCGTTGAGCGGATGGCGCTGCGGTCTGCCGTCGTCATCGGTCAGCATGGGAACCGAAGTGTCCATCAGCCCCATGTCGTCGACTAGGAAGACGATGATGTTGGGCTTGTCGGGGGCCGCCCCGCCCGCACACGCCCATGCCAGCAGCGCGCCTCCGAGTGCCGGTCCGACGACCGCCCTTCGCTTGAGCCTTGCGAATTCCGTGCGCATCCGCTGCTCCTGAACCCGGTCTAGGCGCCGCTACCAGCCGCCTGTTTGTCCGGAGGTGCTCCCGACGCGCTTGGACCCCAGCGGTAATACGTCTCTTCACCACTGATGGCCTTGAGGGCTCGCTTGAACGGGTTGTTGGTTGACCCGAAACGCGGCCGTTGTTCGAATCTGTCCACGGTCCGTTGGAGTGGTTCGATAGCGGGCTGGAGCTCTTCGTTTGCGTCGGGCGGCTGTGAATCGAGAATGCAGCCGGCCCGAATCTGAGCATCGACGCTGGGATGATTCATGGCCTCGATGAGGATTGGCAGGCCTTTCTCGTAGCGCCCGAGGTCGAAGAGGCCTTCGGCCGCAGTGAGGCGTACGCTGACTGACTCATCTTGTAAGGCCGCCTCCAAGGCCGGCGCCACGCTTGAAGCGCTTTCCGGTCCGCCGATTCGTCCTGCGACCGCCAGGCCCAGCGCCGCCCAGAAACGGACCGCCGAGTCGGGATCTTCGGTTCGGGCGATCAATTCGGAAATCGCCGTCGGCCCCTGAACCTGCAGGTCGGCAGTCTCGAGGATCCGCTCGTAGTTCTCGAGCGACTGTCCGAGATCCCACGGGGACGCTGTTGCTTTCTCACGCTCGAGCATTTCCGTCTCATCGAGCAGGCCGAGGTCCCGCGCCTCCAGCATCCAATCGCTGAGCCGGCCGCGCATGCGTTCGAGAACGTCGGCGTACTCGGGATCGCCGGCCACGTTTCTGACCATATGAGGATCGTTCTCCGAGTCGTAGAGTTCCTCGAGCGGCTTGAACCGCATGGCGAGCATTTCCTGGGGGCCGGTGAGCTTCCCCTGGCGCGCCAGCTCGACCCAGTGCCGAACCACCACTGCATCAAACTCATAGTCCTCAAAGGGCTTGAACGGAAGCTGCGGGTAGAAGTTTCTGTGGTAGCGAAATCGTTGGTCGCGCACGGTGCGGACCATCTCAGACCGGGTGTCAAGCCGGTCACGCATCGCGAAAGCGTAGTCCCTGTACTCGACGTCGCCGTTGCGCTTGGAAAACAGCGGCCTGCCATGCATGTATTCGGGCGGCTCGATCCCCGCCAACGACAGAGCGGAAGGGCCCAGGTCCATCAACGTCACCAGCCCATCAATCACCGACCCTGGGGCGGCGGGCGCGAGGTGCTGATACTTCTTCGGGAAGCGCGCGATCAAGGGAACGTGAAGGCCCTGTTCCCATGCCGTGTGTTTTCCCCGTGGCATGCCCACGCCGTGATCGGACCAGACAAAGACAATCGTGTCCTCCCAAAGGCCGTCCTGCTTTAGCTGGTCGATCAGATCGCCGGCTCGATAGTCAACCTGTGTCACCGCATCGTAGTAGCGTGCCCAAGCCCTGCGAAACTGCGGCACATCGGGGTGATAGGGCGGAATTGGGGCCTCCATCGGATCGTGGAAATCTTCTGGCTTAAGTCGAGACAATCGCGCCTCGACGATCTCGTCTTCCGGAATCTTCGTTATGCTCGAATGGCACTCTCCAAGATTGAACACGGCGAAGAACGGCTGGTCGCGATTGGGTCGATTCCTCCAATGGGCTCCATCGCTGCTTTCGTGCCAGTCATCGCCTCCCATGTTGTAGTCTCTCTTGCGGTTGTTGGTCGTGTAATAGCCTGACTCGCGCAAGAGATTCGGGAGCATCTCTGAGAACTCCGGTCGTCTTGTGTTGCTTCGGTGATGCATGCTTCCGAGCGAATTCGGATACATGCCCGTAATCACGCTCGACCGTGACGGGGAGCACACCGGGGATACCGAGTAGGCCTTGTCGTAGCGGATGCCTTCTGCGGCAAGGCTGTCGAAAACTGGCGTGCGAGCGTACTCGTCTCCGAATGCACCCATCATCGGCGTGATGTCTTCGAGCGAGATCCATAGGATGTTCGGACGATCCGCCCGGAACGATTCACATCCGGTCAGGATGAGCAGGAGCGATAGCATCGCCCATAGGTGAGTTCGCAATACGCAGTTCATTGGTCGTCTCCGGCCGATAAGCGACGGCCTCTCACCATGGATCATCGACTGCGTCCCTCCGCCTTGATCTTGTGCAAGAGTTGCCGCAGACGCTTAGCGAGGTCCGGATGCTGGGCATAAACGTCTGTCTCTTCCCTCAGGTCTTGGCTCAAGTCGTACAGTTGCGGTGGCTCGCCAGGCTCAGCTTTGCCGTCGCGATACCCGCCGCCGCCCTGGCCGTCAATCAATTTCCAAGGGCCCTCGCGAATCGAGAGCATCCCGCTGATGCCGCCGCTCTGCATGACCCTTGGGCGGCGCAGCGAGTCGTCGAGCTCTCCTTCGAGCAGAGCGGGCAGCACGTTGAAGCTGTCAGGGCCGGCATCGTCTGTCAAGTCCTGTTCAGCCAGCGCCGCGAACGTGGCCAGCATGTCGGTCAAGCTGATCGTCTCGTCTGACCGTGTCCCAGCCATGATCTTTCTGGGCCAGCGGGCAAGGAAGGGAACGCGGTGACCACCTTCCCAAATATCGCCCTTGCCGCCACGGAGAACGGGCCCGTTGGCCTGGTGTTCGACCTCCGGCGCTGGAGGCGCCTTTCCGTCACCGTAGCCGGCGCCCCTCTGTGCATTGCTCGAGGCCGGGTTCAGCAGCCCGCCGTTGTCGCTCGAGAAGATCACCAGTGTGTTTTCCGCCAACTCCAGACGATCTAACGCGCCGAGCACCTCACCGACCGACCAGTCCAACTCCTCGATGAAGTCACCGTATACGCCGAACTGGCTCGCGCCCTTGAAGCGGACGTTCGGTGTGAACGGCCTATGAGGCTGGTGCGGGGCGTAGTACAGGAAGAATGGCTGGTCTTGGCTCGCGAGTCGCTCCAACAGGGAGACCGTTCTGGCGCTCAGCTCTGTTGCGAGTTCATTGTCCGTCCAACGGGCGGCCTTGCCGCCTTGCATCTCCCCCAAGTAGCGAGACTCTATCCGGCCGATCGGGTCGTCCTGATCCAGTCCGGCGACACGATGATTTTCCACAAAGACGTATGGCGGGTAGGAGTTCACGATGGGGATTCCGAAGTAGTAGTCGAAGCCAACCTCGAGCGGGCCCGGCTCTAGTTCGCCGTTCCAGTCGGGGCCGCCCTTCCTGCTCCGCCAAGAATTCGGCTCGCCCTGTCCGTCTCGGTCGTTGGCGTAATCCTCCTCGCGGCCAAAA
The DNA here is from genome assembly GCA_009841225.1 of Terriglobia bacterium. Lineage (GTDB taxonomy): Bacteria > Acidobacteriota > Terriglobia > Bryobacterales > UBA6623 > VXMF01. The sequence continues at coordinate 57,491 of VXMF01000012.1, read as the reverse complement.
CCCAAGTGCCACTTTCCAATGTGGGCGGTGTAGTAGCCGGCAGATCGAAGCACAGAAGCGACTGTCGGACGGTTCTCCTCGATCAACAACGGCGCGTCTGAACTCAACGCGCTTCGCGTGAGCCACGTCCGCCAGCAATAGCGCCCTGTCAGGAAGCCATATCGAGTGGGAGTGCACACCGACGACGGGCTATGGGCGTCGGTGAATAGCACTCCCTCGCTCGCCAGACGATCGATGTTCGGAGTCTGGATTGCCGTCGCCCCGTAGGAACTGAGATCCCCGAAACCGAGGTCGTCGGCGAGGATGAAGATTATGTTGGGCCAGTGCGAGGTTTCCGGCGCGTGCTGGCACACCGACAACGCTCCTGCCAGCGCAGCAAGCAGTACGGCTCGACGAGGTCCAAGTGGTTTCCGCTGGTTGTCACTCAGGCCCACAGTTCTATGTGCCCTCCTGCCAAGATCTCGGTGACTGACACGGCGCGCCCAGAAATCTTAGCGAAGAGCGGCTCGCACCACTCGCGCTCCTCCAGCCTAGGTGAATCTCCCGAGAGCGGGGCACGCAAGGTATGCTGCTGGTTGAAATAGGGGCGAGCTCTATCGCTCGAGTGGGCGTCGAGGGGATTCTGGGACCGGTCTGGCCGGGCGCCGAGCGCGACCGGCCGTCAAGGGACTTGCCCAACGAAGACGATCTCCGCAAGGCCTAACCGCGTGCAAAGCGCTCTTGCTAGGGAGAGCACGTTAGAACGTGGTCAATATTTGGACAATGTAAGGCGGTTGCCCGTAGTGCGAGGATATGTGCCGGACTGTCTTCCTCAGCCAGGCTCGATTCGTCCGTGAGCCCAAGAATCTGGCCGCGTCTGGAGCAGCCACCAGTCGGCCTCGCGCTAATCCGAGGACTTGCCGAGCCAGCGCACGCGGATGACGAGCTTGATTGGCGAGCGCCCAGACAGATCAAGGAACTCGGGGGAGTCCACGTTGTTGTTGACAAACCTGTAGTTGGGTCGGTTTGTCAGGTTGTCGACGCCGGGCCGCAGTGCCCAGCGATGCCCCAAGAATGACAGCTTTCTCTCAACGTGCACGTTGAGGCTGAAGAATCGCGGGAGCCGCCAGCTGTTGACACGGCCCACCTGCTTGCCGTTGTCGTCGTGCACGCTGAATGGGAGGCCGTCGCGCCATTCGCACAGGTAGGCGACTGACATCTTCTCGCCGATCGGAAAAGATGCCCATGAGACCAGCCGGTGCGGGACGTCCCAAGCGAGGCGGCCCTCGGTGTCGGAGAACAAGATGGGGTCGTTTGTCTCCACCTCCAAGGCGGCGTTCGACCACGATCTCGAGTATGTGTAGCTGACGAACCATCGCTCGGCGCCAAGCAGTGGCCTGGTCAGCGAGAGTTCCACGGAGTCGTACGAATCCTGCCTCGAGTTCTGGAGCCGGAAGCGGACGGCTTCGCCGCCGAAGCGCGGGCTGTCGTCCTCCGCGACCGGGGCGGACGTCGGGAACTGGGCGTATCCGTTGTTCAATCTCTTCCGAAGGAAATTGACGGCAAAGTCGGTCGCACCAGGAAGGCTCTGCTGCCAGCCGGCGCTGAGGTTCCGGGTGCTGGGAATGGCCAGCAGACCGCGGTCCAGCTCAAAGAATCGGATATCCGGAGGCCCCAGGGGTGTCTCTCCGTCCGGGCCGAAAGTCGTGTAGAGGGAGTGCTGGTCTCGATGCCGCGTGAAGATTCGAAAATATGTAGTGGAGGGGATCCAGGCGACACCGGCCGAGAGCCTTGAGCCGTCCAGCCTGGGCGGCGCCAAGGCGATGCTGAAGCGCGGCGTAACGGTTCCGGCCGCGACGATCCGGTCTCGGTCCATGCGAAGGCCTATCTCCGCCACTAGTCGCGAGCGGATCGTCCACCGGTCCTGCAGATAGGCGCCGCTCTCAAGGTTCGATTCTGAGAACCGGCCGCTCCCCGCAAACGCCAGCCGGCTCGACCGCGTGTTGTCGACACGGTAATACTCGATCGGGCTTCGATCAATGTCCTGCGAGTACTCGCTGTGGCTGAGATTCAGTCCGGCCCTCAACTCGTGGGTCCCAAGCCACTTCCGGGAGGAGAGCAGGTTTGCCCGGAACTCATCCCGGCCGGTGAGCAGGTGCATGTCGATGGGATAGTTTCCGGCCCTGCCATCGGCCGTGATCTTGTAGGGCGCGTTTCCCTGAGGCACCCCTCGGTAGGACGAGCGGTAGGCGGCGTACCCGAAGTCAAGGACGCTGACGGCAGACAGGGCAACTTGATCCTTCACGTTGAAGAAATGCCTCCGAGCCCGCTGGTCCAATGTGGTCTCGATCGGGCTGAGCGGCGACAGCCCGGATCTCGGCGCGCCAAAGTAGTCCGTCACCAGACCGGAACTCAGCGTCTGTCGGCGGCTCACTTGGGCATGCGCCCGGAAGCTGTTGTTGATCGACCAGTAGCGGTTGCTGTCCTGCCCCCGGGGCAGTTCGGGGATCAGATTCTCCTCGTAGAGCACGTCGAGAGCGTTGAAAAACCGGATACGCTCGGAGGCCAACGGGCCAGACAGGGTGTATCTGGGCCGCCAATCCCGGAACCTCAGTCCGCGGTTTAGCTCGACTCCTGGCACGAAGTTCGTGAACCGCTGGGTGAACTCATCGCCCCCCATGCTGGAGTCGAGCACCATGGCTCCGCCCGCACCCTTGCCCAGCGCCGCGGAGTACTGCGCTGACTGGAGGTCCATGGACTTCACGGATTCGACGCCCAGGGTCATCTCGAGCTCCCCCGAGGCGGGGTCTGCAAGATTGAAGCCGTCCAGCGACCAATTCGTCTCTCGCGCCGGGCTGCCGTTCAAGTGAAGGTCTCCGTACGCCGTCCTGACCACTCCCGGGAGCACCGCCGCCACGCCCTGGATGCGCTGCTTTGTCGAGCGGGTCATGGGCAGGGAGTCGATCTCCTCTTCGACGATCTCGCGCGACACCGCGATTTCATCCTTCGGCGGCCGCTGTTCGGAACGGACATCGATGACGGTCCCGGCAGCCCTCGCGCGAATCAGCTCGATCCTGGCCATGTTGTCGCCTTCGACTAGTTCGATTGGCTTGGCCTTGATTGGAAAGAACTCGGCGTGCGTCACCGTGAGCCGGTACTGCCCCGCGCGGCTTAGGTCGAAGCGGAACGACCCGTGCTCGTCAGACCGAGTCTCGGCACGCTCGCTGGGACCATCGACCATCTCGATGACGAGCCGGGCTTGCTGGATCGGGCTCTCGCTTCGGTCCAAGACCGATCCGCGAACCCTCACCTGAGCGCTGACCGCGACCGCCGAGCAGGCGGCCAAGCTTATCGCTACGGCCGCTCGACGGACCGCCTGCCAATCGATAGTTTGCATCCTGCACAATGTGCTGCGATCGGTCGAGAGCGTTGGTCGGGAGCGATGCCCGGCACACTCCCAGCGGTATGAGGCTGTTGCAGGCTAGGCCAGCATGGACTCCACCACGGTCCCGCCCACGTCAGTGAGCCTGAAGTCGCGTCCAGCATGCCGGTACGTCAAGCGCTCATGGTCGAGGCCCAGACAGTGCAGGACGGTCGCCTGCAGGTCGTGGACATGTACCGGATTGTCTTCCACTGTCAAGCCTAGTTCGTCCGTGCTTCCGATGACTTGGCCGCCCTTGATGCCGCCACCCGCCATCCACACGCTGAACCCGTCGGCATGGTGGTCCCGGCCTATGTTGGCCGGGTCGGAAGGATTTCGCCATTCCGCCAAAGAGGTACGCCCGAACTCCCCAGCCCAGATGACTAGCGTCTCGTCCAGCAGGCCCCGCTGCTTGAGATCCTTCACCAAGGCTGCCACGGGCTTGTCGGTGACTCGACACTTCTGGCTGAGCCCCTTGTCCAAGTTCGAATGGTGGTCCCATTGCGCGTGCTGGTTCAGCACGAATCGCACGCCGCGCTCGATCAGGCGGCGCGCCAGCAGGCAGGTCATGCCGTAGTCCCGGGTTTCGTCGGAATTCAGCCCGTACATTTCGCGCGTCCGCTCCGGCTCGTCTGAAACGTCGATCAGGCTGGGGGCCGACGCCTGCATGCGGAACGCCAGTTCATAGGACGCGATGCGCGCCGCGATCTCTTGGTCGCCGGTGCGCGCGAGCTGTTCGAGGTTGAGCTCCCGGATCAGGTCCAGGTCCGCTCGCTGCATGTCCGATGTGACGCCAGCGGGGTTGGACAGATGCAGAATCGCATCGCCCTCGCTGCGCAGCAAGACGCCCTGGTAGTTCGATGGCAGGAACCCGTTGGTCCAATTGCCGGTGCTGCCCTGCGTCGAGCTGCCCGTCTTGAGCACGACAAACCCGGGTAGGTCGCGGGACTCGCTGCCCAACCCGTAGGTGATCCACGAGCCCACCGTGGGCCTTCCTGGCAGGGGATTGCCCGTCATCAGCAGCGACTGCCCCGGATGGTGGTTGACCGAATCCCCGCGCACTGATCGGACCAGGCAAAGCTCGTCCGCGATTGTTGCCGTGTGCGGCAGCCACTCCGAGAGCTCGATGCCCGACTGCCCTGCGGGCTGGAACTGCCTGCGGCTCGCCAGCACCTTGGCCGTAGGCTGGATGAACGCCAGCTGCAACTGCTTGGCCAGAGATTCCGGCAGGGGCTGGCCGTTCCACTCGTGCAGCTTGGGCTTGGGGTCGAACAGGTCGATCTGGCTGGGCGCGCCAGCTTGGAAAAGGAAGATCACGTTCTTCGCGCGCGGTGCGAAGTGCGGCTTGCGCGGTGCCAGCGCATCGGGCTCGGCAGTACGGCCTTCGATTCCGAGCAAGTGGGAGAGCGCGCCCAAGCCCAGCCCGTACAGGGTGTTGTCGAGGAAGTCCCGGCGGGACAGGAACGGGTTGAACGAGTGCAGGTTCATGGCCGCGTCACGAATTCGTCAAGGTTCATCAGGACTCTGCCAACGCCGGTCCAAGCAAGCAGCGCGGTCTGGTCCAGCCCCTCGACCTCGGGCAGGTGCTGGAAACTTTCCGGCGCGGACATTGCGGCGGACCGCTCATTCAAGTATGCGCCGAAGCGCTCCGTCTCGCCGGCGGTCGGCTCGCGCCCGAGCGCGAGGCGGAAGGCGTAGCGCAGCCGCCCCGCGAAGGATGGATCCGGGGCGTCGGACAAGACCCGCACGGCGAGTGACTGCCAAGCCTCAGCGAACATCGTGTCGTTGAGCAGGTTTAGCGCCTGCAGGGGAGTGTTGGATCGCTCGCGGCGGCAGGCAGGCTCGCGGAATTCCGGCGAATCGAAGTTCATCAGGAACGGAAACGGCTGCGTCCGCTGGAACTGGATGTACATGCCGCGCTTGTACTGCTCCGAACCGGAACTGGGCTCCCAGTCTGTCCCGCCCGCCTTGAAGCCGGTGGTGCCGGGAGGCATGGCTGGTCGGAAGCTCCGGCCGCCCACCTCGTGGTGCAGCAGTCCGGCCGCGCCCAGGGCGCGGTCCCAGATCAGTTCGGCGGGCAGGCGCAGTCTGACCTGCCGCCCGAGCAATGCATTGTTGGGGTCGCGCTCGACCAGCTGCTGCGAACCGCGCGAGGACTGCTTGTAGGTCTCCGAAGTGACAATCAGGCGATGCATGCGCCGGACGTCCCAGCCGGAATCGTGGAACTCGGAAGCGAGCCAGTCCAGCAGTCGCGGATGGCTCGGAGGTTCGCCTTGCGTTCCGAAATCCTCCGAAGTCGCCACCAAGCCCCGTCCGAAGTACTCCTGCCAGATGCGGTTGACGGCGACGCGCGCCGTCAACGGATTGTCGTCGGCGAACAGCCAGCGGGCCAGTTCTAGCCGTCCTGCACCAGTCCCCGGGGATCCGGGCAGGGCGCCGGGCGTGCCCGGCCTGACTTCGATGCCGTGTCGGTCCCAACTGCCGCGCACGCGCAGGAACGTCGGATTCGCCTCGGGGTTCTCAAATACGATGCGCGCTTCGCTACGTTGCGGATAGGCTCGGTTCAGCTCCTTGATCTTGCGTAGAGCTTCGGGAAAGCCCAATTCCTTCTGCTTCGCCGATCCGACGATCAAGCCGTAGGCACCCAGGAAGTAGTACGTCACCATGTTGGCTTGGCGCCACGTCCGCTTGCCCGGCGGGATACGCACGATCTCTTGCCCGCCGTCGGTGTTCAAGCCCAGTTCCTGCCAAGCCAGGTCGTAGTCCAAGTACACGCCCGGTGACTCGCCCGCTCGAATGCAGCGCTCTTCCCAATCGGCCTGCAGCGCAGGCACGCTGTACTCGTCCAAGATCGCTTGGTGCTTGCGCCGGTACTCGTTGACCGTGCGCAAGTACGGGCCAAGCTCTCCCTGCAGCGGCGCGTAAATGCGCCCCTCTTCGAGGTTGTCGAAAAAGGCGAATAGCTCGTAGAACTCCCGCTGCGAGACCGGATCGTACTTGTGGTCGTGGCACTGGGCGCAGCCAACGGTCATGCCGAGCCAGACCGTGCCGAATGTGCTCGCCCGGTCCACCGTTTCCTCGAAGGCATATTGGGCGGGGTTCACTCCGCCCTCTCGATTGCGCAGCGTGTTGCGGTGGAAGCCGGTGGCGACGCGCTGCTCCACGGTCGCACCGGGCAACAGGTCGCCGGCGATCTGCTCGATCGAAAAGCGGTCAAACCGCATGCCGGAGTTGAGCGCGTTGACGACCCAGCGCCGATAGCGCCAAGCATGCGGCCGCACATAGTCCTTGGCATAGCCGTCCGAGTCGGCGTAGCGCACCTGGTCCAGCCAGTGCATGGCCTGTTTCTCGCCGAAGTGTTCCGAGGTCAGCAAACGCTCCACGACCCGCTCGTAGGCACCCTCCCCCGGATCGTCTCTGAAAGCGCTCTGCTCCTCGCGAGTCGGAGGGAGCCCGGTCAGATCCAGAGACACTCGGGTCAACAACGCGTCCCGGTCGGCGCGCGGCGCCGGCTCGACTCCCTCCGCCCGCAGGCGTTCGCGCACGAAATGGTCGATCGGATTGCTTCCTGTCGGCACTTCTGCCCGGACAATCGGCTGGAAAGCCCAATGCCCCGGCTCGCCCGGCGAGGAAGCGGCGGCGGCCGCTTCAGCCGGGTCCGGCCACTGCGCTCCTTGGTCGATCCAAGCGCGCAGCTTGCCGATCTCGGCCCGGCCCAGCGGTTCCCCGGTCGGAGGCATGACCACTTTCACCCGATATCCCGCCACGAGGTGGATTAGGCGGCTCTCGGCCGAGTTGCCCGGAATGATGGCCGGCCCCGAATGGCCGCCGGCCAGCGCATCCGCCTTGCGGTCCAGACGGAGGCCGTTCATGGCATTGGCGGGCCCATGGCAGACAGTGCAGCGCCCCTCGAACAGCGGGCGGATTTCTGCGTTGAAATCGACCTCGCCAGCGGCCGGAGGTGGCAGCTCGGCCGCGTGCGCCGCGAGGGGCAGAGCGAGCAGGAGCGCTGCTCCGCGCCGCACGGCAGCGCGCGCTACCTGTCGGACCTGCATGCTGGCTCTCATTGGATACGGCGCCCGACCGCCTCACTCATCACAAGCTTACATGCCGGACGCCTTGATCAGCGCTTCCTGCACGACTATGTCCTCGTCAAACGACACGTGCAGCGGCTCTTCACCCCGCACGGCGCGCGCCAGAGCGGCCATGTCCCCGACGTAGCGTCGGTAGGGGGGCAGCTCGACGCGGTGCGGCCCCTTCGGATAAGGGCCGGCGGCCTCCGCCAGATCGAACACCAGCCGCGGGGCCTCGATCGGGCGCAGCGTGGCCACGCCGTTCGTGCCGTGCACCTCGAAGCTGCGATAACGGCTGCCGTTGGCGGCCAGCGCGGCTCCGGTCACGATGCCGAGAGCTCCGGAATACTCGAACACCGCCAGCGTGTTGTCCGCGAGAGTGTCGTCGAACTCGCCATGCTTGTTGAGATAGGGCGTGATCCGGTTGGGGCGACCCAGAAGTCGGACAAGCGGGTCGATGACGTGCGGGCCAAGTTCGAACATCTGGCCTCCGCGGAACTGAGCCCACGGGGCACGCGCAGCAGGCGCGAGCGTCTTGTGGATCGCCGCTTGGACCAAGTGGATATCGCCGAGCCATCCGCGCCGCGCCGCTTCAAGCATGCGATCGAAGCCGGGATGATAGCGCCACATGTACCCCTGCTGCACCACCAAGCCCTGTGACCTTGCCGCGCTGAGGATGTTGCGCAGGGATTCGACGTCTAGTGCGGGCGGCTTCTCCAGGTGCAGGTGCTTGCCCGCCTCCACGACCCGCAGGCCGTCTCGGGCATGGTCGGCAACCGGGCCCTCGACAGCGATGACATCAATCGACGGATCTCGCAAGAGCTGATCCGGTTCGCGGATAGCCAGCCCTTGCGATTCGTACTTCGCCCGAACCTCGGCGGCGTCGTCCCACAGGCCTGCGATCTCAAGATCTGGAGATTCTGTCGAGACGCGGATCTTGCCGGCTCCATGGGAATGGCTCGCCCCCAGGAAGCCGATGCGCACGGGCTTGGCCGAGGCCGCCAGCGGCGCGGCCAGCCCGGCGGCAATGAAGGAGCGACGAATCATGGGCCACGGCCCTTTCGCACTCATCGTACCGACGCGCGCAACCTCGCACAAGCTAGCGGCACTGACGCAGCCACGGCCCGCCGTGCATGACGGCGGGCCGCTACGAGGCTAGAAGACGAACTTCAAGCCCATCTGAATGAGGCGTGGCGGGCGGACACCACTGACTAGGCCGAAGTTGCGATTGGCGACGTTGCCGTTGGGATTTCGGAACTGGGCGTGGTTGAAGGCATTGAACATCTCCATGCGGAATTGGAAGTATCTGCCCTCCGTCACGGGGAAGTCCTTTTGAATCCCGATGTCGAACTGATTCAGGCCAGGGCCGCTGATCGGCGCTCGCGCGGAATTTCCGAAGAAGCCGCGCTCGGTGTCCTGGAAGCACTTGGTGTCGATGAACTGGAAGCTCTGGCGCAGGTTCGCGCCCGACAATTCGCCGCTGCAGGTCCGGTTGGGGCGGTGTCCGACGAACGGGCTGCCCGTGCGGTTGGGTACCGTGATAAAGATCGGCAAGCCGTTGGAAAAGGTTGCGATAGTCGTCAGCCTCCAGCCGCCCACGACATAGTCGGCTGCCCTCGACATCGACGAGCCCAACGCCCTGCCCCGTCCGAAAGGCAGCTCCCACAAGGCGCTCAGCACGGCCCTGTGCTTGACGTTGAACGAGGTCGGCCCCTTGTCCAGAGCCCGGTTGGTGGCGATCTGGTTGTTGGTCGCACCGCCGAGTTCCCAGCCGTCGTAGAGCGCCTTGGAAAACGTGTATTCGGCGCGCAGGTCGATGCCGTGCGACATGCGGTGGTGGTAGCGAGCGATCAGCGCGTTGTAGTTCGAGTTGGCGTTGAAGTCCGACTGCAGGATCGCCCGGTACTGCAGATACGGCCGGGTCGCCCGATCACAGCGCAGATCCGAGCCGACCCTGCACTGGTTGAAGTCGTAGCGGTTCTGCTGCCGATGGCCGCTGTTGCCCTGATATGTGATCTCCAACAGGTCGTTGTCGCTCAACGTGCGTTGGATCGAGAGGTTCCATTGGTTCACATAGGGCGTCCTGCCCTCTTCCTGGAGAGTGAAGGGCGTGATTCCGGCGGGCAGGTTGCTTGCAAAATTCTCATCGATCGGCGGCAGCGGAATGACCGGGAAGATGTTGACACCGGGAATGAACTCCGGCATCAGCTTGCCCGTGTTGATGGCGTCCACGCTGTTGGTGAACGGCGGCCCGACAGCGGCGAACTGCAGCTCGATCAGCTGCATGTCGGAGAAGTACGCTCCGCCGCCCGCGCGCACGACGGTCTTGTCGTCGACCTGCCAAGCGAGCCCGAAGCGCGGAGCAATGTTGTCGCTGTCAGGCTGGATCACGCGCGGATCGACCTGCCCCAAGACCGCAAACTGCAGCAGGCCAGTGGCCGCATCGAACCCGTGCGGAAACTCGGCCGCCCGTCCCTGTGGATTCGGAATCGTGTCCTTGAACCAAGTCACGCCCCAATTCAGCGTGAGATTGCGCCTCACCTTCCATGTGTCCTGGATGTAGGGACTGTATTGCGTGTGGCGATACTGGAGCATTGGCAGCCCGCGCGTGCTGCCGCGGTCGGGCGTGCCCAACAGGTAGTCAGCAAATGCGTTACCCGAGTTGCGGCCGTCGGGCACCAAGTTCCCTGCGGCGTTCGTAGTGAGCTGCGCGGTATAGACCCGGTTGTAAATCAAGCTGCCGTGAGCGCCGGCATTCGCGTTCTGCTGCCATGTCCTGCGGTACCGGATGGTAGCGCCGAAGCGGTACTGGTGGTTGCCGGTGATGTAGCTGAAGCCCGGATCGAACTGATAGTTGTTGTCGATGTTGCCGAGGTCCCCGTTGGAACGGCCGAAGCCGGTGAAGCCCTGGATGCGCTGCGCGAACACGCCCCGCGTGTCGAACGTGCCGGTGATGCCGAGCGGAGTGAGAATGTCGCCCACCTCGCGCGCCTCGTTGCTAAACAGGGCCTGGTTACGCGAGACGCCAAGCCGGAACGTGCTCACGAGCTTGGGCGAAATCGTGTAAGTGTGCTGGGCCATCCACATCCACATCTGATTCGGGTAGAACGCGCCGCTGAGCGGAAAAGCCCCTGGGCGCACGGCGGAGCTGTCGGAATTGATGAACTGCGAAAACAGGGTCTGCTTGTCGGTCAGCTGCGTGTCGATGCGCACGTTGAACTGGTCGTCCTCGACCGTGTTGCGCGGGTGGACGAAGAGATTGTTCGGGCGGGTGTGGAAGTCTGAGCCCGGCGAATAGTACTGCAACAGATTCTCCGATACGGAGTTGAAGCGCGAGCGCGGGACCTCCTGCTGCGGGAACGGATCACGAGTTCCCGCGGCCTCGTTAAGGGTGTTCGGATCGTGGATGACGAACGGATCCGCGGAGAAGTCACCGCCGAACATCGCCTGCGGGGGAGTGAAGACACCTCGCGTGAAGGCCACGCGCTCGCGCATCCCCTCATAGCCTGCCCGGAACCACATCCTGTCCCGCTTGATCGGACCGCCGACGGCGAACCCGAACTGATTGCGCTTGAGCTCCTCCGGCTCGCGCGCGAAATAGCTGCGGGCATCCAGCACGGTGTTGCGCACGAATTCGAATGCCTGGCCGTGGAACTCGTTGGTACCGCCGATGGTGGTCAAGTTAACCATGGCCGGGTTCGGGCCTTGGTCGGGCATGAAGAAGCTCGACTGGACTTTAAACTGGTCCACGTTCGCCACCGACACGTTCACGGCCAGTTCGCCACCGCGCGCTCCACGCACCTGGATGCCGTTGATGGTGTAGCTGTTGTTGGCAGCCTTGACGCCGCCTATGACCACGAAGCGGCCGGGATGCCCGATTTGACCGGCGAAAGAAGCACGCCCTTCGGACGGCGCCGTGCCGCCCGCTAACAGCGCCAGCTGGAGGAAGTTGCGCCCGTTCAGCGGCAGCTCATCCACTCGCTCGCGCTCGACCACGGTGCCGATGACGTTGGATTCGGTCTCTAGCAGCACGGCCGCGGCCTCCACCGTGACGACGTCCGTCATCTGGCCGATGGCTAGTTCGACGTTGACGGCAGCGCGCTGGCCGACTTGCACTGCCAGATCCGCCACTTCTTGCGTGGCAAAGCCTTCGCTCGAGACGCGCACGGTGTAAATACCGGGAGTGATATCCGGGTAGGCGTAGTTGCCGGACTCGTTCGTCGTGACCTCCATCTCGGAGCCTCGCTCGACGTTGATCAGGACGACTGAAGCGCCCGGAATGACCGCTCCACTGGCGTCAGTCACCGTGCCGGCGACCGCGGCGCTGCCGGAAACGCCCTGACCCCACAATGCCGTGGCTAAGAACAGCGGAGCAAGCGACAGCGTGATCGCTAGGCGAGCATTTTGAATCATTGGGACTTACCTCCGGTCAACAGCTCCAGCGCAGATCTCACGCGTCGGAACCTGTATGAACGATGCGCTGGCATCCTACCACGGAAACGACATGGTGGCTACGCCCGATTGCATGACTCAGCCACAGTGACGGAGCCGTGCGGCAGGAGTGCATGCGACGGCGGGCGCGAAGGGTGTCGCGAGACCTCTTTGTCACGGGTGTCCGTGAAGAGATAGGGTGAGACTTGCGAGTCGTCGTCTTTGGAGCTACTGGCAAGACCGGAGAGCATGCTTGGCAGCTGCTCCTGGAAGCAGGTCATGACGTAACCGTCTTCGGCCGCTCGGTCGAGCGCCGCTACGCCGATGAACCGGTGGCGAGAGTCCAAGGCGACGTGCTGGATGCCGACGCGGTCGCGAAGGCCATCGAAGCACAAGATGCCGTGCTGGTTTGCCTCGGCCCGGTCAGCACCAAAGATCAGAGCACGCTTAGCGACGGGGCCGCCAATATCGCTTCGGCGATGAAGGCCCGTGGCATTCGCCGTGTCGTCTTCATCTCGGCCGCAGGCGTGGGCGAGAGCTGGAAGCAGATGCCGTGGTACTTGAAGCTGGTGTGTCGCGCCATGCTGAGGACCATCCTCGCGGAACATGCCCGCGAGGAAGAGATTTTCGCGTCCAGCGCACTGCATTGGACGGCGGTTCGAGCGGCGGTCTTGACCAACAAGCCTGCCACTGGTCGTATCGTCGCCTCAAACGCCGGCCCCATCAAGACGATCCCGCGCGCAGATCTTGCCGCTTTCCTCGTCGCAGAACTAGTCAATCAGGATTACGTGAACCGTGCAATATCGGTTACGTCCGGACATTAGCAAGGTCCACGAGTCAGCGGTGCCCCTGCGCCGAATTGACGCCGATGGCACCAGCCGAGTGGCGGGCCTCATCGAGAATTGACCCAGATCGGACTGGACCAAGCAATCTGGCCATCGGCCTGCTGCACGCGGACGTAGTAATGCACCTCGCCTGAAACCGGCTCTTCGTCAACGAAGCTGAACGAAACATCGTCGGTCTGGTTCTGCAACGTATAGACGAAATCCTGCCCGCGGATCACATCGACCTGTTTGACCGGGGCCGTGCCCAAGATCTTGACCGTCAGCTCGAAGTCCGGCGCCACACCGGGCACGACGTCACCTTGCAGGTATTCCCTGCCGCCGGCGCGCATGCGGTAGTCGAGCACGATGTTGTCTGTTGCGGCGTAGTTGTGGCGCTTGCGCATCGCGTCGAGCAGGCCCTCCCGCGTGAACTCTTCGGCGATAGTGCAGGCGTACGAGATATGCGTCGACAGATGGTCCGAACTCGCCTGCACGCCGATCTTGTAGCCCTTGGCCCATGCGTTCCACACGTATCCCTTGGGGCGAAATCCTCCCGCCTGGTTGGTCAGATCCTCCTCGGTCGCGGCCTTCGGTGCGCCTTCGTACTCGGCTGACACGCGGTCGCCTTGGTAGATCTCCACCAGCGGCTCGACCTCGGGATCGTTGTCGCGCCAATCGGTTCCCATTCCCGTCGCCGGCGTGTGCGGGATCGAGATTCCGTCGTAGCGCTTGAGGTAGTCAAACAACCCAACTGCGGCACTAGATGTCTCGCCTTCGTTGGGCTGTGTCGGGAAGGTCGGATTGCCGCGCTTGGCGAAAAATACGTTGCGGTGGCCGTTGGGGTAGCTCAGGCTGCGCTCGTAGCCGAATAGCGGGACAAAGCGCCCCGATACGTGAAACACATCGACCCGCTGCTGAAGCAGCCAGTTGATGTACTCGATGTTGGGACCACCGCTGGTGTGGTGCTCGCTCATGCCCAGATAGTCCAGCTCAGCCACGTTCATGGCATAGCGGTAGGTGTCGTTCTGGGCGCCGTCGTTGTTGCCGTCACCGGAATACTCGGTATGCCGGTGGGTGTCACCGCGATAGATGCGGTAGGTCTTGCCCTGCGACTTGATCTCATAGCCGCGGATGCGCGCTATGTCTTGCTGTTCGTTGGGGTGCTTCATGAACCGGCGCAGTTCGTCTCGCTGAAGCTCGACCAGTCGAGCCGCGTAGACAGGCGCGTCCAGAACGGGCAGCTTGGCGGCCAGTACCTCGCCGCGCTCATAGAAATACTCGTCATAGACGCGGTTGTCGGTTGCCCAAGCGGCGTAGAGGCTGCCGTCTGCCGCCACGCTGAACCCATAGCCGGCGTCGGAGCGCCCGGCCGTGGCGGGAACCGGGATCGGGTTGAGCCAGTCGCGGCCATCGAAGGCCGTCGCATACGTCTCCCATGCAGCCCTATGCGCGGCAGCAGTGTGCGGAACCTCGCGCTGGCGCAAATGGCGGTGCCGGAACAGCGCCCAGATGCGGCCCTGCTCATCACTTCGCAGGCGTGGGAAGTCGTTGAACCCGCGCAAGTCCGGAGGCATCGACGCTTCGAACCCGCGGGCAGGCTCACGCCATACGCCGCGATCGTAGACTGCGACCGCGACAGTCCGGGACTGATACAGCTGCGTGGCGGGACGATTCAGCAGGAACCCGGTGTCCTTGCCCCATTGCAATCCGCTCTCGTTCCAGGCCACCCACAGGCGATCGTCGGAATCGCATGCAAGGCTGGGGTAGGCTTCGTAGCGCAGGGTGTCCGCAACCGGCTCGATCTCTGACCATGAACCGCCCGCATAGCTGCGCATGCGGATGTCAAAGTCATTGTTTTCATACGTCTCCCACGCGACGTAGACCGATCCCTTTGAATCAGTGGCGACAGCCGGGTGCCAGTCGTCGGCCGGCGATTGTGACACCTGTGTGGCGGGAGACCACGCCTGCCCGTCCCATTGACGGGCGAAGATGTCGGAGCGACCGTTGCGGAAGCCCTGCCAGACCAGCCACACGTGTCCGTTGGCATCGGCGGACAGGGCATGGTGGATGTCGGGTTGGGGGGCATCGGTGAGCCTGGTGACAGCGGACCATGAACCGCCGTCGAGGACGCGCCCATAGAGGTCGAAGTTATCGTCCTTGCGGTCGGCCCAAACGGCCAGCAGGCGCCCGCCTCCGTCCTCTTCGAGCCGCACATAGTAGACATCGGACGGTCCCTGGGTGAGCTCTCGGATTTCGCCCACGCGCTCGCCATCGTGGTAGCGCACGAACACGTGATTGGCCCAATCCCGGTAGCCGACCCAAGCAACCCAATAGGCACCCTCGGCAGTAGCGACGATGTCGGCGAAGCCGTTGTGGTAGCCCTGGTCCGAGACAGAGGCGACGCCTGCCGCCCGTTCCACGCTGACGGCGCCACCCAAGCGGGCCACGCGCCTGCCCGGGGGCATCTCCGAGAGACGGAACGACAGATTTCCGCCCGCAGTATCCAGGTCCACCCGCGCATCGCCCTGGGCTTGCACGGTAAGAATCAGCCCGGGAATGTTCAGGTAGGCGGGCACCGGCGTGGACGGCTCTGGCTCCCAGTTGCGATACCGGAACTGCACGCCAGGTGCGGTGGCTAGGCTCCACGAGGAATCGCCGATCCGATCTGCGGCTCTGGGCCTCCAACTGCGGAGCGCGATGACCTCGCCGCCAGCAACGCTCACGCTCCCGTCCCAAGCCGTAGGCTCTGTGTCCGTTAGGCCGAATCGGATTCGGAAGGTATGCTCCTCCGCCTGGACTGCGCTCGGGATGCCGACGGCGACGGATACCAGGACTGCAACGCGGAGGACGAGGCTAGACATAGCGCAACCAGCATAGAACGATTGGAACGGTTCAGAAGGCGCAGAGCGGATGTGGGTGCAGGACTGACGCACCCAAACGGCCGAGGACTCTACGGCAAGAGCTAACGCCTCATCAAAGCCCGGCGCACGCCCGCGCAGGACCGGCCGAGTACCGCGAGCGGCTATTCTCCTGCGGGCGCAAACGCTACCTCCGCTAGGGGACGCTTTGAGTCGGGGAGCTGCAGACACCTTGTGGTACGCTTGCAATTCCAACTGGCCTCAGTCTCCCAGTCGGGATCGACGACGGCACGCGAACGTCGGCTGAGCGCAATGGCGGATACAGGCACCGAGACGCACGTCGAGTTTCGGGGCGTGAGCAAGACCTACGACGGCCGGACGATGGTCGTCCGGGATCTCGATCTCAGCGTGAGGAAGGGCGAGTTCTTCACGCTGCTAGGGCCGTCGGGCTCGGGCAAGACGACCTGCCTGATGATGCTGGCGGGGTTCGAGGCGCCCACGGCCGGGGAGATCTCGATCGACGGCCGGCCCGTTCAGAACGTACCCCCCCGAAAGCGCGGCATCGGCGTCGTGTTTCAGAACTACGCCCTGTTTCCGCACATGACGGTGAGGCGCAACCTCGCGTTCCCGCTCGAGGTGCGCGGCGTCCCGGAGGACCAACAAGCCGAACGGATCCGGCGAGTGCTTGAGATCGTGCGCCTGGAAGGCTTTGAAGCGCGTCGCCCGAGCGAGCTCTCGGGCGGGCAGCAGCAGCGCGTGGCGATCGCTCGCGCGTTGGTGTTCGAGCCGAACCTAGTGCTCATGGACGAGCCCCTCGGAGCGCTCGACCGGCGACTGCGAGAGGAGATGCAGTTCGAGATCCGCCGGATCCAACAGGATCTCGGCGTCACCGTGGTATACGTCACCCACGACCAGCAGGAGGCGATGTCCATGTCATCGCGAGTGGCCGTGTTCCATCACGGCCGGGTTCAGCAGGTTGCCGAACCGGAGGTTCTCTACGAGGAACCCGAGCGCGAGTTTGTCGCCGGCTTCATAGGCGACAACAACATCTTCCGCGGGCGGATCGCTTCCGTCGGCCGCGGTATCTGCGAAGTGGAGACCCAGGACGGGATTGTCAAAGCGTTTCCGGTGCGCGAGTGCCGGCCCGGCCAAGACGCAGTCCTGGCCATCCGACCGGAGCGGGTTGGCCTGGCCAAACCCGGGAAGTATAGCAACGAGTTCGATGCCCGGGTCGACGGCGTCCTCTTCATTGGCGATCACTTGCGCCTGCAGCTCAATCTATGCGGCAACGCCAACTTCGTCGTCAAGATACCGAACATTGTGGGCCACGGGGCCTTGCTGGAAGGCGACCGCGTTTCCGTAGGCTGGGCGGTAACCGACTGCCGTGCCCTGCCCCTTGACGACGCCCCGGAAGATCATGGTGTAACGCCCGGTGCATGACCGCCCTTGCATTCCTCCTCGACTGATTGACCTGACAGAGCACACTTGCCCTCAACGGCACCGGGCCACTCGCCGGCGGCTACCGACGAACAGATTCGACAGTCAGAATACGGAGTTAAGTGACGACAGCAAATCAGGCGGAACCCGCGCACAGTAGCAGTAAGGTCGTACTGGCAGTGCTCGCGGCTGGGCTCGGTGTCTGGAGCGCTGGATGCTCTACCGAGGGGGTCACCGTGGTTTCTTGGGGCGGGTCGTACGAAGAAGCGTGCAGGAAGGCCTTCTTCGATCCCTTCAGCGCAGAGACGGGCATCGAAGTGCGCGTCGAGAGCTTCAATGGGGGGCTGGCTCAGGTCCGCTCCCAAGTTGAGACCGGTAACGTCCACTGGGATGTCGTTGACCTAGAGTTCGCGGACGTTGTGAGGGGATGCGACGAAGGCCTATTCGAGATCATTGACATTGACGAGCTTCCGGCCGCCCCAGACGGCACCGCCGCGCGCGAAGACTACATCGAGGGAACCTATTCAGAGTGTGGCGGAGGAGGGACCTATTACTCGGCCGTCTTCGCCTACAATCGCGAGACCTTTCCCGACGAGCAGCCGTCCAAGCTCGAGGACTTCTTCGACCTTGGCAAGTTCCCGGGACGCCGCGGAATGCGTCGAACGCCCGTGGTCAACCTTGAGCTGGCCCTGATGGCGGACGGTGTGCCAACGGATGAGGTGTATGCCGTATTGAGCACGCCGGAAGGAGTGGCGCGCGCGTTCCGCAAGCTCGATACGATCAAGGCCGCAGTTATCTGGTGGGAGACGGGCGCCCAGCCGCCGCAGATGCTCGCGGACCAAGAAGTCGTGATGACTACCGCCTATAACGGGCGCATCTTCAACGCGCAGGTGCTGGAGGGCCAGCCCTTTTCGATCGTGTGGGACGGTCAGGTCCTAGACTATGGCCAACTGGCAATCGTTAGGGGGTCTCCCAGACTCGAGGCAGCCAAGCGATTCCTCTTGTTCGCTTCCCGCGTCGAATCCATGGCAGCGGTGGGGCGCTACATCGCTTACAGTCCTACCCGGCGATCGGGCATGGACTTGATCGGCACGCATGCCGAAACCGGCGTGGACATGCGCCCGCACATGCCGAGCGCTCCCGGGAACCTCACTCGCGCGCTTCAGAATGATCCGGAATGGTGGACGAACCATGCCGAGTCGATGACCGAGCGTTTCAGCACATGGCTCGCCCGCTGAGGAGTGCCCGGCAAAGGGCTGCCGCACTCACCCGAACGCGAGTAGCCGTGCTCCATCGTGGCCGCGCCCGGCGCGCTGCAGACCCGGAGATGCTCCATCGGGAACGCGAGCCGCGTTTGTCGCCGGATTCATCGGCGACAACCACATCTTCCGCGGGCACATCACATCCGCCGGCCGCGGTGTCTGCGAGGTAGGGACCCAGGAAGGGATCGTCAACGCGTTCCCGTTGCGCTCGTGTTTCCACCCGCTGGGCCCTGACCGACCGCCGTGCCCTGCCCCTTGACGATCTCGACGAAGGCCGCAAGCCAAGGCTCGGCTGGCGAGCGCCGGCGATTCGCATGCGGCCGGTTGGCCCGTCGGCGCAAGCAGCGAGCAAATTCGAGAATCTAGAGGAGTCGTGCAATGATGGGGAATCGAGGTGAGTGGACGGTGCCTCCGCGACGCCAGAAGAACATTTTTTCGGCACTGCTCGTGACGACCCTCGGTGTCTGGAGCGCCGGATGCGGCACAGAGGGGATCACTGTGGTTTCTTGGGGCGGGTCCTACGAGGCGGCGGCCAGAAAGGCAATCTTCGAACCATTCACGGCCGAGACCGGTATCGAAGTACATGTCGAGAGTTTCAACGGGGGACTGGCGCAGATTCGCGCCCAAGTTGAGACCGGCAATGTCCATTGGGATGTCGTTGACCTAGAGTTCGGGGACGCTGTAAAGGGATGTGACGAAGGCCTGTTGGAAGTCATCGATATCGATGAACTTCCGCCAGCTCCCGACGGCACTCCCGCCCGCGATGACTACTTTGAAGGGACCTATACCGACTGTGGCGGAGGCTTGGTCTACTACTCGACCGCCTATGCCTATAACCGCGAGAGCTTTCCCGGGGAGCGACCATCTACGCTGGAGGACTTCTTCGACCTCGCAAAGTTCCCTGGGCGTCGCGGAATGCGTCGCGTGCCCTTGGTCAACCTCGAGATGGCCCTGATGGCGGACGGCGTGCCCACGGAAGAGGTCTACGCCGTGCTGGACACGCCGGACGGGGTCGATCGCGCCTTCCGCAAGCTCGACACGATCAAGTCAGAAGTTGTCTGGTGGGAGGCCGGAGCCCAGCCTCCGCAGATGCTCGCGGACCAAGAAGTCGCGATGAGCACGGCGTACAACGGGCGCATCTTCAATGCACAGATACTGGAGGGCCAGCCCTTTACGATCGTGTGGGACGGGCAGGTACTGGACTACGGCCAGACTGCTATCGTTGCCGGCACGCCCCGGCTCGAGGCGGCCAGGCAGTTCCTCATCTTCGCCTCCCGCGTCGATTCGATCGCGGCGATCGGGCGCTACATCGCCTATAGCCCCACCCGACGATCGGGCATGAGCCTGATCGGCACTCACGCCGAAACCGGCGTTGATATGCGCCCTCACATGCCGAGCGCTCCCGAGAACCTGACTCGCGCCCTCCGCAACGACCCGGTCTGGTGGACGAACCATGCCGAGGAGTTGACCGAGCGCTTTAGTGCATGGCTCGCCCGCTGAGGGGCGCCCGGCTCCGGGCGGTGGCACTGACCCTGCCGCTTGTCGCCTTCGTTGCGGTGACCTTCATAGCGCCGCTCGGTTCGATGCTGGTTCGCAGCTTCTATGAACCTCACGTGGCCGACGCGCTGCCGAGGACGCTCGCAGCGCTGCGAGCGTGGGACGGATCTTCCGTTCCGAGCGAGGACACGTTCCGAATCTTGGCGACGGAACTCCGCTGGCTGGACGAGCAACGCAAGCTAGGCGCCGTGGCGACCCGCGTCAACCGCTTGGAAAGCGGGATGCGCAGCACGATCATGGATACGGCGGACGCACTGAGCAGCGCGGAGCCGGGCTCTTGGCGCGAGGCCATGATCGCTAGGGACCCGATCTGGGAGGAACCGTCCGCATGGCTCGCTGTTCGCCGCGCTGGCGAGCGCTACACCATGCGCCACTACTTGAATGCGCTCGACTTGGACAGGGATCCTTCGGGAAACATCGTTGCCCAGTCCCCGGACCGGCGAATCTACCTGCCACTGCTCCTTAGAACGCTAGGAGTCAGCCTCGCCATCACGATCATCTGCCTGATTCTGGGCTATCCGGTCGCGTACCTGATCGCAAACGCCTCGCCGGCCAGGTCGAACCTGCTCCTGCTCTTGGTGCTAGTGCCGTTCTGGACGTCGCTCTTGGTCCGGACCACGTCTTGGATCGTGCTTCTCCAGAACCAAGGCGTTGTCAATGACTTGCTCGTCGCAGCCGGCGTAATCGGCGAGGACGGCCGCCTTGCCCTCGTCTACAACATGGTCGGCACGCTCGTGGCCATGACCCAGGTCCTGCTGCCATTCATGATCCTCCCGCTGTATGCGGTCATGCGCTCGATATCGCCCACGTATCTGCGCGCAGCATCGAGCCTCGGCGCAACGTTCCGGCAGGGCTTCGTGCGCGTCTACTGGCCCCAATCGCTGCCAGGCGTCGCCGCCGGCTCGCTGCTCGTATTCATCCTGTCGATCGGGTACTACATCACGCCGGCCTTGGTGGGCGGGCGCACCGGGCAACTGATCTCGAACATGATCGCGTACCACATGCAGGAGTCACTGAACTGGGGGCTTGCTGCGGCGCTCGGCGTGATCCTGCTGGTCACCGTGATGTCGCTCTACCTCGTCTACAACCGGCTTGTGGGCATCGAACGGATGAGGCTGTCGTGATGCGGCACGCAACGGCGAGTTTCGAATTCAGCGAGCGCGTCGGACGCGCGGTTCACCTAGCGGTTTGCGGGGCCGTGCTGGTGTTCCTGGTCGCGCCCATGCTGGTCGTGATTCCGCTCAGTTTCAATGCCGAGCCGTACTTCACGTTCACCGAGGGCATGCTGCGGCTGGACTCGGACGCCTATTCGCTGCGCTGGTATCGCGGCGTTGTCGAGGGCGCTGAATGGCGGCTTGCTCTGGTCAACAGCATTGTCATCGGCGTCGCGGCAACCGCCATCGCCACAACACTCGGCGTCCTTGCGGCGCTCGGCCTCGCAAATCCCGCAATGCCGGGACGCGGGTTTGTCACCAGCCTGCTCATCTCGCCGATGGTCACGCCGATCATCATCTCGGCAGCGGGCATGTTCTTCTTCTACTCGAAGCTGGGGATCGCACAGACGCATCTCGGCGTGATCCTTGCCCATGCGGTCTTCGGTACGCCGTTCGTCGTCATTAGCGTGACCGCCACGCTCGTCGGGTTCGACCAAAACCTCGTCAAAGCGGGCGCAAGTCTGGGTGGCGGGCCTTTCCTCGTCTTCCGCCGAATTCAGTTGCCGCTGATCGCTCCCGGCGTGATTTCAGGGGCTCTGTTCGCATTCGCCGCGTCGTTCGACGAGGTGGTCGCCGTCCTGTTTCTCGGCGGCCTGCAGCAACGGACCGTTCCGCGGCAGATGTGGACCGGAATTCGCGAGGAGATCAGCCCGGAAATCCTAGCGGTCGCTACGTTCTTGGTCATGTTGGCGCTGATCCTGCTCGGAACGGTGGAATGGCTGCGCGGGCGAGCAAGCACCAAACCCGGCAACGCGGACTGATCCGCAGCGGGCGAGTGGCTGCTGATTTCAGGGGCTACGGTCTACTGCGATTGGGGCCCCATTGGGTTGCCTCGAGAAAAGCGAGCAAGTCAGCTAGCTGCCCTGTGCTCAACTCGTCGTCTAGCCCGGCAGGCATCACCGAGACTGTTCCGGGCCGTACCTCTTCGACACTGGCCCGTGGGATGCGCACCTGTTCGTCCGCGCTCACGGCCAACAGCAGATGCGTTTCGCTCTCCTCTATGGGCACTCCATTGATGCTCTCTCCGTTCGTCACCGCCACGATGGGCTCGTAGCTCCGCACGAAACTCGCGCTGGGAAAGACAATCGCCTCAAGCAGGTCCCGGCGCTCGCGGATCTCTCCGATTCGCGTCAAGTCCGGTCCGATCCGGCCGCCGTCGTAGCCAATGGTGTGACAAGCCAAGCAGGCGGTCTCGCTGCTGTTGAAAACAGCCTGCCCTCGCACGACGTCACCTTGGGGCAGCTCAGCAAGCAGTCCGTCAAGCTCAGTCTGCTGTTCCTCCAACCCTGACACTCCACCCTCGATCAGCGCATCAATTGCGGCGCGCACATCAGGTTGGTAGCCCTCGACTGCGGTCCGAAGGATATCGGCGCGCAGGTTCGCCAGCCCCTTGGCCTGCGACAGACCGGTCAGCAGGCGAGTCCCGAGTTCTGCGTCCTGCGACTGGCCGAAGGCCTCCACGATGCGCGGCAACTCCATCGGACCTATTTCGGGCAGCAGGTCGGCCAACTCGGTTAGTTGGCCGTCTGCAAGCGGCACAGTGGCAAGTACCCTGGCCGCCGCCGTTCTCGAATCGACCGGCTGGTTTGGCAAGACCTGACTCCGGGCCACTTCGAACAGCTGCGAATCAAGCGCCTCGAGCGACGCTCGTCCGGCATCCAATGCCTGGACTCGCGATCCTGACTCGATTCCTTCGTCCCGGGCAACCGCAAGCAACGCCCGGTCCAATCCCGGCAGGCCTTCCTCGGGCCGCTGCAAGGTACGCGAAGCCCGTAGCGCGGCATCGCGGATCTGTCCCTGCCCTAGGGCATAGGCGATCGCGTCGGACCAGCTCTCTGGCAAGACTTCCACGGGAGCAACCGCCATGGCCTCCAGCGCCGTCGTCTTGGCAATCTCGGAGGCGCTTCCCCGCACAGTCCGGGCCAGCAGCTCTTGGACAGCTTCGTTGCCGGAGAAACGGCTAAGTTGTTGCAGCGCCTCCTCGGTATTCGATTTGTTCAAGCCACCTATCAGGCGTCCCAAGTACCCGGCCAAGTGGCCGCCCCACTCTGGGTGGCGCGAAGCGATCCAGCGGGCGGCGCCAGCCACCGGCTCGCTCTCCGAATCCAGCCTCGACAGCACTTGGCCGGGACTCAGAGCCGCCGGACGCATCTGATCCAGCGCGATCATTGCGGCCCGCTGCGTTCTTGCCGAAGCAGACTGCAGTCCCGATCGCGTCCCTCTGACATCGGCGATCTCGATCAGCGCGTAGATCAGAGAATGCGTCAGCACCTCCCCCTCCGTGTGGGCGGCCGCTTCCAAGAGAGGCGCCACTGCGACCGGGTCCGAGATGCGCCCCAGGGCTTCCGCCGCGACGCGCTTGACTGCGTCCGACGGATCGCGCAGCAGCTGCACGGCCTCGGCGACCGCCTCGCCATCACGGTGCAACGCTACCGAGTGCAGCGCTGCCTGCCGCACGCCTGCTTGCTCGTCGGACAGCGCCGCGCGCGCTGCCGAGCGCGCCGCGTCGGTCTCGATGCGGGTCAGAGCCCATACGGCGTTGCGGCGTACGTCGGCAGACGGGTTGTCCGCCAAAGCATCCTTGAGCGCGCTGACCGCCTCGTCTGTGGCTAGGGCCGCCAAGGCCCGCCTGCGCACGGCCGGGCGCGGGTCGTCGAGCAATTGGACGAGCGAATCCGGACCGGCCGTCAGCCAATCGAGCGACAGTCCCAGAGGATCTTCAGGCGGGATTGCGCCCTTCTTGCGGATGCGGTATATGGCACCGAGCAAGTCGGGCTTGGGCAACTGCGCGGTCGGGCAGCAGAGCTTGTACCAAGCGCCCGTATCGACCACGAGCAAGCTGCCGTCGGCGTCCTCCATCACGTCGGTTGGATGAAAGTCGCGGCTCTCCGACACCAAGAAATCAGTGTCTTCGGTCTTGAACGTCGCACCTTGCGGCACAAGCCGGTGGGATGAGACTTTGCGCAGGTTGAACGATGTCACGAACAGGCGGCCCCGATAATCCTCCCCGAACACGCCCGACTCGTAGCGCTCCAGCCCGACCGTGGCAGCGCCTCCCATGTGGGTCATGATCGACAGGTAGCCGCCGGTCATCGGGTGGCTGTCGGTCACGCCGTGGGCCTTGCCGTACACTCCCCCGTAGACGGCGTGCAGGATGCCGTCGCGCTTGCCGAGCTGCGGGTGGATCAAGAATGTCGATGTCAGCAATCTCTCGCCTTGCGGGGTAAAGGCCACCTCGACCGGGTTGTCCATGCCGCCAGTCAGTACGTGCTCGACCGGCCCGCCTTCGACTCGCCGGCGGAAGATGTGCGCCGCTCGGGTCACGAATGGTTCGCGGCCGGGCCGCTCATACGTCTGCTCCGCGAACGCGCCCTTGGTCCAGTAGATCCGCCCGTCGAGCCCGAGATACGGACCGTGCAGGTCATTGGCGCAATTGGTTAGAGTCTTGGCATCAAACCATTCCACCCGCTCGTCCGCGACGCCGTCGCCGTCAGTGTCCGTCAGCTTCCAGATGCTCGGCGGCGCGGTCACGTAGACCGAGCCATCGTGCCAGAGCACGCCCTCGGGGAGCATCATCTTGTCGGCGAACACGGTGCGCCTGTCGTAGCGCCCGTCGCCATCGATGTCTTCCAAGCGAAGGATGCTGTGAGGGCGCTCCGCAAGTTGCTGCTGGACCGGATCATTCGATCCCGACGACTCGGCCACGTAAAGCCGGCCTTGGTCGTCCATGTCCACGATCATCGGGCGCTCGACTAGCGGCGGGCCGGCTGCCAACTCGATCTCGAAACCCTCGGGAACTGCGATTTGATCGATGGAGTCCGTGTCGGTCCGGCCACAGCCGACTAGGGCCGCGGCAGCCAAGAATGGGAGAATGGCGCGGGTTCGCACAGTGTGGCCTCAGCGAACGGGACGTAATGGCGAGCCTTCCAACTCTACGCCCCGTCGGCGACTATCCTACCGCCTCCCTCGCACACCCGGCGGGCAGGTTCCGAAGCGGCGATGCCCCGAGGCACGCCTTCACCAAGTGCGGGGAGAAGCACGAGGGAGGGCGAGACGGCGGCGTGCCGCCGCCTCGCTGCCTGAACGCGATCAGAAGGCCAAGCGCAAGCCCATCCGGAACACACGCTGGTCAAGGCCCTCGCGCCCGGTATTCGCCACGTTGGTGACGACACCGAAACCACTGCTGGCAATGTTGGAGTTCGGATTGCGGAAGTGGGGAGTGTTCGACACGTTGAAGATTTCCCCACGGAATTGGATGCTCAACCTCTCAGTCGGCTGGAACTTGCGGAACACGCCCATGTCCAAGTTGATCAGGCCCGGTCCGCGCAACACATTCGATCCGCATGTGCCGAAGCGTGGCGGGTCGTTCGCCTCGTCAGGATCAGCCATTGTCGAAGGATCCCACCAGCCATCCGGCGAGCCCAGCTTGATCGGAGCAGACAGGCAGTCAGCGAACTGTCCCGAACCGACGCTGTTCAATGACCCACCAGGAGCAGTGGGCGTGGCTGGGCGACCTGTGTAGAGCGACGCCAGTGCGTTGATCTGCCAGCCGCCCAGAATCGCCGCCGGTACGCCGGTCTGCGCGAAGTTCTTGCCCCTGCCGAACGGCAGCTCGTATGAATTCGAGACGACCAAGTTGTGCCGGATGTCGTTGTTGAGGGGCCCGCGGTTCTTCCAGTAGTATTCCGGATGCCTCACACGCGGCTGAGCCGTGGACGACTCGGAGGTGTATCCGCGCCCATGCGCCCATGTGTAGGCCAAGTTGAACGAATGTCCGGAGCGACTGCGGCGAACCAGCTTGACCTGTAGCGAATCGTACATCGGGGTGCCAATGGTGCCCCAGAACAGCGTGTTCGCAGTACGCCCGTAGAGCTTGCGCAGGACACGCCCGGCATTGCCCTCGCCTAGGCCTGACCAGTTGGCTTCGATGCGAGAACTCTGGCGCGTCGACCGGGTCGCGACGTAGGAGGCCGTGCCGATCCAATCGCCCACCTGCTTCTCAAGCGTGAAATTCCAAGACTGGATGTATCCGCGCACGTAGTTCTCATCCGCCGTGGCGACGTTCGCCCTGAGCGGCATTTCGATCCGGTCGTCGGTCGGGATCGGAGGTATCGCCGGAAAACCCTGATCCAAAGTCGTGGCCCACGAGCGGTTGTTCGGGGCGGGCAGGCGCTGCGAGAACTGCGTCGGCAGGTTCCCCCGGAGGTCGCGTCCGAGATTGAATGGATCCCAGGTCATCCCGTAGCCCGCGCGAACGACAAACGTGTCGGTGGCCCTCCAAGCGATGCCGACGCGGGGTGCGAACTGGGTCTTGCTCTGCGGCAGGCCGCAATTGCGGGGTACCGAGCCGATGCCGCACACCAGCATGACGTTCTCGGCAATGTCGAAGCGCTCCAATCCGCGATCGGGGCGCACCGGGAACGGGAAGTACTCCCAGCGGGTGCCGTAAGAGAGCGTCAGATCGGGGCGAACCTGCCAGCGGTCACGGATGTACAACGAATACTGGCTCGAACGTGTCTGCAGGTTCTTGCCGTTCAGGAAGTTGCGTGCCGCTTCGCGCGGCAGCCCCAGCATGAAGGAGGCAATCGCGTTGTAGTCGTTCGTCCTCGTGCCGGCTCGGCTCGTCGTGTTGTTGCGAAAGCGGAATCCGCCCGCCGGAGCGTCGCCTCCGGGAAAGTTGGCCACCTCTTGGTTGATGTGCGTCAGGAAGGTGTCGGTTCCGAAGCGGATCTCGTGGTTCCGCCTCGTCCAGTTACCGTTGAACACGATCTGGTGCAGGTAGTCGTGCCCGATGAATGGCGATGTGGCGCGGTAGCCGAGATTGCCATAGCCCGCATCGAAGCGCATGCGCGGCATGCCACCGTAGAACGTGCCTCCCCCGCCAGGTGTGCCGTCGCCATTCGTGCCGGGAATCCCCAGCACGTCCAAGCCAATCCGCTGCTCGAGGTTTCCAGCAAAAGCATTGCTATCAACCAAGGTCGAGCCGAAGTAGGCGTCAAACACCAAGTTCGGAGTCGCAACGTAGGTCGTGGAGATCGTGCCGCTATAGGTCGGCCCGAATCCGTTGTCGGTGCGGAAGTTTGTCGGGTGCAGGTGGATACCGGAAAGGTCGCCGAACGCCGCGGGATTCCACTGCTTGTAGTAGAAGAAGCTGAGCCGAGCGAACATCGTCCACTTGTCGGAGAGGTTGAAGTTGGCCTTGCTGTCGATCTGGTTGCGGTGAAAGAAATAGCTGTCGCTCGCGAGCTTGTTGCGATTCAACCCGAGGGATCCGACGCCTTGGCGGTCAGGGATGCTCCAATCAGGGTTGTCGGCCAAGATGCGGCTGGCCCGAGAGATGCGCGCTTCCGGGATCATGTTGTTCGCGAATGGTGTGCGGTTGCCCTCGTCCCCGATAGCGGCGGACATCGGGTCGAAGATCGGCAGGGGCGAACCGGAGAAGTCTCCGGCGCGCATCGCCACCGTCGGCACCTTGATGAACTTCGTGACGTTGGAGTTCTCCGAAGTGCGCTCGTAGCTAATGAAGTAGAAGGCCTTGTTCTTCTTGATCGGCCCGCCGATCGTGCCGCCTGCCTGGTTGTAGATGAACTTGGGCTTGGCGTTGTTGCGGTCACTGAAGTACGGATAGGCCTGCATGTGCTGGTTGTTGTGGTACCAGAAGCCCGAGCCGTGCACTTCGTTCGTGCCGCTCTTGATCTGGAGGTTGATCGCGGCACCGCCAGCAAGTCCCTGCTCGGCGTCAAACGAACTGGTGACCACGTTGACCACCTCGATCGATTCCAAGGAGGGGTTGATGCCCGACATGTGGGTCAGATTGGGGTTGTAGCTCGATGCCCCGTCGATGCGGACGTTGTTGGACTTGTCTGTCGTGCCGTTGACCGTGTAGCGCACTGCGCGGGTGGGGTTCGCGGGTACCGAGTGAGCGTTGGCGGGCGGCGAGAAGCCAGGTAGCGTTTGGAGCAGCATCTGGTAGTTGCGACCCAGCGGCACCGGCACTTCCTGCAAGTCGTCCTTGCTTACTTCGGCCCGGACCTCGGCCCGATCGGTCTGTAATTGCACGGAATTGGCAGTAACTTCGATGACCTCGGTTACCTGGCCGATCGCGAGGTCCACATCCACACGGGTAACGTTGTTCACCGTGACGGCGACACCCGTTGTGGTGCTGCTGCTGAATCCATCGGATCGGACCTCGACTCGATACGTCCCGGTCGCCACCGTCGAAAAGCTGTACGCGCCTGCTTCGTTAGACTCGCCGCTACGGGAAGCGCCAGTCTCTTCGTGGGTGATGCTTACCTGCGCACCGGGAATCACAGCCCCAGTGCTATCTGACACATTGCCGACGATGCTGCCATAGAGGATCTGCGCCTCCAAATGCGCTGGCGTGGCAAGGCCGCTCATCGCGATGGCGACGACGGCAATCGCGAATCCGAGAGAGGGCTGCTTTTTAGGTCGCATTTTGAATCACCTCAACACCTGCGGTGAACTGGCCCCTCAAAAGCGACGTTGTCCCACCGCGAATGACACACTGCTAGGTCGATGGGCCCCTGCCCCCCGAACTAGCCGCAGCGAAGTATATCATGCATCCCCAGCCAGCGTCGCGATATTGCGGAAGCGTTTCTGCGCATGGATCCGAATAAGGCAACCAACAGCCGAACCGATCGTTACGCCCTATGTCCAACCTCGAGCATTGGTATCCTCTTGCAGTGGATTCTTCTCCCCGGCAAGGCTCTGGCCGACTGTCAGCGCGGCTCGCAGCAACCGACCCGTCCGGAGCAAGCGCACCAAACATGGGCAGAACGGGCGCACGGCCATCCATCACGAGCCGACAAAGATCTCGCAAGTGCGGCAGATTGCGGGCGCGAGCGCGAGTTGCCACGCTTGCGTCACTAGCCATTCAGCTAGCGTTGTCTACCGCTGCAGCGCAACAGTCCGCTCAGGAGCAGGCCGAACTGCACAACCCCTTGGGCCGCGATGCAGCGGCCGTTGAAGCTGGGAACAAATTGTTTCACGAGCGCTGCGCGGTGTGCCACGGCCAGCAGGCACAGGGTTCCATGGCGTCCAATCTCGTAGTCGCCAGGAGCGTACGCAGAGGTTCCGAGGCTGGCCTGTTCAGGCTCATCCGCGCCGGCATTCCCGGCACGGACATGCCGCCTCAGTCCGATCTGTCCGAAGAGCGCCTATGGCAGCTCGTTTCCTACCTCCGCAGCTTGGCTCATCCCGCCGAGCAGCCCCCAGTCCCAGGAGATGTTGCGGCCGGACAAGCAATCTTTCAACGAGTCGGCTGCGCGGGCTGCCATATCGTCAACGGTGCGGGCGGCTTCCTCGGGCCGCCCTTGGACTCGATCGGCGTTCGCCACAATAGCGACAAGATCCGAGAGGATTTGCTGGATCCAAGCGCCGAACTGGCCGAGGGCTTTGGCACCGTGGTAGTCGAGACGGCGGGAGGCGAAACGCTGGAAGGAGTGCTGAAGAACGAAGACTCGTTTACGCTGCTAGTGCTGACCGCCGATGGCGACGTCATGACGTTCAAGCGGAAGCAGCTGCGCTCGGTGCACACTCCTCAACGATCGCAGATGCCCGCAGACTACGGGCAGCGTCTCGGGCCCGCAGAAGTGCAAGACCTGCTAGCTTTCCTGGACCGCCAGCGGGAT
Source organism: Terriglobia bacterium (assembly GCA_009841225.1). Taxonomy (GTDB): domain Bacteria; phylum Acidobacteriota; class Terriglobia; order Bryobacterales; family UBA6623; genus VXMF01. Next base: position 27,784 of record VXMF01000012.1, on the reverse strand, counting down.
CCGTTCGTGCCCGTGCGGCGCGGCTTCGGAAACTACTGAGTGATCCCGCAATGCACTCGACTCTGCTTGTCCCCCGGATGACGGCGCCACTGCTGTTGCTCGCATTGCTTGTGCCGGCCAGCGCCTCGTCCCAAGCGCTGGAAGAGCGCTACAAGAACCCGGCGAACTGGCTCAGCTACGACCGTGACAATAGCGGGCGGCGCTATTCGGAACTGGGCGAGATCAACCGCGACAACGTCGCGCGCCTCGTGCCCAAGTGGGTTTTTCAATACAGCCCGCCGCAGCCTCGCACCGAGGCCACGCCGCTCGTCCGGGACGGCGTGATGTATCTCACGGCCGGCGGAATGCGGGCCTTCGCGATCGATGCGACTTCCGGGCGCTCGATCTGGCGCTTCGACTACCCCTACAGCCGCAGCGGGGGCAACCAAACTCCGAACTGGACCCGAGGCTTCGGCATTTCCGGCAACCGCCTCTTTCTCGGCACGCCCGACTGCCACGTGGTCTCGCTCGACAGCCGGAACGGAGCGATGTTGTGGCGGTCGCAGGTGACCGATCCCGACGAGCAACCCTGCTTTGGCTCTACCGGGGCGCCAATCATCGCCAAGAATCGGGTCATGATGGGCATACGGGGCGGCGACACGGGACGCATTCGCGGCTATCTGGACGCATTCAACGCCGAGACCGGCAAGCGCGAGTGGCGATTCTACACGGTTCCTGCCCCGGGGCAGCCCGGCTCGGAGACGTGGCCGGAGAACGACTCGTGGAAGGCCGGCGGCGGAACGCCTTGGACCAGCGGAACGTACGATCCCGAGCTGGACCTGCTCTACTGGCCGACCGGCAATCCAGGCCCCAAGGATTTCGACGGCCGCGACCGTGTGGGCGACAACCTCTACACGGCCAGCCTGCTGGCCCTGCGCCCAGACGATGGGGAACTCGTCTGGCACTTCCAGTACACGCCGCATGACGAGCACGACTGGGACGCCAACCAAACGCCGGTGTTGGTAGACGCTGAGTGGGAAGGCGCGACGCGCAAGCTGCTGCTGCACCCCAACCGGAACGCTTTTCTGTACGTCTTGGATCGAACGACCGGGAAGTTCTTGCGTGGCACCGCCTTCGCCAAAGAGACATGGTTGGAGAAATTCACTCCAGAAGGCCGCCCGATCCCCAAGCCAGAAAGCGCTCCCAGCCCTAGCGGGTCTTATGTCTGCCCTGACATCCACGGCGGCACGAACTGGCAGTCGCCGACCTATCATCCCGGCACGGGCATGCTGTATGTGATGTCGCGAGATGCGTGCGGCGTCTACTACCGCACTGGTCACAGCATCAATCACCAGGAGACCGGCGCAAAGAACTACCTGCGGGCGATCGAGCTCGCCACCGGGGACATCGCATGGCAAGTGCAGCTGCTCGGCGTGGAGAGTGAAGAGGTGATGTTCGCAGGGGCGATGGCAACAGCGGGCGGGCTGGTGTTCTTCGGGAGCCGCGATGGCACCTTCATGGCCGCCGACGCCAATACGGGCGAAGTTCTATGGCACTTCAATACTGGCGGGACCATCCGAGCTTCCCCGGTCACGTTTGAAGCTGGCGGCCGTCAATACGTCGCGATCACCACCAAAGCCGGAGTATTCGCGTTCGGCCTGTTCGAGTGATCTTCCCGGCAGGGCGCGGTCAGGCGGTCCCGGCCCAGCTCGGGGAGAGGATCCTCAGGCGCTCCACCATGCCTGGCAGCGCCGCCAGCAGCGCGTCCACCTGCTCTTCGTCAGTCTGTCTTCCCAGCGAGAAGCGCAGCGTCGATTTGGCCTGATCGCGGCTCAGGCCGATGGCAGTGAGCACGTGAGACGGCTTCACCGCCCCGCTGGAGCAGGCTGATCCGCTGGAGACTGCGAATCCCTGCAGGTCGAGGGAAATCAGCAGCGGTTCCGACTCGGCATGGTCGAACCGCACGCTGGATGTAGTCGGCAGGCGCGGAGAATTCAGAGCATGCACGTGCGCCTCCGGAACGGTGTCGAGCAGCCCGCTCTCGAAGCGGTCTCGCAGCCGGCCAACCCTTGTGTTCTCCTGTTCCCGGTCGGATCCGGCCAACTCGGCGGCCGCGCCAAGACCGACGATCCCGGGCACGTTCTCGGTGCCCGGACGGCGATCGCGTTCGTGACTGCCGCCGTACTGCACCTTGGCGAGTTGAAGGCCCCGCCGCACGTAGAGCGCCCCGGCACCCTTCGGGCCGTAGATCTTGTGAGCGCTCAAGCTGAAGAAGTCCACCCCCAGTTCCTCAACCTGGGTCGGTACTTTGCCGAAGCTCTGCACGCCGTCGGTGTGAAACGGAACACCTGCCTCGCGAGCGATCAGTCCGATCTCCCGAATCGGCTGCATGCTGCCCAGTTCATTGTTGGCATGCATCACGGTGATGAGGACGGTGTCGGAGCGCACAGCGGCGCGCACGTCGTCTGGCGTAACGATGCCCTCGCCAGACACCGGCAGGTAGGTCACGTCCACACCTTCGCGCTCTAGCTGCTCGCAGGCGTTGAGCACGGCGGGATGTTCGATCTGCGTCGTGACAACGTGGCGCGACGGCCCGGGCACTGATCGGACCGTGCCGAACACTGCCAGGTTGTCGGCCTCCGTCCCCCCGCTGGTGAACACGACATCCTTCGCGTCACATCCGAGCTGGGCTGCAACCTGACGTCGAGCGGACTCCACCCCTTGTCGCGCGTCTTGTCCGAAGCTGTGCAAGCTGGACGCGTTGCCGTACTCGGGCCCGTAGTACGGCAACATCGCTTCCAGCACGCGGGGATGCACGGGCGTCGTCGCGTTGTGGTCGAAGTAGCAACGTCTCATCGCCGGCCCGGGCCTTAAGGCATTGTCTCTCCAGAACGGGCCTCGATCAAGTGACGCAGATTCACCCCCTTGGGAAAGCAGCCTTGCCTAGCGGGCCGAGCTCTCCAGCAGGGCGGCGATTGGAATCTCCTTGGTCACCGAAGTACCGTCCCAGAGCTCCGCCCGCAGTAGGATCTGCGTCCCCCTTCCCGCGCTGGAGGGTAGGCGGAGCCGCCCGCGACGAGCCAGCCCTGTGCCAAACATGTTTGCTGGTTCCGGCTCTGGCGACGCGGCGATGCTGACCTGCAGCCGCCTGTAGTTGGGGCGCGCCCAAGGACTGCTGATCCACGCAGTAAGGGCAAGCGTCTCGCCGGGAGCGGCCCGCTCCGGGACGGTGAGCCGCAGGCGCCACGGGCCGAAGTCCCCGCTGTAAACCTCGACGGACTCTCGTGGCCGGGTCACGTCGATGCAGAACAGGGCCGCCAGAGAGAGGGCCAGCGCCAAGACCAGCAGCTGGGGGTACTTCCAGCTACCCACGGGGCAGTGCCTCCGCCGCAGCGTCCGGCTCGTCGGCAAGGCCGTCAAGCGCCCATGCTGCCTCGCTGCGATCCGATAGCCGCCGAACGCGCCGCAGGTAGAGCCAAGCCCCCGTGAGGATCATGGCATTGAGCGCGAGACCGAATCCGAACCAGACCAGCTTGCTCCATATTCCTCCGAAGTCGCCGAAGTGAAGCGGATCGGCCGTGTCGACCCAGCGCCACGCCGGCGAGAGATCCTGCGCGAGTTGCACGCTCACCAGCTCGCCGCTGAACGGGTGGAAGTTGACCCTGTTGGTGCGGTCTCGGACCAAGACGGCGTCCGTCTGTCCCTGGACGCTAATCACGTCGTTAGTCCTAGTCGGGAGCCGGACCAGAGCGACCCGCAGGCTCGGGACCTCCTGCTTGGCACGGGCTACGACCCCGTCGAGATCTGCCGAGGGTATAGCCGGTCCGTGCTCGCTTAGATCGTCGTCGACGGTTGGAAGGCCGATGTAGGAGAAATCCGTGAAATCGAACAGGAGCGCTTCGATGAAATACCAAGTCCCTGTGATCGCCATCACAGCTACAAACCACAGTGACCAGACCGCGAGGAGCTTGTGCGCGCTGCCCCAAAGAACGCGCCGCCCGCGCTTGCGCTCCAAGGTGAAGAAGCCCTTCCACCACTTGCGGTAAACGATGATTCCGGTAATCATCGAGACGAGCATGGTCAATCCGAAGACAGTGACCAGGTACTTCCCCCAACGGGGCGTGAATAGATACATGTGGAAATCGCGCAGGAAGCGCTGAGCGGTGAGCCAGCTTGCCTCCCCTTGGACGGCTCCCGAGTAGGGGTCGACGTACACCCGCCAAGGCTGGTTCAAGTCGTGCCGCCGAATCACCGCCTCGGCGGCAAACCCCGGTTCGATGGGGGCTCCCAGCCATAACACTTGGGCCTCGGGGTACAGGGCCTGGACGTTGCGGTGGATCGCCGACCATGCGGCCGGTCCGCTTTGCGGCGCAGCGCGCATGGCCGGGTTGAGGAGCCAATCGATCTCATTGCCGACAACCGCCAAGGTCCCGCTCAGGCAGATCGTGAAGAGCAGGATCGAGAGAAGGAATCCAGACCAGCCGTGCAGTTTGAACGCAATGCGGCGGCTGAACCAGCGACTACCGGGTCGCGTGCGATTGGATTTCGGCATGCGGACCGAGAGCGTCAGCCTGGGAAAGAATCGAGGGAGCGCGATCCATCAGGGCCCTCTCGAACGATACCAGCATCACCAGCATCCGCAACGGAGCCGGCATCAAGCCGGAAGGGCTCGCGAAGCACTTTCGCTGCGTCATCCTAAGCAGCCGCGCGGGCGCGAGGCTGACGCCAGAGCGCCCCCCGTCAAGACGCTCGCTGCGTCCCAATTGCAACCAAGTATCAAATGTAGGGCATACGTCCCGGAGACCGTTGGCGACGTCCGCCGGGAATTCGGCACCGACATCTAGTCTAGACAGAGTGGCTGCGCAGCACGCGCCCCCAACCATTGCAGTGCGGGCACCCCGGTCGGCCGAGCTGCTCCCGCTCCGGTTGGATCGGCCCAAGGTTCGTTTCCGCATCCGCGCACGAACCAGCCTATGTTTCCCGCCGCAGTGTTCCCGGAGGTTGCGGGATAGGACAGTCCGCCAAACCTGCGGCCGGAGATTTCCAAGAATCCTGCACAGTGCGACGCAGGGCCGGATCTCGGGGTCGAATCCCCAACCCTTAACAGCGGCCCGTCTTGGGCTGTGCTGCGAGTGTTCCCTACTTGGAGTCGCTGTCGGAGCTGTCGGAATCCGTTGCCGGGGCAGCGCTGTCAGAATCGGCTGCTGGGGCGGCGCTGTCGGAATCCTCCACTGGGGCACTGCTGTCGGAGCTGTCCGAGTCGCTCGCCTGGGCGTCGCTGTCGGAGGCATCCGAGTCAGTCCCACCGGCGCAGCTGGTCGTCAGAGCGGCACCCACAGCCAACGAGCCGGCCGCCACCGCACGCGAGAGAAAGGAGCGGCGATCGACCCGGACGCTGGTAATGTCCGCGTCCGTTAGCGGGGTCGGCGACGATTCACGATCAACGATCGGATTCTGGCTGTCTGGTCTGGGCATATCGTCCTCCTGCTGCAATAAGGCGAAGTGCTTAGGAATATCCTATAGAAAGCTCGTCCTAGCTGTCAAGCCCCGCCCTGCCCCAGAGTGATCCTGAAATCCGACACGCGAAGGCCACAGCGCAATGACGGTTTGTGGTCGCCGCATAGCACCGAGCGCTCACATGATGACCGACTATAGAGCACCGAGACCGGCAACCGAACGCGATTGGTACGCGTGGCTCATCGACCCGCTGCCGACAGCGGACTTCGAAAGAAACTACTACGAGCAGCGGTTGATGCACATCCAGCGCAAGGCGTCACCTTATTACGACGAACTTCTCTCGGTGGCCGATCTCGACAACGTACTAGGAACCCACGCGGCCAAGCATCCCGACATCAGCTTGGTTCGCGGCGATGGCGACGTCTCCCGGGGCGAGTACACGAACGGTGCCGGCAGGATCCAGCCGCTCGATGTCGCGAGGCTCTTCGACGACGGCGCGACCGTGATCTTCCGCCAGCTCCAAGAGCGTGTTCCAACGCTGGCACGGCTCTGTGTCTCGCTCGGGAGGCGCTTCTCTTCGCGAGTCCAGACAAACGTGTATCTCACCCCTGCCGATGCGCAGGGATTCGCCCCACACTGGGACACTCACGACGTCTTCGTATTGCAGATCAGCGGCACGAAGCGCTGGTCCATCTACGACACGAAGGTGAAATTGCCGCTACGTGGCCAGCGCTTCGAACGCGGAACGCTCCCCGGCGATGTCAGCGACGAGTTCGAACTCGGCCCGGGCAGCGCCGTCTACCTTCCGCGCGGCCTGATGCACTCGGCGCGTTCCACAGACCAGGCGTCGCTGCACATCACCCTCGGGCTGACCTCATTCACGTGGGCCGAGTTCCTGGTCGAGAGTGTCAACGCTGCGGCGCTTGAAGAAGAATCGCTTCGACGGACTCTCCCTCGCCGCTTCGCTAGCGAGGGATTTCCCGTCGCCGAGCGGGAGCGTCTGTTCGGCGAGAAACTGGCGTTCGTGCAGTCGCGCTTCAATCCGGATGTCGTCTGGCGCCGCTTCTCGGACGAAGTGTTGGCCGCCGACGTACCGCTGTTCACCGACCTGCTGAGCCAGCGTTTCCGCGAAGACCCGCTCACACCGCTATCGCGGGTGAGACGCCGCCGCGACCTGATCGTCAAAGCCGAGAACGAGGGAGAGACGTGCCTCTTGCGGTTTTCCGGGCACGAGCTCAGACTGCCAGTCCATTCGTGGCCGGCGTTGCGATTTGCCACGACAGTCGACGAGTTCGCCGTTCAGGACTTGCCTGACTGTCTGGATGCTGAAGGAAAACTGACCCTGGTGAGAAGACTGGTCAGCGAAGGGGTCTTGCAGCGTCTGGAAGCGAGCGCCGCGTAGGCTACAGAGAATCTGACGCGAAAAGCAAAGGGGCCTTCGGCCATGCTTGGGCAGGCTTCCAGTTGCAGCGTGGCGGCTGCCCGAGACCACCCGGCTGTAGGCATGCGAATCCGCCAATCCCCAAGACTCAAGACTGCGGTGCGAGAGCCTCCCTCAGCCCGCACTCGGAACGCAGCGCGCCCGACCCTTACGCTGGCGGGGCGCGGCCACATGTTGCAAGTTCAGCGGACGAACACGACAATGGTCAAAAAGATGAACGTTCGCACTCTTGCACTGCTCGTCGCCATTCCGACCCTGGCGGCAGCGAACGACTTGGCAGATGAGGCCAGCGCGATCCTGAAGCAGGACTGCCAGGTGTGCCACGGCGCGGCGATCCAGCAGTCCGGCCTGGACCTGCGCACGCGCGAGAAGATCCTCACCGGCGGAGAGCGCGGTGCGGCGGTGGTGGGCTCAAACCTCCAATTGAGTTGGCTGTGGCGTTTAGTGAACCACCAGACGAAGCCGCACATGCCTCCCGGCGGCAAGCTTTCCGACGAAAAGATCGAGGTGCTGCGCAAGTGGATCATGGCCGGCGCACCGATGCCCGAAGGCGTGGTCTCGGATGAGGAAGCGGAACGTCGCAAGGCCCTGAGCAAGCTGGAGGAACGCCCCATCACCGACGATGAGCGTGCGTGGTGGGCCTTCGTGGAGCCCGTCAGGCACTCGGTGCCCGGCGACGGGAGTGGAAATCCGATCGACGCATTCTTGGACGCCAGCATCCGCGAGCAGGGGCTGGCCACGAGCCCTCCAGCCGACGGTCGGACCTTGGTTCGCCGCCTCTACCTGGATTTGACCGGCCTACCCCCGACTCTTCAACAGGTCCAAGACTTCCTCGCCGACGAATCAGCCGATGCCTGGGCCTCGCTGGTCGACCGACTGCTGGAGTCGCCGCACTACGGAGAGCGCTGGGGCCGCCACTGGCTCGACCTCGTCCACTACGCCGACTCGGGCGGCTACGAGCGTGACTTCGACTGGCCGACCATGTGGCGCTACCGCGACTATGTCGTCGATGCGTTCAACAAGGACAAGCCGTTCGACCTGTTTATCAAGGAGCAGATCGCCGGTGACGAGATCGCGCCAGACTCGCAGGAATCCAATGTCGCGACCGGCTACCTGCGGATGGTGCTCGACAACAACATCAAGGACGAGCGCACCCGGATGGACGAGCTCGACGACAATGTCGCCACCACGGCGCAGACGTTCCTGGCGGTCACCGCGCAGTGCGCGCGCTGCCACAACCACAAGTTCGACCCGATCGCGCAGAAGGACTATTACCAGATGCAGGCGGTGTTCTTCTCGACCAAGGAGATCGACTTCCCGCTCGTCGGCCCGGAGATTGTTGCCGAGCACGAAGCGCTCAACGAACGGATTACCGCCCGGCAAAAGCCCCTCAAGGAACGTCTGGCGCAGCTGGAAGAGCCACACCGCAAGGCGCTGTTCGAGGCCAAGCTTGACACGCTGCCGAAGTACTACAGAACAGCTTGGGAGACCCCTGCGGAGAAGCGGACCAAGGCCCAGCGCCTCAACGCCCGGCAGGTCGAGGCGCTCTTCAAGATAATCTTGGTCGAGGACGTACTGGCGCGGATGGACGCCAGCGATGCTTCCAAGCATCGCGACACCCAGTTGCAGATCAAGGATCTCGAGGCCGAGCGGCCCGATCCTTACCCGACGGCCCGAACCGTTACCGAAGACAGCCGCGATCCGCTGCCGTCGTACTTCCTCCACCGCGGAGACACGGGCAGCAAGGGATCGCTGATGCAGCCCGGCGTGCTGACTGTCGCGGCCCGCATGGAGCCGCGGTTCCCTGCCCCGCCGCCATCGGCCAAGACGAGCTGGCGCCGCAAGCACTTCGCCGAATGGATCGCTTCGGAGACCAACCCCCTCACCTCCCGAGTAATGGTCAACCGCATCTGGCAACACCATTTCGGCGAGGGCATCGTCCGCACGACGAGCAACTTCGGCAAGACCGGCATGCTGCCCAGCCATCCCGAGCTACTGGATTGGCTGGCGCTTGAGTTCATCGACTCGGGCTGGTCGGTCAAGCACATGCACCGCCTCATGCTGACCTCGGATGCCTATCGCATGGCCAGCCGGGATCTGCCGGAGAACCTCGCCAAGGACGGCGATAACAAGTACTTCTGGAGGCAGAGCCGCAACCGTCACGAGGCGGAAATCATCCGCGACCAGATCCTCTCCGTCGCGGGCACGCTGGATCTGAACGTGGGAGGACCGGCGGTCCGGCCATACATCGACCCGAAACTGTTCCAGTCCAGCACCGACCGGACCTGGCCGGGACTGGCAATCGGCGATCCGGACAGTTGGCGCCGCAGCGTCTACGTGTTCTCAAAGCGCTCGATCCGCTACCCGATGTTCGAGGCGTTCGACCAGCCGGACATGGTCTCTTCGTGCAGCGAGCGCACGCGCTCGACGGTAGCGCCGCAATCCCTGCTACTGATGAACAACGCCGAAGTGCTGCTGCACGCCAAGCACTTCGCCCAGCGCGTGGCGCTGGAAGCGGGACACGACGCGAGAGCCCAGGTCAACCACGCCTTTGAACTGGCCCTGGCGCGCAAGCCCAGCGAGACCGAAATGAACAAGGCACTGGCCTTCGTCGGCAGCACGCCTACAGGGTTGGTCGACCTGTGCCAGACGCTCTTCAACCTCAACGAGTTCCTGTACCGGCAATAGCGCGGGGCTTGCGCTTCAAGCCGGTGTTCAGCGGCCCGTGGACCCGAACCCGCCCGGCCCGCGCCGACTCGTCTCAAGGGACTCGGCGAGCTCCCAGCGCACGCTTGCATACCTCGCGATAACCAGCTGGGCGATCCGGTCTCCGGGCCGAACCTGATACGGCTCCTTGCTAAAGTTGATCAGCGTGATGCGCAATTCGCCGCGATAGCCGGGATCGATCGTGGCCGGGCTGTTCAGCAGCGTGAGACCGTGCCTGCGCGCCAGGCCGCTGCGCGGCCGAAGCTGGCCCTCGAATCCCGGCGGAATCTCAATGCAGATCCCGGTTCCTACGTTGCGCCACTCCGAGGGCGGCAGCTCGACGTCCTCGGACGAATACAGGTCCATTCCGGCGTCTTCCGCGGCCCCGTGGGCGAACTCAGGCGCAATCGCGGACTCATGGAGTTTCCGGTAGCGAAGCGTCAGAGTTTCAGACATGCAGGCAGTTACCGTAACACGGGCAAGAGCTGTGTCGGCATGGGACGCGCGCACAGTGTCAGCGCCTGGATGCGGCAGCCGCGCATGTACGGGCGCCGGTAGCGGCTGCAGGCTCAGTGGAAGTCGTGTGATTGCATGCCAAGCGCCGGTGCGATCAGCGGCTTCAAGGCGTCCACTTTCACCGAGACCGTGCCCTCCGCGTTCTGCAACACACCCTCCGCCAGCAGGAATGGCTCGTGCATCACCGTAGACCGGTTCGCTTGAAACACCTGCGGCGTCAGAATCAGGTTCGCCACCCCTAGCTCGTCCTCGAGCGTGACAAAGCAAAAGCCTTTGGCCGTACCCGGCCGCTGTCGGGTGATGACGGCTCCGGCCGCCCATACGCGCTGACCGTTGGGGGTTGCCTCGAGGTCACGCGAGGACAGTACGCCATCACTCTCCAACTGTCCGCGCAAGTAGTGCATCGGATGCTTGCCAACCGTCAGGCCGGCCCCGCGGTAGTCCGACTCGAGACGCTCCAGAGGCTCCATCGGAGCAAGCGGGCCGGGCTCGGGCAAGCTGTCGTCCTGAGCGTCGAAGAGGGGCCCCTTCGGGCGCCAAGCGCCCTCCACCTGCCACATTGCCTCGCGCCGGTGCAGGCCGTCGCCGAGGGAGTTCAGGGCACCGATCTCGGCCAGTGTGTCGAGCTCGTTCTTCTGCAGCCGGACGCGCCGAGAGAACTCGCCAATCGACCGGAAGGCAGATCGCTCGGCCCGATCCGCAACGATCTTCGCAGCCGCCTCGGACCGCAGTTCGCTGACATACGCCAGCCCCAAACGCACGCAAGCAGCGCTGCCCGCCCCCGCCGCAGGCCGGTCGACCACGGTGCAGCGCACGTCCGACGCATTGACATCGATCGGCAGCACGCGCACGCCGTGCCGCTGAGCATCCTTGACCAAGACGGACGGCGAGTAGAAGCCCATCGGCTGGCAGTTGAGCAGGGCCGCCAGGAACTCCGCCGGATAGTGCGCCTTCAAGTACGAACTGGCATACGCCAGCAGGGCGAAGCTAGCCGAGTGCGACTCGGGAAAGCCGTACAGCGCAAACGACGAAATCGACTTCACGATTTCAGCGGCGGCCGCCCCTTCGATGCCGTTGCGGGCAAGCCCTTGGCGGAGCCGCCCTTCCAACTCGCCCATGCGCTCCACCGAGCGCTTGAACCCCATCGCCCGCCGCAACTGCTCGGCCTGCCCGCCACTGAAGCCCGCCGCCGTCATCGCCATGCGCAACAGCTGCTCTTGAAACAGCGGCACGCCCAGCGTGCGCTTGAGAATCGGCTCGAGCGACGGATGGGGGTAGCGGATCGGCTCGCGCCCGAGCCGCCTGTTGATATAGGGATGCACCATGTTGCCCGTGATCGGGCCGGGGCGGATGATGGCCACCTCGACGACCAGATCGTAGAAGCAGGCCGGGCGGATGCGCGGCAAGGTCGCCATCTGGGCGCGGCTCTCGATCTGAAAGACACCCACCGTGTCGGCCCGCTGGATCATTCGATACGTCTCGGGGTCGTCAGCGGGGACGCAGGCCAAGTCGAACTCGCCCCCCCTAGAGCGGATAGTCGCCGTTGCTTCTTCCAACACCGCCATCATGCCCAGGCCCAGCAAGTCCACCTTCACGATGCCGAGGTCGGCGCAGTCCTCCTTGTCCCACTGGACCACGACCCGGTCTTGCATGCGGGCGTTCTCCAGCGGCACGACTGCGTCGAGGTCCCCCTGGCAAACGACCATGCCGCCGGAGTGCTGACCCAGATGGCGCGGCAGTCCCCGAATGTCCAGGCACAGTCTCAGCCAATGGGCCACGCGCGGGTCCCTGCGGTCCAGACCCACCTCCGCCGCGTGCTGGAACAGGTCGTCATGGCTGTCGAGGTACTCAAACCCGCTGACGGATCTTGCCAGCTCTCCGATCATCTCGTCCGGAAACCCCAGCACCTTGCCCGTCTCGCGCACGGCGCTGCGGCCGCGATAGGTGATCACATTGGCCGTCATGGCGGCTCCGCGCTCCCCATAACGCGCGTAGACGTGCTGGATGACGCGCTCGCGTTGCTCTCCGGACGGCAGGTCGAGGTCGATATCGGGCCATTCTCCCCGCTCCTCCGAGAGAAACCGCTCGAAGAGCAGGTCCATCCCGACCGGATCGACGGCCGTGATGCCGAGCGCGTAGCAGACGGCAGAGTTGGCGGCCGAGCCCCGGCCCTGGCACAGGATGCCGCTGCGCCGGGCGAATTCGACCAAGTCCCAAACGATCAGAAAGTAGCCTTCCAGCTCGAGCTTGCGGATCACTGCCAGCTCGTGGTCGATCTGGCGCAACGCCTTGGCGCGATGAGGCGCTTTGCGATAGCGCTCGGACGCGCCGCGCAAGGTCTGATCGCGCAAGTAGGAAGCCGCCGTCTCGCCTGGCGGCAAGGGGTAGCGCGGAAACTCGTAGCCCAAGTCTTCCAGTGTGAAGTTGAGCCGCTGGCTCAGCTCAGCCGTCTCCGCCACCGCTTCCGGCAAATCCGCGAAGAGACGCTCCATCTCGCGAGAGGACTTCAGGCAGCGCTCGGCGTTGGCGTCGAGCAACCGCCCCGCGTTGTCCAGCTTGCGCTTGAAACGGAGGCAGGTCAGCGCGTCGAAAAGATGCTTGCGGTCCGCGGTGTCGTAGCGGACACCGTTCGTGGCAAGCAAGGGCAGGCGATGCGCCCGCGCAAATTCGATGCGGGCGCGATTGGCGCATTCCTGCTCGCGGATCAAATGGCGCTGCAGTTCGACGTACACATTGCCGGGCCCGAAGACGCCGCGCACCGCATCCTCGTCCCGCAGATCGTGCAGCAAGGCGACGAGCCCCGCGGAATATTCCTCAATGTCCTGCCAGCGCGCCCGCCCCTCGCCCTTGGGCGCACGCAGGTTCATGCGGGTGAGCAGGCGGCAGAGGTTGCGGTACCCGGCGCGGCTTTGCACCAAGACCGTCAGCCGCCGATCGAGAATTGCGTTCGGCGTCCCCTTCTTGACACCCTGCTGTTCGAGCGAGACCTCGCAGCCGACCAGCGCGCGCACGCCGGCGGCGCGCGCGGCTTGGAACAAGCGCGGCGCTCCGGAAACCGAATCGCGGTCGCACAGCGCCAAGGCCGCGTGTCCGAGACTCGCGGCCGTCCCCACCAAGTCCTCCGGATCCGACGCCCCTTCCAAGAAGCTGAACCCTGATGCACTGTGCAGCTCAACATACATACGCAACCTGCCCACCCCGGGCACAGCGCCAGGATCAGTCGTACTCCCCCACGAGGAACCATTCCCCGGTCGTGCGCTCGTAGCAAGCCCGGTAGAGCCCGCCAGCAACTTCCACATCCCATTCCTGGTACTGCCAGCCGCCTGGTGTCCACCACTCGCCCGAAACGCGCCACGGGCCGGCGCACGCCGTCACGGGACCGCGCACGCCCTGAGCTTCGAACCGGGCCGGTCGGTCTTCGTGCAGGACCACCCTTGCCGGATGAGACGGCCGGTAGCAGCGAAAAACCAAAGAAGCCCTTGAGGGCGTGGGGGCACAGGCCAATGCGGGCCGAGAAGACCGCGCCACGACCGGTTCGGAAGTAGCCAATGCCCGGACGGACGCCACCCTGCTCCTTGCCTTCGCCTTCTCTGGCGTCGGTCGAAACATCTTCAGCGCTGCTACGCCCGGCCGGTACGTGTCTGGCACGCTCGGCGCACCGACTCGCTCGCTTCCGACCAAGCCGCCTAAGCGTGCCAACATCACCGCCATGCGCTCCGGACTGGCCGATTCCGGCCCGAACAGGGCCCGTCTCGTTTGGCTGCGCTCCACGGGCTTGGCAGACACATACGCACCCTCAACCGCGGCCGACGGCGGATGTGCTGCCAAATCGATCCGCACAAGCGTCAGCAGAACTTGCGCATCGCCCAGAGGGGACGGCAGCTCAATCGTCCGCTCAAACTCTCCGCCATCGGCCAGCTGCAAACGCGTGGTCAGGCCCCCAGCTGCCTGGTCAAGGCCATGCAGCCTGATGCAGAGCTGCTCCAGCATGTCGGCCATGGCCAGCATGAGCGGCTCGAGCGCTTCGATCTCCCAGTCAAAGTCCCGGCTCACCTCCAGCCTTGCCGGCGGCTGGTAGACCTGCAGCGTCGAACTTTCCTTGCCCCGTGCCAGCCGCGCCATGCAAGCCCCGCGCTCGCCGAACCGCTCGGACAACCGCTCAGGCGACAGCTGTGCCAGTTCCCCCACCGTGCGCAGCCCCCAGCGGTTGAGGGTCCTGAGTTCCCCGTCGCCCAGCGGCAGGGTGTCGAGCGGCAGGGCTTGCAAGAACCCCTCCTCTTGGCCTGGGTAGACATGGGTAATGCCTGGCTGCGTGCGCGCCGCGCTAAGGGCGACAAGGCGATTCATGGAAACACCGACATTGGCCTTCAGGCCAAGCTCAGCCGCGCCGGATGCCAGCTCTCCGGCCGTCGCATACGGATCGCTCAGGCCCTTGCAATCGAGGACGAGCAACCCCGGTGCAACCTCCTCGAAGCGCGGCGTCGCCTTCTCCGCCAGTTCCAGCAACAGGCCCTGCACTCGCTGCTCTTCCCTTTCGTCGCGATCCAATACCCGCAACGGCCGCAGTTTCCCAGCGCTGGCGTATCGCGCCTGTGCCGCGGCCAAGACCATACCGACACGCACCCCGCACCGCCTGACGGCAGCATCTGCGGCATGCACAAACCGATTGGGGGGCTGCCCGCAGGCAACTGCCGTCGGGTCTGGCCGCCGCTTCCCTCGCTGCAGCACCGCGACCGAGAAGTCAGGGACATATAGCGACGCGTACAGGGACGCTGGCTGCGCTCTCCGGCCGGAAACCCCTGCCGTCATGCGGCTCTCCCAGCGGCTTTGCCGTCCGCTCTGTACGCTTTGTCCTTGACTACTTCGACCTGCAGGTCGATCCCTCCCAGCAGGCCCTCCCATGCGGTGCGCTGACGTCGCAGTTGCAGCACCATGCCCGCAGCGCTGCCAGCGACGTGTCTCTCGGCAAGCACGACCAAGGTGGTGGAAGAGCCCTCCACCGCGTGCTTAAGCCGCATCCAAGCCCGCCCCTGCCAGCGGTCCAACTGGTGTTTGGAGAGCCCTCCGAGATCGATCGCGACAACACCGAACCCGCCCGCCGCCGCGACCAGGTTCGCCGCCTGCCACGCTTCGTCAGATGCTGCATGTCCCCGCGCTCCCTGTGGCCCGCACAGACTCCCCTCGGCGTTGCAACGGATCCACAGCAGCCTTCCCAGCTCGACCCCGGCCTGCTCGGCCGAGCGCTGGTCGAGACAATCCGTGGCATCAACATACGCCGCGATCTCACCTGCTTGGGTGGAACGAGCCAGGACCGCCAGCAAGAATCCAGTGCGCCCAGACGAGCACGGCCCGATGACCTCGCAAATCGCACCGCGCAGAAGACCGCCACCCAGCCGAATGTCAAATTCCTCGATCCCGGTCGGGGCCGCCGCATGGCGAGGCTGCGCTCGTTGCGGCAGGGTATGTCCCCAACCGTGCTCGCGGATCAGGGCACTGAGAGAGCGGATGTCCACCGTTAATGGATTATAAACGTTCATTGTTCGTATTTTTTTCGATTATACACAATAACCTAGTCTCGTTTGCGATGCAAGTGCTGTCAGGCCACGTTTCTCTCCAGCAGGGTCCCGTTCCAAGCAGCGTGCTCCTCGCAGTGCCTGCGGGACGGGCTCACCTCCGGTCAAGTGAAGGGGAACGCCGACTGCCGCCCCGCTCACGGCTGAATTTGCCGCTCAGCAACGTTAAACCGACTGGCGAGACCATCCAGATCTGGCCTTCGGCTGCATCCCCTGAGGGTTGACCGTACTGGCCCGTGGAGCGTTCGCGTCTCCGGCAGAAAGCTCACAGAGCTACTTCGTGCTCTGCCCGCCTGCGCAAGAATCTACAAGTTTCTTCGACGTAATTACTGCTGCTGCAGCAAGCTTCGCTCTTCGTGCCGAATCCCCGCTGCTTCGGCGTGGTAAATATCGCGGGGCACTAGCAGCCCGGCCCCGAAGCTAGTGTCGACGAGTCTCGTTTCCGTAGGTCGCATCACCGACATCCTCAGGATCAATATCGACAGTACCGATCAAGGCCGTCAGCGGATCACTGTCGGGTTGCACGCTGTCGCCATAACGAGCTGCGACACACTCTCGGATCAGCGAGGCCTTGGACCGCTTGCGCTTTGCCGCTTCGACTTGGAGCACATCGTCCAGGCTCTCTTGGATGTAGAACTGCACACGTCTCATTTCAAGCGTATAAATGCATTATCCATGTCGCTGGAACGGCCAACCCCACCCTCGCAAAACTCTCGCTGGATGGGCACCTAGACCGCTGCGGCGCGCTCCGGTTCTCGCGCCATAAGCAGCTCAGCTAGATTCGACGAATCCAACGGGCGGTTAAGCACCGTCCGCCAACTGACTCTCGAAAATATGGGCTTGGTCCCTGCAGCCGACGGCTAGGTCAAGATCGCCGTCTTGATCGATGTCTCCGAAGACAGCTTCGTGGGCCGGCCCGCTGGTCTTCACACTCCAATCGGGCTCGCTAGCCAGCCCTTCTCCGCTGTTGAGATAGAGAGCCACGCTCCCTCCGTGGGCGTAGTCGGATGCGATCACGTCAAGATCGCCGTCTCCGTCCACATCTGCGAATTCGAAGGCGTGAAACGCCGTGTCGGGGCTGCTTTGCCAGCGGACTTCGGCCGTGGCGCTGCCCTCTTGCAGGACCAACTGCACGCTCGTCCCAAGTTCGTCCCCCCACGGCCCCTTGGCGCAGAACAGCTCCGCCGCGCCATCGCCATCGAGATCGCGCCAGTACAGCCGCTGTGTCCACGGACTCTCCAGATCTTCAAAGATCGTGGTTCCCCCGTCGAACTCGCCGTTCGAGTTCTCGAACAGCACGATCTTCCCGCCTCGGTAGGCCGCGGTGATGTCTAGGTCGCCGTCACCGTCGGAGTCGGCGAATATGGCCGACTCGGAATACTCTTCATGGCCCAGCTTTCTGGACACCTGCCGGTCAGGCGTACCAGACTCGTTCACGAACAGGGCGACGCCGTCGATCGGCTCGCCCGCAGCCATCACCATGTCCAGATCGCCGTCCTGATCGAAGTCGCCGAAGTCGATCTGGTTCGCGTTAGCGATCAATCCCGTCTCCCAGTCGGGGGCTTGATTGAATTCGCCGGAGTGGTTGAAATACAGCGAGCAATAGCTCTCGTGCGTCCCGGCTAGGTCCATCCAGCCATCTTTGTTGAAGTCGAGTACGTCGATATGGTCGCAATCTGTCGTCTCATCCGATTGCCAAAACGGCTCCGCGGCAATCGTCCCGGCCTCGTTACGGTAAGCCACCCAGCGGCGGGGCTCGGGAGCGCTGGTGACGAAATCAAGGTCGCCATCGCGATCCACGTCAAGCAGACGTGCAATCCCATCCCCGCCCGAGGTCTGGGTACCGCTACTCCAGATGGGCTCGTCGGAGAAGATTGGCTCCGCCGAAGGCTCCGTTTCGCTGCTGGAACAGCCCAGCAGAAGCAGCGCAGCCCCCGCTACAAGCCGGAGCAGTTTGGCACGTCTCATGTTGTATCCATCCCTTGCGATGGCACCCCTTCGGCATTCCGACCGAGCCTGGGCACCGCGATCACGATGACGATTGTACGCTCGGCCAGATCTCACTCGCTGGACTCCGGGACGGGCGGTCACGCCGAGCGCGAGACTGGCACCGAATCATTGATCAAGCGGAACGCGACCCCACAGGCAAGCTGCAGGGCGTGGTGCGGAGAGGGGGACTCGAACCCCCAAGGGATTGCTCCCACTAGCACCTCAAGCTAGCGCGTCTGCCAGTTCCGCCACCTCCGCATCTCGACAACCGCCCTGCGCTTGCTGTTCCCAGCTCGCCGCGGGGGCGGTCGGCACCTACTGCTCGCCGCCGCCTGCTTCCGAATCGGCCGGTGCAGGCTCCGAAGTGGCCGGGACGAGCGGCTCGGTCTCGGCCGGAGCGGATTCTTCCTCCGACGTTTCGCTACCGACTCCGCTGCGGTCGATCACCGACTGGCCGGTGATGTTGCGCCCCTGCCAGATTCCGAGCGTGATCGACGTCAGCATGAACAGCACGGCCGCAGTGGTCGTCGCCTTGGACAAGACCGTGGCGGCACCCCTAGGACCGAAGGCTGTCTGTGACCCCATGCCGCCGAACGCGCCGGCTAGATCGGCCGCCTTGCCGCTCTGCAGGAGCACCACGATGATGAGAAAGAAACTCACCAAGATGTGCAGCGTTGTCAGCAGGATAACCATGTCCCCTCCATTATGCCCCGAGGCTCCTGGCTACGCTCGAACAAGCGCCGCGAAGGACTGCGCGTCCAAGCTGGCACCGCCGACGAGGCCGCCGTCAATGTTGGGACAGCCCAACAGGCCGGCGAAGTTGGACGGCTTGACGCTTCCGCCGTACAGGATGCGCACGTTCCCGGCAATGGTCTCCCCGAAGCGCTCGGCAGCCAGAGCCCGGATCTCCCGGTGCGCCGCCTCGGCGATCTCTGGGGTGGCAGTGCGCCCGGTGCCGATCGCCCAGACCGGCTCGTAGGCCAGGATCAGCTTGGCGAACTGCTCGGGCTGCAACGCGCCGACCCCAGCCGTGAACTGCTCCGTCAGGACTGCTTCGGTGTTCCCTGCCTCACGCTGTTCCAGCGTCTCGCCAACGCACACGATCGGCGTCAGACCGGCTTCCAAGGCGGCCAGCGTCTTGAGATGCACCGTGCCATCGTTCTCGCCGAAGTACTGCCTCCGCTCGCTGTGGCCAATGATCACGTGAGTGCAGCCGATCTCGACCAGCATGCCCGCCGAGACCTCGCCCGTGTATGCGCCGCTGGCCTCCCAGTGCAGGTTCTGCGCGCTGACGCGGATGTTGCTGCCCCGGGCGACTGCCACTGTCGCGGCCAGCGCCGGAAAGGTCGGCGCAATGATGACTTCGCGGCCAACGGTGTTGGCGATGAGCGGGCTGACCTCGTCCACGAACGCCGCCGCTTCGGCGGCCGTCTTATTCATCTTCCAGTTACCGGCAACAACGGGCGTACGCACAGAACTCCTCCGTGGATTCCGACTCGGGGGACGCGTCGGCGGAGCACCCTAGATCCGACGCAAGTCCCAGCATAGTACAACTGCTGAAGACACCCGACGGCTCAATCCGCGTCAAGCCAATACCGGCCTGCTCTACAATTCCTTTCATGCTGTTCAACCCGCGCCTCTGGCTCGCACTCGTGCCATTGCTCCTGGCGTGCTCACCCGCCGCCGAGCCAGACGACAGCCATCCCAACGTGATCGTGTTCGTGAGCGACACACACCGCTGGGGCGCGATGTCGTTCACGCAGACTCCTGCGGTTCAGACGCCGAACCTCGGCGCCCTGAAGAGGCAGGGCGTATCGCTCGACCGCCACTACGTCAACCTGCCGATCTGCACGCCGTTCCGGGCAATCCTGATGACCGGGCGCTGGCCCTACCAGCAAGGGTTGATGGCCAACCACATGTCTCTGGCCGAACGCGTTGACATGCCGGAAGGCGAATCGACCAAGGGAACTGTCGCGTGGGCGTTTCGCGATGCGGGTTACGCCACCGGGCACTTCGGCAAGTGGCACCTCGGCGGCCGGGACGCGCGGCCGTTCGGATTCGACAAGTCGATCGTCTGGCTGGGCACCAACAACCACCGCAAGTGCAGCTATGCAGTCGATGGCGGCGAAGCAGTGCAATGGGAGGGCCTGTCGAATTCCACTGACACATCGGCTCAGGCGCTGGAATGGATCGAGCAGGTTTCCGGCGAGGGCAGGCCGTTCTTCGCAATCATCTCGGTGAATCCGCCGCACGGTCCGTTCCACGATGCCCCTGACGACATGAAGGCCCTGTACCCGGACGAGCAGGCACTTCCGTTCCACCCGCTGGACATCACGCGGGACTTCGAACAGCACCGTGACTATCATGCCCTGATCAGCGGCATGGACCGTGATGTGGGCACCGTGATGGAACGCCTAGACGAACTCGGCCTAGCGGACTCGACGGTCCTTGTCTATACGTCCGACCACGGCGGCATGACGGGCATCGATGGCGTGGCCTACGGGCAGAAGCGACACCCCAACGACGAATCGGCGAGAATCCCCTTTATCGCGCGCTGGCCTGGCCGCATTCCCGCTGATGTGACGCTGGGCGCGCCGACCTCGACGATTGACGTCTTCCCGACGCTGGTGTCGCTGGCGGGCTTGAGCGATAACGACTTGGGGCCCTCCGCCGCATACGTCAACTCCCTGCCGGGCACCGACCTGTCGGGACTGTTGCGCGACGAGCCGTCGGCACCCCGGCCCGACTCGGTATTCCTGGCACACCCCTCGAACATGAACAACCGCGGCAGCCGCCATGAGATTGTCTGGCGCGCGGTGGTCACCGATGACTTCACATACGCGGTCACAACGGAGGGCGAGCACCGCCTGTGGGCGAACTCCGACGGCTACCAGGCCGACAACCTCCTCGACGATCCCGCTCACCTCGATACGCGAGAGCAGCTGTGGTCGCGGCTGGACCGCTGGATGGACGAGGCAGAGCGCCCGTTCTATGACAACTGGTTCGCACGTGCCGCCGAGAAAGAAGTGGCCGCGTGGAACGCAGAGCACGGACTGAAGGAGCACGGCGTTGATCGCGCTGCGGGGCGTGCCGCCGTGTTCGACATGACGGCATCAAGGCCCGAATAGGGCACTCGCTGCCGATTCAGCCTCTCCGGGTCCGGCTCACGGAAGCGGGGCGGGCATTCCCTCGAGCTTCCAATTGGGATTGTCCAGCAGCCTCCAACTGCCCGCAAAGGGGTACGAGTCCCATGGTGCCTCGCCGCGCTGGCGCGGATCGCCGTGTTCCTGCAGGTAGGCGTTGAGCTGCCACTGCAGTTCCTGCTTGATCCGGGCCCAGGCGGGATCGGCCGCGATGTTGCGCAACTGGTGCGGGTCGCTCTGGATGTCGTACAGTTCCTCCGCAGGACGGCGCCCGTAGGCCATCAGGTAGTAGGGCCTGATCTCCGGATCCAATGCGTTGGCCATCAGGAACGCCTTCGTTACGCCGCGATCCACATCGCCGAAGAAGCCTTGTGGCGGAGCATTGTAGTCAGGGTCACCAGCTGGCCAGCGGTCCGGCTCGTAGTTGCGTATGTAGGCGTATTTGTGGGTGCGGATCGCCCGCATCGGATAGCCCACGCCGCCCCGCCTGGCGATGGTGTGGCGTTCAAAGGCGGCCACCACGAAGTCCCGCGACGCATCGACCAGTCCCGACTTCTCGGAGCGGGCGATGCGCCACAGGCTGCGCCCCGACATTACCTCCGGCACCGGTACCGTCGCAGCGTCCAGGATCGTGGGCGCAAGATCCACCAAGCTGGCCAAGTCGTCCACCTTGCGGCCGCCGGGAATCACGCCCGGAAGACGCATGGCGAGCGGCACCTGGATTCCAGAGTCATATAGGTTGCACTTCGAGCGCGGCAGCGGATTGCCGTGGTCGCTGGTGACGATCACGAGGGTGTTGTCAAGCTCGCCCGCATCCTCAAGCGTCTCCAGAGCGCGGGCCAAGTGGCGGTCGAAATGCTCGATCTCGATCCCGTAGTCCAAGATCTCGCCGCGCACTTCTGGACGGTCGGGCAATGCGCCGGGCAGCCTTGCGTCTTCGAGTCTCTTGCCGGCCCGCTGCCACGCTCCGATGTCGTACCGCTGGTGGGGTTCGGAAGTCCCCAGCCAGAAGAAGAACGGCTTGCTCTCGTCGCGATTGGCGAAAAACTCCTCGAAGTTGGCCGCGTAATCAAGTTCGTTCAGCCCGGGACGGCGATCCGCTTCCGGCAGCTTGTGCGTGGTGATCCGTCTTCCGAAGATGTCGCGATCCCAGCCTTCCAGCCGGCCCGGCCCCCAAGTCTTGCCGGTAGCGCCCAGCTCGTAGCCGGCATCCGCCAGTATCAGCGGGAAGACCGTGAACCTCGACCGCAGGATGCCGAGCAGGATCCCGCCTTCCTCGACCTCCCAGATGTTCCGTCCGGTCAGGATCGCGCTGCGCGACGGGGCACAGGACGGGGCGGCTGTCGCCGCGTAGCTGAACAACACGCCCTCGCGGGCGATGCGGTCGAAGGCGGGGGTCTTGTTGGAAGTATCGCCATATGCTCCGGCGTGCATCGCCGACTGGTCGTCCGAGATTGCGAACAGGACGTTCGGGCGATCCGTTTGGGCGATCGCGGAACCCGCAAGAACGATCAGCAGAAATGGCAATTTCGACATGGCTCTCGGCCCCATTATGGCAAGGCAGGTCACTGACGATCGCTGATGCACGGCTACGATATGCGACTCGGCTAAATGGCACCCGAAGCTCACGCAGCAAATGACCTCGCCCAACTGCTGATCCCAGCGCAAGAACGTCCTGATCTGCACACAGTCGCCATAGCAATCTCGTATGATGACGTGGGATGGTTGATCCTGGCAGGATTCAAACTCTGACAGCAGAGGTGTCGGACGGGGCCGACGGTTTCGTGATTGCGAAATGCTTGGAGATCCCAGGTTGCGCCTCTCAAGGCGCGACTCGTGAGGAAGCCTTGGCGAATCTTGCGGATGCCATCGAACTCTGTCTAGACACGATGCTCGAGGATTGGCGGAGGAAGGCTTCAGAAACATCAGAGAGTACGAGAATGGAGGCCGGCTGCGACCGGGTGCCGATGGATTTTGTGCCTCCGGCGGTGCGCCCAAGATCGATCGCGTAGGATGGCGATCAAGGATCTTCCACTCGCCCCGGGAAGGCAGCACGTCAAGGCATTCGAGGCACTGGGGTGGACCGTACGCCGAGTGCCAAGAACCATTTCGTCCTGACAAGCAGTGCGCATCCAGCCGTGCACCTGTCCATCCCGGACCATCGACAAGTCGACCGACGCACTCTGAAGGCGCAGGTAAGGCTCGTCGGGATCTCGGACAGGGCCTATCGCCAAGCGTTCGACAAGGCCAACTAGACTGCCGTCGGACTAGGGTTTGTCTTGCTCACGCGATCACCTAGCACTCTTCAAGGCAGGTTGGACGCGTCCTGCACTGCTGAGATATTGGAGCCTGAGCGGGCGGCGACAACTACGATGGCCAGTGGTCATTCCAAATTTCGTCGACCAGTCCCACCAACTTTGTTCGCCGGACAAGACCGCTGACCGACTCCCCTTTGAACACATCTATAAGAAGTCGCTTGGAGAGGGCATGACTGATGATATTTTTCATGCTGACGTCTTCCACCCTCGCACACGCAACCTAGCCCCGACTTCTTCTTCGCACCCTCAATCTACTCCGAGGTTGATTGGGATGAAGTGCCCTCTCCATCTTCGACGGTCGCCTGCGCAGCCAACCTCGTTGAACGCGGCACCGAGCCGCTGGCCGCTCGCAGGGCTCGCACGATCCAGGAATTGATACTCATTCCCTCCGCTGCCGCTGCCGCTGCCACCATGCCGTGAAGTTCCGAGCCAAGGCGCACGTTCAACTTGCCGGAGAATGGCTTCTTTGGCTCAACGCCGTCCTCCTCGCACCAAGCGAGGTACTCGTCGATCGAGCGCTCGAACTCTTGGCGAAGTTCGTTCGTGTCCCTCGCTTCGAAGGTGGCAATCGGATACGATCCACTGTTCACTACCCGACCGTGCAGGATGTCGGCCGACTCGTCGAACTCCACCGCGGCCACGTATCCCCTGTATTCCATCACGGCTCCACCCCCACCGCCTTGAGGAACGCAGCTATGTCGCGTACCGTCGCTCGACCTACGGTCGGTCTTGGATGCGGTCGGTGCATCACAATCCTCTCGCTTCCTTTGCTGAGCCCTACCCTAGACCCCGAGCGCTCGACAACCTCGACCCCGCAAGCCCTGAGTAGCGACTCCATCTCCTCCCACCGGACGTCTGCTGGCGTGGGCCTCTCGTAGACACGAATCAACGTCCTGCGATGCTTGGCCCGCAACACAATATGGTACCAAGCTTAGTACCAATTCCCCGCATCCTGATCGTCATGTTGTTGCGGGTGCGCCGCGCCGAGCAGCGTCGTTCCGTAAGCTGCCCGCCATATGGGGCTGCGGGTGCCGCAGTAGGTATCGGCCCTGTCAGCCAACCCATGCGGGCCGCTCACTTCGATCGAGGTGGCGGAACCGCTTGTCGAACTTTACCGCACCCCCTTGACAGGCCTGCCGGAGAGTCGTAGCATGAAGCCGGTCTGTTATAACAGATTTCAAGGGGGATTGCGATGCACACTCAGAGGCTCTGTCTGGCCTTGCTATTGCTGTGCGCGGCGCCGCTGGCGCTGGCTCAGCAAAGTACCGGCACGATTTCCGGAACCGTCACCGATCAACAGGGGGCGGTGATCCCTGGAGCTCAGGTCGAAGTGCTCAATACCGAGACCAACGCGGCATTCACCACATCGTCCAATGAGAACGGGCTGTACGTGGCACCGGGCATGGTGGTGGGGACCTACGAGATCGCCGTCGAATCCGACGGTTTCCGGCGCACTGTTCGCTCAGGCGTGACGTTGCAAGTCGGCCAGAACGCCGAGATCAACGTGACGCTGGAGATCGGCCAAGTGACCGAAGTCGTGGAAGTGGTCGGCGCAGCGCCGCTGATCGACACCAGAGGCGCGACGCTGGGCGAGGTCATCGAGCGCAAGCGCGTGACCGACCTGCCGATCAACGGCCGCGGCGCCCTGGCCCTGACGATGCTTACGGCGGGCGTGATCTCAAACGCCGGCCCCACCAATTCGGGGTTCGGCGACAGGGGCATCCAGCTCTCGTCCATTTCGATCAACGGCAGCCCCAACTCGATGAACGCGCAGATGCTGGACGGCAACAACAACATCCTGAGCTATGTCGGCGAGGTGGGCGTGCCGATCGCGGTCGATTCGGTGCAAGAGTTCAAGGTGCAAAGCGGCACCATGTCGAGCGAGTTCGGCTATACCGCGGGCGGCGCGATCAACCTCGTGACGCGCTCGGGCACGAACCAGATCCACGGCACGGCCTACGAATTCCTGCGCAACGACAAGATGGACGCTCGCAACGCATTCGCCCGAACGCGGCTGCCATTGCGCTACAACCAGTACGGCGCATCGGTCGGCGGCCCGCTGATGAAGAATCGCATGTTCGGATTCTTCAACTGGGAGGAGTACCGCCTCTCACGGAGTAGCCCGCGCATCCGCAACGTGCCGGTCGCGGACTTCCTAGATGGGAACTTCAGCAATCTCCGCACGGCTAGGGGCGACCTCATCCCCTTGTTCGACCCGGACACTACCCGGCCGAACCCGGACGGCGGCGGCTTGGTCCGCGACCCATACCCAGGCAACATAGTCCCGCAGGCGAGATTCGACCCATCCGCGCGCCAAGTGCTGCCTTGGTATCCGGCACCGAACAAGACGCCCTCGAACCAATACACGTTCAGCCAGAACTACCAAGACTCGGCGGTGCGGAAGGTCAACTGGTCCCAGTGGAATCTGAAGATCGACCACCGCTTCAGCGACAAGAACTCATTCTTCGGACGCTACACCTCGGCCCGGCACCAGCCCTCGTCCGATGACGTCTTCACCGACCCCAACGTCGGACGCAACCGGTTCGATGACCAGACGAACCGCAACTTCGCGTTCTCCGACACGCACACGTTCTCACCCACGCTGATCAACAACTTGCGGGTGGGCACGAGCCGCCAGCTGTTCCTCTTCGAGACCGTCGGCAACCACCTGGGATACGCCCAGCAGATCGGCCTGCCGGACAGCGTCCCGGGCGATCAAGTGCCGGATATCAACGTCACCCCGTACCCGAGGATCGGCGGAGGTGCGTTGGGCAAGCGCAGCTCGTTGAACTGGGACATCCAGAACATGGTCACCAAGATCACGGGCAACCACACCATGAAGTTCGGACTGAACGCCCGCGACCTCTACGGAGGCAACCGTCAGGGCGGAGCCCTGTCCGGCTTCTTCCGCTTCGGTGGCCTGACCCGGAACCCGCAGGCACCGGCCGGTACCGGCTTCGACCTAGCGCAGTTCCTCACCGGCGACGTGACCTCGGCCGGTATCGACCGGATCCTCGGCAACTCGTGGCACGGCTTCAACTGGGCCGTGTTCGTGCAGGACGACTGGAAGGTCCGTCCCCGGCTCACCCTCAACTTGGGCCTGCGCTGGGACTTCCAACAAAAGCCCTACGAGCGCCACAACGGCCAGATCAACTTCGACCCGACCTGCACCGAGCCCACATCCGGGCTGCGCGGCTGCACGGTATTCGCAGGGGTGGATGGACAGCCGAGGACCTTCATGGAGGAGGACTACAACGATTTCGGCCCGCGCATCGGCTTCGCCTACGACCTCACCGGCCAAGGCAAGACGGTGTTCCGGGGCGGCTACGGAGTCTACTACGCTTCGATCTTCTTTAGGCGCTTCACCGGAGATATCAACCTGTTCTCCCGCACCCGCACCAACTACCGGACCGCGACTCCCGGCGAGAAGGCTTTCCGCTTCTCGGATGGATTCCCCTTCCCGTTCGCGGCAACTCCCGGCGTCTCCGCAGGCCCGGGCGCAAGGCTGGGTCAGAGCGTGAATCTGCGCGAGTCGGATCCGACCACCCCGATCACGCAACAGTGGAACGCATCGATCCAGCACCAGACCGGGGACTGGTTCTTCGACATCACCTACGCCGGCAACAAGGGCAACCACTTCTCGGCGAACGGGTACAACCTCAACCAGCTGCCGCCCTCGACGCGCTACGAACTGCAGCAGGCGCTCAACGACCGGGTGCCGAATCCCAACCAAGGCCTGGTGCCTGGCGGTCTCGGGGGCAGGACCATCACGTACGAGCAGTCCCTGAAGGAATTCCCGCACTTCACTTCGGTGAACATCTTCAACCCGCGCATGGGCAACTACCTGTCGCACCAAGTCCAGTTCAACATCAAGCGGCCGTTGAAGGACGGCCTGCTGTTGCACTTCGCCTTCACAGGAGGGAAGAAGATCAGCGACTCGACGCAGGTGCCGGTGGACTTCGGCTCGGTCGAGCAGACCAATGAGAACAGCTACCAAGACGGCTTGTACGACCGCCAGATCCAGCGCTCCATTGATCCGACCGACGTGGCCAAGCGAGCGGTCCTGAGCGTCCTCTACGAACTGCCGTTCGGGCGCAGCGGGGCCGGGGGGCTCAACAAGCTGATCGGCGGCTGGCAGATCAACTCCATCGGCACGATCCAAGATGGGTTGCCCCTGATCATCCGCGGCGCGAGCAACTTCCAGGCCAACCGCCCGAACTCGACCGGCACGAGCGCCAAGCTGAGCAACCCGACGGCGGAGCGGTGGTTCGACACCGATCAGTTCGTCAACCCGCCGGACTTCACCTTCGGAGACGTGGGGCGGGCTCTGCCCGACGTGCGCGGCCCGGGCACGGTCAACTTCGACCTGTCGTTGATCAAGGACACGTTCATCGGCGAACGCGTCAACGTCCAGTTCCGCGCGGAGGCGTTTAACTTCCTCAATCGCGTGAACCTAGGCGGCCGCAGAAACGCTCCGAATACGGCGTTCCGAGCAGGTGCCGACGGCTTCAACCGGTCGGCAACGTTTGGCACAATTACAAGTGCGCGCGACGCGCGCGTCATCCAGTTCGGCTTGAAGATCATCTTCTAGCCGGCAGCTCAAGCGCGGGGGGGGGGGGGGGGGGGGGGGGGGGGGGGGCGGGGGGGGTGGGGGGGGGGGGG
>VXMF01000055.1 GCA_009841225.1 Terriglobia bacterium | reverse complement strand
TTTTTTTTTTTTTTTTTATTTCTTTGTGTTCGTTTGCTTTGGTACTGTTGTTTTCTTATATTCGGGGGCGGGCGGCCGGGGCGGGCGCCGGGGCCGCAAGTCGTTGGTTCAGTGGCAGCCCATGCAGCCGAACTCACGGCCGTGGCAAGGCTGGCACGAGATCTTGTCCAGCCCCGCCTTGCCGGTCGAGTGAGTGTCGATGAACTCCCGCGTGTGGTCGGCGGGCCGCAGGTCCGCCCCCTCGACGTGACACTCCGGACAGCTGAACGGATTGTCGATCTTGGTGTGGCACACGATGCAGTCGGCCATCTGCGGCATGTGCGCTCCGGGCACGACCCGGGTGCTTTCCGCGAGGCCTCGGTGACAGGCGCCGCACTCGTCGGCACTGTCCAGAAAGCGCCGCGCATCGCCAGGCTTCCCGAAGTAGTTCCCGCTGTCGATTGCAGCTGCCACTAGCGGTGCGATCTCGCCCAAGCCGAGATGGAACGAGTGGTCGAAGCGGAAGCTGCGGATCGCACCAGCGCGTCCGGTCAGCGGAGCGACATCGATGGCGGGTGCCGTCTGGCCGTTGTGGCAGGCTTCGCAAAGCGCGCCGCCGGGCAGCAGGTTATCACCGGCCTCCGAGCTGTCCTTCGCCGCACTGTGGCAGGTGCCGCAATCAAGGCCCATCGCTAGATGCGTGCGGTGGGGGAACGCCCAGTCCTGCGCTGCGAGTGGAGCGACCAGTGCCGCCAGCGCCAGCCACCTCATGCCAGCGCGGCTCGCAAGAAGCGTCCCGTGTGGGAAAGCTCGCACTGAGCGATGGTTTCCGGCGGACCGCACGCAACGATTTCTCCGCCCGCTTCTCCGCCCTCCGGGCCGAGGTCGATGATCCAATCGGCACACTTGATCACATCCAGGTTGTGCTCGACAACCATCACGCTCGCTCCGTTCTCGATCAGCCGGTCAAATGCCGCCAGCAGATTCTTGATGTCTTCGAAGTGTAACCCTGTAGTGGGCTCGTCGAAGAGGTACAGGGTCTTCTTGTACCGCCGGTCAGCGAGGTACGCGGCCAGCTTCATGCGCTGCGCCTCGCCACCGGACAGTTGCCCGGCTGGCTGGCCCAGGCGGATATAGCCCAAGCCCACGTCCGATAGCACTTGCAGCCGGTTGCAGATCGACCGATTCTCGGAAAAGAACTGCAGCGCCTCGTCGACCGTCATTTGCAGCACGTCCCAAATGCTCTTGCCACGGTATTCGACCTCTAGAATCTCGGCCTGGTAGCGACGTCCTTGGCACTCCTCGCAGGTCAGTTCGACATCGGCGAGGAACTGCATGTCAATCGTCTGCAGACCGGATCCGCGGCACGTCGGGCAGCGGCCGACTACGCTTTGGTAGTAGTGGGAGGCGCCGTCCACGTTGAACGAGAAGTAGCTCGGCGTGTAGCCTCGATTGATGGCCATCGATGTCCGAGCGAACAGGTTCCTGATGTCATCGAAGACCCCCATGTAAGTGGCGGGCACCGAACGGTTTCCGCGATCGCTCGCCGACTGGTCGACTAGCACCACTTGCTCGATTCGCTGAGCACCCTCGACCCTTCGAACGTTTGCTCCGTCGGTGTTCGATTGAGACGGAGACCACTGTCTGTTGACTTGGTTGCAATGCCAGTTCAGGTGGTCGTAAACCACCTTGTGCAGCAGCGTCGACTTGCCGGAGCCGGACACTCCGGTCACCACAGTCATCATCCCCAGTGGGATCTCGACATCTATGGCCTTGAGATTGTGCTCTTGCGCACCGAGAAATCTGAGGGCAGACCTGCCGCCGCGCGGCCTGCGCCGCGCTGGGGCCGGTATCTCGGCGCGGCCGCTGAGATAGCGAGCAGTGATCGAACCGTTGTTGGCGGCCAAGATCGCCTTGTAGGACCCGTTAAACAACAGGCGGCCGCCGTGTTCGCCGCCGACCGGTCCGAGATCGACCAAGCGATCTGCGCTGCGCATGACCTCGCGATCGTGTTCGACCACGAAAATCGTGTTGCCCAGATCGCGCAATTCCTGAAGGACGCGGATGAGCCGGGCTGTGTCTCGACTGTGCAGCCCGATCGAGGGCTCGTCAAGCACGTAGCAGACACCGACCAAGCGCGACCCCAGCGAGCTTGCCAGCTGAATCCTCTGGGCCTCTCCTCCGGAGAGCGTGTTGGACTTCCGGTCCAGAGACAGGTAGCTCAAGCCGACATCGGTGAGAAAACGGAGCCGGTTCAGGATCTCGGTCAGCACTCGGTCGGCCACCTTGGTCTCGGTCGGGTCCAGTTCCAGTTTCTGAAAGAATCGCAGCGCATCCTCAAGCGACAGGCTCAAGACTTCGTCAATAGCCATGCCTCCTACCCGCACATTCAAGATCGCCGGCGCGAATCGCCTCCCGTCGCAGGTATCGCATGGCACTTGCGCTCGCCAGCTCGCTAGCGCTGCGGCCACGTGAGGCTTGTAGCGCTTCCGCGCCAGGTCGCCAAGTATTCCCTGCAAGCCACCGAACCCCGGACCGCCGTGTTCCAGAAACTTGCGCTCGTCGGGCGTCAGGTCTCGGTACGGGACGTCAGTGGCGATGTTCGCTTTGGCCGCTGCCTTGACCAAACGGTTGAGGTACGGCGCCAGCATCTTCCTGCCGAACCGAAACGGACCTTGCCTCAGGCTGCGCTCGGGTGCGTCGAGAACCAGTTCTGTGGAGTAGCCTTCGGCGAGCCCGCTGCCGAGGCACGAGGGGCAGCGCCCTTCGGGTGAGTGGAGGCTAAACATCGGCGGGCGGAGTTGCTGGTATTTCAGGCCGCAACGGCGGCACTCGAAGGCGCTGCTGAATCGGAGGTAGCGATCGCGCTCGCCGGCCCGCTCGAAACGGATTTCTCCGCACTCGCGGTAGGCAATCTCGACGGCGTCGGCGATGCGCTCGCCGATGTCGGGCGAGACAGAGAGCCTGTCGACCAAGACGTAGGCCGGCTCTTCGAAATTGATATCTAAGAGGGACTCCGGGCTAGAGAATTCGAAGATTTTACCGTCTTGGAACAAGCGATTGAATCCGCGTCCGCGCAGCTGCGCGAGCCTTCCCGCCAGGGGCGACTCGAATTCTGCCCCCTCGTTGTCGAATTCCTCGTTCATCTCGTTCAACGAAATCGGAAACAGGGCGTACCAGCGACTGCCCGGCTCCAGTGACAGGACCTCTCGGGTGACCGAGTCCACGCCGTCTCGAGAGACCCTGTCCCCGCACTTCACGCAGTAGGTCCGGCCTGCACGCGCGAACAGCAATCGCAGGAAGTCGGCTATCTCCGTGGTCGTCGCTACGGTCGAGCGGGGGTTCCTAGTGGTGTTTTTTTGGCGGATCGCGACAGTCGGGGCGATGCCGAGCACTTCGTCGGCATCGGGTCGTTCCATGCGCTCGAGGAACTGTCTGGCGTACGAGGAGAGGGACTCGACATA
Organism: Terriglobia bacterium; assembly: GCA_009841225.1. Lineage (GTDB taxonomy): Bacteria > Acidobacteriota > Terriglobia > Bryobacterales > UBA6623 > VXMF01. Next base: position 177,956 of record VXMF01000055.1, on the reverse strand, counting down.
GCGTCGCCGACCCTCCGCATAGACTATGTCGAACACCAGCGAAGACTTGCCCGAGCCCGAAACTCCCGTTACCACGATGAGCTGGTTGTGGGGCAGCCGCAGGCTGATGTTCTTGAGGTTGTGAACCCGTGCGCCGCGGATTTCGAGGTATTCCTGTGGCACCGGTGATCGGACCCGAACGCCGTGGAGGGGTGCTGCGACGGCACGCAGCGACCTCATTATATCTCGCAGTCAGGCTGCACCCGCGCGGGCAGCGCCTGCGCTGCTGTGCGGCGCGGTCCGCTTCTCGGTGACGGCCTTCAGAACGACGGTTGGTGGCGGTACACTGGAAGCTAGCGGCGCTGGGCGAGCCTTAGGCCGCTGGGAGGATGTATCAGATGAAACGATTCTTGACGCTGGCTCTGGCTGCGTGTCTGTGCGCGGCGGGCCTGCTGGCCCAGCAGCCGAATTTCAAGTCTCAAGAAGAGGTCGACGCCTTCATTGCCGTGCAGAACGCAGCCACTGTGCAAGACCGAGCTACCGCCGGTGTCGCGTTTCTGGGGACGTACCCGGAGAGCGAAGCCGCCGGCCTAGCCGCGTACATGACGATGCTGTCCTACCAGCAGCTGAACGATTTCGACAACATGCTGCTGTATGGCGACATGGTGCTGGAACACAATCCCGCGCCGGGCGTCATGGCGGGCACCCTGATCTCCCTTGCAGGCGCGATCCCGACGCGCACCCGGGAATTCGATCTGGACAAGGAAGAGAAGCTCGCCAAGGCCGAGGACTATGCCAAGCGGGCGATGGGGCTGATCCCCACGCTGGTCAAGATGGATCCCAACATGTCAGATGACGAGTGGTTGGCCACTCGCAAGGAATTCATGTCGCAATGCCACGAAGCCCTGGGCGGCGTTGCATTGAAGCGCGAAGACTTCGCTGCTGCCGAAGCCTCGTTCCGCAAGGCGCTGGAAATGTCGGCACAGCCTATACCATTCACGCTCTACAATCTGGCCCTGGTTCTGTCCAAGCAAGGCAAGAACGAAGAAGCGGCTGCCGAGGCTCAACGATGCACCGATATTGGGGGATTCCAAGGCGGTGCAGGAAACGATCTCTGCGCGGAGCTTAAGCAGGGCCTGTAGGCAGTCGAGTTTGGGCGATGGTGCGCGGCGACACAGAGCTGCGGCGCCTAGCTGATCGGCTCGGCCACTGCTTTCGCGACCTTGGCCGCCTACGACTAGCGTTGACCCATCGCTCGGCGGTTCTTGGCGCGGGCGGCTCCAACGAAAGGCTGGAGTTTCTCGGCGACACGGTGCTAGACCTGTGCCTCAGCGATGTCCTGCTGGAGCGTTTCCCCGACGCCGGTTCAGGAGAATTGACCAAGCTGAAGTCGCTCCACGTGAGCAACGAGCGCTTGGCCGATATCGCCGGCAGGCTAGAGCTAGCGGAGTACTTGCAGGTAGGTGGGGGGCAGAGTCTCGTCGGTGATCGGACCGAGCAGCGGCTCTTGGCGAACGCATTCGAGGCGGTGCTGGGCGCGGTGTATCTCGATGGCGGTATCGCTGCGGCGAAGCGGGTGGTGGCACAGTGCATGTTCTCCGGCGACTTGTCGGACGCCCTAGACCGGTCGCCCGAAGAGGGCAACCACAAGGCGGCACTCCAGGAGTGGCTGCAGGGGCGGCAGCGGGAGCGGCCGCGGTACGCCGTGGTTCACACCGAAGGGTCGGACAACAGACCTACTTTCTTCGTCGAGGCCCGCAGCGGAGACCTCGTAGGGACTGGGACCGGTCCCACAAAGCGGGCCGCCGAGAGCGAGGCGGCCGCGCGACTCTTGCGGATGTTGATGGACTCGGAAGCGTCGGAGACGATTTCTGGAGCGGGCGTAGCGGCCGGGACGGGGGCTTGAGAATCGTGCGCGTGCTTGCTCTCTTGCTCTGCTTGGCGCTGCAGGTGGGGACGGCCGCAGTTGACGAAGCGGCTTCGCTGTCTGCCGCGCGGAAACTCCAGCAGATCGCGGATAAGTCCCTGCCCAGCGGTACGGCGGTGGAATTCTCGGAGGACGAGCTGAACGCGTTTCTCAAGGTCCATGGAGCGCTGGCGCTGCCGGCTGGTGTCGAGAACGTTGAAGTGTCGCTGCGCCAAGGAGGGGCGGTCCTCGGAGCACAGATCGACCTGGAAGTGGCCGGAAAGGCGCTAGAGAACCTGCCTGTCTTGATGCGGCTGCTGCTGAAGGGTACGCGCTCGATTCTGATAGACAGCGATTTGGCGATCGAGGACGGGCGGGGGTCTCTGAATGTAGTCTCTGTGCTGGTTGAGGGCGTTGAAATCCCGGAGTCGGTGGTCGGCTGGCTGATCGAGGCGTATGCCCCGCCGGAGTTTCGGCCCTACTTGACGGGGGAAGAGGCCGAAGTGCAGACCGGGCTTAGGGGGCTGCGCTTGGAGCCGAGCCGGGCCGTCGCCATAGTGGAATAGCCTCCCTCGGAAGGCGGAGCAAGCAGTGGATAGCCAAAGGATCCTCAGCTACATGCGTGAGTGCGAGGGCGAAATCATCGCCTTGATCCGAACCTTTGTAGAGATCGAATCCCCGACTTGCGACAAGGCGGCGGTCGACCGGATGGGCACTGCCGTGGCGGATGCGGTCGACGACATGGCGACAGTCACCCGCTTGGTACAGTCCGAGCACGGAGACCACCTGCGGATCGAGTTCGACGTTCCCAGCAAGGCAGACGGCCAAGTGCTCGGCCTGGGGCATATCGATACGGTTTGGAATATCGGGACGCTGCAGCGCATGCCTTGGAAACAGGAGGACGGGCGTCTGTGGGGCCCGGGCGTGTTCGACATGAAGGCGGGTGTGGCGTACTTGATCTTCGCGGCGCGCGCCCTCCGCGAGCTGGGCTTGGAGGCCCGTCGGCGTTTCGTGGTGCAGCTCAACTCGGACGAAGAGATCGGAAGCCCGTCTTCCACCCCGCAAGTGCGCAAGGAGGCCGCGCAAAGTGCGGCCGTACTTGTGGCCGAGCCGAGTGCCGGACTGGAGGGCAACCTGAAGACGTCCCGCAAGGGCGGGGCGACGTTCGAGGTGTCGGTCGAGGGCGTGGCGACCCACGCTGGATTGGATTTTGCCGCCGGGGCTAACGCGATTCTAGAACTTACCCGGCAGATTCAGGCAGCGTCGTCATGGACAGATCTGGACCAGGGTGTGACAGTCAACCCGGGCCTGGCGCGCGGAGGATCGGCGTCGAACGTGGTGGCCGAACACGCTTGGGCGGAATTCGACGTGCGGTTCTCCACGCGCGAGCAGGGTGCTCGAATCGAGGAGCGGTTCGCATCGCTCGTGGCCGTAGATCCTCGCTGCGCCGTCAATGTCTCCGGCGGCATCAGGAAGCCGCCGCTGGAGCGAACCGCGGATGTCGTTCGGCTCTATGAGTGCGCCAAGACGATTTGCTCGCAGTTGGGCGTTGGCCTAGGCGAAGCATCGGTTGGCGGCGGCTCCGATGGCAACACGACAGCCGCGATGGGCATCCCGACGCTTGACGGGCTCGGAGCGGTGGGCGAAGGGGCCCATGCACTTCACGAGAGCATCTTGGTGGACCGCATAGCCGATCGGGCTGCGCTGATTGCGAGTCTGGTACAGACCGTCTGAGTTCGCGTTCGACTGTGTGGTAGGCCGCCGGAAGCCGTATCCCGATCCGGGCGGCGACGTGTACTGCCCGGGTCACGTGCCACCACGCAGGCACGATGTGCCGGCAAGATAAGCTGGTTTGAATTTCTGGATCGGTTTTTGGCCTATGCTACGGTGCGAAGGCAGCAGTGGAAGCGCGACAGAAGATCACAGTTCAGGTGCCAGCGGACCTCTTGGCGAAGGCTCAAGAGGCAACGGGACAAGGCGTCGCGGCGACCGTGCGTGAGGGGTTGCGCATGGTGGCAACCCGGACTGCGTACCAAACGCTTAGAGAACTCCGCGGCAAGGTGGAATTCTCGGTCGATCCGGACCGGCTTCGGGAGGACCGCGGCTAATTCGAGCACGGCGATCGCTGCGAACGGCGGTCGTCTACAATTCCAAGTACTCAGCCCCAAAGAGGAAGGGGTCTAGCGTAGTGGAACGCACCTTTCAGCCGAGGGCCGGGCTTCCGACCCCGATTGGCTGGAAGCTTGTGAGCGTGAGTCGGACGTCGTTGGAACGACTACTCTTGGTTGGCTCGCCCGCGAAGAGTCCGCCACCTGGCCCCCTTGGGTCCGCGAAGCGCAGGGAGTGAATGCAATGGCCCGCAAGACGTCCAAGAGGTCAACCGGGGCCTCTCCGAAGACCACTGAAAACGCTAGCGGTGCGGTGGTCCTCCTTGCGGGTGGCAATCCTCAGATGGCGAAGGCCGATGGTGATGCCCCTGTGCAGGCATACATTTCCGCCATGCCGGGTTGGAAAAGCGATGTTGGGCGCCGCCTCGACGATCTCATCGTGCGCACTGTGCCCAACGTACGCAAGGCCGTGAGGTGGAACTCGCCATGGTATGGCGTCGAGGGTGAAGGGTGGTTTCTGAGTTATCACGTCTTCACTCGCTACGTTAGGGTGACTTTCGTGAACGGAGCGGCCCTTAGTCCCGTCCCACCCGGCTCGGGCAAGGACAGGGACGCCCGCTGGGCCGACATCTACGAAGGCGAACTTGACGAGGAGCAGATGGCGACATGGGTCTGGCAGGCGGCCGCCCTGCCCGGCTGGCGTGGGTTCGACAAACTATGAAGCGCGATTCATGAACGGAGAGTCGCCGTCCTCCAGGAGTTAGGCTTCAAAGGACGCGAGAGCACGTGCAGGTCAGATGACCGACTCTTGATCGTCGGACATTCCACCCACGAGTTCGCAGCAAACTTCACACTTCTCAGTTCTTGTCCAGGCGATCCCCGACCTCGAGACTCGGTGCGGCTTCTGGGAGCGCTTCACCGAGACGAGGGGGGTGACTTCCCTCCAGGCGCCTGCGGGCTCGGCTGGCTGACAGCCTGACTGCCCAGTCCTGCTGGGATCACGACACGGCGCTGATTGCTCGGGACAGGGCTTCCGGCACTTCGCCGGACTCGCGGGACTGCAACTGGCCGTGAGCCCTTGTGACACGCCCTAGTCGCGCGACCGCCTCAACCGAAACACGCGTACGTCTTGCGGACTGAGTCCAATGAGGTTGCGGGGGTTCTCGGGGTGCGACTCGCCGTCGGCTAGCGCCGGGCGATCACCCGCACTGACTTGACGACCAATGCCGAAAGTGCGGCTAGGAAGCCCAGCATCGTGATCGGCGGCATCGACCCCGGCCAGGTCGACAGGTCAAACCACCCCTTGTATCCCATCGCGAATGTGTGACCGCAGGCCAGTGCCAGCGTGGCGTAACCCAAGTGCTGCGCCCGCAGCCAGCGTTCCATGCCGAACGCGTCATACATATGGGGCAGGGTGGTGATCGCCGGGAACAACAGGCAGCCGTAGGCGAGCACACCGCACAGAAACGTAACTTCTCCCGTCAGATTGAGCTTGCCGGACGCTGCGAAGAACTTTTCGTAGTTTGCCGGCGACAGCAAGACCATTGACATCAGAATGTGCATCGAGATCATCCCGAAGCCTGTCAACCCGAAGAACTTTGCCTTGGCCCGCACTAGCTCAGAGCCGGGCGTGCCCCCGAACAGCTTGCCGACAACGTACGCCAGAGCAATGAACACGACTCCACCGAACGCGGCAGACTTATTGACGATGTAAAGGGGTAGATGGGTCCACTCAACGCCCTTGAAGACGTTGTAGCGCACGATCGCGTAGACGAGGCACGCGCCCCAGACCGCCAATACCCATGTGATGCGCTCCTTGGAAGGCAGGCGCAGGCTCGATCCCGGATTTGTAAGCATTGCTAGCGTGCTGCCCGTCGAACCGGGCAGCACGAAAAGTGAATCATACCCCAAGAACGCTAGTGCTTTGAGCGCGCCCTCGAGTGCAGCATCTATCCTGCTGGCGTCATCCCTTTGGTCGCGCCCCTATTCGTCAACACTGTTGCCCGGCCACCGCTGCGGTGCCAACGGTGCAGGCATCGGTGAGCCGCGCAGCGAATAACCCCGACCAAGCCGCCCGATGCGACGACGGAGAGGGGGGACTACTGCCGGGGGAAGGCCGGCGAGCCGCCAAGGTACGGCTGGGAGTCGAATAGCGCTCCTCGGCCTTCGAGTCTGGGGTCTTCCATTGCGATCAAGGCCTGCGCTAAGCGCACTGCCAACTGGATGCGAATCCTTCGGTACTGTTGGTCCTCCGCTACGTTGACCACCTGTCCGGGGTCTTTCTTCAGGTCGTAGAGTTCCTCAGCCGGGCGCTTGGCGAAAGACAGATCGTAGTAGCGCTTGAGCTCCGGATCGTTGCGGTTTTGCCACAGGAACCATTTCGTAGGGCTGTTATCGCAGTCAGCCAGCCAAGCGTTCGGCACTTGCGCGCGCTCGTAGTCAGGCGTTCCAGCCGGCCAGCGATCGGGCGCGTAGTTGCGGATGTAGAGGAATTCGTCCGTGCGGATCCCGCGAGCCGGGTAGCCTCCGAGCTCAGGCGCAGCTTGGGCTACAACATGACGCTCGCGCCCGAAGATGACATGGTCGCGGTCTGCCGACACACGCCCGGACTTGTCAGACTTGAGAATCGACAGCAAGGAGCGGCCGGTCATCTCATTCGGCGCCTCGAGCCCTGCGGCATCAAGGAACGTCGGGGCTATGTCGGTGGTCGAGACGAAGTCGGTGACAGTCCGGCCTCCGGGAATGGCGCCGGGCCACATGATCGCCATCGGAACGCGCGTTCCGGAATCGTACAGATTGCCCTTGGCCCTTGGGAAAGGCATTCCGTGGTCGCCGGTCATCACGATCAGGGTGTTTTCGAGTTCGCCCATCTCTTCCAGCAGGTCCACCAGTTCGCCGACTTCGCGATCAAAGCGCTGGACTTCGAAGTAGTAGTCGGCAACATCGCTCCGCACCACTTCGGCATCAGGAAAGTGCTCGAAGAGATGCACATCTTCAATCTTGACGCCGCTCTCCACTCCCGTACCTGCGGTGTAGGGGCGGTGGGGGTCGCTGGCCCCGAACCAGAAGCAGAACGGCATGTTCTCAGGACGCGCCTCAAAAAACCCGAACACGCTGTCGTAAATCTTGCCCGCCGGGCTGACAGTGGTATACGGGTGCGTGCCCGGTCCCCAGCCTTTGCGGTAGCTTCCCACGAAGTATCCCTCGGCGGCCAACAGCTTGGGATACTCAGGCTCAGTTGACGGCCAGACGCTCCAGAGGTTGCCTGCGGGGCCCAAGCGCCAGAACTGCTGTCCGGTGATGATCGCTCCTCGGCTGGGCGTGCACGAGGGCGACGAGATGTAGGCGTTTTCCACGAGTACGCCACCGCGTGCCAAGCGGTCAAATGTAGGTGTCTTGACACCCTTGTCGCCATAGGCAGAGGCATGCGGCCAGCCCCAGTCGTCAGCGATCGCGAAGACGATGTTCGGCCGCGCTTGCGCGACCGCGGGCAATCCCGCGCAGAGCGCAGCCAGCATCGGCAAGAGTACAAGTCTTGGCTTCATAGCCGATCACAATACCACGGGCAGATCGACCGGCTGGTGCCTCCCTTGAGAGGGACAAGTAGGCGCTTACGGGATGAGCAGCAGTTTGCCCATGGTCTTCCTGCCGGCTAGCTGCGATTGCGCTTCGCCGGCTTCGCTGAGCGCGAACTCGCCCCCGACATGGATGTTCAGGTCGCCGTCCTCAATCCAGCGGAAGATCTCGGATGCGCGCCACATCAGGTCTTCGCGGTTGGAGATATATGCGAACAGAGACGGGCGCGTCAGGAACAGCGAGCCGCGCTTCGTCAGTTCCAGCGGGGCCAGCGGCGGAACTGGCCCGCTGGCATTGCCAAACGTCACCATCATGCCCCGCGGCTTCAGGCTGTCCAGGCTCCCGTCCCACGTCGACTGGCCCACCGAGTCGTAGACCACATCTACGCCTTGGCCACCAGTGAGGCGGCGGCATTCCGCTTGGAAGTCCTGCTCGGTGTACAGGATGACCTCGTCCGCCCCTGCTGCCTTGGCTTTGGCTGCCTTTTCCGAGGTCGAACACGTGCCGATGACACGTGCGCCGAACTTCTTCGCCATCTCGATCAGAAGCAGCCCGACGCCTCCCGCGCAAGCGTGGATGAGCGCGGTGTGGTCTGGGCCGAGAGTAAACGTGGACCGTGTCAAGTAGTGGGCTGTCATGCCCTGCAGCATTGCTGCTGCGGCGGTCTTGGTTGCGATCGAGTCCGGGATTTTCACCAGTCGGTCAGCGGCCACCGTGGCGTACTCGGCGTACGAGCCATGCACGCCCGTGTAGGCCACCCGGTCTCCCTCCTGCAGGGTCGAAACGTCCGCGCCGACTGCGCTGACCGTGCCCGCGCCCTCCTGACCGTTGGTTATCGGAAGCTCTGCGGGGTATAGCCCGGTGCGGAAGTAGATGTCAATGAAGTTGACTCCGGCCGCTTCGATCTTGACGACGGCTTCGTTCGGTCCCGGCTCGGGCGTGGGGACGTCTTCGTATGCGAGAACCTCTGGCCCGCCGGTCTTGTGGATACGGATTGCTTTCATGGCGAAGCGGTATTCTAGCAATTCGATGCGTGTCCGTAGCGTTGATGCTTGGCACCTGCGGGCGCCGCTTAGCCAGCCGTTCAGTTTTTCGCAGTTCTCCTACGCGCAGCGGGAAGCCATGCTGGTGCGGCTTGCGACGGAGGATGGCCGCGAGGGCTGGGGCGAGGCATACGGCCCGGCCGCCGTGACCGCTACGATCATTCGCGAGTTCCTCGGTACTCTGTTGATCGGAAGAGATCCGCGGGCTGTCGAATCGAACTGGGAACTGCTGTACGCGCGTTCACTGGACTACGGGCAGAAGGGCGTGATGCTGGCCGCGATTTCCGCGCTGGACATCGCGTGCTGGGACCTCAAAGCGCAGGACGCCGGGGCACCTCTCTATCGGCTGTTGGGTGCCGCGCCGGTGGAATCCATTCAGTGCTATTGGACGGGATTCTACTTTGGCGGCGACGAACCGTTGGAGCGGCGCTGGGAGCGCGAGGCCCGCGACTGCCTGGATCAAGGGTTTCAGGCCGCCAAGATGAAGGTTGGCCTCGGCGTGGCGCGCGATGCGGAATTGGTGGCGGCGGTGAGGCGCTCCCTCGGCTCGGGCGTCAAGCTATCCATCGACGCCAACCACGCCTACATGCCTGCCGAAGCGATTGAGTTGGCGCGGCGAGTGGAGGGCCTGGGCATCCATTGGTTCGAAGAGCCTGTTTCTCCGCTCGATCCGGAGGCCTACCTGCAGGTGAAGAATCAGACTCCGATCCCTATCGCTGGAGGGGAATGCGAGGCGACCCGCTTCGGATTCGAGCGCTGGTTCCGGCTGCGGGCCGTTGATTTCGCCCAGCCCGATCTGTGCGCCTGCGGCGGCATCACCGAAGGTCTCAAGATAGCGACGCTCGGCTCGTTGACCGGCGTCCATGTCACACCGCACGCGTGGGGCTCAGCGGTCGGCCAGGCGGCCGCACTGCACTTCTACGCCGCCCGCCCACGGCACCCGTCTACACTCACTCCCGAGTCAAAGCTCATCGAATGCGACCGGACCGAGAATCCGTTCCGGCACGTCATTGCGGACAAGCCGGTGCGGTTAGAGGGCGGGCGTTGGTACTTGCCCGACACGCCTGGCTTGGGAGTGAGGATCCGGCCCGAGGCGTTCGAACCATACGTGGCGGGCTGAGCGCTCTTGGATGCTCTCGCCTAGAGCGCCCTGCGGACAGCGGACTTCCAGCCGGCGTATAGGTCTGCGCGCCGCGATTCCGGCATAGACGGCTCGAACGTCCGGTCAACGCTCCAGAAATGCTCCAACTCGCTGGTATCGCTCCAGAACCCGGTCGCCAGCCCCGCGAGAAAGGCGGCACCGAGTGCAGTCGTCTCTAGGTATGCCGGCCGCACCACGGGCACTCCCAAGATGTCGGCTTGGAACTGCATCAGGAAGTCGTTTTCGGTGGCACCCCCGTCCACTCGGATCTCTGTGAGCTTCGAACCGCAATCCGATTCCATCGCCTCCACCAAGTCGCGAGTCTGGTACGCAATCGATTCCAATGCGGCGCGCACGACATGCTCGCGCGTTGCGCCCCGGGTCAGCCCCGTCAAGAGTCCACGAGCCTCGGAGTTCCAGTAGGGAGCCCCAAGGCCCGTGAAGGCGGGCACCATGTACACGCCGGCCGTGTCGGCGACCGCTTGCGCTGCCGCTTGGGAGTCAGCGGCGGTATCGATCAGGGCTAGCTCGTCGCGCAGCCATTGCACGACCGCACCCGCTACGAAGATGGCACCCTCTAGAGCGAAATCGTTCCGGCCGGCAGCCGAAGCGGCAGTCGTGGACAGCAGCTTGTGCTGAGACTCGGACGGCTCTGCTCCGGTGTGCATCAGGGCGAAGCAGCCGGTGCCGTAGGTGTTCTTGACTAGACCAGGGCGAAAGCAGGCCTGCCCGAATAGCGCCGCCTGCTGGTCACCGGCGATGCCTGAGATCGGAATCTCGGCACCGATCACTTCGGAGGACGTTGTCGCCATCGCGCCGCACGAGGGCACGATGGTCGGTAGCATCGCGCCCGGCACTCCGAGCAACGAGAGCATTTCCGAATCCCAGTTTCCGGAACGCAGGTTCATCAGCAGCGTTCGCGAGGCATTGGTGCGGTCGATGACATGAGTCGTGCCGTTCGTCAGCTGGTACACCAGCCAAGAGTCGACCGTTCCGAATGCCAGCTCGCCATCCTCGGCCCTTTGCCTGGCAGTCGGCACGTTGTCCAGCAGCCAGGCGATCTTGGTGCCGGAGAAGTACGGGTCCAGTACGAGCCCGGTGCGTTCGGTAACAGCTCGCGCATGGCCTGCGTCCGATAGCTCACTGCACGCAGAGGATGTCCGCCTGCACTGCCATACGATGGCGGGACCAATCGGCTCGCCCGTCGTGCGATCCCAGACGATCGTGGTCTCGCGTTGATTGGTGATGCCGATGGCGGACATCTGCCCCCAGCCGCCGCACTGTTCTGCAACTTCGCTGGCTGCCTGCAGTTGGACCCGCCAGATGGCAGTTGGATCCTGTTCTACCCAGCCGCTGTGCGGAAACTTGCTCTCAAACGGCTGTTGCGCTACCGCCCTGGCGCGCGCCTCGCGGTCGAACGCGATAGCGCGGGCGCTGCTTGTGCCCTCGTCTAGGGCTAGTACGTATTCGGACATCGCTATTGATCTTGGCAAATGCAGTCCCAGCGGTCGAAGTCCGCGTTCGAAGCCCTGGGATTGAGTCGGTAGCTATGGGAGGGGCATTTCCTCGCTGTCCGTGTCCCGCGCGGGGACAAAGGACGCCGCCGGGCCTTCCGTGCGGGTCTGTTCCAGCCAGTACACGCCGTCGTAGGGGAGGCTGTTTCCGCGAGTGCCCACGAAGTCCACGTCGCCGTCCCCATCAAGATCCCGGGCCACGGCCATGTCAAACATTCCGCGCTTGCGGCGCGAAATGTCGTGCCGCGTCCACTCACCGGTGGCTTCGCCCGGGTTTTCGAACCAGGCCAAGCGTCCCAACGGGTCATTCACGGTGACTTCCTCGCCGTCCCTGTCGCGCGGCCCCCGGCTGTAGCTGCCGGAGTAGAGGTCTTGGTCGCCATCGCCATCGATGTCAGCCAGGGTAAGCCCCGTGGACGAGTCGGGCTTCATGCTGCCGATCCGGTGCAACGGCCACGGCTCTCCAGCAGATTCAGGTTGCTCCAGCCACACGACGTTGTTCCTGCCTTCGCTGAGCAGCACGTCGAGGCGCGAGTCCGCGTTGACGTCGAGAAAGGCGAACATGAAGCCGGTCATAGATGGAGTCCCGTACCCAGCGGGCGGCGCGATCTCGATCGAGTGTTCTTCGAACTCGATCTCCGGCTTGCCAAGGTTCTCGAACCAGAAGATGCGGGCTTCACCTCGGGATCCCGCCAGTATGTCGAGGTCGCCGTCGGCGTCCAGATCCACCGGACGCGAGTTGATCGGAACGGCCACCTTTGTCAGGACGTGCTCCTTCCAAGAGTTGTCGTCGAGCGGGTCGCCTGTAACCTCGTACCAACTGATCGCTCGTGCAGTGGCATCGCTGGCCGGGCCTGACTGGCTGCCCTTGTTCGGCGCGACCACTTCAGGTTTCCCGTCGCCATTGAGATCTGCAAAAAACACCCGGATATACGACCCTCTGTTGCTGGCAACAGAGGGTATGATGCGCTCCCAGCGGGCGGTGCGTGCATCTTTCCCGGGATTCTGGAAATAGATCAGGTGCGCGAATTCGCAGGACGCGATCACGTCGGGGAAACCATCGCCGTTTAGATCGGCGACCGAGACATCCTCGGCGGCGCCTGCCTCCTCGCCTTCGGCCAGCGTTACCAGCGTCCACGTGTCCGGATCTTCCGATCCGAATGCCAAGCGGATATGCCCGTCGGCCACGCCGTCGTACTCCGTGTCGGATTCATGCACCGACACGACATCTTCGTGCCCGTCCTTGTCTAGGTCGGCCATCTCCAGCCCATCGCTGCCCGCGATGGCTACGCCGCCGGTAGCCAGATCGTCGATCACGTGTTCGCGCCAGGAGATGAAGTTGCCGTCAGCCGCTTGGGCGCTTGTCAGCGTGTCTGCCACTAGTTGCGGACTAGAGGTCTGTTCGGCGCCGCAATGAATGCACGCGATGGCCAGCAGGGCGGAGAAGACGGCGGCAATTTGAGAGCGTTGCATGGAACCTAACAAATTGGAACACACCAAAGGAAATCCGCGCGAGCCGTTCTTGCGAAATCGCCACATGCACGGCAATAGAGCGAAGCGCTCGACCCCGCGCACCCATCGAGTTCGGGCAGGCTTCGCGATGGGTCGGAACCGGTGCCTTGCACGGGATCTGGTCGCGGCTGCGAACGATTCTGGCGTAGCGGGGCCTGTGGGTCTAGAGTCAGCCGGTGCCGCAGGAGGGTGCGCGGACACCCGGAGCGTCGGGTAAGTGCGGGGCCGAGTCGGCAACCCTAGTTTCGCTGTACGGTTTCCGCGTTTGGCCTGGGCCCGGACGCCGGATACGGCGTATTGAACACGGTCTTCTTGTCACCCTGCTCGTCCATCCAACTCTCGAGCCGTTCCCGCAGTCGGGCCAGGAGCGAGTGACTCTCGGGGCGCTCCGCGAGGTTGGTCTGTTCTAGAGGGTCGGTCTCGAGGTCGTACAGCTCGTGTGCCGGGCGTTGAAAATACCGCTGGACGATCGCGGCAGCCTCGCCGTCGTTCATGGCGGCACGGTCCCAAGAATGCCAGTACGCGCCTGCCCCGTCCTTACGTAGGATGTCGGAGTGATTCGTGTGGATGTGGTCGGGCAGCAGGTTGAGGATGTACTTGTAGCGCTTCGTGCGGATGCTGCGGATCGGATACACGTTGTAGACGCCATCGCCGCTGTGGGTGGTGAAGATCTCTTGCCGGTGCTCTCCCGATCGGCCATCGAGCACGGAGGCGAACGAGCGCCCGTCGATGCCGGACGGAACTTCGCCACCCGCCAGATCGATAAGAGTTGGCAGCAAGTCGATCCAGCTCACCATCGCGTCGGTTCGTGTCCCCGCCTCGATCCGGCCTTTCCAAGCCACGATCAACGGAACCCGGATGCCGTGGTCGTAGAGGTTCCACTTTCCGAACGGCCACTGGCCGCCGTGGTCGCTGGTGAACACGAAGATAATGTCTTCGCCCAGCTCCTTCGTGGCCAATTCCATCACCCGTCCGAACTCGCTGTCCAGCCCGGTGATGTCGGAGTAGTACCGCGCGCGGTGCTCTCGGGTCTCGGGCGTGTCGACGAAATATGGCGGCAGGCTGGCATCCTCCGGCTTGTAGATGTTGTCCTCGGTCCAAGGCACGTGAGGGCGCCTGTCGCCGACCAATAGGCAGAGCGGGCTGTCTGAGGAGCGCTCCTCGAAATATTCCGCGACGTTGTTTGCCAGTCCGACGCGTGGTCTGGAGTAGAAGTCGAAGCCATATTCAGGCTTGGCCTCGCCGTGCGCCACTTTGCCGAACGCTGCGATCTCATAGCCCAGGCCGTGGAGCGATTCGGTGAGGTATGCCGTGCCGGGATGAGGGTAGGTGTGATTCGCCTCTGCGCCGTTGCGTGCGGGCATCAGGCCTGTCAGCAGGGCCGCGCGGCTTGGCGCGCACGCCGGCGACGCGATGAAGGCGTTCTCGAAGGTCATCCCCATGGCCGCCAGCCGCTCGATGTTGGGCGTACGCACGTCGCGCGAGCCGTACACGCTGGTGTCCCTGCCGCCCAGATCATCGGTCAGGAACACGACCAGATTCGGCGCGGCGTGGGCGGTCGACCACGCGGCGAAAGCGAGCAGGACAAGAGCGATTCGCATAGGGCTTGCCTCCCTAAGCCTACTCCAACGGGTCCGTTAGAACGCCCGTCGGAGCCGGCTCAGTGGCACAAGTGGGCACCGTCTGACGGAGCCGGTGCAGGATCGGACAGGATCTTGATCGACGGCCCGGGAGCCGTCGCGAGCAAGCCTAGATCTCTTGCCCGCGACCCGGCAATGTCGGCAGGGATTGCTAGCCGCGCCGTCCGAACCGGCCCCGACCGAACCCCCTGCGGGAGCTAGGCCCCGCATCCGGGTCGATGACGAGGTCGAAGACCGTGGTGACCTCCCCGATCTTGGAGCCCGGCACAGGATCGAAATCCACAAACAGCGACGAGGGTTCCCCGGAACGTGCTGCCTGCCGGATCACGCGGTCGGCCTCGTTGCCGTCATGGTCCTTGAGGAAGAGTTGCGTCGTCAGAACTCGGCGGCCACTCAGGTTGACGGCGTAGTGGATGTGCGGGACCCGCCCCGTGCCGAAGCTATAGCGCACGGGTTTGATCGTCCGGAACCGGTATTCCCCGGAAGAGCCGGTCTCGAAGCGTCCGAAGCCTTGGAAATTCGAATCCCGACGATCCTTGCCCGGCGCGGCGCTATGAATGTAGACGCCGTTCGCGTCCACCTGCCAGATTTCCACCGTCGCGTTCCGCACGGGCTCGCCGGCCGTAGTCATTACCTTCCCGGTCACATGCGCGATCTGGCCCAAGGAAGGCGTCGCGGCGTCGTTGATGATCAGTAGGTCGTTGTCCGTGTCCAGCGGCATCTCGTCCGGATAGTACGGGCCCTCCGTCACGGTGGGGGTCAATGCGAGCTGCTCTGCGAAGAGCCCCGGAACCGTGTAGAAGGCCGAGGCAGCTGCCACGGTCCTCGCGAACGCGCGCCGTGAAGTTGAGGACTGGAATGGTTCCTGCATGCTTGCCTCCTGGTAGAAATCGCTGCTGCGGCGGGGGCGATGACTGTCGGCTGCCAGCCTGCCTCCTTGCCTGACTAAGACGCTAGGCGAGCCTGCCGGTTACCCGTGGAGTGACGGCCCGGCCGCTGGTCCCGGCCATCTTGAGTGCGAGCTCCTCTAAACCCTTTGCCTTGCAGGATTAGTCTGGCTTGCAAAGCCTCTGTAATATCGCGCGCCAGCGACTGCCAGCGCGGTCCGGATCCAGCGCCGGAGTTGCAGCATCGCCGCGATACGCTCCGACTGCTCGGATTCAGATTCCGCCGTTTGCCTGGGTCCTCCCCGGGGTTGTGCAACTGCCCGCACTGTATCGACCGGTCCGGCGCAACGCGATTGCCCCTGCCCGCGCCGCAGGGAACTTTGGCGCGAGGATCGCTAGTGCGTGTCCGCATGCCGGCGCAAGAAATTCAGGAGGATGCCGGTGCTCGCGTCCCCGTCTACTCCCATGTATGTGTCTAGAGGAGTATGAGCTCGCCCCTTTCCCTCATGGGACAACGCTTCGATGCCATGCCGCTCCAACTTGGCGGCTAACATGGCGGCTTGTTCTTGCGAGACCGCTCGGCCGTCGGAGGTAAACAGGAGATACGGCGGTATGCCCTTTCCTGCTTCGACGTGGTGCCAGGGCGACACAGGGACCCATCCTTTCGGCGCACTGCCGAACACGCCGATTTGGGACTGCCCGGCCGTTTTCATGCGGTCCGGCACGTTGAGCATTGCAGAGTCGATCACGACCACACCGGAGAGGTCGCTCAACGATCCCCCAGCCCCTTCCATGAAGATCTGATTCGAACCCACCAAGGCAACTAGGTGTCCTCCGGCAGAATGTCCCATCAATGTGATTCTCGCCCCATCGCCTCCGTACTTTGATGCGTGCTGCTTGAGCCAGACCGCGGCCGAAGCGACGTCCGCTGCCATTTCTGCCAGGCTCGCTTCGGGATGGAAGCGATAGTTCATTGAAGCGAACAGGTATCCTTTCGGAACCAGATACGCCGGCTTGAACAAGGCTCTTGCCTTATCGCCGCGGACCCACCCGCCGCCATGCACATACAAGACGACAGGTGCGTCGGTCAGCCCCTCCCGGATATAGATGTCCATGCTTTGCCTCAGCGGGTCAGTCTCAGGATTTCTCGCATAAGGGACATCGGCAATGCGGATGACCCCGCGCTCGGCTCGAACCTCCCTGGAATCCCGAACAGCTCGCAAGCTCTCAAGGCCGTCTCCTGCGTCATAGGAACGCAGTGTCGAGTTCGGCCAGAATCCGAACGGTTCCAATCCTCTCGATCGATGACGCTCCGCCATGCGCTCGCGGAACCTCTCGACCGCTGGCTCGGGAGCGGTCGGTTGTTCCAGATAGCGCGCTAGGAAGCGGAAGCGATCTCGGGATCGCTCCACCATCGTGCTGCCGACGTGATCCGCCCATCGCACCAGACGGAATTCGTGCGGGATGCGATGACGCCAGAGCAGGCGATGCATGAAGTCTGAACCCTCGACGAATCCGAAGCCGTCGTGCTCGCCGACCTCGATGTAGATCGCCGAGCCCAGAAGTCGCGACGGGTCTCGCTCAACAATCGATGCAGGATTCTCCCGCAGGAAGCGCTTGTCGTCGAACGGGTCGCCGAACAGATTCGCAATGCGCTCCGGAGGGCGGATCTTGTTGCGATCCGGCACTTGGTCCCAAGTCACGCCAGGCCATACAGCGGGTTGCATCGCGGCTACAGCTCCGAAGGTCTCGGGATACTTGAAACCGAGCCGCAAGCTGCCGTTTCCGCCCATCGAGCCCCCGCTCACCATCGTCGTCTCGCGCTCACGGCTGACGCGATATCGAGCCCGCAGGTGTGGCAGGAACTCGTCCATTAGGAAGGATTCCCAGCGCTCCTTGCCGTCAAAGCTGTCCAAGTAGATCGAGCCGGCCGCAACCGATGGGGTCACGACCACCATGCGCGGAAGCTCGTTCGAGGCCCACATCTCGCTGATCTGTGGCTCGATCCGTGCAATCTTCTCCCGGTCGCCGCCCGCGCCATGCAGCAGCAACAGGAGCGGAAATCGCTCGCCGTCGGGAGAGTAGCTGTCAGGGAGCAGAATCGCGTACTCGACTGCGCCTGCGCTCACCAGGTTCGTTGATAGTGACTCGCGGATTATCTGTGCGCCTTGCGCGGTGCCCGCGACGAGCGAGCAGGCAACCATTCCACAAGCAAGTCTTATGTCTATCGGCATGTCGTGCTCCAAGTAAACGTGGCGCATGCGGTCGGAAGCGGCGCCGCAAGACCCTAACAACGGCAGCCACTACTGTAGTTGCTGAGGCGGACACCGGCAAGAGTCTGCTACAAGTCCTGTCTAAGCGGCCGTTCCTCGGGGCTTGACGCGCTCTGTAATCTCGCGGCTCGCCTCAATCTCGGCCCGGCGAAGCTCGTAGTTCCTTTGCAAGTTCAGCCAGGACTGCGGAGTCGTCCCGAAATACCGCGCCAGGCGCAACGCCGTGTTGGCCGTCACTCCCCGCTGGCCGTGCAGGATGGCCGTGATGCGGTTTACCGGCACGTCCAACTCCCTTGCCAGCGCAGTGGCCGACAGGCCGAGTGCTTCGAGTTCGTCCCGCAATATCTCTCCCGGATGCACCGGCCTCATACCATTCCTCGCATTCATGACTCACCCCCCAGCAGTGATCCACGATCTCCATGTCGCACGGCCCATCGTCTTCCCAACAAATACAGATCTTCCATTGCGAGTTGATCCGTATGCTGTGTTGTCCCAACCCGCTGCCCTTCAGAGATTCCAGGCGGTTGCTTCACGAGCCTGCGAGATCCACGGGAGATTCCACGCTCTCCAGATGGGTGAAACGGCGAGCAGCCTGATCGGCGCGAGGTTGTAACCTATGTCTCCGGTACGTTTGTTCTACTTGTCATTGATTATCTTCACCCCCACTCAACCACCAATACAGGCACATTGCCAGTGACAAGGTGATTGGGTCAAAGGGCAAGCAGATTGCCCAAATGAGGTAAGCAAGGAACTTCACCGTTTCTTGTTCATCCAATGACCGTCCTGTTACCTATGTGTCCGGTCCGGACCCTTGAGCCATGGCAGGCGCGCCAGGACTCGAACCTGGGACCCTCTGCTTAGAAGGCAGATGCTCTATCCAGCTGAGCTACGCGCCCGCAGCACTCTCATCGTAGACCAGGCGGACCTGTACGGCAGGTAGTGGGTTGCGCCGATCCGGTTGCGAAACAGCTGCTGGCCCCAAGGGATCTTCGAGCCGCCGAACACTGTGCGGCTGGGGCTACTTGGGCTTCAGCTTCTCTGCGAGTCGATCCGCGATGTGGTCGACAAGCGAGGGTATCGAGGCGTTCACGACTGCCTCGACCTGCTTGTGGATCGCGTTCCGCAATTGCTGTGAATCCGCATCGCCGAGAGCCTGGTGGACGAGCAGGTCTACCGCTGGAGGCCTGGACTTTGATCCGTCTGCGGCCGCGCCGTCACCGCCGTTTCCGACCAACGCGCTGAGGCTCTCGGGATCGAGTGGTTTCTGCAGCACACTCGAAACGCCCGCCTGCAGGGCCTCGGAACTGTCGATGGTCTCCAGCGGTCCAGCCAGCAAGACTACGCGCAGCTTTTCCATACCGGGCAAGGAGAGCACTTCGCGGCAGGTGTCAAAAGCGTTGAGCTCTCCGAGCGTGCTGTCCAGCAGCACGATGTCTGGCTTGCTCTGCGCGATCGACTCCAAGGCCTCGGAGCCGACCATGGTGCCCGCGATCTCGTGCCCGTCGGCCCCGAGAGACTTCTCCACCATGCTGTGCACGTGGGGATTGTCGTCGGCGACGAAGATGGTGGCCACGGGGCTCAGTTCTGCTGGTCTTGTTCGGCTGCAGTCTCGCTGGACTCGGTCTCGGGCTGGTTCAGGCGTGCGTCAGGCTCGGAATCCAACGCGCTCGGTCCGGAGATGGTCTCGACTGTGACGTCGGCGGTGGGCTCTACCGCCGCAGCCGCAGAGGCTTGGATCCCCGGGGGGGTAGAGGGCATCAGCGTGGTCATGGCGGGATCGCCGGCCTTCGCGGCCATGCCTAGGTCCGGCTTGCCGCGAAAGATGCCCCAGAACGTGCTCATGCGGCCTGGCTCCACGCGATGTTCCACGTTGTACTTGTGCAGTTCGAAGCGCTCTGGATCGGTCTCGGGCGTTTCGCGTTGTAGTGCGCTGAGCTTCTCCTTGGCGCCTTCCACGTATGGGCTCAACGGGTAATCCGACACGATCTTCTGGTACGCGGCGACCTGCTGATCCTCGAAGTTGTCGCCGAGCTTGCCGTAGTTCTCGCCCAAGAGCCACAGGGATTCGTCCGCTCTGCTGAACAGCGGGTAGTGGTCCGTCACTCCCTGCAGGCGATTCACGCCTGCCCGGAAGCTGCCCTTCTTGACATAGAACATCCCCACCCGGTACTCGCCCTCTGCGATGACTTCCTGGACGTTGCGCAGGAGCTGCTGCGTCTCGTCGAGGAACACCGTGTTCGGGTAGCGCAGCAGCAGCTGGCGGCACTCTTGGTCGGCCCGCACCGCGTGGAGCGTGTCGCGGTCCGGCTTCTGCAGCTGGTTGTAGTGGATCTGGCAGATCTTGAGCTGGGACTCGGCCGCCTCTTCCATGTTGGGAAAGAAGGTGATGAAGTCCTTGTACTCCGCCTCGGCCTGGGCCAGCCCCTCAGATGTGCCCTCGCGATACCAGCTGTCCGCGATCGCCAGCTTGGCCTTGGCGATGTACTCGCTGTCTGGGTAGGTGTTGATCAGCGTCTGGAGCGTGATGCGGGCGAGCTCGTACCGATGGCGCTCGATGTTCTCCACCGCCTTGTCGAACAGGATCTTGTCCGGCTGCTGGGAGTTGTTCGCGATCGGATTGTCGTACGGGCTCTTGCCGCAGCCGCTGGCCAGTAGCAGGACCAGCGCGGCAAGACCTGCGAGAGACGCTAGGTGTAAGCGGGGCATCGCCTTTATAGTACGCTGAATCGGCGAAATAGTTCAGCGCGCATACTCATCGAGCGCGGGCTTCGCGCCAAGAAGAGCGCTGCCACGTTGCTAGGCCTGGCCCCGCCGCAAGGCAGGGCTCAAGCGCTTGCAAGCGCTGGCAAGTTCGCCCGCGCAGACAGCGCACGCACCGCTCCGGCGATGTCGTCCGCCCCGAACACGCTGGAGCCTGCTACCAAGATGTCGCAGCCGGCTTCGGCCAGCAGTCCCGCGTTGTCCAGATTCACCCCGCCGTCGACCTGAATCTGGAACTCGTGACCGGCGTGACGGCGGAGTGCGCTGAGGCGCCTGACTTTGTCGAGACTGCTGGGCAGAAACGACTGCCCGCCGAAGCCTGGATGGACGCTCATGATCAGCACGAGGTCCACCTCCGCCAGAACCTCATCGAGCGTGCTTAGCGGAGTGGCCGGGTTCAGCGCCACCCCCGCCGCCGCTCCGTGGTCTCGGATCCGCCCGAGCAATCTGCCCAGATGCGGACAGGCCTCTTGGTGCACGGTGACCATCTTGGCGCCAGCGTCGATGAATGCCTTCGTGTAGTGTTCTGGATTGGCCACCATCAAGTGGCAGTCCAGTACTAGGTCCGTGGTCCTTGCCAGCGATTCGACCACTGGAACCCCGATGGAGATGTTCGGGACGAAGTGGCCGTCCATGACGTCCACGTGGAGCATCCGCGCGCCGCCCGACTCTGCCTGTCGGATCTGCTCGCCCAATGCGGTGAAGTCGGCCGCCAAGATCGACGGGGAAATCTCAGCCATGGTGCTGCAACGCCCTTGGCTTCAGTCTATCAAGGGCTTAGGATTCCCTCGGAGGTGGCCGGTTCCAGGCCGGTCAGCGGCCAATTCGCCCTCTGGGGCCTTGCGAGCCGGGCATCTGCGCGGCGTGGGTAAGACTCCCGGCGGCCGTGCTATCTTTAGCGCAAACGAGGCTCCGGTTTGCAACGATCCAAGTTCTTCAGTCCATTGGGTGAGATCCGCATGCTGGCCAGTGACGCTGGCCTGGTAGCGATCTACTTCCCGGTGCAAGCGCCTAGGCTGGAAGCCCGGCTAGCTCCCGCCGGAGTTCGTCCGGGGCACGGAAACATCTTCTTGTTGCAGGCGGAGGCATTCCTTGCTTGCTACTTCGATTCTGATTTGGAGTACTCGCCCGATATCCCGTTGGATATGCGCGGCACGCCGTTCCAAGTCGATGTCTGGACCGCTCTGCGCGAGATCGCGCCGGCGCACACGCTTAGCTACGGCGAACTTGCGTCACGCTTGGGAAGACCTAGGGCGGTGCGTGCAGTGGCCGCGGCGATCGGACGCAACCCACTGTCAATTCTCGTGCCTTGCCATCGCGTCGTAGGAGCTGACGGCAATCTGACAGGCTACGCCGGCGGCCTGATTGCGAAGCGCTTCTTACTCGAGCACGAGCGGCGCTGTCTGGTCTCGGTGCCCGCCATCGCGGCCTGACTGATGCAATCAATGTCGCCGTCTGCCCGGCCGCTTGGCGCTTGTCTCCGGGCTTCGTACCATTGAGGTACTGATGCGGCTGCTGACCCTCTTGGTGAGCGCCCTGCCTGCGCTCGCCGCCCTGCCGACGCCCGAAGAGCACTTCGGCCACTCCATGGGCGATGATCGGACCTTGGTCGCGTGGTCCGAGGTGGTGGAGTACTTCCGCATCCTCGACGCTGGCAGCGATTCGGTGCGGGTCGAAGAACTCGGCGAGTCGACCGAGGGCAGGCCCCTGATCCTTGCGACGATTGCCGCCCCCGAGACGCTCGAGCGTATCGAGCACTACAGGGAGATCTTGACCAAGCTTGCGGACCCGCGAGCGCTTGCGCAGGAAGAGGCTTTCGATCTAGCGGAAGAGGGAAAGCCTGCCATCGTGATCACTTGCTCGATCCACTCCAACGAAGTGGCTTCAACGATGACGGCGGTGCAGTTCGCCCACGACCTGCTGACTCAGGACAGCGACCGCCACCGCGCCATCCTCGCGAACACCATCTTGCTCCTAGTGCCCTCGCTGAACCCCGACGGGGTCGACAAGGTCAGGGAGTGGTACAGGCGATGGGTCGGCGGACCCTACGAAGGAGCGCCGCTTACCTCCCTGTATCACAAGTACCTGGGTCACGACAATAACCGGGATTGGTACATATTCACCCAGCAAGAGACCCGGCTCATAGTGGAGAAGGTGCACAACAGGTGGCGCCCCCAGATCGTCTACGACGTGCATCAGATGGGCTCCAATGGAGCGCGCATCTTCGTGCCGCCGTGGATCGATCCGATCGACCCGAACATTGACGCCCTGATCACCCAGCAGGTCAATGCTTTCGGAACCGCGATGGCGATGGATCTAACGGCGGCGGGCAAGACGGGCGTTCTCGTGAACGGGATTTACGACTATTACTCGCCAGCGCGCCACTACCAGAGCTATCACGGTGCCCTGCGACTGTTGAGCGAGAGCGCGAGCGCCCGCTTCGCCTCGCCGATCACGGTCGTCCCGGAACAGCTCAAGACCAATCGTCAGGGCTACGATCCGAGCACGAGCAGCTGGAACTTCTTGGAGCCATGGCCGGGAGGCGAGTGGCGCTTGCGCGACATCGTCGACAACCAGCTGATCACGTTCGAATCCGTGCTATACAGCGCCGCGCTGCGGCGATCGGACTTGCTCCGGAACTTCTACCGCATTGGCAAGAGGATCATCGATCGAGGGCACGGGCGCGCTTTTGTCGTGCCCCGCGAACAGCACGACTTGTCGGCCGCTGCGCGCCTGCTGCGCACGCTGGAATTTGGCGATGTCGAGATCGTTCGGGCCTTGGAGGATGCGACGGCGGAAGATCGCACCGTGCGCGAGGGCGACTTTGTCGTCCAGCTTGCGCAGCCCTATGGTGCGTTCGCGAACACCTTGCTGTCCCGCCAGGACTATCCCGATCTGCGCCAGTACCCGGGCGGGCCCCCCCTGATGCCGTATGACGCCACCGCGCACACGCTGCCGCTACTGATGGGCGTGGAAGCGTATCCGGTCTCGGGCGAGCTCGATCTTGTAACCGAAGTGGTGGAGCGAGTCCCTCACCTGAGCGGTGGGGTGGCGGCCGCCGACGAATTGATGCTTTCGCCCAACTTGGGCTCTAGCTGGGTCGCGGTGAATCGCTTGCTGGCCAGAGGGGTGGCTGTGCATCGGAGGCCGTCTGACGGGGCGTTCCTGTTTCGTTCCGGCCCCGATCTGGTTCCGGTTCTGGAGGAGCTGGCGAACGAGTGGGGTGTCGAGTGCGTGCCCAGCGACACGCTGGCTGCCGGGTACCCGTTACTGGCTCTTCCGCGGGTGGCGATCTATGCGGGACACGTGCCGATCATGGACGAAGGCTGGACGCGATGGCTGTTCGACCGCTACGAGATGCCCTATGAGACGGTGGGGAACGCCCAAGTTGCGGACGGCTTGGTCGGCAGGTATGACGTTGTGATCCTGCCTGATGTAGCTCCGGAAGTGCTGGACAAGGGATTTGCCCACGACTACGGAGGCGGCGAGTCGATCGTGCCTCCCGAGTACCGCGGCGGATTGGGGGAGGCCGGAGCGGCCGCCTTGGTCGATTTTGCCCGGGCCGGCGGCACGGTCATGGCTTTCAGCCGGGCGGCATCGTACGCGGCCGACCGATTGGGCCTGCCGGTGGAGAATGCCATCGAGGGACTCCCAAAGCAGCGCTTCTTCGCGCCGGGCACTTTGGTGAACGTGGAAGCGGACCTGTCCCACCCACTTTGCATCGGCATGCAAGAGCGGGAGGCTGTGTGGCTCCAGTCGGGTCCCGTGTTCCGCGTTCGCCGCCAGTTCGCGGCCGAGCTGCGGCAGGTGCTGCGCTTTCCTGGGCGCAACGTGCTGGCCTCCGGGTGGCTGCTTGGGGAAGGCCACTTGGCAAACCGAGCGGCCGTGCTGGACGTGCCGTTCGGCAATGGCCGGGTGATTCTTTTCGGCATCCGCCCGCAGTACCGCGGCCAGTCCAACGCCACCTTCAAGATGGTTTTCAACGGCCTATACCTTTGATCCCCTCAGCGTCGTTCCCGACCCGTGAACTACTTCAACTACTTCACCGAGGTGGAAGAGCATTTCCGGCGCGCCCGCAACAGCGGGATGTTCATGATGTCCCCGCTGGATTGGGTGCTGGTCGAGTCCTGGAAGGATGCTGGCATTCCACTCGGCGCGGTCTTGAAGGGCATCGACAGGTCTTTCGAGAAGTATCACGCCGCCAAGCGGCGCCGCTTTTCGACGGTCAATTCGGTGGCCTACTGCTCCCAAGAAGTGCTCGGCGCGGCTCGCGAGATGGCGCACGGGGACAGTGCCATCCAGCAGTCCGCGAGTGCCGGGTTCGAGCCAGCCGCTTTGGCGGCGTTCTTCATGGAACGCGCCGGGCAGTTGCGCCAAGCGGCGCGCGGGCGGGGCGTGCCGGAAGACCTTCTTGGCGGCATGGCCGACACCCTGGAACGTCTGGCTGAGCAGGCCGAGGGCGGGGAACTGGGGGACTTGGAAGATGTCGAGCGCAAGCTGACTGTTCTCGACGACCGGCTGTTCGCCGCAGCCACCGTCGCGCTGAGCGAGTACCAGCTGTTGCAAGTCGGCCGCGAGCTTGATGCGGAGCTCAAGCCCTACCGCCGCAGGATGACGGCCGAGCAGCTAGGGTCGCTGAAGCAGACCTATGTTCGGCGCAAGACGTTCGAGCTGCTGGGCCTCCCGCGCCTGAGCCTGTTCCACATGGGCTAGCATCGGGCGTTCCGCGGCCAGACGCATAATGAGAGGGTGATTCACCGCTTCGTCCTCCACAACGATGCGATCGTCCCGAGCGACGAAGCTATCCTGCGCCCGGGACAGGTGGGACTGTTTAGCGGGTGGGGTGTTTTCTCTACGCTGCGCGTCTACCGAGGCATCCCGTTCGCGTTCGAGCGCCACTGGGAGCGCTTGGCGCGCGATGCCGCCCTGCTGCATGTGCAGATGCCGCCGAGTCGAGACGAGTTGCGGTCGCGGTTGATCGAGCTGGTGCTTCGGAACGGCTGTCCCGAGGCGAAGATGCGCGTCAACGTGATGCGCAGCCAAGGCGGACTGTTCGAGGGCCCCGGCTCCGGCCGGGCGTCAGACGTGGTCGCGTTCACTGCCGACTTGAGCCCTGACCCCGGCAGCGTTGAACTCGCGCTGCAACCCCACGGCCGCGATTCCGAGTCTCGGTTCGCCGGGACCAAGACGTTGTCGTGGGCGCACAACTTGACGCTATTCGAGAATGCCCAGCGAGCGGGTTTCGCCGATGCCCTGCTGCTCAACGAGCGCGGCGAGGTGTCTGAATGTACATCGGCCAATGTGTTCGCCGTGACGGACGGCGTGACTCTCACGCCTCCGCTCGCGAGCGGGTCGCTGCCCGGCGTCACCCGTGCAGTGATGCTGGAAGAGCTTGGCGAGCCGGTCAAGGAGCGGGTGTTGTATCCCGACGATCTCTACGCTGCCGACGAGGTGTTCATCACCTCGTCCACGCGGGAACTCATGCCCGTCACTCGCATCGGCGACCAATCGCTAAGGATCACAGCTTGGCCTGTAATGCACGGCTTGCGTTTGCGTTTGCGTGAATATATCGACAAGTACTTGAAAGCTGTGCAGTGATCCTTGGCCGCTAAGGCATCAGATCCTGCTCGGCAAGGAAGTCGCGGATCGTCTTGTCGATCGTTGCGACCTGCTTGCTCGAGAACCCGCCGTGCCCGCCGCCCTTGACGGTATGCAGGCGGTGCTTGGTTCCGGCCGCTTC
Organism: Terriglobia bacterium; assembly: GCA_009841225.1. Taxonomy (GTDB): domain Bacteria; phylum Acidobacteriota; class Terriglobia; order Bryobacterales; family UBA6623; genus VXMF01. Next base: position 151,877 of record VXMF01000055.1, on the reverse strand, counting down.
GAGGCGGCGATGCAACTCCACCGCATGCGAGTAGGGCACAACCCTGTCAGCGTCTCCGTGGATGGTGAGAACCGGCGGCAGGTCATTCCGGACATGGTGGATGGGCGAGACCGCGTCGGCGATCTTCTTGCGGTCGGTCATGCTGCCAAGCCACCTGACGGCATAGCTCTTCTGGTTCGGCCGGCCGGCCATCAGGTCTGCCACGTCCGTGATGCCGTAGTAGTTCACGATCGCCGCGACCCGCGGCTCGCCGGATGAGATGCATTCGGCATCGAAGCCGGCCGCCGCTCGCAGCATTCCGGTAGTTAGGGAGAGGTGTCCGCCCGCGGAGCGTCCGGTCACCACCAGCTTGCTGGTGTCGAAGCCGTATGTCTCGGCGTTGCGAATGACCCAGCGCAGGGCGCAGCGGCAGTCCTCGACAGCCGCGGGGGCGAGGGCCACGCGGCCAAGGCGGTATTCCACGTTCACGGCATTGAAGCCCATTTCCAGGTACGGCGCGATTGCCAGCACGCTGCTTTCCTTCGATCCGCCGACCCAGCCGCCACCGTGGATGTAAATCACGGTCGGCCGAGGAGTGGGCTCGCCGCGGTGCCAGTACACGTCGAGTTTCTGCTCGGCGTTGCTGGCAGTCTTGTATGTGATGTTCGGGCTGACGCGGTACTGGCTCGAGACCCACGCCGCGAATTCGGCGGAGTCTCCTCCCAACATCGGGACCGCAAGCAGCATCGTGACGGCGAAGAATTTGGCGGTGCGCATCGAAAGCTCCTCCGGGGCGTCCTGGGACGAGGTGGTACGGTGTGTGTTTGAGCCCGAAGGAACTGAGCGGCCGGCTCAAAAAAGGGGCCAGACCTGCCCCGGGCTACCTCTTCTTGGGTGCCGAGCCATTCTACCGCGCACGGTGTGCCGAATTCCTTCGCAGCGCCCTGCTCGGGCCGGACCCTGACGAGGGTTCGGTCGTCGAGCTCGACCTGAAGGACGACCGTCTCGGCGATCTCATCGAGGAGGTACTGACACCGTCGTTGTTCGGCGGCGCCCGGCTGGTCGTCGCGCGCAACGCCGACCAGGTCTTGCCCCGAATCGCGACCAACGAGGGCAAGCAGGAGAAGGCTGGGCTAGAGGCATACTTCAGGGATCCGCTTCCTGACGTGGTCGTGCTGATCGAGGCGACCAAGCACCGCTGGGACGACCGTGACGACAGCGCCAAGTTGGAGCGGCTGGCGAAGTTCTATGCGTCTGTGCCTGAAAGAGTCGACTTCAAGCCCTTGAGCGAATCCGATGCCCTGTATGTCGGGCAAGTGCTGGCCAAGCGGATGTCGCTGAGAGTTCCGCAGGCGGTGCTGGCCGAGTTGATCGAGATGCTCGGCGCGGATGCGTTTCGCCTCGAGAGCGAGTTGGCAAAGCTGAAACTATACGTCGGCGATGCGCGCGAGGTCACTTCGGACGACCTGGCCTTGTTGGTGCCTGAAGCGAGACAGCGCGGAATGTACGAATTCTCGGACGCCATCGCTGATCGCGACCGGGCGCGGGCGTTGGAGGTCCTCGACACAATGGCCAAGGCGGGGATGTACTGGGGCCTGCAAGTGAGCGCCCTGGCCACTCTGTTCCGGCAGGCTTTGGCCGCCAAGGAGGTCGGTGCCGGCAGCGCCCGTGAGATTCGCCGGGACCTGCCCGGCCTCGGAATCAAGGTGTGGCCCATGCGGGCCAGGCAGCTCGAGGGCATCGTCTCGCGCTATCGCGCCGACGAGTTGCGGGCGGCGCTGATCGAGCTGTTCGAAGTGGACCGCGGCTTGCGCAGCGCGCGGCCGGACGACCGCGTCCTGATGGAAGCGCTGGTCATGAAGCTGACCCGCTGAGCGCGGCTCTTCTAGTTCGGGACGGCCGGCTGAATGCCGGAGGCGGCTATGACGAAGGAGCTTGGGCAGTCTTGTTGGCGGCCCGCGCGACGGAAGATTTCAGGCGGTTGGCTTTGTTCCGATGCAACACGCCCTTGCGGACGGAACGGTCGATCAAGCCTACTGTCGAGTCGAGCAGATCTGTGGCCGAGGCGTCTCCCTGGCCATCTACGGCGGCGCGGAACTTCTTCAGCTTGGTGCGAAGCTGACTCTTGGCCGCCCGGTTGCGGGCGGTCCGGCGCGCCGTTTGCCGGATGCGCTTGATTGCTGACTTATGGTTGGCCATGCGTTTTCTACTTCGAGCATAGGCGGTCAAAAGTCCGCCTGTCAATCACGGCTGCTAGGCAATCGTGCGGTTGGAGTTGCAGTGGCGAGAGCGTTGTCGGAGGCCGATGCGCCGGGCGGTTGCCATCACGCAGAGCCTGACTGTACCGTGGAACGAAACCGCCGATGCCCGACCACGTGGTAGCGCTAAGAGAGCGGCTGAAATATCTCGGTCTGGCCGTACTGACCGTGTTCAACACCTATGTCTGCGCGAGCCTTGTGGCGTTGGCGCTGGCATCGCTTTCGGATCACCAGTTGGTACTCGGCACTGTGCCGTTGCTATTCGGCACGGTGACCGTCACCGCCCTAACCGTGGCCTTTCTGCCCCGCGCCAGCTGGCGGCGGGTCGGGCTGGGGCCCGGCGCGGGCCGAGGCGTTCCGCTAGGGCTGGTCATGGGGCTCCTCGGCTGCGGCGCCCTAGTGCTCGTGGCGTTGCCACTCGGCTGGGCCCGGTGGGTGCCGATCGAGGCCGAAGCACTTCGATTCGACCTGCGGGCGATGCCTGTGTTGGGGCTCGCGCTGCTGGCGGTCGGCGCTACCGGCGAGGAGCTGTTCGCGCGGGGCCTGCTGCTGCAGTGTCTGGCCCGGGCGCTGGGGCCTGCTGGAGCCGTCGTCCTGACTTCCGCCGGTTTCGCTGCCCTGCACGGGGCGAATCCCGGCATTACGGCCTTGGCGACGTGCAACACCGCGCTGTTCGGAGCCGTCTTCGGTGTGGCGGTTGTTCGGCAAAGGTCTCTATGGCTGGCTACAGGCCTGCATCTCGGCTGGAATGTCGCACAGGCGGTGCTTGGCGTGAACATCTCCGGCATTACAATAAGGCTGAGTGATTTGAACCTCAGGCTCGGGCAACCCGAATGGGTCACCGGTGGCGACTATGGATTCGAAGGCGGACTGCTTGCGACCGGCATGGCATTGGCCCTGCTGGCGATCGTCTGGCGGCTCCCGGAATCCGGTACGTCCGAACCAATGCTCTGGGATGCCCCGCACGAAGATCGCGACTTTCTCGCGACAGGTCTTGGCGGGATTGATCGCGCTGTTGGCGCTGAGTCTGGCCGCCCCGTCGGTGAGAGCGAAGACCGAGAAGCTGACGCCGGGACAGCGGGCTCAGTTGATTCGTGACCTGAACGCCGAATACGGCACGGCCAAGCTCCAGATCCCTAGGTCCAAGAAGCCCTTGGTGTTTAGGCCCAGCGGCCAGTATGACCGCAGGCAGTGGGCAGAGGCGATGACGAAATTCGGGCCGGCGGCGAGGCTCGGCGATTTGGTCCAGATCACCAACGTGCAGTTCGCCGGCAAGAAGCTAGTCTTCGAGATCAACCACGGCATCGGCGGCGGGCGCCGCTGGTGGCACCGTATCCAGGTTGCCGGGGCAGCGGGCCGCGGCACGACGCTGGGCGCTTCCCAGAACACTCACGCGCCGGGCGGGACCAAGTTGGCCCTGGTCTTTCCGGAGAGTGTGCCCGTCAAGACTGCCGAGGATTTCAAGGAGATGCTCAAGCCGATATTGGACTTCAACCAGCGTTCGGCGACGGAACTCTATCTTGACAAGATCGACGTGAAATACCGCGAGGCGATCGAGAGGAACGAGGTCATTGAAGGCATGGACAAGGAAATGGTGCTGCTAGCGAAGGGTAGGCCGACGAAGAAGATCCGTGACTTCAAAGAAGGTGTCGAGACCGAGGATTGGATCTACGGAGAGCCCCCCGGCGAGATCGTGTTCGTGACGTTCTTGGACGGGGATGTCATCCGGGTCAAGGAAAGCCACGCCGCGATCGGCGGATGGGTCAAGGAAACCGCACAGATCGAGCGCTGAGGGATGGCCGCGCTCGCTTCGCGCAGTGCCAATCGGGATGCGCTATGCGGCGTGGTCGCGGTCCCACCGCCGACCGATCGCATCGGCTGCGAGTATGGCGTCTGCGACCATGCCGGGGTTGACCTCGAACGGCTCGTTGTGGATCGTCTCGCCCTTGGCTATAGTGCGCTTGGCCACGCGGCCGAGTTCCTCGCGGTCACAGTCCCCAAGGCCGATGTCGGCCAACGTGATGGGCAGGCCGACGGACCGGCAAAAAGCCATGACCTCGGCGAGCATGCTGCTGGCCTTGCCTTCCAGCACAAGTTGAACGAGGGTGCCGAATGCTACCTTCTCGCCGTGGAAAAACGCGTGCGTGCCGTCGGCGACCGTGAGTCCGTTGTGAACCGAATGCGCGGCAGCGAGCCCCGAGGATTCGAATCCAAGTCCGGAGAGCAGCGTGTTGGCCTCGACGAGCCGCTCCAGTGCGGGCGTGACAGCCTGCTGCTGAGTGGCGGCGAACGCATCCCGGCCGTCTTCTATCAAGGTCCGGTAGCACAGTTCCGCGAGAGCTAGGGCACTGCGGGTGGAAGCACCGCCGCGCATGTTGCGGACGTGGCCCTCGACACAGGTTCGTGCTTCAAACACGGTGGCCAGTGCATCTCCCATGCCTGCCGCCAGCAGCCGGGGCGGCGCGCAGGCGATCACCGTGGTGTCGACTAGGACAAGGTCCGGGTTGCGGCCGTAGACGCGGTAGTCTACGACCCGCCCCTCCTCGTCATAAAGCACGGACAGGGCCGAGCACGGGGCGTCGCTCGAAGCCACGGTCGGGCAGTTCACTACGGCTAGGTCCAACTCAGAGGCCACGGCGCGCGCAGTGTCTAGCACTTTGCCGCCGCCCGCCCCGACGATGACGTTGGCCCCCGCCTCCCGCGCGACCTGCTTGACGTCCTCGATCTCCTTGTGGCTGCATTCTCCGCCGAACGGATGCACCTTGTAAGCGAGGCCTGCGTCACCGAAGGCCTGTTGCCACGTCCCGGAGAGACGTTTCGCCGGACTCCTGCCCGCGAGCACGAGCGCCGGCCCCTGCAGTCCTATGCGCTTCATCTCCGATCCCAAGGAAAGCGTGGCGTTCGGACCTTGCGTATAGCGCGATGGGGAGGAGAACACGGACAGCATGCAGAGGATTGTAGCGGTGTCGGGGCGTCCGGAAACCCAGCGGTGCATTTGCGCAGCGATGTTTCACCTGCAGCACGGATCGCCTTGCGCGGTCCGTCGCGGCCGCGATTCGGCTCCGGATGCAAGGCTGGCTGGCGATCGCGAGTCCTTTGACCGCCCGGCTGCTCTCGAGAACCGAGTAGACCTGTGCTTCGCCTTGGGGCGGACGTCCGCTTCGACCCAAAGCCTCCTGCAGGCTTCCCGCTATTCAGGCTCGAGCAAGAGCCGGTGAGCGGTGTTCTCTTCCACGGCCGAGCGACTGTACACGAGCGGGACGTAGCGCCCCTCCGCCCATGTCGGCAGCAAGTCGTCGTAGTGTGGGCTGCCGGGCTGGCCGGACTGCCCCGGCGTGCTGGTGAAGACCGACCGGTCCCAGTCGGCCAGGTCGAGTATGTGGCGGTAGGAAGCTCCGCTGGACTGAGAGTACCCTGGGCCGCGCGTCGCATTGGGCGTGTTTCCGTCCCCGCCCCGCCGTACGGGGCCCAGATCCAGCACCGCCTTCCTTGCGGGCGTGTTGGATAGCGGGTGCCGGAAACTGATTTGGTGCAGATCTCCCCACCTCCAGCCTGCGGGGTCTCCTCCGAGGCTCGACGCTAGCTCCGCGAAAGCCTCGTCGAGAGACTCGGACAGGATCCGGTTCCGCTGCTCTCTCGGGATCGTGCGCAGCCCATTGAGCAGTGTAGGAAGCTGCAGGTAGCGAGCGATCAGTCCGCGCGAGGACGGCGGGGCCTGGGCCTCGATGTACTTGGCAGGAAGGCGCTTCACCCAAGCCTCGAATAGCGCAGCTTGATTGGATTCGACGTCTAGGACGAAATCCCAGCCATCGAAGATCGCGGAAGCCTTGGATGGACCGCCGGAAGATTCCCTCAACATTCCAACAAGCTGGCGGGCCGGCAGGGAGGTCTCGTCCAGTTGCAATGCCTGGAAGTCTTCGATTGTGAACCTGCCACCGCGCGCCAAGACTTCGTCGATCCGTTCAATGCGGTATGGGGCCGACCAATCGAACCCTAGATCGTGCGTGTACCCATCGGGAACGATATTGTGGTTCGCGGTCGCGATGTATCCGCTCTCGGGGTTGACCAATTGCGGTAGGTCCTCGACGTCGAGAAACTTGCTCCAGCTGTAGCGGCCGGTATGGCCAGGGACTGGCAGCAATCCGGACCAACCCTCTCTCACTGGCATGAGGCCGGCGGCAACCCAGCCGATATTGCCGTCCACGTCGGCGTAGACGATATTTTCGGCGGGGACCTTCCAGGCCCGCATTGCCTCGACGAAGCCCTCCCAGTCCCGGACTTGGTCGAGGGCCAAGCTGCCGAGGTAGCCGGCCGTGCCAGGTTCCTGCCCGGCCCAGCGCAGCGCGACCACCCTATCGCTCTCAGGATCCGCCCAGATGACCGGGCCGTTGCGCGTGAACGCGAGTTCGACCTCTTCCGGCTGGCTTCGTCCCTTGACCCTCACTTCCTCGCGCTCGATCTCCATGTCGAGCCATTTGCCTTGGAGCAGGTATTGCCGTCGGTTCTCAGGGTTGGTCCTCTCCACGACGAGATCCGCAAGATCGTACTGGACGATCGTGAACCCCCAGCCGACGCGGTCGTTGTGGCCGATCGCGACGCCGGGCAAGGCCGGCTCGCCAGAACCGATCACGTTCCATCCCGGGCCGTTGAGGTGTATTGCGTACCTCAACGAAGGCAAGATCACCGGCCGGTGTGGGTCGCTCGCCAACAAGGGCGCGCCCGAGGCGCTGAGTTCCGAGCTGACGACCCAGTTGTTTGAGCCGTCCTGATCGTGAAGCACGGGAATGCTGACGGCCCGGCGGTATTCGCTTGTAACGCGGTCATCGATTCCCGCCAGGTCGACATCGGGATCGGGCCGCAGCTCTCGCGCTGGATCGGTCGGATACCAGCGCTGTGTCTCATCGATGCCGAGTTGAGAGACCATCTTGGCGCGTGCGATCTCCTGGCTGATATTCCGTACCATCAACAGCCCGGCAACCCGCAGCAGCACATGCTCCGGTTTCCAGACACCGGGCTCGAAGTCCAATAGCTCGAATTCGATCGGAAGGTTGTCACGATTGCGATCGACGTACGCGTTGATTCCGGAAGTAAACGCTTCGGCGATCTCCTTGGAGTGGGGCGAGTAGCTCGCCCATTCAGCCTCCATGTCGCCGCGATAGCGCACCAGGCGAGCGATTCGATCGCGCGAGACGTAGTCCGGGCCGAAGATCTCGGCGAGTTCTCCCGAACCGGTTCTTCGCCAGATCTCGATCTGGTAGAGCCGGTCTTGGGCGGCAACGAAGCCTTGCGCAAAGAAGAGGTCGTGAACGGTCTCCGCGTAGATGTGGGCCACACCCCAGCGATCCCGCAGGATCTCCACCGATTGATCGAGCCCGGCAAGCGATATGGTGCCTTCGATCTGGGCCAGGCGCCTGTCAGCCTCGTCTCTCAGCGATTGGGCCGACTCCGGACCGCCATTGCAGGCGGCGCATGAAATCACGAGTGCGATCGTTGTCAGCCAGCGCATACGGCGCTTAGCATAGCGTCAAGAACACATCGATGAAATCTCAACGACCCGCAGCGGGCAGCTTTGCACTCGGTCGCTGTGGAGGGCGGCCGCGGTCTAGCCTTGAATCCGAACGAGCACCAGCAAGCCCAAACCGAACACCAGGGCGGACGTGAGCAACACTGAACCGACCTTGCGTTCGTCGTGAGTCTCGAACCAGAGATAGATCCCGCTGGCACCGATCGCCAGCAACGCGATCGAGGTCAACAGCAGCACGGCCCCCCAGATGTTAATCAGTCCCATTTCGTGCCAGAAGCCATACGAGAAGTGCATGCTTTGCAACATGCCGATAAAGGCTAATCTCGTCTCCTTGACGTGCGCTTCCCGAGCGCCGCGCTGATATCGAACTTGGTAGCCTGTCCCGAGTCGACGGATCGTAAAGGCGAAGCTGCCCTCGTCCGAGGGCTGGATTCGAACGATCTCCCCGCGAAATCCGTGCTCCTCGATCAGGTGTAGCCCCAGAGCTCGAGGAGTCGCCGCGTCGCGCGGGTCAACGGCGACACTCTTCTCTGAGACGGTCGGTTGCGGCTTGAACCACGAGCGGTGGGCGAGCCTGACAGAGCTGACCAGGTAGACGGCGAGCGCTAGGGCGAACGCTAGCCCGAGTGTCAGATGAATGTTTCGAATCAGGCGATACATGGGTTCACCGCAAGGCTGCGTATAGGGCCAGAGTCAAGACCGCGCATAGTCCGAGCGTCCACAGGGCCCACGCCATCCGAGGGCGCGTTGCGAGCCACATATAGAGACCTGAGACCGTCATGAAGATCACTGCCCACATCGAGAACTGGTTGTACGCCCCCCACAGATGTACCTCCCAGCCGGGATTGTGGATCCGGAAAGTCTGCATGTGCATCAGGTTCAAGAACCCGCCTAGGGGGCTGGGCGTCCGTTCGATGCGGAGCAAGTTCTCCCGTTCGAGCAACAAGATCCGGCGGGTGCCGTTGGGGGTGAGGTAGCGCACTTGGAGCCGGCCGTCATTGTCACGGTTCGGCTTGCGGCCGGGCTGGATGAAAGGCAAGCCGGAAGCGACGATCATGGCATCGGTGATTTCCTGATCTGTGGCCCCGCCGTCCACCTGGAACGCGACGGTGCGAACCTCCGGTTCCCGGCGGGGCCGCTCGGCTGGTGCCGGCGCGAAGCTCGCCCAGATCCCGACGATCCCCCAGACGGTGAATCCGACATAGCTCAACAGACCGGAGTAGATGTGCAGCTTCTTGATCCAGCGGTACATCGTGTCACTCTCCACGCCTGCGACGATCCGTGGGAGTCTCGCCGGGGAAGTGCGAGGAAACCGTCAGGAACCGATAGCGCAGCGCCACGAGCCTAGCGAGTCGATTCATTATGTTGCATTCCGCGACGAGGACTAAGCGCAGCCCTCTGCAATGACGAGAATCGGCTAACCGGACCGGTGGCCGTTTGGTCACCCTAGCCAAATCGAGCTCATTTCCTTGTGACTCCACGCTTCACACCCCATTCGGGAGAGGTCCGTCCTTATCGGACTAGTGCTGAGCGGGATGACCGGATGCGCTGCTGGAATAGACTGATTTACTGAGAGACGCGATTGGAACGGGCCCTCTGGCGAGTCGTTCGTTAAGGGCCCTGACACATGTGAATGACTGCGGCCGACCTCAGCATCTTGCTCCAAGAGGGTGAAGGAACAACGCTTGAGTTCAAAGAAGGCTTGTCGCCTTCGTTTGCACGGGAACTGGTAGGGATGGCCAACACCGTCGGTGGCAAGATCCTCCTAGGCGTTCGGGACGATGGCACTGTTGTCGGCATGCGGGACTCGAATACTCTGCGGGCGCGCATTCAGGACATTGCTCGGAACTGTGACCCTCCGGTACGGATTCGACTTCATCCTGTCGGTGATGTGATTGCCGTCCATGTCAAGGAGAGCGATTCCAAGCCGGTGCAGTGCAGCGAGGGCTTCTTCTCCCGTCAGGGGGCCGTCACTCAGAAGCTGACTCGCGCCGAAATCCGCGACCGGTTCCAAAGCGAGGGCGCTGTCCGATTCGATCTGGCGCCGTGCCCACAATTCGTTTACCCGGAGGATTTCGACCTCGAAAAGTTCAATACATGGCTCCGCCGTTCTGGCATTGCCAGCGAGGCCCGGGTCGAGGACGTGCTGGTCAACATCGAGGCGGCGGAAAGGGCGAACGGCGAACTCCTCTTTCGAAACGGTGGCGTACTCTTCTTCGCCAAGAACGCGCGACGCTTCTTTCCCCAGGCCTACATCACTTGCCTGCTGGCCCGAGGCACGGACAAAGTGCACATTCTGGACCGGAAGGACTTTGATGGCGGGATCGTGGCTGACATCGAGGAAGCTATGCGTTTCGTCGAACGCAATACCCGCACCGCCTATCGCATTGAGGGGCTCCAGCGCGAGGACGTTCCTGAGTATCCGGTCAAGGCCGTGCGCGAGGCGATTACGAACGCCGTGATGCACCGAGACTGGTTTGTCGAAGGGGCCAACGTCTTCGTTGAGATCTATGCAAATCGCATGGAAATAGTGAGTCCCGGAGGCTTGCCGGGAAACTTGTCGGTCGCCGATCTGGGCGGAAGGAGTGTCCGCAGGAACTCGTTGATTGCCGACTTGCTTCACCGGATAGCCTTCATCGAGAAGGCAGGCACCGGTATCCTGCGCATCAGAAACGAATCCAGGGATTTGCGCTGCCCGGATCCTGAGTTTGAGGTCAATGGATTCTTTACGGCAAGATTTTGGCCAACTCCTGAAGTGCGGGAAGCGACTGGAGCACCTACGACCACGCCGATCACCGGCCAAGTCGCCGACCAAGTCACCGTCCATGTTACCGACCAAGTCCGGCTTCTGAGCGTCGTGGTTGGGGCGATGACCAGGGAGCAACTTCAGGCAGCGGTCGGACTGAAGCACCGGGGCCATTTCAGCAGGGCTTACCTGCTGCCAGCCCTGCGGGCGGGCTTGATCGAGATGACCGTCCCAGACAAACCGCGCAGCCGGAATCAGCGCTATCGACTCACGTCGGCGGGACGAAAAATCGTAATGCGCATCAAGGAGACTGACCGCTAACGTCAATCGAATCCGGAATGCTGTTAGAGAGCCTTCCCGAACCTAATGCGAGAGGCACATACGGAGTTGAAGGCGGCGCGACCCGAAGCGGCACCGTCTGGGCGAACCCGCCAAAGCCGATATCGCAGGCCCCGGTCGTTACGATCCTCGAGTCTTTGGCCCTCCCGCTCGACAGCGGATGCCGCTAGTCCACGATCGCCTGATAAGCGAGCCGCTTGAACTCTTGCCCGTATGACAGTCCGCGGTACGGAAGGATCTGCACCATAAAGATCGTGACCATCTCTTCCTTTGGGTCGATCCAGAAGCGCGTCCCGGCGGCCCCTCCCCAGCGATACTCGCCCTTCGTGCCGATGATGCCCGTCTGCCCGGGGCCGCGACTCACCGCAAACGTCAGGCCGAAGCCCCAACCGGCCAGTGAAGTCCCTCCCGCTCGGGACATGTCGACGGGCATGTGATCGGCTCGCATTAGCTCCACAGACTTTCGGCTCAGGATCCTGACACCGTTCAACTCGCCGTCGTTCGCCAGCATTTGGCAGAAGCGGGCGTAATCCTTCGTCGTCGATACGAGCCCCGAGCCACCGCCAAGCTTCGTCGTCGGTTGCTTGTAGCTGTCCTGAGCCGCGGCGGTTGAGCGGCGCACAGTCTTCTTGCCGTCGTTGAGCGTGTACAGGACGGTGAAGCGGTCCCATTTCTTCTCGGGGACGTAATAGCCCGTGTCACTCATTCCGAGTGGCTCGAAGATGTTCTTACGAAAGAACTCGTCGATCGGCATCCCGGAGACTGCTTCGACGTACCTTGCAAGAACATCGGTCGAGTACCCGTATTGCCAGGTCGTTCCCGGCTGCTGGACCAGGGGAGCCTTCGCGATGCGCTTGACCATCTCTTCGAGAGTCGTCGCCTGGCTGACACCGGTCTTGGCGAAGTACCTTTCCCCATCCGGCGCGATGGGGCCTGGGTAGCTCAGCCCGGCTGTGTGCATGAACAAGTCGCGAACCGTGATCTGACGGTCGGCGGGCACTGTGTAGGATTTTCGCCGGCCGGCCACCGGGCCGGCCTCGTCGATCGCTACGCGCATGGTCTTGAACTCGGGCAGATAGTTCGAGATCGGATCGGTGAGCGCGAAGTGGCCGTGCTCATAGAGAATCATCGCCGCGACACCTGTGACCGCCTTGGTCATCGAATACATCCGGAAGATGGCGTCCTCGGACATCTCAGTGCCGGATTCTTTGTCCATGTCGCCCCAGGTCTTGAAGTACCCGATCTTGCCACGGCGAACGATCATGCCGATGGCCCCGGAAAAATGGCCTTCATCGACATGACCCTCCATCGCCTGGTCTATGCGAGCCAGGCGCTCAGCCGAAAGGCCGACTTGCTCGGGCGTTGCGGTCTTCAGAGCGTCTGTCGCCCAGGCGCAGGGCACTAGAACGAGCAGGACGGCTGCCGAGACGATCAAGAGTTTCATGGGGTCCTCCTAAGCCGGCGATCATGCCTCAGTCTTCCCAGTGACTGCTGCCCCGATCGACCGATCCGGTGAAATCGTACCATCGAACGGCGCCACAGCCTTGTGCCCTCCGATCACTCAGACAAGCCTGGCCAAGAAATTGGCGTGAGGTTAACCGGATCGACGGCCGAATCGAAACATTCTTGGCACCGAACCGTAGGCGAGCCTCCTAGGTAAACCCGGTTCGTCTTGGAGGCCCTTGTGTTAGGATCAGATCGTCGAGCGGGAGTAGTTCAGAGGTAGAACGTCAGCTTCCCAAGCTGAATGTCGCGGGTTCGATCCCCGTCTCCCGCTCCATTTTTTCGGCAAGTTGCGGCAATCGAGCCGACTGGCTGACTCCCATTGGCTGCGATTCACTTCGGAGTGGTACTCGTCTGAGCAGCCCTCAACGGCGATTCGAACAGGGCCGGTGTTTGAGCGCGTCCGGCAGGCCCGGTCTTGGCGTAGACGTCCAGACTCCACACTCACTCGGATTGGCTGGGACGCAGCGCTCTCAGCGATCGTTGCCCTTGAGTAACCCAGGATTCTTGGGGATTCTCGATGCGGCCATAGCCGTGCCAGACCCTGAAGTCCAGCAGGGCGCGATCAGGGCCACGAACCGGAAGCCAACACACGCAGCGGGGTTGCCCGAGGCCCGAGCCCGGTGGCTGAACTTTCCATTCGAGAAGCGGTCCTGAGATTTCCGGCCACCCCGCACGGGCCGGAGATTTCGCTTAAGCCATCTGTGCTACGGTACGCGGCAAATGACTCGGGCTACCCTTGTCGTCGCCGCGATTCTGCTCGCGCCTCACGCAGCCGCACAACCAAACGTCCTTTTCTTGGCGATCGACGACCTCAACGACTGGGTCGGCCCGCTCCAAGGCCACCCGCAGGTCAAGACGCCGGCGATGGACCGCTTGGCCGCCCGGGGCACGACGTTCGCCAATGCCCATACCCAGTCGCCGCTCTGCAATCCTTCCCGCACCAGCCTCATGACAGGCCTGCGCCCCTCGACGACTGGCGTGTACGGGCTTCGCCCCTGGTTCCGCGAGGTGGAGTCGCTGCGTGACGTGGTCACACTCCCCCAGTACTTCGCGCAGAATGGTTACCGGACCTACGCTGCAGGCAAGATCTTCCACGGGCGTTACGGCCGCGAAGGAGATGAGTGGGACTTCATCGGCCCGCGGGCCGGGGTCGGTGTGCGCCCGGAGAAGAAGCTCACCCCTCCGGGCCACCGGCTGGACTGGGGTGTCTTCCCGCACCGCGATGAGGACAAAGGGGATTGGAAGGTTGCGAGTTGGGCGATCGAGCAACTCGAAGGCGTTCCTCGCGAGCCTTTCTTCCTAGCGGCTGGCTTCTCACTGCCACACGTGCCGTGCTACGCGACACAAGAATGGTTCGACCTCTACCCGGAGGACACGCTCCGCATGCCGCCGATTCGGCGCGACGACCGGGACGACACGCCGCATTTCTCCTGGTTTCTGCACTGGAAGCTGCCCGAGCCGAGGCTCAAGACCCTCGAACGATTCAACCAGTGGAAGAACCTCGTCCGTTCCTACTTGGCTACGATCAGCTTCGTCGACAGCCAGGTGGGTCGAGTGCTCGGCGCACTCGAGGCGACCGGCAAGGCGCACAGCACGATCGTCGTGCTTTGGTCCGATCACGGCTGGCACCTCGGGGAGAAGCTCATCACCGGAAAGAACACCCTGTGGGACCGCTCCGCTCGAGTGCCCCTGATCTTCGCTGGCCCCGGCATCTCCAAGGGTGCCGTCACCAACAAGCCCGCTGAGCTGCTCGATATTTACCCGACGCTCGTTGAGTTGGCAGGGCTACCCGAGAAGGGGGGCCTCGAAGGGATCAGCCTCGTTTCCCAACTAAACGACGCCACGGCCCCTCGCACGCGGCCCGCGATCACCACTCACAACCACGACAATCACGGAGTCCGGAGCGAGAATTGGCGCTACATCACCTACGCGGACGGCTCCGAGGAGCTCTACGACATGCGCGACGATCCCCACGAGTGGACAAACCTTGCCGGACAAAGCAAGTACGCAAGTGTCATCCGTGAGCACCGCCGCTGGCTTCCCCAAATCAACTCGAGGCCGGTTCCGGGCAGCGCCGCCCGGGTCCTGCTCTACGATGACGGCAAAGTGAACTGGGAAGGCGAAGACATCGCCCCAGGTGCGCCGATCCCCGAGCCATGACTCGCTTGAGGTCGATATGCGTGCGAGCGCGAGAGCACCCCAACAGATGAATCGAAGCTGCACCCTCAGAACAGCGCTCGGAAACCCACTGTTCGAGGCCAAGACTCCACGCACTGTTGGTGCCTGCTGTCGCGGGTCGGCCAGTCCTGAAGGTTATAATTTGCGCGGCGCTTGAAACGACACCGCGCCTAAGGAGCCGCCCATGCTTTACCGCACCTTGCTCGCCGCGACAGTTCTCTCTTCGATTGCTGTCGCGCAGCAGCAATCGAACTATCCGCCGCACATGCCCGAGGCCCGGGTGGAAACGTATAAGTCCGTCGAAGGAACCGATCTCAAGATCTGGATCTTCGAACCGGACGGGCACAAGGCGTCCGACAGCCGTCCGGCGATCGTGTTCTTCTTTGGCGGCGGCTGGCGTCAAGGCACTCCGGGACAGTTTCGACATCAAGCCAAGCACCTTGCGGCTCGCGGCATGGTGGCAATGGCGGCGGACTATCGCGTTCTCAACCGTCACGGCGTCAAAGGCCACAAGTGCGTGCAGGACGCAAAGTCCGCGATCAGGTGGGCCCGCGCCAACGCCAAGCGGCTCGGGATCGATCCGAACCGCCTCGCCGCCGGTGGGGGCTCGGCCGGCGGACACTTGGCCGCATCGACGGCTACCCTGCCTGACCACGATGATCCGGCCGGCGACAAGTCGATCAGTTCGAAGCCCGACGCGCTGGCACTGTTCAATCCCGGAATGGTGCTGGCCAGCGTGCCGGGAAAATTTGAATTGGACAAGGAACAGATCGCCTCTCGAGCCGAGCGGGCGGGTGTCGAACCGGAGTCGATCTCGCCATACCATCACATAAAGTCCGGATTCCCGCCGGCAATCATCTTTCACGGGAAGGCTGATACGACTGTCCTGTATAGGACGGCCGAGCTCTTCACCGAGAAGGTCAAATCCGTCGGCAGCCGATGCGAGTTGGTCGGCTACGAGGGCGAAATCCACGGGTTCTTCAACTACGGCCGCGGGGACGGCTCGGCCTACACCAACACAGTCCGCCGCATGGACGAATTCTTCGTCTCGCTCGGGTGGCTCGAGCCGTCGGTCTCGGACAAGCCGTCGGATTAGACCAGAGGCACCACGACGGGTCGTTCCCTGGAAGGCATCGCCGAGAGGATCGAAGTCCGTAGCAGCGCTCAACTTGAACGCTCCGACACTACCTTTCTCGGCGGCGCCGATTTCCGGGTCAACGCAGCGGCCCCACTGCCCGACCTGCGGATCGTCTGCCATTCGCCCTCAGCAGTTGGAAGGTCTTCTTGGAGAACAGCGGTGACCGTCCCAGAGTCGTGGGCAACGGTCATTTCGCGAAAGCCACTCAGCGAGATCCACCTTGAGCGTCATTTCCTTTCTGGTAGCTGCCGGCCCGCGCAGATAGTGGCAGAAACTGATAACCCTCATGCCGTAAAGTAGCATCGCGTCGTCCGTTTTTTCCTCTAGCGATGCTTGTACTCAGCCTCTCTCTTGCCGAAGAAGGCATCGACGCCTTCCTTGGCGTCCTCGGTGGCGAAAACCTCTTCGCTCAGGACAAGGCTGGCTTCGACAGCCTCGTCTCGCGGCTTGTTCCCGAGCTCGCGAATGCCCCTCTTCATGATCTGAATGGCCTTGGCTGGTCGCTTTGCCAGCTCGGCCGCAAAGCCGATCGCCGTGCCGAGCACTTCTTCCTTCGGCGTCACGCGGTTGAGGATGCCCCAGCTCAGGGCCTGCTCGGCGGAAATGAGGTTGCCGAGGAACATCACTTCCTTGGCGCGGGATTCGCCGATAAGGCGCGGCAGCCGAATGAGGCCGCCGGCGCCCGGATAGACGCCTAGCTTGACCTCGGGTAGCCCGAGCTTCATATCTTCGGAGCCTACCCGAAAATCGCAGCACAGCGCCAGTTCCAAGCCGCCACCGAGCGCGGCACCTCGCATCGCCGCCACGGTGGCTTGCGGCAGATCCTCGAGGCGGTTGTATACGTCGTTTTCGTACCGAAGCTTTGTCTCAATCACCGTTCCGGCTTCGAAGTAGTCCGGAAACTCCTTGATATCGGATCCCGCACCGAATGCACGTTCCCCGGCACCGGTCAGGACGACGCTTCGTATGGAGGAGTCCTCCTTGATCTCATGCAACCGCTTGTCGAAGACCCGGGTCATTTCCAGAGTGAACAGATTCAGCGGGGGACGATTGAGCGTCAGCAGGGCGACGCCATTCCCTCTCCGCTCGAGTGTCACCATCTGCGAAGGGTTCGTGTCGGCGTCATGGTTGGTATTCGTCATGGGAGGAGACTCGTCTGAGTGGATCGGCGGATGATCGGAGGCACCCGAATCAGGCTTCCTCGTAAGATTTTCCGACATCCTGCTTTAGTCCGTTCGACCAGCTTTGGAATTCGCTGCTGGCAGCCAGCACTTGCGCTCCCTGCTGTCTCCGCCAATGCAGCTCTTCCGCGGCGACAGGCAGTGGACCGGGAAACACTCTCTGAATCAGCGCTGCTTGGCGTCGCGCGGGCTATACGACGATTTCGTGATCTTGTAGAGTTGCGACAGCGGGATTCGGGCCACTTCCATGTCTTCTTTGTTCACCGAGTAGATCACCCAGAGGCTCTCCCCAACGACTACTGAGTGCGGGTATTGGTATCCGCCTCCGCCTTTCGCATTGCCCGCGTACCGCGTCGGCGGGGCAATGAAACGAATCACGGCCATGCGGTCAAACTCGAGTCCGTCCCGGGAAAGCGAAATCGCCAGCATCGCTCGGCCTCCCTGGCGGGCCGACATCGGCAGAGGGTTGTTGATCACGTAGTACTGTCCGTCCGGCAATCTGCCTGCGTTGGCGCGCGAGCCCGTATCGGGGAAATTCGTCCGCGTGGGGACTGTCCACGTCTTGCCGTCATCGAACGAGAACGCCGCGTAGTGACGTCGCGGCCTGGAAGCCTCGATTTCGGAACGGCTCTGTCCGTGAATCGTGCCCTGATTCCGGTAAAGGCGCACCCACGTGCCGTCATCGAGGCGCCAGGCTTGAGTGGGCTCGGTCATGCGGTGCTCATCGTCGGAGTCCGGGTGCTGTCGTGGTTTGAAGAGGAGCTGTCGCAGGTTTGCCGGCTCTGCGAAGTAGGCGTTGATCTTCGTCACCAGCGCCCGGTCGCCCGCGGGAAGGGCCGGATAGCCGGGCTCCGGCTCGGGGGCCGTTCCGGATAGCCAGAAGACTTCGCCGAGCGATCCGTCTGTCCGCACTTCGCGTGCGAGGAATCCAACCCGGGTACGCGACACCTCGTTGAAGCGGTACACCTTTTCCTTCAGGGACTTGTCAACGCAGGTAACCGCATAGAGCCGACCCTCAATCTCCGCGAAGCCCTGCGACGTCTGAAATGGGTTCGACCGGTTGTCCTCCGACCAGGGGACTTTGTCTGCAAGAGGCGGGAAGAGAGGCTTGGGTGCCGACCATGTCGCGCCTCCGTCGGTCGAGTAGCGGAGCATGCCATGCTGGCCGGACGAGTTTTCGTCGCGCGCGTGGCTGTCCCAAGCCGCGAACAACACGCCTCGGTGATAGGCGAGGTGACCATGGTGGCTGAAGGTTCCTGTCGCGGGCGTCGCCTCGAACAGCTGGGTCGGCTCCACGCGGTCTAGGAATTGGTAGCGGAAGTCTGCCGCCTGTCCGGCCGTCCAGTGCACAACCGGCGTCTCGACAGGTCTCTCCGCAGCGGTCAGGCTCCCAAATTGCAAGACCGCGGCAACCCAAGCGAATCGGGGGTATGAGGCTGCCCTAGTCATCGCTGACAAATCTAGCGCATTAGCGCATTGCGATTGGCCAGCCGACTGGCTCGTCCTGATTGGCTTTGCTCCAATCACACGCGCAGCCGTCGACTCGGGCCCACGAGCCGGGCTGCTCCCGAGAGAGCGCACGGGCTGGTCCAGACCTCTTCTCCTCGAGGCACCGCGTCTCGCCGCTTCTCTTCTGCCTTGCCCGGCGCTGGACAGCCAAGTACCCCCGGTCTCACTTACACCACTTGAAGGGACGCGACCCGCCGAGATGGAGAATTTGACCACCCAGGGCCGTACGATTGCGCAACCGACAGTTGCTGCGAGGCTGGTTGCTCAGTCGCGCTGGGGCCAAGTCCCCGACAGGCGCCTCAGCATGATTAGCTGGCCCAGGTGGTGCGAGTTGTGATCCGCGACGAGCAATGCCTCGCGGAGAATCGTCTGGCCCCGACCGTGTGCGATCGGAGCGAGCAAGTCCACCGCAGGGTCGCCTAGCAGGCGCTTCATTTCATTCAGATCACTTTGGAACCGTAACACTGAGCCATCCCAAGCTGCGTCGCTTGGCGGGTCTTCATCCACCGGCCAGTAACCGCTCGGAAAGCTTGGAGAAACGTGGCTTGGGTTGCGGCTGAATTCGAGGATGTCCCACTGACAGATCCGCAGGTGCTCGAGGAGTTGCCAAGCCGTGTGAGGACACCCCGAGAGCTTCGTACCCCGGAGTTCCTTGGGCCAGCCCGAAAGAATTGTGTTGAAGTTCACATGCGCATCTTCCCAATCCAGGAGTCGAATCAGGTGTTCGCGCAGCGCCTCTTGGTCTCGCATCTATTCTCCTCGCCGCCTCCGACTAGACGGCCCTGATAGGTTAGCTCCCAGCCGTTTGGCATGGATGCGGCCAGATCGAGGCGCCTGACACTCGCGACCACCGCCGGGTCCCTAAAGGCGGGACGGCCGATTCTTCCACCTTCTGAAATGGGCTCGTTTCTAAATCCGTCCGACAGTGCGGTCCGCCAGCCCTCCGATCGAGTTGATGACTTCGCGAAACTAGTTGTCATGTATTTGGTTCCATTCCTGCTCGTCTTGACGTCCGCTGTGTCCGTCGCGGCAGCAGACCTGCCCAATATCGTCTTGGCATTGGCAGACGACCAAGGCTGGGGAGAGGTCGGTTACAACCGACATCCATATCTGCTGACCCCCACTCTGGACGAGATGGCGTCGTCAGGTCTGCGCTTCGACCGCTTCTATGCCGCGGCCCCGACCTGCTCGCCGACCCGCACGTCAATCCTGACCGGCCGCCATCCTAACCGCTCCGGTGTGTTTTCCCCGAACCATACCACCCGGCCCGAGGAAATCACGATCGCCCAGATCCTGAGATCCGCTGGCTACCGCACCGGCCACTTCGGCAAGTGGCATGTCGGAGCCGTCAAAGCCGAGTCGCCCACCAACCCGGCCCGCATGGGGTATGAGGAATACCTCGCCCATGACAACTTCTTCGAAATGCACCCCCCGCTGAGTCGCAACGGGGGGCCGCCGCAGATCATACACGGTGAGAGTTCCGAGATTTGCGTGGATGCGGCGCTGGGCTTCGTCGAGTCTGTCCAATCCGACGGTGAAGAGCCGTTCTTCATCACGCTCTGGTTCGGCTCGCCGCACAGTCCGTACCGAGCCACTGATGAGGATCTGGCGCTGTATGCCGATGTGCCGGGCAGCGATCTGGCCGCCCGGTTTGCCGAAATCACAGCAATGGACCGGGCACTGGGGCGCTTCAGGGCGGCCTTGAAGCAGCGAGGTCTCGCCGACAACACGCTGCTTTGGTACACCTCGGACAATGGCATCACCGTGGAAGGCATCCCTGAGGAGCAACGGAGAGACCTCTACAATGGCGGCTGGCGCGGGCGCAAGGGCCAGATCTACGAGGGAGGGCTGCGCGTGCCGGGGATCATCGAATGGCCCACCAAGATCCCGAGTCCAAGGAGCACCCACATTCCAGCGGTGACGACAGACATTTTCGTCACGCTGCTCAGGCTGTTCGATCTCGGGCACCCGGATCCCGACCGGCCGCTGGACGGCACAGATCTCACCCCGCTGATCCTGCGCGACGCGATGCCCGAGCGCACGGCGCCCATCGGTTTCTGGCGGTACGACCGGAGCACAGAGGCGGACAACCAGCGCTGGATGGCGCCCGAGCTGACCAAGGGGACCACGCCGACCGTGCGAAATCCCGGCATCGACTTCGTCAACTTCAGGCATCCGATCGCTAGGACCAAGGATTTCGGGGGAGCCGCTGCTTGGACCGGCAACCGCTACAAGCTGATCCGGTTCGCTTCCAATGCCCCGGAGCTGTACGACTTACTGGCCGATCCCCGAGAACGCCGCGATCTCGCCTCCGAGCAGCCCGGGCGCGTTAGCGAGATGCTAGCCGCCATGGAGGAATGGCAACGCTCTGTGGAGCGCAGCCTTGCTGGACTCGACTACTGACGGTCGGCTCCTAGCCTCTTCCGACGAGCGGCATTTGAGTCGCCATCACGGTCATTGTGAGCACGTTGGCGTCAAGGGGCAGGTTGGCCATGTACAGCACGGCGCGCGCCACGTGATCGACATCGATCGTCGGCTCCGGCGCCAGCTCGAAGTTGGCTTGCAAGACCCCGCGCGACATCCGCGCGGTCATCGGAGTGCCGGCGTTCCCGATGTCTATCTGTCCGCAGGCGATGTCGAACGCGCGGCCGTCCAAGGCGACCGACTTCGTGAAGCCCGTGACGGCATGCTTGGTCGCGGTGTACGCCGCCGAGTGCGGGCGGGGGGTCTGGGCAGATACCGAGCCGTTGTTGATGACGCGACCGCCACGCGGGCTCTGTGCCTTCATGATGCGCATGGCCTCGCGGGTGCAGAGGAACATTCCGGTGAGGTTGACGTCTACGACTCCCTCCCATTGCTCCAGCGTCAGGTCATCCAGCGGGACGGGCGGGGCATTGCCTCCCGCGTTGTTGAAGAGCACGTCGACTCGCCCGAACCGCTCCAGAATCTGCTCGAAGGCGGACCGGACCGAGGCCTCGCTTGCGACATCGGTCGGTATGGTCAGCGAGTTGCTGCCGTCGCCGGCGAGAGCGGCGGTCTCGTCAAGCGCCGCGTGGCGTCGCCCGAGCAGGGCGACGCAGTATCCGTCACCGAGCAGGGCTAGGGCGCTGTGTCTGCCCACGCCGCTACCTGCGCCGGTTACCACGGCGACGCGTGTATTCGATGATGCTGTCGCTGCCATGAGTCGTACCAGCCACGAGCATACCTGTCCGGGGATGTGGCGGGGAAGTGCGTGGTTCATCGGCTCTTCGGATGGCCGCTGCGTAGTGCGCGGCAAACCTTCCCGTTACAGGGCCCGGTGCCGCCTGGTGCGTTAGGATGATCAAAGTGAAGCTGCGCAGGAGAGAATTCTGGCTGGTTGCAGGAGCTGGCCTATTCGCTGCCACCAGCGATGTGCTGCGGGCCGCCGAGATCGAGTTCCGCGATGTCGAGGCCCAATCTAGGCAATTCATGCGCTGGTATGAGGAAATCCCGCTCACCGACTCGCAAGAGGCTGTCAAGAAGGCTGCACTAGGCAATATCCCCGCGCCCTGCTGCTCCGACAACAGCGCCTACACTTGCTGCTGCCCGTGCAACATCTCCCGCACAATCTGGGGTTTGAGCCAATACATGATCGCCAAGCAGAACGCGTCGGCGGATCAGGTGCGCTCCAAGGTGCAGGAGTGGATCGCGTTCATCGGCCCCAAGCCTCCCGACGGATTCAGCGGCTCGGGCTGCTACACCGGCCAGTGTCCAAGGCCGTTCAAAGAGGGCGGCTGTGGCGGAATGAGTGCCGACGACTTGGTCCTCTAGCCGGCGGGGCACGTCCTGGGGAATAGGGTGTAGGCTATAGCGCAATGAACCTCCCGAGCCTGACCCGGACGCAGTGGCTGATCTGTTTCGTCGCTGCTCTGGGATTTGCCTTCGACATTTACGAGCTTCTGATGCTGCCGCTCATCGTGCGGCCGGCGTTGCTGGAACTGGCGGCCGCCCCCCCGGGATCGGCGGAATTCAACCACTGGGTCGGCATGCTGTTCTACGTGCCGGCGGTCTGCGGCGGCATCTTCGGGCTGCTCGGGGGCTGGCTGACCGACAAGCTGGGCCGCCGCCGCGTGCTGGTTTGGAGCATCCTGCTGTACGGCTTCTCGGCCTTCGCGGCCGGGTTTTCGACCAGCCCCGAGATGCTGCTCTTCTTCCGCTGCACGACGTTCATTGGTGTATCGGTGGAATTCGTGGCGGCCATCGCCTGGCTGGCCGAGCTCTTCTCCGATCAGAAGCAACGGGAGGCTGTGCTTGGCTGGACCCAAGCGTTCAGTTCCGTAGGCGGAGTCTTGGTCACCGGGGCATACTACCTTTCCGTCACCTACGGAGAGTCGTTTCCGTCGATCTACGGCGGCCATGAGGCATGGCGCTACACCCTGATCTCGGGCTTGATTCCCGCGATTCCGCTGATGATCATCCGACCGTTCCTGCCAGAATCGCCCATGTGGGAGAAGAAGCGTGCAGAAGGGGCGCTACGCCGGCCTCGTATCGGAGAGATCTTCCAGCCGCGTTTCTTCCGGACGACTATCGTCACGACCATCATCGTGGCTTGCAGCTACGGAGCAGCTTTCGGGGCTATCCAGCACGTGCCGCGCATCGTCCCCGGCCTAGCCCAGGATGCGGACCGCATAGTCCAAGAGCAAACGGTCAGTCAGGTGCAATTTGTCCAGGAGATCGGTGGCGTCTCGGGGCGCGTGCTGCTAGCGGTCTTAGTGGTCTTGATCGTGGCGCGCGGGAACCTGCTGCGAGGGTTCCAGGTCTGCGGCCTGATCGTGTTCCCACTGGTGTTCTTCTATGCCGCCACCAACAACCTGCTGTTATTGCAGGCAGGGATGTTCCTAGCGGGCCTCGTGACCATCGCCCAGTTCAGCTTCTGGGGGAACTACCTGCCGCGGGTCTATCCCACCAGATTGCGCGGCACGGGCGAGTCGTTTGCGGCGAACATTGGCGGCCGCATGCTGGGCACGTTCGCGGCGCTGCTGACCACCCAACTCGCCACCATCGCTCCCGGGGACAACCAATACGTCAAGCTCGCTTTCGCCGCTGGCGTGGTCGGGACGGCGGTACACGTCATTGGCATCATCGCCAGCTTCTGGCTGCCAGAGCCGGGCGGCGAACTGGAAGACTGAGCTGCACCCGGTCAGTCTGGGCCGCATCGCCAGCTAGATTCAAGGGCGGCAGCGTCGCGCCGCCCCTGCGCGAGCCCGGGCTCAGGGGATCTGGATCTGTCGCGACGAGTCCTCCGGCTCCCGCTTGGAAACACGCAGCTCGAGCACGCGGTCGGCGTAGGTCCCGCCGACTTCAGCGTCGTTGGCATCCTCCGGAAGATGGCAGGCACTGGCAAACTTACTTTCTGGGCGTTCCCGTCGGACCGGGTTGGTCTCATCCCCGTCCTCGTCGCCGAGCGCTCACCGCACACTACTGGGTGGTATGATCGGTCCGGAGCAGACAGCCATGGATCGACGAACGTTTCTAGCGGGTGCATCCGGGGCCGCCCTAGCGGCGACCGCATCGGCCGGCGAGCGCAGTGACATTCCTACGCGCGTATTCGGCCGTACCGGGGAGAGCCTGACCGTGATCGGACAGGCGGGAGGACGCTTTCCGCTGTGTTCGTTCGAAGAGGCCAAGGCCATCACCCGCCGCGCCTACGATCTGGGCATCAATTACTTCGACAACGCTCACAGCTATTGGAGCGGGCGCTCCGAAGAGGTGTTCGGGGAGGTGCTGCCGGCGGTCCGCAAGGATGTCTTCATCACCACCAAGAGCACGGATCGCACGCGTGACGGGGCCGCGAAGGAGCTGGATCTTTCCCTCAAGCGCCTCAAGACGGACTACGTGGACCTGTGGCAGATCCACGCTGTCGGCGAGATGGAGCAAGTCGACCGGATCTTCGGCCCCGGCGGCGCGATCGAGGCATTCGAAGCTGCCAAGCGGGCGGGCAAGTGCCGGTTCATCGGTTTTACCGGCCATCGCGACCCCCACGTGCATATGGCGATGCTGGAACGGTACGACGGTTACGACACGATCCTGATGCCCTTGCATCCGGCGGACCCTTCGTACCTGAGCTTTGAACAGATCGTCCTGCCCGAGGCGCGCAAGCGGGGCTTGGGCATTCAGGGGATGAAGGGCCTGGCGAATGCCAAGCTGCTGCAGTCGCTCAGCGTCCGCCAGTGCATCCAGTACGTTCTGAGCCTGCCCATTCATTGCTTGGCCGTGGGCTGCACCACCATCGGGCAGATCGAGGATGATGTGCGCATCGCCCGCGAATTCGCGCAGTATGACGACAAGCAGCTGACCGCGATCAGGGAGCGCGCAAAGCAGATCGCGGGTGCTGGCTTGGAGGACTGGAAGCGGGACCTGAGCCAAGCCTCCGCCCGCCCAACCTACGTCGGCGGTTGAGTGCCGACTCGGGCAAGCAGGTCCGAATGAGCGTGGCGGATCGGTTTCGAGGGGCCCGACCATGCACGCTGCCGTAGTCCAAGGTCCAGCATTGACTCGACGCGGATTCGTCGCTGGCCTCGCTGGCGTTGCGGGAGCTACGGCGGCACCCAAGCCCGTCGGGCTGAGCTTCGGGACTTATGCACTGTGGATGCTGAGGTGGGAGGACTCGCTGGAACTGATCGGCCGCACCGGCTACGACGGGGTCGAACTTGCCTTGATGCCGGATTGGCCGACGACGCCCAAGCGGCTCTCACCGGGTGATCGTCGTCGGCTGCGCGGCATGCTCGCGGATCTGGGCCTTGCCCTGCCGGCGCTTCTCGACAACTTGCAACTCGCGGACCCGGTGCAGACTCATGCCCAAAACGTCGATCGCTTGCGCCGTGCGATCGATCTTGGGAACGATGTAGTGCCGGGCAAGCCGCCGATCTTCGAGACCGTCTTGGGGCGCCAGCCTGCCGAGTGGGAAGCCGTCAAGCACCAGCTGGTCGATGAGATCGGCGAGCTGACTCGCGAGGCCGCGGATGGCGGCACGGTGATCTGCTTCAAGCCGCATGTGGGCGACGCTGTGAACAATGTCGAACGCAGCCTGTGGCTAGTCGAGCAGGTTGGCAGTCAGTACTTCCGTTGCACGTATGACTACAGCCACCTTTGGCTCGCGGGGCACGGGCTGGTGCCATCTATGCAGGCGCTGATTCCGGTCAGCCCCTACGTCCATCTCAAGGATGCGAGGAGAACGCCGGCCAAGCACGAGTTCCTTCTGCCCGGCGACGGCCCGACCGACTACGTCGAGATGTTTCGACAGCTGGGCCGATTGGGCTACGAGGGATATGCGACCGTCGAGGTCAGCGCGCAAATCCACAGACTTCCGGACTTTGAGCCGATTGCAACAGCGGATCTGTGCTACGAGCGCATGGCCGCAGCATTTGAAGAAGCAGGACTGCCAAGGCCCAGCGCGTAGTGCGCTGCTACGCAGGGCCATCGTCCCGCAGGGCGGGGCCATCGGGGAACGGGTCGGCCCCGGGACGATATCGCGGGTTTGGCCGGGGCACGACCGCTTCGGTGTCGGAGAGGAAGCGGTCAAGGAGCGCGCTGAGCTCGCTGACGATGGAGGGCTGTTGTCCGGCTAGGTCAACCTGTTCGCCGATGTCCTCAGCGAGGTTGTAGAGCTCGTGGCGGTCTTGTTGATCCGGGCCGTCGCAATGGAAGCGGATCAGCTTCCAATCTCCCTTGCGCACCGAGGTGCTGGGCCTGTGGAGCGTGGCCGGCGTGTAGTGCGGGCTGTGCACGAAGATCGCGTCGCGCTCGAGCGACTCGCCACGAAGTGCCGACACGATGCTCACGCCGTCGAATGACTGTCCCTCCCGAGGCGGCACTCCCGTCAACTCCAGCAGGGTCGGAAAGAAGTCGATGCTTTGCACGATCTCGGCGCTTAGCGATCCGGCCTCGACGAGCGGCGGCCAGGCGATGATCAGGGGTTCGCGTATGCCGCCTTCATAGATCGAGGACTTGCCGCTGCGCAGAGGCGCGTTGCTTGTCACCGGCACTCCCGCATTGAGGCGGTGGACCATGCCGCCGTTGTCTGAAAAGAACACGACGATCGTGTCGTCGGCGATGTCCAACTCGTCGACCACCGCAAGCAGGGAGCCCACTGCGTCATCCAAGCTCTCCACCATCGCACCCATGATCGGATTGCGCTGAGCCATGCTCGGGTCGGCTTTGGCTCGGTACTTTTCGACGAGGTCCGGCTTGCCTTGGATCGGAGCATGCACGGAAAAGCACCAGTAGTTGAGGAAGAACGGTCGGTCGCTGTTCTGACGGATGAACTCAGCCGCCTCGCTCGCCATCCGGTCTTCGATGTGCTCGCCTTCAGATCCCGCTCCGGGCCAAAAGCTCCAAGGGCCGAGATAGCCGCCGGACGGGCCCGGTCCTGGCGTGTGGGGCAAGTCGATCTCGAAACCTTGGTTCAAGGCGTCGAAGGGTTCCCGGCCGAGATGCCACTTGCCGAAGTGCGCCGTGCGGTAGCCTGCCATCCCGAGTGCTTCCGCTAGGGTGAAGTAGTCGACTCCGAGTCGAGTCAAGCTGTTGGCACTGAGAGCTGGTTGGTTCTCTGGAGCGCGGGGCCGAAGGCTCTTTTCCAAGACTTCGCGCTCGAGATGACCCGCGGCGGTAGTGATCCCGATGCGGGCCGGGTGCAGGCCCGTGAGGATGCTGGCGCGTGTGGGCGAGCAGATTGCCGCGGCGGCGTACGCATTGGTAAAGGTCATGCCGCGCTGGGCGAGCGCGTCAATGTGGGGGGTTTCGAAGAACTGGCTGCCGTAGACACCAGTGTCGGCCCAGCCGAGGTCATCAGCAAGAATGAAGATGACGTTCGGCGGGCGCGCCAAGTCCGCCTCTCCGGCGCAGCCATACGCCCAGGCGAAGACTACGGATAGGGCTATCAGAGACCGGAGCGGGCCGACCCTCTTGTTTAGCATGCTTGGATCGCGAGTGCTTGCCTGCGCCGGCACTGGAGAAGCTGCCCTCTAGGGCCCGCCCACGATCTCGCCGTGCGGCTTGCCTTCGGCTAGCTCGGCATACCGCACGCGGACCTGTTCGGCGAAGCGGGCCGCCACCCAGTTGCTGACCTCGTCGGAGAGTTCGATGACAGTCTCGGTTCCGGCACCGTCTTCGACCGTGACGACATCCTCAAGGGACTTTCCGTCGGCGAACGCGGCCTCGACCGCCGCATTGAGTTCTTCGAAGAACTGCCGCTGGCCAGCGGCGATCTCCGGTCCGCCGCTGGAGCCGTGCCCCGGCAGGATGGTGGAGGGCTGGAGCGCCTCGGCCTGCTTGACCACGTTGGGCCAGTTGCCGGTGTTGGAGTGCCCGGTGAAGTTGAACGGGCCGTTGACGATCGCGTCGCCCGTGCACAGGATGCCGTCGTCCGGCAGGAAGACCATTCCGTCTCCCCGCGTGTGAGCCCATCCGAAATGGTGGAACTCGACCTTGCGGCCGGCACCTTCCAGCGTATGTGGAACGACGTCAAAGGTCTCCATCGGGGGTTCTACCGTGTCCGCACCGACCGCCGCCACGTCGGGACGAGCCTTGGCGGCAGCCTGCCACCCGGCGGGCTCGTAGCGTTTCATCTCCTCGGCCACGCCAATGTACGCCAGCGTCGTCGCGCCTTGGCGCGTCCACACTGCGTTGGCGTATGCGTGATCACCGTGATGGTGTGTGTCGAAGACATAGCGGACCGGCTTCTTGCTCACCTGCTGGATGTCTTTCATGAGTGCCGCGGCACCGCTGGGAAAGTTCGCGTCTACGACCAGCAGGCCATCGCCGATGTCGATCACCACGTTGTTGCAGTGCCCCTGATCGCGCTCTCCCATGCGAAACCAGATGCCGTCCTTGACCAGTTTGAGCGTCTCGGTCTCCGAGACGATCTCGACCGCTGGCGGGGCAGTGCATTGCCAAGCGACGCACAGGCCGATGGCAGTTAGAACAAGCAGGAAAATTCGCATGACGGTCTCCCGAGGACTTGGAGGATTCGTCCTCTCGGGAAGATTCTATTCCCCTCGGGGAACTCTCGCAAGTCTCGGACCGCAAGTAGAGGCGCCCGTCGATGGGCCATGCAGTACCGCTTGCCCCCTGAAAACCGCGCACTCGGGCATGATTCTCGCCCAGTCCTCAGCACGGGCGAATTTCGAGTCGGGACGACCAGTCGGCAAGACTCCCGAGACGTTGTGGCGGATGAGTTCGGGTGGATTGATCCTTGGGCCCCGTCCCTACCCAAGGCTTCTGGCGGCGTTGGATCGGGAGGTGTTCAGTGCCGCCGTGCGACCGTTCTCTGCCGTACAATCTTCGCTACCGGGCTTCCGGAACCATCTGTGAGCCAGAGGAGGTCGCTTGTGCATTCCGGCAATCTGTTGATCTCGAGAAGGGAGATCCTCGCGGGCACCACTGCCGCAGCTGCTGCCTCTTTGGGAGCGTGCGCCGGCTCGCTCCCTGGGCCGCGCGCCGCGAAGCGGCCGAACTTCCTGTTCTTGCTGTCGGACCAGCACCGGCCGGACTGGCTCGGGCGAAATCCGGAAATTCCCGTGCCTACCCCGAACATCGACAGCCTCGCTGCTCGCGGCGTCGATTTCACCCGAGCCATCGTCGCTTCGCCGGTGTGCGGCCCGTCGCGCTCGTGCCTCGCGTCAGGCATGGAGTACGAAAACTGCGGCGTGGAGGTGAACCAAGACCCTTACGACCCCGCGATCACCACGTTCTACAAGCACCTGCGTGACAGCGGCTACCACACGATGGCAACCGGCAAGATCGACCTGCACAAGGGCTCGCTGGGGCGCACGCTCGATGGCAGGAGAAACATGGACGAGTGGGGCTTCTCCGACATGCAGATCACGGCCGGAAAGGGCGGGGGGTACTTTGGAGGGACGGTCGGGCCGAAGGAACCCTACTACGCGTACCTATCCGAGCTGGATCCTCCTCTGGACCGCATCTGCGCCGAGGACATCGAGCGCCGGCGGGAGCCTCGCGACGAGAACTGGTGGGGCATGACCGAGCCGTGCCCCTTGGACGACGAGCATTACCTCGATAATTTCACTGCTAGGGAGGGTCTCAGGCTGCTGGGCAGGGCTCCTGACGAGGCGCCTTGGTTCTTGGTGGTGAACTTCAACGGCCCGCATCCTCCGATGGACATCACTGCCAGCATGGAGCGGAAGTACCGCGGGCCTGATCGGGTTATCGAAGACTTTCCCCAGCCCAGGGACTACGACGGCCCGTTCCCGTTCGATCAGCACGTGCGCATCCGCCAGAACTACTCTGCGATGGTCGAGAACATCGACGGCTGGCTGGGGACGTTCCAAGAGCGTTTGCGCGAGCGCGGCGACCTAGACAACACGGTCGTCGTCTACTCCAGTGATCACGGAGAGATGCTGGGCGACAAATCGCTCTGGGGGAAGAGCCTGCCGTTCCAGGCCTCGGCGGGCGTGCCGTTAGTGCTGGCCGGTCCGGGCATCGCGCAGGGCCAGGCAAGCGACGCTCTGGTCAGCCTAATGGACTTGGCTGCTACCTTCATCGACATGGCCGAGCTAGCGGTGCCGCCCGAGATGGAGAGTCGCTCGCTGCGGAGGGTGCTGGACCAAGGAGGCGGCGAGCACCGCGACTTCGCGCGCTCCGCGCTCAAGGTGGAGCGAGCACATGCGGGGCGTTTTCGCATGGTGCAGGATCATCGGTACAAGCTGGTCGAGGGCTTCCGGGAACAGCGCGAACTCTTCGACCGCGAGGCAGATCCGCATGAGCAGGAGAATATCGCCGACAGTAAGCCAGCAGAGGTGGAACGGCTTGGGAAGCTGTTCGCCGAGGCGTGATGCGCCAAGCGGGAGTGCCGCGCAGGGCAGCGTAGGCTCCGGCGCTGCCCTGGATCAGCATCAGGGCCGACGGCGGGCAGAGGATGGCCGCTCATTGGGCAGTTCCAATTCGAGCGCCGCCGCTTGCTGCTAGCGGTTCCAGAGTTCGCTCAGCGGCACCGCTAGCACACGTGGGTCTCGGGTTGGTAGGAGGCTGCTGCCGGCGTAGAGAATGACTCCGGATTCGAAGTTGTCGCCGCAACGAGCCGCGAGTCGTGCCAAGCCCTGCCCATCGCTGGAACTGACAGAGGCCGACGACTTCACTTCGATGCCCCACGTGCTCGCCCCCCGGGTCACCACTAGGTCGACTTCGACCTTGTCTTTGTCGCGGTAGTGCCAGAACTGGAGGTCTGGGTCTGTCCACGCACTCTGTGCAATCACCTGCTGGACAACGAATGATTCAAGAAGACGGCCCATCTCGGTACGCCTCGCAAGCCAGTCGGACGTGCTACGGCGAGCTAGAGCCGCAGCTAAGCCAGTGTCGACAAAATGGAGCTTTGGCGACTTCACGAGTCGCCTCCACTCATTGGAATGCCAGGCAGGGAGCCGCCTGATCACAAACAGCCGCTCGAGGACTTCGAGGTAGTGGTTCACAGTATCTCGACTAAGCCCAATGTCGGAAGCTATGTTGCTGGTGTTCACGAGCGTCGCGGTGCGCACAGCGAGCATCTCCACGAATCGCTTGAGTCGGCCAGCCATGCGGACTTCTGCCATGTCGCGGACATCCCTTTCGATGATGCTCGCGGAGTACTGGCGATGCCACTGTCTGGCGCGTGATGGGTTCCTTGGGACCGGCTCGGGAAAACCGCCCGCCACAAGCCTTCGAGGCAGTCCTTCGATGGCCGATACGCTTCCGGCTTGTATCGATGGCCGCAAGCCATTGGCTAGCAGTGCGGACAGGAACGCACCCTCGCGCCTTTCCTTCTCGGCTTCGGTCAGCGGCTGCAGGAGGACAGTTTCGATTCGGCCCGCAAGGGAATCGGTGGCCTGCCGAGCTAGCACGAGGTTGGCTGAGCCTGCCAGCACGAACCTGCCTGGTCGCCTGTCGCGGTCCACTGCAACCTTGATCGCCGACAGCAACGCCGGCACCCTCTGGACTTCATCCAACGTGGCAGTGTCCGGAAGGCTTGCAACGAAGCCTGCCGGGTCTTCCCGCGCCACCCGGTAGTATTCGCTATCGTCCAGATCGATGTACGGGCGGTTCGGATCCAGTCGGCGGACCAGTGTTGTCTTGCCGCACCGGCGCGGGCCGAGCACGCAGACCACGCGCGTGTCGAGCAGCGCTGTCTGTATCGAGGGCAGTAGCAATCGCGGATAGTAGATTTCACCCGACCCGTGGGTAGCTGCGTCCATCTGCTTGTTATTGTAGCGTCCATTTGCTAATTAGAGTAGCGTCCATTTGCTAATTAGAGTAGCGTCCATTTGCCGATTAGATGAGCGTCTATCTGTCGGCTATAGATGAATGCCGGCGTTGCTGGGATGCGCGCCGAGCTCGCGGTCCGAGAGGTTTGGACGGTGCGCTGCTGGCATGCCGGCGTCCGTGTGGCGTTTCTCTCCATGTGGCTGGGTGGAGTCGCATTGGGTCGCAGGAAGCCGTTACATGCTTCCTGTGCGGCCACGCCACCCGGTATCGAAGTGGCTAGATATCGAGCCGCTCCAATCGCGGCGCCCGATGCAGCCAAGCACACCTCAGGGAGGGAGTCACAGCCCTCACGCCTGCCGTCTCAGAACATGCCGTTGTCGTTTGCCGCCTCTTCGGGAATGATCTGGAGCACGTCCCAATGCTCCACGACCTTGCCGTCACTGTCGAATCGAAAAATGTCGATGCCCGCATAGTCGCGGTCGCCCGGCCAGTGCTGGTAACAGTGCAAGACCACTAGGTCGCCCTCGGCAATGGCTCGCTTGAACTCCACGCGCTTGCCAGGGTATTCCCTCGCCATTCGCTCGAAGTAGTCGATGAAGGCCTCCTTGCCGTCTCCGACACCGGGATTGTGCTGTGTGTAGGTCTCGCCCACATATTCTTCGATCGCGGCCCGTGGCTGGCACTGGTTGAACATCTGGTCGTAGAAGCCCATCGCCGCTTGTTTCATCTGGTCTGTGCGATTCTGCATTGTCGTTCTCCCTGCGTCCCATGCGATCTCGCAAAGCAGGGGCGTTAGCCGCTTGGCCTGCGGGATTCGTTCAGGCGATTACAACATTCTCCGACGCGGCCTCGAGCAGTCCTCAGAGGTCGCGCACTTCCCGCAGGCTGTTCTTCGGCATGCCAGCGTCCAACGGAATGCACTCTTGGTCATGGTCTTGGCAGTTTCACAGCCGATCTCGGACTGCGAGCCCGACTCTGCGAACCGCAGAACAGGCCCGCTATTCGATCGAGATTTGCATCAGGTTGCGCGCCTGTTGCAATTCCGGCGGGAGCGGGAAATGGACATCCTCCTCGACCGCCTCGACCTCGATCACGTCATGGAATCCCATCCCTTGAAGGTGCTCCAGCACGCTCTTCACCAGCGACTCGGGTGCCGAGGCACCAGCGCTGACAGCTACTGTGCGTGCGGTCTCGATCCAAGCGGGCTCGATGTCTTTCTCATCGTCGATCAAGAAGCTGGGCAAGCCGCGTTGGGCTCCCACTTCGACCATTCGAGCTGAGTTGGAACTATTCTGCGATCCGACGACCAGCAACACATCCGCCTCGGGTGCGGTCTGTTTGATCGCGATCTGCCGATTCTCGGTCGCGTAGCAGATGTCCTTGGCAGGGGGCCCCTTGATCTGAGGGAACCGACGTTTCAACACGTCGATGATCGATTGAGCTTCGTCAAGGCTGAGAGTGGTCTGGGTGAGGTACGCGATATCGCCGTCGGGAACCTGCACTGTTTCGGCTTCATCGGGCGTGGACACCACAATCGTCTGGTCGGGGGCCTCGCCGACCGTTCCGATTACTTCGTCGTGGTCACGGTGCCCGATCAATACGATCGTGCTGTGTGACTTGGCGAATCTGATCGCTTCCAGATGCACCTTCGTGACCAACGGACATGTGGCGTCAATCACTTGGAGATCGCGCTCTTCCGCGTTCTGCCGTACCGAGGGCGCGACACCGTGGGCGCTGTAGACCAAGCGAGCTCCGGCCGGCACGTCGTCCACAGAGTCCACGAACACAGCCCCTCGTGAGGCGAGGTCGCTCACGACAAAGCGGTTATGAACGATTTCCTTGCGGACGTAGATCGGCGGCCCGTAGGCTTGGAGGGCCAGCTCCACGATATCGATCGCCCGTACAACACCGGCACAAAAGCCGCGAGGCTTTAGCAGCAATACAGACTTATCCAGCTTATTCAACCTAGTAAACATTTCTTGATACCAGAATACAGATAGTATACACATCTCACTCCAGGTGTGGTTCCGCAGCAATTGCGAACATCCAGCAGCGTCGAGGCAACCTGCCCTAGATCGCCCTGCCGCGAACTGGTTCCAGGCTTGCTGCTCTGGGCTTCGTCAGACCTCGCAGACCTAGTCAAGGAACGCCCTTGAGGCAGCGCCCCTTGCGACATCGTCGTGGATCGCGCGACCGCCTTGAGCTGGTCGAACCGGTGGCCCGTGGAGTGACACCCGTGCGGGAGGGCTGTCCTCTTTCTGGGTTAGAGAGAGTCGACCCCGCCACGTGAATTCGAGCTACAGCGCTCCAGTCAAGCACTAGTTCAAGCTTTTCTGAAGCGCCAACCGTACATCAGGCGCCCGTAGTAGTTGAACCACTTCCTTGTTTCAGAATCTTGAAACGGATAGTCCGCTCCAAGTTGCCTCGCCGTAGCCAGTCCGGATACGAAACAGGTCTCCTGACTGTTAATTAGAGTATGGGCTCCGCAGTGCCATGTTCGTTTCCTACCCTGAACAAAGCGAAACATATGGATTAGGAAAGATACGTGAAAAACATCGTGAACGATGTGCTGAAACCACCATTTCTTTACGATTTTCTCTTCGTTGATGGGACTGATCGGATTGTATGTCACCAAACATGGCTTGTCCGATCGATTTACCCAAGGCTGCTGATTATGCATGATATAGGTGATTTCATAGTTGTCCGGTCTTGCACCGTATTGTTCGATATGGTTGCTTCGAGTGGCAAGTGGGTTGACATCGTTTTCCGGCAGAACTGAAGCATCAGAATGCACGATCGTGTGATTGTGCAATTCACTCTCGTAACGAATTGAAGAGAGCAGATAGCTCTCCAAGAAGGTTGGTGTGTCGAGGATCATCAATGTTTGATTCGCATTGCAAGCGAAGACTATATCGTCAAATGTCTCTGTCTTCCCGCTCTCGTCTTCCACAACGACCTCAGAATTGTGCCTGTATACTCTTCGGACTGGCCGGTCAAGGTAAATCTTGTCCTTGAATGATGCCGATAATTCCTCATAGATGCGCCGCGTGCCTCGCTCCCACGTCTGCATCGGTGTTGCGGATTCGATATCGAAGAACTCCAAATATCGCGAGAACAGCGAAACAGGCATGTCAAATACATTCGTTGCCATCAAGAAATTGACGAACATTGGCTTTAGCACCTTGTATCTGAAATCGCCAGAGAATCGGCCCAGATTGAGAACGAAACCCATACTGACATAGTTGAATGGGTTGAGGGCATTGAAGAATCTGGATCTAGATCGGGTGAGTCCGCCGAACCACTTCAGGAGTTTCAGCAGTTTTTGAAATCTCTCGATTTCTGGTCGTAAGTTTCTCCTGATATCTGAGTCGAAATCGTGAGCATAAATTTCGCCTCGATATCTGACACTGTAACTGAACCTAGTGTCGACTAAATCAATATGGTGTTTTTGCATAAATTGAACGATATGATGGTATACAGACGGAATGCAAGCGGTCACAGAAATGTCGAAAGGAATCGAGGTGCCGTCGCCCTGCGGCATATCGGCCGTAACGGCGTTACCGCCGATCCGGGACCTCGCTTCGAATAGCCGAAAATCGAATCGTTCGGGGCTGTGCTGCAGTGCCCACGCCAGCCCAAGGCCAGAAACTCCGCCACCGACGATTGCAACGTTTCTCGGCATTTCCGGCGTCGTTTTCTTTAAGGCTCCTGCTGTGCTATCGTCCGCGATCTGCTCGAATGACATTGCGTAGCTTCTATGGATGTCATGCGGCGGAATCGATGATCGGCGGCGCCGCGGCCGACAGCAATGCGAAGGGTCGCCGGCACAGGTGTAGTATGGCGCATTGCCAATCCGCGGAAATCTGCGTTCCATCTCCTTGAGGACGAACCCGGCCCGGGCAGCGCGGACTACCTCGTGGCTTGTTGTCACGGACGAGTGCGCCCGGTGTAGCCAACAGACGGCCGAGGAAGGGTTGCGGAGTGGACCGCGACGCCCGCACTGAGGCTGGCGGAGAGCTGATCTGACTCTCGAACCCGTCCATGGTGCGAGGGACGCAAGAACTCCTGAGATTTCCCTGCGAAGCCGGACTCGGGCCGATCGTTGTAAACTCGAATTCTAGGCAGGTCTGCTTCGATGAAGCTGGTCGCATTGGCATACGCCCTGCTGGGTGTGTTTGCACAAGCTGCCGTGGCGGCGACCGCCGCCGTGTCTGAAACGCTGGCGGCAACCCAGGCCGTCAGCGTCGATGAGGACCGAGTTCGCCGCAGTGACCGGCCTGAGATGGCGCAGGTTCGACAGGCTGTTCAAGCGTTTCGCCTGATCACAGCTACCGCAGGACTTCGCCCGGGGGCTGCCAGCGACGCGCAACGGACGCCGGCTGTCGGCGGGCGCAGCAGCTCATGGCACGGACGTGTGTTCGAGTACCTCCGCAACGATGCGCTCGACGCGGTGCCCCACGAAGTCGTCCAGCGCGGCGGCGACCGCAACTTGCGCCGTCGCAACCAATTCGGTTTCACGCTGAACGGTCCGTTGGCCGTGCCGAAGCTGTACGACGGGCGGGGCCGCACCTTCTTCACGCTCTCGTACGAGGGAACGCGAGAGCGCGTGGGACGCTCGTACCTGCGAACCTTGGCCACAGCGCAGCGACGCCTCGGGGATTTCTCCGACCTTGTGGACAGGGCGGGAAACGCGCTGACGATCTACGATCCAGCGTCCACGCGCGCCAACCCGCTCTACGATGCGTCGCGCCGCGTCAGTCGGTCGAACTTGGAGCACGTGCGGGATCCGTTTCCAAACAACCGCATCCCGTCACAGCGTCTTGACAGCGTCGCGCTGGCGGCGAACCGCGAGTACCCGCTGCCCAACACCGCGGTGGGGCCTTTCTATCGCAACAACTACTGGTCGAACCCGTCCGAGCGCAATACGCCCGATGGATTCATCGCCCGCGTTGACCACAACCTCGGCGACTCGCAGAAGGTCACGCTCAACATCAATTCCTCCGATGGATTCCGCGACGGTCTGGACATCTACCCCACGGCCGCGAACTACGCCAGTCCCGATCGCGAGTTCGTTAACCGCAGCGTGAGTCTGTCGGACACGGTCAACCTGACGGCGAACCTCACCTACCGGGCGTCGGTCAAGGCTCGCTCCGAAATCGTCGACACCAACTCCCTGCTCGGCGATCAAGACCTGCCGCAGGACTTGGGCCTGCAAGGGGTCAACGGCAAGGTCTTCCCCGCATTGCGCTTCCGCGGTTACACCGGGATGGGGCGGTCCCAGCGCTCGTACTTGCGCAATGCCCTAGCGGTCTACGACTTGGACAACGAGCTGATCCTGCGTTCGGGCAAGCACACTTGGACGATCACCAGCACCGCCAACTTGGTCGATTGGGGCACCCTCGAACTCGACGCTCCCTCGGGCTCGTTCTCGTTCAGTGACCGGCTGACCGGCCTGCCCGGGATCAACAACACCGGGGACGCCTTCGCGACATACTTGCTCGGGCAGGCGTGGCGGGCCGAGGCAACCGACCAGCCACAGCCTGCGTACCTCCACCGGAAGTCCTTCCAAAACAGCCTCGGCGACCAGTGGCAGGTGCGTCCGAACTTGACTCTGTCGCTGCGGGTAACTGTTGACGCGACATCTCCCCGCACCGAGAAGTACGACCGGCAGTCCTCGTTCGACCTGTCGGCAATCAACGACGCCACCGGAACGCCGGGAGCCTTGGTGTTCGCGGGTCGCAACGGCCAAGGCCGGGCGTTTCAGCCCTACCGGGTCCGCACCGAGCCTCGGATCGGCATCTCTTGGAGTCCCACCGAGAGTCGCAGCACGGTCGTGCGCGGAAGTCTCCTGCGCTCGTACAGTGGCGTCAGCCTGCGCTCGGGGCCATTCGCCACCCAGGGCTTTTCGGGTCGGCGCTTCCCGGTGTCGCAGAACCGGCAGCTGACACCTGCGGTGACGCTGGCCGATGGTTTCCCGACGTTGTCGAACCCGCTGCCCGATTTGCGCAACGACTTCGCCAACGAATCCGACGTCGACATGATTCCGGCGACGGCTGCCCAGCCAAACTTCAACCACTTATCTCTCGAAGTCGAGCGGAGGCTGCCCAAGGGGCTCATGCTGCGTGCGCGGGGACGCGCGACCCGCGGGCGCGATCTATTGGTAGGAGGCCACATCGTCGCGCTGAATCAGGTCCCTCTGAGCGCGCTGACCTACCGCGACCGCCTCAACGATGAGGCTTTTCGGCGCTCCCTGCGTCCCTTCCCGCACTTCCAGCAGATCCGCGCCAACTACCAGTACCCATCGGGCAGGCTGCACTACGACGAGGGGCAAATCACCTTGCGGAAGCGCACTGGGGACGGGCTGAGTTTTGACTTCGACTACGCCTACCGCAGGAGAAAGGACGACTATTCGGGACGGGGGGTGCAGAATCCGCACGACCGCAAGAGCGCTTGGGCACACAGCGCCGGATTCCGTCCGCAGCGGCTCTCGCTGAGCTACACGTACGAACTGCCCATGGGGCCGGGCAGGCCTCTGCTGGGTCGGCGCGGCCCGCTGGCCAAGTTGGTGTCCGACTGGACGGTAAGCGGGTACACCAGGTGGTACAGCGGAGATCCAATCGTGCTCGAGCCGATGTTCAACAACACTGGCGGCATCGTGCGGTTCTTGCAAGTGGACGCCGTGCCCGGCATGAATCCGCACGTGCGGGACCCGGGGCCCAGCGGCTGGTTCAACCCACATGCTTTCGTCGACCCGCCAGACTTCGCGTTGGGCAACGTGGCGCGTTCTCACCCCACGCTCCGGAACCCCGACTACCGAAACCACGATATTTCGATTACCAAGCGGGTCGTGCTCAGCCAGGAACAGAGCGTCGAGCTTCTCGTGCAGAGTTTCAATTTCCTCAATCAAGGCAATTGGCACGACCCTGACAACGAGATCGGCCCGGCCAATGCCCGCAATGTGAATGCCGGGCGGATCATCGGTTCGCGCGGAGGACGAGTGCTGCAGCTCGGATTGCGCTACAACTTCTAGCAATGGGAGTTGTTCGGCTCGCGGTACTTGCTGTGCTGCTGGCCTCACAGGCCTCCTCCGACGTTCTCAAGACGGCCGTTTGGTGCCAGGATCCAGAGCAGGCGATAGCTGTTTCCTTGGGTGGTGAAGCCGCGGCTGTGCGTTCTGTGCAGACGGCAGAGGACCACCTCATCCTGCTGCTGGTCATGGATACCGTGAAGTTTCCGGACCGCGTCGATGCCGCGCGCGATGCGCTGGTGGCCAAGCTCACTAGCCTCGGCCCGAAATATTTCGTCAGCGTCATGTCCGCCCAAGACGGCCTCAGGGTGGTTCTGGACCCCGTCCGGGGCCGGGCCAAGCTCTTGGAAAGACTGCAATCCTTGGACGTCCGCGGAGTGCCCGGACTGATGGATGTCGTCGAACAGGTCTCAGAAATAGCCGACCAGACGCTGGCCTCGGCCGAGGTGCGCGTGGCGGTCTTGTTCATCACCGACGGTGAGATCGAGGATTACCGCGGCGACTACACGATCCCGGTGGTCAACCCGAGCGACAGCAGCGATTTGAGCCGGCGATTCCGCGGCCAGCTGATTTTGGAGCGTATTAGGTCGATCGTGGACCGCCTAGAAGGGGCGCAGGCGCCGCTTTTCTTCCTGCACTTGGCACGGCAGTATGACAGTCTGAACGAGGTCTACCAAAACGGTATCAGCGAATTCTCCCAGACGACTGGCGGGCGGGCAGTGTTCGTCAGGGGAGTGCAGGAGGTCCCTGCGGTGGTGGAGCAATTGCTCGACGAGATCGCTGCGCACTCGGTAGTAAGCATCGATGCCTCGTGCGAGGGCATTCAGAAGCTTGAGATTCGGTCTTCCGTGGGGAGCGTCCGCCATCGCGAGACGGTTCGTTGCCCGTGAGGCGGAGCATGGCTTCGCGCTCGACTGCTGATCTCGACGTGCTCCGGAACGCTGCGGCAGCCTACACTGGATGCACTCCTATGTATCGTCTTGCCCTAGTCCTGCTGACTGTCGCTGGCTTCCTAGCCGCCGCTTGGCCTGCTGCTGCGCAGGATCGCGGGTCCAATCAACAGTTGCCTCCCGGGATCGTCAAGCACGCCGATGTCACCTATGCGGAGATCGACGGACGGGAATTGCTGCTCGATGTCTACTCTCGGGAACCACGGCCCGAGCGACCCGTGCCGGTGGTCGTGTGGGTCCATGGGGGCGGCTGGCGAGGCGGCTCGAAGGATCGCATCAACCGTTCCTTGCCGATCTTGGATCACGGGTATGGACTTGTCTCGGTGGGCTACCGGTTGAGCGGCGAGGCGATCTTCCCAGCGGCCATCGCCGATGTGAAGGCCGCTTTCCGCTGGGTGCGAGCGAATGCGCCGCGTTACGGCTTTGACGCCGGACGAATCGGCGCCTGGGGCTCGTCGGCCGGTGGGCACTTGGTCGCGCTGCTCGGAACCGGCCACGAGGTGGATGAATGGGACAGCCTGCACGAAGAGAATTCCGGTGTCTCTTCGCGGCCCGATGCGGTTTGCAATTGGTTCGGGCCCACCGATTTCCTGCGGATGAACGACTTTCCGGGCCGCATCGACCACGACGCGGCCAATTCGCCGGAATCGCGATTCATCGGGGCTCCGATTCAGGAACATGCCGACAAGGTCCAGCGGGCCAATCCTATTAGCTACGTCACGGCGGACGATCCGCCGATGCTCCACATGCACGGCGAGAACGACCAGTCCG
Organism: Terriglobia bacterium; assembly: GCA_009841225.1. Lineage (GTDB taxonomy): Bacteria > Acidobacteriota > Terriglobia > Bryobacterales > UBA6623 > VXMF01. The sequence goes on along the minus strand of VXMF01000055.1, from coordinate 111,556 downwards.
TGCCGTACAACCAAAGCGAATTGCTGCATGCCGCGCTGCAAGCCGCCGGCTTGGACACCACGCTTTACATGGTCAGCAACGCCGACCATGGCTTTCGCGACATGCAGGGTGACACGCCGCAAAGCCTCATGGCCATGGTGGTCGCATTCTTCGAGCGGACGATCGGCAAGCCCTGAGCCTGTCTGCCCGTCTCGGCAAGCGCCGGAAGGGCTGTTCCTCCCAGAAGGATGCAATGGGGCGGCACCCATCAGACGAGATCGACACAGACATGTGTTGGTGATGAATACATACTAGGAGCATGGCAACGATGATTCAGGTGCGGAATGTACCGGACGATGTGCATCGCAAGCTGAAGGCAAGAGCCGCCCTTGCGGGAATGTCGCTGTCAGCGTACGCGCTCCACGAGCTTGAATCCGGACTGGAGCGGCCCACGACGGCCGAATTCATGCAGCGGCTGCGTTCACGGGAGCCGGTACGAGTGCGTCCAAGCGCGGCAGCTGTGATTAGGGAAGAGCGTGAACGCCGGTGATCGTCATCGATGCATCAGCCGCTCTAGAACTGGTCTTGGCGACGTCAGACGGCAGGAGAGTCGCCGACATCGTAGCGCGGAGCGGAGAAACCCTTCACGCTCCACACCTCATTGACCTCGAGGTTCTGCAGTCGGTGCGCCGATTTGCTCGGTCAGGGCAGTTGTCCGATGAGCGTGCAACTCAAGCCTTGGCCGATTTTGCAGATCTCAGGATTCAGCGCTACGGTCATCTTGCGCTCGCCGGCCGGATTTGGCACTACGGCACAACGCGACCGCCTATGACGCTGCATATATGCGCTCTCCGAAACCCTTCCGGGAACCCTTGTGACCCGTGACGCTGCTCTCGCGAGCCTGCCCGGAATCCATGCACAAGTCGAACTCGTGTGACCCCCTAACTGCAACCGGTTTGGCCGCTGTGCAGCGTCCAGCGCACCAACACCGCTTTGATCAGGTCCAGCGCACCAATCCCATCTCGTAAGTCACAACGGACTGTCCGCCGATCCAGCACATGCACGGCGAGTGCGACCAGTCCGTGCCGTATAACCAAAGCGGATTGCTGCATGCAGCGCTGCACGCCGCGGGACTTGACACCACGCTCTATTCGGCCAGCAACGCAGGCCACGGCTTTCGCGACATGCAAGTTGACACGCCGCAAGGCCTCATGGCGATGGTAGTTGCATTCTTCGAGCGGACAATCAGCAAGCCCTGACGGCTAGTGCCCGCCTCTGTGGCCGGTGTGGCAGGCTAGTCTTCCCAAGCCACGCCGGTGCGCTCGGCGTAGCGTTCCCAATCCTCTGCCATGCGCTTGACGCGATCCGGATAGCGGGCGGCCAGATTGGTCGTCTCGCTGCGGTCGTTCTTGATGTTGTAGAGCTCCCAATCGATCTCTTCGGGCATGCGCTTGCCCCAGACCGCCTTCCAATCTCCTTGGATCAAGGCGCGCGCGGACTGGTGCTCGAAGTAGAGTGGCCGGTCGGAAAGTCTCTCGCCGTTGAAGACCGGCAGTAGGTTCACACCTTCCTCGGGCTGGACGTTCCGCCCCGCGAACTTCAGCGGGTAGTCCGCGCCGGCAGCAGCGCGCAGCGTCGGCATCACGTCGATGATGTGGCCGCGCTCGCGCACCCAAGTTCCGGCCTTGCGGATTCCCAGCGGCCAGTGCGCGATGAAGGGGGTGGCCGTGCCGCCCTCGTGCGTGAAGTGCTTGTACAGCCGGAAGGGGGTATTGCCCAGATTGGCCCAGCCGCTTCCGTAGGAATGATAAGAGCCCGGGCCTCCCATCTTGCGCAGGGCGTCGCCAGTGTGCAGGATGGTCACTCCCTGGCGGCTGCGTTCATCGAAGCCGTAGGGGCCCCATTCGTAGCAAGCGCCGTTGTCGCTCAGCAGCATGATCAGCGTATTGTCAAAGTCGCCGCTCTCGCGCAGGTGGTCGACGATCCGGCCAATACCGCGGTCCACGTGTTCGACCATCGCCGCGAACAGCGCCATGCGCCGCGCTAGATCCTTCCTCCGCGGCTCTTCGATGGAAGCCCACGCCGGATTCGGCTGGCCCGGGAACCCGTTCGCGATGTCTTCACGGTCCACCGGTACCAGCGACCTGTCCGTGAATGTCCAGCGCTTGCCGTCAACCAGTCCGATGCGCTGCATGCGAGCGTAGCGCTCGTCGCGCAGTACGTCCCAGCCGCGCAGGTACGTCTCGAAGTACTTGTCGGCGCTCTCCGGAGGCGCCTGGACAGGGAAGTGCGGGGAGGAGTGGCCGAGGAAGACGAACCACGGCTGGTCGCGCCGCTGGCCTTGCTTGATGAACTCGAGCGCGTAATCGCTGAACACGTCGGTCGCGTAGAACTCCCCTTGGGGCCGGTCGATCTCCTTCTTGCGCCCTTCGGGCAGGCGCACGTAGTAGTCGGCATCCCACTGGTCGTGCGAGTGGTCGAAGGCGTAGCCGAAGAACTCCTCGAACCCGCGCTGGGTCGGCCCGGTCTCGTTGTGCAGGTGCCACTTGCCCACGTAGTAGCAGCTGTAGCCCGCTTTGCCCAGCGTTTCGCCCAGCGTTACGCAGCGATCGTTGAGCCGGCCCAGATACGCAGGGCCGCGGGTGGGATGCGGCTCGCGGGTGGTGAAGCTGGCGATGCCAGTCTGTGGCGGGTACAAGCCGGTCATGAGCGAGGCCCGGCTCGGGCAGCACCGCGCCGAGTTATAGAAGGACTCGAAGCGGACGCCGCCTTCGGCCAAGGCGTCGATGTTGGGCGTGTCAATCTCTCCGCCGTAGCAGCCGAGGTCCGAGTAGCCGAGGTCGTCGAGCAGGACGACGATGATATTGGGCCGGTCCGCGGCGAAGGCGGCTGGCAGCGAGACGAGCAGGAGCGCGGTCAGGAGGCGGGTCATTGGCATGAAGGTATCACGAATCGGACCTGGCTCAGCGGCAGACCCCTCCCGGCCTGCCGCTCAGGGAGATGCCGAGCCGCTGGCGAAGCCGAGCTCTGCCATGGCGCGCGCATGGTCGTAGCGAGCTTGGTCGAAGCCGTTCTCAGCTGCGGCGAGTTCCGTTCTTGCAATGACTACATCGAGTCGGGAAGACAGGCCCTGCTGGTGGCGGAGATCGGCTAGGGTTGCCACCGCCTGAGCTTGCTCCAGGGCCAGCCGGGCCGCCTGTATCGCTTCTAGAGTCGCTACCGCTTGGCTGTGTGCGGTGGCAACCTCGAGCTGTATCGCTTGTTGCAGCTCGTCGCGCATCGCCTCGGTCTTGTCCACCGCCAGCTTGGTCTCTTCGATGACCGCTTCCAGCCGCCCGCCGGTGAATAGTGGCAGTCGGAGTCCGAACGCGCCGAACAGCAACCGACCTAGGGTCAGTTCGGCAAACCGAGTCCAGCCGCCACTGAACATGATCATCATTCGGGGATACTTCTCGCGCTCGGCGCGGCGCACCCACTCCTGCGCGGCCTCGATTCTGGCATCGACCGCCGCTAGCTCGGCGCGGTTCTCCACTGCTCTGGCTAGCAGAGACTCGAGCGCTTCCGGGCCGTGCTCCGAGATCTCGGGCTCTTGTAGCTGGAATCGGTTAGGGGTCTCCTGCCCCATGACGGTGCTGAGGCTCGCCAGCGCCCTTCGCTCGGTCTCGGCCGCTGTCGTGAGCCCGAGCTGGGCCTCCGATGCCCTGAGCCTGGCTTGGTCAGCCTCGACCTTGGTGCCCAGTTCCGCCTCTAGAAGCGCATCGGCGCGGGTTTGCTCCAGATCGCGCTGCTTGACAAGCTCGCTGGCTGGCGAGAGCTGCCTGTTCGCCTTCAGGCCATCGAAATAGGCCCGTTGCACCTCCAGCACCAATCTGGCTCGGTCGGCGCGAAGCGTTTGTTCGAAGTATTCCACCTCCGCCCTCCGGGCCCTGCTCTCGAACCTGCTGCGCTTGAAATCGAGGACGTCTTGTAGAACGTTGACCGAAAACGCTCCACTCCTGGGTTCTGGAGAGGATGCTAAGCCGTGCAAATCGAAGAGATTGGCTGACCCGGTCAATCCCTGATTGGCGAGTCCGCCAGCATCGATCTGGGGCATGAGGCCTGCACGGGCCTGTCTGACTCGAGTTTCGGCCGCGCTGATCGCGATGGCGGACTGCCGCAGGCTGGGGTTGTTTGCCAGCGCTGTCTCGATCGCTTGCTCGAGCGTCAGGCTACGTACTTCTCCGCTGGTCTCGGCTGCCGCCGGAAGGGCAGCGGCCAGCGCCGCAGCGACGAGGGCCCGGAACCGAAGCCTTGTGGTCACGGCCTGGACTCCCGGTTCGCTTCGACGGCGTTGACGGCTGTGCCGTCAGACAACGGCTCCCTCGCGGCCACGATGACTCGCTCGTTGCCATTGAGTCCGCCTGTGATCTCGATATCGATCCCGTCTCCGGGCGCAGTCTCAACATCGACGCGTCGCGCCCGGCCTCCAATGACCTCATAGACAAATGAGCGCTCGCCCTCGGCGTGGAGCGCCTCGGCGGGGACGGTGACCGCATCGGCTCGGGTAGCGAGCGTGAGCGTGGCGCGTCCAAACATTCCCGGGAGGAGCAAGGCGTCGGCGTTGGGCAGGTCGATCTCTGCCCGCATCGTTCGGGTAGCCGGGTTGAGCGAGCGCGAGAACCTGCTTACCGAGCCCTGGAACTGCTTGCCCGGCATGGCATCGACGGTGACCGTCGCGGCACTGCTCGCCCGCACGTATGGCGCTTCAGACTCCGGCACGTCTATGGCCACTCGCACCTTGTCTGCCTTTGCGACAGTTACGATCTTCTGGACCGAATCGCTGGACGTCGCCGCTTGCAGCAGCGCGCCCGGATCAACGAAGCGATCCGTCACGATCCCGTCGAACGGCGCGCGGATCTCGGCGAAACCAAGCAGTGTTTCGAGGCGCTGCTGCGCTGCTTCTAGTTGCTGGATTCTGCTGTCGATTTGAAGGATCTGGCTCTCGGTTTCCTTAACGTTCGCGGCTGCCATGTCCGATTGGGCCTTGGCCTCGTCGACATCTTGCCGGGACACCACGTCCGGCTCTGCAGTTCTCACGGCTTCCAGGCGCTCGTAGGTGAGCGCCTGAAGTCTCGATTTCGCCCCGGCGCTAGCCAATTCTGCTTCCGCCATGCTGCGGTCGGCCTGGGCGGCAGCCAGTTCGGCCGCGCCCTCGCGCAGTTGATCGGAGATTTCGGGCACGTCGATCTTGGCCAGCAGCTGGCCTTGGCTCACGCGATCCCCGATGTCGACCGCGATGCTTTCCAAGTAACCGCTGACCTTGCTGTACAAGGTCGCTTGTTGGTCGGCCTCGATGCTGGCGGGCAACGAGATGGTGCGCACGACGTCCCCGCGCGCCGCTGAGACGACTTCCACGTCGAGGGCCTGCGCGGTGGCGGGCTCGTCTGCGCTTGCGTCGGCCCGCCCAAGGCTGCCCGAGGAGCAGCCTAGCCCGGTGAGAGCGAGGGCGAGGGCTGCGCACGAACATCCGCTGCGAGGCCGCAGCCGAGAGATTCCGCGCGGCCTTTGCGCTACCGCGCCAGTCTTATTCGTGAAGGCAACGGTGGCTCGTGGGGCGAGCAAGGCCCGAGGTGTGCTCATCCCAGCCTCTCCTGAAGCGCCGGGCTGGGCCGCTTGAGGATCACGTACAGACACGGGACTACCACGAGCGTCAGCGCTGCCGCACTTACCACGCCGCCGATGATTGCGCGTGCCAGTGGGACGTTGGCCTCCGCGCCTGCGCCTCCCAACGCCATGGGCGTTAGCGCCAAGACCGTCGTTAGCGAGGTCATCAGGATGGGGCGGAGCCGCACGCGAGCCGCTTCGACGATCGCGTCCCGCAGAGCCGCGCCATCGGCCAAGCGACGATCCGCGAAATCGACCAGCAGGATACTGTAGGCTACCACCAGCCCGACCATCATGATGATGCCCATTGCGGACATCATGCTCAGTGGATTGCCGCCCAGGAATAGCAGCCAGCTCACCCCGATGAGGCCGAGCGGAACGGCCAGCATTACGATGAACGGATCCCGGAACGAACGGAACTGGAGGACCAGCACGAGGTACACCAACACCACGGCCAGCAAGAAGCCTTGCACGAACTGCCCCAGCACATCGTGCATGGTGGCGACCTCTCCGGTGAGGCTGTAGCTGTAGCCGGCGTCGGCGAATTCCGGGCCGGTGACCTCGAAGTAGGCCCCTCGGTCGGATTCGCGCAGGACAGGTCGGAGTTCCTGCGAATCGCCCAGCAGCCGTTCGACCTCCGCCACGACCGAGCCGATGTCGTGGCCGGGCAGGACCGTGGCGTAGACGTCGATCACCCGCGTGATGTTGCGATGGCTGATGGCGGCCGGCCCTGTGGAGCGGTTCAAATTGACCAAGGTGCGCAGCGAGACCGGTTTGTCGGCTCGCGATCCGCTGATCGGGATGTCGCGCAAGGTCTCGACGGAGACGAGGTCTTCCTCCCCATACTGCGCTCCGATGAAGTAGTGGTTGCCGTTTCTCTCGTCGATCCAGAACGCCGGATCGAAGCCAATGCTGGAATTGGTGGCGGTCACTAGGTTCTTCATCACGTCTTCCACGTCGACGCCGGCCATGGCAGCCTTGACGCGATCGATCTCCACGTCGAGGATCGGGTAGTCCATCCTCTGCGCGATCCGGACATCGGTGATCCCTTCCACCTCGCGGGCGCGCTCAGCAATGATCGTCCCGATGCGATGCGAGGTCTCCAGATTGCTGCCTGACACTTGGACGTGGATTGGGGCAGGCTCGCCTTGGTTCAAGGCTGCGGTGAGCAGGCCTCCGGTGTCGAAGGAGAACTCCACGCTGGGGAACTGACGATTGAGCTTCGAGCGGAGACGTTCCACGTACTCGAAAGATCCGGGATAGCCCGGCTTGTTTTTCAGCTGGACCAGCATGAATGCGTCCATCGGACCGGTGTTCGGGGTGTAGGCCGCGGGCCAGTCCATCAGCACGCCGATGTTGCTGATCAGCATGCGCAGGTTCGATTCAGGGAAGCGCTCCTCGCCCGATGGGTCGGGTTGGCCGATCTCGGCGATGATCACTTGTTCGATCTCGGCCAGCCTCGCCTCCGTGTTTTCGATGCGTGTCCCGGAGGGCAGCCGGACAGTGATCTGGAATTGTCCGGCATCCACGGCCGGGAACAGTTCGGTGCCGGTCGAGCGCAGCAAGTACAGCGACGCGACCAGCAGCAGCGCAGCGCCCCAGACCACTGTCCAGCGTCGCGGTATCAGCTTCGCGACGAGCCTCTCGTATGCGCTGGCCAGCGCTAGGCCCTGCGTGTTCCGTGCCGCGCCAGCTTTGCCCTTCAGGATGCGCGCGCAGAAGGCTGGCACCAAGGTGATGGAGAACAGGAACGAGGCTCCCATTGCGAACGTCGCCGCAAGGGCGACCGGGCTGAACAGGTAGCTGGCCATGCCGGTCAGGAAGGCGACGGGGAAGAAAACGATGCAGAACGTGACGGTCGAAACCAAGACCGGCACTGCCACCTCCGAGGTGCCTTTCAAGGCCGCCTCCATAGGGGGCTGGCCTGCGTCGACATGACGGACGATGGACTCGACGACCACAATGGCCTGATCGATCAAAATGCCGATCACCAAGGCTAGGCCGCCGATGGTCATCGCGTTGAGCGTCGCCCCGCTGAAATAGAGGCCCGTCAGGGCGGCGAGGATCGCCAGAGGCAAGCTCAGCAGAATCAATACCGTCGAGCGCAGTCGGCGGAGGAACAGCAGCACGATCAGTGCGGCGAACCCAGCCCCGAGGAGCCCTTCCCACTGCAAGGCTCTCAGTGCGCCGCGCACGTATACCGACTGGTCCAACACGACCTCGATCGAGAGGTCCCGGGCCGACGCATCCATCTCCTTCAGGCGCTGCTGGATGCGTTCCAAGTTCTGGCGGATCGAGCTCACGATCTCGATCGTGTTCGCGCCGGGCTGGCGATAGATGGGGATGTACACCTGCCGCCTGCCGTTGAGGCGGACCACGTTGCTCTGGATCTGGCTCGAGTCGCGCACCTCGGCGACATCGCCCACGAGGATGGGAGCCCCGTCGCGCACTTCGATCGGCATGTCGTTGAGGTCCTCGACCGCCGCTGGCATGGAATTGGCGAAGATCTGGTAGTCCAGATTGCCGGCCTTGAGGTTGCCCGCGGGAATGAACACGCTTTGCCGCTTGAGCGCGTTCACCACATCCATCGGAGCCAGCCCGCGCGCTTCCAGTCGCATCCGGTCGACGTAGGCGAGGATGCGCCGCAGCTTGCCCCCATAGACAGCCGGCGCGATCACGCCCTGGATCGACTGCAAGCGGTTTCGCAGTTCGAAATAGGCGATATCGTAGAGCTGCTTCTCGTCCATGCTCGGGCTGGACACGCTCACCAAGCAGAGCGGAACCGAGGCCGTCGGGTCGAATGGCATGACCATCGGTGGGATCGTGCCCGGCGGCAGGTAGAACATGTCGCTGACGGCGTAGGAGGTCACCTGGCTCATGGCCGTCTCGAGGCTGATCCCTTCGCGGAAGAAGTCCTTGACCACGCAGACCCCCAACATGGCCTTGGCCTCTTGGTGCTCGATGCCGACCGACTGGCCGGTCCAGCGTTCGAGCCGGCTCATGATGTCGCGTTCCATCACCTCGGGCGGCATGCCGGGGTAGAACGTCACCACTTGGACGGCCGGGGTCTTGAAGATCGGCAGCAAGTCGGCCGGCAGGCGCTGGTACGACGTGATCCCGAGCACGACGGTGGCCAGGGCAGCCACGCCCACCGCATAGGGGTTGTTCACTGCAAACCGAATCATTGGTGGCTAGCGGGAGCCGCGCCTGTGTGCAATCGCAGCGGCTGTGACGCGTGCCGGGAAGGCTGGAAGCGCTCGCAGTCGGATACGACTTCTATAGCACGGCTCCGGATCGTCGCCCGGATGGACATGGAAAGGCCGCTCGTCCCATACCCCCAGTCGATCTGATGCGGATTGAATGTACCACGCCAGATCGGCTGTACTGCTAGCGCTACTCATGGCCTGACGGAGCAGGCTGCCAGTGCGTCCGATTCAGGCTGGCCGGTGCGCTCTGCTGGCTAGGCCAGCAATTGTTGCACGATCCGCCCCTCATTCGTTGGGCCGATGAGCCTCTCCTTGAGGCCTTGGTGGGGGTAGTGGAACTTGTACGGGTCCAGTCCCAACAGGTGCAGCATGGTGGCTTGCAGGTCGCGGGGCGTGACGGGGTCGCTGTCCACGTAGTAGCCGATGTCGTCTGTCGAGCCGAGATCGACACCGCCCTTGATGCCGCCGCCTGCCATCCACATCGTGAACGCGAACGGATGGTGATCGCGTCCGTAGTACTCGGTCTTGTCGCCTTGCCTGTTCTCGCGCATCGGGGTGCGCCCGAACTCGCCTCCCCAAATGATCAGGGTCTCGTCGAGCAGGCCGCGCTGCTTGAGGTCCGCGATCAGGGCTGCGGCGGGGCGGTCGATGTCGCGAGCCCGATCCGGCAGGTCGTAGCGGATGTCTGTCCGACGGGCGTTGCCGTGGTGGTCCCAGCCCCAGTCGTACAGCTGCACGAAGCGCACGCCGCTCTCGACCAGCCGCCGCGCCAGCAGGCAGTTGTTGGCGAACGAGAGCTTGCCCGGTTCGGTGCCGTAGAGAGAATGTATCGAGTCCGGCTCCTTGGAGATGTCCATCACTTCCGGCACCGAGGTCTGCATGCGGTAAGCCAATTCGTACTGCTCGATGCGCGAGAGCGTGTCGGGGTCTCCCGAAGTCTCTCGCTGCAAGCGGTTGAGATCGCCAAGCGCGTCCAAGGTCGACCTTCGCAGGGAGCGGCTCATGCCTTCGGGATTGCTCAGGAACAATACTGGGTCTCCCTGAGTGCGGCACTGAACCCCTTGGTAGACCGACGGCAGGAAGCCGCTGCCCCAAAGACTCTTTCCCGCGCTGGGCGTCTTGTTGCCGCTGACCAAGACCACGAAGCCGGGTAGGTCTTGGTTTTCCGTCCCCAAGCCGTAGGTGGCCCATGCGCCCATGGACGCGCCGCCTAGGCGGGCGCTGCCGGTCTGCAGCAGCAGCTGGGCCGGGGCGTGGTTGAACTCCTCGGTGGTCATCGAGCGGATGATCGCCGTCTCGTCCGCCACTTCGGAGAAGCGGGGCAGGAGTTCGCTCACCCACGTGCCGGACTGTCCCACTCGCTGAAACTCGTACGGCGTGCCGAGCAGTTGGGGGACGCCCTTGATGAACGCGAAGCGCTTGCCTTCCAACAGGTGCTGGGGGCAATCAGCGCCGCTGTGCTTCTGGAGTTCGGGCTTGGGATCGAACAACTCCAGCTGAGACGGGCCGCCTGCCATGTGAAGGTAGATCACTGACTTCGCCTTGGGTGCGTAGTGCGGCTGCTTGCGCGCCAGAGAATGGTCGGACGAGGCCGCTCGAAGAGAGCCGAGGTACATCGAGGCGAGGCCAAGCTGGCAGCCGTGCAAGAAGTGCCTGCGAGTCTGGTGATGCGCGAGTTCTGTTCGCATCGACATAGTGTTCACCGTTTCGTAAGGGCCTCGTCGAGGTTCAAGACCACGTTCGCGACAGCCACCCAGGCCGCCTCGTCCGCGGCCGAGGCGCTGTCAGTCAAGTCTGGCCGGCGCAACATCGTCAACCCGAGGTCAATGTGCCTGGGGGCGTCGGTGAGACCGGTATGGACCGCATGCACGGCCAATACGTTGCGGCCCGGTCGCAGTGCTCGGCGGGCCTCGGGCGTGAGGCCGTACGGAGCGTAGGAGCCCGAGCCGTCAAGATCCTCGGCGGCGAAGACTCCGTTGATGTAAGCGTGGAACGCCGCGGAATGCCGCACCTCGAAGCGAAAGTCTTCGACGTCGGCCTCGGTGAGCTCGAAATCGAGGCGCGTCCAGAGCTCTGGCGTGTCCCAATGGGTGCTGATGCTCGAAGCGTAGGAGTCGACTCCGTCGGCGTCGTCACCCTTGGTGAATCCGAACGCTGACGGGCCGGCAGCCCAGCCGGCATCGTCGAACTCTGGGTCCGCCCAGTGTCCGCCAGGCTGGTCGGTCGTATAGCGCCAGGTCGCGGCATCGCCCCGGGTATCGTTCACGAGCGAGACCCGACGCTCTCGCGTGTACAGGACTTGGTCGTAGTTCGCCAGCTTCACGGCGCCATCGCGGTCTCGGCGCAACTCGTTCGCGGCAGAGTCGCGCAGCGCGAGAAGTCGATCGATCTCCCGTTCTGACGGAGGGCGAGACAAGACGCTTCGAAAGATGTGGCCCAAGCGCCCAGTGGCAGTCGGTCCCCCCGCCTGCGACGAGCGCTTGGCCAGGTGCTGCGCGGCCTCCATCAGGGTGGGATCGTTGAGCGTGACCAGTGCCTGCAGAGGAGTATTGGTCCGAATCCGGCGGATCGTGCAGGTTTCGCCCGAAGGTGCGTCGAAGGTGGTCATCGACGGGTAGGGAGATGTGCGCCGCCAGAGCGTATACAGCGCCCGGCGGTAGCGATCCTCGCCGGGGCTGGTCTCCCACTGCTTGCTGCTGTACACCACCTGCCAGATTCCCTCCGGCTGCCATGGCATCACCGGAGGCCCGCCCATCTTGGCCGACAGCAAGCCGCTGGCAGTCAGAGCTTGGTCCCGCAGCATTTCGGCAGAGAGGCGGAAACGCGGGCCTCTGGAGAGCAGGGCATTGTCGGGATCCGCTTTGAGCCTGTCTGGAGTGACGTTGGACGTTTGCTGGTAGGTAGCCGAAGTGACCACGGTCGTGAGCATGGCCTTGACATCCCAGCCGCTGCGCACGAACTCGGTGGCGAGCCAATCGAGGAGTTGCGGGTGCGTTGGCGGCTCGCCTTGGATCCCGAAATCCTCTTCCGTTGCGACGATGCCCTGGCCAAAAAGCCTGGCCCACAGTCGGTTCACGGTGACGCGCGCCGTGAGGGGATTCTCATCGGACATGATCCACTGCGCCAGTCCTAGCCGGCTGGCGGGCGCTCCCTGCGGCAGGGGGTGGAATGCGGCCGGCACGCCGGCCGTGACGCGCTCGCCCAAGTTCCTGAAATTCCCGCTCTTGTGGACGAACGTCTCGCGCTGGTCGTCAGTGGCCAGTTCTCGCAAGATCGGGGTGGTCACTCCGTCGGACACCTCGAGCTGCGGGCTGTCGTCGTTCTTGTCTGCGTCGGCGGTTTGGTTAAAGAAGGCGTACAGCGAGTAGTACTCCCTATGCGAGATCGGATCGTACTTGTGCGAGTGGCACTGGGCGCAGCCCACGGTCAGCCCCATCCACACCTGGCCGGTCGTGGCGACCCTGTCCTTGACCGCTGCATCGCGGAACTCTTCGTCGTCCGTGCCGCCCTCGGTGTTGGTCATCGTATTGCGATGGAAGCCGGTTGCGACGAGCTGGTCGCGAGTCGGTTCGGGCATCAGGTCGCCCGCCAGCTGCTGGACCGTGAACTCATCGAAGGGCATGTTGTCGTTGAGGGAGCTGACGACCCAGTCGCGGTAGGGCCATATGGTTCGCAGGGTGTCCTTCTCGTAGCCCATCGAATCGGCGTAGCGGGCCAAGTCCAGCCAGACGCTCGCCCAGCGCTCCCCGTACGCGCTCGAATCGAGCAGCCTCGCGACGAACTTCTCGTACGCATCTGCGGATCGGTCAGCGACGAACGCCTCGACTTCTTCCAGTCGTGGCGGCAGACCGGTCAGGTCCAAGGACAGGCGTCTCGCCAGCGTATAGCGATCCGCCCTGCCGGATGGTGCTAGGCCGACGGATTCCAGCTTGGCCAGCACAAAGTGGTCAATCGGGTTCTCGGGCCAGCTATTGTCGGTGACGCTGGGAAGTTCCGGGGTCGCCGGGCGCTCGAATGCCCAATGGCGCCGGTACTCCGCACCGGCGTCAATCCATTGCCTGAGAGTCTCGATTTCTGCGGCGGTCAGGCGGTCGCCCGCCGGCGGCATGGGATTGGTTTCCGCAGTCACCCTAGCCAGCACTCGGCTAGCGCCGCTGTCGCCGGGGACTAAGCCCGCGTGTCCGCCGTCTTGCCCAGTCGCGCCCTCGTGTGAATCCAGCCGAAGATTGGCCATGCGGCTGTGTTCGTCCGGGCCATGACAGGGCAGGCATTTCTGCAGGATCGGCCGGACGTCAGACTGGAAGTCTGGTGCTGCGCTTGCGCCGCCAGCGATAGACACTGCGAGTGGCGCCGCGATGAGAGCACAGCGCAGAATCTGAGAACTGGATGCTGAAGCGGCGCGACTCATCGGGCGGGCCCTGCGAAATCGTCCTCCGCGTACCGCAGGGGCCAGACTGATCGAGCCTTGCACTGCATGAGCACAGGCCTGAGCGGGGCGTCTCCTGGTCGGGCGGTTGCGCGGTCGGGTCAATCGCACTGTACGACGAATCGCTCGTCCCAGTCAATATGGGCCGGCGATTCGGCCGCATACCAACAGCGCCCGACGCGAGCCGCCTACCTGGCGCTGATCCGACCGTAGTACGCGCCCGCCAAGTCTTTCCCAGATTGGTCGCTGAACCAACCCTGCAGCGTATTGCGGCCCTGCTCGAACGTCAGTTCAAAGCGGATCGACGACGCTCCTTCTTCGGCATTCGCAGTGACGTGCCGCTGGCCGTTCACGCTCGCGCTGGCCGAGGCGATCGGAAGCGCCACGCCGCGCTCGATGAGCATGCCGCCGATCGTGGCGCCGGGACCCTCCACGGTCAGGTCGCGATCCAAGTGGAACGGCCATCGGCTCAGTTCGACGTCGTACTGGCCAGCCTTCTCGACTTCGATCTGCCAGGGCCCGCCGCGCGGCGGGCCGCAGGCATTGGCCGTCCGCTCGCGATTGTCGCAATCCACCTCGATCCAACTGTTGGAGGTCAGGTCGGTAAACGTGCCCGGCTCGGCGCGTATGAAGAGCGGCTCGACTTCTTCGACCGAGGCCTCGATCTCAGCCCAGTACTTGTCGTAGTGGGCCTGCATCTCGCGGACTATATCGGGGTGTTCTTCCGCGATGTCCGAGGCTTGCCCGGGATCGCTGCTGAGGTCATACAACTCAGTGCCTTCCACGAGCCGCCACTGGTTCCAGACGACCGTGCTCTCGGCGTACTTCGCCGGTCTGTGCCTGCCCCCGTACTGCACGATGAACTTGCGGTCCGGGCCGCGATCCACTTCGCCGGTCAGCAGCGGTGCGAGGCTGTTGCCATCGAGGGTCTCGGAATCGGGCGGATCGAGGCCCGCCAAGTCGGCCAAAGTGGGGAAGATGTCCGTCACTTGAGCCGGGTAGCCGATCGTGCGGGGCTCGCCAAGACCCCCGTCCGGCCAGCGGACGAAGCAGATGGCACGGTGGCCGCCCTCGTAAGGGCTGCCTTTCTTCCCGCGCATGCCGGCGTTGAACACGGTCTCTCCCTTCGCCGTGCCGTTGTCGTTCATCAGCACGACCAGCGTGTTGTCTTGGATGCCAGTTTCTGCAAGCCAGGCGTCGAGGCGAGCGAAGTTCTCGTCGATGTTCTTGATGAGGCCGAAGAAGTGCGCCAGGAGAGGGTCGTCGACTTTGTCCCCATACGGCGCGAAGTCCTTGCCTAGGGAGTGGAACGGGTAGTGGGGCGTGTTCAGCGAAATGTAAGCGAAGAACGGTTGCCCAGTCCCAGCCTGCTCGCCCATCCACTCCATGGCCTTGTCGAACCACAGGTTGGTACAGAAGCGGTCCGAAAAGCGGACCTCGGTCTGGTCAAGGTAGCGAGTGTAGTAGTAGTCGTTGTCGTACTCGATCTCCGAGGCCAGTCCCCACCCTTTGTGCCAGACGGCGCGCTGGAAGCCTCGATCGAGCGGGCGGTGCGGATAGGTGTCGCCGAGGTGCCACTTGCCGAACAGGCCTGTCGCATAGCCGCCGGCGGCGAACGCCTCCGGCATCGTTGAAACGTCGCGACGCATGAGGTTGCGGCCTGCGGGGACCATGCCGGCCTTGTTGCGCAGTGAGTAGAGACCGGTCATGAGTTCCCCGCGGGTTGGGGTGCAAACCGACGCCACGTGAAAGTCTCCGAAGCGCACGCTCTCGCCATGGAGCTTGTCAAGGTGCGGGGTCTTCAAGATCGGATTGCCATGGGCCGACAGATCGCCGTATCCCTGGTCATCGGTGAGGATGACGATGACGTTCGGGCCGGCCTGACCTGGATCCCCGGAGCCGCCACATCCCGTGAGGGTGATGAGTGCGGCAGATGCCAGCGCGATGGCGGGGACGCCGTAGCGATGGAGGCGAAGCGATGATCTGGATTGCATTTGAGAGTCTCCCGCTCCTATTTTCTGGTTGGCTTTTTGCCGATGGTTGTCGAACCACGCACGCCGGCCGTGCCGTTCGCAGAAATGCGTGAGTTCGGTGCATTCGCTGGAATCACAATGCTCCACGCGGCCAATACAGGTGGTCGAATCAGGGCTTCTTCTGGCAGCAGCACGATGACGGCAATGTAGAAAGTGTCCGCTGTGCCCAACGACCGCAACCCATGGTACCCCAGTGAAGCCGCCGCTCACGGGCCCTTGCCTGATGGCTCCAAGTCGGCGAAGTATGTGCCCCTGCGTTAGCGGTCCCGTGGGGTGAGCCACGCTCGCTCGGGGGGGCCTGCTATGATAAGCGCGTCACGGCGAATCGCGGAGAGGTGGCCGAGCGGCTGAAGGCAGCGGTTTGCTAAACCGTCGTAGGGTTCAAGAGCTCTACCGAGGGTTCGAATCCCTCCCTCTCCGCCACGATATCTTGGGGCCCGAGGTCAGGGCAGCCCCGGCACGAGAGCGGACAGCTTGATCGCCAGTTGGGCTAACCGTGTGAATCCACGAGGAAGTATCGACGAGGACCACAGAACTACCTTCTCCGACGAAGGGCCTGGAGTTCTCGCGGCGCGATCAAGTCGGCACAGGTGCCGGAGTACCGCGTGAGTTCCGCCATCCGCATGCGGTGGTTGAAGTCCTTGATGGCATGGACTACGGCTTCGCGTTTCGTCCTTGCCTTCGTGAACTTGATCGCATCTGCAAGCTCGTCTTCAGGAATATCAACAGTGGTTTTCATATTCCAATATTGACTCAATTGGAATCCCATCTATGCGCGCTTGGATTCCAAGTTCCAGCTCCGTCCACTGAATGGCGTCATGCTTCCCTCTGCGATGTGCCTTGGCCACTCGCTACCTGCTCCTTGCTCGATGTTTTCGCTCCCTCACGTTCAGAAATCAGCAGGCATCGCAGACGGAGAGAGGAAGACTCACAAGGTGAGTTGATTGCACGCTCGCGCCGTTTGGCCTAACCTAACGGACAACCCATGCTCAATTGGGCCGGGCTGCCAATGACGCGGCGTGAACTCCTTGGACTGAGT
Source organism: Terriglobia bacterium (assembly GCA_009841225.1). Classification (GTDB taxonomy): domain Bacteria; phylum Acidobacteriota; class Terriglobia; order Bryobacterales; family UBA6623; genus VXMF01. The sequence continues at coordinate 95,230 of VXMF01000055.1, read as the reverse complement.
TCACTGGGCTTCGGCCAAATTGCGCTCTCGCACCTGTTGGCTCGCACTTCCGAAGCCGCGCCGGTGACGATCTACAACGACCTGCGCGCCCGCAAGGGCCACTTTCCCGGTCGGGCAAAGTCCGTCATCCAACTGGTCCAGAACGGCGGTCCCAGCCAGATGGATCTGTTCGACCCGAAGCCCATGCTCGCCAAATACGCCGGCCAGCCCCACCCAGACGGAGTTGAAATCCACCAGCCCGGAAACACAAACACATTGCTGCCTACGCCCTTCGAATTTCAACAGCGGGGGGAGTGCGGGATGGACATTTCAGAAGCCTTGCCGCACCAAGCCGAAATCGTTGACAAGCTCTGTTTCATCCGCTCGATGCACACCGAGCACAACAACCACTCCGAGGGCTTGAACATGCTGCTGACCTGCAAGATCTTCGCGGGTCGACCGGCCATGGGCGCCTGGATCAGCTACGCACTCGGCACGGAAAACCAGAACCTGCCCGCGTACGTGGTCTTGCGCGATCCAAAGGGGTACACGATCGGGGGCAGGCAGCTTTGGGCCAACGGCTTCTTGCCTGCGCTCTATCAGGGCATCGAGTTCAACATGAGCGGATCGCCCGTCCACCACCTCAAGCCAGCCGAGCAGAAGCCGCCAGGCGTGCAGGAACAGGGCTTGGAATACTTGGCCCGCATCAACAAGCTTCACCTTGACGCTCGGCCCGGCGAGACCGAACTCGAGTCTCGCATCAGGAATTTCGAGCTGGCTGCCCGGATGCAGGTCGAGGCCATGGATGTCCTCGACATAGCAGGCGAATCGCCGGAAACCAAGAAGCTGTATGGGGTAGACGATGAGATTCGCGGTCCATACGGGCTGCGCTGCCTGATGGCGAGGAGACTCGTCGAGGCCGGGGTGCGGTTCGTTCAAGTGACGACCAGCCCGGGCCAGCCTTGGGACCACCACGACAAGCTTGAGGAGCGGATGCTCAAGATCGCAGCCGAGACCGATCAGGGGGCCGCTGCGCTCGTAAAGGACCTCGACGCAAGGGGCATGCTCGACGAAACCATCGTGATGTGGGCTGGCGAGTTCGGCCGCTTGCCAACTACGCAGCGCGACGACGGCCGTGATCACAACCGCAATGCGTTCACCATCTGGTTCGCCGGCGGCGGCTTCAAGCCCGGCCGGATCTATGGCCAGACGGATGACTTCGGCTATCGGTCCGTCGTTGATCGCGTTAGCGTCCCCGAGATGCATGCGACGGTATTGCACCAACTTGGTCTCGACCATCGCAGGACGACCTACCCGCACGCAGGGCGGTTGGAAACTCCCGCAGACGTCACTGTCACAGGAGCCCGAGTTATAGGGGACTTGTTGGACAACGAGGTTCATGCGGCATGAATGCTCGTGTGCTGGTCAGCCTTCTGGCCGCGGCCGCCACAAGCGGCGCAGCCACAGCGGATGATGTTCCGATCTTCGAGAAAGACGTCCAACCGATCCTCTCAACGTACTGCCTGACGTGTCACGGCAAGAGCTCCCCGGAACAAGGTGTCGATCTTCGGACGGCTCGAACTGTCTTGCGCGGAGGATTCAATGGCCCTGTGGTCAGGAGGGGATCTCCCGACGAGAGCCTGCTCTACCAGAAAGTTTCGCAAGGCAAGATGCCTCCGAAGGCCTTCAAGAGCCAAGTTCCGGAGGCTAACGTCGAAACGATCCGACGTTGGATCGAAGCAGGCGCTCGCTCAGAGCGGGGCGATGGCCTGCCCGAGCAGGCGCGACTGCAAATCGCTCGATTCGAACGGGAAATTCAACCGCTGCTGAACGAGCGCTGCGTCTCCTGCCACGGCGGGAACTCCCCTCAATCCGGTCTGGACCTGAATACGCTGGCCTCGACCCTGCGCGGCGGCCAGAACGGCCCGGTTGTGCTTGAGGGCTTCTCGGAAAAGAGCGTCCTCGTCCGCCAATTGGTGAATGGAGTGATGCCTCCTGAGGGAGCGAGTGCGCCCTTGAACGACGCCGAGATCGAACTCATACGAGATTGGATCGACGAAGGCGAGTTCGCCGACTACGTCGATGTCGGAAACCCGCTCGACCGTGCCTTCACCGAATCGGAAGCACCACCTGTGACTGCATCCGACCGTCAGTACTGGGCCTTCCAGGCACCACTCGCATCAGCCCCGCCAAGAGTCGACGGGGCCAGCGCAGTCCGAACGCCCGTCGATGCCTTCCTGCTCGCAGAACTCGAGCAGCGCGGACTCACCTACTCAACTGAGGCACCGCGACAGACGCTCCTGCGACGCGCCTACTTCAATCTCTGGGGCCTGCCCCCAACTCCCGAGCAGGCGGCAGAGTTTCTTGCGGATGAGCGGCCCGACGCCTACGCGAGACTGCTCGACCGATTGCTGGAGTCTCCTCTCTACGGTCAACGCTGGGGACGTTTCTGGCTTGACGCGGCCGGGTACGTCGATACCAAGGGCAAGGACTACCGGGCTGACCAGGTCAGCTTGTCACCCGGGATGTGGCGGTACAGGGACTATGTCATTGACTCGTTCAACGCGGATAAGCCTTGGGACCGCTTTCTCATCGAGCAGCTAGCTGGAGACGAACTCCACGATTGGCGCAATGCCGAGCAGTTCTCGCCTGAGATGCTCGAGACACTGATCGCGACCAGCTACTTGCGAACGGTTCTCGATGCGACCGACGAGGACATCTCGGACCGGCCTGCCGACCGCTACGACACACTGTTTGCACTCATCGATAAAGTGTCTCGCAGCGCGGTCGGACTGACTCTCTCGTGCGCACGCTGTCATAGCCACAAGTACGATCCAATCCCCCAGCGAGACTACTACCGCTTCTTGGCCCTGCTCTCAGCGGCCTATAACCCGTCAGACTGGATTCAGCCGAAGAACCGCCTGCTGTACACGGTTTCCCCGGCCGAGAAGGAACACATCGACAAACGCAACAGCGCCATCGACGCCAAGGTCAAAGGCATGATGGGTCAGATTGACGAAATCAGCCAGCCATACCGAGACGCGCTGTTTGAGTCCAAGATTCAGGCAGTGCCGAGCGCGGATCGGCAGGACTTCCGAATCGCATTCGCCGCTGATGCGAAAGATCGCGACGAGGCCCAAACGGACCTTGTCAAGAAGTACGGCTCGACAGTCGAGATCAGCGACGAAGAGATCCTAGGCGAGGCATCCCCTGAAGACAAGGAGCGCTTAGGACGGATTCGTCAGGAAATCGGGGAATGGACCAGCAACCGGACCGAACTGGAACCCATTCAAGCCCTTTGGGACGGCGAGTCGCTCCCAACCATCCGGCTTCTCCAGCGCGGCAGCGTCGAGTCGCCCGGACCGACCGTCAAACCGGGCTTTCTGTCAGTCCTCTGCAGTGACGATGAGACGTGTCTCGCAACGCCTTCGCCGAACCGGGCAGGGGAGACCACGGGGTACCGTCTTGCGCTGGCCGAGTGGTTGACCGATCCCGATCATCCTCTCACGGCTAGGGTCATCGTGAACCGAATCTGGCAGCATCATTTTGGCACTGGCATCGTGGCGACACCAGACAACTTCGGCTCCAACGGATCGCCACCCTCTCATCCGGAACTGCTGGACTGGCTGGCTGTCGATTTCGTCAAGCACGGGTGGAAGATCAAGCGCCTGCACAAGTTAATCATGCTCTCGACCGCCTATAGGCAGTCATCGAGCCGCGGCGCCAACTCAGCTGGCGAGCGGGCCGCCATCGAGGATCCCGACAATCGGTTGCTTTGGAGGATGCCGTTGCGAAGGCTGGAGGCCGAGGCGCTTCGCGACTCGATTCTCGCCGTGAGCGGCAAGCTTGACGACTCTCTAGGAGGACCGCCCGTCGAGTTGGACCACCACCCTGACGGTTTGCAAGTTGCCGTCACGGAGGGGGCGCTCCGGCGCAGCGTCTACCTGACGGCTCGCCGCTCATGGTCGCTGACGTTCATGGGTACGTTCGACTTTCCGAATATCGACACCACTTGCACCCGGCGCGCGCCATCCGCGACACCGCTGCAATCGCTAACCATGTTAAATAGTAACTTTGTTATGGAGAATGCCGCGGCGGTCACGAGGCGGATCATAGACTCCCACATCGGACGCCCGACCGGTCTCGAGACGCTTGCCCGCGCGGCGTACAGTGCAATCCTCACAAGGGAACCCAGCAGCGAAGAGCTTGCCCTAGCTCGGGATCATCTGGAGAGTCAGCAGACGCTGTATGTCCGCGCTGATACACCTATCGAACAGGCACTCGCAGAGTCTGTCGAGAGCCTTGCGCATATGTTGATCAGCTCGAATGAGTTCCTATACGTGGATTGAGTGCGCGGCGACAACTACTTTGGCCGCGATCCTTCTCTGTTGGGGCTAGGACCCAAACCCATTGCAATGTGGATCACCCGAAATGCTGCGATCCACGAAACTGCAGTGCTCCGACTCTCTCACGAAGCGCTGCAACCGTTGCCCGTAGCGACGCGACAGCAATGCGGTTTCCACGACTCGAATCGCTCCGATGCTCGTTCCACCTCCAAGCGCGGCGACGCCTTGCCATAATGAGAACCGAGTCTTAACGCTGCCGCTGTCGCGAGAGCACCGCCTTCATGCAAAGTCCTGCAACGCTCCGGGGCGCCATGTGTATAGCTGGCGCCTTCCTATCCTTCGTGCTGCTGCCACTCACTTCGGCGGAGTGGAATCAATGGCTCGGCCCCAATCGTGACGGCAAGTCTTCTGAGACTGGATTGCTTGCTGTTTGGCCGGAATCCGGTCCCAAGCAGGTCTGGCAGGTCGAATCGCTCGGGGCGGGCTATTCTTCCCTTGCTGTCAATAGCGGCACGCTCTTCACTCAAGGCGTCAAGAACGGCAAGCAGTTCTTGATCGCCCTAGACGCCGAGACAGGCGAGACCGTCTGGGAAACCGAGCACGGAAAGCCGTACTCCAATCGACGCGGCGGCGGTCCTCGCGGGACTCCGACAGTCGACGATGGCCGAGTCTACGCGCTAGGGGGAGACGGTAACTTGATCTGCGCCGATGCCACGACCGGTGCCAAGATCTGGGAGAAGCACCTGCTCAAGACATATGGGGCGCGGAACATTAACTGGGGCATCAGCGAATCCCCCCTAATTGACGGAAACCGGATCATTGTCAACGCCGGAGGCCGCGGGGCATCGATTGTCGCGCTAGACAAAGCGACGGGTAAGGAGCTTTGGAAAACACAGAGTGACGAGGCCGGCTATTCGTCCGGTGTGGCCGTGGAAATCGACGGCGTCCGCCAGTACCTCTTTTTCACGGGCGAAGCAGCGGTCGGGGTGTTGGCCTCCAACGGCGAGTTGCTCTGGCGCTACATGCCGGTCTCCAACTCGACAGCAAATGTCGCCACGCCGATTGTGAGAGACAACTTGGTCTTCTTCTCGTCCTCGTACGGCACGGGATGCGCATTGCTCCGGCTGGAGAGCACAGGCGGTTCGACAACCGCATCCGAGGTCTACTTCAACAGGGACATGAGGAACCACTACAGCAGTTCGGTGCTGATCGATGACCACCTGTACGGGTTCTCAGGCCGGATCCTTACCGCGATGGAGTTTGAGACGGGCGAGCTAGCGTGGCGCGACCGTTCGGTCGGCAAGGGCCAGATGATCTATGCGGACGGTCGGTTCTACATCCTTTCGGACGACGGCGTGGTCGGTCTAGTGGAGCCTGACCCAAGCGAGTATCGCGAAGTGTCGCGCTTCGAGATCGGCTCCAGGGACTACCCCACTTGGACGCTTCCGGTAATTTCCGACGGCAAGCTCTACCTGCGGGATCAAGAACGGCTCTACGCCTATAGCATCAAGGCACCGTAGGGGTCCATCGACCACCCTGTTTCGGCTAAGGTGGGTACAGCTCCCACGGAATCAGGATCGAGACTGGGGAGTGCGCAGTCAACGACCGCATAGGATCAAACTCATGCAGCACTTGGATCAGCAGGCCCAGCCCGTCAGCCTCCCCGACGCCCGGATGCAGCGCCGTCGCTTCTTGCGAACTGCTGGGGGTGCCGCAGCAACCGCGGCCTCGGCGGCCAGGGTGGCGGGAGCGAATTCCCGCGTGCGCATCGCACTGGTCGGGTGCGGCGGCCGCGGCAAGAGCGTGGCGGCCAAGGCCGCGGCGGTCGAAGGAGCCGAGTACGGCTACTTTTGCGACGTTTACGACAAGCAGGCAGAAGCTGCACGCGAAGAGCTCGCAGGCGGCGCCGGCAAGCTCGGGAAAGACTTTCGCCGGGTGATGGACGACAAGGACATCGATGCCGTTCATGTTGCGACGCCCGACCACTGGCATGCGCTTCCCGCTGTTGCAGCGCTCGAGGCCGGCAAGCACGTCTACGTGGAGAAGCCGCTAGGCCACAACGTTTTGGAAGGAAAGGCCATGGTCGCTTCCGCGGCGCGCTCCAAGGCTGTGTTTCTGACCGGTACACAGCACCGCTCCGCCCCGCATTTGCAAGAAGCCGCCGAGATCGTCCAGGGCGGGGTACTGCAAGATGTCCACTTCGTTCGCGTCTGGAACTACGCCAACCTGATGCCGGTCGGGCCCGGCGAGAAGCCGGATTCCGACCCGCCACCCGGGTTGGACTGGGACTTTTATCTCGGACCCGCGCCTTGGGTCCCGTTCAACGAGCTGCGATTCCTGCGCACGTACCGGATGTTCTACGACTACGCGGGGGGATGGATTACCGATTTCGGCACGCACCGTTTCGACACGGTCCACCAGATCATGGGCGAGGATCGCCCTGAGAGCGTCGTGGCCGCGGGCGGCCGCTTCGCTGTAGGCGGCATGGGCGACCAGCCCGACCTGCTTCAGGCGACGCTGGAGTATCCCGGCTTCGTCCTGAGCTATGAAACGTGCAACATCAACTCGTTCGGCAGCATGGGGCGCTTGACCCCAGGCATGCCGCTTCACGGCGCGCGCGCGCCCGAGAACCGACCCAATGGAATGGTGTTCTACGGCAGCAACGGGACTCTGATCGTGGATCGGTTGGGCTACGAGATCATCCCAGAGACGGGGGCGTACGGTGGTTCCCTTAGTGACAAGGACGCCTTCGCGAAGAGCAGACTGAAGAGGATGCACAAGAGCGGGAGCGAGCCGTCCCAACTCCACGCGGAGCACTTCGTGCGCTGCGTGCGGGACGGCGAGCCCCCTCGATCGGATGCGCTCACCGGCCACCGCTCGTCACTCATAGCCCATCTCGGCAACATCGCCTACCATGCCGGGCGCAAGCTCACCTGGAACGGCGAGCGCGAAGATTTCGAGGGCGATGCCGAGGCATCGCGAATGCTGGGGCGCAAGGCGCGCAAGCCTTGGGATGCAATCAGTATCTAGCTGCTCCGTACGGGCGCGCTCGCCGGTTCGCAGAGTTGTGGGTGCTTAGGCGCCTGGAGCAAACGTCGCAGATCACCGCCAGCCGCGGCTTACAGTTCGAGCTTCGCCCTAGCGTATTCCAGGCAGGCTCGGTTGTTGTCCTCCTCGATCTTGAAGCGCTCCTCCTCGGCGAGTTGATCGATCAGCGGCAGGGGTCTGCCATGGCTTTGGACGGCGGAGAGCGACGCCGCGAGGTCCGCTCCGGGAACTCGGCCCATCGTGATCCAGTAGTGCTCGCGGAGACAGGGTATTTTCAGTGGGTCGCGCGTGATCATTTCCAGCGTGAAGCGCACCTCCGGGCGGGCTGATCGAATCGTCTCAACCACTGCAGCCATGTCAAGGCAACCGGTTCCGAACGGAACTTCGGCGAGCAGGAAGCCGTCTTCGTAGGCCTCGACACCCATGTCCTTCAGATGCACGGACGCGGCGTACGGAGCGAATGCCCGGACCGTATCGAGAGGATCCTCCAGCAACGACATGTTGTTGCCCGTGTCAATAGTGACGCCCACCCACTCGCTCTCGATGCGCTCGAGGATCTTCAGCATCTCGTCGATGCGCCAGTCCTTGTGGTTCTCAAGGGCGAGCCGCACCTTGTGGCGGCGCAGGATCGGCTCGGCACGGCTCAGGGATCGCCAGCTCACTCGAACAAACTCCTTCCAATCCTCGAGTGTCTTGAAGGTCTCGTACCGACGCCCGCCCAGCATCACCGTGCGAATCACCCTACCGCCCGCAGCCTCGGTCGCGCGAACGGTCCGCTCGAAGACATCCAGCTCATCGGAATCGTTCTTGGGCAAGCGGGCGGAGACCTCCACGTACATGCCGTAGTCTTCGGCCTTGGCACGCACCCGTCCCGCGTACTCATCGCTGAGCTCGGTCAGGGGAGCTTGGATCCCAGCCGCGCCCACGCTCTTGCAATGCTCCAAAAAGCGCAAAGTCTCCGTGAAGCGTTGGGCGCGCTCTGCCTTCTGATCTGCACGCCCGCGCTGCATGTACGCGGCGGTGCCGATTCCCATGCCGTGCCTTGGCTCGGTCGTGACAGCTGCCACATGGGACACGCTCGCTAGTGCCAAGCTCGAACGGAGGAAATCCCTGCGAGTATCGCCCATGACGGTTAGTGTGGCATATCGATCGCATGAGCGGACCGCTCGGTCATCGGTAGAATCGCGTTCCAATCACCGTCTGATCGCAACCCCAAAGTGCGGCCAAATGAAAGTTTTGATACCGTCCAAATGAAAGTTTAAGCGGAATTTCTGTAAGACAAGAGTCTGGTCATCGGCCGATCGCTAGCTGGAGCCGTGCGTTTGAGCTCCGTAGTCTGGTGATGGATTCTGCCACTAGATAGCGATCAATTCTCCTTCGGCACCAGTGGGCGCTCTTACTATCGAGGCTAGACAGAAACCAGGTTACGGTTGCGCACCCGCGCCCTCGGCAGCCCCAACCTTCAGGTCCTGTCTGGTCCTCGTCCCCAGACTCTTCCGTATACACCACCGTGCGGTGATTGTGCGACGACTGCTCTTCCGAGAGCGGGACTTCGATAGTATTGAGGCGGAAGGCCGTGGACCGTACTCTATTCAATCCGTTTCTTCGCTGGGGGCTGCCGCTACTTGTGTGCGCGGTCCCGCCGTTGCTTGCCCCGACTCCAGCGTCATCCCTGACGGAGGGCTCAGGCTATTCCCGGACCGTCTCCGTTGGCCCACCGTGGAGCGAGGAGTGGACCCTCGAGGCGGGAAGGGCATTCGACGTGTCGCTGCAACTGGTAGAGCCGTCCGTCCTGCCGCCGAACGCTCGGATCGAAGTCCATTGGTCCGGCCCGGATCTGCCAGATTCCGGTTTCACGGGCGATCGGGCCGATTCCGGCGTTATCGCCACTACAAGTTGGTCCAAGGTGCTGCATGCCCTTGATCCCGACCTACATTTGGTCTATCGCGCCCCGGTCTCGGGCAGATATTCGATCCGCATCGAGCCCATGCTGGATCGCGAGCAACCCCTTGGGCCAATCCCGCACGATACGGGCCTGGCACCGCTGGCTACGCCGCTACCAACCGTCACTCCTGCCGTGGATAGTGTCGCTTTGGCGATCGCGATCCGGCCGATATCCGCCCTCTCGTCGGAGTCCTTGATCTTGGAAGCGGAACCGAACAACGCACCCGAACAGGCCACGCTGCTTCGGCTCAGCGAGGCGGACGAGACTGGGACTGTGTACGTCGTCGGCGGTGCCGATGATGTCGAGTACTACAACAACACCCGCACCGGCAACACCCCCGATGACTGGTACCGCATCGACTACAACGGAACCACCCCCAAGTACCTCAGCGCCAACCTCCAGATCGTCGAGCCCGTAGTCAGCGCTCGGATTCGCTTCTACAAGCAGGGCCGTCCGAGCGCGGAGGAGCTGCGCGAGCGCGACGTACCCAATAGCCGCGACTTCTCCAACTTCAATCCCATTCCGTACGTGCACCCGTCCGCCACGGTCATCGATGGCCCGGTGCCCGTCTACACGTACGAAGAGGGCCGGGCGATCAACGAGCGGGCGCACCAGCAAGATCGCTCATTTCGGACATTCGTGACCCGCCAGCTTGAGCCGGGACAGACTTATTACCTGCGCGTGGAGGCAAACCAGCCGCACTACGAGCTGCAGGTGCGCGTTTTCGACCCGGCACCGTATTCCGATCCGGTCGAGGCCGTGCAACAGGGTGTGTACTACCACCTTGCCGAGATCGATGCTTGGCTCATCCACCGCCCACGCAACATAGCGCTACACCGCCGAGTGCGCGATGCGACAGCGCTGTTTGGCGAGAACTGCATGAGCTGCCACACCCAGAGCGGCGTCTGGGGTGTGGCGGATGCGTTTCGCAACGGGTACGGCCCGCACGGGGTCGAGCAAAACTACCGGCGCTTGGTCAACACGATGTACGAGTCGCTCCGCCTGACCAACGAACTCAAGGATGCGGCGGTCAATACCAGCGTCGCGCCGAACGATCTGGGTGACGGGCCGGCCGGCACCCGAGTTGCCGGGCGCAACATCGTCTTGCACGAGCGCACCCACAACCCCAAGCGGGTGCATGCGCAGTGGCAGCAGCGCACCGCGAACTATGTGCTCCAGACTGCCGATCCGAAAGGCATCAATGCGGCAGGGCGAGGCTCGAACTTCGGGCCCAACGTGGTCTTCAAGTTTGGGGCCGAGGTCTTGGAGCGCGCGTGGCGCGTGACCGGCGAGCCGCGCTACTTCTTCGGTATCGAAGAGAAAGGGAGGAAGATTCTCGCCACCGAGGACGATATCCGGGTCACCGACGACTATGGCCACCGAGTCGAGTTCGTGCACCGCATCTGGCCGGCCGACTATGTCGAGCAGGTACGCAAGCTGACCAACTCACCGCGTCGGATTGCGGAGGCGGAGAAGTTGGATGCCGACCTGCGAGCCAGGGCAGCCACCGATCTGGGCCGGATCCTCGCCCTCCAGCGGGAGGACGGGGGCTGGGGCTTCGAGCCCGGCAAGGCTGGCGAGAACGGCGAATGGCTGCGTCCTGAAGACCACAGCTATCCCGCCGCCACGGCGGTGGCATTGATAGCGCTCGAGGCCGCCGGCTATACGGCCGAGGATCCTGTGGTCGGCCGGGGTGTGCGATGGCTTCTGGAGAACCAGTACCCGTACGGACTGTGGAATGCAGCGGCTGCGACGGGATTCGTTACCAGCGCATATGTCATCAGGGCCCTGAGCCGTCTCCATCCCGCCCCCGAGGCTGACGCCAAGCACGAGTTTGCACTGGCCCCTGAGGACGGTTTCCTAGAGTCACTTGCCAAGGCACGGGCCGCCCAGGCTGCGGCAAGCCCCGAGCACACGGAATTGTTCAAGGAGTTGGCGAGCAGTCCCTACCCACAGGTTAGATACTACGGACTCTTAGCTCTCGGTGGTGCAATGGCGCACGATGCGGTGTCCACGCTGATCGAGCATTTCGACGATCCGGTCAAGAGCTGCCGCGAAGCCGCGTTCTGGTCGCTACGACAACTGCTTCTGGACGGTGGCGGTTGGAGTGAACTCTTCGAGGCCTTTCGGAAGGGGACCGACCGCACGCGCCAATCGGTCATGCATGCGTTGGTCACGCGAGCACATTTGCCCGGCAGTAGTGTGGAGGTTGACCTGTCTGAACTGGCGGGCATCCTTACCGCCGGGATGGTCGACCCCCATCCCGGCGTGAGGGCTTACGCCTTCAAGGCAGCGTGGCACTGGTGGGTCTGGAATCCGCCCATGCGCGAGCCCGTCAACCAAGCGTGGATCGATGCGCTGTTGCGCGAGGAGCCCGAAGCACACGTCGACATGGCGCTGCGCTACTCGACGATTTCGCTGTTCATCGTCAACGGCCAGGTCAACAACATCACTCGCGAGCAGTTCGCGGCGCAGCAATATCCGGAACTCGCATCGCTGTTCCGCGAATTGCTCGAATTGCGAGAGACCGCTCAGCCAGAGCGCAGGCGACTACTCGACCGCCGGCTCACCGCCATGGCCGCGTCCCACTACATGGAACGCGCCAACCAGCAGAGCCCTGGCCAATTCGCTTACAGCACCCCGGGCGCGACCGAACTTTTCGGCAAGGCGGTGCTGGCTGTGTATCAGGACGAGGCTCAGGCAGACGTGCCGTGGCGCTCGATTGCCCTTGAAGGGGCTCGCGGCGTTACCCACAAGCCCCTGCAGGACACGATTCTGTCCTTGTTGCAAACCGCTGATCCAGGCATCGTGGCGATCGCCGCGCGAGCCCTGGCAAACCCCGGCGAGCTTTCTCTGCCAGCCCGCCGCGGTGCCCTGGCACCACTGCTGGAAGTACTGCGGTTATACGCGGACAACGACCGGGAAGACGACGCAGATGCCTTGGCGGGCTTCTTGGCCAGGGTGAAGTGGAACTTCGATGGTCTCAGCGAGGCCGAAGAGGCAGAATTCTACCGCCTGCTGCTAGAGTTGAGTCCAACCCGTGCCGCTACAGCAACGCCGGCGAGCGTACTGCTGGGAAAGCCCGCCCCGACTGAGGGGCCGACCCTGGAAGAATCTCCCTACGCCCCGTTGGTCGCCCGCATTCTGGGCGAGAACCGCAGCCTGCATCGCAAGCAAGCGTTCAGCCACCTGTCAGCCGATCCGCGGCTCTGGCTTGATTCCACCGAGTGGATGCTCGCTTTCAGGGAGGGCGGCGAGACAGTGGCCGAGGCGGTTGCGGGGGCAGTTGAGGCCGAAGACTTGGAAGTGGCCGAGCTGACGTTCGGTCGTACCACCGACCTGGCCATTCCAGGCGGTGTCGCCAGCAACAACAATGCTCTGATCTGGGAAGAGGGAAAGGTCGGGGCGCACATTTCGTTCTCGGTGCCGGTGCCGCAGCCGGGCAGGTACGAATTGCTCGGGGCGATCCTGCACGGTGCGTCCCATGGCATTGTCCGCATTGAGTTTGACGGCGAACTCGTGCTGGACCAAGCCGACTACTATCGCGAGGAAGTCACTTCCACCGGGCCGATGCGGATGGGGGTCTTTGACCTCGCGGGCGAGCAAGCGCTCCTGACGGTGAGGATGCTGGGGACCAACCCGGAGGCCGAGCCGGAATTCAAATTCGGATTGGACTACCTCAAGCTGACGCCTTGGGAGGGAGCGAAGTCCCAGTTCACCAAGGACGACAGCGGGACCGAAGTAATCGACCCGATCGCGGCAGCCAAGCGTCAGGTAGTCGAGATGTTCGTGCGCTGGTTTTCGTCGGAATCCTCGGAAGAGACCCGCGCACTTGCCGCCAAGCTGGCGGCCTCGCCCGCGCTGCGGCGGAATCCCGAAGTGCGCAAGGCGATCGGCGCACATGTTGAGAACGAACCGGTGGCCGTAATCCGCACGCGCCTTCAGAATCTGCTTGCCAGCGACGACGAGCGATATGGCAAGGAATTGCAGAGGCTAATCGAGGCACAGGATCTCAACGGCGGGCGACGCCTGGATGCGTCGGACATGTTCGTCGAGGACATCTTGCATTTCCGAGACCATGTCTTCGCCGAAATGAACCGGATCAGCGAGCGCGACAATCGGGCCTGCATCTCGTGCCACGGTGTTCCGGGACGGGTGCCCACGCTGTACCTGAACCCACCGGACGATGCCGGGCACATCGAGGCCGCCGAGTTGCTCGAGAACTATCGCAAGCTCCAGGCCAGAGTGGATCTGGCCAATCCCGAGCGCAGCTTGGTCCTGAGAAAGCCGCTGAACGTGCAGACGGGGCAGGAAGAAGGGCATCAAGGAGGCGTGCGCTACGAGGCAGGGGATGCGGGATACGCAACGTTGCACAAGTGGGTGCTGATGCAGGTCGAGCTACAGGCTGCGCCGGAGGATCCGTAGCCAAGGTGTGGTGGGGCAATGGCTGCGCGGTCGTCGCCCGGGCGGTTCGCCTGAATTCAAGATCGATTTGGCAGATTACGGCCCCTCCGACCATCGGCGGTTTCTGGTCGCCACCGAGCACTCCGGGTGGAAGCGGGCACGCTAGCACTGCTCGATGGAGAGTCGCGCCTGGCATGGGGCTGCCGTCGAGCGCCCGGCGCTAATAGACGATGAATTCAAGCAGGTTGCCATCGGGATCCCGCGTATAGCGGCTCGTTCCCTGCTTGGTGCCGCCACTCCGGCCGCCCGTTCGTCGGACTGGTCCTGTGACGACCTCCGCGCCTGCACGGGCTAGGACCTCGGCCAGCGCCGGCTCCGTGCCTTCCCACACGAAGCAAAAGTCGCCGCAAGGCGGCTCGGCAGCGGGCGCCCGCAGCGTGAACTGCCCGCTCTGCCATAGCGCGGGCCGGTGGAGGTTGATTTTGTGATCCCCGAAATGCACCGAGCAAATTCGCTCGCCCTCCTTCACATGGAAGCCCAGATCGCGGTAGAACCGCAGCATGGCGTCGGTGTTGCGCATTGGCACCGCGACATGGTCAAATCCGCTGACCATTCCAGCTTGGCCCTCGGCGCGGCGGCGACCGAGCACTGCCAGAGCGCTGAGCGCAGCGCCGCAAGCCTGCAGAGGGCGCCTGAGGAATCCTCTTCTACGCTGAACTGCCATCTCGTCTTAGCCGCCTTGTACTGTTCCGTTGACCGTGAATGCAGATGGATTCCAGTGCGCCACCCGCATCTCGTAATGGTAGTCATCCGAGACTTGTGTGTAATACGCCGTCACGGTGTTGCCATCCGCCACTTGCACGGTGCTGGGGTAGCCGCAGTCGGGCCGCGGGCAGTCCGCGATCCTGAACGGCGGGCTCCAGGACGCTCCGGCATCGTCGCTCAGCCTGACATCGACCCCATAGTTATTCCAGCATCGATTGCCGTGGCTTAGCAGGACTCTTCCGTCGGCCAGTCGAGTGAGGTGGCCGGTTACCTGCAGCGGCAGTGTCAGGGGTTGTTGGCGCTTCCATGTGCGGGCGTCGTCGTTTGACGAGAACAGCTCGAGATGGACATCGCGCCTCTCCCCGAACTCACGGACGGCCGCCAGCCAGCGCCCGCCGCCCAAGTGCAAGATATCGGTTTCGTTGCCGCCAGGATGGAGTGACACCGCCTCTCCCCAAGTCCGCCCGTCATCCGGGCTCCTGAGCAGGTGACAGGCGCGCGACTGCTCCCTTCTCAGATAGGCCGCAACGCACAGCGAGCCGTCGTCAGCCGCACGTATGTTGCCAAAAGGGATGAACTCGTTGCCTGCTCCTATCCCGTCCTCCGGTGGGGCGGGGAAATCCGTGCTCACCGACCATGTCCTGCCTTGGTCCGATGACCTACAAACCCACGGGCGCAAGGGCTGGAGATGAGGCTTGACCGGCTCTCCGCGCCTATTGCGATCCGCCCAGCCACTGCACAGGACGATGAGATCGCCGTTGGCAGCGATCCCGGCCGCGCAGTTCATCCGGTTCGTACCTGGCTCGTGCTCGGCGGGCCGGCTGCGAAACCTCCATGTTCGCCCTCCATCTTTGCTTGCCCAGCAGTCCAAGTCGCCCTCCCACAAGCCGTGGCAGGGCTGGTTGAAGATCAGGGCAAGTATGGTGCCTTCGTTCAGGATCTGAAGATTGGGCCATGCGCAGACTCCTTGAATGGCTGTGCGCGTGACGATGCTAGTTGACTGGCGCGGAGTCGCGGCATTTGCCAGCTGCCGGCTTCCCAGAATCGTTCCCGGCAACCACGCGGCCGCGGTCGCTGGAATGCCAGCGAGTAGGTCACGGCGTCTGCGATCCATGGCAATACTGTACTCGCCGCAACGCACATTCGGCATAATGATCAGCGGGGGGCTCGTCTTGTCCCGTATGCATAAGCCGATCCAAGCGCGCCTTGCTTGGTTGCTCGGGTTGGCCATCGCAGCGCCGGGCGTTTGCATTGGCGCGTCCGTGGATTTCGGACAAGACGTGCAACCTCTGCTGTCCGACCGCTGCTTTGCCTGCCATGGCCCCGACGCGGCTCAGCGGCAGGCTGGACTTCGGCTGGACTTGCGCGATTCGGCTGTGGTGCCGGGGATGTCCGGCAGAGTGCCGATCGCGCCCGGGGATCCAGCGGCCAGCGAGCTGATACAGCGGGTGGCCTCGGCGGATCCGGCCCGGCGAATGCCTCCGGCGTACTCCGGTCACGCGCCGTTGGAGCCTGGTGAGGTCGAGGTTTTGCGGCTGTGGATCGAGGCCGGTGCCGAGTATTCGACCCACTGGGCATTCGTTCCGCCCGAGCGCCCGGCGTTGCCAGATGTTTCGGAACCCGGTTGGCTGCGCCAGCCGCTCGATTCGTTCGTGCTGGCGCGCTTGGATGAAGAGAGCCTAGCTCCGTCGCCCGAGGCGTCGCCGAACGCGTGGCTGCGCCGGATGATGCTCGACTTGACCGGCCTGCCGCCGTCTATCGAGCAAGTCCGTGCTTTCGAGCGCGCCGTCGAGCGCGACGGCGAAGCCGCCTATGGCGCGGCGGCCGACCAGGCTCTGTCATCGCCGCGCTACGGCGAGCGCATGACGATGGATTGGCTGGATGTGGCGCGCTACGCCGATACTCATGGGTTCAATAACGACTCCGAACGTTCGATGTGGCGTTGGCGCGATTGGGTGATCGAGGCGTTCAACCGCAATCAGCCCTATGACCGGTTCCTTACGGAGCAATTGGCTGGCGATCTGCTGCCCAGCCCGACGATCGACCAGCTCATCGCCACGGGCTTCAATCGCAACCACGTCATCAACTCCGAGGGCGGCATCATCGAGGAGGAATACCGCGTTGAGTACGTCGCCGACCGTGTGCGCACGCTCGGCATGGCGTGGCTGGGGCTGACGGTGGAGTGTGCCCGCTGTCACGACCACAAGTTCGATCCGATCTCGCAGGCGGACTACTACAGGCTGTTTGCGTTCTTTGACAACGTCCCAGAGCTGGGAGAGGCGGGCCGTGTAGCGAACGCGGTGCCCATGATCCCGGCCCCGACTGCCGGGCAGCGAGCCCAGATCGTCGACCTGCACTCCCGCATCGAGCAGTTGGAACGAGCTGACGAGGTCAGCGCTGCAAGGTTCGAGCCAAGCGCGGATGCCTTGGCTGCGCTGGCCGCCCCTGAGTATCCGTATAACGCTGACTTCTTCGTTGGCTGCGAGGACGGCCCTGATGCGGGCATCGCGGGGCGCGCCTGTGGTGCGAAGGAGATCGATCCGGAGACGGAGATCAAGCTGGAAAAGCACGGAGCGTTCACGCTAAGCATGTGGTTCCGCGCCGATGCAGAGCATTCCGATGCTCCGCTGTTCTCTGCGATCGACTACTCCGCTGACCCAGCTTCGTCAGAGTATGGCCGAGGCGTCGGGCTGCGGTCGACGGGCACCGAGGTGGAATTGCGGCTGAGCAAGCGCTTCCCCTCGTACTCGATCACTGTCCGCAGCAGCGGGGCTTCGCTGCGCCCGAACCAGTGGCATCACGTCGCGGCAGTCTACGAAGGCTCTGAGGGCAAGCGTTCGATGCGTGCCGAAGCCGCTTGGGTCCGTCTGTATATTGACGGCCGCGAGGTCGGGACCAAGGTCTTGCACGATGACGCCCAGTCGGCGGCTAACTTCGTGGCGCCGTACCGGCTCGGTCGCGAAAACAGTCCCGCAAAGCGCGAGTTTCCCGGGAAGTTTGACGAGGTCGCTGTGTGGCGGCGGGCCTTGACCGAAGACGAGGTCCTTGAGGTATTCGAAGCGGCGGCGCTTCCGTGGGCCGTGGCGCGCTCTGGCTCGCGACTGGAACGCCGCTGGCTCCATCGCAAGCTGAATCCCGCAAGCGAACTGACCGACTCGCGCCAGCGGCTATTTGCCTTGGAGCGTGCGCTGCCGACCACGATGGTCATGCAAGACATGGACTCCGCGCGTCAGACGCATGTGCTCATGCGCGGGCGCTACGACAGTCCCGGTGAGCCGGTGCCCCCAGCCGTGCCCGAGGCATTGCTGGGGCACTGGCCCGAAGCGGCGCCCAAGAACAGGCTGGGCCTGGCGATGTGGCTGGCCTCGGGCCGGCATCCGACGACCGCTCGGGTGGTGGTCAATCGATTCTGGCAGCAGATCTTCGGCTTGGGCCTTGTCAAGACCAGCGGAGACTTTGGCCTGCAGGGAGAGACACCGAGCCATCCTGAACTGCTGGACTGGCTGGCGGTAGACTTCGCCGCTTCCGGCTGGGACGTAAAGCGTTTGATCAGAAACATCGTGCTGTCGGCCACGTACAGGCAAGACTCGGCAGCGGAGCAGTCCCTGCGCGACAGGGATCCCGAGAATCGGCTGTTGGCGCGCGGCCCGCGCTTTCGCCTGCCTGCCGAGAGCATCCGGGATCAGGCCCTAGAACTCGCGGGCTTGCTGAGCGGCCAGCTCGGCGGGCCGAGCGTGCGTCCGTACCAGCCCGAGGGGCTGTATGACGGCGTGGTGGTCGGTGCGGACTATCCGGGCACCAAGTGGGAACAGGACGAAGGCGAGAGCCTGTACAGACGCAGCCTCTACACGTTCTGGAAGCGTACCCTGCCGCATCCTACGATGACGGTTTTCGATGCGCCCGACCGCGAGTTCTGCACGGTGCAGAGGTCGATCACCAACACGCCGCTGCAGGCATTGACACTGATGAACGATCCAACGTTCGTGGAAGCATCTCGCAAGCTGGCCGAGCGCGTGCTGCAGGAGTCCGGCCCGAGTCAATCTGAGCGCCTCGCGCATCTGTTCGAACTCGTCGTGGGCCGCAGTCCAACCGCCGACGAACAGAGCGTCTTGGGCGAGACACTACAAGCGATACTTGAATCGTTGTCCGCAGCGGATGCCGATCCAAGCGGCTTTCTGGCGGTTGGCGCATCGGCTCCCACTGCTGGTCTCGACGTCCGGGAGTTGGCGGCCTATGCCATGGTGGCTAGCATGGTGCTGAGTGCGGACGAGGCGATTACCAAGTCATGACACCTAATTCACAGTCGGGTCTTGTTTCCCGCAGGGATCTGCTGGTTCGCTCCGGCTATGGCCTGGGGGCGATCGGCCTGCATGTGCTCGGCGCTGCGGAGAGTCCGGCGGCTCCGGCGTTTCCGAACTTCGCGCCCAAGGCGAAGAGGGTGATCTTCCTGTTCCAGTCCGGCGGCCCGTCGCATCTCGACCTGTTCGATCACAAGCCGATTCTGCAGGATCGCTTCGGCGAGGATATCCCCGAATCGGTGTTCAAAGGGCAGCGCGTGACGGGGATGGTTGCGCATCAGGCACGCTTTCAAGCCATGCCGTCGAAGTACGCGTTCCAGCGACATGGGCAGAGCGGGCTTTCTCTGAGCGAACTGCTGCCACACACCGCGGGAATTGCCGACGACATCTGCCTGATCCGTTCGGTGCACACCGAGGCGATCAATCACGATCCTGCGATTACGTTCTTTCAGACCGGCAGCCAGCTGCCGGGACGGCCGAGCATGGGCGCGTGGGTGGACTACGGTCTCGGCAGCTCGAACCGTGACCTGCCAGCCTTCGTGGTGTTGCACTCGGTAGCCAGCGAGGGCCCGGGCGGGCAAGGCCTGCTGGCGCGCCTGTGGGGCGCGGGCTTCCTGCCGAGCCGCCACCAAGGAGTGCAGTTCCGCTCCAGCGGCGATCCGGTGCTGTACCTGAACGATCCGCCCGGCATGACCCGGCATCAGCGCCGCCTGATGTTGGACGGAGCGGCCCGACTGAACAAGCTGCAGTACCGGCGGGTCCGCGATCCGGAAATCGAGACCCGGATCGAGCAATACGAGATGGCCTATCGAATGCAGGCGTCTGTACCCGAGCTGATGGATGTCTCGGCCGAGACTGAGGGAACGTACAAGCTCTATGGTCCCGACTCGCGCAAGCCCGGCACGTTTGCGGCAAATTGCCTGCTCGCTCGTCGGCTGGCGGAGCGCGATGTGCGCTTCGTCCAGCTCTATCAGCGCGGGTGGGACCACCACGGCGAGTTGCCCAAGCGGCTCCCGGTCTCGGCGCGGGACACGGACCAGCCATCGGCGGCGCTAGTGCACGACCTGAAGCAGAGGGGCTTGCTGGATGACACGCTCGTCGTTTGGGCAGGCGAGTTTGGTCGCACGCCTTACGCGCAAGGTGACCCGAAGCCAGACGACTATGGCCGCGACCATCACGGCAAGTGCTTCTCAATCTGGATGGCGGGTGCCGGCGTCAAGCCGGGTCATGTCCACGGTTCTACTGACGAATACGGGTTCAATGTCGCCGAGGGTGCGGTCTCGATCTACGACGTGCAGGCAACGATCCTGCACCTGCTAGGGATAGATCACGAACAGCTGGTCTACCGGTTCCAGGGCCGCCGCTTTAGGCTTACCGACACCGAGGGCCGGGTGATCCGTCATGTGCTTGCCTGATGGCAGGCCTGTGCAGCGGGAATCGGCAGTAGCCCGATATCCAGGCTCAGCGGCTCCGGCGAGTGGGGTCGCGATGCTGGGAGAGGTTCTCACCGAACCTTGGGACGGATCCTGCGCGATCCGCCCGCCTCCTCCGATACCTTATGGTGGGCCCTATTTCACGGCGGTCCGGTTAATAGCCCTTTAGAATCAGCAAGGTGCGCTCCGGTCTGCCTGGGAGCACGGTAGAGGGCCAAAGTCCATTGAGCCGAAGACATAGACAAGGCGCGATTCTCCGAGATCCGTGCGCCGCTGTAACGCAGCCTCAGCCGGGCGGACCGGGGTCAGGAGACCAGGCTGGCAATCACGGATACGAAGAGCGCGCCGTAAGCAGCCGAGCAGATCACGAGCGCGACCCGCCTCCACAGCGGCGGTTGCAGCTCGCGCGGCAGCAGCTTGGTGTTGACGACAAGGATGTGGATGCTAGAGACCGCGAGGACGAACCCCGCGGCGTTTCCGAGCCACTTCATCATTTCCATCGCCGTGCCCCAGCGCACGACGACGCCTGACCAGACGGTGTACGCAAGAAAGAGCGAGTAGTACAACGTCCGCGCATGGTTCCGAACGAGGCCACGAATCGCCGGGCTTCCCGTCCAGCCAATGTCGGTCAGCATCCGGACCAAGATCTCCGTGTTGCCGAGATGGGTGGAGAACAGGATCCAGAATCCATTGAGCAGGGCGAGGTACCAGAATCCGTGCCAGAGATTGCGGCCCAGGTAGTCCGCTTGATACGCACCCGCCCCCAGTTGCGACAAGTCTGTACCGTGGGGAATTACGCTGGCCGCCAGGTTCACGTTCAGGAACATCCCGACAAAGCAGCCGACAGCCCAAAGCCACACCTGGTCTGCCGCGACATACTTCCACCAACGATGCCACCGGCGCAGGTTCTCGTCGCTGGTCCGGAACACGCTGCCGGTCACCGACAACCGGATCTCACGGCTGCTGGTGGCCGCAGCGATTGCGCCCGAGTGAGCGCTCATTCCAAAGCCTTTGTCGCGAAACCAGTTGGTAATGGCGAGGTTGCCGAAACCTCCAGAACCTGACGACGCCGCGAGCGCTCCCACTAGAGCCAAGTCGACGCCGTCCGGCAGCGAGCCGACAGAGAAGAAGCCCGTTAGGGTGGACATCCAGTCGCGCGCCGGCACAAAGAACACATTGACGAAGGCCAGGAATCCGAATATGAACGCCACCATGGTCCAGGACACCCGCTCCAAGGTGCGCTCGATTGTCTCGCCGAACAGTAGCAGTACGAGAGCCAGAACAATGACCGCATAGGTCGCCCAGGCCAGCTCGCCGGTGTCGTCTGGGCCTGGCATCCGGCCCGCGAAGGTAGCGAACACGGTGGCTGCGCTCCCAGCAGCCACCGCAGGGAGGCCCAGTTGGACAGTGCACAGGAGAGCGTACGCGGGGGCCCAGAACCGCGGTCCGGGCCGGACGCGCATGAAGCCCGTGACAATCGGCTCGCCAGTGTAAAGGGTGTATCGGATTGCCTCCAGGTTGAAGAGAAGCTGAAGCAGGATCGCGCCAGTGGCGATCCATAGCAGGTTCCGACCGTACTGCACGCTGATCGCCGGTCCCACCAGCCATTCACCGCCTCCGATGGATGAGGCGAGCAGGATGGCGCCCGGGCCGATCATTCGGAACAGGTTCCGGACCGAGAAAGGTGGGGCCTCGGGCATTTCCCGGGTTGCCCAAGGCGGCAAACGGGTCATTCGCTAGTCTTGGGCATCCGTCGCCCGTACGGGCGGACCACTCGGCTCATCCGTCACTCCGATACCGCATTTGCGGTATCTTGCCAGCCTCGCGTTTACGGTCGAGGATCTCGTCATACCGCAGCAGGGCAGCGAGATCTTTGCCCCGCATCACGGCCCCGGTAATGCTGGCCTCGACCTCCAAGAGGCGCTCGGCAACCTGCAGCGTCTGTTCCAAGCGCTCGGCCGGAACGACCACGACGCCATCGGCATCGCCAATCACCCAGTCGGCCGGTCGCACGGGCAGGCCCCCGCAGTGCACCGGAACCTGCAGTTCGCCCGCGTACTCGGCCCCGCCGGCATTCGGCACGACAGACCTCGCATACACCGGAAACGGATCTTCGGCTACCTCCGTACTGTCCCGAATGGCGCCATCGATCACGACCCCAGCAATTCCCTTCAGGCGTGCCGCCCGGGTGATGATGCTTCCCCAGAGGGCCGTGTTTCGGTCTCCCCGGCCGTCCACGACCAGCACGTGATCCGCAGGGCACTCGGACACCGCTTTCCCCACCATGAGGATGTCGGCGGAGTGCACCCGCACGGTGTAGGCCGGTCCGGCCATGGAGGCGCGTGCGGACCAGCACTTGATCCCGTGATCCATCGCACCAGCCTTCCCGAGAGCGTCTGACACCAAGCCAGTTGACAAATTGAGGAATCGCTCACCAACGGAACCGACTCTCCGCGGGAACGGCGCCGATCGCGGCTGCTCTGTCTTGCTGTCTGGCATCCCGGGCCCTACTCCGGTCTATCGCCCCTGAGACGCTCGCCGCTAGCTGCCATTGATACCTGGGCTGGGTTGATCGCTCCGTACTTGGCCTTGTTCGCCGTGATTTCGAACGCCTCCTGCACGGACTCGATCCCGTGCAGGAAATGGGTAAGCATCGGACCGAGCCGGATGCGACCCGAGGCCACCAGCCGGACGGTGTGCTCCAGGTGCGCGAGCGAGCTGATATCCGGAAAGATCAGGCGCAAGCTCCGCTCGCGCAGGCCGTCTACATCGATTTCGAGAGGTGCCCCGAACCAAGAGACCACCACCAGCTTTCCCCCAGACCGCACGGCCTGGATCGCCTGGCCCAGAGTACTCGACCCGGCCAGCCCTTGGCGCGGGCTTCCTCCCGCGCACTCAAAGACCACATCGGCCCCGTTGCCGCCAGTAGCGTCGCGGATCTCTTGGACCGGATCACGGGAGGTCGCATTGATCGCCGAGTCCGCCCCGAGTTGCTCCGAGACGAGGCACGCCTCGTCCCGCACGTCCACTGTCAGGATCGTCCCTGCTCCGGCCGTCCGGGCAGCCTGCATGCACTCGAGCCCCATGCTGCCTTGGCCGAATACGGCCACCGTGTCGCCGAGTTGGATGTCCGCAGTGTCGACAGCTGCAACGCTGTCGCTGAGGGATTGGAGGCACGCACCTTCGCGGTCACTGATCCCGGATTCGACTTCCACTAGCGCGATTTCGGGCAACACGGCGAGTTCGGAAAAGCAGCCCGGTAGATGGAATCCGATGATTGGGCCCTTGCGACAGTCGTCGGCCCTGCCGTTGATACACAGCGGACACTCCTCGCAGGGCAGCTTGGCCCGGGCAGCCACCCGCATCCCGGGGCGGAAGCGCGAGCCACGAGGACTTTCGAGCACCCGCGCGCAGAACTCGTGCCCGAACAGTTGCACGGGTGCCTCCGCTTGGAGCCTCCTCTTGATTTCCGCGTATGCGAGAGTCGGCACGCCGAATGCCAGCTGCGCCTCCGTCACGCTCGGCTGGACACACAGGATCTCAACAAGAACGTGACTAGGCTTCGGCTGGGGATCGGGCACCTCATCGAGGCGCATGTCTCCGAAACCGTAGAACCTCCACGCCCGCATGATCCTAGCCCGGGTGTCGAGGGCAGTGTAGCAGGCCTCGTTTGGCCTCACCCGCGAGCCTGGCCCGCATGGTGGCAGCCGCGTAGGGCTGGCCCGCTGACATCTCCGCTGAAGACGTTTTCATGAGGCCCTTACGATGCGTCGTGTCATATTTCTTCGCCCAGTGCCAGCGTGCAGCCAGCATTTCAGATACGTGTAAACAGTGTGCAATTCAGAAACGCGCACACAGAATATTGTGACTTTGGGATGTCATCGAGACGAGCTGATTTGAATTCTTGGCGATAAGGGGCTATCCTAACGCGGGTCACGGAGGTCCAAGAATGTTTCACATGCGGCAACTCCTCGTCCTTCTGGTCTGCCTGGCAGCTGCCGGTTCGGCAGCAGGCGAACCCGTCATCACGTCCCGCAGCATCGTAAACGGAGTCACGTTCGGCGACGGCCCGGGGATAGTGCCGCGGGGCGGCATACTCGCGATCGTAGGCGAAGGCCTCGCCGCCGAGCAGGTCAATGCAGAAACCCTGCCGTTGCCAACATCGCTCGGGGACCCGGCCGTCCAGGTTCTTATCAATGGCATAGCAGCACCGCTCTTCTTCGTCTCCCCAACACAGATCAACGCGCAAATCCCCTGGGAGACTGAGGCCGGGCGGGCGGAGATCGTAGTCCGACAAGGCGAGACGGACAGCGCCGCAATCGACTCTATCGTGGCCAACATCAACGTGGGCCTGTTCCGGCACAGCGGGACCAGCGCGCCGATCGCGGAAAGCTGGGCACCCTCGACGGATTCCGCCGCCGCGAGCTCGGCGCCCATCGGGCTGGGTGGCCCCGCGGAGCCGCCTGCCGCCACCGGGACGGTGGTCGAGCCGGACGCGACGATCAGCGCGGGCAGCGTTCTCCGGGTGTTCGCCGCCGGACTCGGCGATACAGAGCCGGCGCTCGAGTCCGGATCCGCAGGCGCACAGGGCACCACGTACGAGTTCGCCGAGGCGCAAAGCGCGTTTCTTGGCGGGATTCCGGTCGTGGAGCCGTCCTTCGGCCCGTCGACGGAGCTGGTCGGAGTGTACGAGATGACCTTCACCGTCCCGGATCTGGCGGGTTCCACAGAGGTGTTCCGCTGGGTTTCGGGCGGCGGAGGAGCGTCAGGCGTCATGGGGCCGGTAGGAGCGCCCGTGGCGCGCTACATGGCCGTGCCGGAGGGAATCAGTTCCTCGGAGGTCATTCAGATGACGGACCTCAATCCGTACTACGTCGCCCTTAGCGGGGACCTCGACGTGGAGCAGGGCTGCTATCCAAACGTGCACGTACTCGATTTCCGCCGTGAGGCGACAACCGCGATCAGCGATTGCGTATTCCCTTCGTTCCCGAACAACCCCAACCCGGCGCAGTACCGCCCGTTCGAGGCGGCGAGGAACAGTGGTGTGCTGGCGGCGATGATCGCACCGGACACCGCCCCTGCGGCGGGCTTGAGTGAGGGGCTGCTGCTGGTTGACAGCGCGGCCGGCACGACACAGACGGTCGCGATCCCGGACGGTGCGGACCGGCTGCAGATCGGTCTGGGGAACAGTGCCACGCTGCGACTGCAGCGGCCCGGAAGCGATTCGGTGGAATCGGGGAACGCTGTGGTTGACCTCTCCGGCGCTGTAGTGGACGACGCCCCGGTGTTCGCCGAGTTGCCCGACGAGATCGACGGCCTGAGCGTTGATTTGGCACAGGGCAATGCCAATTTTCTAGGCGGGTACCGCGTGCGGTACTGGGGGCCGGCCTCGGCCGACGACGACATTCGTCCGCATGCCATCCTGTTCGACGGCGATGCGAACGTCGTGACCAAGGTGGCGTTCCCCGATGGGTGGGATCCGATCGCGCCGCCACGACGCAGGAATCCGCGAGGAGAGTTCCAGGGCGGGCTTTCCTTGGCTCCGGCCACCGGGGGCTTCGCGGGAGTCACCACCTCATACGTGGGCGTTCGGAAGACGGATGGCACCCAGGACGGCCTCATGGCTGTCCAACTGACCCTCCCTGATCCGGACAGCACGACGGCGGAGAACGCTGGTGACGCCGAGTCCCAACCGACCGCGACGATGACGGTAAGTGCCATTGAGTTCGGGTCAGGGGTCTATGCGGCCAACTGCGTCACGCAGGTCCGTTGGCTCCGGATTCCGGCGACCCGCGCGATCGCGATCGTAGGCTCCGGCGAAGCCCTGACTGAATTTGCTGAACCCCGCGATGGCGGGATCTGTGCCGGCGACCGGCTCGTAATCTTCGACACGGTAACGCAAGAAGTCCGCCAAGTCATGGTTGGCGAAGCGGAGAAGCTCGACGTCTGGCTGAAGGGCGCCTCCAACAGCTACCTGTACTTCGGAGACGGCACTCGCGACGTGCCGTACCAGGCGTCAACGAAGATCCATGTCTTTGACGGAACGAGCGAGACCTTCCAGGAGATCGCATTCCCCAGCAATGCGGCCGAGCCCCCCGTCGCGATCGGCATCCCGTACAACAACCAGCTGACACAGAGCGTAGACGGCCAGAGCTTGATCGTGGCGCTGGCGACCAGCGGCCCACCGCGGACCAACAACCAAGGTGTTCAGGTCCAACCGTTCCCAGGCAACGAGGGACTCTTGGCAGTAGATCTGGAAGCTGGAACCTCAACCGTCCTGGCCTTGCCGCAAGGATTCCTACGCGTGGAACTGGGGTCAGGAATCGGCCAGCTTGCCCAGCAAGGCCGTCGCCCTTTCGGCGTCATACCATTGATCGGAAGGGCGTTCGCCAACGCGAGGCGACGCGGGCAGCCACTCTCCACGGGCATCGTGACCTGGGATGTGGCCTCGGGCGATGCCACGGTGGTGGCTTTGCCGGAGGATGCGCATTTCACGGTTCGCCCAGTGGGGCCCGGCCTAGCCCAGGAGCCCTTCCTGTGGGATCTCAAGGTGCCATCCGCATCGTTCGCTTTCGGGGTTTACAACGAAGGCAGAGACCTGATCGGCGTGGCGGTGGTCGGGCCGGAAATGGGAGTTTCGGACGAACAATCTCTGGAGCAATGAGATTCTATTTGGGCGACTTGCGTCGCAGTTATCTTCGAACAGTCGCAGTCCTCGCGTCTGGAAGTGTGCTGGCTATCGCGTCGGCCGATCCGTACCGGTCAGAGGGTTTTGTCAAGATCCCCGACAACGTTGAATTGGACGCGGTTTCGGCGGTAGCCGTCGGGCCGGCTGGACAACTTTACGTGCTGCATCGCGGGGAGCCGCCCGTGCTGGCGTATGATGCTGCCGGGAAATTTTCTCACGGCTGGGGCGGGGGACTGTTCGGTGTCGCGCACGGACTTCGTGTGGATGCCGAGGGAAACGTCTGGGCGACGGACAACAACCTCCATGTTCTTTGGAAGTTCTCGCCTGAAGGCGAGGTGTTGGCAACATATGGCGAGTCGGGTGTCGGCGGGGACGATGAGACCCACTTTCGGTCCCCTGATGACATAGCCTTCGCCTCGAACGGCGACATCTACGTTGCGGACGCGGGCAATGGCCGCATCGTGCATCTCGCCGCGGATGGCAGCTTCAAGGCACAGTGGGGCGAGAAGGGCAGCGCGGAGGGTGAATTCGCCGCTGCCCACGGTATCGGCATTGATGCGGATGATCGAATCTATGTCGCGGACCGTGGCAACAATCGGGTCCAAGTCTTTTCCAAGGACGGTACCTTCGTGGCCGCATGGAGCGACTTCGGCAATCCGTTCGGCGTTCAAGTTGTGGGCGACGAATTGATCGTCACCGACGGAGATGCCCACACAATTAGCCACCTAAGCCTCAAGGAAGGCCGGATTACCCATCAGTGGGGCGGGCCAGATGCCCTGCGGCTGCCGCACCTGATGGACCATGACGGGAGCGGCCGGCTGTTTGTCACTGAGGTAAACGGCCAGCGAGTCCAAATATTCAGTCGGGTCAACTAGCCGTCACCGAGCTGAGCATGCTTCAAGTTCAGATGCTGGCTAACATCGGGCCCGCTGGCTTCTGCCCGTCGAAGTCGGTACTCCAATGTGCCTAGCCGGGGTCCGGAGTAGCACGTTCAAAGAAATCGCATGCTTGCCCGTTGCGCTCTCGACCTCTACTGGATGGCCCGCTACCTAGCCCGGGCGCAACATCTCTGCCGGTTGCTGCAACTTCAAATCGAATCGCTCGCGGACCGATCCGTCCGAGAGATCCACTACGGCTGGGTGCGGATCTATCTCTGCTTGGGCAGGATGCCTCCGGTCGGCGGATTGGAATTTGACTCCGACGAAGATTTCACGCTGGCAGATTCTTACACCCTGGCGGGGGACCTGACGTTCGAACAATTGAACCCCGCCTCGGTCTGGAGCTGTCTCCAATGCGCACGCGAGAACGCGCGCCAGACTCGCAATTACATCAGCGGAGAGATGTGGCAGTGTATCAACCAGGCTTTCCTGCGCATCCGCGATCGAAACATTGAAGAGTTCTGGGAGACCTCCCGTCCGGCGTTCTATATCGAGACCCTGCGGGACATCGATACGTTTACAGGTGTTGCCGAAGTGACCAAGCACTGGGACGAGGGCAAGCGGTTCATCGACCTGGGCCAGTGCGTTGAGCGGATTCAACTCCTCGCCGCGCTCTTGCTTGCGCAAACCGAGGGGGACCGGCGGTCCGGGGGTGCGATTGATTCGGACTGGATCAGCCTGTTGGATGTCTACCACGGCTATCCCGTCTACAGCCAATGCCATGGTGTGGTGGTCGAACCTAGGAAGGTTGAAGATGTCCTCGTCAATAGCGAGCTGCTCCCGCTGTCCTTGGTGCATTCGTTGGACCGTCAGGCCGCAGTGCTGGGAGGGATTGGCGAGTCGCCCATTCCTGGTCGACGCGAGCGCGTCGTCGCGCTGGCCCAGCAGGCGCGTCAGGCAGTCGCGCAGAACTGGCCGGGCTGCGCTGATCGTGAAGAGTTTCTGCGCCAAGTCCAGCGGTCAAGTTATGGGTTGAGCGATCTCGTCGTCGACAGTTACGTGAACTACGAGCTCGACACCGATTGATCCCGGCCTCGGTTATAGAGGCCTGAGCAGAAGCTGAGGATCTATCAGTTCGCTTCCGCCATGTTGGCCGCCAAAACTCCCGTTAGAGCGAGAGGCAGTTGCGGGCGTGGCCTGGATCGCAGAGCAACTTCGAGCGCCAAGGTCGAGGCTGAGTCCAGATCCCGTTCCACTGCGGGGCGAAACTCGATTCGGATTCTCTGCGAGAGGCTAGGATCCGTGGGGTGGCACACGGGACTTGGGAATGGTGCCAGCAGGCTGCCGGTCATGGATCTTGTGCGCCAATGATTTGTGCGGGCGCGCGCTCCGGAGATTCAAACGGATTGACAACCCGCACGTCGCCGAAGACCTGTCCGTGCTGAAGATCCTCGGTCAGGAGAATGGTGCATTCCGATTGCTGCGCCGCCGCAACTATCAGGGCATCCCACCAAGAGAGCATGTAACGTGCCTGGAGTACCCAAGCACGCTCGATCATTGCGATGTTGACCGGAGCTGGATTCCACGCGGTCAATTCGCGGATAATCGTCTGGGCGTCAGAATCCGGCACGGCCGGCCGCAGCTTCTTCGTGAGCGTGCTATAGGCCTCCTGTAGGACTTGGAAGCTCAATCGGCCGATTCGAAGGCGCCACAGTAACTTGTACCAGTCGTCGGCTCGAACTTGCTTGGCAGGCTCCGAAGTGGCATGGCGGTAGACGACGACATTCGTATCAACGAAGACTGGCCCGATCATGCAACGCATCCCTCGTAGGCTTGTGCCCCTCAATCCATTCCGCCTGCCGAGGCTGGATCGCCAATGCGCGTTCCATTGCGCTCTGGTACTCATCCTCCCGAAGTTTCATCTTCCTAATCATCTGAGCCAGCCAGCTTGAAACGCTTTGGTCCGCTTCAGCCGCTCGCACTCGCAACCATAAGGCAAGTTCCTCGGTAAGTGTGATGGTTACGTTTCTCATAACACGAATACAGTGTAGCACGATTTCCGTGTAAATTCGCTGCGGCAAGACTGACTCTCTGCTGCCCGCTACACGGTCGCCTACTCCCGCGCCGATTCCAGCAAAGCACCCTTGCGTTGAACGATCGTCGCCGGCAGGTCGGTGAACAACGAACTCGAATCTGCTTCGATTCGAGGGGCCATTGAACAAGCTGCAAGTCCATCAATTCGACCTGCTGCTGGCGGTCAGCGCTCGTCTGAGATCGAGAGCCTGTTCGAAGTCTGGTTCGGAGCGCAGAGCGGCCTCGAGCTGCTCCAAGGCCTTGTCGTAGTCGCCACTTGAAGCGAGGACGACTGCGTAGTTGTAGCGTGCGCCGGAATGGCCCGGCTGGCTGCGAATCGCAGCTAGCCAGTGGCGCACACCCTCTTGCATGCGGCCTTGGGCGGCCAAGATGTTGCCTAGGTTGAACTGCGCTTCGGCAAGGTCGGGTTGCAGGCGAATCGCTTGCCGCAGCGCGGCGGCCGCCTCATCGAAACGTCCCAACTCTCCCAGCGCACCGCCTAGGTTGTTGTGGAACTCGGGCAGATCTGGATCCAATGCGATACCGGTGCGGCTGGCCTCAGCTGCTCGTTCGTATAGCCCTTGCCGGGCGTAGTGCAGCCCGAGTTCCCTGGCAACGCGCGGATCATCGGTGGCCAGCCTTGCTGCTGCGCGAAGCACTTGCTCCGCTTGTTGGAAATCCCCGGCTTGTGAGAGAACGGAGCCCAAGCGGACATGGGCCAAGACGAAGCTCGTCTCGCGCGCTACCGCTCGCCTAAACCAGTGGGCAGCTTTTCTGAGTTCGCCCGCATCCTGATACGCAGCGCCGAGGTCGAAATAGAACTCGGCATCGTCTGGACTGTGATCAGCGATCGCGGATTCGAGCCGCTCAATGCCTGTCGCTAGATTGGAACCTTGGGCAACTTGGGCCACAGCTGCATAGAGGGCGTCTGCAGTGGCTGGGTAGTACGGCACTACGGTGCCTTCGTAGGACACTTCTCTGAGAGTGCTCCGCTCGGCTTTGGGCCGAAGCAATCCTAATGCCGGACGCGCGTGGATCCTGTGGTCCGTCATGACTGCGTGAACGACGTCGTCGGTCCGGCGCTTCGGCATGTGGCAGCTTGCGCAGTTCGCCTTCCAGGAGTGCTGGCCGCCAGCCCATAGAACCTGCATTCGTGTCTGGTGGCATTCTAGGCAGGCAGCGTCGTAGCGTTCGGACGTCTCGGCGCCTTGAGAGGGCTTATGAGGGTCGTGACAGTTGATGCACGTCAGAGATTCGCCGCTCTCTACGAAGCAGAGAGACTGGCGCAGCCTGTAGGCGGAGTGGTTGATCTCGAACTTGTCGTTCCAGCCCGTCCCGGCGGCGTGATCGAAATACAGTGCGTAAGCGCTAAGCGGTTCGCCGGCACGATATGAGAAGTACCCGCGTCCGTACTTGTGCACGATGTTGGGCAGCGGACGGCTAGTCGGCTCGAGGTGGCATTGCATGCAGACCTCCATTGCTGCTTCCGGCGAGAGATTCGCCGGGTTGACGATCGACGCCTTGATTCGTTCAGCTTCGGGACCGCTTGCTGTGGCTGCCGCCACGTGGTCCGATCCAGGGCCGTGACAGCGCTGGCAGTCAATGCCTTCCGGGATCTCGCCGGTATAGCGCGGGAGCCTGCCTGGCCGGTCCGATCGTGGCGCAACCGTCGGGTAGGCGTTGTGGCAGAACATGCAGTCGTAAGCGACGACCCGCTGGAAACCATCGTGGTTCGGTCGGTCGTAGCCGGGGCTCATGCCCCATCTGCCGCCGTCCTGGGCGTACCAGCCCAGCGGCAGCTGCGTTAGCTTTCCGCTCGGCGCCAGGTGGAGATAGCTGCGGGCATGATTGCCAGATCCCAATACGAAGTGGATCTCGCGCTCCAACACATTAATCTCTGAGCCGCGAGCATCAATTTGGTGGCGGCGCTGGAAGTAGCGCCCGTCTCGGAGGAGCATGCGATAGTAGCGATCTGAAGCCGCATGGCGGAAGGCATCTGAGCGGTTGTAGTCCTCGACCGTGTTTTCGGGTCCCGGTTCATAGAATGAACGCGCCATCCCGGTCTGCTGATACGAATCCCAGATGTCCGAATGACATGGCTGGCAAAGCTGGGGATCAGTGAACTTCGCTGGCTCTGCGATGCCGGTGGATTGCAGGTGGGTCGCGTTCTGCTGGCTCAGCCAAGAGTAGGTCAAACTGCCGGCGCCGATGATGGTGAGACCGATGGCTGCCAGTACGAAATACGATCGTAGGGATCGTGGCGGCTCTTGGGATGGCTGGGCGTCCCTTGCGCGCTTTGGCCTTGCTGATTTGCGCCCCATGTGCCGAGTACAGCCCATCGCGGTTGACGGCCGCCGCTGGTGCTAGTCTAGACGCGAACCAGTCAGCGACATAATTCGTGTCGTCCACTTGAGACCGGAGTGCTGATTGTGGACGGGGCCGATTGAGCTCGTCGATCGGTCAGGTCAATCGCTCTTCGAACTATGCTCACGGCTGACATTGAAGCATGGCATCGACTCCTTGCGGCAGGTGATCTCGCAATGCTTGGGCGTTGCAGAAGCCACCCGGCTGATTCGCACGAGGCGCGAGGGGAGGTCGAAGCTCCACTCGTTCGTTGGCGGTACCGCCGAAGGCTGCCGGGGGCCGAACGCGACCGATCAGAGCACTTCAAACCCAATTGAGGAGGACATCCAGAAATGAGGATCTACCTAGCCAGTGTCTTCGTAGACGATCAACAGAAGGCGCTTCGGTTCTACACAGAGACCCTTGGTTTCCGTGTAAAGCACAACATCCCTCTGGGAGAACACGCTTGGATCACAGTCGTATCCGAGGAAGCTCCGGACGGGACAGAGTTGCTGCTGGAGCCCGATGCCCACCCCGCAGTTCGTCCATACCGGAAGGCGCTTGTGGAAGACGGGATCCCCAGTACCTCCTTCGCGGCCAACGATATCGGAGCCGAGTACGATCGTCTCGTGGCAAGCGGCGTTCGATTCGTGCAGCCGCCAACGGACCTCGGGAGTGTGATTGCCGCAGTGTTCGACGATACGTGCGGCAACTTGATCCAGATCACGGAGGAGAAGCGTCAGCCGTGAGCATCGCAGCCGCTCCGGTCGACCGATCCCTGATCTAGCCCAACGCGCTATCTTGGGATCTGGCGACGGAGTCCGGCCAAGAGGCCTTAGCTCCCTAGCTGAACTCCGCCATTTAGGCGATGTGCGACCACCTCCACGGGATCGCATCATAGCCAGTAGGCAACCGGGCATCATGCCTGGTGATAGGCCGCAGTCCCAGTTGGATGCTCCAAGTCATTCGAAGTGCGAGCAAAGGCGCTGCCATGCACGATCACCCCGTCGAGGGTCAACGCCTGCCCCACGATCCTCCGGTCCTCCACTCGCTGATCCATTCCGAGCCCAACCCCCCGTGCGTCTTGTGACTTGAGCGACCCGAAGCGCCTGAGAATCCGGAGCACTCTCGTCGGAGACGGGCGCCCCAGTGCCCTAACGCTTTCCAGCAGGTACGACCGGATCAAGGCCTCCCAGTGCGCCTTGAGCAGTTCCGGCGAGCCGAACAGCTCGATCGCTGCTACCCAGCGCCCGTGAGTGACGGCGATCCCGCTCTGGCGCGGAAGCGGCCCTCGGCCCACGAGCTCCGCGACGGCGTCACACCGGCGGCTGTCTCGGCGGTACACATCGTCGATGACAGACGCCGCCGAGGTCTCCGAGTGAGCTTCCGCGGCCTGCAGCACGTCGGCGACCTCGTTCCAGACGGCGCCCTGATCGCCCTGCCGCGACCCGCTGTGGCGCATGGACTGGTTGACAAACTCCTCTTTCCGCAGGCGCACCGTGCGAGGAGCGAAGGTCTCGGCTTGCCGATACGCCTCCGCGCGTCCCCAGCGTCCCTCCTCAAGACACGAGACCGGGATTTCCAGCTTGGTCATGGCGGGAACGAGTACGGTTCCATTGATCGTTCGGTTCTGCTTGCCGCCCAGGAAGTGCTGGCCTTCGACCACCAAGATCGGCGTGCGAGTGGGGTTGTGCGCCAGCAGGGTCGGAACTGTCGGGTTTTCAAGCTCCTTGATGACGAGGCCCGAGTCCTGCCCGGTCGAGATTTCCGGAAGGTCGGCATCCATCAAGTAGATGGGGAAGAACGACACTCCCAGCCGGGTGATCGGACTGCCGATGGCTGCGGTCTCGAGGTTCGGAAGATGTGAGTGGTTGGTCATGGCTTGCCTCCTGTGCATGCGCTCCAATACTTATTGTCAGACTGATATTATCAATCTGACAATAAGTATGCAGGATTATTGTTATGATGTCAATAATTAACGAAGAAAAATTTCCGCGGCTGGTCTGCGGGCGTCCTCTCGCGGTCGTACGCGGAAGTTCGGGTGTGTCAATATTCAAGTGGCAGGTGTCCGATGAGCTCCGACGGCAATCTCGGCTACAACCCCGGCGACTACGCTCCAGTCGCAGTCACCGTCGACGTGGCGCTGTTCGCGATTCGACGAGACGAGCTCCATGTCCTGCTGATCCAGCGGGGAATCGAGCCGTTCGCGGGAGCTTGGGCCTTGCCCGGAGGCTTCGTCCAACCTGACGAGGGCTTGGATGCCGCGGCAGCCCGCGAACTCGCCGAGGAGACAGGCGTCGCTGAAGACTCCGTCTACTTGGAACAGCTGCGCAGCTACGGCTCACCAGGACGGGACCCGCGCATGCGGGTGGTCACGGTCGCTTATTGGGGAGCATGTGCCGAACTTCCCTCGCCAATGGGCGGTAGCGATGCCGCGGAGGCGGAACTCGTGCCCGTGTCAGAGATCGAGGATGGCAAGATCGAGCTGGCGTTCGATCACGGGGTGATCGTCTCCGACGCCTTGGAGCGCGTCCGGGCGAAGCTTGAGTACACCGCGCTCGCAGCCAGGTTCTGTACCTCGGAATTCACCATCAGCGAACTCCGGAAGGTCTACGAGACCATTTGGAACACCAAGCTCGACCCTGGAAACTTTCAGCGCAAGGTGCGCGAGAACCGCTCGTTCCAGAAAGTTGGCCGATCCGTGCCAGCGGCGGCGGACCAAGCAGCGCCTGATCTGAGCGCTCGGGAGGTTTACTTCGAGCGTGCTCAGGAGAGTTGGGACCCTCCCGACGGGGTAGTTGCGAGCGCGGAGATGGCTTCTCCTTGGCCTGACGAGGTGTTCCAACGCATACCTAGCCGACCGATGACTCGCAGCGGGCGCCCAGCCTCGCTGTGGACTGCCACTGACTCCGAACTGACTCTAAATTCCCCTATCCCAAGGCGACGAGCATCGCGCAAGGCCTGATTTCGGCGGTACAATGCCAGCCACACGTGAGCCATGTCGTCTGGTCGGTCGAAGAAGCGGTTCGGATTGGCGTCGCTGGCGGCGGGCACTGCGGCGGCCACAGGCCCGACGCCTGAGATCGCCATCAGCGGTCTGGATGCCTGGGCGATCCGCTCGAGTCCGGAGGCTGTCCCGCGGCTGGTTATCGCCTTGCGAACCAGTGCAGGAGTGACCGGCTACGGTGAGACTAGCGCTGGTGCGGATCCCGCCTCGTCAGTCGCCGAGGCGCTGCGGCACGCCAACGCGTTGGTCGGCAAGGATGCCATGGCAAGCATGGCCGTCCGGGTCTCGCTGTCTGCAGCCGCACCGGCAATCCGCGGTGCAGTCGACATCGCTCTCCTGGACGTGCGGGGGAAGATTGCGGATGCCCCGGTGTATGACCTGCTTGCGGGGCGGACCCGCGACAAGGCGCGGGCCATGGCCTCTCTGCGAGGGAGCAGCGAAGCGGAACTGAGCCAGCAACTCTCTGCTGCCCGGAATTCCGGCTTCCGGGCGTTCTCGGTGCCCGCGCTGCTTCCTCAGGGGACACCCACCCGTGGAAGGGAGTTCTTTGCTAACACCGAAGCGATGCTCCGGCGGCTGCGCCAGGCTGGCGCGACCGACCTCGTTCTCGACTGTGCCGGGCGCACCACTGCGGCCGAGGCGGCCGGACTGGCCGCCCGCCTTGAGACATTCCATCTGATGTGGATGGATGAGCCGACCAGCCCGATCAGCGACTCCGCGCTGGAGAAGATCTCGCACGAATCCGTCACGCCAGTTGGATGGGGCAGGTTTCTCACGTCCAGCGGTCGATTCCAGGATCTGCTGCGCATGCAGGTCATCGACGTGCTCAGGCCGGACATCGGGCTTCATGGAATCAGCGGCGTGCGCCAGTTGGCTTCGCTGGCGGAGGCCTATTACACGGCGGTGGCGCCGTTCCACCGGGGCGGACCCATCGGCGCTGCTGCAGCGCTGCAGGTCGCAGCGTCGATCCCCAACTTCGTGGTTCAGGAAGTGGCCTTTTCGACGGACGCAGCGGAGCGGAGGATGCACACTGCGATTGCTGGCGACTCCGTGCCGCAGGTCGTCAACGGATTTTTCGAGCTGCCGACAGGCCCGGGACTTGGGCTCGAGATTGACGAGGCCGCATTGCAGGAGTACGCCGCATGAACCGACGCCAGTTCTTCGGAGGAGCCGTGATGGCGGGCGCTTCGTCCGCGGTCGCTGGAGCGGCCCGACATGCGGCGGCGCTCCCGGGGTGCGGGTGCGCTCCCGTTGCCGCCGCGGCCCTCGCGGCAGCGCCCGGTCCGATTCGCGTCACCGGCTTTAAGACGTTTGGTGTTACGTGGGAGGACGACTCCGACCGGCCGTACGTCTTCGTCAAGCTGGAGACAGACCAAGGCGTCGTGGGTTGGGGAGAGGCCACTTTAGAAGGCAAGGCTGGCGCCGTCCTGCAGACCATCGACGACCTCAAGGAGTTCTACATCGGCCAGGACCCCATGCGCGTCGAGCACATCTGGCAGAGCATGTACATCCATGCGTTCTACCGCGCTGGGCCCATCCTCGGCTCGGCGATTGCCGGCATCGACCAGGCACTGTGGGACATCCGCGGGAAAGTGCTCGGCCAGCCGGTGTACCGCCTGCTGGGAGGGCCCGTCGATCCCCGCGGCGTCCGCGGCTACTACCATGTCCGTGCGAACACGCCCGAGCAGCTCGCCGCGCTGCGCGAGTCCGCGGAGGATCTCGGGATCACGGCATTCAAGAGTGGGATCTCCGGATACTACGAGTGGATCGAGACCAACCAGCGGATCAACGACGCGGTCCAGCGAATCCAGATGCTCCGTGAAGGACTCGGGGACGGCATCGACATTGGCATCGACTTCCACGCCAAGACCAGCCCGACCGTAGCGTCGATCATCTGCAGGGAGGTCGAGCCGCTCCACCTGATGTTCATCGAGGAGCCGTGCCCCCCGGAGAACTACAAGGCGATGGCTCGGATCGCGCGTAGAACCACGGTCCCGATCGCCACAGGCGAGCGCCTCGTGGCGCACTACTCCACCCAGCAGCTGCTGGAGGACGGCACTGTCGACATTCTCCAGTGCGACATCAACCATGTGGGAGGAATCACTGCGCTCTGGAAGGTGGGCGCGATGGCCGAGGCGTCGGGATGCTACATGGCCCCGCATGCCTGCGAGGGACCCATCGGGGGCATTGCAACTCTACACGTGGACGCGGCGATGCCCAACTTCATGGTCCAAGAGATCTGCTCCGGTGTGGAGCCAACGTTCAAGGAGCTGCTGTGGCAGGACTGGTTGGGCTTCCCGGCAATGCGAATGGTGGACGGGTATTTCCCCCTGCCAGACAAGCCCGGCCTGGGATTCGAGGTCGACGAGCGGGCACTGGCGAGGCATCCGTTCAAGGGCACCAAGCCCATGAGCCGCGTCTGGCACGAGGATGGAAGCGTCGCCGCTTGGTGAACGGCGACCATTGCGCTCAGTGGTCCGCGACTCCGCCGTCCGGGAATCGCAGCTGCTGGCGAGTCACCGGGACGTACGGTCGGCGCTCGCCGACCTTCTCGTCGAACGTTACGCCCAGGCCCGGACTGTCCGGCGGCAGCGCGAAACCGTTCTCGTAGCGGGGTCCGCCCCCGAGGAAGAAGTCGTCCCAGAACGGAGCCCTCTTCCCCGACGAGATCTCTTGGATCGCGAAGTTCGGCGTCGAGAAGTCCACGTGCAGCGAGGCCAGCGTCGATATCTCGCTCTGCGGATTGTGCGGGCATAGCTCGATGCGGTTCGCCTCGGCGATCGCGGCGATCTTCTTAAGCTCGAGAATCCCGCCGCAATGCACCACGTCCGGCTGGATGTAGTCGACAAGGTGCCTGTGGCAAATTTGGGAGAAGCCGTACTTGGTAAACAGCCTCTCCCCCGTGGCGAGCGGTATGGTTGTCATCGAGCGCAGCCGCGCCAGCTCCTCCAAATCCTCGATCTGGGTCGCCTCCTCCACGAAGTAAGGGTCCAGCGGCTCGGCCTGCCTGCAAAACGAACTCGCCATGGTCGGCGTTGCCTTGCCGTGCACGTCGATGCAGATCGCGAAGGCATCGCCGACCGCCTCGCGCACGGCCCTTAGGTTGGCGATGCCTTCCCTGACGGAACGCACCGGCTCGATCACGTCGTCGTGAGTTGTGACAAAGCTGCCCTTTCCGGCGGTCCAGCCAGCCTCGCGGGCCGCGACCCATCGTTCGGCGTAGGCTTCGGGCGTCGGGCCGCCGCCCGGGTGCACGTACATCTGGACACGGGTCCGGGCCTTGCCCCCGATCAGCTTGTAGATCGGCTGGCCGACGGCCTGGCCGAGAATGTCCCAGAGCGCAAT
Source organism: Terriglobia bacterium (assembly GCA_009841225.1). GTDB lineage: Bacteria > Acidobacteriota > Terriglobia > Bryobacterales > UBA6623 > VXMF01. The sequence continues at coordinate 56,678 of VXMF01000055.1, read as the reverse complement.
CTCGACCGCGCTGATCGCGGAATTGAGGATGGGGCCGCCCCGCCATCTCGGCCAGCGGTACATCGCCTGCCAGTGCATTTCGATGTCCGTCGGGTCTAGGCCGACTAGGTATCGCCGGTGCTCGTCGATCGCCGCCTTCATGGTGGTCGCCTTGGACGTGACCGATCCCTCGCCGACACCGACGATGCCCTGGTTGGTGTAGATCTTGCAAAAGACGTAGTTCTTGCTTGTTGAGTGGTTGACAATCCACGACTTCAGGTCCGTGACACGCAAGTCGAGGGGCTTGGCCTTCTCCCGAGCGGCAGCAAGCGTGCCCTGGGGGCCTAGCACGGGTGCCGCCGAGACAGCCGCGACCCGCAGCAAGTCCCTCCTAGAGAGCCCGGCCGGATGGAGAGGAGGCTTCAGGCAATGCATGATTCATGGATCAGTCTATAGCGCCTGCGGTTCGGATAGGGATTGCGAGCGGAACCGATTCAGTGACGGAAGTGTCGCACCCCCGTGAACACCATGGCCAAGCCGAGACGATCGGCCGCCTCGATCACCTCGGCGTCCCGCCGCGAGCCGCCAGGCTGGATCACGGCCGTGGCACCGTGCTTGGCAATCTCTTCCACTCCATCCGCGAAAGGGAAGAAGGCGTCCGACGCAACCACGCATCCCTCGAGAGGCAGAGCGGCCTTCATGGCACCGAGGCGGGCGGCGTCCACACGGCTCATCTGACCGGCCCCCACTCCGAGCGCCTGCCCGTCGCGGGCGTAGAGGATGGCGTTGGACTTCACGTGCTTGGCGACCTTCCACGCAAAGCGCAACGCTTGGGCTTCGGCGTCGGACGGGGGGCGCTGGCTCACGGCTTCGAACCGATCCGGGCTGGTCTCGGGCCGGTCCTCGCTCTGCACCAGAAAGCCGCCCGAAATACTCTTCACGACGGTGCCGGGGGCGGGGGAGCCGATCTCGAGCAGCCGGATGTTCTTCTTGGCCTGTAACAGTTCCAACGCATCCGGGTCGAAGCTTGGTGCTGCGATGGCCTCGACAAATAGCTTGGACATCTCTTCGGCCGTTTCGCGGTCTACGGCCCGACTCACGGCGATCACTGACCCGAAGGCCGACACGGGATCGCAGGCCAGGGCCTTGCGGTAGGCTTCCGCCAACGAATCAGCCTGGGCGCAGCCGCACGGATTGGTGTGCTTGATGATCGCCACCGCCGGCTGGTCGAACTCGCATGCCAGCTGCCAGGACGCGTCAAGGTCCACGAGGTTGTTGTAGGAGAGCTCCTTGCCATGCAGCTGGCGAGCGCCGCCGACACCAGAATGGCCATCGCTGTACAGCGCTGCTTGCTGATGGGGGTTCTCGCCGTAGCGTAGTACCTGCTTGCGCGGCACGCGGAGATCCAAGGTCGGCGGCGCCAGGTCTCCGGCGATGCTTGCCGGGGCATCCCCGGCATCCAGGGCGCTGAGCGTTCCGGCAATCGCCCGGTCATAACTGGCCGTCGCTTCGAATGCTTTCTGGGCTAGCTTCCAAAGCGTCTCCTCGGTCAGGGATCCAGCCACGGCGAGTTCCGCGCCGATTGCCTCGTAGTCGGAAGGGTCGGTTACGACCGCGACGTCGCGAAAGTTCTTGGCGGCGGCCCGGATCAACGAGGGGCCACCGATATCGATGTTCTCGATCAACTCGTCGAAAGTCGCGCCCTCCTTGGCGGCTGTAGCTTCGAACGCGTAGAGATTGACCACGACCATGTCGATGGTTTCGATCTCGTGCGACTTCAGGGCTTGCATATGCTCGGCGTTTGAGCGCACCGCCAGAATGCCGCCTGCCACGCGTGGATGGAGGGTCTTGACCCGCCCGTCCAACATTTCAGGGAAGCCGGTCACGTCCGCAACGTCGCGAACGGCCAGACCGGATTCGCGGAGCACCCGGGCAGTGCCGCCCGTAGAGATCAGCTCCACTCCGAGATCAGTTAGCTGACGGCCAAATCCGACTACGCCTTGCTTGTTGGTAACGCTGAGAAGGGCCCGCCGGATCGCCGCCATAATGGACCATTGTAGGGCGCACGAATTCGGTATCCCGGCCCGGTCGGAATGGGCGCGGAGGGCTGCTGATGCCCCTATGCTGGGACCGTTTCGGCCTTGGCGTGGAGGTCCTGCAGCGAGAGCACGCCGGGCTGGCCATGCTTGCGCGCGGCGATTCCGTTCACGGCGGCCTTGGCGGCGTTGAGGGTGGTCATGCTCGGAATCCCCTGCTGAATGGCTGCGCTGCGGATCTTCTTCTCGTCTGCAAAGGCGTGAGCGCCCGATGGCGTGTTCACGATCAGGTCGACTCTGCGGTCCGTGATCAGATCCAGCACATTCGGCCGCCCCTCGGCCACTTTCAGCACGGTGCGGCACCGCAAGCCCGCGTTGCGCAGTGCCTTTGCAGTCCCGCGCGTCGCGTAGATCTCGAAGCCGAGGTCCGCAAACTTGCGGCCCATTTCCACGCCCGCGGCCTTCTGTCGCGAGTTCACGCTCAGAAACACGGATCCACTGTCCGGCAGCATTTGGCCGGCGCTGAGCTGCGCCTTCGCGAAGGCTTCGCCGAAGGATGAACCGATCCCCATGACCTCGCCCGTCGAGCGCATCTCCGGGCCGAGCAGCGGATCCACGCCGCTGAACTTGTTGAACGGAAACACCGGGGATTTGACGCACACCTTCGTTGTCGGCAGAACACCTTGGCTCAGCCCGTAGTCGGCCAGCTTGCGCCCGGTCATCAATCCCACCGCGATCTTGGCCAGCGGCACTCCGGTGGCCTTGCTCACATAGGGCACGGTTCGCGAGGCGCGCGGGTTGACCTCGATCACGTAGACCCGGCCTTCGTGGACCGCATACTGCACGTTCACCAGCCCGATGACGTTGAGCGCCTTTGCCAGTCGCACCGTGTAGTCCGCGATGGTCTCGAGCGTGTTGTCGGGTATGGTCTGCGCCGGCAGCACACACGAGCTGTCGCCAGAATGCACGCCGGCTTCTTCGATGTGCTCCATGATTCCGCCGATCACCACTTCATCGCCGTCACAAAGCGCGTCTACATCCACTTCGAGGGCGTTCTCAAGGAACCTGTCGATCAGGATCGGCCGATCTTGGGAGTACACGACTGCATCGCGCATGTAGCTTTCTACGGTGGCGCCGTCGTACGCGATCACCATGGCACGCCCGCCCAGGACGTAGCTGGGCCGTACCAGCACCGGATACCCGATCTGCTTGGCTGCTTCCAAGGCGCCTTCTTGGGTTGTGGCTGTGCTGCCCGCCGGCTGGGGGATGTCCAACTCCATCAGCAGCCGTCCGAAGCGGTCCCGGTCCTCCGCGAGGTCGATCGACTCTGGATCCGTGCCGATGATGGGAATGCCGTGCGCCTTCAGCGGCAGCGCCAGGGTCAGCGGCGTCTGGCCGCCGAACTGAACGATCAGCCCGCCGGGCTTCTCTTCGTCGCAGATGTTGAGCACGTTCTCGAGAGTGAGGGGCTCGAAGTACAGCCGGTCGCTGGTGTCGTAGTCGGTCGATACGGTCTCCGGGTTGCAGTTGACCATGATCGACTCGTAGCCCAAGTCTTGGAGGGCGAATGAGGCGTGGCAGCAGCAATAGTCGAACTCGATCCCTTGCCCGATGCGGTTGGGGCCGGAGCCCAAGATCATGATCTTCCGCCTGTCCGTTGGCTCCGCCTCGGATTCCTCCTCGTAGACCGAGTACAGGTACGGGGTGAAGCTCTCGAACTCGGCCGCGCAAGTGTCGACACGCTTGAACACTGCCCGAATGCCCCACTCCTTGCGCCGGTTGCGCACGGCGGTCTCGGTTTCGTCCCACAGCCGGGCCAGTCGGTTGTCGGACAGGCCGCAGCGCTTCGCCAGGGTCAATTGGGCGGGGGACACCTCGTCTAGGCTGGTCTGGGCCAGATCTTGCTGCAGGTCGACGACAGACTTGAGTTGGGAGACGAACCATGGGTCGATGCCGGTCATCTCGCAGACCTCATCGACACTGTGGCCTTCAGCTAGCGCGAAGCGGATGTAGTTCAGCCGATCCGGGTGGGGAGTGATCAGACGCTTCGGGATCAGGTCGGCGCTGTAGACATCGCTTCCCGACTTGCGGCCAGTCTCGAGGGACCGGATGGCCTTCCACAGCGAGTGTTTGAACGTCGAGCCGATGGCCATGACTTCGCCGATCGACTTCATCTGCACGCCGAGCACGGGCTCAGTGCCCGGGAACTTCTCGAACTGCCACTTAGGCACCTTGACCACGACGTAGTCGATGCTGGGCTCGAAGCTGGCCGGCGTCTTCTGTGTGATGTCGTTGGGGATCTCGTCCAAGCGCAGTCCGACGGCGAGCTTGGCCGCGATCTTGGCGATTGGGAAGCCGGTTGCCTTGGACGCCAGCGCTGAACTGCGGGAGACGCGCGGATTCATCTCGATGATCAGCATGCGGCCCGTCTCCGGATCTACGCAGAACTGGACGTTGGAGCCGCCCGTGTCGACGCCGATCTTGCGCAGGCACGCGAGGGAGGCGTCGCGCATGAGTTGGTATTCGCGGTCCGTCAAGGTCTGGGCAGGTGCCACCGTGATCGAATCGCCCGTATGCACGCCCATCGCGTCGAAGTTCTCAATCGAGCAGATGATGATCGCGTTGTCGGCCAGATCGCGCATCACCTCCATCTCGTACTCCTTCCAACCGAGGACACTCTCTTCGACCAGCACCTCGTGGACCGGTGAGAGTTCGAGGCCTCGCCGCAGCAGAGAGTGCATCTCCTCGGAGTTGTAAGCTAAGCCGCCACCGGTGCCGCCGAGGGTGAAGCTCGGGCGTAGCACGACGGGATAGCCCACCTGGGACGCGAAATCAAGGCCATCCTCGACGTTCGAGACCAGCCGCGAGCGCGGCACTTCGAGCCCAATCTCGGTCATCGCCGCCTTGAACGCTTGGCGATCCTCGGCCTTGCGGATCGCGTCAAGGTTGGCCCCGATCAGCTCGACCCCGAATTCGTCCAGCACGCCTGCCTCGGCCAGCGCCACCGATGCGTTTAGACCGGTCTGGCCGCCGACCGTGGACAGCAATGCCTGCGGCCGCTCGCGGGCGATGATCGAGCGCAGGTATTCCGTGGTCAGCGGCTCGATGTAGGTCTTCTCGGCCAGCTCCGGATCGGTCATGATCGTGGCGGGATTGGAGTTAACCAGCACGGTCTGGTAACCCTCGTCCCGCAGGGCCTTGCAGGCCTGCGTGCCGGAATAGTCGAACTCGCACGCCTGCCCGATGACGATGGGCCCCGAGCCCACGATCATGATCTTCTCGATGTCAGTGCGCTTCGGCATTGTGGAAGTCAGGGAGGCAGAGTTGCACGGGATTCAAGGTGTCAGCGCGCAGCGTCCATCAATTGGCGGAAGTCCTCGAACAGGTACTGGGAATCGTGTGGCCCGGGCGCCGCTTCCGGGTGGTACTGGACACAAAACAGCGGGTCCTTGCGGCTGCGGAAGCCCTCGACCGTCCGGTCGTTGAGATTGATGTGGGTGAGTTCGATGGCCTCCGCGGCGAGCGAGTCCGGATCCAGCGCGAAGCCGTGGTTCTGGGAGGTGATCTCGACCTTGTTGGTGATCAGGTTAAGCACGGGATGGTTGCACCCGTGGTGCCCGAACTTGAGCTTGTAGGTCTTGCCGCCGAGGGCCTGGCCGAGCACCTGCAGGCCCAGGCAGATGCCGAAGATCGGCACGCGGCCGACCAGCTTGCGGATCTCGGCGGCCGGGCCGTGGAGCGGCTCGGGATCTCCCGGGCCGTTCGAGACGAACACGCCGTCGGGGTTCATGTTGAGGACGTCCTCGGAGGATGTCCCGCACGGCACCACGGTGACGCGCGCGCCGATATCTGCCAGTTGCCTCAGGATGTTGCGCTTGATCCCGAAATCGTACGCCACCACGTGAAAGCTGCCGCGCGCGGCGGCCTTGGGAAGGGAGGAGGGCAAGCAGTCCGGCGGGCCGGCAGTCCAGCTGTAGCGATCGGCCGTGGACACCCCGCTGGCTAGGTCTTGGCCGGCCATGCTAGGAATCGAGCGGGCCTTGGCTACCAGCTCTTCTCGGGCAGTCTCCTGCGTGGAGAGCACTCCACGCAAAGCACCGTGCTTGCGGATGTGGCGCACCAAGGCGCGTGTGTCGATCTCCGTGATGATCGGAATGCCCCGCGAAGCTAGAAATTCGTGGGCTGACTGCGCAGAGCGCCAGTTGCTGGTGACGGCCGAGAACTCTCGTGCCACCAGACCCTCGATATAGGGCCGCTCAGACTCGCTGTCGTCGGGGTTCGTGCCGTAGTTGCCGATATGCGGATAGGTCAGCACCACGATCTGGCCGCTGTACGACGGATCGGTGAAGATCTCCTGGTAGCCGGTCAGACCGGTGTTGAAAACCACTTCGCCGGACGCCTCGGCGCGAGCCCCGGCTCCGCGGCCGTGAAAACAGCGCCCGTCTTCGAGGGCGAGCGTGGCTGGAAAACTCATGGATCGCGCTTTCCGGGCCTAGCGGACCGCACCAAACCTTTCGATCGGCCAGTAGGCAAAGACCGCCTTGCCTGTAATTTGCGACCGCGCAACAGTGCCCCAGGAACGGCTGTCCTTGGAGGTGTTGCGGTGATCGCCCAGCACGTAATACTCGTCCGGAGGGACCGTCACACTTGGATGGCTGGTGTAGTCGCGGTAGTGCGGCGGGACTTGCTCCTCGTTGATCCGCCCGCCGTCTACATAAACCTTGCCCATGCGGACCTCGACGGTCTCGCCGGGCAGCCCGACCACGCGCTTGATGTACGAGCGGCCCGGATTCTCGGGCAGCCGGAAGACGACCACGTCACCGCGTTCGATGTTGTCGAGGCGATAGACGAACTTGTTGACGAAGATTCTCTGCTCGTCGACCAGTTGCGGCAGCATGCTGGTGCCCTCGACCTTGACCGGCTGGTACAGGAATACGACCACAGCGGTCGCGATCAGTAGCGAGAGCAGGATGTCCCTGAGCCAAGCGCGCAGGTTCATGGCAAGGGGCGGATGACACTGCGGAGTGGGCCGCGGCATTTTGGGCGGCCGGTTCGAGTCAACATCCATGGCGACAGGAATGTGAGTTCCGGGATGATCGCCCGGCCCACTTCCAATTCTAGCCGTGCCCGGCGATAGATACCGGGATGCCGGCAGAGGTGGCCAGACGCCGAACTCTTGGCGGATCTGGGCCGAAACGGACGCGCGACTCGCGCGAGATCGCTTTTAATGTAAGAGTTTTGCAACAATTATCCGAATATCCGTAAGGCTGACGACCCGAAAATCTTGAGATTCTGCACATAAAACACTCATTTTAAATATCTTATAGCTCGAATAGAGCTTCTGTGGCTGATTCTGGCCAGAATCATTATTGATATCTGATTGCGTTATTTGGTACAGTCTCTGAAGTGCTTAGGCCTCTGGAAAGAGGCTTTAGCTTCATTTAACAAGGAACAATGGAGATTCGAGAGATGTCATCTAACGCAAGCATTTTGCAACAACTGGAGCAGGACAAGGTCACGCCGCGGAGCGCTGGCGTGCGCGGAGCGATGGGCATCGCCTTGCTGGCGTCGGCGATGATCTTCGCTTTCGGGGCCTTGCTATCGGTGAACGCGGGTAACCGTACGGAGACTGATCAGGTTTCGGCTAACGAGCTGTTGCAACAGGCTCGCGAGAACCGGGAGGTCTTTTCGGATGGCTTCGTGGGGTTCCGCAGCACGTTGAACGTGCGCGTCGACGGAACCCTGATGCACGGCACCTGCACGTTTCGGATGCCGGATCGGCTTGATGTCGACATGGAAGACGGCAGGCTCCCAGAGACGGTCGAGGCAACCATTCGGTCGATGCTGATGCACCGCGTGCCTTCGGATCGCGACGCGGCTGACGAAGGCGTGGGCTACGCAGCCGTGGATGCTGACCCGCTGGGCCGCCAAATCATGCTGGCAGACAGCTATAGGTCGGCATACCGCATTCGAGACCGACAGATCTTGAAGGTCAGTCGGGGCTTCGGGGACAACAGTCGGCTCGTCTTGAACGTGATGGAAACGGAAACCACGGTGAGTGGCCGCTACTTGCCAAGGCATGTCTTCGCGGTCCGTTTCGACGAGGAGACGGGTGCGGTCCAAGAGGCTTGGAGCTACTTGAGCAAGTTCCAGCGGCTTGGCAGCGACTACTTGCCCCTCTCGCGGCAGGTGATTCGCGCCGGGCAGGGCGACACCAGCGCGATGTTGATCGAGTGGGACGACATCGAACTGCTCGACGGGGTATCCGGCGATTGACGGCCCGATCCTGACTGCAGCTCTTGATGGCCGTGATCGGACGCGACGTCCGTTCGGCCCGCGGGGCCGTTAGCTGGTCAGGGGATTGGCGAATCCAAGTGATGCGAGGACGAATCATGACAGAAATCAAGTTGGCCACAAAGACCTCAATGCGGATCTTGGCACTGCTAATTGCAGCGCTTGCGACTGGCGCGGCCCAGGAGAGGATCGAGTTGCGGGGGTGGGTTAAGGACGTTACCGGTGCCGCCGTGCCCGGCGCGTCGGTATTCGTGCGCGACCTCGCAACCGGGCTGGAAACCGCACACCGTGCCGACTCGACAGGAGCGTTCGCCGTTGAGATGCGAGCTGGAACCTACCGCGTCAGCGCGGCGCAGACCGATTTTGAAACTGCTTCCGAGACGGTCAAGATCGTGGATGCCGGGCGGGCCCCGCTCGAGCTGGTGCTCTCTCCGGCGATCCTGACGCAGTCCATCGTGGTGACAGGATCGCGCGAGGAGGTCTTGCGCGAAGATTCGATCGCGAAGGTGGAGGTAATTGCCCGCAGCCAGCTGCTTGACTCTGGCTACGAGCGGGTGACCGACATCCTGTCGGAAGAGCCCGGCATCGTCACGCGCACGAGCCGCTCTCCGGGTAGCCGGGGAGGAACCCAGATACACGGCATCGATTCCAGGCAGTCGCTGGTCCTGCTCGATGGTTTTCCGATGGTTGGCGCCAGAGGCGTCAAGAGCGGCATCATCAACATGGACCGCCAGTCCACCAATCGCCTAGAGCGGGTCGAAATCGTCAAGGGAGCCTCTTCCGCGTTGTACGGTTCTGACGCGATCGGCGGCGTAATCAACATGATCACGCGCGAGCCGCGGAGGCGCTTCGACTCGAACATCACGGCGTCGGGCGGGTCTCTGGGGGCGGCCGACTTGCGTGCAGATACCGGCTTCGTGCGGGACCGCTGGTCCGGCTTTCTGGCAGTCGAGCGCCACAAGCGCAACCCGTACGACTTGACCCCTCAGGATTTTGACACGACCGGGCCGGGATTCCGCCGATACGACTACATGGCGAAGGTCAATTTCGACCTCTCCGAAACGTTCAAGATCGGCTTCCTGGCGAATGCCTTCGACAACCGAGAGAGGAGCATCTATGCCGGACGCGGCGGCTCCCAGACCACTACGCTCAACGACAGTGCCCAGAATTACGGCATGACTCTGAGCGCTGGCCTGACGTCACGCACCCAGCTGCAAGCGCGAACCTACTACGGCAAGTACGACGAAAATTCCGCCGTTGACCTTGCCAACGTCCCGGGCTTGGTCAACTCCACCGCCAATCTCAACGAGCGGCTGTACCGCTTCGATACCAGCCTGTCGCACGTGTTGGGCAATCGTCAGCTGTTGCAGGGCGGCTTCGATTGGACGAGCAACGAGTATCGCGGGTACAACCGCCTGCTCGGAGACAACGCCGGAGTGTCGATCCGGATGGCCGATGCGTGGTTCCAAGACCGCATCCAAGCGCATCCGCGTTTGAGTTTGACCATCGGCGGGCGCCTGACGGACCATTCGGCCTATGGCTCGCGCATGGTGCCGAGGGCCGGGCTGCTGTTCCGGGTCTCGGAGAACTTCCGGGTCAAGGCGTCGTACGGGCAAGGCTTCCGGGCTCCCGATCTGGGCCAGCTGTACTACCGCTTCCTGACGCCTTCCGGGCTGTATCAGATCATCGGCAACCCTGCCTTGAGTCCAGAGTCCTCGACGACCACCCAACTCGGTGTGGACGGTGGGCACGGTCGGGTCCGTTTCAGCGCGACCTACTTTTGGAACGGGATCAAGAACTTGATTCAAACTGACCTGCTCGGTCGGCCTCGGACTCCCGAACAGTTGGACCAGATCCTGACGCAATTCGGTGTGGACTCCGCATTCGCTCCAGGGCTCAACCGCCTAACCTACCTGTATCGCAATATCGAGAACGTCTACACGACCGGAGCGGAGGGCAGGGTACAGCTCCGCTTGACGCGAGAACTGGTGGTCTCGACTGCTTACACCTATCTTGATGCCCGAGACACGCAGACAGGAGCGTTCCTGAGCCAGAGGCACAAGCACCACGGCAACTTCCGTATCTGGTGGACGTCGGACCGGCTCGGCGGGCTGCGCACAAACTTTCGCGGCACATATCTCGGCAAATGGCCGATCGTGGGGCGCAGGGCCACGCTGATCGCCGACGGTTACCAACTCTGGGACTGGTACTTGGCCAAACCCCTTGGTAAGGGGTTGGAACTCTACTGGGCGGTCGACAATCTCTTCGACTCGATCGATTCCGCCCTCGGCGGACCAGACCCAACCTTCTACCGAGCCGATCCCGGGCGGACGTTCCGAGTTGGGATGCGCTGGTCGTTCGGCGTCGAGTAGACGCTTCTTGCGCAGACAAACGAGAGCGGCGCTGCAGTGGCTGGCTCTGCCGGCGGAAGGCGACCTCAGCGAGTGCGGCCTTGAGCCTGGCATCGATACGGCATCCCTTACGCATGGTCGCAACAGGCCTTCGCTCACGACCGCAGCGTATCGCCGGGGGCTACCACCCCCACTGCGGATGTCGCTACACTGTTGACGGAGGACATCCATGGAACGGATCACACGTCGGGACCTTGGCAAGGGCGCGGCTATCGCTGGGGCGCTGGCAGCGGGGGTGGAAGCCCATGCCGCGCAGGTCGGCAAGCGTCAGTTGGGAAAAACTGGGCTTGAGGTCGGTGTCCTTGGCATCGGCACCGGGCCGCTCGGCCAGCAAGGTGTGTCCCAGAATGAGGTGAACAACGTCATCGCGGCTGCCGCCGACTACGGCGTGAACTACCTCGATACCGCTCCGATCTACAACCAAGCGGAAAGACGCCTCGGCCCGGCCCTGAAGGGCAAGCGCGACAAGTTCGTACTCGTCACGAAGGTGGAAGCGACATCCAAGCAGGACGCCACTTGGCAGGTCAAGGAGAGCCTGCAGAAGACCCGCGCCGAGTATTTCGACCTAGTCCACGTGCACAACGTCGGGCGCACGGATAGGTTTCCGAGTTTGGACATCCTGCTGGGCGAAGATGGTGCCTTGGCAGCCTTGGAGGACCTCAAGCGGCAAGGGTTGGTGAAGCACGTCGGCATGACGTGTCACCTGCGGCCGCGCCGCGCCCTGCCGGTGATGCGGTCAGGTCGCGTGGAGGTCGTCATGGCGGCAGTCAACTGCATCGACCGCCATATTTACGACTTCGAAGGCACGGTCTTCTCGGAGGCGGCCGAGCGAGGCATCGGGATCGTAGCGATGAAGATCTTGGGCGGAACGCAGGGCGACGGCGCGATCCTGTCCGACGAGCCGCACTACGGACGGTCCGTCCGTTACGCGCTGGGGATTCCCGGCTTGTCCGTGGCGATCATGGGCATGAAGTCGGTAGCCGAGCTCGACAAGGCTGTGGCAACGGTCAACGCCTTCGAGCCACTCGAGGGTGCCGAGCTCAGCGAAGCCATGGCGGAGGGCAAGCGGAGGGCGGCCGAACTAGGCGAACACCGCGGACCTGTGGTCTGAGGCATCGCCTCGCAACAGTTCAGGGGCCTTGGGGCTCCCCGGAGATCTCTTCGCGATCGCTAGCCGCGATGTGGCTGAGCTACATCTTGTACTCGCCGAGGTCCTCTTCACCGAGATTCTCGAGCCACTTGCGGAGTTCCTCGCTGTTCGCCTTCTCGTTGAGCGTAGGCGATAGCTTCGAGGACGCGATCACATCGTCCGTCACCCAGATCGGGCAGTCCAGTCTCAGCGCCAGTGCCAACGCGTCGCTCGGGCGCGAGTCGATACCGTAGAGCTGTCCTTCGCGCTCGACCCACAGCACTGCGAAGAAGGTGTCGTCCTTTAATTCCGTGACCACAACCTTGCGCAGTTGGGCGTCGAAGCCGAGCAGGATGTTGCGCACCAAGTCATGCGTCATCGGCCGGGGCGTGGCGACCTTCTCGATCTCCAAGGCGATGGCGTTGGCCTCGTAGACGCCGATCCAGATCGGCAGCACGGTCTCGTTCTGCAGATCCTTGAGCACCACGATGGGCATGTTGGTGATGGGATCCATCATCAGGCCACAGATTCGCATCTCGATTTCCCGCATCGCTTCCCCCTTAGTTGAGAATGTGGAGCCCCTGGAAACCCGGTTGGGACACGGCATCCGCCAACTCGCCCACCAGCGAGTTTGGCCCCGAAGCAGTCACGCGCACTTGGCAGTACCTGCCGCGGAGGTCGCGCTCGCCGGCTAAGCCGGACGGATCTGTGAAGTTGAGCACCCGGTTCTGGGTTGTCCTGCCCACCCACTGGTCGAAGCGCTCCTTGCGGCCCTCGACCAGTGCTTCTTGCAGCCCTCCGATGAGAGCCGTGTTGCGCCGGAGCTGAATGCGGCGCTGGTGTTCTTGGAGTACCAGCAGGCGGCGGCTCTTTTCTTCTTCAGGCACCTGCGGCATCTCCGCTGCTGCGGTTCCCCGTCGAGGCGAGTACTTGAACGAGAAGACCGAGGCGTACTGAACCTCGTCGAGCAGGGAGAGGGTCTTTTCGAAATCCCGCTCGGTCTCGCCCGGAAATCCGACGATGATGTCGGTGCTCAGCTCGATCGTGCGATCGGCGCCCTTGAGCATGTCGATGCAGCGCAAATACTCGTCCCGGCTGTACGTTCGCTGCATGCCCCGCAAGACATCAGTGGATCCTGACTGGACCGGCAAGTGGACCCAGTCACAGAGCGACTCGTTGCGATCAATGGCCTGCACGATGTCGGGCGTGAAGTCGGCCGGGTGCGATGTGGTGAACCGCACCCGCCGGATGCGTGGCAGCCGGCCAATCTCGTCCAGCAATCTCGCGAAGCTCCAGCCCGCCGGAGAGGGGTCCCGGTAGCTGTTTACTGTCTGCCCGAGCAGCGTGATCTCGGTATACCCACGGGCTTCGAGGTCCCTGGCTTCGCGCATCACCGATTCACTGGCACGGCTTCTTTCCGGCCCCCGGGTGAAGGGCACGACGCAGTAGGTGCATTCCTTGTCGCAGCCTTCGATGATCGTGATGTAGGCGCTGTACGGGCGGTCGCGCTCCACGGATGGGACGTCAAAGGTTTCGTCGGTGTCCAGCGCCAGTCCGGTGACGCGTGATTCGCCCGCCTCGACGCGGTCCAAGATCGCGGGCAGGGAGGTGTAGCTGGCCGACCCGCATACAAAATCGACGTGCGGGGCGTGGTCGAAGATATCCTCGCCATTGTGTTGCGCCACGCAGCCTAAGACGCCGACCGTCTTGCCGCCGACCTTGCGTTTGAGGCCCGCCAGCCGCGAGAAGACCTTCTGCTCGGCCTTGTCTCGAATGCTGCAGGTGTTGTAGAGCAGCATGCCAGCCTCGTCGGGCGTCGGCACCTTGGAATAGCCGCGCGTTTCGAGCATGCCGCGCACCTTCTCGCTGTCATGCACGTTCATCTGACAGCCAAAAGTCTCGATGTAGAAGGTCTTCGGCACGATTCCAACCGCCAACCGAACCGCCGACTTGACGGCTCACGGAGGCAGCGCTCTAGCGGCTTAAGCGCAGTATAGCAATCGCGCTGTGGAGCCCGACCCGCGCGCTAGCGCAGGCGACGCCAGCCTAGCGCGAACACTCCCAGCAGTAGAAAAACTGCAGCCAGAGCAGTCTGCGCGCTAACGCTTAAGCCGTCAGAAGCACTCGGCCCCGCGTGTTCGACCAGTCTGCGACCCTCCACGCGCGGGCTGGAGCCATCCCTGAGTTCTTCGCGCAGCGCCGAGATCAGATCCGGCTCGGCGGATGCCGCGACCAGCACCTCGACAAATTCTTCGAACGGACGGTTTCCCGTCGTGCGCGGGCTACCCGATGCGCCGTGGCGCTCCAGCGAGCGGGCGTATTCCAGTGCCAGCGAGTTGAGGGTGTCGGGTTGGGCGTTCCAATATCCTTTGCGCGCCGACTCGAGCATAACAGCCATCATTTCTTGGAAGGCGAACGGGTTGTTCGCGTCGAACCATTGCGGCAGTTCCAAGCCCAGCGAGTCGTCCACGTAGATCGCGTGAACATTCTGCCAAGCCTCGCTGCCGACCGCTTCCGGCTTGGTGACCTGCCAGCCGAACAGGTTGGTCGCCGTCTGAGCCATTTCCACGGCCCCGGAAAAGCCTTCGGCCTTCAGGGCATCGATCCACTTGGGATTCCAGAACTTGCCGCGCAGCCCGCGAACTAACGCTTCCCGTACTGTCTCCACGCGGGGCTGGTAGGCATCGCGCACGTCCGCTAGGTAGGTTTCGGGAGCACTGCCGGTCGTGTCGCGCACGGCCATGGTCATGCCCCCGAGGTACTCGAAGTAATGGTCCAGTGTCAGGGCACCGACCACGTTCGTGGAGCGGCTCAGCGTGACAGCATCGGTGTGCTGCAGGTGCGTGCGGTAGGCGTTCGGCGCAAGCCGGCCCCATTCGAAGCCTTCGGTGTAGACGGCTCCGGTCCTGGCAAGATACGCCTCCGTGAGCCCTTCCGACGATTCGAAACTGCCGCTGCGCTCAATAGCGCCGACCAAGCCGGTACCGTAACCCCCCGCGGAGTTGCTGAAGATGCGAGCCACGGCCAGCGTCTTGGCATCCTTGGCGGCCATGCCGGATCGCTTGAGCTCGCGCTCGGCCTCTTCGGCGTGCTCGGCGATGTAGTTCTCACCGTCTGTTGCGCTTGCAGCCAGCCGGACAGCCTTGTCGAGAAGCTTCATCCGATCCGGAAAGGTGTCTCGAAATAGCGATGCCGCTTGGATCACCACGTCCACGCGCGGGCGCCCCAGCTCGGCGCTGGGTATCAGTTCCACGTCTTCCACCACGTTGTTGTGGTCCCAAATCGGGCGCACCCCGAGCAGGTGCATCACATGCGCTAGGTCGGTGCCGTGCTGGCGGATCAGTTCGGTATTCCACAGCGTGAAGCCTATCTTCCTCGGCCAGCGCCCGAGACGCTCGAATTCCGCTTTGAGCTGTGCCTCCGCTAGGTTGACGCCGATCTCCCAAGCGGCCGAGGTCGGCACTTCTGCGGGATTGATTCCGTGCAGGTTCCGGCCCGTCGGCAGTGCCTGAGGATTGCGCACTGGATCGCCGCCGCCACCGGGCGGCACGTATGCCCCCGCCAGAGCGCCTAGCGTGTGGCTGATCTCGTTGGGAGTTTGGGCAAGGGCAGCGCCGATCCTCTCGACCTGGGGGCCGAGCGCTCCCAAGGCCGGAACCGCGGCATCGCTAGCCAGGGCGCGGCGGACTGCGGCCTCGGCTCGCTGGCGGGCTTGGGTGGAGCAGGTCGCATCCGCGCCCGGGCGGCATGGCGAACCTGCCATGAGTTCCTTGCTGAGCATGGCCGTGACCATCGGCGCTAGCTCGTCCGGGGTGTTGGGCTGGCCGTGCACGTGCAGGCCCAGCGGAATGCGGTCTTCGTTAATGAGGTGGATGTGGTTCGCGAGCCTCTCCACCTCGGCGTCTGAAGGGGCCTCGATCGCCCAGTCGGTGTCGATGTCGCGGTCCATCCCGAGATCCGCGCCTATCGTGCGGACCTGTTCTCGCAGGCGTTCCTTGAGAGCGCCGGGCGCGGCATCCAGCAACTGCCGGGACGCGCGGTAGAGAGACGCGATCTTCGGCTCGCCTGCAGAGAGTTCGGCGGCTTCCACCGGCGGAATCTGGTGGCTGACCGTCACGGCCGCCCCTCGGCGCTTTGCGATCAGGGCCTCGCCTACGTTGTCCATGACATAGACATACAGGTTGGGCAACGGGCCAATCGTGCGATCTGACCAATCGTCGGCCAATTGGCCGAGCGGGCGTCCGGGCAAGAATTCATGCGTGCCGTGCGTGCCGTAGTTAACGATAGCGTCGGCTCTCCAGTCTTCGCGCAGCCACCAATACACCGCAAGGTACTGGTGAGGAGGGGGAACCTTGTCGTTGTGCTGAAGCTTGGCATCCATCTGAGCTCCGCGCACAGGCTGGGGGAGCACGACCACGTTTCCGTAGTCAAGCTTGGGCAAAACAAAAAACTGCCGGCCGTCCCGTTCGACAGTCATCAGATCGCCCGGTGGCGGCCCGAAGGAATCGATCACCTCAGCCCGCATCGCTTCCGGCAGTCCCTCGAACCAACTCAGGTATCCATCTACCGGGAGCAGCAGCACGCCCTCGCGTTCGGCTAGCCGGTCCAAGTCGCGCGGCCGCCCCGAACTCACATTGCGGCCCTTGTCGAGCATCTCCGTCAGCAACGCCTGCTCGTCCGATGGTGTGTCAGAGACCGCGTAGCCGTCTCGCCGCAGTGCGGCCAGGAAGCGCAGCATACTGCGCGGCACGTTGAGACTGGCCGCGGTGATTCGACCCTTGCCGATTCCTGACACGTAAAAGATCGCGACTTTCTTCTCCGCATTGGCAAGCTTGCGTAAGCGGACCCAGCGCCGGGCCCGCTGCACCAGCAAGTCGATGCGCTCGGCGCGGAAGGCCTCGGAGCGGCGGCCGTACCATGCCGAATCCAAGCCCTCGATCAGGGTTGGCTGAATCGCTCCGTCCAACTCAGGCACCATCGCGCCCATGATCAGCCCGGCGTCGCGGATGCCGGCACGGGTCTTCTGGTAATCGCCGAACGTCTCGCCGGTGAACAACAGCGAGAGACCTCGCAGGATCGGGATGTCGAGTCTTTCTTCCAGCACTTCGACGCCTTGCTCTCCGAGCCACCAGCGCCCGTGCTTGCGCGAGATCAATATGTCGGGGCGGTACTCCAGCGCAAAGGGGGCGGCCTGGGCCGTGCCGAAGATGGCAGCCGTGTTGAAGCCTCCATCTTCGAACGCCCGCACGATGGCATCGGTTGCTTCACTCATGCCCAGCCGCCAGCCGTCGGCGAAGTCGATCAAGGCCTTTGGACTGCCTCGCTGGAAGCGGCCGGAGCGTGTGTACCAGCCCTCGTAGTCTGCGGTTGTGGTGAAGAGGTTCGGGGAATCGGGATGGTAGTAGCCATCGTCCGGCGTCGGCTCGGGCGGGAGTATTTCGGCGTCTCGGCCCGAGTAGCGAGCAGCCGATGTCTGCAGCAGACGGGCCATGTTGGTCACGCCGCCGAACCGCCAGTAGTCGTCGATCCAGCGGTCTTCCGTCTGGAAGTCGGCGTTCCCTACGCCGAGCCGGGCCGTGTCATGGGCGGGCAGCACGATCACCTTGGAGCCGGACTCTCCAGCCTCTTGAAGGGCGTGGCGCACCGGCCGGCTCAGCGGATCGGAGCGCCGGCCGCTGACATAGATCACCGTGTATCGGCTGAAATCCGGCTGGCCCGCTTTGGGGTTGTCCAACTTCTCCGGACTCCAATAGTGGTATCGCACGCCGCTTTGGCTGGCGCTTTCCGCCAGCAAGAAGCGGTACATGCTGGGGAAGCCGAGGAACAGGATGTCGGGCCGAGAGTTTAGGTACACTCCGACCGAGGCCAGGACGGCGAACGCCAAGCCGAGTAACCAAAGCGCTCTGCGCGATCTAGGGAAGGGCAGTGGCATAGGGCTCTGAGCGCGGAGCCCAGGAGGGATGCCGCCGAACCCTTATTCTAGCTAGTGCCGCCCCCGCGAGATTCTGGCCGATTCCAAACTTGAGCCATGCGAACTGACTTCACAAGCGTTATCAAGAGCTGCTTGCGCAGCGCCCTGCCTGCATTCCTGTTGGTGTCGTGGGCGGGCGCGCAAGAGCGGCCCAATGTCCTCTTCATCTTGGTCGACGACATGGGGTGGACGGATCTGGAGGGGTACGGCTCTGACCTGCACCACACGCCGCACATCGATGCGCTGGCCGACCAAGGCATGCGCTTTACCAACGCGTACTCAGCGTCGCCTGTATGCAGTCCCACGCGGGCGTCCATCATGACCGGCAAGCACCCGGCGAAATTGCACATGACGATATGGCGGGAAGCCGCCAAGCGACCGCCCCTCGACCGGCCCTTGCTCCCGCCAATCACGCGGGACAGCTTGCCCCACGACGAAGTCACCATTGCAGAGGTCCTACACGAGGCCGGATACATGACAGCGCACGTAGGCAAGTGGCATCTGGGGACGGCCGAGTACTACCCGCAGACGCAGGGTTTTGACTACAACGTCGGCGGCACGTTGTGGGGAGCCCCGCAGACGTTCTTCTACCCTTACAGCGGATCGCAGACGTTTTCGGGGCTACGATACGTGCCCCACCTTGGCGGCGGCCAAGCAGGCGAATATCTGACAGATCGGCTCACGTCGGAGGCCATTCGGATTCTGCGAACCGAGCGCGGCAAGCCCTTCTTCATGCACTTGGCGTTCCACACCGTGCACACGCCTATCGAAGGCAAGCCTGCGGTCGTGGAACGCTACCGGCAGAGAATTCGGGAAGGCATGCTGCACCGCAACCCACACTACGCCGCGATGGTCCATGCTCTCGACGAGAACGTGGGCAGGGTGCTCGACGCACTGGACGATCTCGGTGTGTCCGATAGCACCTTGGTCATCCTTACCTCAGACAACGGCGGGTACATCAACAGGTTCGACGGGATGCAGGTCACCGACAACACACCGCTGCGCTCGGGTAAGGGATCGCTCTACGAGGGCGGGATCCGCGTGCCGGCCGTTATCCGCTGGCCCGGCGTCACGCGGCCCGGGACCGAGACTGACGTTCCCATCAGCAGCATCGACTACTACCGCACGATCCTGTCGGCAGCTGGCCTGCCTGGCGACCGTGAGTACAACCGAACCGTGGACGGCATTGACCTGATGCCTCTGCTCAAGGACCCTGACCGCGTCCCTGACCGGGCGGCGCTGTACTTTCACTATCCGCACTATTACGCCACCACGTCTCCCGTGAGCGCGCTGCGCGTGGGGCACTGGAAGTTATTGCGCTACTACGAAGATTCGCGCGTCGAACTCTACAACCTGGCTGACGACCTCGGCGAACAACGCAATCTCGCTGGCGAGACTCCGGAGATTGCAGCGGCACTCACGAAGCGGCTTGAGGCGTGGTGGGACCGAATGGGTGCCCAGCATCCCTCGCCAAGGCTGGCAGACCGGTAGTGGCGGGTTCAGCGCCAGTCGAAGCGCGCCGCGAGGTCTTCCACGCTCCCTTCGGCAGCGACGCGGCCGCCCTCGAAGAACACCGCGCGATCGGCTAGGGCGGCCGCGAGGCCGATTTCGTGGGTTACGAGTATCTTGGATTGGGGCAGGGAGCGCAGCGTTTCCACGAGGCTTCTCTTGCCGGGAGGGTCCAAGAACGTCGCTGGCTCGTCAAGCAGCAGGATCTCGGGCTCGGTGGCGAGGACGCCAGCGAGCGCGGCGCGGCGGCGCTCTCCGGCGCTGAGGTGATGCGGGGGCCTCGTGCGCTGGCCGTTGAGTCCGACCTGCCGCAGGCAGCGATCGACGCGCTCGCGCACCGCCGCCTCGTCCAGTCCTAGGTTGAGCGGGCCGAAGGCCACGTCCTCCTCGATCGTCGGCATGAAGATCTGGTCGTCCGAGTCCTGAAATAGCATGCCGACCCGGCGGCGGATCTCGGCGAGATTGGAACCTTCGGCGGGCATGCCGCAAACGTGGACTGAGCCGGTGCCGTGGAGCAGGCCGACCAGATGGTTCAGAAAGGTCGTCTTCCCCGAACCGTTGGCACCTAGGATGGCGACGGTCTCGGACCTGCGCAGTACGAAGCTCACGCCGCGCAGGGCCTCAGACCCGTCAGGGTAGCGGAATGACAAGTCCCGCACTTCGATGAGCACGTCGCTCACTTCTGCCCATTGTATTGAGACAGCGGGTCGAAGTGCTCACGAGGAGGCGCGATCCCACGAGTTGCAACCCGCGTGGATTGGTTCACACAGGTGCCGTCAGCAACCACGAGTCACCGCGCGGCGTGCCCCGAAGACCGGCAATTCGGTAGAATTCACAGCGATATGCGAATCCTTGCCACGATTGCCTTGGCCCTTGCGCCATCGCTGTCTTTTGCGACCGACAAGCCGAACATCATCTTCATCTTCACGGACGATCACGCCTATCAGGCGATCAGTGCCTATGGATCGATGATCAACCACACCCCGAACATCGACCGGATCGCCCGTGAGGGCATGCGCTTCGACCGGGCCCTGGTCACGAACTCGATCTGCGCGCCGAGCCGCGCAGTGATTCTGACGGGGAAGTACAGCCATCTCAATGGCGTCCTAGACAACCGCCTGCGCTTCGACGGCTCGCAGCAGACGTTTCCGAAGCTGTTGCAAGCGGCGGGCTACCAGACCGCCATTTTCGGCAAGTGGCACCTCAAGACGGCTCCCACCGGATTTGACGCTTGGGAGGTCCTACCGGGCCAAGGTGCCTATTACAACCCTGACATGCGGGCCGGTCCGGACGACACGCGTCGGCGCCACGAGGGATATACGACGGACATCATCACCGACCTTTCCTTGGAGTGGCTCAAGGAGCGGCGCGATCAAGACAAGCCCTTCATGCTGATGAGCCAGCACAAGGCGCCCCACCGCAATTGGATGCCCGGCCCGGAACACCTCTCTCTTTACGACGGACAGCACATTTGGGAGCCGCCCACGCTGTTCGACGACTACTCGGGACGGGCTTCGCCAGCAGCGGCCAACCGGATGGAGATCGGCCGCCACATGGTCTCCGCGCATGACCTGAAGATCAATCCTCCGCCCGACACGCCGGAGGACGACCGCGTGCTGCGGCAGTGGATGAACAGCTACGGGCGGCTGACCCCGGCGCAAAAGGCGATGTGGGATGCCGTCTACGGCCCCAAGAACGAGGCGATGCAGAAGGCAAACCTCCAAGGGAAGGACCTGATCCGCTGGAAGTACCAACGCTATATCAAGGACTACTTGCGCTGCATCGCCTCCGTGGATGACAACATCGGCAGGATCCTGCGCTACCTCGACGAGACGGGATTGGCTGAGAACACGGTCGTCATCTATAGCTCGGATCAGGGTTTCTACCTAGGCGAGCATGGCTGGTTCGATAAGCGCTGGATGTATCGGGAGTCGCTGAGGACGCCGCTGGTGGTGCGCTGGCCGGGGGTTGTCAAGCCCGGTTCGACCAGCCGCGAGTTGGTTTCGAACCTGGACTACGCCGAGACATTTCTGGAAATCGCCGGCGTAGACGTTCCGCCGGACATGCAGGGTCGCAGTCTGGTGCCGCTATTGCAGGACAATGTTCCGAGGAATTGGCGCGACTCGTTCTATTACCACTACTACGAGAGCCAGGTCGCGCACGGCGTTCCGGCACACGAGGGGGTCAGGACCCACCGATACAAGCTGATCCGGTTCTACGAAAGCGACGAGTGGGAGCTCTTTGACCTCGAACGCAATCCAGAGGAGACGCAGAGCGTCTACGGCCAAGCAGGGATGGAGAGCGTTACCGCCGAGTTGAAGAAAGAGCTTGGACGATTGCGGAAGACCTACGGGGTGACCGAGCCAGCCTACGAGTGATAGCAATACTTGTCTGCGCTCGTCATGTATCCTGCCGACCTCACCGACACTTCCGCCGAAGTGGTCCTAAGATCGGCCCTCGGATGGGGGAGTTCCACCTGCTGGAATGGGACCGCTGCATAGCGCGTCGCTCTTAGTGCGGCGCACTTGGGTGCATTGGGCGAGACTCCGACTGTCCGATTCGAAGACTGGACTTGACGACGACGCGATAATGTGATATAAAAACATGAAGTATAGGGTCAATGAACCGAGATTTTATATCAATTTCTAAGGATGGCACTCAGCGTCGTCTGGCACACGACATGCTGCGACAGCAGGGCATCGTACGCCTTTCAGAATTCCTTCGTGGCGGCATCACTGCAGCCGCCATCGGCAGGATGTGTCGTGGCGGCGAGATTGTTCGCCTCGCACGGGGACTTTATCAGCTGCCCGACGCGGAACTCGACGCCAATCACAGCCTCGCCGAAGCTGCCAAACGCATGCCGCGAGGTGTTGTGTGCCTCGTATCCGCACTTGCGTTCCACGAACTGACCGATCAACTGCCCCCCGCAGTGTGGATGGCGGTCGGCACGAAAGACTGGGGCTCGAATGGCGGAATGCCGGCAGTCAGGATCGTTCGATTCACGAACGCGTTTCTGTCGAACGATGTAATCACCGAGCGGATCGAAGGCGTGCCAGTGAAGATATTCGGTGTCGCCAAGACGATCGCCGACTGTTTCCGACACAGGAGGACGGTCGGGCAGTCTGTCGCCTTGGAGGGGCTGCAGGAGGCTCTCCGCCAGCGAAAGGCGACACCTGCCGAAATTGCCCGTCACGCGGCCCGTGGCCGGGTGTCCGGTGTGGTGCGCCCCTATCTGGAAGCCCTGACTGCCAATGGCTAGGCAGATCCGCAACGTTGGCGCATCCGTCCGCGCCCGCCTCTTGCAGGTCGCAAAGCAGTCTGGGCAGAACTACGATCTCATTCTCAACCGCTACGTGATCGAGCGGCTACTCTACCGGCTCACGCAGTCGCGCCATGCCGATCGCTTCGTGCTGAAGGGAGCTATGCTGCTGATGACTTGGTTCGACCAACCGTACCGGGTTTCACGGGACCTCGATCTGCTGGCCTATATCGAGCCGATCCCCGAGGCAGTCCTCGAGATATTCAGGGAGATATTCGAGATCGAGGGGTTCGACGGGGTCCGCTTCGATGCACGTGAAGCGCGCATTGATCGCATCCGAGTAGACAGCGGATACGGTGGGTTCCGAATCCGCACAAGGGCCGATATCGGCGGAGCCCGCATCGCAGCGAGCATTGACGTCGCATTTGGGGATGCGACCGATCCCGAGCCAAAGATAGTCGACTATCCCGTCTTGCTCGAAATGCCAGGGCCGCGGCTGCGCGGTTACGCCCCTGAGACAGTCGTGGCGGAAAAGTTCCATGCCATGGTCGTTCTTGGCCGCGCGAACAGCCGCATGAAGGATTACTTTGATATTTGGATGCTGAGCCAATCACACGAGTTCGAGCGAGAGCGGCTCGCGAGGGCTATTACCGCGACGTTTGATCGGCGTCGGACGGTGATTCCACATGAAACTCCGGACGCGTTGTCGCCGGAATTCGCCAATGATGCTTTGAAGCAACGCCAATGGGGTGCATTCATGCAGGATATCGTGGCAGCCCGTGTGTCTCTTCCCGAGGTTGTCGAGGCACTCGAAGCCCTTCTAATGCCTGCGGCTGGAGCTGCGCTCGATAGATCGGATTGAGATTCGAACCTTCAGCAGAGTTAGGTTTGCATCACAGGATGGATGCTGCCGCCAACTTCCTAAGGTTCACCACCGACAACCGCGACCGATTCGCCGACTTCGATAGCCATCAAGTCATGGCCCGCAACGACCGGGCCGGAATAATTGGTCTTCACGCGAGCTAGGACTTGATCCTTGGTCTCCGGTGGGATGCCCGGGCCAGAGGTCAGAACGTAGTGCGTCAGGACTCCCAGTCTCGGCCGCGCCTCGGACATCACGGTGCCGACCTCCTCCGGCGTGGTGTGGTGAGCCTCGACCCGCTTCATCGCCGGGTTGACGGCGAAGAGCGCTTTAGGGATCGCGACCACTTCGTGAACGAGCAGATCTACTCCCTTGGCCGCATCGATCAGGTTCTCGTCGAAGCGTGTATCCCCTGAGATCACTACGGATCGTCCGGCGTAGTCGATCCGATAGCCGTATGCCGGCTTGATCAGATCCCCGTGGTTGACTTCGAACGAGGTTACCGTGACACCGTCATGTTCATAGATGATCCCGGCTTCGGTGTACTCGTTCACATCGAACTTGGCGGCCGAACGTGGCAGGGCCTCGTCTTTGACTCGGATCGCGATGTCGGTCGCGTACGCTTGCTCCATGCCCGCCGTGATCTTTCCCAGCCCGCTAGGGCCCCAGATGCGCAGCGGCGTTTGACGGCGACCGTAGTTGGGCGGCAGCCATCCGATCAGCCACAGGTCCGCAAGGCCCACCAAGTGATCGGAGTGGAAGTGAGTGATGAAGACTGCGGTGACCTCGCGCATCGGAATGCCGAGCTGGTTCAGACGAATCGTGACGCCCCTTCCGGCGTCGAACAGGAGCCGCTGCGAACCGGCCTCCACGAGCGTTGCCGGACCGAATCGCTCCGGGTGAGGATTCGGCGTGCCAGTACCGAGCAGCGTCACGCGCATGGACTCGGCCTGCAGACCGGCAGGCGCGGCCAAAAAGATCAGGACTATGCCTACGCAGGCCAAGGCCCGTCCCCACGCAGAATGTTTCCAATCCATGCCGTCTCCCAATGCCGCTCGAGCAGCCAGAACTCTTCCTCGCCGTTCCGTCATGCCGTCAATCAGGACGATCCCGGATTTCCTCGTCACGCTCGACGACTTTCACGATTACGTAAGTGACGGACTCGCCCTCGGTGAGGTCCCATTGATGGGGTGTCTTTATAGGGATGTTGATGAGATCGCCTTTGCGGGCTTCAATGCGGCGCGGATTTTCGAGGCGTGGTGCCCGCCATTCGCCGGGACGCCCCTCGGCTTGAATCGCGTCCACCATCTTGCCTCCCAGCAGAAGCGTGCCGGACCCCTCGAGCATGATGTAGAAGTCAGCTTTCTGGTCATGTGACTCGGCCCAGCTGTTGCCTCCGCGATGCAGGATCGACAGGTAGTGGTTGCGGTCCGAGTCCTCTCGCAATGGGGTCCAGCCGCCGACGCCCCCAGAGACGCCCTGCCGGTAGACCTCGCCGGTCTGGTTCGGGTTCTGCTTCAGCAGCCTGACGAGTTCTAGGTGATAGTCCGAAAGTTCCGCGTGGGTCAGGTGCCGGATTTCCGACTTGCCGAACTTGCCGATGAAGAAGTCCGCCGGGGTTGCGTAGGCCGAGTCCGCACCCGGGTAGTGCAGAAAGTTCTCGACGCCGAGCGCATCGAGCTTTGCCTTCAGTGCGATCCCGAAGTTGACGTGGTGGACTTTCCACCCTTGAGCACGATCTCCGTCGGGAACCGGGTCCCCAGGCGCCATTCCATAGCGCATGAACGTCGGCGGATCGTCGGCGGACACCAGCCCGATTGCCGAGATTTTCGCGGCGATTGCCGCCTGTTTGCCCTTGTCGGATGTGCCGAAGATCTCCGCTGGGTCGCGATGTAGCTCGTCGTAGCCGGGTAGGTTCTCCAGCCACCAGTCGAAGTCGTTCGTGCTCTGGCCGTTGAGCGGCGCCACGTAGGCCAGCCGAGTCGACTCGCGCGCGATCGGGTCGTTGCTCGATGGATCGGCATGGTCGTCGCTGTAGGCCAGCCACATGCACAACTGAGCCCCGGCTGATCCTCCGAACGCGCCGACTTGATCCTTGTCGAAATTCCATTCCGAAGCTCTTGCCCGCAACGTCTGCACGGCTCGTTGGGCGTCTTCGTGGGCTGCTGGCAGCGGTACCTGGCCGGCGAGCCGATAGTTGATTGCAGCGACGGAGATCCCGGCAGCCAGCAGTGCCTTCAGGGTTTCTTGGTTGACCGAACGCTTGTCGCCTCGCGTGAAGCCGCCCCCGTGGATGTACAGCACCAGTGGAGTCGGGTCCGACGACTCCGCTTGATAGAAGTCCAGCACGTGCCGGACATGGTCGCCGTAGGAGAAGTCGGCGTGTGTGGGCTTGACCCGGGCGTCGGCAGCTGCTTCTCCGAGCTGAGCTGATACAGGAGAAACAGCGAGCAGGATTCCGCACGCGAGTGCGGCCGAGCGGATAACACGATGAGACATTGCGGTCGTACTCCTTCGTACCCAGCTAATGCTCTCCGACATCAATTCCCGTTGCCAATGGCGGCCATCGAGGGCGCGGGCGCCGATCCCGATGGCGAGCAGGTGGAGAGGCTAGCCGGTCCTAGTCTAGCTAACGACGCCAAGATCTCGGCCTACGCAATGAGCGCTCCATCGCGCCCGGCAACCAGCCTGGGATGAGCGCCCCGAGGATCCCGGCCTCGTTCGTCAGCGGCGCTGTTCCACCGTGAGTCTGCCGTGGTGCGGATCCGACTCCCAAGTAGGGGGGTGCCCGAGGGCCCTCGGATCAGCCGTTGCGAGAAGGTGCTGGTCAAGCCTCGCGGCCAAGTCGCTCTTGATGTCAGCGTACGCCTCGTCGGCTGCGATATTGTTCATCTGCCCGGGATCGCGCTCGACGTCGTACAATTCCTCGCTCGGGCGCTTGGCGAACGCCGCTTCGTAGTAGCGCTCGAACCCCGGTTCGTCCTTGCGAGCGCGCATCAAGTCCTTGGTGGGCGACGGATCGACCTCTCCCAAGATCGGAGGATCGCCCCCTGGCCAGCGGTCGGTCTCGTAGTTCCGGATGTACAGGAATTGATCCGTGCGGATCGCGCGCTTTGGATATCCCACCCTGCCTTCGCGCCACGGCGTGTGGCGCTCGAGGACCGAGATCGCGTGATCGCGAGTGGAGTCGACGCGGCCGTCTTCGCCGGACTTCAGCAGCGTCAGCAGGCTGCGGCCTGTCATATCGCTTGGAACCTGGATTCCGGCGGACTCGAGGATGGTCGGGGCCATGTCGACCAAGCTGACGAAGTCGGTGACCACGCGGCCGCCTGGGACACTTTCTGGCCAATGGACGGCTAGCGGAACCCGCGCCCCGTAGTCGTAGAGGTCCGCCTTGGCGCGCGGAAACGGCATGCCGTTGTCACTGGTGACGATGATGATGGTATTCGCGAGTTGACCTCGCTCTTCCAAGAACGACAGGATTTCGCCGAGTTCGCGGTCGAAGCGTTCGATTTCGAAGTAGTAGTCCAGGATGTCGCTGCGAACCTCGGGGTCGTCAGGGAGAAATGGAGGGACCGGCACTTCCTCCGGGCGCAGGCCGCTGGCTACGCCCGAACCCTTCTCGTAGGCGCGATGCGGGTCGGTGCTGCCAAACCAGAAGCAGAACGGAGATCCGGACGGATTGGCCTCGTAGAAGGACTGGAAGTCCTCGTACCTTGGACCTGCCGGATTGCGAGAGCGGCCCCCGGCCTCGATGCTTCCAGGGCCCCACCCCTTGCGCGTATAGCCAATGTGATAGCCCACCGCTTCGAGCAAGTCTGGGTAGGTGGCGAACTTGGCGGGCAGGGAACTCCACAGGTTGACGCCCTCTTCGAGGCGGTAGCACTCTTGTCCCGTCAGGATCGCTCCCCGGGACGGGGTACATGACGGCGCATTGCAGAAAGCGTGTTCAAACCGGACTCCCTCGGAGGAGATTCGGTCAAACACAGGCGTGCGGACGACAGGATCGCCGGAAGCACCAGTGTGAGCAAAGGACTGGTCGTCGGAGATCGCAAGCAGGATATTCGGACGAGGCGCAGCGTCCTGCCGACAGCCGGCAAGTGCTGTGGCCGCTCCCAGCGCGAAGAGGTCCCGCCGCCGAAGTGTGCCGGTGCCGGAGTTGGAGTTCACGTTGGTTCCTAGGCCGGGCCGAGTTGCGCAAGCCATCGGCTGCGAGGGCGGCGGCGCAGATCGTGCAGGTACACCGCGCTTTGCCCGGGGAGCTGGACAGGCAGCAGGATCTCTACTCGCTCACAATCTCAACAAGTCCGGAGGACTTTGCCTCGGTCATGCGCATGCCCATATCGGCCGTCCGCCGCGCCAGTTCATCGATCTTCCACTCCTCCGCGCCCTTGACATCAGAGCGAAAGATGTTCGCGATGGGCGCCGTCCACTTCTCGGCGATCGCTCCGGGCCCCAGAATGACCCCCATGACCGGCCCGACGTCGCCCGCGTTCGTGTCCGTGTCCCAGCCAGCCATGACAGCGATCGAGATCGTCTTGTCGAAGTCACCCTCGCCGTATAGCAGCGCTAGGGCGTTGACAGCGTTGTTCGGGAACACCCGGCGCTGCTTCTCGCTTCCCTCCGGCGCCCACTTGGCGTCGATCTGCTCGTGGGTCTTTTCCCAGTCGTCGGGCCACTGCCCGTGCCAAGTCATCACGTCCCGGATGCAACGGGCGTAGTCGCAGTCCTCGGGGATGGTCGCAAGACCGGCCTCGAGCAGTTTCGTCGGATCCGATTCAAAGAATGCCTCGGCGGTGAGGGCCGCCATGAACATCTCGCCGTAGACGCCGTCGGTATGGAACGAGACTTCGGCATCGATGCGCCCGTACTCGGCCGCCGCCTCGGGATTGCCGGGCAGCATGAAGCCCCAGAACTCGCCCTTCATCTGGCCGCCCATGAACTCGCCGAGTTCGTGCTTGCCGGACTCGGGAGGCTTGACGCCTTCCTTCAGGAGCTTTTCGGCGACCCTGACCGCCCTTCCGCAGTTCTGAGCCTCGAACACAGAGAACGAAGCTAGCCACTTGTCGGCGATATCTTGGCTTGTGATGTCAGGACCCTTCTCCTCGAGCAGCAGGAGGTTCGCGATCTGGTACAGGGAGTCGTCGTCTGGCCCGAAGCCGGTTGGGCCCCAGTTGTCCGCCGTATACCATTGCTTGCGTTGCGGATCTCTCCGGGGATGCAAGGCCTTGATGTAATCGGTGAGCGGCCACTGCCCCAAGTCGGTGAGGAAGGGCTTGAGGTCGCTGTGGTGCATGCCCTCCACGCTCATTCCCAGCGCACCGGCGACCGCCTGGCCAAGCCAAGCACCGTGGATCTTGTCGTAGTACTCCTCCGCAGTCAGCGATCGGACAGCCTGGCCGTCGCCGCCAGTTTCGGCGGACTGATCCGTTCCGCCGCATGCGGCAAACACTGCGATCACTAGGCTGGCGGACAGAATTAGGCGGGTTGAGAGCATGTCATTCTCCTGTGGGCACCCGCCGTCAAGCGAAGGCAGGCCAATGCGCAAAGCAACGATGTGGTTCCTGAGGGTTCTGGCGGCCAGCTAGTACGCAAATCGGAACGCGATCCGGCAGGCGGCCAAAGCCATCGTCAACTCGAACCTACATTACTACAACACCGCCCCTATTGCGGGCCCTTATCAGAACGCTCTTGAATGCTTAGTAAGGGGCTTCACGAGTCATAGAGTGCTATTGCGCCTTAACGATCGGATATTCGCTGGCACCCGCACCATCAAGGTCGCTGACGCCCTGGCGGCGGACGCGCACGTCGTGGTCCGATCCCTCGAAGCGGCGGCCCGACGCCACGTCTGCGACCGCCCGGACCGCCCCGAGCGCCGGGCGGAGGCAACTGCGCCGTCACTCCCAGCGCCTCATATAGGTCTCGTGCGTCGATGCCGAGCGCGCGTGCGGCCGCGACGTAGTTCATGGGCGCGACGCGACCACCGGTCAAGCGCAGTGCTTCCGCGAGCTTCGCCTCGTCAATCGCCAGTGCTTCCGCCGCTCGAGACACTTGCTCGACGGTGGGCCGGGGATCGTCGCCCGGGGGGCGGCCCCGCCCGCCATCGCGACGGCTGAGTTGGCGGTCTGATGCCCTGCCTGCATCCGCCGAGGGCGTGCCGGAGAAGCATCCCATGATGTACGGCCATGTCGCCGTAGCGTGATAGTGGTAGGCACCGCCCTGATCGTCGCCGCTGTGCCCGTTGCATCGGTCCAAGTACTCGATGCCGTCCTTCGGGACGAAGCGATACGCGTCCCATGCGTCAATTCGGGGTGCGCGTAACTGCTCCCAACTGCTCCGGTACTCGATGATCTCCGAGCAATCTTCGTCGCGGCAGCCGAACGGGCCGTAGACCGGGAAGCCGTCCCAGCCGAAAGCGAGGATCGGCGATGGCTCGTTTGCCTCCCTTGCTATGTCGAAGCAGGTCTCGATCAGAGCGTGGTAGTGGTACTGGCGCGCCGTGTGCCCCATGCACGAGTCCATGATTGCGTTGTAGACCGGGTCTCCGAAGCCCGGAGGAGGCACCGGGCCCTCGTTCGGTCCGAACAGCGGAATGCCGTTGATCGCGACGCCGGACGGCCCAAGCAGCGGCAGCGGGCTCGGTTGCTCGGCCAGCTTCGGGTCCAGTGGCATGCGGTAGTCCCGATTGAGTTCGACCAGCGGGTTGGGCGTGATCTGAACAAACTCGTAGTGTGGAATGGCGTTGCTGCTCACCACGAGTTCGTCGCCATCGCACTGGACCTCTAGCCGCGGACGGGGATAACCGTCGCCCGCGCCCGGCGAATTGCTCACATCCATAAATGCATCGCTGGGACACGGGTTGCTTGCTTCGGCCGCGGGCAATGCCAGCGACAGGCCGACCAGCCCGACGGCAGCGAAGACGAGGGATCTCGCGGGCATCTTATTCAATCTCCTGAGTCTGGCCAGGCGGATTGCTCGGTGAATGACTCCCGCCCGGCTACTGTGCAAGACGCTGGTTAGAGCGCCGTTGTTTCCAAGCCGGAATCCAATCGCAGTGACGGAGCGCCACTATTGCAAGCTCTTTACCATTCGAAGCGCACCGGCACTAGAGGCCTTCAACATCGCTGACCAGCACCGAGGTGCCTGCCACCAGGTTTCGCAGAACCCGCATACCGTCAGAGTCCGAGGTGCCGTCCGCGAAGTCAATTCCGTTCAACAAAGTGTCCAGAGAACGGCGCACTCTAGCGTCGATCCCCCCCACGATCAGGCGTCGGCCCAGCTTGGCACCGTCAGGAAGCTGCAATGGCCTAAACTCCCCGTAAGCAGCAGTGGACCTGATATTGAACGGCTTGCGTGATTTCTCAGAAGAGTTGCCCCACGTACCTGAAACATCAAGTGTTAGAGACCCCGGAGGGGATCCTCGCGCGCGGGCCAAGAGGTAGTGTGCTTGGCAATACTCCGGATCAGTGACGACCCGCTTCTCCAGAAAGATCTCCCGCGGTGTTGCCAGATCCTCCACGTATGAAGCTGTGATCTTCGATTCGTTCGGAATCAAGCTGCTGTGCCCTGCAAACACCCGGCTCGGCCCGGGCCAGCCGAATATCGACGCTTGCGGCGCGGGCGGGGGCGCTACATGGCACGGAACCAGTTCGAGATTTCGGCTGACAATCTGACCGCTGTCGACCTGCACGTGGTAGCCCTTGTCCGTCTGCACCGTCCAGCCACCGTCTGGGCGCGGGTCCGCCGCCCCCCAATCCCAGTCCAGCGTATAGCTGACGTCCTCGCGAAGGATTGGATCGCCCTCCAGGACGCGTGTATCAATGAGCACGTCCGCGCCGATCGGCACGCCGGCTAGGGCCCAAACCGAATGGTCGTTGGTGCTGAACTCGACCTCGACACGGTTGATCCCGTCGCGAAGCAGCTTGCTGGAGAGATGGTGCCAGGGCGAGTACATGCGAGCCACCTTCTCCCCGTTCACATACAGGTGCGCATGGCCTTCGTTCGAGACCGGGAGCGTGTCCACGCTCTGAGGGGTGAAGCGGAAGTTCTGCGTTTCCAAGAAGATGTTGAAGCCATCCATGGAATCGGCGTCCATGTGGATCCGCATCGACGGTGTCGGTTCGGCCTCGTCCACCTCGATCAAGGGGTGCTGGGAGTGGTCAACTGCCGGCAGGAACGGTTCCTGCGGCCAAGCTGCGATTCCAGCGATGATGGCCAACGCCAACAGCGCTGGCCGAATTACCCGCACTTGTTGTCGTCGCAAGGCCTGAAGCACAGCACCTTGTGATCCGGCGTCAGAGTGCAGCCGACGGCGTCTTCATCGCTCTGGCCGCAGCGGAAGAAGCACTCCGGCTCGCCCGGCGGGGCCTGGTTCTGTCGCTGGCGCGGCGGCGGCTGGGTCCTTCCCATGGATTCGATTAACTTGCCGGTGTCCACCCCGAGCGTCCGCGCGGAAGCCGCAAGATTGGTCGGCTTGATGCCACCGGGCTCCACGCGCAGGGCTTTGGCAACTTCGCTCGCATCCTTGTTCAGGGCCGCGGCGACGGCCTGCACTTCGTCCGGCCCGGGACGGCCGCCACCGGGCGGCGGGCCGCCCCGCCGTGCAGCCCCGGGAGGTCGGTTCCCGGCCGGGCCGCCCGGCGGGCGCTGGCCCCGCTGTCCAGGAGGCGCTTGGCTTACTTGAGGCCGACGGCGACCGCGGATGGGTCCGCCGCTCGGGGTGCCGGCATAGCAGCCAAGGATGTACGGCCAAGTCTCGGTCACGTGGTAGTGGTAGTCGCCGTCACCATGGCTGTGCCCGTTGCACTCGTCGAGGTACTCCGGTCCGTCCTTCTCGACGTATTCGTAGGCGTCCCAAGCATCTTGATGTGGCTCGCGAACCTCTTCCCAACTGCTGCGGTGGCGCACCACCTTGCTGCAGTCGGCGTCGACGCAGCCCCACGGACCGTGGATCGGAATGCCGTCGTAGGCGAAGCCTAGGACGGGCGACGGTTTGCCATCCTTCGCGCCTACGCTAAGGCAGCGCTGCACCATGGCGTGATAGTGGTATTCCAGCGCCGTGTGGCCCATGCACGTATCCATGATGGCGTTGAACACGGGATCGCCGAATTGTTCCTCTGCCGGCACGGGGCCTTCGTTCGGGCCGAATATCACGATGCCGTTGACTGCTACGCCGATTCCGCCAAGCAGGGGGATCGGCACCGGCTTGTCGGCCAGCGCGGGACTGGCAGGCAGGCGGAACTCGTTGTTCCGCTCCAAGAGCGGGTTTGGGGTGACTTGGACAAATTCGTAGTGCGGGATGCCATTGGAACGAACTACCAGCTCATCGCCCTCGCAGGTAGCTTCGACCCGGGGGCGGGGATAGGCGGGGCCGGCTCCGGGTGCCTCCGAAACGTCAAGGAAGGCGTCCGCCATGCAAGGTCCTGACTGCGCCGCAGCAACGCTCGTAAAGGCAAGCAAGATCAATGGAATTCTCATCATCGCAATCGTCCTCAGTGCGCATCATACCTTGAAGCGATACGGTCTCGTGAGATTCGAGCGGGCTACGGAGTAGATCGGAGAAGTGCAACCAGTCCTAGGAAGCATCAACGCAGACGCGGTCGGCAGCTGCTAGAGGAACGGACGCAAGAACGTTGTGCGGTCCGTGTGCTGAGCGGGGCCACAGCCGAGCCCGACGATTGTGTTGAAGGTCGTCTTGTTCACGAAGTGGGCTCGTACTAGGCTGCTATTCTTGCCCCCGTAATGCATTTCGCGGTTATCTGCCTCATGCTCATTCCAGGAGCCCTGCAGGCCCAGCGGCCGCTGCCCGGAACCAAGCCGAACATCGTCGTCGTTCTGGCGGACGATCTCAGCTACCGGGATCTCAGTATCTGGGGACAGACCCGCTTCTCGACTCCAAACCTAGATCGGCTTGCGGCGGAGGGAGTTCGCTTCACACAAGCGTACGCCGGCGCCCCAGAATGCGCTCCTTCCCGAGGGACCCTTATGACGGGACTCCATACGGGGCACGCATCAGTTCGCGATAACCGCAGCGCGAGAGGGCAGGATCACTTGGCGGACTCGGACGTGACGATTTCCGAGATGCTGAAGCGATCCGGGTATGCGACCGGCTTCTTCGGCAAGTGGGGCATTGGCCTTCCCGACACTCCGGGGACGCCAGAAAAGCAGGGTTTTGACGAGGCATTCGGATTCTACGATCAGCGCCGCGCTCACACGTTCTTCCCCCACTACCTGTATCGCAATGGACGCAAGGTCGACTATCCGGGGAACCTCGGTTTCGACATGCGCCACATGTACGAGGAGAACCAGAAACCGCCCGGATCCAGAGAGTCCTCAACTCACTACGATAGCGATGGCCGCTTCATTCCGCCCGGCGTCCGAGACCGTTCGCAGGCAGTCTATTCCGAGGACGTGCTCGAGGAGGCAGCCATCGGCTTCGTGCGGCGCAACCGGGACCAACCGTTCTTCCTCTATTTCGCGACCCAGTTGCCCCACGGGCCGGTCGTGACCGACGCCCTCGGCCCATTCCTGAACCGAGCGGACTTTCCTTCTACAGCACACAAGGAGTGGGCTTCCATGGTGCTGCGGATCGACAGGTTCGCGGGCGAACTGGTTGACCTGCTTGGAAGCCTCGGGATCCGGGATCGCACTCTCGTGGTCTTCGCGTCGGACAACGGCTACTCAATGTGCGGGTATTTCGCGCGCGGGAACCAGTCCGCGAATTGGCCGGACGATCCGTTCTTTCAAAACAAGGGGCCCTTTCGGGGAGGGAAATTCTCCCTGCTTGAAGGGGGCATTCGCATCCCCTTTTTCGTGAACTGGCCCGGCACGATCAAGGCCGGCGTGTCCAGCGTGCCCGTATGGCTCGTCGACTTGCTTCCGACATTCGCTGAGCTGGCGGGAACCAGCCCTGTCCCACCAAATGACGGGTCCAGCCTTGTCCCACTATTGACTGGCGATCCGGCGAGGTTCTCCTCAGACAGGCCACTGTATTGGGAGAACGCGAGGGAACAGGCGGTCCGCAAGGGTCCGTGGAAGGCCTACCGCGCAACTCCTGACAACTCTATGGAGCTGTTTCTGATCGAGGAAGACGTACGGTGCGAGCGAAACCTTGCGGACGCATACCCGGAGGTCGTAGCTGAAATGGAGCGGATCATGCACGGAGAGCACGTCGACCACCCTTGGTACTGGAACCCTGCAGAGACATCTGCGGACTTTCGGCGCAAGGAATCGCTCGCACGCGATCTGGGTCAGTTGCAGGTGGCAAGGCAGGGCAATTCCAACCCGTGACTTCGCGGCTCGAGTAGACTGCGGCAGGCGAGCGGCGACGCCACGCGCCTCCCTCCTTGAGCAGGGTGCTGAGTCTCGTCGGCGTCCTCTTCGTAGATCACGGACTGAGGCATCTGCGTCGCCGCGCACTCAAGGGACCCCAGAGCCATTCAGCCGCCCGCCTTGCTTGCCGGCGACTGGGTCCGAGGGGGTCCGCTCCTTGCTGGACCGCCGTCAGCCGATGGCTTTCTACAACTCGTCGCGGAACCCGTGCAAGTCGATCATGCACAGTCGGTGCGGCTCGTTCCAAGATTACCTGTTAGCCGTCTCGACCCAAGGTGGCTTCGTGATTTCCTTCCAGCCATCGACCGCTCCACCGCCGCGACCCGGCGGCCTTCTGGCACCTTCGCCGCCAGCGTTAGGAGGCGGCCGGCCCCCCGGGCGACCCCCCCGAGGTCCAGGAGGAGGAATCACGTCTGGTGCGATCGTGGCTGTGCGAGGGAAACCGCGGAGCCGCTCTCGCATTGCCTCGAACCTTTCCGGCTCCACTTCTGCCAGATCCTCACGCTCATTGGGATCCTGATCTAGGCGGAACAGGTGTGCCACGCCCCTGCCACCTCTGGGCAGGGGTTCCACGTACTTCCAAATCCCGTCGATCAGCGCAACGCTATCGAAGACGCCGACTACGTATGGCTCGGTGCGGTCTACAACATCACCCTTGGTGAGGGCCGGCCACATGTCAAGGCCATCCAGCGGACTATCCGCTTCAAGGTCGATCCCTAAGGCGGTCGCGATGGTCGGAAACCAGTCCGCCACCGTCATCATTGGGGTGAACGTCCGGCCGCCCTCGATGCTGCCTGGCATCCAAACTGTAGCGGGTACGCGAATTCCGCCTTCGAACGAACCGCCCTTGCCGCCGCGGAGCGGCGAATTGTCCGCTCCCAGACGAACGGCTCCTCCGTTGTCGCTGCACCATACGATCAACGAGTCGTCAGTCAGCCCCTCTCGCTCCAGTGCTCCTAGGATCCCGCCGACTGCTCGATCCATCTCGCTCACCATCGCTGCATAGGTTCGGCGGCGCGGATTCTGGATCGAATCGTATGCGGACTCGGATTCGGCCGGAGCTTGCAGAGGGCCGTGCGGCGCATTGAATGCGACGTACAGGAACAACGGCTTGGTCTTGTCGCGCTCCGAGATCACGCGCTCCGCTTCCTTGCCGATCAACTCGGTCGTGTAGCCCTCCTCGTTCAGCACGCCGCCGTTGCGGTGCCAGTCGAGACCGCCGTCCCAGATGTGCGTCCAATAGTCGACGGCGGGTCCCAAATGACCATATGCAGTGTCGAAGCCGCGGTTGTAGGGGTGAAACTTGACGTGCGCCAATCCCAAGTGCCACTTGCCTACCACTGCCGTTTCGTATCCGGCAGCCTTGAGCACGTCCGTCAGCAGGAGCTCTGTTTCCGGCAGACCTCCCTGCGTTTCGATCGGTCGGTCAACTCCGTACCGCAGCGGGATACGGCCGGTCAGCAACGCAGCTCGCGTCGGACTGCAAAGCGGCGTAGCGTAGTAGCGGTTGAGTTGGATGCCGCGCTGCGCGATGGAATCGATCTGCGGCGTGCGGATCTCGCTCCCGTGGTAGCCCACGTCATTCCAACCGAGGTCGTCGGCCATCATGAAAACCACGTTGGTGGCCGACGGAACCGGCATCGCGAGCACAACTAGGCCGATGGCGATCTGGAAGGGAATTGGCAGAGTCGGGCGCATGGGACTAGCTCTAGTTCTCGAGGTACTGGCGGAAAAACTCGATGGTCTGCGCCCAGGCCGCCTTGGCGGCGCTCATGTTCGCGCCGTCACGGGCGGACTGTTGTCGCAGGAATCCGTGGCCTGCCCCGGCGAATTGGTGAGGTTCATAGAACTTCCCGAGCCTTCGCATCTCGCGCATCGCATCTGGAATGGTGGCGTTAACACGGGCGTCGTCGCCGCCGTACAAGCCAAGGACTGGGGCTTCGACGCGGCCCAGCATCGTGCGGCTCGGAGAACTTCCGTAGTAGACGACAGCTGCGTCCAAGTTCTCTTCGTTGGCTGCGAAATTGAAGCTCGTGCTCCCGCCCCAGCAGAACCCAACGCCGCCGAACCTACCGTTAGATGCCGGCAGCGATATCCCATAGCGGGCAACCGCCGACAGCCGCCGAGTCGTATCCTCGACGCGCAGGGATCGAACCAGAGCTACGGCCTGCTGGCGATCTGTTGGAGTGCCTCCTCCGTCCGCGCCGTGGCCGGATAGCAAGTCTGGCGCTATTGCGATGAATCCCTCCGCCGCGAACTGATCGGCCACTGCGCGGATCCAGTCCGTCAGGCCGAAGATTTCGTGGATCACTACGACGACGGGGGCGCGGGTCGCTCGTTCGGGGTAAACGACCCACGAGCGAATCGTGTCGCCCCAACGGTTCGTGCTAGACCGCCCCTCACCAATGTCGATCCATTCCCCGTGGCGTGGCGAGCTGTTCAGCGCATCCAGCGCGGATTCGGCATCAGCGGGTATGGCAATCGTCTGGGCAGGGGCCGGCCCGACGAGGAGGAGAGGAAGAGCCCAGCAGAGTGCCAGACAGGTGCAGAGTAGGAGTCGTGGTTTCATGGGTTGCAATCGTCGTCCGCCCGGAACCCGCATGTCGGTCCCTTTGGGAAAGCGCGTCCAACATACAACATGCGGGAGGCAGGATGCCAAACGTTACGGGAAATCCCGTTCGGTCACGTGGCCTGGGGCACCGCCGAACGATCCGGGGGTAGCGGGGGCGTTCATCGGGGCAAGAGGGGGGCGAAGAATCCGTCCTGTGATATGATTCGGTGCAGACAACGAGCAGGGAGGCTGGGTATTCGGCCTTGACTTGCAACAAGCTCGGTGCCAGCCGAGCTGGTCCGCGTAGGCCCGTAGCTCAGTTTTGGTTAGAGCGCTACCTTGACACGGTAGAGGTCAGCGGTTCGAGTCCGCTCGGGCCTACCATTTCGAACGAAATTCCGCTAGCCGCGATCAGACCCCGTAGCTGCCGCACGCAGATAGTCCAAGACCGAGTCCTTACAGGATTTCGAGGTCCAGTAGGCATCTTCGGTACCCCAGCTATCCATCTGGAACCAACCTCGGAAGCCGCCCTCGTAGAGGATCGAGCACAAGCCGGGGATGTCATAGACACCCTCGCCGCAGGGCAGATGTTTCGAGGTACCCGATCCGCCGTTCGGAAACGGGCGTAGCGTGGAGTCCCCATCGCAAAACTGGATGTAGCCGACCCGATCAACACCGAGGTCAAGCAGCAGGTCTTGAGGGCGTCCAACTGCTCCGCCCAACACATCGAAGTGAGAGGGGTCGAAGATGACCTTGAACTCGTCCATCCCGACAGCGGCGAAGAGCTTGTGATAGCGCTCCACCGAGTTAATGATCAACGGCGGCTCGCCTTCGATCGCCAGCACGATCCCGTGATCGACCGCATATTCGCAGACTGGCCTCACGACACCAGCCAACCGTTCGATTACTTCATCCTCGCTTGCGTCGTCGGGCGGCCGGCCAGCGGACCACAGGCCCATGCAATCGCATCCGAACTTGAGCGCTAGATCGACCTGTTGAGTGAGTTGGTGCGTGTATTCTGCTTGCTCCGACGGGTCGTCAGAGACCGGATTGACGCCTCTGACCCCGGCTTGGATCGAGAACACCTGCAGATCGTAGGACTC
Source organism: Terriglobia bacterium (assembly GCA_009841225.1). Taxonomy (GTDB): domain Bacteria; phylum Acidobacteriota; class Terriglobia; order Bryobacterales; family UBA6623; genus VXMF01. The sequence continues at coordinate 18,243 of VXMF01000055.1, read as the reverse complement.
GATCTGCTGGCGAGCCGCTTCGATCGCGTCGTCATCTTCGGGATCGGGGTAGCCATCGCGCCAGTTGCGCCAAAGCTCGATTCCGTCGAAGCCCTCGTCGCGGGCGAATTGGAGGATTTCCTCGTACACGTAGCGTTTGCCGTGATGGGTCTCTGACGAGCCGAAGCCGTTGAGTCCGATGGCAAGTTTCCATGGCAGCGAGGCTGTCGATGGCCTGGTGGACTCTTCAAAGAGTCCTGAGCAGCCGCAACAGGCCAGCTGTGCAAGCACGGTTCTACGCGTCGGTGTCAACATTGCGACCTATCTTTGCGACCAATACCAATTGGCGCCGCTGGCCTAGGGTGCTGCGCAGGCACTTCAACACGGGCCGTTCCATACCGAGCGTGTTGCTGAGCATGGTCGCACATCCTCTTCATCCAGTCGGGTCTAGCGGATCCTCGAATTCCGAAACACGTTTCGATCCACTCGATACCCGCACGGAACCGGCCCTCAAGGTGGATGCGAGAACGTCCCGATCTCTCGGCCGGCGCTGGAGCCGCGCTCTCCCCGAACGGGCACTTGCGTGGGGACACTTTACTCGTCAGCCACTTCGAGACTCCGCCTCAGAAGTTGGAGCTCCTCTCGAAGCGCACTGACTTCGGCTGAGTAGCTCGGATTCTGGTATTCGTTGCGATACTCCAGCGGGTCCAGTGCAAGGTCGATCAACTCCCAGATGCCATCGCCGACTTCGTGGCGGACAAGCTTATGGCGCGTTGTGCGGACGCCATAGTGAGGAGCGACATTGTGGCCTCCGGGCGGTTCGAAGTACTGGAAGTAGAACGAGTTCCGCCAGTCGGAAGGTTGATGCCCTTCCAGGAGTGCCCGCAGGCTGCGGCCCTGCACGTCTTCAGGCACGGCGACCCCGCCAAAGTCGAGGATTGTGGGCGCAATGTCGACATTTAGCGCAAAGGCCTCTGTTTCACTTCCAGGCGCGATCTCTCTTGGATATCGGATCGCGAGCGGAATCCGGAGCGATTCCTCATACGCCAGGCGCTTGTCGAACATCGAATGATCGCCGACGAACTTCCCGTTGTCTGAGGTATAGATCAAGAGAGTGTCGTTCGCGAGGTCTTCCTCCTCGAGAAAGTCCAGAAACCGCCCTACGTTTTCGTCGACCGAGACCATCACACGCTTGTAGTCCTTGACGTATTGCTGATACATCCAGTCGGTGAGCTCTTCTCCTGCAAGGTCCCCAGGGTCCTCTTTCGCCAGTGCTGCACCCCACGTTCGCCAGCGGGCGAGCAGGTGCGGAACCAGCCGGTTCGTGGCATCGCGGATGGGACTGGCCCGCCCGGCATAGCTGTCGTCAAACGATTCCGGTCGAGGCACATCCTGATTCGCGAACAGGTCTTCGTGCTTGGTGTCGGGCACCCACTGTCCATGGGGTGCCTTGTGGTGGAGGAATAGCAGGAACGGGCGTGTCTTATCCCGGTTGCGAATCCAATCGATCGCGAAATCGGTGATGAGTGTTGAGACATAACCGCTGTGGCGCCGCTCCGTGCCCATCTCGATCATCGACGGATCCCGGTAACGGCCCTGGCCGGGAAGTACGTTCCAGTAGTCGAAACCGGTCGGTTCGCTCTTCAGGTGCCACTTGCCGATCATCGCTGTCCGGTATCCGGCTTCCCGCATCAGCTTCGGAAGCGTGGGCTGGCTTCCATCGAATGTGTCTCGATTGCTGCGCTGCCCGTTCTTGTGACTGTATTTGCCCGTGATCAGCGTGGCGCGACTGGGCGCGCAGAGTGGATTCGTGCAGAAGCCGTTGCGGAAGATCATCCCTTCGTGCGCAATCCGATCTAGGTTCGGCGTGGACGCGCGCTTGGAACCGTATGCCGACATCATCTGCGTGGCGTGGTCGTCGGTCATAATTACGACGACATTCGGGCGGCTGGGAGGTGTTTCACATCCGGGCCAGCCCAGGAACATGACTGCGGCTAGCAGCGTTGTCGCTGCCCGAGAGTCCGCGTAAGCGGTGAGCGGTATTGTCCGACGCATGGCCCGCTATTTTATCGACAGTCCCTGCCAGGCGGGGACTAGAAATAGAACTGGCTTCGTCCGTGAGAGCCCGCTAGCGCCATAGAAGAGAGCGCGACAATCCGGGAATTGGCCGCAGGGCCGGACTATAAAGCGAGCCACTCCTTGATCAGGCGGAGCGCCCGCAGGACCGGGCCGCAATGATCCTCCAAGAACCGCACCGAGAGGGTCTGGTCGAGGGGGACGGATTCCGCTGCGACGAGCGCCGATGCTCCGTCGAAATCCACGTAGGCGAGCCTTGCTGTCATCTCCTCCTCGGAGCGGCCGAAAGCACTGCCCGGGAGCATCGCGACGCCGGCTTCCTCCAGAAGTCGTCGGCAAAGTTGGGATGACGTCGCAATGCCGCGGGCACCGAGGGTGTTGCGGTGAGGCTCGAAATCCGGAAACAGGTAAAACGCTCCCTCGGGATCATCGACAGCCACCCCGGCATCCCGCAGTCGGACCGCGCACTCCAAGCCCAAGGCGGCGAGAATGCGCCGGGCTTGGACGAGATAGCGCTCGATCGATGGATGTGGCATGAACGCACTGACGGCCGCGTGCTGGATCGGAGAACTGGTGGATGTGAAGGTCTCGCTCGCGACACTCGCCATTGCCTCTAAGAGTTGGCGCTGGCCGGGAGGGAAGGTCATGGTCCCAAGACGCCAGCCACCCGCCCCGCACCACTTGCTCAGCCCGCTCGACACGATTGTTCCGGTCGGGTAGTAGCGTGCGATAGACACGTGGCGGCCTTGGTGATGAAGCTCCCCGTAGATTTCGTCCGAACAAAGGATCACTGAATATTTCTTGGCGACCTCGGCGAGTTCGCCAAGTTGGTCTGGACGGTACGTGTTGCCGCAAGGATTCGATGGGTAGTTGAGGATCGCCAGCCTCGGTCGATCCGGGTCGCTGCGGCAGAGTGCGTCGAGCTCATGCGCTGTGAGGTGCCACTGGTTGGCAGCATCTGTCCTGAGCCAGCGCACGTGGCGCCCGAGGATATGGGCCTGCGGCGCGTAGGATACCCAGCTAGGGGTAGGAATTACGAGGTCGCCGTAATAGCAGAGCTGCAGCAGGAACATCAGTTCCTTAGAGCCGGGACCGATGATCACATCGTCGGCGGTGCACTCGAAGTGCTGCCTGCGCCTTCGGTGGTAGTCGGCCACGGCTTGCCGGAGGTCCGGCAGTCCTCGCACCGCTAGGTAGTTCCGCTGGTGGGCGTTGGCGCGCAGCGCCTCTACGACCGTCTCCGGTACCGGGAAGGGTGACTGTCCTAGACCCAGGCGGTATATAGTGCGTCCGGCCGTCCGAAGACGATTGGACTCCTCGTTGATCGCGAGCGTTGCGGACGCGCCGATACCGCGTACGTTGAGATTGAGCGAAGTGGGCACAGAAGGTACTGATTCAGCATAGAGGGAAGGCGAGCGGACGCTTGTCGGACCTCAGGCTCCCGCATGTGACTCACGCCCAATTCTCACAGCGGCCCCGGGGTGCCCTTGGAGCAGCGCGGCCCGTCGAAGTGGACACCTGTAAGTGACTGGAGAACACGCCCAGTTCGGGGCCGGGTGGTGGACTTGCGGAAGCACTGGATCTGCCGCAACTGCTGCTGGTCGAGGCCACAGTCCGGGCAAGCTAACAACGTGGCTTCGTAGACTTAGCGCTTGCCGTGATGGGTCTCGGACGAGCCCAGTCCATTGAGGCCGATGGCGAGCTTCCAAGGCGAGGCTGTTGCTGGTGCTCGCGTGGACTGGTCGAACAGCCCTGAGCAGCCGCGACAAGCAAGCTGTGCCCGCACGGTCCTACGAGTCGGTGCCAGCATTACGAGCCTTTCCGGCGCACGGTATCAATCGGGCACCGCTGATTGCGCGTGCACCGCCAGATTCTCGGTGCATTCCGATTTATGTTAAATATAAACCTCAATATGAATGCAAATTCACTGAATAGGGCTATGGATTCGGGCATAGGAGATCCCAGAATTCGCCTTCGGTCAGGATCTCGATCTGCTGGCCGGCCGCAATCCGCCTCTCCGCTTGGAGCTGCTTGCTGCTCTTGGACGGGCCCTTCATCTGGTTCAGGTTCGCCTCTGTGTGGCCACCCACCACAAGAATCGTGGTTGCCGCCTGCACGCTAGCATGCACTTCGCCGCCGGCTTCCTCCGCCGTCCTCCTGGCTTCGTGCCGCGAAACTGCGAGCCTGCCCGTAAACACGATGCGTTGGCCGACGAGCTGATCGTTGGCTCTGCTCTTCTTGACGTTCTCTCTAGGAACGGTGGAAGTCCGTTCAGGCCGGGTCCGCGTTCTTACAGGTGGACTCGGTAGCTCTTGGACCCACTCGCGAATCGACGTTCCGGAGTCCTTCAGCGCCTCCAATGTGATCGAAGCTGTTGCCCTCGCGTCCTCAAGGGCGTCGTGATGCTGGAATTCGATCTTGAAGTCGCGCGAAAGGTCTGCGAGACCGAACCCCCGCTGACCATACCGATCCGGCCATGTCTGCCGCACGATGCGAGAACTGTCGACCCACTCCACGTCGAGCCGCGGCAGCCCGTGTTTTTTCGCAGCCTGGTTCAAGGCATGTCGGTCAAACCATGCGTGGCTGTGGTAGACCAAGGGCCGATCCTTCGTAAGTTCCCGGAGTGCGTCCCAAATGTCCGGCAGTTCAGGACTTTCGCGGACACGATCCGCAGTGATGTGATGGATGGCAACGTTCCGGCCCAAGAAGTCGACTTTGGGATTCACAAGGCGCTGCCAGGCTTCGGCAAACTGCCCCGAGCGGACTACAACCAGCCCGATCTGGCAGATGCTCGACCACGAGCTGTTGGCCGTCTCGACATCAATGCAGTTGAAATCGTTTTCCATCATCAATCTGGAGCCCGCATTTCCGGCAAGCAGAATTGCAGGCAAGTTGCGCGGCCGTGCACTAGCGGTACGAGACCCAGATCGGGCTGCCCCAGGCTAGAGAACCGTCGGCTTGCTCCGCTCGGACGTAGTAGTAGCTGTCGCCCGGTTGGGCTGAATCGTCGCGGTATTCGAAAGCGACCTCCTTGGCCCCAGACGTGTCGGTGTAAACGATCTTGTTGTTCTTGATCAAGACTACCCGCTTGATCGGCCCGGTTCCAACAACTTTGGCTTGGACAACAGGCTGTTCCGACATGGCGAAAGAGTCGCCCATGATGTGATCGCCAATGCGCATGTCCAGAATGATGTTGTCGGTTGCGGCGTAGGTGTGGCGCCGCTTCATGGCGTCGATCAAGTCCTGCCGCGTGATGTCTTTGTCGCCCGGGACCAGCACGCAAGCGTACGAGTCATGCGTGCCCACATGATCGGAACTCGCCTGCACACCGATCTTGATACCTTTGGCCCATGCGTTCCAAACGAATCCCTTGGGCAACCATGGCTCTCCGTGGTGGTAGTAGCGCTTGTCGGGCGTTTCAGCCCGCGGAGCGCCGGGGTATTCGTACGAGGCGTGCAAGCTCTGGTAGATCTCCACGATCGGCTCCAGCTCTTCGTCACTTTCGCGCCAATCCGTGCCCTGCTCAGAGCCTGAAGTGTGCGGTGTCGAGATGCCGCCATAGCGCCGCAGGTAGGGGAACAGCACTTCGCCGGTGTTGATCGAGCCGTTTCGCTCGCCAGCTTGAATCGGCATCCAGCGGACGCCTCGCTGAGCGAATACGGTGTTGCGATGGCCGTTGGGGTACGTCACGCTGCGCTCGGTACCAAACAGCGGCCAGAACCTGCCGTCGACCAAGAAGATGTCCTCGGACTTCTCGGTCCTCCACCAGTTGTACTCCACGCCCGGGACGCTGTTGCCGCCGTACTGGTGGTCGCCCACCATCATGAAGTCGAACTGACCGGCGGTGAAGGCGTAGCGGTAGAAGTCAATCAGGCCACCCTCGCCGATGCCGTCGGCCGAGATGTCGGTATGCCGGTGCAGGTCGCCTCGAAGAATCCTATAGGTGTTGCCGCCTACTTCGTAGCGGTACGCCCGGATGGCGGCGGTGTCTTGCTCCTCGTTGGCGTGGACCGGCAGGGCGCCCAATTCCGGCTCGCTGAACTCCGACCGCTTCGGTTCGCCCGATCCGCGCCAAGCCGTATGCGACGGGTCGATTACGCTATGCGAAACGTGGGTGGTCTGAGCTTGCGGCGACCCGCGGTTCACAGAGCGCCGCGGCGAGCCGAAGGGCCGCGCATCACGGGACCACGCGAACCACAGCTTGCCTCCGCCATCGACCGTAGCTGCTGCCCAGACATCGTTTCTGCCGTTCGTAGCGTGCAACTTCGTCACGGGCGACCAACCGTTCTCGTCCAAGCGGGCGAGCAGCATTTCCCAGATGCCGCCGGCACCCCAGTTGTTGTCGACTCGGGTCGTGGTGCTGGTTAGCGAGCGGGCCATGGCCCAGACATGGCCGCTGCCATCGACGATGAGGCGGGCCTGCTGCATGTAGTCCTTGGAAGCGGGTGGCACCGCCCCCATGAAGCCGGCAGCCTCGGCGACTCGATCCCCTTCGAGTACTGCGACCTTGACGGATCGTACGCGGTAAAGGCCTGCTCCGCCGCCGGGCCGGAAGCGTTGGCTGCTCCAGTCCTTGCCCCAGTTCGCTTCGCCGTGGTCCCATGCCATCCAGAGCCGGTCCGCCGCGTCGCACGCCAGTGAGATGTTGGCGTCAAATCCGAGCGAGCGCGTCACCTGGCGTTGCGGCTGCCACGCCCCGCTGGCATTGCGGTGCCGCACGTAGACGTTGAAGTCGCCGGAGTGGTAGCCATCCCAGCCGGCCCAAACTCCGCCAACAGAGTCGGCGGTGATGGCGGGAGCCCAACTGTCCGCGCTGGAGTCCGAGATCGCCGCCTCGGCCGACCATCGGGAACCATCCCAGTGTGCGTACAGAATCTGAGCGACGCGGTCGCGGAAGCCCTGCCAGACTACGTGCACCTTGCCTTGGCTGTCCGCCGCGGCCTGAAGGTAGAGGTTCGGACCCTCGCTTGCAAGGCTGGTGGCCGCTGAGAGTGCACCGTCGCTCAGCCTGCGCGAAAAGATGCCCCACGAGCCTGTCGGCGACTTGCCCGTCCAGACGACAACGAGCCCCCCCGAGGCGTCTGCTGCGATCGCCGTGCGGAAGTTGTCGATGTAGCCGGTTGGCGAGACCTGTGTCGGTTCGACCCAGCCTGAGCCGTCCCAGCGTGCGAGCCAAACGGCATCTCGTTCGTCTTGGTATGAAATCCAGGAAATCCAGACAGTACCGTCAGCAGCAGTGGTTAGGGCAGGGTAGTCGTTTTCGGTCTCGCCTGCAGTGATGTCTGCGGTTGTGGGAATGCGCTGGGCGGATGCCGTGCCGTTGAGAAACTCCAAGGTTTGGCCAAACGGCAGCTGGCTGAGCGGGAACGAGAACGTCCCCTGCTCGGTTGTGACTTCGACTTCAGACGCTTCCGCGGCCTCGACCGTCGCAACGACGCCATTCGGAATCATGGCGAAGGGCCGCGTGTGGACCGGGTCGTAGCCACGCTGGGTGGTGGAGTCTGCATAGCGCGTGACGCGGTTGGTCAGCTTCCATCCGTTCTGCCCAACGATTTCATCGCGGCCCTCGAAGTGGACTCCGCTTACGTACAGCACACGACCGCCGGTGACCGCCACCGATCCGTCCCAGCGCTGCGGTGTGTGCCGGTCAGTGCCGAACATCAGTCGAATCGACACCGGCGATTCGCTCTGCGGTGTGTCGACAAGATCCGGTGACTGCGCCAAGCCGGGTGCGGCCAGCAATATCGCCGCCAGCGTCGAGTACGAGGCTGAGAGATGCATGGTGCTGGGATGGTTAGCGCTCGGTCGCCTCGAGCCATTCGTCGTGCATGCGGTGGAGGCGCTTGACCAAATCCGGCTGATTGGCCGCATGATTGATAGATTCCGGAGGCCCGTCAGCAAGGTTGGCGAGATAGAGTTCACCCATATCCTTGCGCGGTGCATGGCGGGACTTGAGTCCTGTGGTATCCCGACCGTTGCCAATCAGCTTCCAGTTCCCTTCGCGGATGGCCCACTGGTCTTGCCACATCCAGTGAAACACTTCGTGTTGCGAGGGCGCATCGGCTGACTTGAGTACCGGCCAGAGGCTCTTGCCGTCCACCTCGTAGGCGGGAGGGTCGATACCGCACAGTTCCAATATCGTGGGGAAGAAGTCCATGTTGGAAATCGCTTGGTCCCGGACTTCGCCCTGCGGGATGCGCCCGGGCAGGCTGATCACCGAAGGCACGCGAATGCCCCCCTCGAACATGCTTGCCTTGGCTCCGCGCCAATCCCCCGTGTTTCCGCCGCCGCCATTCGCGCCGTAGTTGACGCCCCAGTTGTTGAACTCCTCGGTCGAGTGGCCGTTGTCGCTCATGAAGATCACGAGCGTGTTGTCACGCAGGCCCCATGTCTCCAGCGTCTTCAGCACTTGCCCAATGCGGTCATCGGTCGTCGTGATCATCGACGCGTACGACCGGCGCGGCATGGCCATGCTGTCGTACATCTTTTCGAACTTCGGATCGGACTGCTCGGGATAGTGCGGCACGTTGAAGGCGCAGTAAAGGAAGAAGGGCCGGTCCTTGTTTTCGACGATGAATCGCGTGGCTTCGCGCACCACTAGATCGGGAAAGTAGCGGCCGGTCTCGTCGACCTCCTCGCCGTTGCGGTAGAGGTCGTGAAACGGCGGCCGCCGGGGGTTCGAATGCAGGAACTTGTGCTCGAAGTTGTCGATGAATCCGCCCAGATGGCCGTAGGCCTCGTCAAACCCTTGGTCCAGCGGCTGGTGGCCGGGCTTTGCACCGAGATGCCACTTGCCCGATAGCCCCGTGCGGTATCCGTGGTCGCGCAAGATCTCCGCCAGCGTGATCTCGCTCGTGTACATGTTGCGGCCGTTCTCGTCAGCAGGGTTGTTCGACAGCCAGTTCGTCACGCCGCCTCGCTGGGGAACTCTCCCGGTCAGCAGCTGCGACCGCGACGGGCAGCAAACCGTGTGGGCGTAGGCTTGGGTGAACCGCACGCCGCGTCGCGCAAGGGAGTCGATGTTCGGGGTGTGGATGTCGTCTGAGCCGAAGCAGCCCGCATCCAGGGTGCCTTGGTCATCGGTGTAGATGATGACCAGATTTGGCTTCGATGCTTGCGCTTGAGCCCAACTGCCAGTGCAAATCGTGGCACCCACGGTGCCCAGAAAGCAACGTCTTGTCAGGTCAGTCATCGCCCTATCCTAACCGACCGGCTTTGCCGGTTGGCAGACTTGACACAGTGCCCACTCTGGCTCAGGCAATTCCAGCGCGAGCGATCACCAAGCCTGCCAAGCGAGAAGGCCAATGGGAGAGATGTCCACGCCCCAATAGGCACGTCTGGTCCCGTCAGGAAGCGATTCTGTGTCGCGCCATGACTGCGCCACGCAATATGTTCCGACGATCCACCATGAAGGCCAGCTTGACAAGCGCAGGCACCACGGTCGAGCGACATCGCCTAAGTCCTGGCCGAGGGAAGGACCTTTCAAGTGAGACGCGTCACGAGCAATTACCGAAACTGCTCGGTTCTCGCAACCTTGCAGCGTCTACTTCCTTTCCCACAGGGTGTTGCGGGCCTTCCGTTTGGCGCGTAACCCCTTGCCTCAAATCGGTTAGCCGCGCAGCTATTGGCACAACGGCAAGCTGAAGAAAGCCTGCCGGCGCAAGGTTTCGCCGATCAGTTAGCCGGCGTGGGGACGCTCAGCGCGGTGGAGTTGAAATACGCCCAAGTGCTTGGCGGCGCGGCGCCGAGCGATCTGGAGCCGTTGCATCAGCGCGTGTCCGCACCGCGCGGCTTCCAGTCGCAGCCGACGCTGAGCGAGCCGTCGGCGGCGAGTGGCAGTGCGGCGTAAGAGCCCACGGGCTGCTTGGAATCCCGCGCATCCCCGTAGCGGCCCGCTCTAGACTGCCTTGAACCCAGAGCGAGCCGACCGACTAGAAGATGAACTTCAAGCCCAGCTGGAATTGCCGTGCGCGTCGCTGCGTCGCGGTCACCACACCGAAGTTACTTCGACTCAGATTCTGGACTGGGATTGCGAAGTCCGCGTGGTTGAATGCGTTGAACGACTCGGCACGGAATTGAAGCTTCATTCCTTCCCGTCCGGGCAAGGGGAAGTCTCGGAACAGGGACAAGTCAAAGTTCGTTACCCCGTCAGAGCGCAGGGCGTGCCTGCCCGAGTTGCCGAATGTGAAGGGAGCGGGAGCACGGAACGCATCGGTGTTAAACCAGCGGGATGGAGTGGGATTACTCAGATGAGGATCCCCTACTTGATCGGCCCGCATGTACCCGTTTCGGTTCCGCGTATTGGCAATGTCGCCGCTTACGTTGATGTGGTAGGGTCGCCCCGAATAGAGGTTTGCGATCCCATTGATCTGCCAATTCCCAACCACATAGTCGGCAAGCTTGCTTCCGGTCGACTTCATGCCCGGACCGATCGGAATTCGGTAGACCCAGTTGAAATTGAAGATGTGCGTCAGATCGTGGCCAGCTACACCCTTGTCGCGGACATGGTCATACGGTGTTTGAGTGGAGCACCCTTCGACGTTGTACCATCCGTCGCACGCCAAGTTGATCGTCTTAGACCATGTGTAGTTCACCATGTAAGTGAATGCGCGCGCACGCTTCGTCAATTGAAACTGGAAGGCGTTGTAGTTGGCTCTCCCCACACTCCGTTGCCAGAACGTCGGCACGATGAACGGATATGGGCTACGCTCGGCGGGATCTCCTGGCCCGGGCGTCGTTGCCGTGTTGTAGAAATGATCGAGCGGAGCCCGGCGATTCGCCGATCCTACGTAGTTGGCGGAAATAAGGGTGTCACCCGCCAGTTGGTGCTGGAGGCCGAAGTTCCACTGCATTGAGTACTGGTTCTTGACACTGGGATCTGCGTACCAAGCCACGCGGTTGAACGGCGTGGGGCCGGGCAGCAGCCCTGCCGGAAACGGATTCTTTGCCGAGACGCCGGGGACCGGGTTGCCGCTTGTCGGCGTATTGAGGTTGCCCGATTGCTGCTGGCCGACATCCGGCCATGTATGACCCTGAGCCTGCATCATCTGGTTCATTCCAGCCCAGCTGTCGTAGAAGATGCCGCCCGACGCGCGAATCGCAGTTCGGTTGCTGACCCGATATGCGATTCCGACTCGCGGTTGCCAGTTGTCCGTCCAATCCCCGATGAGCCGTTGAGTGGGCGACACTCGAACCTCGTCAGGCAAGCTGCCGTCTGGTGTCGGTATGCAAGGTGCCGACTGCAGTGCGGCGCACGAATCCGGCTTCGCTTGAATGACGTACAGACCGCCGTGGACCCGTTCGAAGTCCGGAGTCCCAGCGAAAATGCCCCTGTCTTCGTAGTCACCAACCCTTGGACTCCATGTCCGGTCGTATCGCAAGCCAATGTTGACCGTCAGCTTTGACGTGACCTTCCAGTTGTCCTGCACGTAGAAGCCGCCAATCGCACCACGATGCAGGCGCTTGAAGAAGTCCCGGCGTCCGGCATTGTTGGGCACGTTGAGCAACCATGAAGCGAGCGGGCTCCCTCCTGTGGCGGTCTGCGGGTCTGCTGTGTTCGCCGGGACAAACGCCACGTTGTGATCATTGGTCACGCCGAAATGTCGATTCGTGCTGTACTCGGCACCAATCTTCAACTGGTGATTGCCAAGGATCTTGGTGAAGTTCCCCTTGTACGCGTAGATGTCGGAGGTACGGTTGTTGGCGACGCGCTCTCCGCCTGAGAAGAACTGCGCCACATTGACGGATGGCATCAGGGCTAGGTCGCTCCTGAAGCTGCAGCAGAATAGCGGTTCAAAGCCAAAGCTGGTGGGATCCACCTCGCTCGTGAACGAGCTGCCGGTGTCTCGATTGATCAGTGTTCGCCCAAACTGGAACTGCAGGATGCTCGTTGGGCTGAAGGTATGGACCCAGCTGGCCCCGATGTTCATCGTCCTAATGTTGACAAGGCTACCTAGGCCCTGTCGGCCTGCCGACCCGGTTTGACCGAGGTCCGACCAGCTAACGCGCCCCCAAATCATGTCGTTCGCGCTGAAGTTGTGATCTCCGCGGACGTTGAATTCGTCTTGGTCCAGCGACGAATTCGTTGTGTCGAGCTGATTGCGGTCCGCTACGCCGGTAGAGATCGGCTTGGGTATGGTTTGCTGCGCGTAACTTACGAATCCCGAATCGAGTCGGCTCTGCGGGATCATGTTGTTCGCGAACGGATCACGAATGAACGTGCCACTTGCTGCGTCCTCGCGTGTCGATTGGGGGTCGTAGATCTGGGCAGGCCAGTCGCTGTGGTCACCCATTAGGTTCGCGTCCGTGGGAACGCGGTACAGGCGGTTGGCGGGTGTACGCCTCTTAAATCCCTGCCACGCGAAGAAGAAGAACGTCTTGTTGCGGACGGCCGGGCCGCCCACTGTCGCTCCATACATGTTCTGGGAGAGAGGCACCACGTTCCGGCGGAAGAAGTTCCGCGAGTCAAGGTTGTCGTTGCGAATGAACTCCCAGAGCGTGCCGTGCAGTTCATTCGTGCCGGATTTTGTGACAACGTTGACGATCCCTCCAGTCCCCTGACCGAATTCCGCCTGGTCATTATGAGTCTGGACTTTGAACTCCTGAATCGCGTCGATGATCGGCGGAGTTGCGTAGGTGCTTACCATCGAACCGTGATTGATCACGCCGTCGGTAAGGAAGAAGTTACTTCGATTGCTCTGCCCGTTCATCGCCGGAAACGCGAATTCGCCGATTGCCGAACTGCCAAAGCCCCCGCGATTCTGCGAAGTGCTGATAGGCGATGCGCCGGGAGTGAGCGTCAACAGCTGCGTGAAGTTGCGGCCGTTCAGAGGCAGGTCGACTACTTGGTTCTCCGCCATCACGGATCCCAGCTCAGCAGTCGAACTCTGCACCTCGGCCCCAACGGCTTCCACCGTCACGGTCTCCGCCACAGCGCCGATCTCCAATGCAAAGTCGAATGTTGCGGTTTGATTGACCGCCAGCGTGAATGGCTGAAGCGAGCTAGTCCTGAATCCCTCCTTGGTGGCGGAGAGCACGTAGATTCCAGGTGTGATGCTCACAAAGGTATACACGCCGACCGAGTTGCTCACGCTCCGGCGCTCGATGCCGGTCTCAACGCTCTGCAGGACTAGGTCGGACTCTGGGACGACAGCGCCGGTTGCGTCTCGGACCGTGCCGTTGATGGTGGCCGTAGACACCTGTGCTGGCAAGTGGTTGGGTAGGACGACGAATATGCATGCCAACGCAATGGCAAGCGACGCAGTCACATTTCTCAGCGCAGTAGGTGAGGGCATGGGGCGGATCCTCCTGATCGCACGATCTCGCGACGGCGTACTCTCGCCACCCTTGAAATGAAGTGAGTAGCTCCTGCGCGCCGATCCCGAATTTTCTCGGGCGGTAGGAGAATACCACCGCTTCCCGATGCTGTCAACGAGCTTCGAGGACTCGGACGATAGATCCGCAAGATCGTCAATAGCTACATGATTCGCGAGGCCATTTTCTAGTCCAGTCTTGAATGATCCACCCGGTTATCGCGCGGGAGCTGCGGGCGCACATCTCACGGCCTGCAGTCCTAGGGGCTTGAGAATGCCGTGCAGTTCAAGGCGCCAGCGTCCCAGTTCTGTGGCAGACTTGCGCACCGCAACTCGCGCGTGATCGGAAACCACAGTCAACGGACAGCCGGATGTTCTGATCGAATTCCTACGCAGTCTATCTGGTGGAAAGTTTCCTCGCCACGCAGCGTTTCGTGGGTCCGCCGAGCTCGAGCTTGGGGGACACGCCCGCGCTTCGATATGGGATGAATGCGCCATACTGTTGACGATGCCGCGCATCGGACGAGGCTCTGCGACGGCTGGCCCTGTCGGGGCTTGCCTTCTGGGGATCGCGGCGCTCTGTGGCCTCCCGTCATCGGCCCAGCTTCCGGCCGGATGCGAACCCCCTCCCGCTGCCCGCCAGGCGATGGCACAAGAACGTTCGGCCGAGCTTTATAACGCTCTCGGAGCGCACTTCGCACAGCGGTCGGATGCTGCATGTGCCGTCGCGGCATTTCGCCATGCCCTGACGCTCGATCCCGACTCGGTTGAGTCTAGGTTCAACCTAGGGCTCGCCCACATGCAACGAGGGCATCTGCCGGAGGCTGTGCGGCACCTAGCAGAGCTCAGCCGAAATGCTCCCGATTTCTTCGAGGGACGGATGGCTCACGGTACAGCGCTAGCAGAGTCAGGCAATCATGCAGTCGCCGCTCGGGAATTCGCCGCTGCCCAGAGAATAGATCCACAGTCGGTCGACGCAGCGCAAGCTCTGGCAGATGCTTGGATGGCAGCAGGTCGACCGGAGGCGGCCATCCCACCCCTGCGCCAGCTCGCCCAGCTGCGTCCCTACGATCTAGACATCCATCTGAGTCTCGGCATAGCGTATGCAGAGAGCAACCTCGTTGAGCGAGCCATCGAAGTGTTGGAGGACGCTGCGCGGGTCCACTCGCGGGCCGCGGTCGCGCACTTCAATCTGGGAACCGTATACGCCCGACAGGAACGCTACGAAGCCGCGGAGCGATCTCTTCGAGAGGCGCTGGCAATCGAGACCAGCCACGAAGCCGCCCGGCTGGCTCTCGCCAAGGTTCTCGTTCGCCTGCACAAATACAGTGAGGCGTTGCAAGCTGCGACCCGATACATCGCGAGTCGTCCGCAGCCCTTTTTCGAGTTTGATGCCAAGCACGTCCAAGGCGTCGCGCTACGGCAGCTTGGACGCTTGGACGAAGCGGAAGGTGCGCTCTTGAGGGCCAACGAGCTCAATCCAGATCATGCTGATGTGCGCTACAACCTCGGCTTCGTCCTGATGCGCCGAGGGCAACTCGAACAGGCGAGGCGGCACCTAGAGCGAGCAAAAGAGCTCGGTCCGGATAACGCCGACATCCAATACCAACTCGGCAATGTGCTGCTGCGGCTGGACGAGACAGAGGCAGCACGGAGGGAGTTTGCAGAATTTGAGCTGCGCAAGAAGGGCGGCCAACAGGTCAACGAGGCCTCGATGCTGGCAAACCGGGGCAACGACAAGCTCCGAGAAGGCGATCCCGAGGGCGCGGCGGAGCTGTACCGAGCGGCACTAGATCTCAGTGGGACCAGCGCCGAGACTTACTACAACCTTTCGATCGCCCTGGGGCGGCTTGGGGAGAAAGAGGGGAAACGAAGCGCCCTTGAGCGGGCTGTCGAACTCGATTCCGAGATGTACCAAGCCCACAACGATCTCGGGCTGGCCTATCTTGCGGACGGGACAGTTAAGGAGGCTGAGGCGGCGTTCGAGAGGGCCTTGTCGCTGAACCCCGACTTCGCCGAAGCCGCGAACAACCTCGGCTTTGTGGTGGCTCGGAACGGCCGCTCCGAACGTGCCATGGAACTCTTTCGAAGGGCCATCGAGTTGAAGCCGAACTACGCTAGGGCGCACTTGAACCTCGGCCTGGTGCTGGCGGATCAAGGTCAACTCCAAGACGCCGAGGACCAGATACGCGAGGCACTCTCGCTCGCGCCGACCGACACCGAGATTCAGACATCCTTGGGCATCGCGCTGGCTAAACAGGGACACCTTGGAGAGGCCATAGAGAGGTTCTCCAAGATTGCCCGAGCCAATCCTAATTCGGCTGAAGCACACCTAAACCTCGGCATAGCGCAGGCCGATCATTACGACTTGGAGGGAGCGCTCGCATCCTTCACGACCGCGGTCGAATTGGCCCCAGAATCGGCGGCAACCCGTTACAACAAGGGCCGCGTTCTGTATGACCTGGGCCGACACGAAGACGCTCGTGCGGAATTCGAGATGGCCCCGGGTGTGGCCGAGGCCGTTTACTTGCTTGCAATGATCGAGAAACAACGGGGCAGCGCCGCCCGGTCGCGCGAGCTGTTGCAGCAGGTCGTCTCGGCACGACCTTCCGATGCCGACGCCCTCTACCAACTGGGGCTCAACCATTCCCAAGCCGATGACATGCAGACAGCTATCGGGTATTGGCGACGCGCCGTGGGCGTCAACCCGGATCATGGGCAAGCGCTCTATAACCTCGCTCGGGCACTGCGGGATACCAACCCGGCGGAAGCCGCTGCCTTCCAGGAGAGATTCCGAAAGCACCGTGAGGAGCGCCGCATCACGGATCGTGCGGAGACGCTTGGAAACTTTGCGCTCGCCTCCGCCGACGCACGCGACTGGCCTGAGGCGGTCGGACAGCTGCTAGAAGCGATCCACGTCTGCGGCGAGTGCCCAACCAAGGCTCTGCTCCACAAGAACCTAGGCATAATCTACGCTCGATCGGGGAATCTGGACAAGGCGGAGGCATCGCTCCGAGTGGCGTCTGGCTTACTCCCCTCGGATGAAGATATCAAGATATCCTTGCAGCTCATTTCGGCGTACCAGAGCAGGGTACCCACGTCGAAGTGACGGCGCAGCGATCGGCGACAGCCCCCGCAAGGTCTAGACCAGTCCCGGTCCGTCTTCATGCGGCTCAATCCGGGCTCGGCCGACACACGCCTCAACTGCGGCGGCGCGCTTGCGGGACCGCACGCCGCGCGATGCGCGGGACACGCCCGGGGGCAGGGGCACGGCAGCACCCGTCGAGCACCGCCGGTAGCTGTGGACGTCGGAGCCTAGCTGGCTCCTCGGGGGCGACATCAGCGGCGGAGCGCAGTCACCGGCTCGACTAGCGTAGCTGCCACTATCTGTGTCAGCTGTGACCTATCGCTAGAGGAGGTGCGGGGCGTAGGGCTGCTTCCGAAGACCCGCGTCATGGAGTGCTGGCGGCAGGTGACTGCCGTGGCTCCGAAATCGTCACGATCTGGTTAGCCGCAAAGGTTCCAGCGCTCCTGCTAAGGCCCGAGGGCCACAGGATCTCGATCTCCGCCGAACGCAGGTCTCCTAGGCCAAAGTTCAGGCGAAGATCACTTTGCGACAAATACCCGCCTCCGCTCCGAACTTCCGAAGTGCGTTGGAACCCGTCTGCCCGGACTGTCACCCGCGCGCCTATGGCGTCCCCGCCCCACGCGGCGACCGCTCGCACTGCTAGCCAGTTCGCTGATCGCTCGCCGCGATCCTGCAACAAGGAAGGGGACTGGCCGACATTGACGACCACGACCTCTTCGTCCCCGTCGTTATCTAGGTCGCCCGTCGCCGCTCCGCGTGACGGGTGTGCTGTGCTGAAGGCGCTCCCCGCTTGAGTCGAGATCGGATGAAACTTACCGTCGCCTCGATTCCAGAACAGCAGGCGCGGCTGGGCGAAGGTTTCGCCGATGCCCGCTTCATTCACGCTCGGCGCAACGTGCCCGTTGGCCACGAAGATGTCTGGCCAGCCATCGAGGTCGAAATCAAGGAACTCGGCTCCCCAGCCGACAAATGCCGTCACCGTAGCGAGGCCCGCCACTACCGTCGCGTCACGGAACTGACCTGCGGTCGTGTTTCGATAGAGCGTATTAGTATCGGCCGCGAAGTTGGTCACGAACAGATCACTCCGTCCATCGCCGTCGTAGTCCGCGGCTGCCACGCCCATGCCTGCCTGCTCATGGCCGTCCTCGTTGTAGGCGGCACCGGAAATGAGGCTGATCTCCTCGAACGTCCCGTCGCCGGCGTTGCGAAAAAGCAGGTTGGCAGTTGAGTCGCAGGCCACGAAGACGTCAGGCCAGCCATCGCTGTCGAAATCGGAGCTGAGCACTCCCAGCCCGTGATAGCGCTTCGCTGTCGCGACGCCTGAGCTTACCGAGACGTCTTCGAAGAAGCCCGACCCGTCGTTGGCGAACAGAGACATAGATTCGGCGGCCAAGCCGCGCGGTCCGCACGGAATCGGCGCTCCCTTCCACGCGCATTGAGGGGCTTCGCCCGGCAGCGGGGTAGTGGCTTGGTCGAACTCCACGTAGTGGGCCACGAAAAGGTCCAAGTCCCCGTCACGGTCGAAGTCGAGAAAGCTGCAGCCGGTACTCCAGCGATCCGGCCCGCCCGCCAGCCCCCGCTGCTCTGCTTCGTCGCTGAAGCCCGTGCCGCCGAGGTTACGCAATAGGGAGTCCGCACCCCAATTAGTGACAAACAGGTCCATATAGCCGTCTTGGTCGACGTCTCCGGCGCATACCCCCTGCCCCCAACCCCCGTATGTGTTTCACATGTCCGGGCCGCCGCGACAAGGGGCAATAGGGGGTGGGGGGTGGAGGGTGGTAAAAAGAA
>VXMF01000058.1 GCA_009841225.1 Terriglobia bacterium | reverse complement strand
TTTCAGAACCTACCCGCACGGGTCTGGCCTTGACTGCCGACACGGAAGCTAGACTCAAGGTCGCCGTGCCGACAGTCGCTGTTATCGGAACTCTTGACACCAAGGGTGCGGAAGTCGCGTTTCTCGCCGAGCAGATCCGCGCTCACGGATGCGACACCCTAATGATCGATACGGGGATATTCGAGCCGCCAGCGATCGAACCGGATATCGCGCGCGATACGGTGGCTGGCGCAGCTGGCGAGCGTACCGAGGCGCTAGCTGGATCAGGAGATCGCGGCCGGGCAGTGGCGGCAATGACCCGAGGAGTCGAGAAGATCGTTCCGGATCTCTACGAGGAAGGTCGCATACACGCCGCGATCGGTATCGGCGGTAGCGCGGGAACGACGATCGCGACAGCCGCAATGAGGGCCTTGCCCATGGGCGTGCCCAAGGTGATGATCTCCACGCTCGCCGGGGGAGATGTCGCGGCGTTCGTCGGCTCGAAGGACATCACCATGATCCCGTCCATTGTGGACATCAGCGGATTGAACCGGATTAGTCGGCAAGTGTTCGCCCAAGCGGCCGCGGCGGTGGTAGCCATGGCCCAAGCGGACGTCCCGGCGAGCGAGGACAGGCCGCTGATCGCGGCTTCGATGTTCGGCAACACCACGCAGTGTGTCGAAGCAGCCAGGGCAATCCTGCAGTCTTCCGGTTTCGAAGTGCTGGTCTTCCACGCAACCGGCACCGGAGGCCGGACGATGGAGAGCCTCGTCTCGTCTGGCTTTTTCACGGCGGTGCTGGATGTGACGACGACGGAACTGGCCGATGACCTCGCCGGCGGAGTGCTGAGTGCCGGCCCAACCCGTCTGGAAGCTGCTGCCCGAGCCGGACTTCCGACGGTGGTCGCGCCAGGCTGCCTGGACATGGTGAATTTCTGGGCTCCCGAGTCGATCCCCGAGCACTATCGCAAGCGTCGCTTTTACCGTCACAATCCCAATGTGACCCTGATGCGAACGACACCCGAGGAGAACCGTGAACTCGGACGCCGGCTGGCGGAAAAGCTGAATGCCTCCAAGGGGCCGGTGGCGGTCTATCTGCCGCTTCGGGGGATCTCAGTCATCTCCGCGCCCGGACAGCCCTTCCATTGGCCCGAGGCGGACGAAGCGCTCTTCCACGCAATCAAGGCGGATCTCCGACCGGAGATTCCGGTGTTCGAGCTGGACGCCAACATCAACGACCAGCAGTTTGCGGACGCGGTGGCCACGGGCCTCCTTCGGCTCATCGGGCAGCCGGTCGACGCAGGGATCACGCGATAGGATGCAATGGCCATCGAGGGCGAGGACATGAGTCACAGTTCGCAAGCGCTTGGAATTCCTAGGGAAGTCGTTCTCTCGCGACTCAGGGATCAGGCGGCTCGCGGAGTCCCGATCATCGGCGCAGGTGCGGGGACTGGGATCTCGGCCAAATGTGCCCAGTCGGGCGGTGCGGATCTGATCGTGATCTACAACTCGGGCCGCTTCCGCATGGCCGGGCACGGATCCTTGTCCGGGCTCATGCCGTATGGCGACGCCAACCGGATTGTTGTCGAGATGGCCCGTGAAGTCCTTCCTGTTGCCCGAGATGTGCCGGTCCTTGCCGGCGTCTGCGGCACCGATCCGTTCCGTTTGATGCATGCGTTCCTGCGGGAAATCAAAGCGATTGGATTCAGTGGCGTGCAGAACTTTCCAACCGTTGGGCTAATCGACGGGCTGTTCCGGCAAAACCTGGAGGAGACGGGGATGAGCTTCTCGAAGGAAGTGGAAATGATCGGGATTGCCAGCGAACTGGACCTGGTCACGACCCCTTACGTCTTCAGCCCGAAGGAAGGAATCGAGATGGCCGCAGCCGGTGCCGACGTCTTGGTCGCGCACATGGGACTTACCACGAAGGGATCTATTGGTGCGCGAACGGCGAAGACGCTCGATGAATCCGTCGCGGAGATCCAGGCTATCCACGATGCGGCCAAGAAGGAACGCGACGAGATCTTGGTGATTTGTCACGGTGGCCCGCTCAGCGAGCCGGACGACGTGCGTTACGTCTTGGAGCGTACTGAGGGCGTCGTGGGCTTTTTCGGTGCCAGCAGCGTCGAGCGCCTCCCTACCGAGCGGGCAATCACCGCACAGGTGGTGGCCTTCAAGGAGATTGAACTACTGCAGTGACCGAGAGCTGGAATTTCACGCAGCTCGGCCCGGCATAGCCGCAGGGCACTAACGTATGGAGATCCAGGGCTCCTCTTCTGCTACATCGACGAGCTCGTACCCGTCCGGCCCTATTGACGGGCCTAGGATGGCCAAGATTCTGGCAATCCGGTCACTCGTATTGAACGAGGCATGTACTTCGTTCTTGCTGATGAATGCTGAGCCGCCTGCTCCCACGGTGCGCTTCTCAGTGCCAACCCACTGCTCGATCTCTCCTTCCACCACATAGATGACTTCCTCTTGATTGGGATGCCTGTGGAAGTTGTGCCCGCTGTCTGGATCGAATCTCACTTCGACTACCACTAGGCTTTCTGTGCCGGTTGAGCCTGGATCGCTGAACCAAGCTAGCGTGCCCCACGGTACCTGCTCGTACCGAGCTTCGCTGGAATCCGTGAATGTTCTCATCATTACTCCTCACCCTCGTGTCCGCAGCTCGCTGAATGCCCTCATTCAATGCCGAATCGTTTGCCGATCGCTCTCTTGCGGGCTGTTCCAGATCGGCCGCAACAAGGCCATCTCGCCTGCCAGCGCCTCGCCCAGATGGCCCTCGTCGGCGGTTCCGCAGCCTACGCTTCGCTGACTCGACCCTGCGTCGCGATCTCGGCTGTGCTGCAGCCGTTGCGCCAGAGGCTCTCGCTAGTTCTGCAACTGCGAGAACACGTACGGGCCTTCAGGGATCACTACGACTCGCGCGCCGTCTTGCAGCCGCCCCATAAGGCCGTCCACAGCCGCTTGCGCATCCGTGTGGCTGGGGCCCCACAATTTGGAGCGGTCTGCCTCTGAAAGTCCCGGCACGCAGAAAGAAAGCTGTGCCCGCTGCGCGACCATCGCGAGCTTCTCTGCCTGCCATTGATCGACGCGCACGGACCGCTCGGCCAGCAGGTCAAGCAATTCCGAAACGTCATCGGACTCACGCACCAGCTGGCTGAACTCAGGCCCGCCCAAGCCCTCGTTGCAGGCGGCCGCGAGAAGGATCTCGCCGCCCTCTCGCACGATGTGTGCCGCTGCGGTCAGCCCCTTGACGGCTTGGTAGAAGGTCAGGTCAAGCGGATATCCTCCCGATGTTGTGATTACGGCATCGGCCGGCTGATCAAGAGTGGCGAGGGTTGACTGCCGCACGAACTCGACGCCTTGCGCGTGAGCAGAAACCGGTTCGCCCGCGAACACGGCCGCGATCGCCCGCGTGTCGGTCAACGCCACATCGACCATGAAGTCGTGACCAGCCATGGCTGCGATCTCAAGCAGCTCCCGGTGAAGCGGATTGTCGGGAAACGATCCCTCCGTTGCCTTTGGATCTCGCATGTAGAGCGGGCTGTGCAAGCGCTTGATTGTCCTCTCGCCCGCCAGTCCTATGCCGATCAACTTGCGCCCGCCCGAGAATCCGGCCATCAGGTGGGGTTCGATGAACCCGAGCGTGATGTGCAAGTCTGCTTCGACGAAACGCTCGTCGACAAATGCTTGGGTCCCGCCAGCAGTCTCTCCTAGGAACACCTGCTCCTCGATTTCGCGTGCCCGGTGAGAATGCACGGGATGCTGCTTCAGGATGGATTCCCCGACGATTTCCTCCAGTTCCTCGGCTGTCGCCTCGCGATGCAGACCGGTCGCGATCACGATCGTGATCGCACTTGGCGAGATGCCGCCGGCCTGCAGGGCACCGATCACGTGCGGTAGCACGGTCTTGTTCGGTGCCGGCCGGGTGATGTCACAGACCGCGATGGCAGCACTCTTCTTGCCGCGAGCGAGATCTTCGAGACTCGGGCAGCCGATCGGGCTTGCGATGGCCGCAGCCAGTGCCGCGTCCTCGTTTGCCAGACCGGTTGCGAAGCGCGGTCGGAGCACTTGCGTGTCCAGCTCGTCGGGAATATCGACGGTAGTTCCTTCGCGGTCGAACGCCAGTCTTACCTGCATTGCGTGTGCTCCAGTGGATTGCCGAGCGAAGCGCGTCTGGCGGGGGTCCTTTACAATTCTCCTATAATTGGTCGAGCGGCCAATTTATGGACTGGCTTCTAGATCTCAATAGTAGCGTTAATTCCATCGTCTGGGGGCCGCCCATGATGATCGCCTTGATCGGGACGGGCATCATCTTCACGTTTGCCACCAGGGGGGTTCAGTTTCGCCGGTTCGGTTTCGCTGCCAAGCAAGTGCTCGGCCGCCATGGGGAAGCTGCCGGAGAGGGCACAGTGCGGCCTTTTCAGGCTTTGGCAACATCGCTATCTGCCACCGTGGGGGTGGGCAATATCGCGGGCGTCTCGATCGCGATCGCCAGCGGCGGCCCGGGCGCTGTCTTCTGGATGTTCTTCACCGGACTGGTTGGCATGGCCACCAAGTTCGCCGAGATCGCCATTGCGCTCGAGTATCGGGAAAAGGACGCTGCGGGGATCATGCGCGGCGGCGCGATGTACGTGCTGAAGAAGCGCTTCAACCTAGCGTGGCTGGGAGTGCTCTTTGCGGCCTTTTGCGCAATGGCCTCGTTCGGCATTGGCAACATGACCCAGGCCAACACGATTGCCACCGCCATGCGGGCGACCTATGGCATCCCGGACTGGACCACCGGATTGGTATTGGCGGCATTGACGGGATTGGTGGTCTTGGGCGGAATCCGGCGCATCGCCGAGGTCGCCTCCGTGCTCGTGCCGGCTATGTGCGTGCTCTACGTTGCAGCTGCCTTGTTTGTCCTGCTGTCAAATTGGAGCGCGTTGCCGGGAGTGTTCGAACTCATTGTCAGCTCTGCCTTTACGGGGCAGGCCGCCCTGGGAGGGTTTGCCGGGGCAACCGTTCGCAGCGCCATGCAGTCGGGGATTGCGAGGGGCCTGTTTTCCAACGAGGCCGGCTTGGGGAGCGCTCCCATGGTGCATGCAACTGCTGTCACCGACCATCCGGTCAGGCAGGCAACCTACGGGATTTTCGGCGTGTTCGTGGACACGCTGCTGGTCTGCACGCTGACGGCGGCGACGGTGTTGTCCACCGGCGTGTGGTCGTCAGGGCTGACCGGCGTGGAATTGACGAGCCAGGCGTTCAGCCTCGGGCTGCCCGGGGACTGGGGCGGCCAGTTCATTACGCTCGCGCTTGCTCCGTTCGGCTTCTCAACGACCATCGGCTGGGCCTTTTACGGAGAGACGGGCTTCGCTTTCTTGTTCGGCGAGCGAACGAAGCTGCCGTACCGCTGGGCCTGGGTGGCGGCGGTCTATGTCGGAGCCGTCGGAGGACTTGAGGTGATCTGGAAGATTTCCGACACGCTCAACGCGCTGATGGCTGTGCCCAACCTGATCGCAGTGCTGGGGTCGGTGGGACTTCTGCGACAGAGAATGCGCGAGTTCTTCGAGGCGCACGGGTAGCGCCGCCTGCATGCCGCCGGCGGCCTAGCGAGTCGCGGTAACGGCGGCGCGGGTGCTCGAACGATTATTCCTTGTCTCCGGCCAGACCCGATTTCGGACCGCCAAATCGGGCCATTCGGAGAGCGACCCAGACTCCGACAGAACTGCAGAATCCGTGCAAACTTCGGCTGCGGAACTGATTTTCTACACAATTCCGAAATTTCATAGAAAAAATTCCAACTCTCATACTTCAAACGTGGTACGGTTCGCCCGGGCGCGCAGTTCCTGTGGCAACTCGTCATCGGGAAGATGGCGCGCCTAGGGAATCAAGTCTAAATACCGGAGGACGAAATGCTAAACAGAATTCTCATCGGTCTCGGCGTGGTTATCGCGCTGGTGGTGGGCTTCGCGCCCGACGTGATCCCGGCGAACATCGCTATGCTCATACTGGTTCTCGGAGGCATCGTTTACGCTGCTATTGCGGTCGATGCCGAGGACTCGAGCGCATACTTGATCGTCACCATTGCGGTCGGAGCTGCAGCGGGCGCGGATGCGCTCAGTAGCATTCCCGCAATCGGCGCGCAGTTGGATGGTGCCATGGGTGCCATCGGCACGTCGCTGAACGGTGGCGTCGCGACGGTCCTTGCTGTGAGGATCGTCAACCGCCTCAAAGGCTGACACGAATCTGGTCGACATAACGGGTTTTCGCGCCCGGCTCCCGTGAAGCGATGGGGCGGCTCTGCGCTCCAAGGCTGACTCGGTGGTCGGCTTCGGACGCGAGCGTATCGCTTCCGTTCAGGAAGCTTGGCGCGCGGTAGCCTTCGTGCAGCATTGCCGCGATCGGCAACCTGCAAGCCCTCGACCATAGCGGCAGCAGTCTGCCGCGTCCGGGGCGACGGGGTGTTGCAGCCTGCAGCGTGAACCTGGATCGACCAGTGACATAACAGCTGGTGGCAACGAGCCAGGAGCGGGCCAGCGCCTAGGGCAGAATCCCCTAGGCCGGCAGATTGGCTGGCCCGTTCAAGCCAGGTACAGGCGAGGCCGATAGTCCGCGAGTTCCTCCGGTGCCTTGAGGGCACTGCAGGGTGCCGCCGGGGTGCACGAATGCGCGTCGTTTCCGCCGCAGCATGGACGGTTGGCGGGAGGCGTTCCCACCTGAGCCAAACGGCGGGCAGCAACGCGGCTGAAGAATCCGAGGGATCGAAGTGCCGCGGCCGACTTGAGGGCGCGGTGGGGATTGGCCTAGTTCTACCCTCGCCCCACGTGCGTCGTGCCATGAACGTTAGGTGTGTCCATCGCTAGCTGAGCACCCGTTCCAACTACAATCAAGAGCTTGTGCGAGGCGTAGTCTTGGCCGGTGGCTTGGGAAGTCGCCTCGACCCGATCACTCGGATCATCAACAAACACCTGCTGCCTGTCTATGACAAGCCGATGATCTACTACCCGATCCAGACGCTTGTCAACGCGGGGATCAAAGACATCATGATCGTCACCGGCGGCCGCAATGCCGGGGACTTCTTGCGCCTGCTCGGCAACGGACGCGAGTTCGGGCTCAAGCACCTCGACTACACCTATCAGGAGGGCGAGGGAGGGATCGCGGAGGCGTTGGATCTGGCCCGCCACTTTTCAGAAGGCGAGCAGCTCTGCGTGATGCTCGGCGACAACATCATCGAGCGCAATGTGGTCGCTGCCGTCAACGCGTTCCGCGAGCAGCAACGGGGGGCGCGGATTCTGCTCAAGGAGGTTCCTGACGCTGGCCGCTACGGCGTGCCGCGCTTCGAGGCCGGCCGCATCGTCGCAATCGAGGAGAAGCCCGAGCGGCCCCCGTCGAGCTATGCCGTGACGGGCATTTACCTGTTCGACGCGACAGTTTTCGACCGGATCGCCAAGCTCGAGCGATCGGCGCGTGGCGAGCTCGAGATTACTGACGTCAACAACAGCTACATCGCCGAGGGCTCGATGCAGTGGGAGGAGCTCGAAGGCTGGTGGACCGATGCCGGCACAGTGGACGGGCTGCTGAGGGCTTCGCAGCTCGTCGCGAAGACGGGTGCCAACCACCTATAGAGCGTCTTCCGCTCGATCAGGTCAGAAGCTAATCTGAACCATCATTTCGCTCGCAGCCTTTAAATCGTTCATCGCCACTTGAGCCGCGAGTTGCTATGCCACGTTCGTGAACGCTCGCGCCGCCGGTGCGCCCGGCTCGGCTAGCACTACTCTTCGGGGTCGTGTGGTCTCGTAACCCTACTCCGTTGAGTCAGTTTCTTTCTCATTAGCACTGAGATCGGTTTTCCGGCCTTCTTGGCGGGCTCGAACCTCGCCTGCTTGACGGCATTGACCATACGTTCGTCGAATTCCACGCCCAGCCCGCGGACAACCTTGATGTCGTGCACCGAACCGTCTGCCTCTACACGAAATTCCAACTCCACAGATCCTTCCCCATTGGTATCCTTCACGTCCGTCGGGAATGGGGGAGGGATAAAGTCCAACATCTTCGGAGGGGAGAATTCATCAGCCGCGTCCGTTCTCTTCTCAGACTTGATCCCCAGCACGGATTCGACGTGCCTCACAATCTGGGACCTAGAGAGCCCTCCGACATGCTTCGTATCGATTGTTCCGTCACGACGCACGAAGTACGTGGTTGGGAACGAGGTGATTCGTCCAAATTCGCGCTCGACACTCTCGTTGGCTACGAATACCGGGTACGAGAACTGCCGTTCCGCGATGTAGGGCCGCACGACGTCCCAACCTTCTCGATCCAACGATACTGCCAAGACCGTGAAACCCTTGGACCCGTATTTCTCTTGCATCTCGTCGAAGATCGGCATTTCGTGTCGGCATGGAGCGCACCAAGTGGTCCAGAAGTTGGGCAACACTGCCTTGCCGTCCAAGTCGCGGTTGGTCCACACCCTGCCGGTTGCATCGCGAAGGTTGATCGACGGGAGAGGGTCGTTTTCTGAGGGTCCGACAGACTCCGCCTCGTCATCCGCAGTTACCGCTGCGGACTCTCTAGGTTCATGATCGTATTCGGCGGGTAGCGAAAAACTCGCGCTGGAATACACGAACGCTCCAATACTGACCGAGATCATTGCGACGGCGTAGATCAGCACCAGGATCTTGATCTGCCGGATTTGCTCGGCCATTTGTGTCGCCACAGTTACAAGCTTGGCAATCTCTCCACTCGGGACTTCAGGTCCATTGCCTTCGAGATTCATTGGCTTCCTCCACCTCAGATTACACATTGGTGGGCATCGTGCCCCTTGTCAAGCCGCCGGGGAGACGGTGCATTCGTGTTGCTTGGCGCGTGCATGGGGAGCCTAGCAAGGGCTTCGACCCAGCGGGCCCAGGAGTTGCTAGTAGTGGGCCGAAATCGCGACGTGACGCAACGACCGCATGCGCCCCCTAGGAGGGCACCCCATCGCAACCGAACCGACCACATGCGACTGAGCGTCGGGTAGTTCGGATTGGGCGATTTACGTTCGCCGTTGCCGGCGAATCTTCGCGGCTGGCATCGGGATCGCCCTCTACGCCGACGCGATTGATGGCGAACGACTGCTTGACGCGGTTGCAGTCGCAACCTCCCTCACTGCCGACATGCTAGCCATGCGCTGTCGCTTGTACAGCAGTTCAGAAGTTGATCTGAACCATCTCTTCGCTCGCGGCCTTGAGGTTGCGCATCGCCACTTGAGCCGCGAGTTGCTGCGCCACGTTCACGAAGGCTTGTGCCGCGGGGGCGTCCGGGTCGGCCAAGACGATCGGCTTGCCGTCATCCGAGGTCTCCCGCACGGTCGTGGCGAGCGGTACCTTGCCCAGAACCGGGATGCTCCAGCGCTCGGCGATCTTCTCGGCCCCGCCCGAACCGAAGATGTATTCCCGCTCGCCCGTAGAGCGCGACTCGTAGTAGCTCATGTTCTCGACAACGCCGAGCAGAGGCGTCTTGAGCTGTTGGAACATGATGATCGCCTTTTCCGCGACGTTGACCGCCATCGGCTGCGGCGTCGTGACGACTAGCGCACCGGTCAGTGCCAACCGCTGGCAGAGGCTGAGTTGCACGTCGCCCGTGCCTGGCGGCAGGTCAATCACCAAGTAGTCCAACTCGCCCCACTCCACTTGGTTGGTGAGCTGCTCCACCATCTTGGCAAGCATCGGACCGCGCCATACGACGGCCTGATCCTTGCGGATGAAGAAGCCTGTGGAGATGATCGGGATGCCTTGCGCTTCCACCGGGATGATGCCCCGGCCGCCCTGCTGCGGTCCGCTCGTCGCGCCCATGATCAGCGGGATGCTGGGGCCGTAGACGTCTGCATCCATCAAGCCGACCTTGGCCCCGGTCGCTGCCAGTGCCAGCGCGATGTTTGCCGAGACCGTCGACTTTCCAACGCCTCCCTTGCCCGATGCGACCGGGATGACGTTTCGCACACCCGGAATGGACCCCTTCCCGTCGCTGCCCGCAGGGTTCGGCCTAGCTCGATTCGTGACCGAGGCGTTCACTTGTACCTGCGGATCTACTGCCTGTACGGCAGCGATCGCCGATTGAAGCAGCGCCTGCGCCCGGTCGCCGTCGGCCACGGTGTTCTGCAGCTTGAAGGCCACCGAACCGTTGGCCGCCGCGAAGTCCGTGATCAGACCCAGCTCGACGATGTTCTTGCCGTAGTCCGGGTGTACGACGCCGCTCAGTGCCTCCTCGAATTGTTTCTGGTCAGCCATGGTTCGCCCTTATCGCTGCCGGGGAAGTGCCGCCGGTTAGCACGACCAGGTCTCCTACAAATCGGTCCATTTCCTGCTCCGCGCACATCAGGTCGCGAATGCTCGTGCGGGTCAGCAGCTGGTCGACCACCGATTGCACCGCCCTCCACAGAGACCGGATCGAGCAGTCGATCGAATTCGTGCAATGGTCCTCGTGCCCGGAGAACCGCCCGCAGAACTCTCCGCCGTACAACTCCCCGCCCAGCACGTGGATGGCTTGTTTCGCGGTGATTTCTTCCGGAGGCCGCGCCAGCTGGTAGCCGCCGGCCTGACCGCGCTCGCTCGCTACGAGGCCCCCCTCGCGCAGGACGCGCATCAGTTTCGCCGCGTGCGGCATCGAGATCCCTTCTGCGCGCGAGATCTCGTGGATGCTCATCATGGCGTCCGGCCCGGCTTGGGCGAGCCGCAGCAGGCAGCGCAGGCCAAATTCTTCTTGGGCGCTCAGTTGCATGATTAGACCTCAGACAAGGTTCAGGACGAGCTTGGCTTCCTCGCTCATCTTCTCGGGCGTCCACGGCGGATCGAAGGTGATTTCGATCTCTGCGTCCGCGACGTCGGGTAGCCGCTCGATCTTGTACTTGGCCTCCGCCGGAAGCGTCTGAGCGGCTGGACAGTTGGGGGCGGTGAGGGTCATCAAGACCTTCACTTTGTCCGGCTGATCGGGAGACCGCGGCGCGGTCACCTTGTAGATCAGGCCGAGCTGGTAAATGTCGATTGGGATCTCCGGGTCGTAGCAGGTCTTCAGCACTGCGACGACCTTCTCCTCCAAGGACGCGTCCGGCGCATACTCCGGCTCCTTCGGGGGTAGGGGCGAAGTCAGCGGCATGTTCGAGTGCATGCTCGGAATGAAGTCGCCGTACTTCGGGGCCGCGGCTAACGCACCCGTGTTGATGCCGCCGCTGGCGGGCTGCTCGTCCGGCCCGGTCCGCGGCTCTTCCGCCGTGTCGGACGACGGCTGGTTCAGGCCTAGCTTCAGCATGGACATCAGGCGAATATCTCCTTGGCAGTTTCGATGGCATCTGCCAGCGCGTCGAAGTCCGTCGGATCGTTATAGAACGCGATGGACGCCCGCGTCGTCGCGCTCACTCCGTAGAACCGCATGACCGGTTCGGCGCAGTGGTGACCCACGCGCAGCGCGATTCCTTGACGGTCGAGGATCGTGCCTAGGTCAGCGGGATGGATGCCTTCCACCTCGAAGGACAGCACGCCGGCCTTGTCTTTTGCCGTTCCGATCGGGCGCAGGCCTTGGATCGCGTCGAGCTTGTCGGCGCCGTAGGCCAGCAATTCGGCTTCGTAGGAGGCGATCTGATCCATGCCGATGCGATTCAAGTAGTCCACTGCCGCACCCATTCCGATCGCCCCGGCGATCATGGGCGTGCCCGCTTCGAAGCGGTAGGGCAGATCGTTGTACACGGTCTTTTCGAAACTCACCGACGAGATCATGTCACCGCCGCTTTGGTAAGGCGGCATCTCCTCCAGCAGGGCGCGGCGAGCGTAAAGCGCCCCGATGCCGGTAGGGCCGCACATCTTGTGGCCGGACAGTGCGAAGAAGTCGCAACCCAGCGCCTGGACGTCCACCGGCATGTGCGGCGCCGCTTGGGCGCCGTCGACGAGACAGACGGCGCCGACAGAGTGCGCCTTGGCGGCGATCTCTTGCACCGGGTTGACTGTCCCAAGCGCGTTCGACACTTGGGTCACCGCCACGATCTTGGTGCGCGGCGAAAGCAGGCTGTCGTATTCGGACATCAGCAGCTCGCCGGCGACGTTCATCGGGATGACGCGCAGGTTGGCGCCCTTCTCTTGGCACAGGATTTGCCACGGCACGATGTTGGAGTGGTGCTCCATGGCCGAGATAATCACGTCATCGCCGGCTCCCACGTGGGTCCTTCCCCAGCTTGAGGCGACGAGGTTGATGCTTTCGGTCGCGCCGCGCGTCCAGACGATCTCTTCCAGTTCGGCCGCGTTGAGAAACTGCTGCACGCGCAGGCGCGCAGATTCGTACTTGTCGGTGGCCCGCTGGCTGAGCTCATGCACGCCGCGATGGACGTTTGAGCGATCCTGCTCGTAGTACTCCAGCAGCGCATCGATCACCGGGCGCGGCGTTTGCGACGAGGCGGCGTTGTCGAGGTACACGAGAGGCCGGCCGTGCACGAGCTGCTGCAGGGCGGGGAACTCCGCCCGCAGCGCCTTGGTGTCGAGGCGAGCCGGTGCCGCCGCTGCGGTCGTCACGATCGCGCTCCCTTCGGCCGTCCCATCACGACTCCTGCGAGGCAAAGCGATTCAGCAGCAGGGATTCGAAGTGCTCCTTGAGCTGGGCGACCTTGATGCGTTCCAAGGCGTCGGCGGCGAATGCATACGTGAGCAGGTTGCGCGCCCGATTTGCTCCGATGCCCCGCGACTGTAGGTAGAAGGCAGCCTCTGAATCCAGCTGGCCGATCGTTGCTCCATGCGTGCAGCGCACGTCGTTGGCATCGATTTCAAGCTGCGGCTTGGTGTTGACCTCGGACTGGTCGGAGAGCAGCAGGTTCTTGTTGCTCTGCACCGCATCCGTCTTCTGCGCGTCAGGCCGCACGAAGATCTTGCCGTTGAACACGCCCCTGGCCCGGTCGTCCAGCACGCCCTTGTAGAGCTGGTGCGAGTTGCAGTGCGGCATGGCGTGGTCGATGCTTGTGTGGTGATCGACCAATTGGTCGCCCCGCACGGCGTAGAGCCCGTCCAGCGAGCACTCGCACCCCGACCCGTTCAGCCGGGTGCCGATATCGTTCCTCGCAACGGCGGCGCCGAAGCTGATGGAGAACGAGCTGACGTAGCTGTCGCGCTGCTGGGACGCCTGCAGCCTGCCCGTGTGGTAGGCGTCTAATGATTCGACCTGAGCGCGGTAATGGTCGACGCGAGCGTTCTCCTCGGCATGGATCTCTGTGACCGCGTTGCGCCAGTAGGCACCCGAACCCGCGTATGTTTCCACCACTTGGACCGAGGAGTTTCGTCCCGCCACGATTAGCACGCGCGGTAAGCTGCCCTGCGGCCCATCCCCGAACACGAGCTGAATCGGCTCGTCCAGCACCGCGCCGCGCTCGGCCTGGATGACGACCGCGTCGGAAAAGAACGCTGTGTTGACGGCGCAGAGCGCGTGATCCTCGTAATCGGCGATCGTGGCCAGGTGCCGCTGCACCAAGTCAGGCTCGGCGCGCAGTGCTTCCGCAAGCGATTGCACGCGGGCACCCTGCGGGACGCGGCCTAGCACCTGCGGGCCGGCGTCGGACGCGCCACCCGCCACATAGCTGGGGAGAGCGGCTTCGGCACTACCGGGGCGCGTTGCAAACAGCAGCTGGCCATCGGCGAGCGCTGACAGGTCGGTGTACTTGTACTCCTCGTGCTTGAGAGAGGGGACGCCTAGCTGCAAGAAACGCTCCATGGCACGCTTGCGGCGCTCCAGCAACCAAGTCGGCTCGGCCGCAGCGCGGGCGAGCGCGTCGTTGAAGCGCTCTAGGTAGACGTCGGCTCTGTCAGCAATCGCTGGCACGTCAGACTCCCGCGACCGCCTGGGGAACGACGTCGTCGTTGATCCAGCCGTAGCCGCGCGACTCAAGTTCCAGGGCTAGGTCCTTATCGCCCGACAGCTCGATCCTCCCCTCCGACAGCACGTGCACGTAGTCCGGGACGATGTAGTTGAGCAGGCGCTGATAGTGGGTGATGACCACGAACGACCGCTCGGCGCTGCGCAGGGAGTTCACGCCGTCGGCGACGATCTTGAGCGCGTCGATGTCCAGGCCCGAATCGGTCTCGTCGAGTACTGCTAGCCTCGGCTCCAGCATCGCCATCTGGAAGATTTCGCTGCGCTTCTTCTCGCCGCCCGAGAATCCCTCGTTGATGGCGCGCTTGAGCATGTCGGCTTCCATGCCCAGAGGACCGATCTTTTCGCGCGCCAGCTTGAGGAACTCGCCGGCGCTGAGCTCCTCTTCGCCGCGATGCTTGCGCACCGCGTTGACGGCCTCGCGCATAAAGTACATGGTGGTCACGCCCGGCACCTCGACTGGGTACTGGAAGGCCAGGAACACGCCCTCGCGGGCGCGGATCTCAGGATCCATGTCCAGCAGGTCTTGGCCGTTGTACGTTACCGAGCCCTGTTCGATTTCGTAACCGTCGCGCCCGGCAAGCACCGACGCCAGCGTGCTCTTGCCCGATCCGTTGGGCCCCATCACGGCGTGAACCGTGCCGGGCTGGACATCGAGGTCGATCCCTCGCAGGATCTTCTGGCCGTCAATGCTGACGTGCAGATTCCGTATTTGCAGCATTTGCTCGCTCGTTCTCCCCTATGTCGGCCGCCTCTAGCCGACGCTCCCCTCCAAGCTCACGCCCAGCAGCTTCTGCGCCTCCACCGCGAACTCCATCGGCAGTTCGCGGAAGACCTCCTTGCAGAACCCGTTGACGATCATCGACACCGCGTCCTCTGTCTCAATCCCGCGCTGGTTGAGGTAGAAGATCTGGTCCTCTCCGATCTTGGATGTCGTTGCCTCGTGCTCGACTTGGGCGGTCTTGTTGCGCACCTCCAGATAGGGGAAGGTGTGCGCGCCGCAGCGGTCACCCATCAGCATCGAGTCGCATTGCGAGAAGTTCCTGGCACCCTCCGCCTTCGGCATGATCTTGACCAGGCCGCGGTAGGAGTTGTTCGACACGCCGGCGGAGATGCCCTTGGACACGATGGTTGAGGTCGTGTCCTTGCCGATGTGGATCATCTTCGTGCCGGTGTCGGCTTGCTGGTGGTTGTTGGTGACCGCGACCGAGTAGAACTCGCCCACGGAGCCATCGCCGATCAGGATGCAGCTCGGATACTTCCAGGTGATGGCGGAGCCGGTCTCCACCTGGGTCCAAGAGATCTTCGAGCGCTTGCCCCGACAGGCTCCGCGCTTGGTCACGAAGTTGTAGATGCCGCCGTTGCCGTCCTTGTCGCCCGGGTACCAGTTCTGGACCGTCGAATACTTGATGCGCGCGTTCTCCAGCGCGACCAGCTCGACCACCGCGGCGTGCAGCTGGTTCTGGTCCCGCATCGGGGCGGTGCAGCCCTCCAAGTAGCTGACGTAGCTGTCGTCCTCGGCCACGATCAGGGTGCGCTCGAATTGCCCCGTGTTCATGGCATTGATGCGGAAGTAGGTCGACAGTTCCATGGGACAGGTCACGCCCTTGGGGATGAACACGAACGACCCGTCGGAGAACACGGCGGAGTTGAGCGCCGCGAAGAAGTTGTCCGATGGCGGCACGACCGACCCGAGGTACTTGCGCACGAGTTCGGGGTGCTCGCGCACCGCTTCCGAGATCGACATGAAGATGACCCCGGCGTCGGCCAGCTTCTCGCGGAAGGTCGTGGCCACCGACACGCTGTCGAAGACAGCATCCACCGCCACGCCCGCCAGGACCGCGCGCTCCTCGAGCGGGATGCCGAGCTTTTCGTAGGTGGCGAGCAGCTCGGGATCCACCTCGTCCAGGCTCTTGGGCTTGTCATCGGCGCTCTTGGGAGCGGCGTAGTATGAGATGGACTGATAGTCGATCTTGGGATAGCTGACGTTGGGCCACGTGGGCTCTGTCATGCCCTGCCAGTGGCGGAACGCCTTCAAGCGCCAGTCAAGAAGCCATTCGGGCTCTTCCTTCTTGGCGGAAATGAAGCGCACCGTGTCCTCGGTCAAGCCCGGAGGCAGGGTTTCTTGATCGATGTCGGTGACAAACCCGTACTTGTACTCTTGGGCGGTCAGCCCTTCAATCTGTTCGACTGCGCTGCTCATGGGTCGGCTCGCGACTAGCACCACTGATGAGTGGCATCTAATCTATACAGATCAGTATACATTAGTTTGCGCAGGAACTGCACTCCTCGCGACCCCGGGGATCGGCGGGCGCGCCGATCGTCGTTGCAGCTAGTGCCTACGCATTCGCAGCCGTAGAATTCGCGATCACCAGCCGTAGTACCCGGGTCGCGTCCGGACGTGGGCATCGTGCCCGTTGACATGGACCCGGATGCGTCGCCACTCTCCGTCGAATTCTTGGTTGGACGGGTAGTAGCCCAGCGTGTAGATGCTGCGCAGCTCCTCCGCGACTTGCTCGTAGACCCTATCGAGGTCGCGGATCGACTTCGCCCGGAAGAGCCTCCCGCCCGTTCGCTCGGCCAGCTGCTGCATGCGACTCCGGGCCCGGTCTGTCGACTGGCGCTGGCGCTCGCGCCAGCTTCGCTCGACCCTCACGCCGAACTCTTCGGGCTCGAGGAAGATCGGATAGATCGCGCTGTTGATCTCGGCCGCCACCCGCAGCAGATCCTCGAAGGCGACCACCGACGGCACGGAGCGGCTGTTCCGCGGAAGCATTTCATTGTCCATGCCGTCGCTGATGACCACCAGGGCGTTGCGCTCCCACCGTCTCCGCGCAAGCTCTTGCGCGTACGAGAGGGTGATCGCATCGTAGAGCGGCGTACCGCCCGACAGCCGCGGGATCTGCTCGATCATCCGCAAGAGGGCGTCTCGATCGGCCGTGAGCGGGCTGACCACCTGCAGGTATGCGTCCGAGAGCAGGTAGATCCCGACTTGGTCGGCCGGCCGGGCAGCCAGCACAAACTGCTTGGCAGCCTCGAGCACGGCGTTGCGGTCGACCAGGGTGCTGGTGCTGCAGTCCAGCAGCAGGATCAGGTTGAACTCGGAATCGATGTCCTGCACGATCCCGATTTCTTGCAAGACCCCGTCCTCGAGCACCTCGAAGTCCTCTCGCCCCAGCCCCGGAAGTGGCCTGTTCTGTTCATCCACCACCGAGGCCGACAGCTGCACCAGCCGGACATCGGAGTTGAATCGGACCATCTCGTCAAGCCCTTCGGGGGGTGCGTCGCCAGTCAGCGGCTCGTCGCCGTCGCGACGGCTCATACGCATGCGAAACGGTCGCTTCAACATGGTGCTGAGCGTCTCGCTGGCCTGCCAGTGCATCCTGATCGGAGAGTCCTCCGGGATCGCGGTGTCCCGCAGGACGAGCGCATCGGGCCGCACCCCTTCGAGGCGGATCATTCCGTACAGGCTCCGGCGCTGGTCGCGGAGGTCATCAACCTGCCAAGCGGATTCCACAGGAGGCTCTCCCGGCGAGCCCATCGAGGCGCGCAGGTGCTCTGGGATGTCGACGTGCGCCGGCTTGCGGCTCAGGGCCGCGGCAAACCGAACCGACTTCCACGGGATGGCCAGCTCGACCCGTCCGAAGCTCGTCTTGATATCCGCTCGCCGGATCAATCCGGTGACCGAAATCGGGCCATCCACGGTCTCGACTTCCAAGCGGTGTCCGTAGGGCAGGTCGACCTCCAAATCGACTAGCGCGCCGTCAGTGGGGTTGGTACGGATCCTCGTCTTGCGTCCCAAGCGCGTCGTGGACGTGTCTCCCGCCTGGACTGTCCGCGAGCGGCTGGTTCGGCGCAGGCGCACGCGCTCGGTGTTGACCACCGTCACGCGAACCGCGCCAGCCGGGTTCTCGACCCGCAGGACCGGTTCTTCGAGGGACTGGGAATCGCGCCACCATGGATCGTTCTCGAAGTCGATCGGTTGCAGCTCTTCGGTGTCCGTGCCGGTAACGACGATGTTGTTCGTCACCGAGCGCACGCCCAGCACGGCATAGGCCTGCTCTTCCGCCACCCACTTTTCGCGCTGTTGCTCCAATTCGCCCTCAAGCGTCAAGTGCCCGTCTTCGACCACGATGTGGATCGGTTGGAGCAACACTCGTTGCGTGTCCGTGGGCGAGCGTCGGAGGCGCTGCCGGAACTCTGACTGAGGCGATGCCAATCGCCGGATCTCGGGATGCCCGTAGATGCGCCAGTACGCATTGATCCGGATTCCGATGTCGTCGCCGGACGATGAGAACAGCTCTAGCTCGTTCACGACCGAATCGACCGCTTCAAGCTTGCGTATGGATCGTGCGATCCCGCGCTTGAGCGTTCGAGTTGTCACCGTCCCAGTCAGAGTGACCTGGCGGTCCTTGATGATGAAATTGACCCAGTCGTAGATTCTGATTCCGCGCTGGGATGAGATGAGCTGCGTGATCTGGTCAACCAGACGCGCGTCCTGATCCTGCGAAGGGATCGCGAGAGACCCGGCTAAGAGCAAGAGCGCGAGGCTCGCGGCCACGGTCCGGGCGGACACGGATTGATCTTAGCCCATCGCGGGCGGCTCTGGGTCTCAGCGGAAGCCGTCGCGCAGCTTGTCGAAGAAACTCTCTTCGTCCGGGTCGTGGCCAGCTACGAGTGCGGCTCCGAGCTGCTCGAAGAGCTCTCGCTGCTCGCGGCTGAGCTTTTTCGGAATCCGGACGTCCACGTGCGCGTAGAGGTCTCCGCGCCGACTGCTGCGCACGCGCTGGATGCCCTTGCCGCGCAAGACCAGCCGGGCTCCCGATTGCGTGCCGGGCTTGATGGTGTGGATCTCTTCGCCCTCCAGCGTCGGTATCGCGACCTTTGCGCCGAGTGCGGCCTGGGCGACATTGATCTGGACGTGGCAGTGGATGTCAGCGTCCTCACGCTTGAAAACCTCGTGCTCGCGCACGTGGATCAAGACGTAGAGGTCGCCACGCGGGCCGCCCTGGCTGCCGACCCCGCCCTCGCCCGACAGGCGCAGGCGCATCCCGTCGTCGACTCCGGCAGGAATGTCCACCTTGCGCTTGCGCTGGACCTGCTGCAGGCCGCGGCCCCTGCAGGTCGAGCACGGATGCTGGACGACCTGCCCGGTCCCGCGACAGGTCGAGCATGTGCGGCTCATCATGAAGAAGCCCTGCTGGGTATGCACCTGACCCCGGCCGCCGCAGCGGTTGCAATGTACCGGACGGGTTCCGGGCTCGGCACCGGAACCGTCGCAGCGCTCGCAGGTTTCGTTGCGCGGAATCTGGATTTCCTTGGAACAGCCGAAGGCCGCATCCTCGAAGTCGATCTCCAGCTCGTACAGCAGATCTTCGCCGCTCTGGGCGCGCGAGCGGCCCCGGCGCGTTCCGGTGCCGAAAAATTCTCCGAAGATGTCGCCGAAGATGTCTGGAAAGTCGTTGGCGTTGAAGCCGCCCATGCCGGAGCCCGCGAGGCCCTCGTGGCCGTACTGGTCGTACAGTTGCCGCTTTTCTGGATCGCTTAGGACGCTGTAGGCTTCGGAAGCCTCCTTGAATTTCTCCTCGGCTTCGCTGGAGCCCGGGTTGCGATCCGGGTGGTGCTTCATGGCGAGCTTGCGGTAGGCCCGCTTGCACTGGGCCTCGTCCGCCCCGCGCGGAACGCCGAGCACCTCGTAATAGTCGCGCTTCTGCACCTTGCCGGTCCTCGGCCCCGGACCTTCCGGAAGCTATTCCTTGACCGCGACCTTCACCATCGAGGCGCGCATGAGGCGATCCTTGAAGCGGTAGCCCTTCTGGTAGACCTCGAGAATCTGTTGGTCCGACTGGTCTTCGGTGGCCGGCGCCCGGTCGACGGCGAAATGCAGGTTGGGGTCGAAGGTCTCGTGCTGGTCCACTTCCGCCAGGCCGGCCCGGGAGAAGACCTCGAAAATGCGCCGGTGAATCAGTTCCAAGCCCTTCTTGATCTCGGCAGGGACGCCGTCGGCGTTGATGGCGCGCTCGAAATCATCGATGATCGGCAGCAGCGACTGAATCGTGTCCGAGGCGGCGTAGCGCACGACGCCGTCCTTCTCCTTCTGCAGCCGCTTGCGGATATTCTCGAAATCCGCCTGCGAGCGCTGGAGCTTGGCCAGCATCTCGTCGCGCTCTTGACGCGCTGCCGAGAGCTGCTCCTGCAGCTGCTCGACACTGGCCTCGGGCTCGGCTTGTTCCGCAGGGGCGCTGCCGTCGCCGTTCATGCTCTCCGGCAGGTCCGCTTGGGGAGCGGCCTCGCCGGGAGTGCCCTCAGTCTCTTGGTCGATTCCCTCTTGCTCCGGCATGCTTCAACAGATTGCTAGTCGCCAAATTTCATCGTAATACAGCAGATGGCGTCTCCTTGCGCAAG
The DNA here is from genome assembly GCA_009841225.1 of Terriglobia bacterium. Taxonomy (GTDB): domain Bacteria; phylum Acidobacteriota; class Terriglobia; order Bryobacterales; family UBA6623; genus VXMF01. The sequence goes on along the minus strand of VXMF01000058.1, from coordinate 163,404 downwards.
TGGCAGGAGTGCTGTCGAGCCGCAGCGAGTGTGCTGCATGGGCGGCCTCCGCTGCTTTGCCGCAGGAGACTTCGATCCCGAGTCAGTCCAGTCGCAAGCGGACGTGGCGTGTGACTTCCGAGAGGTGGCTTGATGGCGACTCTAGCGGGGCCTATGGTTCGCCTTCGTCCTCTTCCTCCATGCCTGTGAAGGGTACTGCCAGGCCTTGTTCTCCGAACTTCCGGATGATGGGCGAGGTGTCGCCAGTATCCAAGGCACTTTGGTAGTGGCTCACGGCGAGGTCGCGATTGCCGAAGATGTCGTGGATTCGCCCCATGTAGATGTGAGACATCGCGCGAATGCGCGTATCGCTGTCGCCTTCGGCAGCAATGGCGAAGTGTTCTAGAGCCAAATCCGGGTCCGCCTCGTCCAAGGCAATGCGACCGAGACCGTAGTTGGCTTGGCCGCGGCCCTTGCCGTCGCCCTGCAACACCCGTTCGTAGAGCTTGCGCGCCTGGTCCAGCTCGTTGAGTTGCAACAACCCCTCGGCTTGGGAGAGTAGCTGGTCCTCTTCGGAGACCGTAGGACGGGCCACTCGTCGCGGCGCGGGCGCCTTGCGCGTAGGGCGTTCGGCGAACTTGACCTGCTGGATGCGCTCTGCCTCCTGGCGCACCCGGATGTCGTCGATCAGGGTCTCGTAGTAGCGACGGAAGGATTGGGGCTGCTTTTCGTACTCCGCCAGTTTCTCGTAGAAGTAGGGTGCCAGGATGAAGCCGTTGCGGGTGTGTTCCATGATGCGCTCCAGCTTCTTCTGTTCCGGCTCGTAGCGCATGCGGGTCTGGACAGCATGGGCTAGCGACTTGGTCAGCAGCAACTGGAAGTTGGACTTGTAGGCATCGTCCAGGGCTGGGGCGTACAGCGCCATGCGGGAGAGCGACTCCTTCTTGGCGACGACTTCCGCGTAGCGGATGGACAGCCGGTCGAGCAGGTGCAACAGATAGGCAGCGCGGATTTCCTCTGTACGCACTTCTGAGGAGGAGTGGACGACGATCTTCACATCGCCGCCGTAAGAACGCATGTTGATGCTGCCCGGCGCGGCCAGCAGATCGAAGTAGACCTTGAAGCCGCGCGCCTCCCGGCTTGCCGGGGGCACGCGGAGGTAGCCGTTGATCTCGAAGACCGACTCGATCAGCGGATCTTGGTAGCGCAACATCGCCTCTTCGTAGGCTGGCAGGTAGCGCTGCCAGAGGCCTTCGATGTCAGCGACTTCGTAGAATTCGCGCAGCAGGGCGGACAGGCCGCGAATCGTCCGTACGTCGAGCGGCAGGTCCGTGGGAACCTCGGCCCTGAGGTCGAAGAAGGGCGGCTCGCCGCACATCAGGGCGAACGAAATGTACTGTGACAGGTCGAGCTCCGCGTCATCCAGCTTGTGCTGCTCGTAGTAGGTGCGCAGGCGGTTGCGCATGCCCGAATCGACGGATTCGAGTTCTTGGCGCAGGGCCTTGCGGGCCGGGTGATCCGCTTCTGCCGAGAGGCCATCGTCATAGCCGGCCGCGTTGATCGCGGCCATGACGGTGAACATGCGAATGTCGGCGATCAGTTGCTCGTCCGCCTGGGCGGACAGCGGTGCCGCCAGGATAGCCGCGGCTACGACGATGGAAAACGCCCGCACGAGCACGCCTTCAGTGTAGGCAACGAGACTGGGCAGGGCCGCCGAACAGCGGCCACGGTGCCTCTGGAGGAGCGCACCCGCCATACAATGGAAGGCGTGCCAGGGACTGGCCGGCGAATGACGAAACGCGTCAAAGAGCCCAGTGAGAATCCCGCGCCCGCCCCCGAAGGCGATCCCACCGCGGCGACGGACCGCTCCGCGTGGGAGCACGTGCTGCTGGCCAGGCATCCGCAGCGGCCACATTCGCTGGACTACATCACGCGCCTGATCGAGGGCTTCTCTGAGATTCACGGGGACCGCGCCTTTGGGGACGATCCCGCGATTGTGTGCGGGTTCGGATCCCTTCGCGGCAAGCAAGTCATGGCCATTGGCCAGCAGAAAGGGCGCAAGACGGAGGAGCGCGTTTACCGCAACTTCGGCATGCCGCGCCCGGAGGGATACCGCAAGGCCTTGCGCACGATGAAGCTTGCCGAGAAATTCGGCCGGCCCATCGTGACCCTGCTGGACACGCCGGGAGCCTATCCGGGCAAGGACGCCGAGGAGCGCGGCCAGGCAGAAGCTATCGCCCGCAACCTTTACGAGATGGCCAACTTGAGAGTGCCTCTGATCGCGATTTGTATTGGCGAGGGTGGCAGTGGCGGTGCCCTGGCGTTGGGCATGGGCAATCGGGTTTTGATGATGGAGAACGCCGTTTACAGCGTGATCTCGCCCGAGAGCTGCGCCGCTATCGTGTGGCGGGACTCGGGCAAGGCCGAGCTGGCGGCGAACGCCTTGAAGTTGACGGCCATGGACCTGAGGGATCTGGGCTTGGTGGACGAGATCATTCCCGAGCCGCAGGACGGCGCGCACGAGGACGTGGACCAAGCTGCGACTCTGCTCGGCGATGCCTTGGAGCGCAGCCTTGAAGCGCTCGCGGCCCAATCAGCGGACGAGCTCGTCGAAGGCCGCCACGAGAAATTCCGCAGCATGGGCTCGTTCTTCGAAGATGTCCAGTAGCCGCAGAGGAGGGCCAGGTTGGCGTCGCGATGGCGCTGGGGCCGGACTCATGGCGCATGTAGTGGAGGAGAATCCATGCCGGTAACTGCTCCTACGAAGTTTCTAGCCGCTTGCGTCTCGATGCTTCTCCTGGCGGCCGGCTTGTCGGCCCAGCGAGGCACCGAGGCATTGCCGAATCCGTATCGGATGGTGGAGGGTTGGGGCGAACTGCCCGAAGGAGTGCTGTGGGGCTCGTCCATCGGGATCATTCCCGACGGTGAGGGAGGGCTGTGGCTGCACCATCGCTCGGACCCGCCGATCATCAAGCTGGATTCCTCCGGCAAGGCCGTCAAGGCATTCGGCGAGGGAATGTTCGTGCAGGCCCATGGCTTCTGCATGGACCAAGATGGCAACCTCTGGGCGGGCGACAGCGGCCCCTTCGGGGACGACCCGTCCAAGGCGGGGCGGGGCTATCAGTTCTTCAAGTTCAGCCAAGACGGCGAGTTGCTTCTAACGCTGGGCAAGGCTGGCGTGTCGAAGGCGGGCAAGGACACGTTCATCGCGCCCACCGCCTGCGCGGTGGCGCCGAACGGCGACATCATCATTGCCGACGGCCATTTCCCGCGCCCATCGACCAGCCAGCAGGACGGCGACCGGCTAATGCGCTTCACCAGCGCTGGCGAGTATGTCAAAGAGTGGGGCAAGAAGGGCTCCGGCCCCAGCGAGTTCGATGGTCCGCACGCGCTGGCGTTTGATTCGCGGGGCCGGCTGTTCGTGGCCGACCGCTCCAACGACCGCGTCCAGATATTCGATCAGGACATGAACTTCGTGGATGATTGGCGGCAGTTCGGGCGCCCCAGCGGGATCGCGATCATATCCGGCGACTTCCTGTTCGTTTCCGATTCCGAGTCCGGCAAGACCATTGCCGGCGCTGTGCGCAATCCTGGCGGCGAGAACGGAATCCGAATCGGCAGAGCTGGGGACGGGGAGGTGCTGGTCTTTATCGACGGGACGGATCCGGAAGGATTGGGAGCGGATGATCTCGGAAACGTCTTTGCCGGACTCACTAGACAGCCCCGCGCGAGCCCGCCGCTTCTGCAGAAATGGGTGAAGCGGTGAGCGGGGTCGGTTGATGTCGCTGGCACCGTCGCTGTCCCGCATCGCTTTGGAGCGTCGTCGGGCACGGCAGCGAGCCATGCGGTCGCTATTGGCTCTGGCCTTGCTGGCCTGGACTCCCCTGTTCGGACAGAGCGTTGTCGAGGGCTTGGAGTTGGACCTCGCGCCCCTCGAAGCGCTTCCGTTCGTCTGCCCGATGGACCCCGATATCAGGTCCGGGAGCGCAGGAGTCTGCTCCCGTTGCGGGATGCAACTCGTCTTCGGCCTGCCCGTGCCAGCCGAGTACCAGGTCCGCTTGACGACCACTCCGGCAGCGGTTCGAGTGGGTGAGCCCGTGGAGTTGGGCTTCGAGGTCTTGCAGCCTGATAACGGAGAGCGCCAGACCGAATTCGAGCTTGTCCACGAGAAGCTCTTCCACCTGTTCTGGGTGAGCCACGACCTTGAGGTGTTCCGGCACGAGCATCCCACGCTTGGCGACGACGGCATCTTTCGGATCGAAGCGATGTTCGACCGACCCGGCGTGTATCGGCTGATGGGCGACTTCTACCCGACCGGCGGGACTCCCCAGATGATTCCGATGACGTTGACCACGGCCGGATTCGAGGAGCCGTTGGAGATGTTGGCTCCCAGCCTGGCCGCCGACAGAGTGCCCAAGCGGGGCCGCAACGTCAAGGTTTCGTTGCGAACCGATCCGCCCGAGCCGCTGGCGGGTCTGCTGACGCTGCTGTTTTTCGAGCTCAACACGGCCCGGGGGTTGCAGAAGTACCTCGGTGCTTGGGCGCACATGCTGGCGGTCAAGGACGACCTGATCACGATGATGCACGGTCACCCCAGCATTGCCGATGGCGGGAAGCTCATCCAGATGAACGTGATCTTCCCGGAACCGGGCATGTACCGAGTGTGGGTGCAGGTACGGCGCAAGGGGAAGGTCAGCACGCTCCCGTTCACGGTTGAGGTGAGCGGGCTGCCATCGCTGTGATCTCTAGCGCTACTCCTCGCAGCCGGTCCAAGCGAACCTTGGCCATACGCCTGCAACCTGATTAGTGACCCGTAAGGGAGAGGCTGGGACCATCGTCGAGTGGCCCCAAGAAATCCTGATAAATCGGAATATATTCCGAATTAGTTGACCTAATTCGGAACTCACTCCTGCTTGTTGGCTATGAGAGAATCTGCAGCCTAGATTTTCCTAAGGGGCAGTCGGCGTTTCTCTGGGGGCCGCACCGACGGCTGAGCGCAAGCACGCACGTGCGCTCGCCGCCGAAAGCCCGCTGTCCAGCAGCGGATTCGATCTGATCGGCTAAGGGGAACCGGATTCGCCCACCGGACTGCTATCCGGGGTGTTGATAACGCCCGCAGTGGCATTTACTCGACGTATTTCTCTCCCGACCATTCCGGCACGCGCTGGTCGTAGCGCAGCTTGGCGCGCTGTGCGAAGGCTCCTTCGAAACACGAGTCGAGATCTGCGTCCAATGGCAGGACGCCGGGCAAGCTGGACGCAGCCTCGAGCGCGAACCTCTTGTGAATTAGCGGACTTGACAACCCGTACGCCGCCTCCCACCAAGACATGATGCGTTCGCGTGCGGCCAGCATAAGCGTCGCGCTTGGCAGCTTCGCTCCCTTCTCTCTCTGGTTCACCGACCGATTAGCGGGCATGAGATTCCAGAGGTCGGAGCACGGCCAAGCCGACCAAGGAAAGCAGTGGTCGAGGTCGAGAGATTTCGTTGAGAGTCTCTTGCCGCTCCAGACACAGTGAAGATCGCTGGACTCCAGCAGATCTCGCGCCTGCCGCTTGGCGATCGCAACATCTCGCGTGGGGTCGGACCATATCATCGCTGCTGCTGCGCGATCCCTTGGCAAGTCTCGGCCCTGAGTTTCCGCGTACCCCTGCATGAGTCGGATCCACTCCTCCACTAGCGCCGGCTCGATCCAGACTGCAAACCGTTGCACGGCTTGCCAAATTCTCCATGGAACGAGCATCTCGCCGAAACTGCGCAGGTACGGTTCGTCGATGACGTAGGGGTTTAGCGCCAGAGGGGGCGGTGTAGTGTGGCTCACTGGAAGGATCGGAGTCCCGTCCGGAAAGGTCATGTGGCGGGCGGGCATGATCCGGATCGTTCTGGCCGCATCGCGCAATGCCCGGTGGAGCGCGACTGCGTCGGTCGCCCCGAGCCGAATCCCCACTCTCATGTCTAGGTGGGAGAATGCCGCGAGTCTGTCAAGGGCTTCGCGGGCGAATCCGAGGTGAACTCCTCCGCTGATATTCCTTGGATTCTGCGGGAAATCAGCTGCGAGCAGCGGCTTGTAGAGCCTCAGCCACGTCAGCGCGACCAGCCCTAGCGGAATCGAGACTCTGTCGTCGTCAGTGAGCCGCACAAGTCCGGCGGAGCCGTCAGCGATGCGGCAAATCGAGCGCAGCAGGCCCAGCTTGTAGGTCGAGCTCTTGTCGTCGTTCAGAATCACGTGCCGCAGCAGGGGCAGAGCACCTGTTCCGTCGTCCGGAAACCGCAGAACGTAGTTCTTCCAGCGGACCCCGTCGCGGCCCAAAAGATCCTCGCGCTCCACTGCACGATGGACAATTGTCCCGTGCTTCTTCGCTAGCGACTCAATCTCTGAACTGTCCACGCCGTACATCCCGCGCTCGGGTTCTTCGGGACCGATCCGCAGAGAGATGGCAATGATGCCACCTGGCCGGAGAAGGTTGACAAGCTTGCGGAAGGCCCTGGGCCGCTGCCCCGGAGGGACGTGCATCCATACTCCGCTGAGCAGGATCACGTCGAACGAGAGACCTGATCGCACCGTGTAGTCCAGTTTGGGAAGCGAGTCGTGGACCCAGCGGACTGGGGCAGCGGGATGCAGCATCTTGGCGACCCGCCGCATAGACTTCGAAGGCTCGATGGCGAACACTTCGTAGCCCTTGGCGGCGAGCCAGGCAGCGTCGCGCCCGGATCCGGCACCGACATCGAGCACCAATGCGGGCGGCTTGGGCAGGAACTCGGTCAGCCACTCGTACAGAGATTCCGATTTCACGGATTCGTACTGCGCCGCGACCGTGCTCGCGTGCTTGTCGTACCAAGCGACAGGATCCTTCATGGCGCTGCACCCGGAGCTTCGGTGTTGGCTGAATACGGCTTCCGTGCGAGGCGTACTAGTGGTCGCTCCAGAAACGAGCCGTCTTGCAAGCGATTTTCGCGCAAACGGAACCCACGCTGCATCGCACTACTCGAAACACGGTGGGTGCAACGGAAACCAGGACGGACTGTGAACAGCCAATCGGCCGCAGTTCCCGGGTCCGGTCGATTCAGCGAACGGGATCCTTGAAGGAATCGCAGCACGTGGTAGATGGCTAGGGCCAATGCGTCCTGCTCGTCACCTTCCTGCCGCACCGCATGGACTATCGCAGGTAGTCCGCCGGGCACTTCATGGCTGGCTATGCTCGGCTAGAACTAACAGTCCAAGTGTTCTGTCGTGCCGTTGCGGTTCACAGGTCGACCGGCTGCGCGACTCCATTCGTCGCGAAAAGATCGGCCATATCATCGATAGCGAGGCCAAGCAAGCTGGCCATCTGGCGGACGGAGACATAGCCGGCTTCGATGGCCAAAGCGAGGACCTCGACGAATCGTCTCGAGAACAACGCAGGTGTTGTGCCGTTGACCACCTTGTGCCCGTTGTTTAACAGCGCATCTTCGGGCAGCGAGCTCGCCACGGCAGGCTTCAGTTCCCCGAGCGAGGCGAGCCGCCAGCGTAGGGCGGAAGAGGTCACTCGAAGCTTGTCTGCCACCGCATTCAGCTGTGCTATCAGATCCTCGCCGGTCAAGCTAGCCCAACCGCCCGTTTGTTCGAGCGACGAGGCCGGCATTAGGACCGCCGCTGCAAAATGGTTGGCGAGTTGCTCAGCTCGGTTGCCGCCGGTTTCCCGGATCTCCTCGGAACGTTCCGGCGGCATGGCGTCCCACGTCAGGATGTGGAATAGCTCGTGCGCAACACCGAAATTGCGCCGGCCCTCGACCTCTCGCCGTTGGATTATGACCGTATCCAACTCCGGCAACCGGCAAGCCGCGCCAGAGATACCTTGCTGGGCATCAACCATCAGAACTAAGATGCCCAGTTCGCGCTCCATGACTTCGATCAAGGCCGTTGCAGGCACCTCTCCAAGGTTGAATTCCGTAACGAATCGCTCCCCAGCCACCATGGCGTCCTCGAAACGCGAGTTGCGGGTAAGCCCTAGCGCCCGGCGCATGAGTGGCAAGTCGCGCCCGACTTGGGGCGCCAGTGCACGGTACGCCGCGATCCACCGACCGGCGTCGCGTTCGTACTCTTCGAGTTCGTCCACTCGGACACCTGTCTGCCGCCATGAGAAGCGGCCTTCGCCGACGAGCTGAAACGGATCGATGAAGTGTTCAAGCGGAGCGCCCAGCTTCTCGACTGCTAGCATCAATTCCGTCGCTGTCATGCGGCGTGTGCCGGTCTCGATCGCCGAAACGGTTTGGCGGTCCTTGAATCCGAATAGCTGAGCAAGATCATCCTGGGAAAGCCCGCGCCCTGCGCGCACCGCCTTGAGGCGCACTCCTATGAGGTCCTTAGCCACCAACACCTAGACTAGCGCAATTATCATTGCATAATTCGATTTGCAAGAATTTCTTGCGAACAGCTATTTGCGGAAAATCGCCGTGCTTGTCTCTTGGCCGCAACGTCGGACAAGGCTGGTGTGTGTTTGAATCCGCGCAGCGCACCGATGACAGCGGCCAGCCGATCTGGGCTACGGGAGAACCTGCAAGCGTTATACGACCATCCGGCTGAGGACTAACGGCGTCTGCACACGACGAACCCGATCGAGAGCTTGAGTACGACCGTGCGCTTGCACACGGTGGCCATGCGGGACTACCTGAGCCCGAAGACGGGATTCACGATGACGCTGGCGCTAGCTCTTGCAGCTTGACGTTCGCTTCGTGTTTCGGTATGCTAACGCATAGTTGCTCCCCGTCCGACACGCCGAGAGGCCTCGGGCGGGGTTATTTTTTTGTGCCGAGTGCCACTGAGCGGCGAGCCCGAGCGAATCGTGCCGTCGCCTTTGTGGATGGCCAGAACCTATTCCACGCTGCTCGCGAAGCCTTCGGCTACAGCTATCCCAACTACGACGCTTCGGCTCTCGCCCGGAGAGTTTGCTCCAAGCAGGGATGGGAGTTGACACAGGTACGCTTCTACACCGGGATTCCCGATGCCGGCGACAACTCCCAATGGCACTCCTTCTGGACTCGAAAGCTCGCCACGATGGGTCGACAGGATGTCGTCGTATATAGCAGGCCACTCCGATACAGGAATCGCACGGTGACTCTACCGGACGGCACACAGCACTCTTTTCGTGCTGGTGAGGAGAAGGGTATCGATGTACGGATCGCGCTCGACGTGATTACACTCGCTCACGGTCGCGAATACGATGTGGCCCTCGTCATGAGCCAGGATCAGGATCTCTCGGAGGTAGCCGAGGAGATCCGAGTGATAGCACAGGAGCGACGACGGTGGATCAAGATTGCTAGCGCATTTCCCTGCGGCCCTGCTAGTCGGAATCGCAGAGGGATCAATAAGACCGATTGGATCGGGATCGACCGGGAACTCTACGACCAGTGCCTTGACACGCGAGATTACCGCAGGCCGCCCAAGTGACCGTTATCTCTTGGAACGTGCCTTGGCGAGTCAGGCTACAGCGGTTGCCCGGAGGCTAGGAGATGCCCGAGGTGAATCTCCTGCATCTGGAACTCTTGACGAACTCCCGGGAACCTGAGCTCATGCCCAAAGCGGTCGAAGCGACGCGACGCCCCGCGCGGCCCTCTGGATATGCTCACGAGTGTTATATACGTGCGGACAGAGGCGAAAGCCGCCGGATGTCGATCCGGCGATACCGAACTTGTCGTACATGGCATCGAAGACTGCTTGTCGCTTTTCCGGTACCACCTGCACGATGCATACCCCTGCGCTGAGCTTGTTGTCGAGCGGTGTAACGAGCGTGGCTCCCGCCTCAGCTAAGGACTGCTTTAGCAGAGAGGAGAGTTCACGGACTCGCTGTTCCACACGATCTGTGCCGATGGCGGAGTGGAATTTAGCAGCCTCGCTCATCGCGCTGATGGCAGCGTCGTCGCGCTGTCCCATCGACTCGAACTTCCGGGCTCCCTCGAGTTCGGTCTCCGCCTCGTTACCCCATCCGGGAGCCACGGTGCTGGGCCAGATCTCTGGGATCCTTTCACGGCGGACATACAGGAGCCCGACTTCTTTCGGGCCGCAGTACCACTTGTGCGCGCTGGCTGCGAATGAGTCGCAGCCAAGCTCATGGAGATCCAATTCAAGCGCGCCCCAAGTCTGGGCTCCATCCACATGGACATAGACTCCAGAGCGTCGGGCGAGTTTGCAGAGCTCCCGCACCGGCAGCAAGAGTCCGCTTACATTAGACGCATGGGTGAGGGCCAGCACGCGCGTCCTCGGCGTCAGCGCCTCCCTAAACGGACGCATTAACTCTTCCGGGTTGGCAGGGTTCGACGGAACCTCAACCTCGCGCAGCGAAAATCCTCTCCGTTGCGCGCGTACCTTCCAAGCGACGTTGTTGGTCGGATGGTTCTGGCGCCAGATCACAACCTCGTCTCCGGCCTTGAGGTCGAGCCCGTTGTTGATGATGTTGTTGGCCTCGCTGGTGTTGCGAACTAGAGCCACTTCGTCCGCTTCCGCTCCGATCTGGTCTGCAACGCGAGACCGCGCTGTCTCCCTGTCCGAAGCGTAGCGCTCCCGGTTTTGGAAGGAGCAGTCCTCATCGATTGATCTCGTCAGTTCGGTTACGGTCGCGGCGACGCTTGTCGGAGACGGGCACAGGTTCGCGGCGTTCATAGGCACGCGGTCTTCCCGAAACGGAAACTTCTTTCGGACCTCTTCCCAATACGCCTCGCCTTCTTCGGCTGTTGCTACGCCGCTTGGGCGGGCGGCCAAGGCCGAGGCTGCTGCGATGCCAGTTAGAAACCGCCGTCTCGTTCCCTCTGTAGTCATGCTGTGAAGAGCCTAGCAGAGGGACAGACTTGTCGCCTGTGAACAGAGTGACGGAGACGCGGTGGGTCTCAAGTATTCTGGGAGGTCCTAGTCGGCCTTGGCTCTCAAGCCCCGCGAGTGCCGGCATTCCGCTGTCCCTTGGACCCCCTAGCCCACACACTTGCCGGTGCCACGCTGGCGGAGACGCGCCTCAAGGACTTGACCCCGTTCTCAGCTCCGGCCCTGATTCTGGGCTCCAACGCTCCTGACATTGACGCGATCACCATGTTCATGGATCGCGACCTGTCCCTCTGGTTTCGGCGCGGGTGGACGCACGGACTGCTTGCGATGGTCGTCCTGCCCATCGCTCTGACCTTGCTGCTGTTGCTTGTCGATCGAGTGATCGCGCGCTTGCGAGGGCGCGAGCCAGTGGCGCGGGCAGGTCCGCTGCTTGGACTTAGCACCTTGGCGGTGGTCTTGCACCCTTTGCTTGACTGGCTGAACATCTATGGTGTCCGCCTCTTGATGCCTTTCGACGGAAGGTGGTTCTACGGGGATGCCCTGTTCATCGTCGATCCGTGGCTTTGGCTGCTACTCGGCACTTCCGTAGTGGTTGCGCATAGCGCTTCGAGAGTCGGTGCATCGGCGTGGGTGGCACTCGGTGCCGTGACCACGTTGCTCATTACCAGCTTTGATGGCGCGGCGCTGTTCGTCCGACTGTTGTGGTGTGTCGGTTTGGTTGCGATCATCTGGCTGCGGCTGGGCGGGCGATTGCAGGGGCGCATTCCACGACTTGCAAATATTGCCTTGATCGCCACCGCGGTGTACATCGTGACGATGGTGGCCACGTCACGGCTCGCCGCACGGCAGGTTGCTGCGTGGCTAGCAGAGCGCGATAGCGTCCCGATGCAAATCATGGCGGGGCCCGCACCCGGCAATCCTTTTCGCCGAGATATTGTCGTCGCTGACGCGGAGCACTATCACTTCGTGGAAGTCAATTGGTTAGCGGCTGAATCGATCCGATTTGCCCACCCGTCCATCGACCGCGGTCCCGAAGGGCCAGTCACCCAGGCTGCGCTTGCCGCGCCTCAGGTCAGGGGGCTGAACAGCTGGAAGCGGCTACCGGCCTATCGAGTTCAGCCAACGGCAGATGGCTATCGGGTGTCGATCTCCGACGTCCGCTTCGCGAGACGAGTCGGTAGTGGACTGGGAGCCGCGGTCGTCGAACTCGATCGGGACTTGCACGTTGTCTCTCGCTGAAGCAATTGGGGAACGGCCATAGAGCGGTGCGTGGGTCGGTCTAGGCCGCGATCAGACCGTGACGCCCATTTCGTCCCAAGTGATCATCCGGCGCTGGTAGATCGCTTCCCTGCCCATGATGCCGGTGAGGGCTGCGGTGGCGGCGACTTCAACGTCGGCAATCGGCCTGCGGTTCTCGCGGATCGCGCGAACGAAGTCGTTGTGGGCTTCTTCAGTGAGGTCAAGGCCCTCGACGGCGTTGTGCTCGACGGGCTCGGAGTTCCCGTAGATGTCGTAGAAGGTCCACGAGCTGTTGTCCAGTTCGATCGTGCCCTTCTCTCCGTAGATGACGTACCACTGGCCGTTTGGGAGCTTCTTGAGCGCACGCGGATGCAAGTAGAGTTGGCTGTAGTCGAGGTGCATGTCGTTGTTGTAGATGTACTCGACGCTGAAGCCGTCCATCATGACCGTGCCCGCAGGCATCGGTTCAGGAAGGTATCGCTTGCCGTGCCCGAAGGCGCTGACGGGACGGCTGCCAGCCAGCCAGTTGCACACGTCGAGGTTGTGGATGGCGTTCTCGACTATGAGGTCTCCCGATAGCTTCACGTCGTTGTACCAGCCGGGGAAGCGCCGTTGCTGGCCGCTGCCGTCCTCGCGCCGTGTGCCCGGTGGCGTGGGGGTGCTGTGGCGTTGAGCTTTGATGACGAGCGGAGTGCCGATGAGTCCTGTCTCGTGAATCCCGCGCACCACTCCCTGTATGTGCTGGGAACTGCGCAACTGCTGTCCGATCTGAAACACGGCCTTGGACTCGCGGGCGGCGTCCAGCACCAGCTTGACCTGATCCGCCGAGATCGCTAGCGGCTTCTCGCAGAAGACGTGCTTGCCAGCCTCGAGTGCGGCCGCGGACATCTCCGCGTGCAGGTAGCAAGGCGTCGCAATGAGGACCGCGTCGATATCCTCTAGGCGGAGCAACTCCCGGTAGTCGGCGTAGGAACGAGGATTATCGGTGCGGGCGGCGCTCTGTGCGGCGTCACGGGCGGAGGGATCGATGTCGCAGACGGCTCCGACTGTGACGTCCGAGCGTGCCACCAAGCGTGTCAAGTGGGCGCTGCCCCGCTTGCCGACGCCGATCGTTCCGAAGCGCAACGGCTTTTCTTGGGCGGGCACTGCGGTTGCGGCCGCTGCGACGGCTGCTCCCTGCAGGAAACGGCGGCGGACGAGTCTGTGGTTACTCATGCAGGACTTCCTCACATCGACGTAACGTCTTGTATTCGGCGGTGCTCAGCGTATCATCTCGCTGGGATCAGCCAATCGCTTATAGTGCTCCCGCCTAGATGCCCGAGGGCGCTGTGTGGCTGTATGATTCCAAGGTCGAAGGCGGTTCATGTACGCAAGGGGAATCATACGGTTGGCGTGGGCACCCGTGCTGCTTGTCACGGCTGTCGTAGCGGTGTTGGGGCAGTCTGACGAGTTCGTGTCACTGTCTCCTGTAGCTGAAATAAACGAGCACTGGACGGTGGAGGGGTCCGCTCCCGACACTTGGTCGGTCAAGGACGGTGTCATCGTTTGCACTGGCAAGCCGAACGGATTCCTGCGGAGCAAGAAGACGTACCGCAACTTCATCTTTCGGGCCGAGTGGCGGTTCCAGAAAGAAGGGTGGACCCAGAAGCCTCCGAAGTATCCAAACGCCGGTTATTTCATTCATGCGGGGGCAGTCGAGGACGACTGGCCGAAATCGCTGGAAGTGCAGGGCCATTACGGCGAAGCGGGCAGTCTGTTCGGTGTTCGTGGGGGCAGCGTGAGCGGTGCGCACCGCGGGCCAGTCTTCGAGAATCGCAAGCCGCTTGGTGAGTGGGAGAGCATCGAGGTCCAGTCGCTCGACGGAATCGTCACGGTGAAGCTCAACGGGAAGAAGATGAACGAGGGCCACGACATAGAGCCCGCCGAGGGCAGCATTTGCCTGCAGTCGGAGGGCTGGCCTGTCTTCTACCGAAACCTACGAATCAAGGAGTTCAACTGAGCTAAGCGACTGCGCGGCGCATCCTGTACATCTCTGTTGCAGTATCGATCTCGACCCAACGCCCGCCGGGATATGGCCTATCGCACAGCGGGCGTTCCAGCCTTGCCCGCCCATGCCGATTCCTGTGGCCGTCATGCTTGCTATTCTCTCTTGCCAGCGCGCCCCCGGCTTGGTTAAGGCCCCAGCCGCGGCCTGATCCGCTAGACCTCATGGAGTTCAACCTCAACCAACCGCACGACCTGATCTTTCGGGCGACCCTGTCGGACCAGCACAGGGCGGACGCCATTCTGCGAGCCCACCTCGAGCCGTGGCTTGGGGCCTTGCTCGCCGACGAACTACCGGTGCCGCTCGACGGCACATTCGTGGACGAGGAACTGCGCGCCAGCCAGAGTGACAAGCTCCTGCAAGTAACCCTGCGCGGCGGGCAGCCGGCTTTCGTGTACGCGCTTCTGGAGCACAAGTCGTATTCCGACCCTGGCACGGCCCTGCAGCTGTGGAAATACAAGGCCCGCATCTGGGAGGCCTACGCCCGAGGCGAAGCGGACAGGCTGCGGGCCCTGCCGGCGATCGTGCCGCTGGTGTTCTATCACGGCCGCCAGCCTTGGACGGCGCCGCGCTCGATCGCCGCGATGGTGTCAGGGCAGGACGAGCGCCTGCAGGCGCTCGAGCCGACCTTCGGGTATTTCCTACGAGACTTGGGGCACATTCCGGTCGAGCGGCTCGCGGCCGACCCGGCGGCGAGGGCCGGCTTGCTTGTGCTGCGCTACTCCCATCGAGGCGAAGAAGCCGGTGACGAGAAGCTGGCCGCGCTGCCGGAGATCCTAGCGGCCCTACCGGACGAATCGGACTTCGAGAGGCAAGTGGTGGTGTATCTTATGAGTGTCTGGAATGTGCGTCGGCTTACATTGAGCGCGGCGGCGGAAGCGGCGAAGCCGGGCCGAGGAGAGGCGATGGTAGGACACGTTGTACAGGAACTGCTCGACGAGGGCAAGACTGCGGGACTGACCGAGGGGCTGACCACGGGACGGGCCGACTCATTGACGCAGCTGCTGGAGCATCGGTTCGGGCAACTGCCTGAGGCAGTGCAGAGACTAATCGCAAGTGCTTCGCAGGCCGAACTGGCCACCTGGTTCACGGCCGCACTGGATGCGACTTCCTTGGTTGCGGTGTTTGAAGGTCACGCCTTGGATTGAGCTGGACCAGCTCTTCGAAGGGGCCGCGAGCGAAGCCATTCTCGGCCGCTTCCTCGGATGCGGTCGCTTCGTCACGCTCGAAGGCCCCTCCATGCGCACCCGCCACCTCGACCCTGTGTCGGGCCTGTCTGATCAGTAGACTGCCTCATGAGGTGCCTTCCCAGCCCTTCCCAGACTGTTCTCTGGGTGTGCCAGAATTTATGGAAAAATCCTGCCAGCATAACTGGGACGCACACTTAGCAATTCTTCGTTGTTCGTACCTGATCAACCCTCGGCCTGCACACTACTAGCTCGCTGTCCGGTCAACTCTGCGGCGAGGGCACGCGGCAGACTCTCGTCAAGCAGAACGCGCACGGGCCAGAATGGAGTCGCAGGCCAACTCCAGAGCGGCGCGCGCCTGTCCTTTCGAGACCGACGGGAACTGATCTAGAAGCTGCTCGATTGTTTCACCGCCTTCCAAGTAGTCAAAAAGCGATTGAACCGGAACCCGTGTGCCGCGGAAGTCCGGTGTGCCTCCAGAAATCTCTGGATCGCTATGCACGACCGAGCGTGGTGCAACCCGCACGTGACCAGCATATTGCATCGATCCCACCGCTCTACGCGTCCGAGTTCGCCGTCACTTTGTTCCCGAGAGCTGGGCCGACTTGCACAGTTGTAGGTTGTCAGCGGTGTGGGTTTTCGGTGAATTCCGGAAATTCTGGCCGGTCAGCTGCTGCCGGAGCAGGGGCAGGCGGGGAAGATTCCAGGTTCGTGTCCGGTAGCGAGGCGGGAGCCGCACATGGAGTTGCGGTCTGGGTAACTCGCGGCTGATGGCGCGGCCGGTCGGACAAGGACGCAGTGGCTAGGGCCCCGTGTGAGCGGGGAAGGTCGAGGTGGCAGGTTCGACCGGGTTCTGGAGCGGGCGGTCAGCATTCATAGTCGATTCCCTCCACATGGCGCGTGCGCATCGATGGTCCTTCCCGGGTGAGGATGCAGCCGCGCTCGAGGACACGGTCGATGATGGCCTCGGCCAGGTTGTGGTCGTGCAGGGAGGCGCCCGTTCGCGCCCTGCGCGTTCGATGAGCTCACCGTGGCCGCGCCGGGCGTTGGCTAGGTGCTGGCGCTTGAGCAGGGCAGCCAGTTCGCCGGGCTGGCTGGCCGGCACCGACGGCGCGGGAGCGGAGGTAGCCGGGGCGTTCACGAGCGTTCCTTCCGCGACCCGTCGGATGGCCGCCCGCAGGAACGGTCTTCGAGAACCTCAAGCCGTTCGGCGAGTGGGAGAGCCCCGAGATGCAGTCTCTGGACGGAGTCGTCATTGTGAAGCTCAACGGGAATAAGATGAACGGGGGCCACGACATCGAACCCGCCGAGGGCAGCATTTGCCTCCAGTCGGAGGGCTGGCCTGTCTTCTACCGCAACATACGCATCAGGGACCTCGACTGAGCCAAGCGACGGCGCGGCGTATCAGTATCTTGCGCCGGGGAACAGCGTGTAGTTTCCTTTGAGAAAGAGGATTTGAGATTCGATGCTTCCGTTGCAACTTTCAGTGGAATCACGTGTTCTTCCAGTAGCCTGCCTATAGTTTCCGCAGGGTTGGGGCCCATGCGGTTTCGTGATTCCAAGGGACGATGCAAATGGAAATCAAGATCCTTCGCCGCCGTGATGTCGAGCGGCTCACCGGATTGAGCAAAGCGAGCATTTATCGCAAGATGCGGGGCGGGACCTTCCCGTTGCCGCTCAAGCTTGGCGAGAGGGCGGTTGCTTGGCGCGCCGACGAAATCCACGACTGGATCGCGAGTCGTCCCCGCGCGCTCGGCTGGCACCCGTAGTGACCACAGCGTTTCCGCGATCGTCGCCACTGGACGGGGCCCGGCCCGATCCCGACGCCTCAAGCGCGCGTCGCTAAACCGGCAGACGGGAGCGGGACATCCCGCAGGAATCAGCGAAGAGGAATGACCGTGAGTCACGGGAGGTGCCTTGTGGGCAGCGGCCGCAATGGGATCCAAGGCTCATCCGCTGGTACGATCACGTGCCGCGAGCCCTATGGTTGGTAATCCGTGCCCAGGTTGATCCGCTGTCTCTTTCCGACTCCGTGCGAAAGGCCGTGTGGAGTGTCGACCCGAAAGCCCCCTTTGGAGGCCTTTGATCCGGCAAGGAGCCTTGTCGATCGGGCGCTTGCCACGCGCTTGTTTGCTTCGACCACAGTTGGTTTGTTCTCGCTCCTCGCATCCATCTTGGCCGTCATCGGCGTCTACAGTTTGGCTGCCCAATCGATGTCTCGCCGAACGCGCGAGGTCCGAATCCGATGTGCCCTGGGTGCTCCGGTCGGGAGAGCGAGACGGGATCTCGTCCTGAAAGGGATGTACCCGGTCTTCATTGGCCTTGGGTCGGAATCGCCTGTGCCGACGGCCATGTCCGACTTGTACAGGGAATGTTCTTTGGTGTCGGACCAAGCGACCCTCTCGTCTATCTTGCAGCCAGTGCAGCCGTTGTCCCAGCGGCACTGCTAGCCTGCTACGCGCCGGTGCTCAGGGCATCGGCGGCTACAATAGCCGATACATTCCGGTCTACCTAGGCAGACCTTCGCATGGACAGGCCGCGCATCGGATACGCCCAGCGGAAGCGTACGCGGCGGATTGCCGCCGGGTGCATCGCGGCTGTCGCGTTTCTCGCTCTGGCTTGGGCCGTGTCGCGCATCGAGCCAGCGGCACCGGGCGTGGATGCTGCGGTTGTCTTCACGGACACGGTCAAACGCGGCGAGATGTTGCGGCAGGTTCGCGGTATCGGCACCTTGGTGCCTGAGACTGTGGTTGTGATCGCGGCGAGTGACGCGGGTCGTATCGAGCGACGCTTCGTCCAGCCCGGCCAGCCTGTCAAGCCGGGCACAATCCTGCTGGAACTCAGCAGCCCGCAAGTCGAGCAGGAGTACCTAGACGCTGCGGCCCAGCTGAGAGAGGGCCAGGCCGAGTTGGCGAATCTCCAGGCCCAGCTCGAGGACCAGCGACTTACTCAGGAGTCATTAACCGCTGACTTCGAGGGACAGTACCTGCAAGCCAAGGCGCAGCACGATGCCGATCTCGAGCTGTCTAAGTCCGGGTTGACAGACCAAGTCACCCTCATGAAGTCGCGCGTGGCGATGGAACAGCTGCACAAGCGGTATGAGCTGGAACGGGCTCGCGGGGACGCCCGCAAGCCGTCCGTGGAAGCGCAGCTGGAGGCGCAGAGGGCTCGGATCGAACAAATGGAAGCGCTTTTCGCGCTGCGCCAGGACAAGGTCGACCGACTCAGGGTTCGGGCCGGGATGCACGGGGTCCTCCAGCTGATGGATGTCGAGGTTGGGCAGCTCGTTGCCCCGGGTGACGAGCTGGCCCGGGTTTCCGATCCTTCGCACTTGAAAGCGGAGCTCAAGATCCCGGAGACGTTGGTCAACGACGTAGCGGTCGGGCAGCGCGCGGAGGTCGATACCCGGAACGGGGTGATCGAGGGCGAGGTTTCGCGCATCGATCCAGCCGCGATCGAGGGGACGGTGCTCGTCGACATCCGGCTGCTTGGGGAGATGCCCCGCGGCGCGCGGCCCGACCTCAGCGTCGACGGGACGATCGAACTTGAGCGGCTCGAAAATGTGCTGCACGTGGGTCGCCCCATCCATGCCAGGGAAGAGAGCCTCATGGGACTCTTCAGACTGGAGGGTGACCAAACGCACGCCTCGCGCGTCCAAGTGCAGGTTGGCAAGGTTTCAGTCAGCACCATCGAAGTCCGTTCCGGCCTGAGCGAGGGCGACAAGGTAGTCTTATCCGACATGTCGGCGTGGGACGCCTATGACAGGATCCGGCTCGAATAGGCGTTCAGTTCTGCGGCAGAAGGAGGCAGCAAGCTAGGCAATGGCAGATTCAACTAACGGCAGTGCGCCACTCATCCGCTTGGAAGCCGTGTCGAAGGTGTTCTTCACTGATGAGGTCGAGACGCACGCGCTTTCGGGTGTCGATCTCGAGATCCGCGATGGCGAGTACGTGGCGATCTCGGGCCCGTCTGGCTGCGGCAAGTCGACTCTGCTGTCAATCCTTGGACTGCTCGACACCCCGACCGACGGAGTGTACCGGCTCAACGGCGAGTCCGTCGAAAACCTGAAGGCGAGGCAGCGAGCCCGCATCCGGAATCGGCAGATCGGGTTCATCTTCCAGGCGTTCAACCTGATCGGCGACCTCACGGTCTTCGAGAATGTCGACCTGCCGCTGACATATCGAGGGATGCCGGCCACCGAACGCAAGAAAAGGGTCGAGGAAGCCCTGGAACGGGTCGGGATGGCACACCGGATGAAGCACTATCCGTCGCAGCTGTCGGGTGGTCAGCAGCAGAGGGTGGCAGTGGCCAGGGCGCTCGGTGGCGAGCCCTCGGTGCTGCTCGCCGACGAGCCGACCGGGAATCTCGACTCGAAGAACGGTGAGGCCGTGATGGAGTTGCTGCGAGATGTCCATGACGGTGGTGCGACCATCTGCATGGTGACGCACGACCCGCGATTCGAGGCGTACGCGGAGCGGGTGGTGCGACTATTCGACGGAAGGATTGTCGATCACGCAGTTGACGAGCTAGAGCCTGCCGGAGCTCCTTGACGACCAACAACGGCAATGATGGATGCTTGGGGACCGCCAACCTGACCATGTGCGCAGCGAACACCTCTCAAGTCGCGGCCCTGCTAGGGCCCCGCAAGACCTCCAATAGACGAACAAGATTGCAGCCTGGACTACAACGATCGCTCGGAATGACCTGCTATTCTGAGCGCCTCGTTTCTCGTCTACCTACGCTCTGCACTATCCTCTGGAACGGCTCTACCGCAGATATCGCTACGCGGTTTGAGGAAGGCGCGTTTTCTAGGGGCGACGACAGTATCCGCTCACGAGCGGGTGGCGGGAGCCCCTCACACTAGCGGCCCCGACTAGTCGCTCCGTAGTGCAGCGACTGGATCGATCCGGGCAGCTCGTCGACCAGACACAAATCCAGCGGCGACACAGGCCCCGAGGAGAGTCGCGAACGCCACTGTCCACGTTGCGATGTCGAATGCGCTCACCTCGAAGAGTACCGAGGCCAGAATGCGAGTCGTCCCAATCGCTGCCAGCCCGCCGAGCAACATGCCGGCAATTGCGGGTTGCAACGCCGTCTGCATTGCCGCAGCGACGACCCTAGATGGTCTAGCGCCGAGGGCCGAGCGGATAGCGAGATCGCGCCGGCGTTCCACAACTGCCTGTGCAATGACGCTGTAGACACCTGCCACGACCAATACCAGGGCCACGATCCCGAAGACCGACACGAAGACAGTACCGGCATGGCGCTGGGCTTGCGAATCGGCGACCAGTTGATCCATGGACCGTATGTCTGTCACGAAGGCATGCTGGTCCACGCCGCGAATGCGTTCCCGGACTGACGGCACCGCGTTGAGCGGATCAGTTCTTGTGCGCGCAATCAGGGTGACTGCCGTTTGCGGGAACAGGCCAAGAGGAATATAGATGTCGACGGTTGGACCCGTCTCCAGTCCCGTGTATCGCACGTCTCCCGTGACGCCGACCACGGTCATCTTCCAGTCCGAATATCCCCCACCAAAGCTGATGCGCCTGCCCAGAGGATCGAGCCCCCTCCAGTAGCGCTTCGCGAAGGAGTCGCTGACCAGGACAGTGCGACCGCCTCCGATCTGTCCTTCCTCGTCGCGCGCCTCGAAGGGCCGGCCGGCCACTATGGGGATCTGCATGGTGGCGAAATAGCCCGGGCTCACCACGCGAATTCCATAGCTCGGTTTCTCGGACTCGTTCGCGGGCACGTACCCTTCGATGATCCCTTCACCGCTCGAGAAATAGCTGCCGGATCCCATTGGTATGCCGTGCACCGCTGCCGCGTCGCTGACTGACGGGAGCGACCGAACCTCTTCCAGCACGTCGCGAGCGAAGACCGCGTTGTGAGCCCATTCGAACTTGTTGGGCGGCAGCGAGATGGTCATCGTCAGCAGGTCGTCTTGGTTGAACCCGGTCTCGATCTGGCTGGCCTCAAGCTCGCTCCGGACCAGCAACCCTGCCCCAACGAGCAGGACGATCGCGAGCGCGACTTCGACCGAGACAAGAACACCGACCAAGCGGGATTGCAATCTCCCCAACGTCACGCTGCGTCCCTCCAGGCCAGTCGCCAAGGCTCCGGCGGCCCGGATGGATCGAATGGCCGGCGCGAGGCCGGCGATGCACGCAGTCGCGATTACGGCGGCGAGCGCGAACGCCAGGACAGTCAAGTTGATTCCCATCCCTTGGAGCAGCGGAAGGGTCGGCGGCATCCACGGCTTCGCCAAGTCGATGGCCCATGCCGCGAGCACGACGCCCAGCGCTCCGGCGCATGTCGCAAGGACTAAAGCCTCTATGAGCAACCGTCGCACCAAGACCCATGAGGGAGCACCCAGTGCCATGTGTGTCGCGATCTCGCTACGCCGTGCAACACCGCGGGCGAGAAGCAGCGCCGCCACGTTCGAACAGGCGATGACGAGGAGAATGGCCGTGCCAAGCAGCAGGAGCAATATCGCGTCGCGCGAACCTCCTGCCATGTGCTCCTTCAACGGCACGACCCGGACTATTCGGTTGCGGTACGACTCCGGGAATCGCTCGGCATGGAGGCGGGCGATGACATCCATTTCGGCTTGCGCATGCGCGAGAGTCACACCCGGTCGCAATCTGGCAACCACGTCGAACCAATAGTCTTCCGGGCCTGGATCGGCGAGCTGGGTTGCCGAGACGAATTGCGGTATCCAGAAGTCGATCGTTTCGGCCACGGTGGAACCCCCGAGTTGGAAATCAGCCTCGAGCGGAGGAAACCGAACAGGTGCCGTTGCGACACCGACAACCGTGTACTTGGTGGGACCGGGGCGAGCGGTGTTGAGGATGTAGAGATCGATAGCGTTGCCTACGAGCGAGCTGTCCGAGTCGAAGTGTCGGCGCCAGAGCCCGTTGCCGACCACCAGCGCCTGCCCGGTAGCGGTCGATTCGTAAGGGCGCTGGGCTCCTCGGTCCCCGTCCTGGAAGGACCTTCCAAGAAGCGGCGCGCGGAATACGTCGAAGAATTCCGGTGTCGTGAGAAGTCCGCCCAGCCGGTCGCTTTGCGCCCCGTCGATCAAATCGACGGTCTCCCACCGGTACCCTGCAACCGCCTCGAACGACTTCGCCGTGTCCTGCCAGTCGGCCAGGAGTCCAGGAGCGACGCGTGTGACCGGATGGTCACTCACGGTCTCGACGCTTCGCAGCGTGACCAGCCGATCGCTGTCGGGATACGGGGGCGGGCGCAGCAGCAATGCCTCGGCCACGCTGAACACAGCCGTGGTTGCTCCGATTCCGAGCGCTAGGTTGACGATGCAGACGGCAAAGAACCCGAGATTGCGGCGGAAGTATCGAACAGCCGTGCTGATGTCCCGGACAGTCGCCTGAAACTCAGTCACGGTGCCGAACTCGGGTCGGCCACGCAAACGCCTTCGCGTGATGCCACCTTCCATTGTAGGTTTCGGCCGGAGAGGGGATTGACGGTTGTTCGGGAGATGTCCGGGTGGCCCGGCTCACGGTATCCTGCCCGATACGGGAAGGCAGTTTGAGAACCGCTAGGTCGAATACGGACACGCTTCTGCTTGATTTCGATGGGACGATTTGTGCGACAGCACCCGCTATTCGATTCAGTTTGGAGACAGCGTTTTCCGAGCTCCGCGTCGACGTCCCGAATCCCCGTCGCATCGAGATCGCGATTGGATCCGGTCTTACTCTGCTAGAGACGATCCAATCCCTTCACCCAAGCTCAAATCTCTCCCGCGAGGAGATTCTCCGCTTGGAGCGTCGATATCGTGAGGTGTATTCCGCCGAAGGCAGCCAATACGAAGTCCTATTCCCTGGGGCGGAGGCAACATTGGAAGAATGCGCGAGACACGCAAGAATCATCGTCCTAAGCAACAAGGGCCTGAAGGCCATCGAAGCGGCTGTAGATCGTTTTGCTTTGGGACAGTACGTGAGTCCGGTGTTGGCTGAACGCCCGGGCGCGCCATGGAAGCCAGACGCAGGACTCTTCGATGAAGTCCAACAGAGGGTTCCCGGCGTTCGGCGCGACCGGTCTCTCGTGGTGGGGGACACGGAAGCCGATCTTCGGTTCGCGCGCAATGCCAGCTTGAGTGCTTGCTGGGCGAGCTACGGTTACGGGCACAATGCCCGATGCAGGGCGGTCGGTTTCGACTACTTGCTCGACCAGCTGGAGAACCTACCGAGGGTCCTGCAGGACTGGTCGGTGCAACGGAGCTCCGGACCGGCGTTTCCGAAAAAAGGAGATTGACAGGGGTGGGCTAGCCGAGAGCGGGTCCAGGGCATTTGTGCGAGCCCCACCCTAGGAAAAACCAAGGTGCCGAAATGCTCCGGCCTCCCCTTAGCAGTTGAGGTCGCGACTGTCTCCCATACGGAGGCGTTGGGAGCAGCCCTAGGCTGCTGTGCACGTGCGCCGAGCGGCGGCTCGCTCCGGCACACTTTGAGCCGTCAACGCGCTATTCCGATTCGATTTTCGTCATGAGCATTTGAGCGATCGGCTCTGCCCGCCCCGGAATCGATTGCTCGATAGTCTGCGACGTGCCTTCGTCAGAAAGCACTCGCGTCTCGGTAAGCTGCATGCCGCGGCCATCGTGGATCTTGGTCACGAGTTTGTTGCCGTCCCACGTGGACTGCGACTGAAAGGAATTCGAGCCGACGATGTTGGTGTTTTCGATGCCGTCAGTAGTCAGCTTCAGCATTTGGGTCGATTCACCACGCTCACTCACCTCAACCCTCTGGATGATGAGCGTCGGCTCTCTGTGGTCGATCGTCTCCGTCAGGCGGCTGGGAGCCATTCTGGGATTACCCCACTTGCTCTTGTCTTCGTCGAGTTCCCACGTGCCACTGAAGTTCGGTCTCTGCTGGGCCTGGATGCTGCCAGCGAGAACCAAGGCGAACGTTCCGACTAGAGTTGCGGTTAGCATCAATTGCGATCTCATTGGATTCCTCCATCATTCCGAGTTGCTGTTCTGTCGTGCCCGATACCCGATCTCCGCGCTCATCCATGACGCAACGCCGCAGTGGGTTCAACGCGGACGGCCTCGCGTGCGGGGAGATAGCACGCAATCATGGCAACCGCGACGACCACGGCTACAACGACGGCGAAGACCGTACTATCGTGCGGATCCACTCCCCGCAACAGGGACGCCAGATGCGGAGTCAACAGCGCGGCGCCGGAGACGCCCACCCCGATACCGGCTGCAACAAGAACAGCGTTCTGCCAGACCATCGTTCGCAGAATGCTTCCTGGGCGTGCACCGATTGCCATGCGGACGCCGATCTCCAGCCGGCGCTGCGCGACTGAGAGTGACACAACGCCGTAGATTCCGACAACGGCAAGCACAAGGCCGAGCGCGGCGAAGCATCCGACGAGCACTGCTCGGAGGCGCGGAGTGTTGAGGATTTGGGCCACACGTGCATCCATCGACACAAAGTCGTATAGCGGTTGCTCAGAGTCCAGCGCCTTCGCGCGGGCGACAATCCCTGGAATCAGCGCCTCCGGCGGCCCCCTCGTTTTCGCGACGAACGTCATGGTACGTAATCCCGATTGCTGCAGGTACGGGACGTAGATGACAGGATGCGGCGACTCATCCGAATCGATCGGCTGCACGTCTTCGACTATGCCTACGACGTCGCGCAACGGTAGCGGTGCCTTTGGAAATCCCAGTTTCAGGCGTTGGCCGACCGGATCTTGCCCTGAACGGAAACGTCTGGCAAACGTCTCGTTGATGATTGCCGCTCGAGGACGGTCGAGGGTATCGCGATCGGTGAATGCCCGTCCACCGATGAGCCGCATGCCGACTGTCGAAAAGTAATCAGGGCTTACGGAAACGATGTCGGCCAGATGCTCGCGGCCTTCTTCGGGCCGCCATGCCGGGGCTCCCTCGATAGTAAACAGAGTCCGCCCCGGCGGAACGGAACTTAGAGGCAACCTGTTGGTAACCGACGCGGAATGCACGCCGGGTAGGGCTACGATCTCGTCGAGCAGGCTCCGGTAGTACGTAATTTGCTTCGCTGACTCGGCGTATCGAGCCGGGTTGAGCGTTGTCGCAAAAGTAAGAACGTTGTCGGTGCGGTAGCCCGGATCTACGTTCACGAGCCGGAGGAAGTTCCTGACCAGCAGCCCGGCGGCTATCAACAGGACCGTCGCCAGAGCGATCTCCGTCGCTACCAAGAGAGATCGCATCCGCGATGTTGCCGATGTCGGCGAAGAAGTCTGGGGCACGTCCCTCAGCGCGCCCTGCAAGTCCAAGCGTACGGTCGATAGCGACGGTGCGAGCCCAAACACAAGCCCAGTGAGAACTGCAGCGGCGAGCGCATACGCGAGCGCCGAAAGATCGAGAGTCACGGGCTGCAGACGGGCGATGTTCTGCGGAAGCAAAGCGGCCGCAAGCCGGATACCGTAGAACGCGATGCCAAGGCCAAGCATTCCGCCGATCAGGGCAACGGTGATGCTCTCGATCAGTAGCTGTCGCACGACGCGGAATCGGCTCGCGCCCAACGCGGCGCGAACAGCAATCTCGCGTTTGCGGCGAGTGGCACGCACCAGCATCAGGCCGGCTACGTTCGCGCAAGCCACAAGCAGCAAGAGCACCACAGAGCCGAATAGAGCCAACAGCGCGGGCCGCGCGTTGCGAACAGTTCGCTCATGGAGCCGCTGAACAAGCGGTCGCGCTGCAGGCCGCTGACCGGGGCTTTGTCGCGCCAGATTTGTGAGCAAGCCGCCAAACTCACGGCGCGCCTCGTCCAACGACACGGCCGGTGATAGACGGGCGATGATGCGAAGTAGCTGAATGGGTCCTCCGTCGGCACCTTCAGCTCGGCTAAGGCCGAGCGGGGTCCAAACATCGACTTCCGGAGGAAACCCGAATGTGCGTGGCATGATGCCGATGATCGTGAGCTGCTGGCCGTCAAGAGCCACGGCTGCGCCGATCGCTGACGGGTCGCCACCGAAGTGCTGTTGCCAAAATTCATATCCAATCACCATCACCCGGGCGGGGCTGCCGCCGCGGTCTTCGGCGGGCGCGAAGACGCGGCCCGCGAGCGGTTGTATCCCGAGCATGGGAAAGAACGAGGCTGTCACCATACCGGCGACAATGCGCTTTGGACTGTCGACTTGCGTGAGCACCCGGCTCAAGTACGTGTAAGCGCTGACGGCTTCATACGAGTTGGCATGATCCACCAGCGCGTAATATTCGGCGCCCGTGGCGACGTCGTCGTTGAATTGCGGGATGAAGGCGCTCAGGCTCACAAGTTCGTCGGAGTTCTCAAAGGGCAACGGCCGCAGCAGAGCAGCGTCGACGATGCTGAACATCCCAGTGTTTGCCCCCATTCCCAGCGCCAGTACCGTCACGACTGCCCCCGTGAAGACAGGGCTCCTAATGAGCATCCGAATCCCGAAACGCACGTCCTGCCAGAGGCTGCCCATCTCGAGTCGCTTCTACCCGCCGGTCACAAGTTCAGCGCTCCCACCTAAGCGGGTGCCTGACCGAATGGGCTTCTCGATGCCGATGAGGCACATCCACATCGGGGCACTTCAGTTGCGCCCGCATTGCGGGACATCGATCCTTGCACTGTCCCCTACTCGGCAACACGAAGTGCATGCGACAGTGTTCAAGCGTGTGGCCCGCACTTTGTCCTGCTGGTAACGGCCGCTGACGCCGATCGGCAGCAAGGATACGAAGCAGGGAGAACGCTTCAAGGCATAGACAATTGCTGAGGTCCCTTTGTTCCCCAAGAGGGAAATGAGGAATTGTTCGCGCTGCAATGGATGAACGGATGAGGAATGGGGGTCTAAGGGTACGAGCACAATGCCCGGTGCAAGGCGGCGGACTTCAATTACTTGCTCGACCGGATGGAGAGCCTGCGAGGATCCTGCAGGACTGGCAGTGTGACGGGGCTCCGAACCGGCGTTTCCGGAAAACTAGTGCAGTGTACAGGGTAAAGTTCGGACATAGGTTCTTCAGCTTGATCCGAGCATCGCGAGCGGTGAACTGCCAATCAACCATCGCGTCCGGATTGTTCCGATCCTCTTCGCACGCCCGCATCTGCTCGCTCATGGTGGCCACAGTGCCATGGGAACCCCTTCTGCCTGCAGGAAGGCTGCACGGCCAGATACAGCGCACCAGCGGCCCTCCCAGCCCGCCGCTCGAAAATCTCAAGTGCGGTCTCGAGATCCTGCGACAGGTCACCGAGCAACTCGAACGATTCCTTCGAGCAGACCTGGATCGCGTTCCGGACCCGCTCCAGGACCGTATGTTCCACATGAGAAGATCAGAGCATGGTGGACTCTTGAGGGAGCGCACGACCATGAGTGCCCTCGTCTCACGATTGGTGGCATCACTTCTCTCGGTAGCTGCGTGTGCGGCCCAACCGACGATACGCGCCATCGATTTCTTCGCGTATGCGGACGTGGACATCGATGGGCTACGTAACAATCTCCCTATTCGCCCTGGCGACCCTTGGACGAGCGAAACCAATCAACTTCTGAGGTCGCGATTGGAAGAGTTGCTCGGTAGAAGTCCCTCCGACGTTACCGCTGTCTGCTGCGACGAAGACGGCAACTGGATTGTCTACATCGGCCTAGCAGACAGCTCTGGATCTCGAGTCCGACTGAATCCGCAGCCGACCGAGTTGCTCGAGCTGGACGCCGATCTCGTGACCCTCTACGACCGATTCGAGGAAACGGTTCGGCACGCAGTCTCACGCGGAGACGGGTTGGTCTCGGAAGACCACTCTCTTGGCTATCCTCTCTCGCACGACGCGGACATCCGGGGCCTGCAGCAGCGCATCAGGGAATACGCCTTGAGCAACTCGTCGCGGCTGTTCGAAGTGTCTCGAAAATCCTCCAATGCTCTCCATCGAGGGATCGCGATTGATGCGATCGGATACGGCCTCCATTCAGCCGATCAGATCGGAGCCCTAACCCACAGCGCCCTCGACCCAGACCCAACGGTCCGCAACAATGCCATCAGGGCGCTGTCGGTACTGGCGTCCTCTCAAGTCGAGTTGCAAGCTCCGATTCCGTACGCCGTGTTTGTCGACTTGCTGGCCTCTGGCGTGTGGGAGGACCGAAACAAGTCGGTCGCACTCTTGTCGAAGCTTACAGAGGATCGCGATCCCGGTCTCTTGGAGGCGATCTTCCAGAGAGCGCTAGCGCCCCTGGTTGAATGCGCACGCTTGTCTTGGAGCGGCCACGCATACCACGCTCGCATCATACTTGGCAGGATCGGCGGCCTCGACGAGGCGATCGTCTTGGCGGAAGCATGGAACTCGGCGTTTGTGGATGTCGTGCTGGATTCGATCCAGCGTTCGAGGGCTCGGTAACCGCGAATTGATCGGCGTTCCGGTAGTTCTGGCGGGTGTTTTCCGGGAGTTCAGATGGGTCGGAGATCGGACGATTGGGGTAGGGCTCCGGCTGCCCGCAGGCTTCGTTTGTCTCCAAGGCAGGCGGCCATACTAGCAGCCGCCAGACGAGCGGTGGGGGCAGGCCGTCGCTCAGCTTCTCTGGCCGCGCGACGGTCATCGGTCGTCGAACAGAAGATAGCCCAGGACAACTCTACATCTTTGACTTCGGCAACGGGATGGACTTTCTTGTCGGCTCCAAGCGACTCAATTTTCCCGACGGATCGGCCGATGAGGGCGTGGGGATTGCGCCTGATATCGAAGTGCCGAGGACGATTGAGTCTCTCCCCAACGACACAGACGAAACGCTTGAGAGAGCGATTCAAGCAGCCCGATCAAAGGCACCTTGACGACTTGCTCTGGGTTGTTCCGAAGTCAGTGACTTGAGCGTGAAGCGCTCCCATCGGTCAAGATTCGGAAGACGTAAGCCTGAGCGAGCATCTGGCGATTGGGCTAGGTCAGGTCCCTCCAGTAGCCGCCCCGTTGGGTCTCCCGTATCGCGGGATTGAGGGAAGCGAACTAGTTGCCTTCTTCGCCAAGCAGAGTGATAAGCCCATCAAAGAGGGCTCTGCGCCAGCTAACGTAGCCGTGGCCACCGTTGAACTCTTGGTATTCAACCGAATAGCCCTTTTCAGCCAGAACGTCGGCAAACCGGCGGTTCGTGGCGAGCTGGGAGTCAGCCTTCTCCATCGCGCCAACTGCAACAAAGAACCGCACGGGCCTTCTAGGAGTCTCCTGAAATCGTCGGGTCAACCATTCCCGCTCCTCCTGGCGGCCCCACTCCCACCAGTAAGATCCTGACATCGACAATACGTTTCCGAAGACATCGGGATGCTGGAAACCAGCGAAACTCGCCGCCAGTCCGCCTAGGCTTGATCCCGCGATGACGATGTTGGCCGGATCCTGACTGGCGCCGTATTCTTCCACCGCCCACGGCGCGAGCTCAGTTGCGAGGAAATCCGCAAACATCGACGAGGGGAGCTCCCGTGCGCGCTGCACGTTGCCGACTAGAACCGCAACGGTCGGAGGAATCTGCTTCGTTGCGATTAGGTGGTCTAGGATTGCGGCCGCAGGAGTACTCGAATGCGTGTACGCCCCGCCATCAAGGAGCACCAGTAGTGGGTAGCTTCGAAGTTTCGGGTCAAACGCAACAGGAACATATATCCACATAGCACGCTCGTTTCCGAGCACGCTGCTCCGAAAGCTCGTTCGGTCCAGCCTGCCTCGCGCTGTCTCGGGCGTCGGGGTCTGCCACGGCTCGGACGGAGCGTCAGGCAGCTCGACGTACGACGAGTACTTGCCTGATAGGCCCAAGAATCGGCGTGGATTGAGCGGGTCTTGCCGAAAGTCCATCGAAACGCGTGCCGGGTCGAGAAGGGACAGCATGCTGTCGTTGGGCGAGAAGGCGTAGGTGAATCGAGCGTCGTTCCGAATTGCGAAGCTGAGGTGCCACACGTCGGAGCCTTGGACACGAAACATTCGATTCTTGGCAGGTTCCGCTCCGTTGATCACTTCGCCAACAACAGCCACGTTGCGAGTGTCGTCGGCTGCCCTCCATAGAAAGGTCACGAGAGAATGCTGCTGATCGTGTGGAATCCGCTCAATCAACGGAGTGCCCCATTGTTCTATCTCCCTCCAAAACCGGGTAGCTGCTGAAGGCTCGCCGGCTTCAATGGATCGTTGAAGCAACCGGATTCGTGGACTGGCTTCAGGGCCGGCGGGACGAATGGGATACGGAGCTTGAAGCGAGGACGGATTCGTGTCGTGGCTAGGAATCTTCTGGCCAAGGCCGCAGCTTGCAAGCAGCATCCATGTGAGGCTTGTAGTGACCGTCGGTGCTAGGTTTTCGAATCGAAGCATTGACCTCGGACCGGCAGCGCCGTTCATACCTACGCGCTCCGCGGTGGCGTCGTTTCTTGACGCTAGATGGCGGCAGAACGCAAGCTGCGGCTAGCCCCGAGCCGAGAAGCGCCATCGAGGCGGTTCTATACCGGCAAGTCTGAGATACACAACCACCGAGCCCCGATGATGCGCGGAGTGCATGTAGGCCCTCATGAATATGTCCTGTGCGGTGTGAGGCGTGTCGGGTCCGACAGGTCGGAAATTGATGTCTCGTCGCGTGAAGTCCTTCTCGGTCATAGTTGCAAGCACTTCGGCCACATAGTCGTATGACGCGATGAGGTAGCTGCGCAGTGTCTGAGGGGTCGCCTCGCTCGGCACGGGCGGCGGCTCGACCGGTAATTCGAACCTCTTGAAGTAGTTCGAGTTCGCCTGAACATAGTGTCCGATCTGATCCATAAAGCTTCGCTGTTCTGGGGTCGGCTTGAGACCGAAATGCTCCGATGGCATGGCGTCCAGTACGTCGAGCGAGTATTGTTTCTCAACCTTCCAGTGGGCTAGGAAATCGTCGCGGAGTTGCTCAGCGAAGCGGTTGTTCCACCCTGTGCTTGGAGCCGCTACTGCCGCGGCTGCTCCGGCCATTCCGAAGAACATTGTTCGTCGTTGCATTTGGTCTTGGACAATAGCATGCCGCTTCAGGTTGCGCCGCTAAGGCTTGGACGCTCGCTGTTCGGAACCTAATTCGGAGTTGCAATCCGGAGGAGGTCGTCGGCAAACGGTCGAAGACGGAGATTCTGCATGGTCAAGGCATATAGATAGCGAAGGCAATCGGTCAGCTGGAAACTAGTGAACTCACGTTCTATCAGGGAGGTCAGCGACAAGCCGATCACGCGTCTTTAGCGCAGTCGCTGGGCTCGGGTGAACTGCTATGATTCGCACGGATCCGTAACGAACGGAACTGCCAGCCGTCCCCAAGACATGAGTGTTCTGCACGACCTTAGGTACGCGCTGCGAATGCTAGCGCGGGCTCCGGTCTACACCGCAGTTGTCGTGGCTACACTCGCTCTCGGTATTGGGGCAAACACAGCTATCTATTCGCTTGTCGTCGCCACGGTGCTCCGTTCCGCGCCGTACGGCGAATCTGAAAGGTTGGTAGCAGTGTGGACCCACTGGATTGGCTCCTCTGCTCTCCGCGCGCCCTCGTCGTGCCCCGACCTGCTGGATTGGCGCGATCGCTCCGAGGTCTTTGAGGAGTACGGGTACTTCTTCCCGCGCCGCACTTACAACATGGGCGGCTCCGATCTGGAGCCTCAGCAAGTCCTTGGCGGGAGGATGTCCGCTTCGCTACTCCCCATGCTGCGCGTCAATCCCGTGCTGGGCCGGAATTTCCTTCCGGAAGAGGATGTCGAGGGTGCGCGAACGGTCGCAATGCTCACGTACGGGTTCTGGCGTCAGCAGTTCGGAGGCGACCCAGACATCATCGGCAAGAGCGTCCGACTAGATCAGGTTCCGTACGAAATCGTCGGCGTGCTACCCGAAGAATTCCACATCGAGAGTCCGGCGCCCAAGTTGTGGGTGCCGTTCTCGCAAGAGGGTGCCGTCGAGTCATTTGGTAGGCAGGTATCCTGGCTGAACGTTATCGGCCGCTTGAATCCGGGCATCTCCGTCGGACAAGCAACGGCAGCCCTCGAAATCATCTCCGCTTCGAATCGGGAGCAGTATCCCGAGACGAACGAGCGCAAAGGGGTCTTCGTCGAGCCTTTGAGCGACGCGCTCGCAGCAGAAAGCAAGGAGAGCCTGTACCTGATCTGGGTCGCAGCCGGGCTCGTACTGTTGATTGCCTGTGTCAATGTCGCCAACCTGATGCTGGGTCGGCTGGCGGCGCGCGGCCAGGAGGTTGCTGTGCGCGCCGCGATCGGCGCTGGACGCGGCCGCCTTGTCCGCCAGTTCCTTACGGAATCGCTCGTGCTCGCCGCCCTTGGCGGCGTGGCCGGGTTTTGCCTCGCGGTGCTTCAACTCGGACCGCTCGTGAGCGTCATTTCGCGCACTTTGTGGAACGGTCTCCCGCCTTACCTGCAAGACGTTTCCGTTGATGCATCGGCCTTGGTGTTCGCCTTAGTGATCACTTGCGTCACGGGACTGCTCTTTGGCTGCCTGCCGGCGCTTATGCAGTCGCAATCCAGAGTCACCGCGCGCATGTCTGCCGGAGATCGCGCCAAGGGCAGCCGATCGCTCGTCCGAAACTTGCTTGTAGTTGCGCAAACTGCGCTCTCGATAACCCTGCTGGTCGGTGTGGGCGTGAGTCTCAGCGCGTTCCTGCGCGCGGAAGGCAGTGAACTGGGCTTCCCTGCCAATGAGGTGGCGGTCTTGCAGGTCGAATTGCCGCGCACTCAATACGCCGTCAGCGGACGAATGGAAGCGGGACGGCGGATCTGGGCGATCCTGCCCTCGGTTGAGACCGTCGGTCTGGGTCTTCGCGAGAGACTGGCGGCAATCCTAGGCGTAACGGAAGTCGGACTCTCGTCACTCGCACCACCGTATTGTTGTCGCGGTGCCGAGGTCGAAGTCTTGGGTGAAGACCAGAACGCTTCGGCTTACCGATACCCGAGATATCAGACCATCTCTCCAACCTACTTCGATGCGCTTGGAATCCCGATCATCCAAGGTAGGGCCTTTCAGCCGCCGGACGGCCAGAACGTGGCTATCGTTAACCGCTCGTTCGCATTGGATCGGTTCGGGCAGGCGAACGCGGTCGGACAGACCTTGATCGTGCATGGATGGAAGCCCGACCTGAAGAACGCGGCGGTCATCGTGGGCGTTGTTGCGGATTCCCTGATTTCGCCTTGGCAAATTGAAGGTGCGTTGCCGCAGTTCTACCTGCCGTACGGCGGGCAGGCGGAAGAAACGCCGGGCAATATGCGCACCCAGCGATTGACTCTGTCTTACGTGATACGCACCACGGGGGAGCCGGCATCGGTCTTCGGGGAGGCAAAGCAGGTGGTTGCTGACGAGCTGGGAGATTTGCCCGTTGCCAAGCTCGTGACCTTGGAGAGCGAGTTCGCCGGCTTGCTGCGCCCAGCCCAGATGATGGCGAGCCTCCTCGGAGGGCTATCGCTGCTGGCAGTGCTGCTAACTGCCATCGGCCTGTACGGTGTAGTCGCCTATTCAGTCGGCCAGCGGAAGAGAGAGTTCGGTGTAAGGCTGGCTTTGGGCGAGGTGCCGCGGCGCTTGATGCTGTCGGTGCTGCAATCGAGCTGGCGACTGACGGGGTACGGCATCCTCTGCGGAGGCGTGGCTGTGTTCGCCTTGGTCCCCGTGATGGAAGCGCAAATCTATCTCGTCGACGGAGATCAATTCGGTGCCTTCTTCGTCATGGCGCTTGTGCTTCTCGGTGTCGCGACGATCGCTGGCTTCCTGCCCGCCTGGAGTGCGTCGAAGCTCGATCCGATCAACGTATTGAGAGACGAGTAGCATCGCTCAGCCGCCTTAGTTCCCGGACGAAGAGATCGGCAGGCAGCACAAGCGTGTTTGAGTTCCAATGGTTCAGGAATTCACTCGCCCCCGGATTCTATCCCCCGGGAGTGAAAGATCTGACGCCGTTGGAAGCTGATGTTGCAAGGTGGCCGCTTCATGAGCGGGTCTGCTGAATGCTGCGAGCTCGGAACCGTCCACGGGGGCTTGAGTCGGTAGGCTGCCACTGAGATGCACGGTTTGCTTCTTGACCTAAGGTGGGCCGCCAGAAGGCTGATGCGTCGGCCCCACTTCACCGCCATCGCCGTAGCGATGCTCGGCGTAGGCATCGGAGCCTGTGCCGGCGTATTCATGCTCGTTGACGCGTTGCTGCTGAGGCCACTCGATATCCGCGAGCCTGAGCGGTTCGTCCGTCTTACCAACACGAGGCCCGATGTCTCCCATCCCATTCCGTTCTCCTATGTGATGTGGGAGGCGCTTCGCGATCGCCGAAGTAGCCTGGAAGGACTCTTCGCCTGGGCCTATCCGGCGTTAACTGTCGAGATCGGCGGCGCGCGGGAGCGCGCGGGCGGTTTCGTTGTTGCGGGGAGCGCGTTCGACGTTCTTGGCGTGGGCCCCGCTCTTGGCAGGACCTTCAGCACAGGCGACGACGGTCAGCCGGTCGCGGTTCTGTCTCACGACTTCTGGACCCGTCGCTTCGGGGCGGATCCAGAGGTGATCGGCAAAACCGTCCGCGTCTCCTGGCAACCCTATACCGTCGTCGGGGTCGCGGAGAAAGGATTCGTATGCCTGCAACCGGGCGTGCCCTGCGAAGTAATCATCCCGCTTGAGAGCTACATCTCTGGACGTCAAAGCGTCGACTGGCGCGCGCGTCGACTGCTATGGCTGGAGATTCATGGCCGGCTTCGCCCGGGCGTCTCGATCGAAGCAGCTCGGTCGGAGTTGCAGGTCCTATGGCCGGGGATTCTCGAGAGCACGATTCCGCTGGACGCCAGAGGCGACCGCGCGACGCGGTTCCGATCCCAGACCATCGGGATCCAATCGGCAGCGCGAGGTTCGTCCCGTTATCAGGGCACCTTTGCGAACCCGCTGTTCGTGCTCGCCATGACCGCCTGTCTCTTGCTGCTGATCATCTCGTTCAACATCGCCAGCTTGATCCTTGCTCACGCCGCGTCAATGGGGCACGAGACCGCAGTTCGGATAGCCATTGGTGCCGGACGAGCCCGGATTCTCCGAATTTCGGCCTTCGAGAGCCTGCTCGTAGTTGCGGCGGGTGCCGTGCTCGGCTTCGGTCTTTCGCTGATCGCTAGCCGTGCGTTACTGGCGTTTTGGGACAGTGGGCCGGGCCGAATCGCTCTCGATCTCCGAACCGACTTGCGTCTGTTCGCATTCATAGTGTCCGCGGCACTGCTGTCCGCGTTGGTCGCTGGATTGGTGCCAGCGCTACGAGCCGCCTCGACCGCGCCAGATCCGCGGATTCGTGCAGCGGACGATCGCTCGGCCGGAGGTCGGTCTCGCGTCGGAGCGGTCTTATTGAGCGCCCAGATTGCTTTCTCGCTTTGCTCATTGAGCGTCGCGGTGCTGCTTGGCCGGACGCTTTCCAATCTCCGCGATCAACCTCGAGATTTCGTCGAGGAAGGAGTAGTGACGTTCTCTCTGGCACCAGTCGCGGATAGCTACGGCGATCGGGATCTGTATGCGTATTACCAGCAGCTTCTGGCGGAGATCGAAGCGATCCCCGGTGTCGAGGCGGCGGCGCTTACCGACAACGCCCCGTTGGAGGTCTGGCCTACACCGTTCGAAGTGGGGGCGGCCTCGCCTAGCGCGGCTGAGGGCGTGACGGCCACGTCTGGGTGCGTCTCGCCCGGGTTGTTCCCGGCGCTCAGAACCCCATTGCTGGCCGGGAGGCTCTTCGAAGCCGGTGACCGGACTGGCTCGGAAGGGGTTGCGATCGTCAACCAAGCGCTCGCCAGGGATCTGTTCGGGGGGGACTCCCCGCTTGGCCAGCGGATCGGGTTCGGTTTGGAACCTGGTGTACATGATCGACGGGTGGTCGGCGTAATCCAAGACCGCGGCTATCGGGGATTGAGGAGGTCCGACGTGCCGGCCGTTTACGTCCCGTGCGAACAGCGCGGACTGGTCTGGGCGGAAGGCTTCCTGAAACTCGTGGTGAAGGCCGAAGGACTTGGCAGTGACGTGGTCGCGTCAGTCTCGCAGCGCATCGAGGCCTTGGGGGTCGAGTTCCCGGCTGGGATCACGATTCTGCGCGTGCGCGCCGAGCGGGCGCTTGTGCGCGAGCGGGCGCTTGCGACGGTCTCCACGGCGATTGCCCTGATCGCCTTGGTCCTTGCCGGTATTGGAATGTTCTCGCTTGCAGCTTATACAGTCCGCAACGAGAGGCGATCCATCGGAGTCCGGATGGCTGTCGGAGCAGACCGGAGGAAAATACTCGCCTGGGTACTGGAGCGAACAGTCCGGGTAGCCGTAGCCGGCATAGCCATGGGATTGCCGCTTTCCATCCTTGCCGGCAGGTTCTTGGAGTCAATGCTCTTTGGAGTCTCGTCTGCGGACCCATGGACCCTTGCTGGAGCCGGAACGGCGTTGGGCGCTATCTCGGTGCTGGCCGCTCTGTCCGGCGCGCTCCAGGCGTCTTTCGTCCAGCCCATGACCGTCCTGCGGGAAGACTAGCCCCCGGGAGGACTTCTCCAATGTCGGACGTGACGCATAGCGCCAACGATCGGGGCTCCCAGCCCGCGAGCTAGGGCGGCGAGTCGCGTTCGATAGGCGTCGCCGCAAGAGCTGGCCAACGGCACAGCGAGGATCAGCGTTGGGAGGCCTGCTCTAGGCCCCGCTGGCGGAACTTCGGGGGAAGGAACCAGCCTAGACAATTGCGGACGAGGCGGGACCTTCCGCGGCAACCGCTCATCGACTGAGAGCAGCCGTTTGGAGGAGTCGATGTCCCGCCTGTGAGATCGTCACTGGGATGGCCGCGAGGCGCTGATAGCCTGAGGCCAACTCGATCTCCCGATCTGTGGTGCTTGTGGCCCTATCGCCCAGCGAGAGCAACTCGGAGAGTTTGATCAGGTGGTTCTGCTGGCATTCCCGCATCTAGGTGAGTCGGCTTGCAGCGTTGAGCTGCGCGACAAGATCGAGGCCCGCGTAGGCCTTTCGACCCGAATCAGCGGTCAACAGCACGTTGAACCGTCTCGAATAGAGGGGCCGCGCGACCTCTTGGCTGGGCGATCCGACGCATTGTTAATGCTGTTGGCGCTCACTCGGACCTACGAGGGCCTGTGGAGCGATCTATGCGAGGGTCACGAGAGGGCCTCGAAGCGAGGCGATTGGCCCGAGATCGTGCGACTGCGCCATTGGGGGAGGTCATGACTGCGTCGCGGCTGGCATATCAATCCGTGGCGCCTTCGTCGAGAAGCTGGGCCGAACATTTCGCTTGCGCCTGGCGGTCGTTGGCGAAGGCACCGGCGTTCGCGGTCCCGTCGGCACTGACGATCGCGCTCGGGATCGGCACGGCGACCGCCGTCTTCAGCTTGGTTTATGCGGTGCTGCTGAGACCCTTTCCATACCCGAATGCAGACCGAATGGTGCGCGTTTTCACGGTGGCGGAGACGGAGCAGGGCGCCGAGCGCAACTGCTCGCTGCTGGACATCGAGGAGTACAACCGACGCTCGCGCACGGTTGAGAACGTGGGAGGCTACGTGGTCTCCGATTTGCAGATCACTGGCGACGGCGGAGCCGAGCCAGTGGTCGTTACGCGGCTGAACCAAGAGGTGCTCCGCGCCGTCGGTGTGCGGCCGGTGCTGGGACGCTTGTTCACGGCGGAAGAGGACCGCAAGGGCGGTCCGGTCAACAAGGCGCTGCTGAGCCACGGTCTTTGGCAGGCTCGCTACGGCGGATCGCAGGACGTGCTCGGACGCATGATTCACCTGCCTTCGGGTGGGCACGAGGTAATCGGCGTCATGCCCGCCGGCTACGGCTTTCCCGACCGCGCCACCGTGTGGGCGACGATGGAGAGCTGGTATGCGCTGGGTTTGGACCGATACCGCACCAAGCAGCGCGACCAGCGCTGGTATGCGACGGTGGCCCGATTGGCGCCTGATGTGACGTTTGAGCAGGCCCAGCAGGAGATGTCGGCCGTCGCTCGGCAGCTGGCCGAAGAGTTTCCCTCGACGAACGCCGGCGTGGACGTGCGCCTGGTGCGTCTGCGGGACGCCGAAGTCGGCGCTGTGGAGCCCTATCTCTACCTCCTGGCGGGAGGTGTCGGTCTCCTCTTGCTGATCTGTATCTTCAACGTGGCCAACCTGCTGCTGGCGCGCTTGCTGGCTCGGGAGAAGCAGTACGTCATCCAGTCGGCCTTGGGGGCCGGACGCTTCGAGCTGGCGAAGGGGCTGTTGGCCGAGAGCCTTCTGCTGGCTCTGGCCGGAGGTGGTGCCGGAGCGCTGATTGCGTGGGTTTCGGTGAGCGGCTTCCAGACGCTCCTGCCGGAATCGATTCCAGCTTGGATGCACATCGAGGTTGACCTGTACGTGCTCGCGTTCTGCTTCGCGGCCACGCTGGCGGCCGGGACCGTGCTCGGGTTCGTCCCGGCGATCATCGGCTCACGCGTCAATCTGGCCGATGCGCTGAAAGAAGGCGCTCGCGGAAGCTCAGCGGGATCGCGGGGTCGCTCGGCGCTAGTGGTCGCCGAGGTCGCCCTGTCGCTGCTCTTGCTCCTCGGCGCCGGATTGCTGATGAAGACGTTCTTGCAGATGCAGCAGGCCGACCACGGATTCGAGGCCGACAACCTACTCGTCGCAAACGTGCGCAACAACTCGTTTTCGAAGGCGGATAGAGCCGAGCGAGCCGCGCTGCTGGCGAGCTATCACCAGCGCATCCTCGACCGATTACAGTCAATCCCTGGCGTGCGCAGCGCGGCGGTGACCAACCGCCTGCCGTATGGGGGACGTGACCTGCGCAACGGGAGGTTGCGCGTACAAGGGCGAGCGGAAGAGGAGACGCAGTTTCTCCTGCCCGTGGCCGGCGCAGACGTTTCGTGGGACTACTTCCAGACAATGGGCATCCCGCTGCTCGCGGGCCGTTTCTTCGAGCCGACCGA
The DNA here is from genome assembly GCA_009841225.1 of Terriglobia bacterium. GTDB lineage: Bacteria > Acidobacteriota > Terriglobia > Bryobacterales > UBA6623 > VXMF01. Next base: position 124,322 of record VXMF01000058.1, on the reverse strand, counting down.
TAGCAGCGACGGGGCGCCGGTTGTGATCGTGAACGAGGTCGGGGCCGCGGCGCTGTTCGGCGGCGAAGACCCTATCGGTCGGATGGTCCAGTGGGGCGACACGGTCGGCCCCAGCAATCCCTACTGCCGGGTCGTTGGCATGGTCGCGGACGTAAGGCACAGCGGCGTGGAACGGGACGCGATCGAGCTGTACTACCCCTACACCCAGTGGCCGGTCAGCGGAGGGTACTACGTCCTGCGAACGAGCCTTGATCGGGCGGCGGCAGCGGAGTCGATCCGCGCTGTGGTGCGCGAAAGCGATCCCAACGGAGTCATCGTGTCGATCAAGACGATGAGCGAGCGCATCAATGAGGCGCTGTGGCAGCGGCGGCTTTGGGGCGTGCTCTTTGCGGGCTTCGCCTGTCTGGCGATGCTACTGGCTGCGGTGGGCCTTTACGGCTTGCTGAGCTACCGCGTGTCGCAGAGGCGGCGAGACATCGGGATCCTGCTCGCACTCGGTGCCGCCCCATCGGGCGTGCGGGCGATGGTCGTTCGCCAGGGCATGCTACTCGTGGGCGCGGGATTGGCGCTAGGGCTCCTGCTGTCGGTCGGCGGGTCGAGGCTGATCGCACACCTGCTGTTCGACGTGGGCATGTACGATTGGTCGACCTACGCGGCCGTGGTGGCGGTCTTGGTCTTGGCGGGCTTGGCGGCGTCGCTTTGGCCCGCGATTCGGGCCTCGCGGCTGGAACCGGCGCGCGCGCTGAGGAGCGACTGAGCGTGCGCGCGCTGCTGCTCGTCGCGGCGCTTACCTGTGCGGCCTGCCATCAGACCGAGGTGCGACCGGCCTCCGAGTGGCCGGCGGCTGATCCAGCGCTCGTCGGCGCGGTGAACCTTGAGGCGGGATGCATTGAGGAATTCGATCCGGAGATCGACTATTTCCCGTACAAGACTGAGTTTCGCCGCTCGGCGCAGTTGGAGGTTCGCTACCACGGCTTCTACAAGGAGGTCTTGTTTACGCCGGCGGTGGACAACAAGGAGGTGCTCCGCTACGCGCTCGCTCAATGCGGAGCGCCGGCGCCTCCGGGCTTCCCGCCCGCGCGTGTGATCCAGGTTCCGATTCGGCGCTTCACGACCGGCAGCTCAAGCATCTTCTCCGCCGTCACCTTGCTCGAAATCGAAGACCGTCTGGCCGGCGTCCCAAATCGCTTCAGGATCACCGAGCCGACGATCCGCAAGCTTGCGATGGAGCGCGAAATCCCGGAGGTCAGCGGCGGGACGCACTCCAATATCGAACTAGCGATGGCGGTGGACCCGGACGTGCACTTCACGTTCTACTCGGCATACCCGGAGTTCAATCTTCATCCCAAGTTGTGGGAGGTCGGCGTGACGGCGTTTCCGATGGCCGACCACATGGAGATGACTCCGCTTGGCCGCTCTGAGTGGGTGAAAATGCTGGCCTTGCTCACCAATCGCGAAGCGCGCGCCAACGATTGGTTCGACAAGGCGGAGCGAGACTACGAGGTCATGTGCACGTTGACCGCCGACGTCGCTCATCGGCCCCATGTGCTCTACGGCACGCCCGATTCACGCGACTTCTGGGAAGTCCGTGGCGACCGCAACTACTTTGCGCAGCTTGTGCGAGACGCCGGCGGCGAGTATTTCTGGGAGCGCGGGGGAGCGAGCAGTTGGGAGCACGCTGCCTATGAAGATGCGCTCTACCGGTCGGCGGACACCATTTTGTGGGTGGGGATCACGGGGCTGGGCGGCGTCGAATCGGTCGATCAGCTGGTAGCCAACGACGGTCGCTTCGCTTGGCTACGGCCCGTACAGATGGAACGCGTTTATGCCTTTGACCGCGGCGAGGCGGGCGCTTGGAGCCCGCGATGGACCGATCAAAGCCTCGACAAGCCCGACCGCGCCCTCGCGGATCTGGTGCGTGTGATCCATCCGGAGATCGCGGTCGACCACGAGGAGTACTTCCTCCGACCGCTCGACTGAGATCCGTGGAGAGACTCGAACAATGCCGCAAGCCGCATCGGCAAGCGCTGAGCTAGCGCCCTCTCGCGCCGCGCACCGCCGGCCGTCGTGGCTGACCTATTCGGGGCTTGCAGCGGCGATCGCCGCCGTGTTTTTTCTGGAACTGACGCTAGGCGCGGTCGGTATCGCCTGGCGCGACGTGTTGGCGGCGCTGACGGGAGGTGAGGCTTCGACTGAAGTCGTGCGCCCGATCGTGCTGAATTTCCGGCTTCCGCGCGCGCTGAATGCGTTGGTTTCCGGCGCGGCCCTAGGCACGTGCGGGCTCATCTTGCAGACGGTCTTCCGCAACCCGCTCGCGGATCCCTTCATCTTGGGGGTCGTGTTCGGCGCTCGGTTCGGGGTGGCCCTGCTGGTGGTGATCACGGGCACGGCGGGGAACGCGCTGTTGTTCAAGTACGGAGTGCTCGGCGACTTCGCCATGGCGCTGGCGTCGGCGCTCGGGACGGTGTTGGTGCTCGGGCTGCTGCTTGCACTCTCGCGGAGGGTGAGCACGGTAACGCTGCTGGTAGCCGGGCTGATGCTGGGGTATCTGTTTACCGGTCTGATCAGTGTGGTGATGCACTTCGTGGACGAGAGCCAAGCGCGGGCGTTCACCTCGTGGAGCGACGGCAGCTTCGCCGGGGCGACCTTCCAGCAGCTTCAGATCCTCGTTCCCTTGGTGGCAGTCGGGCTCGTTATGGCTTGGCTGCAGGTGAAGCCGCTGAACTCGTTGCTGCTGGGCGAGAGCTACGCGCAGTCGTTAGGCCTGAGCGTCCAGCGAACACGGCAGACCACCTTCCTCGTTCTTGCCGTGCTTGTGGGAACAGTGACGGCGTTCTGCGGTCCGGTGGCCTTTATCGGCATCGTGACGGCCCACCTTTGTCGGCTCCTGTTTCGAACGGCGGACCATGCTGTGCTGATGCCGGCCGTGATGCTGATGGGCGCGCTGTTCGCGCTCTCGGCGGACTTGATCACGCATCTTCCGTGGTCCCGACACTTTCTGCACATGAATGCGGTGAACGGGCTGATCGGCGCGCCGATCGTATTGTGGGCGCTTCTCGATCGCCGCCACGCGCGGAGCCTGGAGCTATAGGTGATGACGCCAGCACCGCTAATTTCCAGCGAATTGCACGTCGGGTACCCGTTGCGGCCGTCCGTGCTGGGTCCGCTCGACTTGAGCCTGAAGGCGGGCCGGCTGACCTGCTTGCTCGGCCCGAACGGGACGGGGAAGACGACCTTGCTCAGGACGCTCTCGGGAGTGCTGCCAGCCCGCAGCGGTCGCGTCGAGATCGAGGGAACCGAAGTGAGCGAGCTGTCGCCACGCCGTCGCGCGCAACTGCTGGCCGTCGTACTGACCGACCGGGTGACGGTCGGCATGCTTGACGTGCGTACGCTCGTCTCGCTCGGGCGCCAGCCGCATACCGATTGGCGGGGCAGACTGTCAGCGACCGATACGCGCGTCGTCGACGAAGCGATCTCCGCGGCTGGAGTCGACGATCTCGCTGCGCGCAACATCGCAGAGCTGAGCGACGGCGAGCGCCAGCGCGTGATGCTCGCGCGCGCTCTGGCGCAGGAGCCGCGTTTGCTCATCCTCGACGAGATCACGGCGTTTCTCGACCTGCCGCATCGGCTCCACGTGATGCGTTTGTTGCGCGACCTCGCCCGTCGCCGCGGGATCAGCGTCCTGGTCTCGACGCATGATCTGGACTTGGCGCTCCGACTAGCGGACGAGGTCTGGCTGGCGTCAAGTTCGGGCGATTTTCATCAGGGCGCGCCGGAGGAACTCGTTCTGCAGGGTGACTTCGGACGCGTCTTTGCGAGCGAGGCATTGCGCTTCGATGCGGCCCAAGGGACGTTCCGCGTCGACCGTCCCAGCGGTCCGAGGGCCGCCGTCCAGGGCGACGATCTGACGGCCAAGTGGATCCGGCGAGCGCTGGAGCGGCTCGGATACCAGGACGTGGATTGGACGTCGGACGCCGACGTGCGCATCGCTCGCCGAGCGAACGGCGCGGAGCCATACCAAATTCAACAAGGGGGGCGAGTGCGGGACTGCCCCGACATCGCGGGGTTGTTGGAGGCTCTGCGACAGCTAAAAGGGAAGTAACCGGTTACCTAACGATCAGACCCTATCCGCTCAGACTTGCCGGGCCGCTCAAGATTCTTGCGCTCTCGAGCACCCGCTTGACGACAGTCTTACTTGCAAGATCTAGCCGCGCTAGACGGGCTGTAATTGCTAAGTGCAGAGTGAGTGGCAGGGCGAGCATTCCAGCCTGACTCTTCACGCACGATTCACGTCGCTGCCACAACCCCGGTCGTCTTGCGCGGCCCGGGTTTCCATCAAGCGCACGCGCTTCCAGAAGGAATCCTCTACGTTGAACTGCCAGAGAGCCCTGTCAAGCTCACGAAGCGAAACTTGGTAGTAATCTGCCCAGCTCCGGCATTTGTCGCAATAGAGCGTCCAAACGCGCTTGCCGATATGTGTTTTTTCCGGTACTCCTAGCGTAGATAGCGCGCGGCTGTCGATTATTGGGAATTCGTTGTCAAACGCGAAATGCATGAAAGACGAAGCCATGGGGAACCCTGTGCGGAATCCTGCCAGTTGCATTATTGGTTCGATGCTATGACTTTCGTACGCCTCGCCTGTTCGTCTCTTGATTTCCGCGGGGGTGTTCCGCTTGAACAAGCTAGATGAACGTTCGCTACCGTTCTTCCATACACCTAGGCGTTTCAAATCTTCAAGATCAAGACACCCGCTTGATTCGAGAGAGGTCCGGATCCTGCCTTGAATCCAGTTGTCTTTGTCGAAATCGAGTTCTGGATAGCGACGCGCCCATTTCGTAATGGCTCGATTTCCCTCCAGTCGATTTCCCCCCAGCGCATCTGGAAGGACCATGCTAACGGGTGCGTTCTTCGGCATCTTCAACCTCCGTTTCGGGATCGGATTGCTCTAGATCGTCCGGCGGGATCCAGTCCAGATCCATCCTGATCTCTCGCCGCTCGATCTCGAAGTCAAGCGGTATCTCTACCGTCCCGTCTTCCGCTTCGTAGCTTGCGGGAGCGCCCATGTCCAGACGGAACTGAGCCAGCATCCATCCCGTCTGGACACCATCCTCGTCGAAAACGGCTCGGTACGAATAGGGCATCCACACTGACCGGTCGGCCTCGCCCGTCTCAGACGGAACACCCTCTGTTCCGGACGTACATCCAGCGAGCACCGCGAGCAGGAGAGCAAGTCGCATGGCGACCTCCGTTGACCCTTGACCAAAGCCACGTCTCCGGCACGCCCAATGGTGCCGGGCCGTGTCAACGTCACGTAGGATTACGGTGATGTCCTGCCTATTCGTCTGCGTCTTGGGGAGCTACCCCAGACGCCGGTGGTTGACTGTTGTATTCAGCAAGCGACCCGACATGCGGGTTCCTACTGACGTTGACGGCCTTAGGCTACTACGGTCCAGACCTCCTGTCAACCACGATTTGCGGAGTTGTCGGAAGGATTTAGAAATGAGCCCATCCCCATGGATTTAGAAATGAGCCACCTGAAGTGAGGGAAGGAGGGGGGTAGCAGGGGGTGTAGCCCTCCTTGTGAGAGAAGTAGTTGGAGGAGGCCGGAGGGGCTGGGGAGGGTGCCGGGGGCTCTCGATCGAGCGAGAAGATAGCTGCTGTGTAGTCACCAGCCAACCAGCGAGACATCCGCGGCTCGAGTGATTGCCGTGACAGTCCGCTGCGGTGGCCCTCATCACGTATCAGCCGTTCGTTCATAGACGCAAGCAACAAGACGTCTGCTTGTGTGGCGATTCGGAAAACCAGCATGGTGCGATTAGAACAGGTGCTGGATCGAGAACCTTGCCACGCCGGAGGAACGGTGCGGGATCTAGGTCTGAGATGGGGCCCTCTCCTGAGTGCTAGAGGACGGGCACTCCGAGGAAGAATATGGGCGCATGAAGGAGAATCACGTGCGTTGAATCGCGGTTGCCGGTGCGACCTTGAGTGCCCTCCAAGTGGGGACCGCGGCCGCAGCCATCGTGGCTAGCAACGTGAATGAGACCACAGGCCCGAACGTCGCAGAATTGTTCGTAGCGATTCCGAATACGAAGCCTTGCACCAAGTGGCCGAGCGCGAGCGTCGTAGCAACTCCCGTGACGATTCCAACGCCAGCCAGCGCAACGGCTCGTCCGACGAACATACTGGCAATGTCCGCTCGAGTCGCACCCAAGGCAATTCGAACACCGATCTCGGGAGTACGCTTTTGGACCAGCTGAGCGATGACCCCATAGAGACCAACCACGCTCAAGAGCAGCGCAAGACTTGCGAACGCAACGAGCAGCGCTGTAGCTAGGCGTCGCCGGACAAGGACGTCGCCGAGCGCTTCCGTCATCATCTTGATCTCGGAGATGGCCAGGGTTGGGTCGACCTCGTGCAATGCTTGAGTGACGAGTCCCACGACGGCCTGCGTAGAAAGACCGGTTCGAAGAGCGACGAAGCATTTCTCGGGCGGGCTGAAGGCCATCGGCAAATAGAAGCCCGGATCCGCCGGCTCAGCAGGTCCTGACTCTCGCACGTCTTCGACGATGCCGATGATCTCGGCGGAGTCGATCCTGTCGAATGCCAGGCGCAGGTGTTGACCGACCGGGTCGGGTCCCGCTGGGTAGGAGGGCCAGAAATGCCGTGCGAAGCTCTCGTTGATCACGACGGTTGGCGGTGCTTCGGACCGGTTATCTGGATGTGAGAACGCTCTGCCTCGACGGATTGCAATGCCCATCGTCGCGAAGTATCCGGTGGTGATGCTCTGCAGGATCGCCCGCGGTTCTTCCCGCTCCGAAACCTCGTCTCGACCCAAGACATGGACGTTCGTGAAGAGCGCCGGAGCGGTCGGCATGGACCGCATGAGTGCCGAGTCGTCTATTCCCGGAACGGCAGACAGCCTCCGGTCCAGTTCTCGGAAGAACACCGATCTCTTTTCGCGCGTGTCGTAACTAGTAGTCGGCAGTGGAACTTTCAGCGTGAGTAGCCGCTCAGGATTGAATCCCAGATCGACAGACTGCAACTTGGCGAAGTTCTGGACTAGCAGGCCAGCTCCGAACATGAGTACGACCGAAAGGGCGACTTGGCTGACGACCAATTGCTCCTGCCTTGTGATTCCAGCGAAACGCCGGCCCCACGCCGTGGATATCCGATTCGCCGCAGTGGCGTGACCGGTCAAGAGGCTCGCGATACGACTTCTGGCGACTTCCAGGGCAGGGAAGAAACCAATCACCAAGCTGGTCAAGGCTGCCACGCCCACGGTAAACGCCAGCACCCCTCCGTCCAAGTGGATTTGGTCAGAACGGGGCAGGTGAGGCATGTGCAGACGGGGCAGAATGCGAATCAAACCGGCAGCCAGAATGACTGCTAGCCCGCTGCCCAGCGCCACGACCGTGGCGCTCTCGACAAAGAGCCGAGACACAAGCCTAGAGGTACCGGCTCCTAGGGCGGCGAGCGTGGCGAACTCGTGAGATCGCGCCGAAGCCCTGGTCAAGACAAGTCCGGAGACATTGGTGCAACCGATCAAGAGCAATACACAAACCGCCCCGAAGAGTATCCACAGGACGGGGCGCACGTCGCCAACGACGCGTGTCTTAAGTGGTTCGACTCGCACAGTGACTCCGGGCTGGGCGTCCATGCTCTTGGGATATCGCGACATGAAGCTCTGGTTCAACGAGTCCATTTCGCTCTGGGCTTGGGCAAGCGTTGTTCCGGGCTTGAGGCGAGCGACGACGTCCTGTGTCATCACGAATGGCCAAAACCTAGCCGGCATCTGGGACGTCTGAGACGGCCGTGTGACCCACACGTCGATTTCGGGAAACGGGAAGTCAAGCCCCTCGGGCAGGACTCCCACGACGGTGTATGGCTGCGAATCCAGCAACAGGACCCGTTCGGTTACCTGCGGATCCGCACCGAAACGGCGCTGCCATAGGCCCTCGCTGAGGATGGCTGCAGACTGACCCGAGGGACGATCTTCTTCCGGGACGAATCCGCGTCCTACGATCGGCTGAGTTCCGACTATCTCGAGAAAGTTCCAAGAGACCCGTGCTGCCACAAGCGCTTCGGGGTCACCGGCCGATGAGACGGTCATGACTTCCGGCCACTTGAGAAACGCCCCGACCGCGCTGAATGACTCGGAGTGGTCTCGCGTGTGTTCAACCCTCCGCACTGTGAAGGACTGGTCAAACGTGCTGGTGGCCGGGTTGTCAAGCGACAAGACCACGAGTTCCTCCGGGCTGCTGTATGGCAGCGGTGCAAGGACAACGGAGCGCAGCAGTGCGAAGAACAAAGTGGCGCCGCCAATGCTGAGCGCCAGAACACAGATGGCCGTCGCAGTGAAGACGGGGCTCTTACCCAGCTTGCGCAGTCCGTAGGTGATGTCTCCGAGCAGGGCTTCGATCCGGCTGAATCCCCAAGACTCGCGACAGTCCTCCTTGACTCTGGCTACGCCACCAAGGCGCACACGCGCTAGCCGGGCCGCTTCAGCGGGGGCTATTCCTTCGCCAATGTGCTTTTCTGTCAGCCTGTCGAGGTGAAACTGCAGCTCCGCATCAAGTTCCCGTTCCGCACGCTTGCGCCGGAACAGGACCTGCGCGCGACGGAGAAAGCCCTCTAGCATCCTTCCAACTACCGCCTAGGCCATATCGAGGATGCTCTCAATCGCAGTCGACAGCGCACGCCACGAAGTGGACTCGTCCTCCAATTGGCGCTGCCCTGCCGAAGTGAGCTCGTAGTACTTCGCGCGGCGATTGTTGTCAGAGACATCCCACTTCGCGCGAATCCAACCCTGACGCTCCAGTCGGTGAAGCGCGGGATTGAGAGACCCTTGTTGAATCTGCAGAACGTCTCTGGAAACCTGTCCGATGCGCTCCGATATTCCCCAGCCGTCCTGTGGTTGGAGCGCCACAGTATTGAGGATCCGTAGATCCAACGTGCCCTGCGGAAGGTCGATGCGTGCCAACAGGACCCCTTTCACTTCTACAGGTCTATCTTAGTGGCATTTCTTGTCGAAGTGCAGGGTTAGTCCAGCCAACGGTGGTACATCGGTAAACTTGGCCCCGATGGTTCGCGACGAACGCAGTTTGCCCGCGTTTGTCTCCTCAAGCGCCCGACGTAGCAGTACTTTCCGAAGCTCCGCTTGGCTGATCGAAGCCGGCCTATCCGCGTCGCGGGATCGGTCAACCTGACCCTACCACCAGGTTGGAAACCCGATCGCCCGGAAGTACAGCAGGTATGCCGCCACTACTAGGCACGCTGTCGACACTGCAATCGAGTGTATACGGGCAAAGCGGCCAGTCCGCTCGGGACTGCTCCTGAACGAGCAAACCAGCCCTTGCAGCGCTAGGAGCACGAAGATCCATGACATAACAACGAAGCTAATGGCAGCTAGTGTCGGCCCTCCGAGCTGTTCGACGACCTTGGCGAAGTCCCCTCGTCCAGTGCTCCCGATCCATACGGCGATCACTATCGAAAGAGCCATCACCGCGAGCAACGGCCAGACCCTCGCCGCAATACGACGACCCTTGAGCTTCCCCCGCAGCTTCAAGGGAACCCAGGCAAGGGCCCAAAGGGGGCTGCTTACCATCAGCAGTGCTGCAATCCCAGCCACAAGCCGCTCGAACCATACAACCGTTCCGGGTACCATGCGCAGGCTCCCGATTTCGCCCTGTGCGTATTTCGACCCGTCGGGGCCCTCCAGTAGGGCCAGCGTTGTTGCTGGCCGTAACTTGTGCCTAAACACCCGCTTACTGATGGGATGGAACTCGATGGGCCGACCACCGATTTTGACGATCAGGATGTTATCCGCTCGCGTAACACGTGCGACACCGACGAGCCTCTCCACGTAGCGCATGGATTGGTTTCTGGACGTTGCGGGTCGGTAGTAGCCGGTCCACTGGTCGATGTCAGGTGCCATCTCCGTGGCGGCCGGCGCACTGGGTCTGTCGAGGTCGCGGACGAGATACTCACTGACGAGGTCATCAACGCGGCTTACAAGCCTGTTGTTCGACACCGCGACCATCACGCAATATCCGAGACCTTGGTCTGTCAAGTACGCGTACTTTGCGTGATACCCCGGCATGCCACCGTTGTGTCCTCGGAAGATGAAGCCATGCTCCGAACTGGGAAAATTGCCCAGACCGTATCCGGGCTGCAGGTGTCCAGACAGCGTGGTCTCCGATCTTTCCATCCGTGCGATTGAATCCGGCGAGACCAGTTGTCGGCCGTCGAAACTGCCTCGGTTGAGGAGCATCCTGACGAAGTTCGCCATCTGTCGCGGCGTCGCGCTCAATGCACCCGACGGGCGCACGACAATGTGCTCATAAGGCACCCGTATCCCTTCAGCGTTGTAACCCCCTGCCAGTCGCGCTTCGAGATCGTCCGTCAGCAGCAGTCCGGCTCCGGTCATCTCCAATGGCTCGAGGATATCGTGTTTGAGGAACTCTTCAAATGGGCGCCCGTCGAGTTCCTGAACGATGTACGCTGCGACCGCCGGGCCAGCGTTCGAATACGACAAATGGAGGCCCGGAGGCCATCGGCTATACAGCGACCCTCGAATGTGATCAATACCCTGGCGTAGAGAGAGAGGCGTCGGGTCATTGCTCGCATAGTCCTTGTACCGCAAGTCATCAAACCCGGCCGTGTGCTCGAGCAAGTGGACTAGGCGCACCGGGGTCTCGGTGTTCCATCTGTTGCGAATTCCAATCTCCGGCGCGAGTTCAGCGACCGTGTCTGTCAACCGCAGCATTCCGCGCTCTTGAAGGATGAGCGCGGCGAGGCCAACGAAGCTCTTCGTGATGGAGCCAAGGCGCCAATAGGTGTTCTCGTCAGCTTCGCGGAAGGTGTTGGGATCGGCCAGCCCAATTCCGGCTGTCCAGATCGTCCTGTCCTTCGATACGAGAGCCACTCCTATAGATCCGTGTCCAACTTCATCGAGCTCCCTTTGGATTGCCGCACGAAGCTCTTCGAGCGTTGATGGCTTGACCGGATCAGATGCGGCAGATAGAAGGCTCGCGGTCGATACCAAGCAGATCATTGCGAGCCTGATAGCCGTTAACGGACGGTGCCCCGAGGTCAATCGCATGGGTGCCGCCTCAGGTCCGCTATCCGACTTCACCTGGTGGGCCCTTGTTCTGGCGCGGCGGCCGCTTGGGAACAACTCGAACCGGCCCGGAAGTTCATCAGGGCAGCTAGAACCATCCCGCGGTCAGCAAGAGAAGGAAGACCGGGATTCCGGAGAAAGCCATGACAAGGCTTCGCTTGGTTCGACGGGTCAGGTACTGGTGGCAGATCACCGCGATACTAACCCCCAGAAGCAGCAGCCAGGGCGGACTCTGCGTTACCGATCGTGTGGCAGCCTCTACTATGCCCTCTCCTCCGACTAGGGGCATTGCCAGCCAGCTCAAGACGAGGAACGCTCCCCAAGTGACACCCGCGATGATTCCCCCCAGGACCGCCATTCGTGCCAGGCTCGGTGTCAAGACCGCCAACATCATGAACACGGCTGTCGCAACAACGGGCATAAGGAAGAATTCCGAGGACGATACCGAGCCGGTTAGGTGACTTGAGGTCACCATCTGCACAGCGATATCCGCAGGAATCATCGACAGAGCCAAGAGGGTCGCCTTGCTGGCTAGAAGTGTCCCACCGGTAATGGGCCGACTCAGCCAGAACGCTGTGCTTCCCACCGTGGCGTCGTCATGCACCAATTTCGAGACAATCGCGGCGCGCATCAAGAGGTCGAAGAAGACGACCAGCAGGCCGACCAGCACGAAGACAGCGAGATCGAACTCGGCGCTGCTCGGGGTGCCAACTTCCTGAGCCGGCCCACGCCCGTCGAGGTACAGCTCGATTTTCGCGTCCAACACGACAGAGAGGATCAGGATCGGGCACCAAATTCCGAGAAGCACCCGTACCCGGCGGAAGTCCTTGCGGACGAGGTGAAGAATCAGGCCCACTCTTTTTCCCTCCCTTGGGACCGGTAGGTCCGAGCGAGTGCCATGAAGATTGCCTTTAGGGACATGCGGCTTACGGTGACCTCTCTCGCTTCCGGCATGACAGTTCGGATGAAGTCGTCGCCTGTCCCCTCCTTGTACACGCTCTCCACGAACCGGACGGTTCGTCCCACCGTCTCCGGTAGCAGCCACGAATCCGGCAGCATATCGGGCAGCCGCCCGCCTGACTCCAGAGTCAACTGGCAAGAGCGGAATCGTGCCTCGAGCGACGCCGTGCACTCAGAGACGCGTAGCGACCCCTTGTCAATCACGCCCACCCAGTCCACTAGCCGCTCCACCTCGTCGATGTCATGAGATGACACCAACACGGTCCACTCGGTCCGATCGCTGAGTTCCAGTAGGCCTCGCATGAACTCGTCCCTCACTAGGGCGTCTAGTCCGCTGAATGGCTCATCTAGGACAACCAGCTCCGGCCGGTACGCGAGCGAAACCAGCAAGGCCGCCTTGATTCGCATGCCCCGCGAGAAGCCCTTGATCTTCCGTGAGAGCGGCAGGTCGAACTGCCGGGTCAGCTGGCGGCACAGGTCCTGATCCCACGAGGGGTACATTGGCCGGCAAAAGTCGATCAGGTCCTGAACGGTCATCCAATCGGGCAATTCTTGGTTCTCGGAAACGTAGCCGATGCGGGTGAATTCCGAGGGGCCTAGGCGGGTTGACTCGGTTCCTAAGACAGTGGCCCGACCGCCCGTCGGACGAATCATGTTCAAGAGCATCTTGATCGTAGTCGTCTTGCCGGCGCCGTTCGGCCCCAGCAGGGCGAAGATGCTCCCCCTCGGCACATCTAGGGAAAGGTTCCTGACGGCTTCGGTTCGGCCAAAGCGCCGCGAGAGTTCTTTGGTCTGGATGATCGCGTTCATTCGCTAACGGCCTCCTCAGCTGCCACCTGCTCCCGCTCATGCGTCGGCTGCATCTCGGACAGACGAATCCAATGGCTCTGAACCGCCTCGACTACTTGGTCGAATGTCAGAGACAGCCTCCTTGCTTCGACTACGAGCTGTTCGACTTCACGGAGCAATAGTTCGGACCGCTCTTTCTGGGACGATTCCGGAAGTTGCGCAACGAGAGTTCCAACGCCTGGCTGGACGACCAGCAGTCCCTGATCCACGAGCCGTGTCACCACCTTTTGCGCGGTGTTGGGATTGATGCGGAGTTCTTGGCTCAAAGTTCGAACGGAAGGGAACCGGTCGCCCGGTGACAGTTGGTTCGAAACGATCGCTCGCTGCACCGCGTAGACCAACTGCTCGTAGACCGACGCGCCCGTTCGCAACTCGACGGTGAAGGGCAGCATAGCTGTACTAGGTATAATAGTACAGTTAGAGGCCAAAGCGCAAGGGGGAGAATTGCGGCTTACGGCTGAAGTCCGTCGGATTCTCAGCCGCCGTGTTTCACGAATGCCCGGTACTCGGGCGTTTCCGGGCTGAGTCTAGGTCGCCCGGCCGCTCTAGTGAGAGGTCGCCGACTGGCCAATCACCTGCTCGACTTGGTCGGGGTTCCCGAACTCGCTCTGAATGTCTTGTCGGACATTTCAGGGTTCAGCTTATGTTTGCTGCGCAACACCAACTTACGGCCTTCTTGGTGGATGCGGTTCCTGACTACTTCAGTACGGATCGCCGACCGAACGTCGGGCGACCGGGTAATCTACGCCTATCTGCTCACCGGCCAGGAAAAGCACCTCAAGATCCGCGCCTTCTCAGATGCCACGAAGAACGCGGCTTTCGGGCGTCAAGGCGGCAACTGCAAGCTCTGCGGTGAGTCGTTCAACATCAAGGACATGGAGGCCGACCAGATCGACCCGTGGTCCGAAGGCGGAAAGACGGAGGCCGCGAACTGTCAGGTGCTCTGCAAACCCTGCAACCGCAGAAAATCGAACAAGTGAGATTACTGTGAAGAAGACGGACGCGGAGCCGGTCTCCAAGGCGAACTACGGAGAGGCAACACCGGAGCAGGTCGTCCTGGCCTTGCTACGGCATCGACCCGATGTACCTGAAGCCGTTAAGAGACGGTTGCCAACGCAGCCCCGCGAGTCCGTTCTGGCACTGGACGAAGGCTCAGCCACCAGCAACAGCGAGCGACCATAGCGGCGCAGCTATCAGGTCGTCAGGTCGCAGTGCTACGGTCGAGGGCTTCCCGGTACCGGGCACGTTCCTCATTCAGGGCGTGAATCGCCTCATCCAATGCACTGTAACGCTCTCGGTCGTAACTACGCAGCCTTCTATCTCGCACGAACTCCTTCGGTTCCGGTCGTTCCGAAACCATTTCTGACACACTTCCACGGATCTCGCACATGACGGACCACGAATCGGAGGAGGCAGGCATGAGCGGCGGCGATATCTACGTTGACAGTGAAGGAATCGTCCGTGACGGTGGCGGACGGCGCATCGAGGGTATCGAAGTGCATTCCGGACGGGAGCCAACGCTGGACTATCCGATTTTCACCGACGAAGACGGGAAAGTGGACGGCGTCGACATGACCGTGGCCGAGAACCGTAGGCGGCTCCACCACGAGATGGCGGGCATCACTGAGGACGACGAAAAACAGCTGAAAGGCCGAATGTCTAATCCGAAGCAGATGCAGCACAAGGCGTTCGTCTTGGACCGCCACGAGAAGGACAAGGGCAAAAGATGGAAGTACGAGGCCAAGGTGGGTGTACCGCTGGACCCGACTGTAGTTCACGACACCCCCAAGTTCCCTCTCGGCTCGGTGATGGTCGTGCGAGAAGGGGAAGACCCTGAGTAGGCCGATTCCACGCCGTCAACCCTGGTATGTAATCCCCCTTGCGGCTGGAGACCCGCATAGAGGCGAGATACGCCCATAACTAGAACCTGCTCCGGGAACTCTCGCAATGTTCTGCGAGCCTACTCTAGGTACTGTCCGGCCCGCAGATCGGGTACGCCGAGAATGAAGCAGGACGAATCGCAAGTGCCGCGCTGGACGATCCTTTTGTGCTGCGTCGCCATGACGGCGACAGCTTCCCCGATCGAGCCAGTCGTGTCTTGGAGCACGTATCTGGGGGTGGCGGACTGCGATGACGTGGCCCTCTGGCAGGGAGACTTGTTCCTCGCATGTCACTCGCCAGAGAGTAGCCTTCCTGTTCAAGTATCGGAATCACGCAGTCGGGAGGGCATGATGGCCGCGTTCGTGCTCCGCCTCGATTTGGACGAAGGGAAGCTCGTGTATGCCACGCGGGTCGGAGCGGACGCCATGACAGCGGCACTCCGGATCAAGACTGACGAAAAGGGGCGCGCCTTCGTGACCGGCCTGACGAAGGGCTCCGGGCTGCTGGTAACGGACGATGCCGTGCAGCCGCGTTTCGGGGGAGGCGAGAGCGACGCCTTCCTGGTTTCCATAGCTCCTAGCGGCCGGGTCTCGTACGGTACGTACCTCGGTGGCGAGGGAGCCGATGTTGGAAATGCGCTGGAACTGGATGGAGGCGGGAGAGTGCTGGTGGGCGGTACAACGACTTCGGCTGACTTTCCGGGCCTGAGGAGTTCCGGCAGAGGGAACGCCGACGCCTTCGTCTTCTCATGGCGACTCCAGGATGCTGCGTCACACCATTCAGTTGTCTTCGGTGGTTCGTCAGAAGAGAAGCTGACTGGAATCGCGCTCGATGGAAAGGGAGGAGTTTTTGCTGTTGGCTACACCAAGTCGGAAGACTTCCCGGTTCATGACCCTGTCCAACCAGACCTGCGCGGTGTCAGCGACCTGTTCTTGGCCCGCCTGCAAGTGTCTAGTCTCGCGATTTCGTTCTCGACATACCTTGGCGGCTCGGGTGACGATTCGGGCTGGGGGGTGGCAGTCGACGAACGCGGTGCGCCAGTCGTAGCCGGAATCACGAATTCCCAAGATCTGCCCGTCAGCGACGACGCGTTTCAGCGAACGGCTCAGGGTGGATTGGATGCGTTTGTTGCAAGACTCGACGGACCTGCATTCAGGACGGTTCGGCTGACATACTACGGCGGTTCGCAGGATGATTCGAGTGGTTTTGATGGAAAGGACATCAAGGTGGATGCGAGCGGTAGAGTCTGGCTGGTGGGCCTCACATCATCCGCCGACCTGCCCGTCGTCAACGCCCTGCAGAAGAGCTACGGCGGCCGGACAGATGGCTTCGTTGCAGTTTTCTCCCGCGGACTTGCGGATCTTCGGTTTGGCACGTATAGCGGCGGATCAGAAAGGGACATCCTAGAAGGCCTCGACGTGGGTTCCGATGGAACAGTCGCCGTGTCAGGGCTGACATTCTCGAATGACCACCCAATGCCGGGACGGGTGATTCAACGGAGGCAATCCGAGATCAGAGTGGGCGGGCAAGTCGCGAACGCGGTGACGTGGGTGTTTCGCGTTCCCTCTCGGTGACGACCGAAACCGGATCAGCGACCGCCACTGCTGTCGATCGTCAGCGGCGGATCCACACGTTTGTCGAAGTCCTCGCGGCTCTCGAGTGACATACAGGGAATTTAGGCGCACCCCGCACGGTGAGGCGCACTCCGTACCGTAAGGTGCTCTGCGATGGTGAGATGTTGTGCGCGCTTAGAGCAGCCTAGCTCCCCATCGAATCTTGGTGACGTTACTACAACGCCTTCCAGCCATAGAGTGGCTTGCGAGATCGACCACCGACCCCGGAAGTAGTCATCCCGTCAAGCTCAGCCGCCCGATCTTGCCATCCGCCCCGCCCCGGAAATGCACGCGGCCGAACGGTCACGGCTGCATCGACCGCCACCTGCCCAGAGAATGGTGGCGCCTACGGTCCGGAATATCACCGTTCGACTAGAATTGGGTGAACGTATGTGCCCTCGGGTTGGCCTCTGGAAGCCAGCTGGGACTTTGGATCCAGAGGCGATCCAACAGAAGCAGCGCCCGCGAATGATAACCAGACTGCCTGTAGCGGCCATCTCGTTTTCTGCGATGCTGCTGGCATGCGGGACACCGTCGCCCCACGACTACGTGGCAGAAATCGAAGCATGGCGCACCGAACGCGAGGCACGGCTCAAGGCTGACGACGGCTGGCTGACGCTTACTGGACTCTTCTTTCTCAACGAGGGCGACAATAGCTTCGGCTCGTCGCCGCAGAACGACATCGAATTGCGGGCGGGGCGCGAGCGTGCAGGGATCATCACGCTACAGGACGGAAGGGTCGACGTGCGAGCAGTCGAACGACAGACCCTGTTGGTCGATGGGCGCAGGGTCGATGCGGCACAACTATGGCCGCACGAGGGGCCCGATCGACCGACGATCACCCTTGGCCCCCTCTCGCTGTTCTGTCATGAGAGCGGTGACCGGCTGGCAATTCGTCTAAGGGATTTGGAGAGTGAGATCAGGCGCGAATTCACGAAGTTGCGTTGGTACCCAGTGGACGAGTCGTTTCGGATTTCCGGACGCTACCTCCCACACGACAAACCGCGCACCATGGAACTGGCCAACACCCTCGGCGACGTCCTGACCCTACGCACCAGCGGATCAGTTGCGCTGACTGTCAAGGGCGAGGAACTCCGCCTGACCGCGATCGATTACGACGACCGCCTGTGGTTGGTCTTCAAAGACCTGACCAGCGGAAGCGAGACTTATCCCGCCGCGAGGTTTCTCTACGCTGACCTGCCCGACTTGGCCGGAATGACTACCGTTGACTTCAACCGAGCCTACAATCCGCCTTGCGCGTTCAATCCATACACAACCTGCCCGCTGCCGCCGTCCGAGAACCGGCTGCAGATCCGAATCGAGGCTGGGGAACTCGACTACCTAGGCCGACGCTAGCGACCCGACGGCCGACTGCGCATGTCAGCGATGCCGTCGGTGCAAACAATATTGCGGTTCCACGGACAGAAGCCTGTCGGGTGCAGGCCGTCCAACCGCGCTAGCTGTCCAAGAAGCTGGCTAGGACATTGCCAAGTTCGACCGTGTCCTTCTCCTTGATCTGTCGTTCCCAGACTGCCAAGACCTCCCATCCTATCGACTGAGGGAAGTAGCGGCCCCGGCACAGCGTGGGAAAGCGCAATTGGACCGCGCGGGCGCGGGTGCCCAGCGGCGGTCACAGCCGCCGTTGCAGTGAGTTTGCCGCTCTGTGGAGCGCCGGCTTGCTCGACCCTGCGCCGGGCCTGCCTGGCTAGGGGACAGGCTCATGAAACGCCTTCCGAGCCCTCCCGGGCGTGCAAGACCGCCTGGAGAAAACCTGCCAGAATAGCTGGAACCCACAAGAACTGTACCAATGATGATTCGGCACATTTCCAGACTCCTTAGGTGGGGGCTTGCTGCGGTCTTCATTTGCTCGCCTTGCATGCACGGTCAGGAGGCCAGCGGCAGCAGCTCCGATACCGACTACACCGAGGAGCAATCAGAAGCGATCGACAGGGTTGACGAACTGGTGGGCCGTCTTCAGGCAATGAGCTGGAGGCCTGAAGTCGCCGATGCACTTTCGGCGCTAGGAGAAATTGCCTGTCGATACAACAAGGAACTCGGTGCTTACGCTTTCGAAACAGCTTACTCTGTCGTCGCTGGCCTTGAGTTCGACTTGGAAGACGATTGGTCGATGAGTACCCTTTCGCGATTGGCTGTCGCTGCACCACGATGTGACCCCAGCTTTGGTGATCGCCCGCTGACCCAGCAGGTGACTACTGCCGAATTGCGCGCAGAAGGACTTCTAGATGCGATCTCGGAGACTGTCGCCTCCGACCCTCATGAGGCTGCCCAGTTTGCTCAACATGTGGCAGATCAGGTCCACACCCTACCCAGCTATAGGCAGACGGAATTTGTGAGAGGTCTGCGAGAGCTTCGAAAGCAACTTCCGGTCCAAGCAGACGGTCTCTTTCAGAATGCCCTTTCGAGTGTGGCCGCGTCCGGCACAATCTGGGATCTTTTCGCCTTAGGCAATTACGTGCTCGGCCCAACCTCTCCAGCGGCGGATGCGGTCGCGGTGGTAACAGTATCCGACGCCTCCGCGTATTTGCTTTCGACAGTGCGACCTGGAATCCCCAAGGGGGTCGTAAGTCACTATGTTGGAACTGCGATCGAGACACTATTGACTCGAGGAACACCAACCAGGCACGAGGCGCAGTCGATTGCATTGGCGACGCAACTCGCATCGTGGGCGAAGACCAATCACCCTGAGCACTCTTCAACGCTTGAGGGTCTGCTAGCTACTCAGACCGCGGCAATTGGAATCCGAGAGCAGCTATTCAAGTTCCATGAACAACTCGAAGTTAGTTTTTCGCCTTCGAGCCTCGAAGAGGCTCTGGAGTCAGCGACTGACGAAGAGAGCAAGGCAGGGATTCGCTTTGAACTCTGTATGAATCGGATTGAGCAGGGTAAGTTCAGTCAAGCGGAGGAGCTGCTCGACGACCTGAGACCCGAGCTCCGCCGATCGCTCAGGGACCTTATTGGACTGCGACGCGCAACTGACGTGATCGAAAGCGGCAGGCTGGAAGACGGAACTCTCGAAGTCGTAGGCCTAAGAGATAGTTTGTACCGGGTGCTCGGGGCATTGAGCCTAGCCACCGCTTACTGGGCACGGTCAGTAGATGCGGAGCATCGATCGATAGAAGATCGTGACGCCGCACATAGGGCGTTGCAGCACGCGACAGGCGCAGCAGGAGACGTTCCGGAAGACCTTCGCCCACATGCTCGGATTGCAGTCGCAGCTGTAATGGCCAAGTGTGACCAAGGCGAGGAGGCCTTGCGACTGCTGGAACTAGCGTTGCAGGAGCTTGGCCCGGAGCAATCGGAATCGGAGATCGAGGAGGAGGCGTCCGTAGTTGCGATCACAGCCTATCCGTGGGGGGGATTTGGAGTCGCGATTACAGGCGATGGGGATAGTGTCCACCATCAGACGCTTCATCCCAGCAATCTTGCTGGGAACAACTTCAAGCAGGCCGTCCATCAACTCTCGTTGTCTCCCGAAATGGACTTGGATCGATTGGACGCGATCTCGTCAATCGCTATCGACCCGCGAATGCGAGCAGAGGGATTGGTCGCGGTTGGGACTGGGGCACTTGTTCGGGCCTTCGACGAGGAGATCAGATCGCCATCGACCGTCAAACCTGCGAAGTCCGTTGGCGTGTCCGACGATTCCGGTAATCCAGAGACCAATCGAGAGGAAACGACGACCCACGAACCAAATTAGAGTAGCTACGTCAGCGCTAAGGATAGACCCTGTTGGTCGATGGGCACAGCGTCGATGTGGCGCAACTATGGCCCTCCGAGGGGCCCGATTGACCGACGATCACCCTTGGCCCCTCTAGCTGGTGGATGCTTGGCAGCGCGTCTGAGAGGTTCGGAGAGTGAGATCAGGCGCGAATTCACGAAGCTGCACTGGTGCCCAGAGGACGAGTCGTTCCGAATTCGCGGACGCTACGTCCCACACGACAAACCGCGCACCATGGAACTGGCCACCAACCTCGGAGACGTCCTGACCCCACGCACCAGCGGATCAGTTGTGCTGACTCTTAAGGGCGAGGCGCTCCGCCTGACCGCAATCGATTACGGCGACCGCCTATGGTTCGTGTTCAGCGACCCGACCAGCAGAGGCGAGACCTATTCCGCTGCGAGGTTTCTTGACGCTGACATGCCCGGCCTAGACGGAATGACTACTGTCGACTTTAGCCAAGCCTACAATCCGCCTTGCGCGTTCAATCCATACACGACTTGCCTGCTGCCGCCGCCGGAAAACCAGCTGCAGGTGCGAATTGAAGCCGGGGAACTCGACTACGTAGGCCGACGTTAGCTACCGGACAGCCGACTGCGCACGTCAGGGATGCCGTCGGTGTAAACGATACTGTGGTGCCACAGAAAAAAGCCGTTTGGGGTAGGCCGTTCAATCGGGCTAGCTGTCCAACGAGCTGTTCAGGACATCGCCGCGTGCGGCCGTGTCCTTCTCGTTGATCTGGCATTCCCAAACCGCTAGTACCGCCACTCTGGCGCCCCAGGGAAGTGGCGGTCCGGCGCAGATTGGAGGTGAGCAACTGGACCTTGCCGGCGCGGCTCCTCCGGCGGCGATCGCCGTAACCGCGTTGCCGTGAGCGAGCCGCTCCGCGGAGCCCTCGCTATGAGCTGCGCTGGCGTCGCGCCAATTGAGATCGTGGCTCTTTCGAATGCAAAGCCTTGGACACCGGTCAACATTGCTAGTCTGTTCGGCGGCTATGGCCGGTGCGACAGGGGGCGAATTGAGTGACTCGGATCCGACTAATTTGAGCGGTTCAACCGTTGGTCCTCTTGGGTAGGCCAACTGGTATACTGTGTCTCCGATCGACAGCCAATTTACAGCTGTTGCACTACCCGCGATTCTCCGTGCGTAACGACCAACTTACTGCTGCATTCGTCAATACTGTCCGACCGGCTCCCAGCGTCACGGCCTTGAACGGCCAGTGCCACCGCTACGGCCTCGCTCTAACCGTGCGCCCGAGCAGCGTGGAGTACCGGCACCAGCACCACTACATCAACCGATACCCGACTCAGCCCGCTCGCCGTCTAGTGCTTGGCGTGTCCAAAATGGCCGAACGGAAGGACTGCACGCCATTCCCTTCTCTATCTGCGACGCCGTACACCCATCGACGCTGACCGCCTCACGATGACTGGGATCCTTGCCGCCCTTCGCCAGGACAACTTCACCTGCTACGGCCCTGCGAGCGTCGACGATATCGATATCTCATCCGTTCCCGACGACCGCGACAAGCGACCCCCACGCGGCAAGTTTCTCGAGGTGCCACGACCTAGCGAACGCTTTCTGCCCGTTCCGACGATCGCCGACAACGACCCGTTGCTCTTCCGCTTTTTCGTCGACGGCTCCCAGCGCATCACGAACGCCGGCTACATCGTGGATACCAAGAATCGCTACCTTCCACTGCTTATCGCCCAGATCGGCGTAGCAACCAGCGAACTGCACGATTCGCGCCTGCGGATCAAGCACTACGACGCGACCAACACATTCTTTTTCCCCGACTCGTTTTCTCCCGAGGATCTCCGCGCCGCCGAATCCGTCGCCTGCCGTGCCGCCAAGACATCGCGCCTCCCCTTGGACCTCTCTTTCGACCACTACGAAGTCGACGAAACCGACGACAGATCCCCCGTAGATCGCGCGCGTGCGCGCGTGCTACGAAAGTTACACAGCATGGAAGTCGACCGCATCGTCAAACTGGCCAAGGCCGGCGACATCTCCCGCAACGCGCTCCTCCTCATCGACGGTTCCATCGAGTTCTACGTCGACATGGAGCGCCACAAGGAGGCGTTCCGCAACGTCGTCGGCGTCGCAAAGTCCTTCGACCTACACCGACCCTATCTCACCGGCAGTGGCGCTGAGCGGGTCGGTGCCATCATTTCGCGCCTCCCAACTGGCCATCGGACCCCGGCCCGTGGAACGCCCCACCGCAATCTCACCATCGCTTCGTGGTACTTGCGGCTACATGGACGAAGTCAAATGGCGAGCCTCGAATATTCCGACGGCGTCGTCAAGATCGAGGTCTTTCCGGACCAACCCTCGACCGACTCGCCTAAGATGGATGCTTCACGGTGCAACCGGTTGAGCGAACATGTTCGCGCTCTCCGCGCTCCTGCCACCCCCAACACCGACGCCCGCTGGGCCAGCCACCTCTATCCTGTGCACCTAACCGAGCGCTACATCAAGACACAGTTTCGCAACGACCAGAGTATTCGCGCATGCCTCTGACACTGCTCCCCCGTACCAATTCTGGACGCCCCATATGAGTACCAACTCCCCAATAGGTCGCGTCGTTGCGACAGAGAACCACCCGACTTCAACCGGGTCCTTTCGCTTCTGGCTGACCGCTGGCATCAATCTCAAGCCGTTCGATTTCGTCCAGGTCCGCTCCCCCGAACGCGGAGACCCAGACATCGGACGCTTCTACGCGATAATCGATGAAATCCACCAAGTCTCCGACGAACCAAGCCCGCTCAGCGGCTTCATATCCTCCGACTTCGGAGACTCCTCCCAGTCCCCCCGCCTCGGCCGCGTCGTCACCACATACGCGGACGCGACCGTGTTGTACAACACAAACGACATTGAAATGCCCGTGCCGCACGGTTCCCCCGTCCATTGGCCGGACGAGGATGGCGTCCGCAAGGCCCTTGGTATAGACGAGTACCACCGCAATACCCCAGCTGGCTATATCACAATGTCCGGCCCAGACGACGAGAGCATCGTCATCAGCGTCGATATGGATGCTGACTATCTCATCGGCCCCGAGGGTGCCCACCTCAACATCTCCGGGATTTCAGGTCTTGCGACCAAGACCTCCTACGCAATGTTCATCTTGTCCGCAATCCAGCAGCAGGCCGAGCACTGGTCGGGCAGCAAGCCCGCCTTCGTAGTACTGAACGTCAAAGGCTCCGACCTCCTCCACCTCCACGAACCTGCACCGGACATGAGCGATCAGACTCGACGCGACTGGACGAGATGCGGCCTGACGTGCGAGCCCCTCGCCAACGTAACGTACTTCTACCCCTATTCGGCCAACGAGCCTGCTAGGAGTCAGACCTCGCTGACCCGAGACGAGGTCGCCGCCAACATCGATGCCGGTCGTGGCCATCGCTACTTCTACGATGTCGAGAACGCCCTTGAACGCCTGCACCTTCTCTTCGAGGACATGGACGACCCTGCCCAGACCCTCGTTAGCTGCGTCGAATACTCCAGGGAGAATGTCCGCGGAGAAGCCCCTTGGAATACTCTGCGCGGCAAGGTCGCAGAGTGGGCGAACACTACGCCCGACAAGAACCGGATACCGGTCGTTTCCTGGCGGCGGTTCCACCGTCTGTTCGGTCAGCGCACGCGCAACGGTATGTTCACTGAGTTGGCACGACACGCTGACGACTACCGACAGGTGTGCCTGTCGGATGAGCTTCGCCGCCTTCAACCCGGCCACGTTGCCGTCGTCGATATCGCCCAACTGCCCGACTACCTGCAGGCATTCGTTGTCGGTGACGTCGTCTCTGCATTGCGAGACCCACGGCTACCCGAATCCGACGGCGATGCAGAAGCTCAGGACACCGATCGTGGGACCGTCGTTCTTTTTGCGGACGAGCTGAACAAATTCGCGCCCAAGCACGGGGGTGCACGGTCTCTAACCGGACACCTCAGGGAAATCAGTGAACGCGGCCGTTCGGAGGGCATCATCCTCTTCGGTGCCGAACAGTTCCGCACCAGCGTCGATGACCGCGTTACCGGCAACTCCGGCACGCACGTCTTCGGCCGTACGACCGCGGTTGAGTCTCAAAAGGACTCGGAGATTAGACTGCGGCCCCAATCGAAGCGTGTCCCCTTCCTCCGCAAGGGCGAGCTCCTCGTCAGTCATACGCGGTTCAGCGCGGGAACGCTCAAGCTCCGCTTCCCGCGCAACGCATACCGCCCCGGATAGCCGATGTCCCACCCTCCCGAAGCGCAACTCGGCGTTCACCTCCTCGAGACCATCACTCTCGGCATGTACAGCGAGCCGCTGCACTGCGTCCGCGAGTACATCCAAAACGCGTTCGATAGCATCCGCGCTGCACGCCGCAAGGGACTTCTAGCCGCCGATGCCGGTTGCATAGACGTCATCGTCGATCCCCACGCCAAGGCACTCCGGATCCGCGACGACGGCACGGGGCTCAGCCCCGAAGAAGCCGTTGTTCGCCTCGTTGACATTGGCTACTCTTCCAAGGCCAACACCATTGACCAGGCTGCGACCAACGCCGGCTTCCGCGGAATCGGCCGCATGGCCGGCATCAGCTACTGCGACCGGCTCGTCTTCGAGACAAGTGACGGCTGCGGCCGCACTTGCGTTATAGCGTTCGACGCTCGGGCAATCAACCGATTGACCCGCCCAGGCCAAGCACCGACCACCATCGCAGAAGCGATCAAGAGCAACACCGCCTTTGAAGAACGCCCGTCGGAGTCCGACGAGAGGTTCCTACAAGTTTCCCTAGAGCAGATCAGCAACTGGGCAGTACTCGATCTCGATTCGTTAGCTGCCTACCTCGAACAGACCGCCCCGGTGCGCCACGACCCCACTACCTGGAAGTTCGAGACCAAGATCCGCTCCATTGCCGACAGCGCCGGCTATCCGGAGTCACTTGATACCGTTTCGATTCGCATCTGTGCGCCCGACGGCGCGGTCCAGCGCGAAGTCTTCCGCCCGTTCAAGGACTCCTTCGACACTAAGGACGCTCGCGGACAGGCCCGTCGCAGTGTCAATGTCACCGATGTAGTCGCCCTCCCTAGAGGGGGCGACTACCGGGGCTGGTGGGGCTGGCTGGCGCAGCACCAAAGGCGAGGTGCCCTCGCCGACGTTCCGTTCAGCGGACTCCGCGTCCGCATGCACAACATCGCTATCGGCGACCACTCTCCGTTACAGGTGCTCTGGACCAGTCGGCCCTTAGCCCGGTGGTGCTTTGGCGAAATCCACGTCGTCGACCCAGTGCTCGTGCCGAACTCCCAGCGGGACAACTTCGAACCTTCCGACGCCCTCTCGCGCATCCACGAGCAGCTCAAGGACGAGATACGTCGCATCGAGAAGGAAATCCGAGACGAATCCAGGGATCGCAACACCTCCGTGCGCAAGATCACCCAGCGCGCCGAAAATGCGACCAAACACGCCCGCCGTCGCCTGGAGGAGGGACTCACATCGCACAACGAGAAGACCCAGCTCATCGAATCGCTGGATAAGGAAGCCTCCCGACTCAACTCAACGATCCAAAGCCGCAACCGCACCGACGCCGAACGTACGCAACTTGAACAAGCGCTCCTCGCCGTCGAAGAGCTCAAGGAGGAGATCAGCAGGGTTCGGCGTACCGACGCCGACGCATCAATGTCTCACCTCAACAAACAGGCGCGCAACGCTGTTCGCACGGTTCTCGCTGTTGTCAAGGAGATGCTCGACGACGACAAGCTCTTCGCGGCAATCGAACAGCGAGTTGTGGCCGCCCTCCGGCCGGGAAGTCAGGAACGATGAAAATGCGCCGAGGGCCTCGGCCAACAACTCCGCTCGGCAGACAGCTATCCCAGACTCTCTAGTCCCAGCATGCCCCGCAAGAGCATCCTCCTGATCGAGCCAGGCTACCCGAACAAGTACCCGCCGCTCGGCCTCATGAAGATCGCCGCGTACCACGGCCCCCACGGGCGCGACGACGACGTCCTATTCGTCAAGGGAGACGCCCCCGAAGCCCTTGAGCGCGTCTGGGACCGCATTTATGTCACAACCCTGTTCAGCTTTGAATGGAAGAGAACGTCGGCGGCAATCGATTTCGCGCTCCGTGCCGCCCGTGGACAGGCCGAACGTGTGTTCGTCGGCGGCATCGCCGCCACTCTGATGTTCGACGAATTCATCAGCGAGCCGCGCTGGGCAGGCGTCCGCTTCATCCAGGGACTGCTTGACCAACCGCCAGCACTCTCTCTACAACTCTCGGCCGAGGACGGCGACTTCGGAGCCGACGATATCTCTAGCAGACCCCTTGAAGAGCTGGTCCCCGACTACGGGATTCTGGACCACACTTCCTACACCTATCCCGTAAGAGACGCCTACTTCGGCTATGCCTCACGAGGCTGCGTCCGGAAGTGCTCGTTTTGCGGCGTCCCGAAACTGGAGGGTGGCCAGCGCGAGATGCCTCCCATCACCAGCCTCGTTGCTGGGGTGGAGGAGCATTTCGGGCCCAGGAAGGACCTCATTCTTATGGACAACAATGTTGTCGCTAGCGCTCGCTATCAGGAAGTCGTCGCCGAGATCCGCGACCTCGGTTTCGAGCGCGGCGCGACGTTCGAGCGCGAGGGCGGGCCTCTCGTCAGGCGCCGTGTCGACTTCAACCAGGGTGTCGACGCCCGGATTCTCGCTAAGACTCCGATGTACCTCCGTGAGATGGCGAAGATCTGCATTGACCCCCTGCGCATCGCCTTCGATCATGTCGGTATGCGCCGCGTCTACGAGCGTTCTGTCGAAATGGCCGCCGACTTTGGTCTGAGATCGCTGTCCAACTACATGCTCTACAACTTCATGGACACACCGAGCGACCTCTACCAACGCATGAGCATAAACATCCAGCTCAACAAGCGCCTCGGCGTGCGCATCTGGTCGTTCCCCATGCGCTATCTGCCCGTTACCACTAAGGACCGCTCGCACGTCGGGAAGCACTGGAACCGCTACTACCTCAGGTCATTCCAGATCATGCTTCAGGCGACCCACGGTGTAGTTTCCGGAAGCGACGAGTTCTTCCATAGAGCGTTCGGCGAGAGCCTCGAAGAGTTCGAACGGTTACTAGCCCTTCCCCACGCCTTCATCTTCCACCGAGACTTCTACGAGCACGGGAACGGTCGACCTCTACTCGACGAATACCATGCCATCCTTCGACACCTCGCTCCCCGCCAACGCGCGGAACTCATCGCTCTACTTGGCGACACCCTGCGTGCGCGGCCCCGCCGCGAGGCATACCTCAAGCTCGTCTCCGACAAGTCATTGAGCCCAGTGATGCGCGAGCTAGCGCGCTTCCACGCCGTCGAAATCAATGCCGACGAAGTGACCGACATCGCCCATGTATTTCCCGAGCTAACGCCCGACTACTTGCTCCCCGAACCCGAGGTCGCTGTGGAGGATGCAGGCCTCTTCGAGCCCATCGACGAACCACTCCGAGACCAAATCTCCGTCGGCCACATCGAAGCCGATGCTGCCTGATGCCTGATTCTCCTGTCCTCGGCGGCGAGCTGCTTCGTCTTGTCACCGCCGGCATGTACGACAACCCTCTCGTGCTCTATCGGGAGTATCTTCAGAACTCGGCGGACGCGATCGCCTCCCTACGTTCTGGCACTGGTTCAGTCCGCATCACGATTGACGCTCTGCGATCCCGGATCACAATACTCGACGACGGCCCCGGCCTAACGCCCGAAAAAGCGGTTGAATGCCTTATTGACTTAGGCCGCAGCCCCAAGGATCCCTCCATCGACCGCGGCTTCCGCGGCATCGGTCGGCTCTCCGCACTCGCATTCGCCGAGCAGCTGGATTTCACGACGCGTACGCGCGCAAGCGACCCGCCCACCCGCGTATCATGGAACGCCAGCGCACTTCGGGGACTCGACCTTGCGAAGGTCGACGCACGGACCGCGATCCAAGAGTCGTCCACGACAACCCAGATCTCCAGCGGTGAATGGCCGGAGCGTTTCTTTCAGGTCACCATCGACCGCGTAAGACGCCATGCCGCCTCGACACTACTCAACGAGGACGCCGTCCGCAACTACATCGGGGAAGTCTGCCCTGTTCCCATGTCGACTCGATTCCCACTCGCGGAGAAGGTCCGCGAGTTCCTTACGCGCCACACCGACCATTTCGTCCTAGACATCCACGTCAACGACAGCCAACAGCCGATCAAACGACCGTTCAATGAGACAATCCCCCTCACTGAACAGTTCAGTGCCCCTTATGAAACCCTCGAAACTAGCATCATTCCCCGCCCCGACACTGACGAACCTGCCGCCATCCTGTGGCTCGCGCACACACCTTATTCCGGTTCCATCTCGCGACGTCTCGGCATACGCGGTCTTCGTGCGCGAGTAGGAAACCTGCAGATCGGCACGGACCGGATCTTCGAGCACCTCTTTCTGGAACCGAGATTCAATGGCTGGTGCGTCGGCGAAGTCCATATCCTAGACCGCCGGATCGTTCCCAACGGCCGCCGTGACTATTTCGAGCCCGGACCCCACCTGCGCAACCTCGAAAACCACATCGGTGCCGTCGCCCACCAAATCAGCTCGCGTTGCCGTCGCGCGTCATCCCAGCGCAACAAGCTCCGCAACATCAACGCGGCCATCCAGAGGCTCGAAGCCGCGCGCGATCTTGTCCGTTCCGGGTTACTGCTCCCCGCCGACGCTGGCGCGGTAGTAGAGCGGGAGCGAATCCGGATTCCTGCAATCCGCGAAACTATCGCCCTCGTCCAAGCTGGCGAACGAGACGCTATTTGCGAGGAATCGATGCTTTGCGATCATCAGTTCGACGAGCTTTCCGTCGATCCCAACCCGGCCCTCCGCACCGTTCCCCCTGCCTCCCTCGGAACCGTCCAAACCGCCTTCGGTACCATCGCCCGCAGCTTGCCGCCCGACTCCGCCCTCGAATTGATAGAGGCAATCCTCGAACAGCTCTGCCACGGCCACACGTCGGACCACGCAATGCCCTGAGCTATTGCACCCTAGCCCGGCGGAGGCCAATCATCCTCGTCAGGGCCGAGCATCGCAGACTTCTCTCGCTGGTAGAGCGATACCGCCAAATGAGCGGCTCCCGGCTACGCGGGTTTCAACCCTCCGTCGTTTCGCACTGGTGCCGACGCTACCTCGCAAAGAATCCATAGCGCCCCTGATGGGGATTCTTCGTGAAAACCACCACGTTGCTTCGCTCGACGACGAAGTCAGGCGGGTGTTCGTTCTCCACAACAATCACCTGCACGTCCGCCCGTAGCCCTAGGAGGTACTCGTAGAACCGCTCCTTCAGGTCCGTTCCGGTAAGGTCGTCCTCGTCTCCTTCTGGTTCCCAATACGCCAACAACGGCGAGTCCAACACCACGAACCCCGGGTGCGGCAGACCTGCATCTAGGCAGAACTCCAACAACGCGATATTCACGGCTGCATGGGTAATTGCCCTCAACCCCTTCCCTGTGCTACCTCTCCTCTTTCCGCCAATCTGGAAGTCCTTCTTGACCTCGTCGAAGAACACGGGTTCCACGTTTGGATAGTGCCAGTCCGACAGGACCCGCTGCACCGTTTGCGCGAGCGCGTTCAGAGTGGAGCTGCCAATCTCAGTTCGCGTCTCCGGCGTCTCCGTCTCCCCGTTATCCTCCCTTTCAAGTTCCCCACGCTGCCGCACCAGCTTCTCTAGCTGCGTGAGGCTCTGAACTGACTGCAGGATTGCAACTCGTTTTGATGAGAGTTCGTTGTACGACGCTCTCTGCGATGTCACCGCTGGTGCAACCACTTCGGACACGCGCGAGTCCAAATCGCTGTACTGCTCGTGTAGAGCAGGGAGCTCCGAGTCAATCTGCTCCCGCTCACCTCGCAGCACATCCACCGTCGCTCCTAGCTCCCGGTTCAGTTGGCGCACCTTCTCAATTTCCGCGTCGGCGGCCTCAACCAGCGCCTCCGTATTCCCATCACAATCTGACTCGAGATGCTGATTCTCGGGCTCGGCACCGCATAGCGGGCACGTATTGCGCTCCAGATGGACGAACATCGAGCCCGATTCGTGAATCGCCTCCAATCGCTTCAAGTCGCTCTGATAATGTCGACCCAGAAGGTCGAATCGCGACGAAAGCTCGTCGATTTCTGCCATGCGCTCTTTGCGTCTTCTTATCTCGCCGGCCACAGACGCCCGAAGGTGCAGCATCTCGTCCAGTCGTGCTTCGACCCTGGCAAGCGCCTCGTTTTGCCGACCCATCTCCCCTTCGAGCGTTTCCAGCTGCTGTTGAAGTTCCCCTTGATCCGGTCCCTCGTCTCCGATCTCGCCTTCCAATTCCCCGATCATCTCGTCGAGCAACTCCAGCTTGCCTTCGATCGACTGACCCTTCATCCCAGCTGCCTTAGCTGATACGAGCGCACTATCGTCCGTGCCGGTTAGCAGCAGCTTGAAGACCGAGTATTCCGCCGTTGGTTGTGTGAATTGACCCGACAGAAGTGGGGACCCGCTGCGCTGGATTTCTTCCTCGGTTACCACGCAAAGGCGAGCCAGATTCCGGAAGCTTAGGGAGGACGTGTCGCCGCGGCGGTTCCTGCGAAGTCTCTTGGATGTAAGACCGATTCGCGTGAGAAGTGCGTGGGACAGCGTATCTTCTCGTGCCGCGCTATGTTGCTGCCGCAGCGTCCGGCGCTCGGCCGTCGGTGCATCGTCCAGCAGTTTCTCGTTGTACACCGAGAAGTGGCCGCCCTCGGTGCTCCGTTCCAATCCGAGCGTTGGCCAACCCGCACAGATGACCGGCATCCTGATGCGATCAAACCCCGATCGTTCAGGAATGTCCCTCAACGGCTGTTGCCCGCCCAGCATGAAATCGATTACTTCGACAATAAACGACTTCCCGGTTTCGGATGCACCACAGATCACATTCACACCGGGCTCGAATGCGATACTGACGCTCTCGCGATTAGGGCCAAGGAAAGCCACGCCACCGAGACAAAGGCCGCTCATGCCTGCAAACCCGAACCCTGCGATGGCTGCGTCGGTTGAAACTCAACTGTCCAAGCCTCGAACAGACCGCTCACTGCCTCATCTAGTTCCCCGGCGGCGAGCGAGTCAAACGTATCCACGACCCACTGGGCCCTGCTCTTGAGGTCCGCGTGGTATTCCGAAGCCAAGTTTGCAACAAAGGCCCCCGCGGCGTCCTCCGCCCTGTACGAGAACCCTTTGGCTTCGGGAACCTTGCGCACGAGCTTCGCGCCGATCATCATCATCAGTCCCCGCTCCACGATGTTCCTTCGAACTAGCAGCTCACCTGTTCTTAACGGAAGTGCAGGATGAAGGCTAGGAGGCCCGCCCGCGTCCGCGGAATGGACTATCAAGTAGTCGTACTGCACCAACCGTTGCAGGTCGTGGGCTCGTGGGTGTGCCGCTGCCAACAACACCAGCGACCGCACTCCGGTTTCGAGCGCACTGTTGAAAGGTGTCACCGCTTACTCCTGCTCCGCATCGCCGACCCAAGTCAGAACACAATCGTTGGCCAGCTGATGACACGCTCCCTGCTTGTCCTTGACACGCGCGACACCCGCTAGTGCGTTTCCTTCTATGCCTATGATGGCTGCCCTTCCTACGGTGGCCCTTACGCGCTCGAACCCAGAATCGTGCTCTTGCTCGTATAGATCGACTACGCCATCGTAGATTTCTTCCCTGAACGACCCATAGGTCCCTTCGGGCGTGCGATCGCGAGCGAAGTTTCGCAAGGATTCCGCGCTGTAGAACATCTCGCGCTGTCGGTTGTAGTGTTGTCTGATCTCTGGAACCTCGCTTAGGTCGGCGTCTGTCTCTATCGCCTTACCAAGATGGTCTTCGTATGCGTCAAGGAGCTTCCGGATGTAAACGCTCTCTTCATCCGTTGGTGTGGCGGGAGGCCGTGGCGTTCGTTCTCTCGGCGGAAGCCCGCCTCCGAATCTTGCCGTGTGAAACCGGGTCTCAGCATGCTGCTCCACCAGTTCGATGCCTGATCGGTCATCGAAGATACCGAAATCGAAGGCCTCGACGTACGCCAGTAGATTACCTGCCAGCGGGACGTGCTTGCCAAGAGCGGTGACGCAGCACTGCTCCCACCGGTTCTTGAAGTCCCTCTTGAATTCGTCCTTGTCTTCGAGCCACCGGTGAACCGTCAGGCCCGCTCCTTTCGGTGAGATGAACACATGTCGCCGCGGCACCCGACATGCTTGGTTGAAGGGAATTGTGCGGTTGAATGAATGATAGATCAACTTGACTACTTCAATGCACACGTCACGTGGGCCCAAGACTCGGGAATAGTGTTTGCACTGGAAACTGTCCCACGGGTCCGCAAAACCCCGTTCCGATGTAAACGCCACGATATCCAGTCCACGATCGCCCGACCCCGCAGATCGCCGCACTCGACAATACTCACCTTGGTTCTTGAGATAGGTCGACCATTCTTCAGTGAATTGCTCCCACTCGTCCGCCGACATCGTCGCGAGTCGCGATACCGCAGGAATCGGGATTCCGCGTGCGATCTGTGCTGCCGTTACGACGGCATCCACCACCGGTTCAACATCGCGTAGGTTAAATTCGTCTGCCATGTCGAGTTTTCCGCATTAGCCAGCTAGCGCATTTCTCATCATCCAGCTGTTGCGCGCTACACTTCATCTGCGCCACGATGTTTCGGAGCTGTCGAATCAGGTACGCAGACCACGGCTGCCCATTGCCGGCACGCCTGTTGTCCCAGCGATCGATAGTTTGGACGAGACTTACTCGCGACCGACCAACACGAAGGCTCTCTCGGGTGGCTATGAGACATCGAAACTCAGTGGGGCTACGCCCAGAGGTGTGCATCACCTGAGGGTGGGGAACTTCTCAGTAAAGAGAGTCGAATTTGTTGCCGGTAGAGTATGGTGTGGAACCCCATGAACCACGATACAAGAGACGATGAGCGAGTGCCGCCCGGGGGCGGCAAGGTTCCCAGCATGTCCCGGGCGGCCCTGAGGGCGTGGTCGCGGAGATCACGGCGCACCTGACTACGTACTTGCCCCACTGGACGGTCAGGGGCGACAGCTACCTGCCACGGCGCAACGCGCAACCCGGGTGGCCGACGATAGTCAGAATGACCCGCGGCCATCGTAGTCGTCGGCCAAATAACCGCCCTCCAGCATCGGACGCCAGTTAGACTTGTTCCTTCGTGACGTAGCCATCGCGCCAGTCACGCGCAGTTTTTTGCTGGTGGTCCTCGGTCTCACTCATCGGTTCGATTCCCCCGATCTGATCAGGCGGGTAGCTCAGACCCCAGGCGACAGCCAATCGGTCGAGATCGCTGATCGGCACAGGGCAGTCAAGACTTCGGGGAGCAGGTATATCGAGCAAGCGAATCCCCCCATTTCCAGCATTCGAGCTCAACCACGGCCCGAGATCATTGACAATGTCACGGTGCAGGTCATTCCTTGCACCACCGCCGGTGAGGAAGACAGGAAGTTCACTTCCTACCTTCCAGCTGCCATCCATTGGGTCACGCTTCTTTCCCGTATACATCACCACAGATCTAAGCGTGAGATTACATTGGCCGATGAACTCGTCATGCGTTTTTCCTTGCTCTCGGAACCAGCGATACGACTCGACGCCTAGCGGCCGTACTTGTGCATCCATGAAGGAATAGTGGTGGTGCAAGCCTGAATCTTGCTTCAGGCGGAACGTACAGGCGTCGAGGGTCATGGCTCCAACATCGACCATTAGGTACAGGCCGAGATTCCCACGAGTCGAGCGGGCGAATCCGGTCGTCGCGGCGGCTGCCTCAGGAACTACGGAGACGCCCAGTTCTTCAGCGTAAGTCTTCGATTCCGCCGATCTCAACACTTCAGGTTTGTCGAGAAAGCGCTGGACCGATTCGACCGTAATTGGACCGTCGGAGCCAGCAAGGTGCAATGCGGCAGCTGCGATGCGGCGAAATGTCGGGGCTAGTTTGGGGTCGTCGTAGCTCGCCGCTGGCATCCCAAGATTCAGCAGCCACACCGGTCGACGTCTGCGAAATAGATCTGGCCGATGGTGAAGCAACCAGCCCTTCGCATAGCGGATTACGAAAGCAAGGTAGGCGGCCCCCGCCTGCACGCGGCTAACTTCGACGCCGGCGGGGAGTTCGGAAATCTCTTTCTCGACATTCCCTTGGATAAGTCCCTGCTTCAAGGTATGCAGAACGGTCGCTTTCTCCAGTGGCCATGGGCAGAATGCACCAGTTTCCTGAAGCCAAAGTACGGTCTGCCAAAGGTACGCGTTGCCATCAACTTGACATACAGGTTGAGCAGGAACCGCTAGTGTGGGCTCTCCCGCCTCGAACGGCAGCCGGACCACGAGTTTTGTGGAACTCGTACCGAAATCCAGGCCAAGGACGACCGGCAATTCGTCCCCATTGGCTGACGACGATCCTGTCCCGGATCGAAGCAGTTGCTGGAAGTCTGACCTTTCGCTTTCTGAACACGCCATTGGTGGAGGCTGTCGAACAGCCGTTTCGATGGGGAAGGGCCAGAATCTCGATTCCCGAGGCTTGCCAGCCAATTCCTCAGCCGCCATGGAACTACGTCGGCGTGCAGCGGCAGGGGGCTTCGGATGTTGGCCTGCCTCACTACCCCGACCCTTGTTCTGGCATTGATCGATGGCTTCGACCTGTGTCAGCTTGGGTCGGGCCACGGCCTGTGGCAGTCGCTCTAACGTCGGCGAAGGCATTCCATACTGCTTCAAAACGGGTCTCTGGGGCTGCTTGGTCGAACTGCCACTCGGCAGGCGTGGCAGAATCTTCTTAGCTGCCGAGGATGCACTGCCTGATGAAGTCTGACCGGAGGGCCTAACGATTGGCTCCATTCCATCCGGATACCCCGGCATTGTTGGTTGGGATGGCCGCTCGGGCTGAGAGGGAGGCTCTTCTCGCTGGCTTTCGGCTGGTGCACGGGCGCTCTGTGGCAGACGATCGCGCAATTCTTGCAGACTGTGTTTCTGTGCAGAAGGCAGTGCGTCGGACAATGTCGCACTGTCACGCGATCGTATTGACCGTTTCTTTGTCAAGTGCTCAGCTTCCCCCTAGGGGCTACTCATCGACCTGCAGGAACAGGCAGCCAACCTCCGACCACTCTGGCATCAGGTCCCGCTGAGTTTCGATCTCGATCTTCCGCAGCTGCCATGTCCGACGGAACCTCTCGATCCTCGTTTCGTGCCCGGCAACGAGATTCTTCAGCTGGCTCGCCCTTCGATCGTCTCCGTCGCTCTCATCAATCTCGGCTAACCGTTCTTCCAGTTTCCTCTTGCGTTCAGTGTAGTCCGCGATCTTGGTCTCGAAATGTCGGACCAGCGCTCTCATCTTTATGGCGACTCGGTCCGCGGTCTCTGCCTCGGCCTGAGTTACGAACTCGTTGAAGCGACGGTCGAGGTCGCTCTCGACTGCGTCCGACAACACTGTGCTCGCATCGCTCAACCGGTCGTCCTGGGCTGCGTTCGGGATCGGGCGTCCATGGTCCGCGGCGGCGGCAAAAAGCTGCTCGGCCAGACCATCTCGAATCAGTTCGCCGGTCGAAACATTTGCCCCTGCGTACCCGACTCTGACGCTCGCCATCGTGCCGACAGCCGCTTTGCCACTCGACCAGAGTCGGGCAGCGAGCACGTAGAGGCCAGACCCGCACTCCAATGGCACCGTCCCTAGACTCACCTTCGCTGCCACCGCCTGCGCATTCCGGACAGTTTCGTCTCGAAGATCTCTATCGGCGGCAAATCGGACGAGAGGGTGCATTTGCGAGACGTATTCGATCTGACCATTCCGTTCGACGACCGATGAGGTGAATCGGAAACGCTGCCGCCCGCCTGGATATGGCAGGCGGGTCTGGCCCCTGAGCCCACGCTCGAGGAGATATGTCTGCAGGGCAGTGGCTGCGTCAGGAGAGAGATCGATTCGATAAGTGTCGGATCCGGCCGGACTCGACTCCACGGCGCTGCCCGGAAAGTCTCGCCGGATTCGATCACGGACATAAATCAGAATGTCATCGCCGCTAAGCCAGCGATGACGGTCGCGGCTCTCTGTGATGCGAGCCAAGATATAGTCTCCGTGTTGGACTAGCGACCCTGCTTCTGCCTCGAGCTTCTCCTCTTCCAGTCTTCGCACCTCGAGCGCCTGCGCCGTCTGGTCGATTACTTGCACCTTATGGTGATCGGACAGGTTCGGGTCCAGCAGCTTAATCGTCATTTCTCTGATCTGGGTGCCGAGGACTGCCTCCATTTCCCCCAGCGCTCGACGTCCAATACCAAGGCGCTCGTACAGGCGGTCATAGATGCGTTTGTCGATCGTGTCGTTGTAGATCAGGTTGAGAACCGCGACCTTTCTTCGTTCTTGGCCTAATCTGTCCACCCTTCCTATTCGTTGCTCTAGGCGCATCGGATTCCAAGGCAGGTCGTAGTTCACGACAATCGAGCTAAATTGTAGGTCGATGCCCTCGCTGCCGACTTCGGAAGACAACAGCACCCAGATATTGTCGATTTCTTTGAATCGCCTTAGTATTTCCGCTCGTGGACGCTTTGTGCTGCCGTGGAGCAGCTCGGCTCCGATCTCCTCTTCGATTAGCCGATTCTGCAAGTAGTTGAGTGTCGGCTTAAAGCTGGAAAACACGATGACCTTAGAGCCGGGCTCGACCTTCCAGAGGTGTCGCAATTCTTGGATCAGAAGCTGGAATTTGGTATCGACTTTGGCCAGTCGTTCCGTCATGGCCAATGCGCGCGCTCTGTCGGCGATCCGCCTGACGAGGGGTCCATAGTCCTGCGAGTGGTCGAGCAGATCATCGTCAGACTCCTCAATGTCCTCTTCTTCGGCACCTGGCAGCCGTGACCAGTAGGCGGAGGACGCTGCAAGGCTGGAGGTAAGGAGCCGCTGGGGCATAGAAAGTAAGAAGAACTCGTTTGTGCCTCGGATTCGGGCGTATTCGCTGACCACCTCGGAGATTTCGTCGTAAAACAACCGCTCGTCTGCACTCATCTCCAAGACCGGCGCCTTTGGCTCCCGAATAACTCGAAATTCCTGCACGTCGCGGCGCCGGGTCCTGGTCACGTAGTTCGAGAGTTGGTTGACACGCTCTAAACGAGCCGCCAACTGAGATCGTTTGACATGATTCAAATCCGTATCGGTCAATTCGGCCCGGATCTTGGCCAATGCCTTGCTCGTGCGTAGTATCTCGTGGTTTTCCGCCTCGTCCAGGCAGTCCCGGATCTCCGAAACCGCGCCGTTACGGCTCAGTAGCAGGTCGCGGGCAGCCACGATCGGCTCGTTCGTCGCGATCAGATCGTTCAGCGTGCTCTCGAATTCGAAGGTATCCGGATCAACCATTGAGAGCAGGGAGTGAAGATCCCTGTTTCGTAGATGGATTGGTGTTGCCGACAAGTACAAGCGGTGGCTAGAAGCGGAACTGGCCAGCCGGCCGAATCCGTTAAGCAGTGTCTTGGGGTTGCGCATGTGATGGGCTTCGTCGACGACCAAGAGGTCGATGAGGGGCTCCTCTTCGCTCGCATCTTCGAGAAACCGTGCTAGGTCGCGCCGTGCCGCTCCTCCTCCGCTGTCGCCCCCGGGGTCGTCGTCTTCCCATCCGCTGGGAGGGCGAAGGCCCTGCATGCTGCAAACCAAGGCAAAGTGTCCGCCGAGGCGCCGAGAGCGCTTAAGCGTCCCGAGAAGCTCTCGGGCGTCCGCGATCTGCGCCGGAACACCAAAGCGGTGGGACAGCTCGTCCTTCCACTTCTGACAAAGAGTCTTCGGGCAGACCACCAGCAGGCGGTCACACTCGAGCCGAGCGCGGAGCTCGGTCCAGACGAGCCCGGCCTCGATCGTCTTACCAAGCCCGACCTCATCCGCGATCAGCAATGCGTCGGTGGGCGAGTTGATCAGCTTGATGACCGGCTTGAATTGGTACGCGTAGAAGTCGGTCTTGGTCGCCTCCATGCTGTACACGACGTCGCTCAGCCCCCCGGTTACACGCAGTCTGGTAAGCGT
The DNA here is from genome assembly GCA_009841225.1 of Terriglobia bacterium. Lineage (GTDB taxonomy): Bacteria > Acidobacteriota > Terriglobia > Bryobacterales > UBA6623 > VXMF01. Next base: position 86,150 of record VXMF01000058.1, on the reverse strand, counting down.
GCGGCGTAGGCAGTCAGGCTCGACAAAGCGACCCTTGGCGAATAGATCCCAAGGGCTCTCGGGCTCCGCCGGTACTGGTTCCAGGTTGGAGTACGGAACGGTTCTCACCGTCCCGTCTGGGTATTGCACCTGCACCATCTTCGCGCCGCCGAGCTTCGTCTGCCCCTCCAGCAGGCGGCCACCCTGAGCGGGGTCGTTCTTGAGCCGGACAAAAGTTTCTGGAGCAATAGGCATGTTGCTTTACGGTCTGCGGAACTTGCAGGACAGATGGAGAGGTGGGAGTCTTTGCCCTTTGGCGACCAGCACCTCATCTTGTACTTCGAAGAGATATGCCCGAGAGTTTGTGGCGGAGGAGTCAGGTGCGCGTCGGCCTTCTTGGATTCCGCTCCTGAATTGTACTCCTGCAATCATCCGCGCAGCAATTCTAAGACATCTACAGAAAGTGAGCACCGGGCTACCGTCTTCTGTCCGGATTGCCGCGTCCAGAAGGGCTGTTCCTATCCCATTGCTAGGGTCTCGGGCACTGATCAACGTGCCGGAGCACTGTTTCTGATGTGACCTCTTCTGGGACTCTTGGACTATTTCGGTGTCTGGCATTCCTCGAGCGGCGAACGTAGACTGATTCTCGCGTAAGCCGGGACCCTACGAGTTGGTCGTCGGACTAGGCTCCGGCCTGAACGAATATGCGCGATTTCACGGTTCTGATCGTTGGGACGGAGCATCCAATTCATCTGGGGGCATGGGGGGCAGAACCCTCTAGCTGCGAAGCCTTCGAACAGCAGTTGATCGAGTGGTGCGGAAACGAAGACGTAGATGCGATCGCAGAAGAAATGAGTGACGAGGCTTGGGAAAGAGCTCGGGCAGAGTCAACCGTACTGTTCGACACGACGGTCCCGCGGAGAGTAGCAGGATCTCTCGGTCTAGCCTATAGGGATTGTGACAATGATCATGACATTCCGGAAATCGCAGAGGTTAGACGGACGGCTTGGTTCAAAGGAATCGACGAGCGTGAGGCCTTGAAGAACCGTGAGACGATGCGAGAATGCCACTGGACGAAAACGTTGGTTTCGTGGCGACAGAGCAGAGTGTTGTTCGTTTGCGGATATTACCATCTATCGTCACTTCAAGAAAAACTCGAGAACAGGAATATCCAGACCAAGATCCTAGCAGGCCATTGGCTACCTCAATCGCGGTCAAGTGGCGCCTGAAGGGTCCGTGCACCTCGGAATCCCGACGTCGCAGGGTGGCGGCCTACTGCGGGGCTGCTCGACTCCCGGCTGTCTGCGTCTCGCACTTGACGGTGATAGTTGCAGGGCATGCAGAATACGAATCCTCAACTTCGGCGTCCCCAGCGAGCGTGTGCTCAGATCGTATCGGGCCACTACGGATCGTCTCTATCGCTATGCACCTGTTGGCTCTCTGGGCCGATACCCAAGGGGATCAAGTCCTTCGAGATCGCAAGCGATCCGCCGATCAGCGCCATGAGCGGTCCCTTGACAACCTCGTACGCTGCTTCCGCTGTCATGCCGCCCTTCCAGACCATTGCCCCGAATATCAGCAGCAACGTTACGTAGCCGGCTATGACGAGACACAGCACGTTCTTTCGCCACGGGATTTTCATAGTTGCTTTCTCCTCGTTCTTTCTCCACCGATGCCACAAACGCGTTACCGCTTCAAGCGTTGCACTCATTGCCCGGTTCCCTCTCTCCTGAGCCGCGGAAGGAACGCGGCCTGATCGATGGTTCCCTTCATGGAGTTGCAGGCGGCGCAGAGCAGATGCAAGTTGTCCGGATAGTCCGTAACACCCTTCGACTTGGCCACCATGTGATCCACGGTCAGGTTGCGGAATGGGAAATGATGCTCGCAACCTGCGCAGTGTCGCTTCTGCTTGCCGTATAGAGTATACCGGTGCGTCTTGTAGGGCGGCAGCTTTCCTACCTCCGTGCTTTGCGGAATGTCGTTTCGGACGATGGGGTGGAACTGGTCGAATAGGTTCGTCTTGCGCTCCATGCGCACGAGGACGAGTTCGGCAGCTTTGGACGAAATGTCGATTCCGGCCCGCTGGCGGTCGAGTGTCTCAGCCGCGATTCAGGTGGTCGCGCAGTCGCAAAAGGGATCGAGCACCATGTCTCCATCGTTCGAAGACGCTTGGATGATCCGCTCCAGAACCGCAAGCGGCTTCTGCGTCGGGTTGCCGGTGCGCTCGCCGCTATGTGAACCGATCTGCTGGATATCGTCCCAGATATTCTGGATCGGCATCCACCTCAACTCGTCAGCGAAACTCATTCGGCGCAGTCGTCCCGACTTGCTCTTGGGGAAGTGGATGCGGCGCTCTCGGTCCCACTGTTCCATCTTCTCTTTGGCAATCATCCGTCATTCTTGCCGGGCTGGCAGCCCTCGTAACCGTAGATCAAGTTCGACCGGCATGCCGGATTCGTCAAGCTCGTTGTTTGGTGCATTCGCCGTGTCTTCTTGTCCACCAATTGGGAGCTCCTCTCTACGTAGGCACGGTAATCGGGATGGTCTTTGCTGTATTTCGGCATGAACGGCGAGTCATCGCGAGCGGCGTAGAGCAGAAGGATATCGGTGCAGATTCCGAACCTATTCGACTCCCGGTCGGCTCGTTCTGGCTTCGCACCGCAGCACCACCACCTTCCGGCTTCGCGTCAAGCCCGATAGCTGCAGCTCGGCTTCCGCCGCCTCCCATCCCTACCCGCCTTCGTCCACAGCCCGCTGTCCGGCCAGCTCTCCGAACTAGGTCATGGACCTTCGGTTGTCGTGCTCTAAGGTTGGCGAGGAAGTCTGGGGACGGGGGCTCGAGCCCCAGCCTTGCTCGTCGCCAGCACCGCCTGTGCCGCCGTTACCGTGCTGGAGGTGCAGATGCGCGGCGGACCCGGGCCAGCAGCGCTGCTAGGCCAGCTTGGCCGCCCTGGGGCCGTTGGCCACGCGGTGGTCGCAGCGGGCACCGCTGCCTGCGCCAGTCCGTCCCGCGCCATAGGAAAGGCCAGAGAAAATGGGTAGTGGGCCGAGAGAGCGCTGTTGACGTTCATTGGCGCCGACGTGCTTGCTCTCACCCATGAGTTGAAGTCGTTAGAGTATGGAGCCAATGGGGGCCTAAACCGACGAGCTCTCTGGTAGCAACCAAGTACTCATTCAACTGAGTTGCGGGGGCTCTCCACTGCCCATGTCGCAGTTGCAATTTCTCCCTAGAGTTCGCAAACAAGTATGACATTAGGGTGCTCCTATCACGTCAGGAGAATTCTCCAACTGCCACCGAGAGGGGTAGACGTGATAGAATGAAATTCTATAGGAACATATGAACGGACCGACACTTTTCAGCTCTCTTTGGATTTGGGTCTTGCTTGCGGGGGTTACGTTTGCCGAGCAATCTAAACCCGAAAAGGCTACACATCCCGCCAGTTACACGAACATATTCGAGCTTGAACGCCGTGGAAATGAGAATATCATCAGAGGCCCCTACAGCGAAATTGACGACCGAAGTATGATCGCAATACGATTCGACGAAACAAAGATGGCACTACCTTCAGAGAATAATTGTCGAGTCAAGATCCGGGTTGAGGCGTTCCAAACCAAAGGTGGCGACCGAGATCGCATTGCACACATCGACAACTACGTTTCCCAGCAGGATCGTGAGACAGACGAGGGAGTTGCGATCGCCTTCAAATTCGACGACAGACCCTACGACGGACAGAACGGACGTTTCCCACGTGTTCCCGATACGATCCTCGATCCGAACAGGTTTGAAGAGAAAGATGTAGACCAGATCGAGATCCACGTAACCAATCTGGTAACGAGAGAACAGATGGTGTGGCTGTTCAAGCCCCGTAAGCTTGGATTTCGAGCAAAGACGACCGATTCGTTCCTGTTTGTGAAGCGGCTGAACACCTCCAACGTAGAAGGTGTCTCTGCGGTTAACTTCGCTCCATCCCCAGGCGTGACCTTCGGCGGAACCTATCTGGCACGCAAGAACAGATTTGTGCGGGCTTTACGTCCCGGGATTGGGCTGAATGCTACTTTCCTAAATTGGAAAGATCCCACTTACGATCCCGATGCGAAAACATACTTGCCCAACACAAGAGGATCGGAGGTGAATATCGGGATGGGCGTTCAATTCTCTCTGTTCAACAACGTCTTGGTGTTCAGCTATGGGGCCAATCTACAGGCTGAACGGAGCCGGTGGTATTACGGAATTGGTCTTAGTTTCGTTCAACTGGGCGGAAAAATCGCCGACGAAATTCGCTAGATCGGCTTAGATGTGTCGGTATTCCAATTGCAAATTATCCAAACTGTCTGGCACTCACGCTGCGTGCAGCATCTCTTCCATGCTCCACAGATGGTCCGCCAGTTCGGATTCCATAGCCGGGGGTATCGACTTCCGAGGAGCGGTCGACTACAAGTGAGTGGGGATGATCAACCTAGACTGGTTTCACATTGATCCAGAGGAACCATGGCGTATCAACCGAGTGGGGTGATCCGGAAAGGCCCGCCGATGTAGGTTCTCTAGATCAGCAATGTTTTGACGCAGTTGTGGTTCCGTTACTCGCTCAAGAGAAGTTTCTGTGCGATGGGAGAATCACGCAAGAACCTCTCGAACTCGTCAAGGCATTTTTCCTGCGTCAGCTTTTGAGACACTTCAGCACTTAGAAACGTTAGACCTGTTAGCACGGAATTTACATCCGACACTAGTTCGAGAGTTGTGTCGCTCTTGAACGACTCTTCCACGACTTGAGAGAAACCGTACATGAGAGGCCATTTTTTCGCCACCGTGTCCTTTGGGATATGGCAAGGATCTCTGGACCTCAGAAGCAAGTTGAGAATCTGAGGGGCGATCGCATCTAGCCTTCGCTGGGATGCATCTCGAGAGCGCACTTCTTCTGTGAACTTCGCCACCTGCATTCGCATGTCCATAACTGGTAGGTCGAAAACATCTGGCGGAATACCGAAGAAACGTGTGCTTTCCGTTCCTCGGAAGATCTGGTAATCGAATCGGCCCTTGTAATCTGGACCCCAGAGTATTTCTACCCTGTCGTCTAGTTCAGTCCATTCTTCTGACGTCATCCTCTTACCGTACCAGCTACGATAGATCTCCACTGAGCGGTGGTCGAACATGCGTTGGCTGTGGGTGAAACTAGACGCGTTGGAATCTCCTTTTTGAATTCGCAAAACCATTTGAATGCAGGCAGATGTAATCTCATGTAGGAAATCAATGCTCACGGTCGGCATCGTCTGGCTTCGCGCTTCCTCGATGGGAAAGTACCGCCAATCGAACGATCCGACGGTGTCGCTTCCCTGCCTGTTCGAGTCCCCGTCCAGATTCTTGAAGAAGTCATCAAGCGACTCGTACTTGAACTGACGCATCCCAGTAGCCGTCTCCCTGTAATCGGAATAGTGTTCCCGGAGTTGATCCTGGTCGCTAGGTCCAAGCTGTTCGAACAACGCCGTTAGGGAATGCTTGATCGGAACTTGAACTTTGCGCATGTACATGAGCGCCTTCAATGATTGTTCAAGAAGCGAATACCCTGCGACAACGAAACCCCAAGCCCTAGCCATTTCGTATTGCGGGACCGAGTCCGGCTGCACTGGGGCTTTCTGGTATTTTTCTCTCTCGTGCTCCAGAGCGGCTTCCAGCCAGGCAATGATCCTGATAGGATCTTTGAACTTTATTTTTTGGGAGTTCGGCACGCCAAGATTCCTCGTCCGCGCTATCTTCGTAGGCAGGGCAGCCGCATGCCTAGAGCCTCGTAGTCTTCTCGACCTGCCACCTTGCCAATCGCATGTCGGCTTACGGATGATGTCAGTTGAACACACGCCCTACCAAGCTGCTGCGGAAAGGCGCGTCTCGTGACTTCGACCACGCAGACATCATCGAAGTCGCTAGCGAGGTGCGCAGGAACAAGTCTAGGCACAATGCCACCAAGGCCCGAAGGTTTGCGAATTTCGCATCTTCTCCAGATTACATCGGACTACTCCGTCGCGTCAGATGACCTGTTCCGCAGGAAGGTGTAAAGGGGGCGGAAGCGAACTGGTTGCCGGAGCGACGTGCTAGCGACCGTGAATGGACTGTATTCCAGCCGGAGAGGTGGAAGGCCAGCAGCACGACTCCCCAGCTTTCTCCGCTGTACGGATTGGCCTTGTGGAGAGCGGTCTAGGGAAATCAGGCGCGACCATACCGACTGCCGTCACGCCCGTTACGCTCCAACCTGTTCTTCCGATCCGACGGTGAAAGCCGGACTTGCACCCGCACGGCCCGAGGAATCCGGCCGAGTTCGACATCGGTGTGGGACTGCTGGTCGTCATGGTCGCATTCGGTGCAATAATCTTCATTGGGGCACGGAACTCCTCCTTTCCGGGTCGTGCAGAAATCCCATTGCCGCTTAGTAGGCGGGCCGTCCACCCACTCCCTTGCACGGAACTGGTCCGCGTAGTTCGAGTCCGCACCCCAGCTCCCGAATGGGGCGGAGTGACTTTCATCGCAGCACTCGACGTTGGCCGCATCGTTGATGATCCGACACGGGTTCCCCCGTGATGGTCAGTTCGCAGCATTCGTACCCCTGGCGCACTTGCGCCTCGGCAGGAATCGCGACGAGAGACGCGAAAAAATGGTGCTTGGCCATGCATTTCCAGCGCACTCGAGAGGACCTGTTCCACAGCCTCAATCGAAACGATCCAAGCGATGAGAATTGCAGTGTTTGACGGGGAGACGGAACCCGCTCGAAACCTACCGGAGTGCTGCCAACCTGCGTTCCAGATAGTCATGCAAGTCCTTGTCTCGCATAGCGCCCCAGGCAAGAGAGCCCACTGCTGATACCCTGTAGACATAGACGCTATGCAAGCCGACCACTCGCTCCTGCGGGACATCGTGATCGCGTGCCGGCACGCCTATCCGAATGAAGTCCGGTTCGCTGACCTGAGGAAGCAACTCGACGGGCGGATGGAGCCGGAAGTTCGCGACCACGTGCTGATGCTCGAAGACTACGAATATCTGACCGTCCGCAAACGGACCCTGCGCGCCTTCCAAGGCTCCAGGACGATGATCCTCAGCGTACGCCTCCCGCGACCGGACGTCGCTGACCAGTTCCTCAACCCGCAGCCCGAGCCTGATTCGGAACCAAAGCCCGAGCCCCCTCGACGCACGATCGGATTCCGGCGGTAAGCCCGCGCAGCCTAGACCTCAGCTGCCAGACGCCTCTGACCCGAGATGCCACGCGACCGCGACAAGTGGATTGAAGAGCCGGCATGGTCTTGGACGGCGTATCTCATCACCGGAAAAGAGATCCGACTGACGTCAGTCGATCTCCTCGGGGAGGTAGTCGAGATGTCCAGTCCGGAGCGTCGGGAGCGTAGCGAGCACAGAGTCCACGGTTACCTGATTTCCTCGTGGATACTGCAAGCGCTCGCGGCCGAGTATCTGCTGAAGAGCCTCTCGATCCGGGATGCCGGCCGCTTCAGTAAGACGCACGACCTGCTGCAGCTGTTCAAGGCGCTGGACTTGGACACCCAGGCCGAGATCGCTAGGCAGGGAGCGCAGGAGGGAATCGACATCCCCGAGTTGCTCAAGAAACACCGCAGTGCCGTCGTCGAATGGCGGTATCCGTTCGAAGAGATGAGTGCGATTCCTGAACCGCAAGAGTTGGACGATGTGCTGGCCGTTCTGGTGGGAGTGTGCGAGCCCGGAAGCCCGCAGGCCAGACGCATGATGGAGCACCTGACCCAACCAAGCTGACCCGATGATTCTGTGAGGCATCATGCTCGCGTGCCTCGACGCCCATTCGAACGAAGCCGGCGTCGCTGAACTGCGCCGCAAACTCGACCGCCGGACACCACAAGAAATCCTAGACCACGCGCTGATCCTCGAGGGTGACGAATACCTTGAGGTCCGCAAGCGAGATTCTCCCGTCTTTCGGGATCCGGCGACCATTGTCCTCAGCGTCCGTCTGTAGCACGCCGAAGCCGTGCAACCGCTCGTCGAGCTTCTCGGAGCCCCAAACTGCCGGGCCGTGCGATTCGAAGAAGCAGAAGGGTTGGCGCAACGAGCCGAAACTCGACGCATGGCTGCTGTTCCTGACCGGCGAGCAACTGTGGCAAGCCGCCCGAGAGTTTCGCGGACAATAAGTGCCTCTGCCCGATCAAGAGGTTTTCTTTGGGCACACAACCGGAGCATTCGGCTACAGGCTTGCCATCAGGTTAGTCGCTGCCGGGAATGCCGGTTCTAACTCGAACACGACACCGCTAGCCCACCTGCAGTGTGGTACGAAACAGTTGGTTGCCAATTCCTCTCAACCCAATAAGATATTTATAATCAACAGTTTATGTTATAATTGTGGCGGAGAGGGAGGGATTCGAACCCTCGTTAGAGTTACCCCTAAACACGCTTTCCAAGCGTGCGCCTTAAGCCGCTCGGCCACCTCTCCGCAGCGCGGGCCGGACGAGATTTCTCGACCGTTCACTCATTGTAGCCATCTCCTTCCGACCGCTGCCGTACACCGTATTGCCGTGGTCGCGATCCGCTACGCGTCGGCGAACACCCGTCGTTGCACCGCAAGTACATCGGACTCGACACATGCTCCGGCATATGCCTGAAAGGCTCGCCGCACTAAGATACGGGCATCTGGCCCGTACGGCCGCAAAGTTTCGTCTACCCACATGCTGAGATCCTGTTCCGAAGCGGAGTTCTCCGCGACCCCTTCCGCGCGCTTTCGAAACTCCGGTAGGAACCGGTCGCAGAAGTCCACCTTGTATTGCAGGGGCACGAGATCGGATATCTCAAATGCGTACTCCGGTACCGACACGCCGATCAGAGCGAGCATCTGGGCGAGGAACTTGTTCGAAAACTCCTTCACCTCCCGGTCCACCGCTTGGCGGTGTTCAGTGAACTCGGCCAATGTCGCGTCGGCCCCGAGCGGAGCGGCCGCCAACTCGAGATAGAGCTTATTCTTCGGCTCGGTGCCCGACGGGCGGATCGTTGCCTTGATGCCCCCCTCGACGGTGTAGCTGATGAGGTTGCGCGAACTCTTGTCGGTCTCCGATAGGAACGGTCCATACTTGACCTCGTCCCAGTAGTCGTTAATGCCCAAGACTCCACGTCCGCCGATCTCTTCGGGAGGATCGCTGCGCAGCAGCTGTTGGATCTTGCGGATGTTGGCCGAGCCGCTGGCACCCTGCATCACGGTCGACCGTACAGTATTGGCGTGGTAGCCGTAGCGCTTATAGGTGTCGACCAAGTAGTCGTACACTGTCGCCCCACGCTCCGCCAGTTCCGAGGTCAGCTCAGCCAGCACCACCGCCGCGCCGGCGGCGTCCTTGTCGCGGACTTCGGGCGTGAGCATGAAACCATGGCTTTCTTCGGCGGCGAGAACGAAATCATCCAGCGATGCCCGAATATCGCGGTACTGGCCGGTACGTTCCAGCGATCCCAACACTGCGGCAACGTACTTGAATCCCACCAGCAGATCGCCGACCACCACACCGTTACGCGATTCAATGAGCCGCCGTATCAGGTCGGTGGTGACTTCGGTCTTGATGCCCAACGGCCGCTCGGGAAGGCGTCCTGCAGCCTCGAGCGCGTCCAGCCTGTACCTGGCTAGAATCGCGGCGAACTCGTTGCCGGTGAGAAAGGAATAGCCATCTCCGTTGCGGGTCGCTCCGCCTAGGCGATCTGCGTCAGGATCGGTCGCCAAGAGCAAGTCGCCGCCGACTTTATCGGCCAACTCGATGCCCATCTGCAAGGACTCCGGGACCTCCGGGTTCGGGCTGCGGAACGTGACGTGCTTGAAGTCGCTGCGGATCTCGCACTGCTGGTCGACGTAGAAGAGCTGACGCCCTTTGGCGTAGCCCATTTCCTCTAGGCAGCGCCCAACCGTATCGACGCCAGTACCGTGCAGGCTAGTAAAGACAAACTTTCCCGCACCCCCAGGCCTCCGCAACCGCAAGGCAAGGTTCATGTCAATGAAAGCCCGCCTGGCCTCTGGAGGAATCGCGTGAATCAGGTGGGAGTTGCGGGCTGCAGCCTCTGCGGGGATGTTGATCTCCTCGACGCGCTCGACGATGGCGGCCAGTCTCTCATCGTCAGGCGGGATCTCCTGGCCTCCCTCGGCGTTGTAGAACTTGCTGCCGTTGTCGTCCGGATGGTTGTGCGACGCGCTGACGTTAATCCCACCCTGGGCGCCGACCCAGCGGATCAGGAAGGACAGCTCCGGCGTAGAAATGTAGCCCCCGTCACTCGAGGGCAGGGCATAGACCTCGACCCCGGCCGAGGAGTACACCGTAGCGGCGATGCGTGCAAAGTCCCTAGAGCTCAGCCCCAGCAATGGGTTCTCCAAGTCGTTGGGGTAAGTTCCCCGGAGGTCATGGAAGGCGCGCACGTCATTCGCGATGACGACCTTCAGCCTCTCCGCTTCGCCGAAGCGCTGGCGGAGGTATTCGACGTGACCTTGCACCGACGAGGCGATGGTGTACGGATTGATACGGTTCGGACCTACTCCGACGGGACCACGCCGTCCACCAGTTCCGAAGGGGATCATTTGGTAGAAGCTGTCGATCAAGAGGTCGAACTTCTCTGCTTCGACCATCCAGCGCAGGATCCCGCTGTAGTCACTGCGCGGAACCAGCCCAGCGAGCTTGTCCGTTCCGAGCCAGTCCTCGAAATTTTCGAGCGCCGAGCGCTTGATCTCCTCGGGCAGGTCGATTGGCTCGACGCCCTGCCTCGCTCGGGCAAGGAGGCTGTCAGCGGCTGCCCTCATGGTTGACTCACATGGCGGCTGGCCGGTTCGAGATCCTCGGGCCGGCCCACGTCGCGCCAGAAGCCGGGTACTTCGAAGAAACGCACAGTCTTCCCCGAGTTCACGGTCTCGGAAATCGCATCCGTGAGGTCGTATTCGCCCCGAGCCGACAGGCTCAACCCGGCCAAGGCCTCGAAGATGCGGTTATGGAATAGGTAGACCCCGGCACACAAGAAATTAGTGGTCGATGTGCCTTTCGGAGGCTTCTCCACGATCCTCACGACACGCTCCGCTTCCACATATACCGCCCCTCCCCTGTAGGGGTCGTCAACACGGGTCAGGGCCAAGACCATCTCTGCGCCGGACCCGCGTTCGATCAGCTCGGTGTAGACCTGCGAATCGACGATGATGTCTCCGAACGTGAGCAAGAATGGACCGTCGCCGACGAAATCCTTGGCGAGAAGAGCTGCGCTGCCGGTACCGTTCGGCTCGTGCTGGACGACGTAGCTCAGCTTGATGCCCGCAGGCGGGTTGCCCGCGAAGTATTCGCGGATCATCTCGCCCTTGTAGCCGATCACGATACAGGCTTCGTCAACGCCGGCGCCTGCGAAGCGGTCCAGCTGATGGGCCAGCATGGGACGGCCAGCCAGCGGCAGCATCGGCTTGGGGCAGTCGGCAGTCAGGGCCTTCATGCGCGTGCCCCGGCCCGCTGCGAGAACTACCGCTTTCATCAAGCTATCCGCGACAGGCGGCTGGAATTCGAGCGCGCCCTGAACCCTAATCGTAGCGAATGCGGGAGTGCCGATTAGGCCGAGCGCCTTAGAGCCAGGGACGGTGTTTGGTTGATCGCGAACAGGAACCTGCGCCGTTCCCGAGCGACGTAAGCAGCAAGAGCAGCTCTGCAATGCTCGGACTTACGACTATTGCCAGTTGGTGCTCCCGTGCGCCTCGGAGAAGAGGTCCACCAACCGAGTATTGACGTAGTAGTTCGCCCTGCCCGCAGATCTCTTGCTGAGGAAGCCCTCCTTGGTCAGAACTTCGAGGTAGCGGGCGGCTGTGGGTCGGGAAACCCCCACTTCGCGCCGAACGAAGTCGATCTTGGTATAGGGATTGCGGAAGATATTGTTCACCAACGCGTGGGAATACATCCTCGGAAACTGAGAGCGGATCGCATGCTTGTATTCCGCCATGAGCTCTCGAATTCGTTCCACGATGACCAGCGTGCGGCGAGCTGTCTCCGAGACAGCATGCAACATGTACAGCAGCCAACCCTCCCAATTCCCGTCATCGCGAACCTCCTGAAGGGCACGGCAGTAGTCAGCTTTGTTTCTCGTGATGAATCCGCTCAGGTAAAGGATCGGAGACTCCAGCAGGCCACTGCGTACTAGGTATAAGACATTGATAATCCGCCCAACCCTGCCGTTTCCGTCTTCGAACGGGTGGATGCTCTCGAACTGATGGTGTATCACGGCCATTTTGACTAACGGATCCAACGAAGACAGCTCGTTGTCGTTAGTGAATCGCTCCAGTTCTGTCATCCTTGCGACGACCTCGCTTGGGTCTTGGGGTGGCACGTAAACGATCTCGCCGGTGTAAGCGTTCCCGATGACCGTCCCGGGCTCGGTGCGGAAGCCATCGGCGCGAGACGTCACTAGCTGGTAGAGCTCAATCAATAGGTCGTTGGTCAAGAGGCTGTTCTCCGTCCGAAGCCAACCGAAACCTCGCTTGACAGCGGATCGATACCTAGCGACATGTTTGGCTGCTGGATCTATTGCCGAGTCGGGAAATAGGTCGGCTCGGTACATCCAGTCTTGGGTGGTGACGATGTTTTCGACCTCGCAGCTTGCGCGGGCTTCTTGCAGTGTCAGTGTGTCCAGCAGTATCGCTGGATTGGGGACGGAGACTGCTCGGCCCTTCAGTTCAGCTAGATGTCGATGGGCTCGGGCAGACGCTCTAAGGACTGCGGGGGTCTCGATTGAGGTCGGCAGTGGCAGCAACGGAAGTTCGTAGGTTGATGCGAGCATCCCCTTGCTCTGCTGAAAGGTGTTGGTGCCTGTTGCCATATCGTCTCTGACGTGTCAAGGTTCTGCCGATTTCTTTCTATAACAAGCCTGACATGTAAACCGTCTTTATGTGTCAGCGACGACGTGTCAAGCTTTTGGCGATTTCTTTCCATTAGGAGCCTGACATGTCAACGGTCTTTACACGTCAGCTGCGACATGTCAAGATTCTGCCGAATCTTTGACAGGTCATCGGCCCGATTCCGTCGAGAGAGCCAAGTTGGTGGTGGGCCGGATTGGTCGAGCCCTCTACCCTCAGTGCGAGCCCTGATACAGGTTCCGGCCTGCCACGAGAGCCTGCATCTTGCGATCCGCGACACTGCGGGAGAGCATCCAGAGCCCGCAGTCCGGATTGACGAAATGGATGCGTTCCTCTCCCAGAGTCTTGGCAGCCTGCTCGATCCGCGAAGCGATCAGATCCGGGCTCTCGACCTCGTTGTCCTTGATGTCACTGACGCTGAGCCCGAGCCCGGCTGACGGGTTGAGATCCTTCAGAACGTGGAGTTCTTCGTACCCTCGCCTGGCAAACTCCAGCAAGAAGAAGTCACAGCGCAGGGCGTTGAGGTAGGGCAGCAGGTCATTCCAAATACCGGTTTGGATCTGCTGTCCCCCGTAGTTGCCGAAGCACAGATGCACTCCCTTGCGCCCCCCGACTCCATCGAGTACATGATTGAGCGCAGCCGCGGCCCACTCGGACTCCTCCGGGTGGCCGGTGATGTTCGCCTCGTCGAGCTGGATGATATGGGCCGGAATTCGCTCCAACTGTGATCGCAGGACACCGGCGACCGCCATGCAAAGCTCCTCGCGACTTCCGTAGTGACGATCGGTCAGCGTCTTGGTGAGCATGTGCGGCCCCGTGCAGGTGAACTTCAACGGCTTGGTCGCAAGATCCCGCACGAATTCGTAGTCGGCCGGTAGGTTGAGCGTGCCCTCGCCGATCTGCTCGGTAACGACCCCCGCAGGGGCCGTCCGAAACGCCATGCCGGCATCGGCTTGGAACAGATCTAGATCGCTGATCGAGTACTCTGTGCGAACGCCGGAGAACTGGCTCACGAAGTAGTCGATCATCCCGTTCGTTTCGGGATGCGAGGGGTCAAAACGGTTCAGTTCGCCATCCGCCACCACGTCGATGCCGATCCGCTCTTGCGTATGCAAGACGACTGACACCGCGTCGCGCAGCGTGCCCTTCGAGCTGTCTCCGTACAGCCAGAGCGGGATTGGGTAGCTGCCCACGACGGTGGTCTGAATTGCCATATCGCGATTATACGAACGCGCCTCGGGCGCGGATGCATGCGGGGTCCGCTAGTGCGCAGGCCTCGCTCGCTACGTCACACTCGTGGCGAGCCATCCGCTGCAGCGTTGCCTACGCTGTTGGGATCTGGTCCGGTGCCGCTTCGCTAGTCCGGCGCAGCTGCCCGCAAGCGGCGAAGATGTCCCGTCCTCGCGGTCTGCGCACAAAGCAGGGAATACGCGGGTGCAAGATCGCCCGAAAGGCCCGGACGCGCCTATCCTCGGGAGTCTCGTAGGGGATACCCTCGCCGGGATTGAGCGCGATCAGGTTGACTGAGCACTTCAGTCCTGCCACCAAGCCCACCAGGCGCCGTGCATCGTCGTCCGAATCGTTGACGCGCCGCAGCAGTACGTACTCGAAAGTGAGCTTCTCCCACGGCCGCAGCGGGTATTCGTGGCACGCCTGCAGCAAGTCCTCCAATCGGTACTTGGCGGTCAACGGCATGACTTCCAAGCGCTGCTGCTGATTGGAAGCGTTCAATGAGATCGCGAGCTTGCCCCGCACCGGGTAGCTTCCAAACTCCGCGATCTTGGGTACGATGCCCGCCGTCGAGACCGTGATCCTGCGCTGCGGAATGCCAACGCCATCGGGATCCGCCAGCAGCCGCGTCGCCTTCATGACCGAGCCTAGGTTGAGCAGCGGCTCGCCCATGCCCATCATCACGACATTGATCGGCCTGCGCTTGGCATCGAGCCCCTGGTCCATCGATATGGCCAGTACCTGACCGACGATCTCCCCAGCGGTCAGGTTGCGTTCCAGTCCCATCAGCGCCGTGAGGCAGAACTTGCAGTCCACCGCGCAGCCGACTTGGCTGGAAATGCAAAGCGTGTCACGGTCGGATTCGGGGATGAAGACCGCTTCGACGGTGCGTTCGTCCGCTAGGCGCAGGAGGTAGCGCACGGTGCCATCGACCGAGATAAAGCGGGAATGGATCGCGGGCTGTCCGCTGCCATGATCCCGCTCCAAGGCTTCTCGCAAGCTGAAGGGCAGCGTCGAAATCGCAGAAACGCTCCCGACCTGATCGCGGTATAGGCCTTGATAGATCTGACGTGCCCGGTACGGGGCTTCGCCGAGCGATTGAATCAGATCGGCGAGTTCGTCAAAGTCCCGCCCGACCAACGGTGTGTGCGTCGGTACTTCCACGGTTCATCGCGCCTGCTTGGATTCGCGCACCCGCCATCACAGCGGCAGCATCTCCAGCCGGATCTGCTCGCCATCGATCTGGAAGGCTTCGGTGATGGCGTCCGCCTCCCGGATAGGTGATTCGGCTAGGTTCGTGCACAGAGTCTCCGCCATCAGGTGCTTGCGGTGCTGGGCCACGATCCGGGCCGTTCGGTCCGATCCCTCCACGAAGAGTCCGATGCGCCGCGTGTACTCGATATCCGCGGTCTTGCGCAGGTTCTGCACGCGGTGCAGGAGTTCGCGATAGAAGCCTTCGTCGAGCAGCTCTTCGTCAAGTTCGGTGCTCAGCACCGCTACCATCGCCGAGTCACCTGCGGCGGCGAAGCTCTCCTCAGCCTCGACGCTGACTTGGACATCGTCGCTGTCTAGAACTAAATCCTCGCCATCAAAGTCGATGCTAGTCGTCCCGTCGGCAAGCAGGCTCGCCCGCAGCTTGGCGGCGTCAAGCTCCTCGAAGATCCTCTTGGCCTGCTTCATCTTCGGTCCTAGCCTCGGGCCCAGCCGCCGGAAGTTTGGCTTGACCACGTACTTGACGTGGGCTTGGCCGCCGTCCACGAAGGCGGCCTCGTGAACGTTCAGCTCGTCCTCCACCAAGGCGGAGTACGGCTTTACGCGCTCGCGCAGATCTGGATCAGCGATCACGACCTCCGCCCTGCGCAGGGGCTGGCGCACCTTCAGCTGGTGGTCCGTCCGCACCCTCAGGCCCAGAGAGACGATCCCGCGCACGGCGGCCATCTCTTCGGAGAGGCTCTGATCGACGCGACCCAAGCTGACGGGCAGGTCGCACAGGTGAACGCTCTCCCGTCCTGCGACGCCCGCTCCTCGCACGATGTTTTGGTAGATCTCTTCCGCCATGAATGGCGTGAAGGCGGCGCTAAGCTTGGCGACGCTTACCAAACACTCGTAGAGCGTCGCGTACGCATCCGACTTGTCAGCGTCGAACTCGCCCTTCCAGAAACGCTGGCGGCTGCGACGCACGTACCAGTTCGAGAGCGCGTCGACGAACTTGCCGAGCTCCGCCGCGGCTTCGTACGCCAGGAAGGCATCCATGTTCTCCCGCACCCGGCCCGCCAAGATGTCGAGCTCAGACAGGATCCAACGGTCCAGCAGGGCTCGTTCCGCGGCTGGGCGGCCTGGCATTGTGCTTGGGTCGAAGCCGTCGATCTCTGCGTAGATCGTGAAGAAGGAGTACACGTTCCTGAGCTTGAGCGGAAACTCCTTTTGGATCATGCGAACGTTCGCCAGCGAGTGGCGCGTCGGCGACCATGGCGGGTTGCCGGCCAAGAAGAACCAGCGGAATGCGTCCGCACCGGGCGCGGGCGCGGGCGCTGTCAGCGTCACACGCTCGTTCGCGGGCAAGCGGGGCATATCGTTCGGCGCGACCTTATCCGCCCGGGCAACCGTTGCGCCGATGGATTCCAAGTCCCGGGCCGACAGCAGCAGCGACCGTCGCGGCACGAACTTAGCGGGCCGCACTCTCACCTGCGTGCGCATTCCGGCGGAATCGCACGCCGCCACCGTTACCTCGTCGCCCGCCTTGAGATCGAGCGCTTCCAGATCCTGCCTCGAGATCAGGGCTTGCCCCTTCGCTGGCTGCTCCGGGACATCCAATAGGGACATCACTGCAAAATCTTGGGCCACGGCGTCGAAGATCACTTCCGGCGGCGTGTAGTTGCCTAGGGACTTCGACTCCTTCTTGCCGGTGGCGTCGGCCACGTGGCCCAGCACGATGCAATTGCGGAAGGGATGCGGAAAAGCCGGGGGCTTGATCCCCAGATCCTTGCTGCACTGCTCGTCAAAGACCAGCGTCGATACCATCAACTGCGAATAGAACCAGCCGCGCGTCTGGTCGATAGCCTCGGTGATGTAGTCAGCCGGGAAGCGCGACTCGAACTTCCGCCGCCCCTCGTGCGGATAGCCGAACTGCGCGAAGGGCATGCACCCGGAATCGAACCAGCAATCGATGACCTCCGGTACGCGCCGGTAGACGCCTTCCTCTCCTGGTTCCGTCCAAGTGACTTCGTCGATCCAGGGCTTGTGAACCATCAGGTGATCGGACAGGGACGGATCGGCGGCCTTGGCGCGGTGGAAATGGTCGAAAGCCGCTGCGTTCTTGGCGAGGATCTCGTCGGCAGACGCTGGAACTGCCATTGCGCCGGTGACATCGTTAATCCAGACGTTCAGGGGTGTCCCCCAGTAGCGTTCCCGCGACAACGCCCAGTCGACGTTGTTGCGCAGGAAGTCGCCGAATCGGCCGGTCCCGATATGCTCGGGAAGCCAGTTGATCTTGTCGTTGTTCGACAAGACCTGCTGGTTTCGGGCAGTGGTCCTGACGAACCACGCCGGGCGTGCGTACTGGATCAGCGGATCCTCGTCTGCGCGCCAGCAGAATGGATAGTCGTGGCGGTAGTTCTCGCGGTGGACGAGACTGCCGCTGTCCCGGAGCATGCGGATCAGCGTTCTGTCGGCCTCTTTGACCCATTGGCCCGCAACTTCCGTGATGTCGTCGTCAAACGTGCCGTCCGTCCGCACCGGACAGAGCAAGGGCACCTCCGACGGATCGAGGTAGCGACCGGCGGTCTCCTTGTGCACCTCGTAGTCCACCTCGCCAAAGGCGGGCGCTTGGTGCACGAGGCCGGTACCGCTATCGAGCGTGACGAAGTCGCCAGTAAGCACCTTCCACAGGTAGGCCTCCCGTCCGCCATCGCTCAGTGCGCCGTCCTTGTCCCAGTAAGCCTGTTTGAAATGTTCGAACGGCGGGTGATAGCGCAGGCCCAGCAGCGCGTCGCCGCTCAGAGATTCCTCTACCGGCAACGATTGGCCTAGCTTTTGCTCCAGAGTCTCGCGCAGAGCCGCTGCTAGGATCAGCGCCCTGTCGCCCGCCCGCACCTTCACGTAGTCGTAGTCCGGCCGGACAGCGACGTACTGGTTCGCTGGCAGCGTCCAGGGCGTGGTCGTCCAGACCAGCAGCGACGTCGAAGGATCATCCACGAGTGGAAGCGCCACGTAGACTGACGGATCCTCTACCGTCTTGTAGCCGAGGCCCACCTCGCCGGCGGACAGCGCCGTGCCGCCTTGGGGCCACCACCAGACGATCTTGTGGCCGCGGTACAGCAGCCCCTGCTGATAGAGCCGGCTCAGCGCCCACCATACGCTCTCCACATAGGACTTGTGGTAGGTCACGTAGGCGTCGGAGAGGTCAACCCAGAAGCCCACCCGGCGGGTCATCTTCTCCCACTCCTCGGTGTACCGGAACACCGAGTCCATGCACTTGCGGATGAAGCCCTCTACGCCGTAGTCCTCGATAGCCTCCTTGCCGTGGATGCCGAGTTCCTTTTCGACTTCTACCTCTACCGGGAGCCCGTGCGTGTCCCATCCCGCCTTGCGCGGAACGTAGCGGCCCGCCATGGTCCGGTAGCGCAGGAAGACATCCTTGAACACGCGCGTGAGCACGTGGCCGTTGTGGGGCATCCCGTTGGCGGTGGGCGGCCCCTCGTTGAAAATGAAGCGCTCAGCACCCTCGCGGAGCTTCAGGCTCTTGTCGAAGATCCTCTGCTCGTCCCAGAACTTGCTGATCTCGCGCTCGCTGGCGGCGAAATCGACAATCGGCTTGGCGCGCTGAAATCGGGGCTTGCTCATGGTGGCTTGGGCCTGCCGTATTTCTTAGTGTCTCGCACAGTTGCCGTACGCCCAGATTGGCCGGAAAGGGAGACCCATTCGCTAGAACCAACCAACTTGCGCGGAGTCAGCGGGACGGACCGAACAGCTCGGTGAGACGAGGCGCAGCGCTGTCGGCTTGCGTCAGCGGGCGCAAGCCGAGCAGCCACTCGATCGTGCGCAGCACTGCAGGTGCCGTGGTAAGACCCTCAGGGATAGACTCCACCTTCACCGCACCGCCAGACACGACAGCTCCGGCTTGCTCGCCTGTGGATACCGCGAAGATCGCTGTTGCAGCGTACGTCTTGTGGTCCAGCAGAGCCGCGAGCAGGCGTTCCAGATCCTCGGCTTGTTGTTCGTCAGAGCCGCTCAGGCGTACCACGGCTAGCCTTGGAAGGCTTCCTTCAGACTCTAGGTTCGCGACGAAAGCGCTCGGCGGGCGTCCGCCCGCGATCCCGTACGTCTCGGTGGAGATCGATGCTTGCCTTGCGTTGGTCCAAAGCGTGCCTGCGGCCGGGGCTGCGGCCCTGCCCGCTTGTGCCAGATCTTGGGCCGAAAGCCGTCCGGCATGGACTGCCGGGCCGAGCTTGGCGAAGAAGTCGGTCGCTATCCCACCTGTGAGCCACGCGACTTGGCCCAGTTGCTCTTGGGTCGGGGCGACATAGCCCTTGAGGTAGACGGAATCCTCCAGCGGTTCCTGCCAAGCCGATGCCGGCACATCGGTTAGCACTAGTACGACGTGCTTCACGGCTTCCGGCGGCGCGGAACTCGCCGTCTCTGGACCGGGCAGATTCTGCACAGCTGCCGCGGTCAGAAACTCCAGCTGCTCGCTTGTCAGAGGCGGCAATAGTCCAACCAGCCCTGGGTTCTCGAAGTCCCCCTTGCCGCTGAGGTAGGCCAGCGCTCCATCTTCAAGCCCGACCACGGCGGTCGGAAACCACCCCGTCGGCAGGGCCCCATGGGGCTCGGGAAGTGCCTCTTCGATGTTGACCGCCAGGACGATGTTGTTCCCGGCGTTGGCGATATAGAGCATGCGCTTGTCCTTGCTCACACCGAGGGCCGACGGCAGGGAGCCTACCGGGGAATCAGGCCGTGGCGCGACGCTGCGAGCGTCCAGCAATTCGAAGCGGTTGTTAGAGGTGATGCCGTAGGTCCAGAGGTTGTCGGAATGCGCGCACGCAACGAACAGCCGGGCAGGGTAGCTGAGCACCTCGTCCTCGCCCTTGCCGGGAACTTGTACTTCGCCGACCACCACTTGTAGGTCTGTGGGGTGCTCGCCCACTGGGATCCTCTCCACCAGCCGCCGGTCCGCCAGTCGGTACAGGCCGACCGAGGCTTCTCCCCAGTGGCTGATCAGCAGGTGTTCGCCGTCAGGGGTCTGTCGCGCGCGATAGGGTGCGATTCCCGTATTGAACTCGCCAAGCACGAGTCCGGACTGCGAGTTGACGACGATTACCCGGTCGCGCAGTACATCCAGCACGTATAGGGTCCGATCATCCCTGTCGAAGAGCACGTCCCCGATCAGTGAGGAGCAGTTGCCGACGCACTCTCCCGGAATGGGAAACTCTCGCTCGAGCCGCAGTGCGCCGGAGCGGAACGATAGCTCCCACACGCTCTGGCGCGCCCCGCCGCTCACGTACAGGCGATCCCCGGCCTCGCTCAACGCCAAGCCAAGCCATGCGTCCGCCAGTTCGACGCGGCTACTCAGATTCTTCGCTTGCGTGTCAAGGACGCTGATCGAGGGTGTCTCGTAGCCCGACTGCAGTACGAGCAGGTGCCGCGCGTCGCGTGACTCTGCTGCCGCGATGGGCATGCTGTTGACCACGACTTGCGTGCCAGCAGGCGTGATTCGCTGTCCGGTTGGCAAGATGACGCTGGCGTCAGCCTGACGGCCGACCTTGACCT
The DNA here is from genome assembly GCA_009841225.1 of Terriglobia bacterium. Lineage (GTDB taxonomy): Bacteria > Acidobacteriota > Terriglobia > Bryobacterales > UBA6623 > VXMF01. The sequence continues at coordinate 65,316 of VXMF01000058.1, read as the reverse complement.
GTGCGGAAGCTGGGCCGGCAAGCAGTCCAGCCGCAGCCAAGCTGGCAGCGATTAAGGCTTCTGCGCAACCAAGGCGGCTGTTGCTTCGAAGTCGCATGTCTCGCGATAGACCAGGTGTCGAAAGTCGGCGAACAATTCGGAGAGTTCCTTCTCCTTCAAGAGGTAGGCAGGCTTGCGCGGGCCCGTGCCGAACTGCAGCTGCTTGCGCGTGAAGGTCTTATAGATGATGATCCCGCCGGGTCTGACGATACGCTTCAACAGTGGCACCAGCGGACGGTGCAGGTAGCGGAAAACGGCGACCACGTCGAAGCGGGAATCGCCCCAGTCGGCGTCAGTACTCTCCAAGTCATAGCAGCGAGTCTCGACCGCAAGTCCTTTCTCCGCGGCCAGCTTCGCGCAGAGCCGCAATGCCTCCGACGAGTAGTCCACTGCCACGGTCTTTAGGCCATAGGCCGCTAGAGCCAGGCTGTTATGCCCTCTTCCGCACGCAATGTCAACGGCGTCCGCCGCAGCCGGTGCAGCCTGCCGGACCTGTTCCAGCGCCTCGCCTAGGAATGGATCGGGATCCGGAACTACGCCTCGGGCAGTTCTGTGCCTAGCCTCCCAATCAGATCGGGATGCCATGGAACGGACAGGAAGCGCCTGAATGCCGCCTCCTACAGAGGAGCGAGGCCTAGGCGTTGAAGGAACTGCCGCACCCGCAGGTCGAGGTGACGTTCGGGTTATCAAACTTGAATCCCGCGCCCTCCATCGTTTCGACGTAGTCGACCTTGCAATTGTCGAGGTAGAGCAGACTGGCTTGGTCCACATAGACCTGCAGGCCGTCGTAGTTGAAAACCTTGTCTAGCGGCAGCTGGTTGTTTTCGAACGCCATCGAGTACTGGAAGCCGGAACAGCCTCCACCGACCACGGATAGCCGCAGCCCCTTTGGCTGGGGTTCCTGCTGCCCAAGGATCTCGTTCACCTTCGAAATCGCAGTTTCGGTCATCTGGATCATTGCGGATGTCCTCCTAGCTGACTCCTGAAGTCTCATTATATCTTGGTCTGCTAATCGCCGTCGAATTGACCTTGGCGGAGTTCTGTATGAATTTAGGATCTTCTTGAAGTGCTGAGGTCGTGCTGTGACTGTGGACGGAGAGGTCTGGCGGGCATTCACAGGATCTCGCAGCGTCTAACCCGCAACATCAGTCCAAGGAGCGGCCAGCGCCAATCGCCTGCAAGACCTCTCCGGTGGTTCGAGCGCTCACTCTGTTTTAGAGAAGAAAATACGTCTATATATTGTAATTATAACGATATAAGATAAAATATAGATGATAGCTCCCAATTGATTGACGACCATCTGCATACGGCAATCTCGGATCTCAACACGACAGCGGACAGAAGATGAAACCAACTCAATACCATGAAGGGCGGTTTCCGCCTGAAGACCAACTCGACTGGCAAAGACTGATCCCACTGATCGGACCGGCCACGAGTGCACTGGCTCGATACGATGGCCTGCTTGCGGCCGCGCCCAACCCCAGCGTGCCGTCGGCACCGCTGAGCACTAGAGAAGCGGTTCTCTCCTCACGTATCGAGGGAATTGAGGCGACCACGAGCGAGGTACTGGGTTTCGAGGCGGGAGTTCAAGTTGCCTCCCCTGAGCGCCTCATCCACATCCACGAGATCATCAAATACCGCCTAGCCGTACGACGTGCCCAGGAGATGTTGGAGGAGCTTCCGCTTTCAGGACGCGTTATTCGTGCTGCACACGAGACACTGCTCTCGGGAACTCGCGGTGACAACAAGGGGCCCGGTCAGTTCAGGCGCATCTCTAACTGGATCGGGCCCCCGGGATGTGCGATTAACGAAGCCACATACGTGCCCATCGGCCCGCAACGGCTCGATCACGCAATGAGTACGTGGGAACGCTATCTCCATCAAGAGAAACCCGACTTACTCGTACAGGCCGCGAACTTACATGCCGAATTCGAAGCGCTGCACCCCTTCCTAGACGGCAACGGTCGCTTGGGACGCATGCTAATACCGCTGTTCCTGTGGCAGCGAGGCTGCATCCAACGGCCTATGTTCTACATCAGCGCCTACTTCGAGGCCAACCGAGCTACCTACTACGAACGTCTGCTCGCTGTCTCCCGCGACAATGACTGGACCGGCTGGTGCATGTTCTTCCTCACGGCGGTGCAGAATCAGGCCGATGACAACTTGACGAAGACTAGGGCCATTCTCGATCTCCACGACAGCCTGAAGCCTCGGATTGATGCCGCTACAAGATCCCGCCATGCAATTCGGACCCTCGACTGGATCTTCCAGCAGCCGGTTTTCTCTAGTACGAAATTTGTGGACGGAACCGGTATACCAGCACCGTCTGCTCACCGCATCTTGGTGGCTCTGCAAGAAGACGACATCTTGCGGCGTATTATTGGGTCAAGTGGCAGCCGACCATCCATGTTTGCGTTTCCAGAACTCTTGGAAATCATCGAAGCATGATTGCTTGGGATCGATTGAGCCGGAGTTTGCGGCGGATTGATGAGGGGGCTGAATGCGAATAGCGATTCTCGGATGGGGTTCTCTGCTTTGGGATGACGAATCAGACCGCGGCAAGGAATTCAACAAACACCTCGCAGACAAGAAATGGCACCGTGACGGCCCGTGCCTGAACTTGGAGTTTTCTAGAATTTCCGAGTCTCGGAACTGCGCGTTGACATTGGTCTTGGACTATGAAAACGGCAGGCCGTGTCAAGTACGCTACGCATTGAGCAATCGGAGGTGCTGGAGAGACGCCGCTTGCGACGTGCGGACTCGAGAGGGAACGATATTGAAGCGTATCGGGTGCTATCTGCCAAGGGAGCCGGACGAGAACCGATGGCAGAATGCCTTAGACAACACCAAGGCCAACATAAGAGAGTGGGCACGCGCCAAAGGCATCGATGTTGTTGTTTGGACTGCACTAGGAAGCAACTTTCAGAAGAAGAAATCCGAACCATACTCGATCCAAGCCGCAAAGCGTCACCTGAAGTCGCTTGATCCGAAGGGTCGGCAGATAGCCGTGCAGTACATCGTCCAAGCACCGCTCGCAGTCAATACTCCCCTTAGAAATGCAGTGCAATCAGAATCTTGGTTTCGGAAGTTCGCTGGCGGCTGACGCCGGGATTCGTCTCCTGCCTATTCGGTTGCGCGTCTCAATCTATCACGGTTATGGAAACATGCTGCGATGGGCCAGCATCTGCCATATCAAGTGCCAAGCTGATGCTTATGGTTTTATGGTTGCGTCATAGGGCTGCAGCAAATTAGGTTCGGCCTCGTTCATACGCGCACACGCTGATTCGAAGCCTATTGCCGCCGAAGCCGAAATGCGACGAGCCGCGCGGGTTCGGCTGCTCCTCCTACGCCGATGACAATGTACTGCCTGCCATCGGCCATGTAAGTAATCGGTGCGGCGTTGTGATGACGCCCCGGTAGTTCGTGCTCCCAGAGCGTCTCTCCGGAAGCCTTGTCGTACGCCCGCAGATAGGCCGACTCGTTCGCGTGGCCTCGGTCACCGACGAACAGCAGCGTGCGGGTCACCAACGTGCCTGCGGCGTTCGGATTGCCTAGCGGGGGCAGCTCAAGGTCCTTGAGCAGGGGATGGTGGCGCGGACCGTTGCCGTGCGGCGTCTGCCATGCGATCTCTCCCCGATTCATGTCGTACGCCGTCAAAGTTCCGTATGGCGGCTTGACGATCTGCAGGCCATCCACCGCCGCCCTGTAGAACTTATGCTCGTTGTCGTAGCCGCGAACTTCAGGATCGTCGACCGGCTCCATTCCGACGACGATGTACTGCCGACGGGAGGACAGGTAGAGATAACCGGTCTCCGGGTCGTAGCCGCTGCCACCCCAGTTCGCGCCGCCACCCCAGCCCGGCACCTGAATCGTGCCTTGCCGCGAAGGCGGCTCATATAACGGTCCGAGCCGATAAGGCTTGGCGGCCTCAAGGGCCAGCGCCTTGATCTTCGGTGTGAAGTCGATCAAGTCGTCCTCGCTGACGCCTTGCATCTCGAATGGCGGCGGCTTGACTGGGAACGGCTGCGTCTTGGCCGCCGTCTCGATTTCGCTCGGCGGCACGGGCCGCTCTTCGATCGGCCAGACAGGCTCTCCAGTTCGCCGGTCGAACACGAAGAGGAAGCCAGTCTTGGTGACTTGTGCCAGTGCAGGGATGGACTTGCCGTCGACGGTGATGTCGATGAGGCTGGGAGCCGCCGGCAGGTCCCAGTCCCAGATATCGTGACGGATCGTCTGGAAGTGCCAGACCCGCTTGCCGGTCTTGGCGTTGAGGCAGACGACGCTGTTCGAGAACAGGTTGTCACCGGGCCGGAAGTCTCCCGCGAAATTGAATGTGGGGCCGGTTACCGGGAGATAGACAAGGCCCCGCTTCTCGTCCGCGCTCATCATGGACCAGACGTTGGTGTTACCCATCCATTTCCACGAGTCTCCCTCCCAGGTGTCGTTGCCGAACTCCCCTTCTTGCGGGATGGTGTGGAATGTCCACAAGCGCTTGCCCGTGCGGATGTCGTAGCCGCGGACATCACCGACCGGCCAATTCTCTTTCCAGTTCGGGCCGCCGCTGCGTGCGCTCCTTCCGGGCGGGCCGTCTGCGATCTGATTTCCGACCACAGCCACGTCGCCAATGATGGTCGGCGGAGCACTGCAATTGATCAGCGAGCGGATCAGAGGACGCCGCGAGCCGACAGTCAGGTCGGTGCGACCGTTGTCGCCGAAGCTCTGGATGGGTTCTCCGGTCGCCGGGTCTAGCGCGACCAGGTAGCTGTCGCCGGTGCAGAGCAGTATGCGCGCTTCGTCTCCGTCGCTCCAATAGCCGAGTCCGCGAGTGGCGAATCCGAAAATCCCTGGACGGCCCCAGGCAGAGGTTCCCGGATCGTGCGTCCATAGGGTCGCACCTGTTGCAGGATCGATGGCTGCGACTCCGCTGAAATTTGTGCGGATGAAGAGCTTGCCGCCGACCACGAGCGGCGTGGCCTTGAAACCATCTGGAAATCTCGCCCGCTCGGCCCGGGTGGGCTGGCGGTTCGTCGGGGTCCCTGGCTTGATGTACTTCGAGTTGTCAAAGGCGTCCCAGGTCCATGCGACTTCCAGATCTGTGACATTCTCTCCTTGGATCTGATCGAGAGGGGAGTACTTCGACGATGCGACATCGCCCGAGTACTGCGGCCATTCGCCGTCGGCGGTGGTGTACTTGCCCCGAGAGTCGATCCAGCGCTGCAACGCAGCTTCGTTCTTGACCGGCTCGAAGAACGGGCCCTGATGGTAGGTTTCCGGGACGTTGCGCGGACCCGTGCCGACTCCCTCCGACCCTGCCACGGGGCTGATTTCAGCGTCTGACGGCGCCACATAGTCTTCCAGCCAGCTGACGGCGACGGTCTCTTGGCCACTCTCTTGCTTGCGGGCCATGAGCCAGTGCCCGCGGTCGTTCCACGTGCGCCCGCCGCCGGGCTCGGTGTGGCAAAAGAGGCAGTCCTTGGCACCGAAGGCGATAGCTTCGGCGAAGAATTCCGGCATTGCCTGAGCCGAGGGGGTCAGGATGAGCAGAATCAAGACTCCGACTAGGGGGCACATGGTGCTCGCTCAGGCAGTATACCCACAAGGTCTTTCATAGCGTGCAGCGTAACGCTGTGCTCGCTGGGTTGTTGTCTAAGAGTGCGCTGGCAGTAACCGAGTGCGCTGTCAATCGGGAAGAGGGCGAAGCAACGGAGAAATGATTCTACAATCGGACTTCTTTCTTGGCATTTGCTCTGCTCTGATCCTCCCCCCGTGAATTGGTCCATGTTGAAGTTAAGGAGGACTATCAATGTGCAGGGATGACACTTCTTGCTGAGTACTCAACCGTCGTCGCAAGCAGCAGCTGCGAATGAGCCTAGTACTTGTAGGGCGTGTGACAGGCTGTTGTCCAAGAGCGTCTGCGTGCTTTCCGCGCAATCCCCCCTTGGCGGAGATGCTGCCCTGATTCCTAGTCTCTTGGAAGCCGAAATGCGACGAGCCGCGCGGGCTCGGCTGCTCCTCCGACGCCGATGACAATGTACTGCCTGCCATCGGCCATGTAAGTAATCGGTGCGGCGTTGTGATGACGCCCCGGTAGTTCGTGCTCCCAGAGCGTCTCTCCGGAAGCCTTGTCGTACGCCCGCAGATAGGCCGACTCGTCCGCGTGGCCTCGGTCGCCGACGAACAGCAGCGTGCGGGTCACCAACGTGCCGGCGGCGTTCGGGTTGCCGAGCGGCGGCAGATCGAGATCCTTGAGTAGCGGGTGGTGGCGCGGACCGTTGCCGTGAGGCGTCTGCCACGCGATCTCACCTCGATTCATGTCGTACGCCGTTAAGGTTCCGTATGGCGGCTTGACAATCTGCAAGCCATCCACCGCCGCGCTGTAGAACTTGTATTCGTTGTCGTAACCACGAACCTCGGGATCGTCGACAGGCTGCATCCCGACCACGATGTACTCCCGACGCGAGGACACGTAAAGATAGCCGGTTTCAGGGTCGAATCCGCTACCGCCCCAATTCGCGCCACCGAGCCAGCCTGGCACTTGGATCGTGCCTTGCCGGGAAGGTGGCTCATACAGCGGTCCGAGGCGATAAGGCTTGGCCGCTTCAAGGGCCAGCGCCTTGATCTTCGGTGTGAAGTCGATCAAGTCGTCCTCGCTGACGCCTTGCATCTCGAATGGCGGCGGCTTGACTGGGAACGGCTGCGTCTTGGCCGCCGTCTCGATTTCGCTCGGCGGCACGGGCCGCTCTTCGATCGGCCAGACAGGCTCTCCAGTTCGCCGGTCGAACACGAAGAGGAAGCCAGTCTTGGTGACTTGTGCCAGTGCAGGGATGGACTTGCCGTCGACGGTGATGTCGATGAGGCTGGGAGCCGCCGGCAGGTCCCAGTCCCAGATATCGTGACGGATCGTCTGGAAGTGCCAGACCCGCTTGCCGGTCTTGGCGTTGAGGCAGACGACGCTGTTCGAGAACAGGTTGTCACCGGGCCGGAAGTCTCCCGCGAAATTGAATGTGGGGCCGGTTACCGGGAGATAGACAAGGCCCCGCTTCTCGTCCGCGCTCATCATGGACCAGACGTTGGTGTTACCCATCCATTTCCACGAGTCCCCCTCCCAGGTGTCGTTGCCGAACTCCCCTTCTTGCGGGATGGTGTGGAACGTCCACAGGCGCTTGCCCGTGCGGATGTCGTAGCCGCGGACGTCGCCGACTGGCCAGTTCTCTTTCCAGTTCGGGCCGCCCCTGCGCGCGTCCTTTCCGGGCGGGCCGTCTTGGATCTGATTTCCGACCACGGCCACGTCGCCAATGATGGTCGGCGGAGCGCTGCAATTGATCAGCGAGCGAATCAGCGGCCGCCGCGAGCCGACAGTCAGGTCGGTGCGGCCGTTGTCCCCAAAGCTCTGGACGGGCTCTCCGCTCGCCGGGTCTAGAGCAACCAGATAGCTATCGCCCGTGCAGAGTAGGATGCGCGCTTGGTCGCCATCACTCCAGTAGCCGAGTCCGCGAGTGGCGAATCCGAAAATGGCGGGACGGCCCCAGGCGGAGGTTCCTGGATCGTGCGTCCATAGAGTGGTACCTGTTGCAGGATCGATTGCTGCCACTCCGCTGAAATTCGTGCGGATGAAGAGCTTGCCGCCGACCATGAGCGGCGTGGCCTTGAAACCATCTGGAAATTTAAACCGCTCAGCCCCGGTGGGCTGGCGGTTCGTCGGAGCCCCTGGCTTGATGTACTTCGAGTTGTCGAAGGCGTCCCAGGTCCATGCGACTTCTAGGTCCGTGACATTCTCTCCATGGATCTGGTCGAGAGGGGAGTACTTCGACGACGCGACATCGCCCGAGTATTGCGGCCATTCGCCGCCTGCGGTGCTGTACTTGCCGCGAGAGTCGATCCAGCGTTGCAACGCTGCTTCGTCCTTGACCGGCTCGAAGAACGGGCCTTGGTGGTAGGTTTCTGGGACATTGCGCGGACCCGCGCCGGCCCCTTCTGACTCCGACACGCGGTTGAGTTCAGTGCCTGACGGCGCGACATAGTCTTCCAGCCAGCTGACGGCGACGGTCTCTTGGCCGCTCTCCTGCTTACGGGCCATGAGCCAGTGCCCGCGGTCGTTCCATGTGCGCCCGCCGCCGGGATCGGTGTGGCAGAAGAGGCAGTCCTTAGCGCCGAAGGCGATAGCTTCGGGCAGGAACTCTGGATTCGCCCGAGCCGAGGCGCTCAGGCTTAGCAGGATCACGATTGCTGCCAGCAGGTGCATGCTGATCGCTCAGGCAGTATACCTACCCAGCAGGCCTGCGGCCCGGATCGCGGCACCCCGTCTCGGCGGGGTGATCGCAGAATGCTGCACCCGTCGTATCGGCAGGCCGTTAAGCTCGCCTTACCAGTACTCCTCCCGAATCGCCATCAACTCCGGGTACTTCTCGTCGGTGTCGCCAAGCACGGACTTGAGGCGCAGCAGCTCTTCCTTCAAATCCCCTGCGATTTCCGCATAGTCCGCATTCCCGTAAACGTTTTCCAGCTCCTTCGGATCCTTGCGCAAGTCATACAGCTCCCAGCCGGGCTGGGTGTCGGCTGTCTTGGCGCCTGGAGCGTCCAACGGCAACCCGTAGAAGAAAATCAGCTTGTAGTCCTTCGTCCGCACGCCATAGTGCGCTGGCACGTCGTGATGGGCGTAGTTCATCCAGTAGCGGTAGTAGGTGGACTCCCGCCAGTCGTCTGGCTGCTCGCCTCTCAGTATTGGCAGCAGGCTGTGGCCCTGCATGAAATCCGGCGGCTTTACGCCAGCCAATTCGAGCAAGGTCGGCGCAAGGTCGGTGTTGTTGACTAAGGCGTCGCTGCGAGAACCGGGTTCCACCGTGCCGGGATAGCGCACCAGCAGCGGAATCTGCAGGGACTCGTCGTACATCCAGCGCTTGTCGATGTAGTCGTGCTCTCCAAGCATGAAGCCCTGATCGGAGGTGTAGAGAATGACCGTGTTCGCTAGGACACCCTCTCCTTCGAGGTAGGCAAGCAGCCTCCTGACTCCGTCATCGACGCCCTTGACAGTGCGCAGATATTTCTTCAGATAGCGCTGGTACGAGGTCCGCTTGTAGTCCTCTTCGCCGAGATCCTGGTTCACGAACATGTGGTGGCCCATGTTGCGGCGAGTGTTGCGCTTGCCGATGGAAGTTCCGGCTCCGCGTGTTGCCGCAGAGCCGTGGTTAGGTATGCGCCACAGGCTGGGCGGCTCTGGGATTTCGATGTCTTCGTATAGGAAGTCGTACCGTTCCGCGTTCTCGAAGTTGTCGTGGGGCGCCTTGAAGTGGTGCATCAAGAAGAAGGGCCGGTTCTTGTCACGTTGCTTGAGCCAATCGATGGATGCCTTGACGATGGCGTCCGTCGAGTGAATGGAGTCATAGGCGGAGAATCGGCGCAAGTTGTCCGGCCATGGTTGGCCAGATTCGCGCATTACTGGATTGAAGTACGATCCCTGGCCCGGCAGGACGCAGTAGTAGTCGAATGAAGGCTCGCGTTTCAAGTGCCACTTCCCGACCATCGCGGTCTGGTAGCCGGCGTCGCGGATCAGGTTGGCCACGTATTGGCGGTCGCCTTCGAGGTGTCCGTTCAGCGTGGTGACCCGATTGACGTGGCTGTACTGTCCGGTAAGGAGCGTTGCACGGCTGGGGGTGCAGATCGAATTGGTGCAAAACGCGTTCTCAAACAGCATCCCCGAGCCGGCCAGCTTGTCCAGTTCGGGCGTGGGTTCCAAAGATGCCAGCCGTCCGCCGTAGACACCCAACCCGTTTGCGGCGTGATCGTCGGACATCAGGAAGAGAATATTGGGCTGCTGGGCTGTTGAATACGCCGTCGCGAAAAGGGACCAGAGGATAGTTGTAGTCAATTTGCGCATGTTGGCTAAGAGTATAGTGGCCGAGCAACGCACACCGAGTGACCCCGAGATCGAGCCCAATCGGCTCATGTAGCCGCTGGTCCAGTCCGCCCGTAATCGGCCCCGAGGACGAGTCTCAACTATTCGACGGCCGTCCGCGGATGCCCGATGCCGACTGTTGCGACGGCGGGGATGAGGTGGGTGTCGTTAGCTTTCTGCTGCCAGACGTCTGTGAATGATCAGGCGAAGGCCGCACACCCCGCTCTTTGCTTGGTCGGCCTGTTGGTGTCCGCCACTGGCACACCCAAGACTACGACGCCCACAGGAAGAGACTCTGTCTGCCACTAGCCGAACCTATAGCGCATCGCATTCCGGATGCTTACGTCTGAAGCGGTCGATTCCCGCGGGTTGCGTGTTGAGGACACAATTGCTTTACCACCACTTCCACGCTTGAAATCAAGGCGCGTGCGTCATCCCAGTCGCTATCTGTGGCGTTCAGGATCGGTGCTTTCGAAACTACCGCAACGGCCAAGAACTTCCGGTCCGATCGGTCAAGGGTGTTGGCCGGTAACTCCTCGAATGCCCGTTTCTCATCATCGACGACTGTAATCGAGACTCTCTCAACACGCTTCGACGAATACATATTGTCATAGACATGCTTGAAGAAGGCGTCTCCCGGACCCGGCTGCCCGCTGAAGTTCAAGTGTTCTTGGTATTCGTCAAGAATGAAGCCTAGATTGTCAAGCACGACGGTTCCGTTCACCGAAATAGCCGTGATTGCGCTGACACACTCGCGCTGGCATTCTGCGTCAGCGTGTGTCTCTAGCCCATTCGCGACGACCAAGACGTTGGTGTCCACGATGGCTCTCATTCATCGCCTCTAGCCTTGCGCTTCAAGCCAGCGACCCGGGTTGCGGATATCTCGGCGAGATCGTTTCCAAAGAAGTTCTCCGGCCAGTTCATGATTTCGCCCCACTGGTTGATCTTTAGGTCGTGGAGCCGTGCTGTACCGTCGGTGGACATCGATGCGAAATACAGTTTCACATCCCTTGAGGCCACTGCGTCCTCGGCGACGCGACGCTGAAAGCGGCGCAACAGGTGCTCGCTATGGCTCTCCACAATGACCTGTAATTGTCGAGTCTTCGCTGCGGTCAGGATCAGGTCAGCGAGACCGCTCTGGACGGATGGGTGCAAGTGTATTTCAGGTTGCTCCAGCAAGACAATCGACCGTTCTGGCACGTAGTAGAGCAGGACCAGCGCGGGTAGAACTTGGGACACGCCCACGCCGATGTCTGTCAGCATTACACGAGAGCTCCCGGGATGTGTCGTGACGCTTGTCCGATAGAGATTCGAACCCTCCGCAACTTCATGGATCTCGAATGCGTTTACCAAGCCGAGCTCTTTGAGCCAATGCGCGATCATTGCTTGGAACGGCTTGCGTCTCTTGCGCGGTCCAAGATTTCTCTTTTCTCCGTTGGTGGTCGCGGCGAGAATTGCTTCTACTGTCCTTTCGCCTCGCAGACCCACGTCGGACGGAGCCGCGCCTGCCCAGCTATAGTCACGCTTTGGGTAATCGCGAATCGGACCAAGATAGAAGATCCGATCCATCAAGGATTCGTACTCGATCTCGAACGTGTTTAGCAGGTCCGCGTTTCTATAGGACGACTTTATCTGAAACGGAAAGAGGTGTGTCTTGACCGGCCCCGGTAGCCACTTCGGCCAGCCTTGATTCTGAACGGGCCGAAGGTATGGGTCAAGGTTCGAAGTGAGTTCAAACTTTTTTCTGTCTTCGGAAATCGGCTTGAGGTTGAATCCCCGCCCTCCAAGGTTGTAGCGGAGATACTCTGCCTGGAGCTTGGAACTCCTCCACCCGACTCGGCATTCGGTTTGCAGGCATTTCCCGCTTTGCTTGAAGTCGAACAGTAGGCTCCGACGCCCCTCGAACTTCACAGGTGTTGGCGTGGTCCAATCGACGCTCCAGTGAATAATCGCGTTCTCGTCGTGTTTGTGAACCACATCGCGATAGTTTCCTAGATTCACAAGCGCGTCGGGTTCGCCGAAATCGAGCACAAGACGTCTGTCCGTCGCGTTCTTGGTCTGCTTGAGCATGAGCAGAAACTGCAATATGCTGCTCTTTCCCGAACTATTGGCCCCGAAGAGTCCTGTAACCCTGCCGAACTCAATGTCTAGCGTGCGCCAAGCCTTGAAGTTCTCGACCTTGAGACTGTTTAGCATTGCGTGAGGTAGTCCAGTTTGGCTAGCTAGTCGGCGAACACTGAGGGCTCGCGGGCATTCCTGGTCGTTTGTAGAGAACTCTCCCCTCCCGCTGAGCCCGGGCGACAGCATGGTTGAGCGAGTCACGCCAGTACTCGACTTCGGGGCGACTGTACATAAGGATGTCCTTAGCGACTCGCATGCCCGAAAGCGCCTCGTAAGCCCGCACGATTTCTTTGTGCCGACTCCTTCCCGCGCCGAACGGCTCTGACGGTACGATGAGCAGATCTACATCAGAATCTGCTATGTCGGATCCGCGCGCACGGGAGCCGAAAAGGATCACCTGCTCTGGGTCGACGGCATCGACGATGGCCCGGACCATTCGATCAACAACGGCAGCTGTAACCGGCTGTAGTCCCACGTAACGCTGTCCCTGCGCCCAATTCTACTCCGTTTCGATAGAGCCCCGATCTCTCGGCGGAGCAGTCGCCTTGCAGCCGGGCCGCGAGGCAACCAACAACTTCAGCGGGTGCGGTGATCATCGGATTCTCGTGATAGCTCTTGGAGCAGGGGTGCCGAAGGATGCCTATTGCCTACGCATCAGCGAGAGGCCGAGTCGTTCGCGACGGAGGGCTATACTGGCCGCACATTCCATGACCACTGCTAGGCTGATTCTCCCCCTACTATTGGCAGCCACGCTGCGGGCCGAGCCGCCCAACGTACTCCTCCTATTCGCGGACGATCAACGGCCGGACACGATCAGCGCCCACGGAAATCCCTATATCCAAACGCCAAATATGGACCGTCTAGCGGCCGAGGGCTTCAGCTTCAAGCGCGCGTACTGTCTTGGCGCGCAGGGCGGGGCAGTGTGCGTCCCCAGCCGAGCCATGCTCAACACCGGCAAGAGCTTCTTCCGCATCCCGATGGACATGGAAGGGCACACGACTCTGGGGCAGTTGCTCGGCCGCAACGGCTTTGCGACATTCGCCACTGGCAAGTGGCACAACGGCAGGCCGTCTTGGCTCAAGAGCTTCCAGCAAGGCCGCAACCTCATGTTCGGCGGCATGTCGAACCACCTCAAGGTCCCGCTCGAGGACCTCGGGCCCGACGGCAAGTTGTACCGGGAGCGCGAAGGCACGCGTTTTTCCAGCACGCTGTTCGCTGACGCTGCCATCGACTTCCTGCGCAATCACGAGCCAGACGAGCCGTTCTTCGCGTATGTAGCCTTTACCGCGCCCCACGACCCGCGCAACCCCCCGCCGAAGTACCGGCGCATGTACTACCGCAACCCGCCGCCGCTGCCTCCCAACTTCGCGCCGCAACATCCCTTCAACAACGGGCACATGACCGGACGCGACGAGAGTCTCGGGCCGTGGCCGCGCACGCGGCTCCTTGTCCAAGACCAGCTCTCGGAGTACTACGGCCTGATCACGCACTTGGACAAGCAGGTCGGACGCATCCTGCGAGAGCTGAGCTCCGGCCCGCACGCCGAAGACACGATCGTCATCTACACGGCCGATCACGGGCTGGCGGTCGGCAGCCACGGCTTGCTCGGCAAGCAAAACGTCTACGAGCACTCCATGGGCGCTCCGCTCATTTTTTCCGGGCCCGGAATTCCGGAAGGGGGATCGTCCGACACATTCTGTTATCTGCTGGACATCTTTCCTACCCTGTGCTCGATGCTTGGCGTGGAGATGCCCGACGGAATCGATGGCGTCGACCTCTCGGCAGTTTGGAACGGAGACGTCGAGTCCGTGCGCGATTCCATCTTCACGTCGTTCCGCGACCTGATGAAGTCGGTTCGCGGAGACCGCTGGAAGCTAATCCGCTACCCCCAGATCGACCACGTGCAGTTGTTCGATCTCGCGTCAGATCCTCACGAGACGCGCAATCTTGCTGAGGATCCCGCCCAAGCAGCCCGAATCGCGGAGCTTACCGAGCTCATGCGCGAGTGGCAGGGCAAAGTTGGGGACGATCACCCACTGACCGTGGAGAATCCGAAACCGAAAGAAATCGATCTCACCGGGCGCAAGCAGAGCCGGGACCGCTGGCAGCCGGAATGGATCTTCGAGAAATACTTCGAAGAGCCCTACGGGCGCATTCTCCGCCCTTAAGTGTGTAGGTTCCGGCAAAGTCGCCGGCTTATAGCATTTCGTAGCACTTGCGCGACGCCGTGCACGTGTCTTCGTCCACGATGTCGCCGTCCGGCCCCACGGGCTTCTGGGTCTGGTCGCACCAGTATATGCGCGTGTTGGACAGCGGCACGGTCGGATCGTCGTCCGCGTCGATGTACATGCCCTTCCAGCGGAGGTCTCCGCAGCGGTGGGTAAGGATCTTCAGGCCAGCCCCTCGGTTGCGCGACATTCTGTACCTCGCAGGTAGATAAGAAATCGGGCCGTCGGAGCGCGAACTCCGACGGCCCTTGGTCCGGGGCGGGACTAGCCCGCCATCGCGACCGCGCGTTTGACCGCGATGGTCGCCAGTTGCACCTTGGCCGAGTTCTGGCTCAGCGGAGTCGCGGCCGAAACCGCGGCCTTGCCAGCGGCTTCGCCCGAACTCTCGTTCGCAGCCTGGCCGTTCAAGGCTGTTTCTGCCTCGGACGAGCGCCAGGGGATCGGAGCCACGTGGCCCAGCACCACCCGTGCGTCCGAAACCCTGTTGCCGCGCATCCGCAGCGCCACCGAAGCCGTGACCAGCGGCCAGTCGAGCAGTTGCCGCTGGCGCACTTCGTAGGTTCCGGTCTTCCAGCCGGATGCGCTGGGGACCGTGATCTCGGTCACGATCTCGTTCGGCTCCAGCGTGTTCTCGCGCTCCGACGCCGACGAGGGGATCTGGAACAGATCCGCCAGCGCCATCGAGCGCTCGCCCTCCGGTCCGGCCACGGTCACCTGTGCTCCCAGCGAGATCAGCGCCGGCGCGAGGCTCGAGGCGTTCACGAAGTACGCCGGCCCCTTGTTGCCTAGGATGGCGTGGTAGCGGTTCTCGCCCGAGGGCACGAGCGCTTTGCCGTCATGCATGGCCAGCAGGCCGTAGCCGTTGCGGTAGTACCAGCAGCGCGGGCGCTGCAGCAGGTCGCCCGCCACGGTGCCCATCGCCCGCACCTGCGGCGCGGTGATGCCGCGCGCAGCTTGCAAGAGCGAAGCGTACCCGGCAGCGGCCTTGGAGTCGAGCAGGTCCTGGACGGTCGCCATGGCGCCGATCCGCAGACCGCCGCCTTGCTTGGTGACGCCCCGGAGCGCCGCGATGTTGCGCAGGCTCACCACGCGGGTCGGCGTTTCGACGCGCTCCTTCATCAGGCTGAGCAGGTCCGTGCCTCCCGCCAGAACCGCTGTCAGCCCCTGCTTGGGGCTCAGCGCCTGGGCGGCGGCAATCGCGCTATTCGGTGCGATGTATTCGAAGTTCTGCATGATTCCTGACCTCCTATGCGTCCGCGAGCGCTGCCAGCACTTTGTCTGGCGTTAGCGGCAGCGTCGGAACTCGCACGCCGATAGCGTTGGCCACGGCGTTCGAGATCGCCGCGCCCGGCGAGATGGCCGGCGGTTCGCCGATGCCGATCACGCCCCTGTCGTCGTACTTGTTCTGGACCATGTGGACTTCCAGCTCTCCGATGTCGCCCGCGCCGGGGAGTTTGTAGAACTCCATGTCCGGGTTGAGCATCTTGCCGGTCGTCTGGTCGTAGATCGACTCCTCGTACAGAGCCCATGCCACGCCTTGGATCAGCGAGCCGTAGACTTGGCTCTCGCACTGCTCCAAGCAGATCACCAAGCCGACGTCCTGCACGGCCGCGATCTTGTTGATCGAGACTATGCCGGTCTCCACGTCGACCGATACATCGGCCATCTGCACGCCGCCCACGCCGGAGTCGTTCAGCTTGCCGCCGTTCCTGTCCGGCTGCTTGCCCTGTCCGGTGATGGTGCGGTTGCCCAGCTTGCGGCAGGCTTCCGCCCAGCTCAGCGACTTCGAGGAATCGGTCTTGGAGAAGACCTTGCCGTCCTTGGCCACCAAGTCGGCAGCGTCGGCTTCGAGCGCCTCGGCCACGACCGCCTTCAGCTCGTCGAGTGCGTTGACGGTGGCCCGCCGCGTGGAGGCGGTGGTTCCGCCCACCGTGGTCGAGCCGCCGGACGCGCCGGAGATCGGCAGCTTCGAGCTGCCGATGTTGACCGTGATGTCGGGGATCTGCAGGCCGAGTGTCTCGGCCGCGATCACCGACAGCGTCGTGTAGGTGCCCACGCCCAAGTCTTGGCTGGCCATGTTGACCGATACCCCGCCATCGGGCTGGATGCGCACTTCGCAGGTCGAGTCGTGCGGCCTGCCGCCCCAGGTGTGCAGCGACATTCCGAGGCCGCGCTTGACCGGTCCGGAACCGGAATCGCCGCGCTTGTGCCACTTGTCGCTCCACCCGATCATCTCCGCGCACTTGTCGATCTCGTAGCGATAGACTTCCGGGCGGGCGGTCAGGTCGGCGTTCTTCTTGAAGAAGTCCACCGGGTTCATGTCCAGCTTGGCGGCCAGGTCCTCCATCGGGCACATCGTCAGCACGGCGGCCTGAGGGTGGTTGGGCGCGCGCCAGGCGCGGGCAGGGCCGATGTTCGTCGAGACGTTGAGGTGGCGTGCCTTCTGGGCCAGCCGCTCCTCGTTGTTGTAGACGTACGGCACCGGCGGGCTGCCGCGGCCGGCAATGCCGCCCGTCGACCAGGTCTCGGACTCATACGCGACCAGAGTCCCGTCCTTCTTGGCCCCGATCTTGATGTTGCCGAAGTCGGACGGGCGTCCGCCCGCCACCATCAGCTCCTCGTCTCGGTCCAGCATCAGCTTGACGGGCTTGCCGGTCATCTTCGACAGCTTGGCGCAGGCGATGCCCCAGGTGTCGATGTTGAACTTCGATCCGAAGCCGCCGCCCATATAGGGAGTGATGACGTGGACGGAGTCCGGTGCCACGGTGCCGATGTTCTCGTCCCGCGACAGGCCCTTGGCCAGGTCTCCCGGGATCCGGGCGACCGCTTGCGTGGATGCGTAAACGGTGATGTCGTCGCCGGTCCAGTCCACCACCTGGCCGTGCGGCTCGAGGCAGCAGTGGGTGATGACGGCAAGGCCGTAGTAGCCTTCCACCGTGGCGTCGGCGCTCTTCCAGGCCTCTTCGAGATCCGGCCCCTTGGTGTCGTCCTTGGCGGGTTGGACGCGGTTGGCCGTGCCCGCCTTCTCGACGTCCTCGTCCTTGACCCAGTGGGGCATGGACTCGTACAGCACGGTCACTGCCGCGGCTGCGTCGCGGACGTGCTCTTCGGTATCGGCGCAGATCGCTAGGATCTCGGCACCGGCCCATTGCACCTCGTCGCCAACGTTGAGGATGTTCACGTGGCCCTTGTAGCCTGGGGCCTTTTCCGCGCGCGACGTGTCGATGCCAACAATGCGCCCGTGGGGAACCGTGGAGGTCACCAGCTTGGCAAAGAGCATTCCGTCGAGGTTGCGGTCGTAGGAGTACTTCGCTGCGCCGCGGGCCTTCGCCGGTCCGTCTACGCGGTTGTGTCGCTTGCCGATCAGACTGCGGTCTTCAGCGGCTGGCCAATCGTACTTGGTTGCCATTGCGTACTGTCCTCCCTAGGCGCGTGCCGCATCGTAGACGGCCTTGCGAACGCCAACATAGGTGCCGCAGCGGCAGATGTTGCCGCTCAGGCCGCTCTCGACGTCAGCCATCGAGGGCTGCGAATTGCCGTCCACGATCGCCTTGCCGGCCATGACCAAGCCGGGCGTGCAGAAGCCGCACTGCTGGGCGTCATGCTCGACGAACTGGGCCTGCACCGGGTGCATGGAGTCCTCGGTGGAGATTCCCTCGATCGTCTCGATCCTGCGTCCCTGGGCCTCGATCGCCAGCATCGTGCAGGAGTAGACGGGGTCGCCGTCCACGATCACTGTGCAGGCGCCGCAGGTCGCGCGGTCGCAGACTTTCTTCGCTCCTGTAAGGTCGAGTCGGTTGCGCAGCGCGTCGATCAGTGTCACGCGCGGCTCGACCTTCAGTTCGTGGCTCTTGCCGTTAATGTTCAGGGTGATGGCTACCGGATCGGGTCCGACGGGCTCGCTACTTTGTGCACGTGCCGGCTCGGCCGCCCCGATTGCCCCGACCGCACCGGCCCCTATCCCGACGCCTTCGATGAAGGTGCGGCGGGAAAATCCCTTGCGCGGTTCCTGATCGGGCCCGCACACGGGCCCGTCTGTGGGGTTCTTAGAACTCACCTGGCTGCCTCCTTATCCAGAATTGCTAAGGCAGAATGCGATTCGTGCCTAGCTTGGAACGCTTGCTGTTGTGCATAGGAGACTATAGCAGAGAGCGCAACACGGAAAGCAAGGATTTCTACCAACCTTTTTCGGTGCCGATCGTCAGGGAACTTCGCGGATCGAATGCACGGTGGCCCCGGCGGCAATGCTGTCTAACCGCTGGTCGCCCGATACGAGCCGCCCGAAGTTGACGTAGCGCCCGTCTGCCAGCGGCAAGGCCGTCGCGCAGAGGAAGAAGCCTCCACCGGATTCGCCGCCTTGGCGCAGTAATCCGAGACTCCCGCGCAAGAAGGGTTTTGGATTCAACTCCGACCGAATCAGCTGCATGCCTTGCCCGGCCGCTGCATAGCCGTTCGGTCGCACCGCAAAGAAGCGCGCGCCGTCGAACGCCCCCCCTTGCGCAAGGCGACGGAAATGCTCGGAGGTCAGCGGGGCTTGGTCGTAGTCCAGTTCGATGTCGAAGTCGCCCAGCGACGTGCTCATGCGCAGCCGTACTCCGATGGTCTTGGCGACACGCTGGTAATCCGCACCCTCGAGCAGGGGGCCGCGGACTGTCTCCAGCGGGGCCTGCTTCAATGCCGGCTCCGCCGCGGGTGGCTCGCTGGCGGCGGCTTCGCCTGCTAGGCGCCCCAAGGTGTAGGCCGCTTCGAAGCGCACTTTGGGATCGGGGTGCTCGAGATTGGCTCGAATCAGCTCGACCAATTGCTCGTCTGGGTCGGTGCGCGCAGAGGCGCGCAGGGCCGCCGCGCGCACGAACTCGTTGTCATCGCTGAGCAGTGGGAGCAACCGCGCCCGGATTGCGGCGTCGCCAGCGAAGTGCAGGTAGCTCGCGGCCAAGGCTGCGGCCCAGCGGCTGTCTTGGTCGTCGGAATCCAGGTATTCCAGCACGAAGTCCTTTGCGTCACGGGCCTCGATCCTCATCAGCGCTGTCATGGACGTCGCGATCGGCGCGGCGCTGCGCATGATGCCAGGAGCTGCCGCCGGGACTTGCATCTTGCCGAGAGCTCCGACAGCTCGGGCCACCGCTAGGCGCTCATCGTCGGCCAGCAGGGTCGTCAGAGCCTCCGTGACGGCTCTCTCCGGCGGCGCGCCGCCAAGGCGTGCGTCGAAGACGTTTCCCGCCGCGAAAGCCGCCGCAGCGCGCACGGACGCCGCGGGGTCGGCCATGCCTCGAACGAGCAAGCCCGCCGCCGAGCGGCCCTGGATGCGACCCAGCGCTAGGTAGGCGCGTGCGCGGGTTTCGGCGACAGGCTGTTGGAGCTGCTCCAGCAGCCAAGCGTCCGCCACGGAGCGATCCTCGCGCTGGAGGAAGTCACCTTCGATGCGATGCACCGGACGGGTCAGCACGAGCCATCCCGCCGCCGCCGCGAGCAACAGCATGCAGGCGGTCAGTATCCGTACGGCCGCACGGGGCCAGCCTGCCTCGGGCGCGCGGTCCGAGTCGAGCCAACTGCTCATCGGCAGGTCACTCGATCGCGCGTCCGAGGCCCGGCCGCGGCGTTGCTATGCTTGCCCTGTATGGGCGGCAATGCCGAAGCGATCGCGGCCGTGCGCAAGGAGCTGGTCAAGTACTCCCATCCGCTGCTGCTGTTCGACGTGCGCGAAACCGAAGGGGGGCGGGTCGAGTTGGTCATCGACCTAAAGGACAAGCCAGCCAACATCCATACATATTACTTAGAGGTCCATCCGCGAGATTTGGCCCACCCGCAGTTCCGCTGGATCCTGCAGCGAATGATCTTCGAGGGGCTTCACGACTACTTCGTGGAGATGTTCGAGTACACCCCGCAGAGCTTGGACAACCCAGCCGCGCCGTACGAACTGCAGCGGTGAAGCGAGCTTGGACCTGGCGCAAATCATCGCCGACGAGATCCGCGCGGACGGTCCGATACCGTTCCGGCGCTTCATGGAGCTCGCCCTGTACCACCCTCAACTCGGCTACTACGCGGGCAAGCGGGACCCCTTCGGCACGAGCGGGGACTTCTATACCAACGCCCAGCTCCAGCCCGTCTTCGGCCGGCTCCTCGCACAGCAAATCGAGCGCTGGCGGCAGGAACTGGACTGCCCCAAGGACTTCTCAGTGCTGGAAGTGGGCCCGGGGCGCGGCGAGATCGGAACGCAGGTGCGGGAATGCGTCCCGGATATCGACTGGATCGGCGTGGACTACGGCGACCCTTGGCCGCGACGGTCCCTCACCGGCGTGGTCGTGTGCAACGAATTCTTCGATGCCCTCCCCGTGGACTCGGTAGAACGGACCAGCGACGGCTGGCTCCTGCGGGGTGTCGGGCTGCGGGATGGCCGCTGTTGCTGGCAGACTCTCGGGCCGGTGCGGGCCGACGATGCCTGGCCCGGCATTGAGCCGGGTAGCCGCATCGAGAGCTGCGATGGCCAGGTCGCTGCACTGCGACGCATCAGCGACACCCTGCGCCGCGGCTGGATCCTTGTGATCGACTATGGCTATTCCCGGACGGAGATCGAGCGTGCCGGACGTTTTCCCGACGGTTCCTTGATGGGATACTCGCGGCACCGCGCCGACCCGGACGTATTGCTGGAGCCAGGGTGCCGCGACATCACGGCGCACGTCAACTTCAGCGCTCTGGAAGACGCCGCCAGGGAAGCGGGGTTGGAGGTCACGCCGCTGACATCGCAGCAGGCCTACTTGCTCGCCCTGGGAGAGCCGGACAGCTTCGCCCGCGCTCTCGCAGCCGAATCCGAGCGCGAGGCCGTCCGGCTCAGAATGCAGCTCAAGACGTTGATATTCGGCCTTGGAGAGACCTTTCGCGTGCTCGTGCTGCGCAAGCGTTGACCCTTTTATACTCTGGATAGCTTGGCTTGATTGCTATGGTGCCGAACGCTCCAGAGTCATCGCTCGAAGCGCTCGAAGGGCGTCGCTTCTCGTTCTATCCCGCGATCCGCGGCATCGAACACAACGAGTGGACGATGCACGACTCTACTTGGTCTGAGGTGCAGGTTCGCAACTGCATGACCGGCCAACAATTCTGGATCCCCAAGCGCCATCTCGGGGGCGTCAGCAGTTCCGACTCACCGGTGCTCATCCTAGGCTTGCAGCGCGAGCTCGAATTCAAGGTCGGGGGCCTGTTCCCGTATCGGCGGACGGTCACCGAGATGCCCTCGACGGCCGCCTCCCGGGAGCCGCCCGCCGCTCCGGTGCCCGAACCCAAGCAACGACTGCTGTCTGGCGCGGACGCTCGGTTGGTGCGTTTGCTTGCGATTGCCATCGGTGTCGGCCTGTTGGTCTCCGTGATCGGCTTCTTGGGGCTGGTGGGGCGTCTGCACAACCCGCTGGACCGCTGGCTCCAGCCTGATACCTCCACAGCGGACCAACGCTATATCGGGCTTGGCACGACCGATAGCTACTTCGAGGTCGTCGCCAAGCTGGAAAGGCCGGACTCGGAGGAGTGGATCAGCGGCGAGGAGGACGAGATCCAGTTCCAAGCGTTGTTCTACCCGGCACGCCGGTACATCGTGGTCTTGATGGGCAGCACCCGTGGCGACATGCGCTATCTGGGCACCCTGCACGATCCGACGCGGCAGGTCTTGGACACGGCCCAGTTCTCGCGAGGCGGCGATACCGGCTCGATGTTGCGCAACCTGCCCGAGTTCTAGCGAGCTGGCCGCGCCTCAGGCTTGCCGACTTCGGCCGCAACCTATATAATCAATGTTATATAGCAAGGGGTGGAAATGCTCTCGTTCAAGATCACGACTGTCGGCTCGTCATCCGGAATAATTCTCACTAAGGAAGCGATGGCCCGTCTCAGGGTGCGGAAGGGCGACGTTCTGTACTTGACCGAGGCCCCGGGCGGCGGGTACCGTCTGACTCCGCACGATCCTGAGTTCGCCCGCCAGATGGCGCACGCCGAGGAAATCATGCATGACGACCGCGAGGTCCTGCGAGCGCTGGCCAAGTGACGTCTGGGGAGTCTGTCCCCTGGCGGTGGGTCTCGCTGGAAGTCGTTCTTGCTGTTCATGGCCGGCAGATTGCCGAGCATGGCGGAGCCGACGGCATCCGTGACCTCGGGCTCATCGAATCGGCATTGGCGCGTCCCGCCAACCTAATGTCGTATGGCGATCCTGATGCCGCCTCGCTGGCAGCAGCCTATGCCCACGGCTTGGTCCCGAACCACGGTTTCGTGGATGGCAACAAGCGTGTCGCGTGGGTCACGGCGCGCCTGTTCCTGCTCGCGAACGGCTGGAAGTTGATATTCGATCCATTCGACGCGATTCGGATCATGGAATCCGCGTCGGCGGGACAAGTCTCCGAAGAGGACGTCGCGAACTGGTTTCGTACACGACTGGCGGCTTGAGGCTATGAATTCGATTCCCTCGCGCGCCCGCTGATGGCACCCAACGCATGTGAGCCACACCCGGCCGTGCTGTGCCGACAGCGTTCGGCAGGACCTTATGGGCGCAGGCCGTGCAGTGCATCGAGCAGCCGGTCCACCTCTTCGGAAGTGTTGTAGTGCGTCAGGCCGATGCGCACGAGCCCACCGGAATCTTCCAAGCCCAGATCCTCCGTGACATTGACTGCGTAGAAGTTTCCGTCCCAGACACAGATGCGGCGCCTCGCGAGCAACTCGGAGACCGCCCGCGGGTGGATTCCGCGCAAGCGGATGGCCGCGGTGGGCACGCGCCAGTCGAAGCGCGACTCGTCGCGGATGCCGTAGAACTCTAGGTCGTGGACTTCCAGCAGGCCGCGGATCAGGCGCTGCGACAGCCCGCGCTCGTAGGTCCTGATCGCCGTCATTCCGGCCACCACGGCTTCCCGGCGGCTGCAGTTCGGATCGACCCCGCCGAAGCGGCGGCCGATCCCCGCAATGTACTGGATCGCGGCCGCAGTGCCAGCCATGCCCTCGTGGTTCTGCGTCCCTGTCTCGAGGCGTCCGGGGAGATCGTCGTCGGAGGGCCGCACCCGGTACGCCCGCAGGGCTTCCAAATGCTCCTGCTTGCCGTACAGCAGCCCTTGGTGGGGGCCGAAGAACTTGTAGGCCGAACAGGCCAGGAAGTCGCAATTGAGGGACTTGACATCGATCGGACCGTGCGGCGCGAAATGCGTCGCGTCCACGAACACCCGCGCCCCGACCGCGTGGGCGAGGCGCACGACGGTCTTGATGTCGTTGATGGTGCCCACCGCGTTCGAGGCGTAGCCGACCGCGACAAACTTCGTCCGCCGGTTGATGGCGGAGCGCAGCGCGGACAGGTCGAGCGTACAGTCCTTGGGCTTGAAGCGAACCTCGCGAACAGAAACGCCGGTCGGCTCTAAGCTCTTCCAAGGCGCGTAGTTGGCGTCATGGTCGAGCCGCGTCACGACGATTTCGTCGCCGGGCCCGAATTCCGATTCCAGCGCCCGGCTGAGCCAGAACGTCAGCGTGGTCATGTTGGGGCCGAAGATGACCTCGTTCGCGGAGCAGCCCAACAGGTCAGCCGCGGCGCGGTGGGCCTCTGCCACGATGGAGTCGCTTTCGCGGCTGGAACGGAAGGCCCCGTGCAAGTTGGCGTTGCAGCCCACCAGGTAGCCGGAGACCGCCTCGACTACCTGGCGCGGCACCTGAGTGCCGCCGGGTCCGTCGAAATAGAGTTCAGGGGGCCTGCCCGTCCGGGGGTCGAAAATCGGGTATTGGGATCGAATCCAACCCGTGTCGAACGATCGCGACATGCTCCCCTTACGGCACCCTGCCCCTGAGCCGGGTCAGGTCAGCACTCCGATAGTGTAAAGCTTAGGTATGGGGGTGACCGAGCCGCTCAAATGACCGTCTCCGTGGTCATCCCGCACCGAGACCGCGCCGACCTGCTCGAGCGAGTGCTGAACTGCCTTTCCAGCCAATCCTTGCCGAGCGATACCAGCTTGGAGGTCATTGTCGTCGACAACGGCTCTAGCGATGGCTCGGCAAGCGTGGCGGCTGCCCATGGCGCTCGCAGCATCCTGCTGGGCTCTAACCAGGGCGTCAGCAAGGCGCTGAACCGAGGCATCGAATCGGCCAGCGGCGCTTGGATCGCCGTGCTCAACAACGATGTGGACCTTGCTCCCGATTGGCTGGCCGTCATGCTCGAGGCTGCCAAGAGTGCCGATGCATGGTTCGTCACGGGCAAGGTCTACGACACCGGCCGCGCAGGCGTGCTTGATGGAGCCGGTGACGCTGTCTGCCGAGGCGGCACGGCCTGGCGGCTCGGGCACGGCAAGCCCGACGGCCCGCAGTATTCGCGCCCGCGGGCGACATACTTCCCCTCGGCCACGGCGGCGCTCTTCCGGCGCGAGTTCTTCGACCGTGCCGGAGTGTTCGACGAGTCCTTCTTCGCCTATCTGGAAGACGTGGACCTCGGCATGCGCGCGGCCGCGCTTGGGCTGGCGGGCGCGTATGTGCCGGATGCGCAGGCTTGGCATCGCGGCAGCGCGACCGCCGGCCGCTGGAGCAGCCAAAGCGTGGCTTGGATCACGCGGCATCAACTGCTCCTGATCGCCAAGCACTATTCGGAAGCGTTGCTGCTGCGATTTGCGCTTCCAGTCTTGGCGGCCCAGCTACTCTGGGCGGCGTTGGCACTGTCGCGCGGGCGATTCCGGGCGTGGCTGGCGGGCATCCTCCTGGGGCTGCGGGATTGCCACGCGCACTGGCGTCCCCGCTCCCGCCGAGGGGAGGAAGGCTTGGCCGCCGCTCTGCGGGACGGGGAGGGGGAGATCGCCGCCCTGCAGCTAGCCGGAGGCTGGGACTCGTACTGGCGATGGTATTTCCGGCTGGTAGGGCAGCCGGTGGGGAGGGTGCCTTGACCCAACCCGTGGCGGCGGTCATCGTGGCGTATCGATCGGGATCGTACCTGCCCGACTGCCTCGCGGCGCTGGACGGCAAGGTTGAACAGGCCGTTGTGATCGAGAACACGCCCGGCGAACAGCCTGATCCCGAACTGCAGGATCGCTACCCTTGGGTAGATTGGATCAACAACGACTCCAATCGCGGCTTTGCCGCGGCCGCCAACCAAGGGGTCTCGGCGACCAGCGCGCCCAACGTCCTCCTGTTGAACCCCGACTGCGAGCTGCGTAGTGGCCTTGCCGAGCTCGTCGCCGAGTGCGACGCTGAGGGCGTGGCCGGCGCTGGCGGCTTGCTGGAGGGTTCTGACGGCTCTGCCCAGGTGGGTTTCTTCGCCCGCTCGCTCCCTACGCCAGCTACCCTGATCTTCGAGGTGCTCGGCGTGAATCGCGCATGGAGGGGCAACCCGGTTAACCGGCGCTACCGACTCCTGGATATGCGCCTTGATGTGGCCTGCGATGTCGAGCAGCCGGCAGGCGCCCTGCTGTTGCTGCGCCGGGACGCGCTCGCCGCGGTCGGCGGGTTGGACGAGCGATTCCACCCAGCTTGGTTCGAGGACGTGGATCTCTGCAAGCGTCTGCGGGACGCCGGATTCAGGCTTCGCTATAACCCGGCTGCGGTGGCCCGGCACGCGGGTGGGCATGCCGTTGCGACCCTGCCCCTGCAAGCGAGGCTCTTGGCTTGGTATGGTGGATTATTGCGATACGCTGAGAAACACTTTTCAGGCGGCTGGTTTCGGTGCGTTCGCTGTGCGGTACTGGTGGGGTTGGTATCGCGGACCCTCTTTTTTTCGGCGCGGGCGCGCTCCTTTCGGGCCGCCCGCGCGTATTGGAATTCAGCTCGCCTTGTGAGGTCTGGACTTCCCAGCCTGTCGTGATGGTGTAGTCGCCCTACCGGAACTCTCGGAACGGAATCGATCTTCATGTCAGCCAAGCCTCTGGTATCGGTAACGGTGGTCACGTACAACAGCGGGCGGTTCATCCGCCGCTGCTTGGAATCGGCGCTGGAACAGACCCACCGGCCGCTGGAGGTGATCGTCATCGACAATGCCTCCACCGATGGCACCTGCGACATTCTCGAGCGCTTCGAGGACCGCTGTGTGGTGGTCTACAACGAGCAGAACGTCGGATTCGCCGCCGCGCAGAACCAAGCGATTGCCCTGTCGCGGGGAGACTGGGTGCTCACGCTCAACCCGGACGTGCTGCTGCTGTCGGACTTCGTTGACAGCCTGATGCTGACGGCCAAGATGGATCCGTTGGCCGGCACGGTCTGCGGCAAGCTCCTGCTGGCCGACGCCAGCTTCGACATCGAGGGAGTCCAACGGCTCGACTCCACCGGCATGTTCTTCACGCCCATGCTGCGCCACAAGGATCGCGGCTGCATGGAGACCAACAACGGACACTACCGCCGGTACGAGTACGTGTTCGGCGCCACCGCCGCGGCAGCCTGCTACCGGCGCCAGATGATCGCCGACGTGTCTGTGAACGGGGAGTTCTTCGACGCCGAGTTCTTCACCTACCGCGAGGATGCCGACGTCGCTTGGCGCGCCCAGCTGCTGGGCTGGAAGTGCATCTTCGACCCGCGCGCGGCGGCGTACCACGTGCGCAGCTTGCGCCCCGGCATGCGCAACCAGCTTCCGGCCGAGATCAACATGCACTCGGTCAAGAACCGCTTCCTGATGCGCATCAAGAACATCACGCCCGGCCTCTACGCGCGGAACTTCTTGCCAATCACGTTCCGGGACCTGGGTATCGTGGCGTACTGCATCCTGCTCGAGCGGTACTCGCTGCGGGCATTCTTCTACCTGGCGCGGAATTACCATGGCGCCTTGCGCAAGCGCCGCTGGATCCAGGCGCGGCGGCGCGTGGACGAGGCGTACATGGCGAGCTGGTTCCGCTACCGCCCGGTCAGCGTGCCGGTGCAGGGCGAAGTGGCCGAAGCGACGCGGAGAGCGGAGCTGGTCGCGGAGCCGGTCCGCTATCGGGCCACATGAAGATTGCCCTGCTGGGCACCAGGGGCATCCCCGCCAACTACGGCGGCTTCGAGACATTCGCCGAAGAGCTTGCGGCCCGCCTCGTCGAGCGCGGGCACCAGGTTACGGTTTACTGCCGAGCGCACTATGCCAGCGGCCAGCGAGAATGCCGGGGAGCGCGCTTGGTGGTGTTGCCCACCCTTCGCGGCAAGCACACCGACACGGCTGTCCACACCCTGTTATCCACCTTCCACTTGATGCTGCGCGGTGCCGATGCCGCGATCTACTGCAATGCCGCGAATGCGGTGTTTTCATATTGGCCCCGGCTGCTAGGTATCCCCACGGTGCTCAATGTGGACGGCCTCGAGCGCAAGCGCCGCAAGTGGGGAATCGCCGCCCGCGGGTGGTATGCCGCTTCCGAGCGCTGGTCGACTCTATGCCCGGACCGAGTGGTCACGGACGCACTCGTCGTCCGGTCGTACTATCGCGAGCGGTTCGGGCTGGATACCGACTGCATCGCCTACGGCGCGCCAGCGGGGCCATCGGAGACCGTAGCCAAGCTGGCCGAGCTGGGCTTGGAGCGCGGCGGGTACTACCTCTATGTGGGCCGCTTCGAACCGGAAAACAACGCCCTGCTGGTTGTGCGGGAATTCGAGCGCAGCTCGGCCAAGCGCCGGTTGGTCATGGTGGGCGACGCTCCCTACGCGGCCAAGTACATCCGCCAGGTGAGGTCCACCCGGGATCCTCGCATCGTGTTTACCGGGGCCGTGTACGGCGAAGCCTACGCCGAGCTCCAGTCGCATTGCCACGCCTACGTGCACGCGACCGAGGTCGGCGGCACGCACCCGGCCTTGGTCGAAGCGATGGGCCGGGGTTGCGCAGTGCTGTATCTAGACACGCCCGAAAACCGCGAGGTGGCCGAACGAGCGGGACTGCGCTATAGCGCTCGCCCGGGCGAACTCAGCGCCCGGATCGACGAACTGGAGGCGGACGGTACCGAACGGGTACAGGCTCTGCGCCTCAAGGCGGCAACCGAAGCAGCCGCACGCTACAGCTGGGAGGCGGTCGCGGACCGCTACGAACGATTGCTGGAGTCCCTCGTAGCGCGAGAGTAGGCCTAGGCGATCCGCCGGGGGCACTACATTAGATAGGTCCGGAGATCGCGTGCCGAGTCCCGAAGATCACCCCGCGCCGCCCGCCTCGGTCGACGATTATTTCGGCCGCGGCGGTGTTCTGGCAGCGAGCATGCCCGGCTGGGAGGATCGCTCTGGCCAGCTCGAAATGGCCAGCCTGATCGAGGCCGCGATCGCGGAAAAGCGCAACCTGATCGTCGAGGCGGGCACCGGCACAGGCAAGACCCTGGCGTACTTGGTGCCACTGGTGCTGGCCGCGGGCCGAGCCGTGATTTCAACCGGCACGAAGAACCTGCAGGAACAGCTGGTGCGCAAGGACGTGCCCTTCCTCCAGTCCGCCCTCGGACACCCTTTGCAGGTCGCGGTGATGAAGGGCCGGAACAATTTCGTCTGCATCGAAAAGCTGGCCGAGCAGGAGCGCAGGCCGTCGCTGAGCGGGATCGAGGAGACCAGCGAGTTCGCCTTGATACGCGATTGGGCGCGCGCTACCGAGACCGGCGACCGCTCCGAGTTAGAGGGGCTCCCGGCGGACAGCAAGCTCTGGCCGCGGCTCGACGCGCGCCGCGAAGCTTGCCCGGGCCGGAAGTGCGAGCGATTCTTCCAGTGCTTTGTCACCAAGATGCACCAGCGCGCCCGAGAGGCAGACCTCGTGGTGGTCAACCACCACCTGTTCTTCGCCGACCTCGCCATGCGCGATGACGAGGACGACTTCGGACCGATCATTCCCCCGCACGAAACTGTCGTGTTCGACGAGGCGCACGAGATCGAGGGCGTGGCCGCGCAGTTCTTCGGGCAAGTGCTGAGCAGCCATCAGGTCGAGGATCTCGCAAGACACGCCGCGTCCGCCGCCAAGCAGGGGGATTTCGCCTCGCCGGAATTGGATGCCGCGCTGAAGTTCTTGCGGGCCAGCGCCAAGTCGTTCTTCGGCCTGTTCGACGACTTCGAGCCCAGGCAGGAGTTTGCCGAGCGGGCGGCGTTCCGCCGCGAGCACGCCGCAGAGTACGACTCCCTGCACGCCGCGCTGAAGGGCTTGGAGTCCGTTCTGCGCCTGGTCAAAGGTCGCGGCGAGGAAACGCAACTCGTGCGCGGCAGAACCCGCGAGATCGGGGCGCTGCTCAGAGTGCTGCTGGGAGAGGTCGACGAGGCCGTGCTTTCGCAAGTGGACGGTAACTCGACGCTAGTCTCGGTGGCGGACGACCACGCCCAGAACTATGTGTACTGGGTCGACAAGCGTGGCAACGGCGTATACCTGCACGCCACCCCGATCGAACTCGGGCCGATCCTGGACGAGCGCCTTTTCCGCCAGAACGCCAACGCCGTGCTCGCTTCGGCCACCTTGGCTGTCGAGGAGAGCTTCGAGTACATCCGCGGTCGGCTAGGCCTGCACGCCGCCAACGAGAGCGTGATCCCGGGCCACTTCGACTTTCGTCGGCAAGCCCTGCTGTACCTGCCGCCGGACATGCCGGATCCCAGGGAGAGAGACTTTCCGGCTTGCGCTGCGAAAGCGATCAGCAGCGTCCTCGAGATTACCCGCGGGCGGGCGTTCGTGCTCTTCACCAGCTACCGGCAGATGCGGGAGGTGCATCGGATCGTATCCAAGACATTGGGGTTTCCCTGCCTGCTCCAAGGGCAGGGGCCGAATGCGAAGCTGCTCGACCGCTTCCGTCGCACGCAGAATTGCGTGCTGTTCGCCACCGCCAGCTTCTGGCAGGGCGTTGACGTGCCCGGCGAGCAGCTCAGCTGCGTGATCGTCGACAAGCTGCCCTTCGCCGTGCCGACGGATCCGATCGTGCGGGCCCGCACGGAGCGGATCAGTGCCGAAGGAGGCAACGCCTTCCGGGAGTATCACGTTCCGCGGGCAACGCTGGCCCTGAAGCAGGGCTTCGGGCGGCTGATCCGCACCGCTTCGGATCGCGGCGTGCTGGTGATGTTGGACAACCGCATCCGGACCAAGTCCTACGGGAAGATCTTCTTGAACAGCCTGCCCGACTACGACAAGACCACGGACTTGGACGAGGTGGCGAGATTCTTCGGCCGGTAGCCCTGCGGGTCAGCCGAGCAACTCGGCGATCGCCTGGTCGGCGAACAGCAGGCCGCTGTCTGTGAGCGTCAGCCGCGGCCGTTCCGCAACCAGCCACCCGCGCTCGCTCAGCGCCGCTGCATTGACACGCAACCGCTCCCACTCGCTCGCGCTGCAGCGAACACCCTCCCTGGTGCGCAGGCCGGTAAGGATGCGATCTTCGAGCAGGCGCTCGGAGTCCAGCCGCTCTGTGGATACGCGTGCGGCGTCCCCGCGACTTAAGCGGTCGACGTATTCGGGGGCGCTGGCCGCGTTCGACCAGCGGCGCTCGCCATCGAACGAATGCGCATCGCTGCCGAACCCGAAATACGGCTCCATGCGCCAGTACTTGAGGTTGTGGGCGCTCTCTGCTCCCGGGCGTGCGAAATTCGAGACCTCGTAGCGCTCGTATCCGAGATCTTGCAAGCGCTCCAACGCATGCAGGTACAAGTCCAAGATCAGATCTTCAGCGGGCACCTCGCTAGCGCCGTAGCGCGACCCGCCTGAGCGCAGCTCGCGACCGAGGCGGCTGTCGTCGTCGGACTCCAGCATGTAGACGGACACATGGTTGGGGCCGAGCTGCTCGAGCCACGCGAGGGACTGCTGCCAAGTAGCCCAGGATTGCCGAGCAAGACCGGCGATCAGATCGACGGAAATATTGACGATCCCTGCAGCGGCGAGCCGTTTTAGCTCCGTGCGGACCGTCTCGCCATCGTGCTTGCGACCGGCGACCCTTGCGACCTCCGGGACGAAGGACTGCACCCCGAAGCTGACCCGGTTGATGCCGGCCCTTGACCATGCCGCGACTCGCTGCGGAGTGGCCTCGCCCGGCGCGACCTCGATCGTTGCCTCGTGCCAGGAATGCGAGGGCAGTGCCCGCGCCAGCGTCTCGAACTCTTCAGGCTCGAGCAGGCTTGGACTGCCCCCGCCTAGATAGAGGGTCTCCGCACGCGGAAGAACGGCCTCGCGGATCTCGCTTGCGAGGCAGCGGAGGTACTCGGCGCGAAGAGCCCGGGAATACACGTCTGAGCGGAAGTTGCAGTACGTACACTTCTGCGCGCAAAAGGGAATTGAGACGTAGATGCCGGGCAGCGCCACGGTCTGGCTCCTCGACGTGTGCTCGCTCAGCTTTGCGTGTCCTTCTGGGCGGCCCTTGATTGGACTTCGCGCTTCACTTGATTTGCTAGCTTGCCCGCCTCGGATGCCGCTTTCTTGGTGGCCTCGGCGACCGCAGGCTTGGTCTTGGCCCAGGCCTCTTCCATTTTCGGCTTCGCCTGCTCCCACTTTTCTTCGATTTCCGGCTTGGCCTTCTCCCAGGTAGCCTGGGCGGTGGGCTTGATTTTCTCCTCGAAGACGTCCTTGGCCGCCTGGCGCACGCGGGGATCGGACGCCACCTTGCGCACCGCGGTGCCGATGAGGTTCTTCAACAGTGGCATGCGCAGGTATCGTACCAGCTTGGCCTAGGCCGCGAGACCGCTTCAGGTCGAGCGCACCTTGTCGAGGAACAGCTTGTGCAGGCGCGTGTCGGCCGTCAGTTCCGGATGGAACGTGGCCGCCAAGTGCAAGCCCTGCTCGACCAGGATCGGCTCTTCCCCGTCGCGCAGCAGGGGCTTGGCCTGCGGTCCGATCGAACGGATGATCGGAGCGCGGATGAAGACAGCTTCCAGCGATCCGCTCGCGGTGCGCTCGGCGAATTCGGGCTCCGGCTCGATGGTGCGGATCGAACTGTCCACTTGGCGGCCGTAGGCGTTCCGCTCGACCGACATGTCCATTGCGGCCAGCGACGGCTGTGGCGGGTTCGAGACGTGGCTCGCCAGCAGGATCGCGCCGGCGCAAGTGCCTAGGATCGGCTTCTCTCGGGCGAATTCGAGCAGCTCGTCCCAGAGCCCCTCCCGCTCGAGCAGGATGATGTTGGTCGAACTCTCGCCACCGGGCAAGATTAGGCCCTGGACTTTGCGCAGTTGGCTCGCGTAGCGCATCTCGACGGGCTCGGCGCCGAGCTCGGCCAGCCGTTGCGAGTGAGCCTCGAAGTCGCCCTGCAGGGCCAGTACCCCTATCTTCATCGCGGCGCTCGCGGACGGCTGGGCTGGCCGCAGCCGGGCCCTGCGCTAGCGCACTGGTTCGAGCTACCAGCCACGCGTCTGCAGCAGCTCGCCTTCGTCAAGGCTTGCCACATCGAGGCCGGGCATCGGCTCGCCGAGATCCGCGCAGGACTCTAGGAGTTTCTCGGGGTCGCTGAAGAAAGTCGTCGCCTTGACGATAGAGGCCGCCCGGCGTTCCGGATCTTGTGACTTGAACACGCCCGAACCGACGAACACGGCTTCTGCGCCAAGGCTCATCACCAAGGCAGCGTCGGCCGGGGTGGCGATGCCCCCTGCGGAAAAGTTCGGGACCGGGAGCCGGCCTTCGCGAGAGACCCATTCCACCAGTTCCATCGGCGCCTGCAGGTCCTTGGCCATGCGCGGCAGCTCATCGCGGCCCGTGACCGTCAGATGCTTGATCTGCTGGCGGATGGCGCGCATGTGGCGAACCGCCTCGACCACGTTGCCCGAGCCCGCTTCGCCCTTGGTGCGGATCATTGCCGCGCCCTCGGCAATGCGGCGCAGCGCTTCGCCGAGGTTGCGCGCTCCGCAGACGAACGGGGCCTTGAAGCCGTGCTTGTCAATGTGGTGCTCTTCGTCGGCAGGCGTGAGGACTTCGCTTTCGTCGATGTAGTCGACCTTGAGCGCCTGCAGCACCATGGCCTCGGCAAAGTGCCCGATTCGCGCCTTGGCCATCACCGGTATCGAGACGGCTTCCATGATCTCGCGCATCTTCTCGATGTTGGCCATGCGCGCCACGCCGCCTTCCTTGCGGATGTCGGCCGGGACTCGCTCGAGAGCCATCACGGCTACGGCACCTGCTTCCTGGGCGATGTGAGCCTGGCTCGCATCGGTGACGTCCATGATCACGCCGCCCTTAAGCTGCTCCGCCAAGCCGACCTTGAGCCGAAATTCGTCCGTGAGGAACATGCTGCTGCCTCTCTCCCGCGTGTCGGGCGTCGAACGCGGGTACTGATCTCATCGTAACGATGCTTGACCCAAGCTTCAAGCGGATGGGAGCGCACCCGTGTGTCCACTCGACCGCGGCTAAGGAAGCAGGATGCGAAGTAGTATGCTGCTAGGTCATGCCTACGGGATCGGAGCTATTCGTCCGGAGCCTGCGCAGCCAAGGTGTTGAGAACATCTTCACGCTCGTGGGGGACCATCTCAACGACGTGCTCAAGGTCGCCGCGCGTGACGGGATGTCGATCTATGACACGCGCCACGAATCTGCGGCGGTGCACATGGCGGACGGATGGAGCCGCCTTGCGCGCACGCCGGGCGTTTCGATGGTGACCGGCGCACCCGGGCACACGAACTCCATCACCGGCGTAGCCACTGCCAACGCCACGGCCGTGCCGATGCTTGCCGTCAGCGGCATGAGTGATTCCGGAGCGCGCGACCGCTACGCCTTCCAGGACATGGATCAGCTCAAGCTGGTGCAGGGCATTGCCAAGTACGCCGCCGTGCCGGCCCGTTCGGGCCAGATACCTTTCCACGTGCAGCGCGCGTTCCTGGAGATGCTGCACGGCCGGCCCGGAGTGGCCCACCTGAGCATTCCGGTCGATCTGTTCACCGAGCGGAACGAGAAGCACGCGCCAATACCCGGCGAGCGCATCGAAATCCTGCGGAGCGAGCCTGCCAGCGCGGACCTCGACCGCGTCATGGACCTGCTCGCCGCCTGCGAGCGCCCCGCCGTCGTCGCTGGCTCGGGGGCGTATTGGTCCGGGGCCGAGGAAGAGCTCCGAGCGTTCGTTGAAGCGGTCAACGCGCCGTTGTTCACCACCACCTTGGCCCGCGGGATGGTTTCGGACGAACACCCACTTTGCTTCGGCTACGCCGATTCCACCATCAATCCCGGTGTCATCAACGCCCTGCGCAAGGCTGATCTGGTCTTTGTCGTCGGCAAGCGCATGGACTATGGCCT
The DNA here is from genome assembly GCA_009841225.1 of Terriglobia bacterium. Lineage (GTDB taxonomy): Bacteria > Acidobacteriota > Terriglobia > Bryobacterales > UBA6623 > VXMF01. The sequence goes on along the minus strand of VXMF01000058.1, from coordinate 30,950 downwards.
CCGCATGGGCGGTTCGCAGCTGTTCGGGGACGGAACCAAGACTGTCCAGATCGATCTCAGCGGCACCGAGCTGGGCCTGAACCGGTCGTTGGAAGTCGGTATCCTGGCCGACGCCAAGACCACGCTGGCTGCCTTCAACGAGGCATTGGCGGAGAGGGCCGCGCCGGATCGCTCCGTCTGGCTGGCCGAAGTGCGGCGTGGCTGCGACGAATACGCGGCCAAGGTCGCGGCCGAAATGGCCGAGCCGCGCTCTCCCATGCACTCGCTTCACGTCTATGAGGTATTGAGGGAGAAACTTCCGTCCGATGCAACGATCTGCTGGGACGGGGGGGATTTCGTCCATTGGGGCCGCTACATGCTTTCAGCCCGCCAGCCAGGCCGTTGGATGCGGCTCGGCTCCTTGGCCGGCTTGGGCGTCGGCCTTCCGATCGGTCTCAGCGCCCAGATCCTGCGGCCCAATTCGAAATCCGTGGTCATCACCGGTGATGGATCGCTTGGGTTCTACATCGGCGAGCTCGACACGGCCGTACGCTTTGGATTGCCGCTCGTCATCATCGTCGGGAACGACGCCGGCTGGGGAGTTGAGCGCGAACTGCAGGAGGGCTTCTACCCCGGCTCGCCCACGGTCGCTTGTGAACTGAGGAACACTCGCTACGACTTGGTCATGAAGGGGTTCGGTGGCGACGGCGCCCACGTGACGTCAAGGGATCAGCTGGCGGACGTGTTTGACCGGGCGTTCCGCAGCGAAAAGCCGTTCTTGGTCAACGTCGAGATCGCGGGTTTGGGCTCGCCTTACACCCGCAGTCAGCTCGCACAACGAACGAGCTAGCCCCGACATGCGCTTGGAGCGAAGAGCGCCGGGGCTGGCCATCGCGCTGGCGGCGCTGGCGACGTGGCCCGGCTCGGGCCAAGCGCCGGCCTACGAGCCCCCGGCAGAGGACCTGCCTAGGCAGGTCGGGCCCCAGCCGATTCCCTTCGACCATCGGCTGCACATGCAGAATCGGATGGCGTGTGCCGATTGCCATGCCGGCGCGACCGCCAATTCCCGGGCCGGCCTGCCGGACCGCGACCAATGCATGCAGTGCCACCAGGCGATTGCCCCAGACAGGCCCGCCGTGCGACAGCTCGCCGCCCTGCCAGCGGGTAGCAAGATCCCGTGGGAGCGGGCCTATCGGGTGCCGGATTTCGTCTTCTTCAGCCATGCCGAGCACGCCAAGGCGGATCTGGCTTGCGCCGATTGCCACGGACCGGTGCAGGAGAGGCAGGTGCTGATGCAGGAAGTCTCGACCAACATGGTGGCTTGCATGAACTGTCACGCGGAGCGCCAGGTCTCCAACGAGTGCTTCTTGTGTCACGACTTAGGCCAATAGAGTCGGCTCGCCCGCCGTATCTGTCTGCTGCGATGATGTGGTAAGCAGCTTCCCTGCACGGTCTCGCCCAGTGCGCGGGCCGGCCGGGACTTTCCGAGCCGCGCCCCCCCGCATGGATTCAGACAAGCCGAACCCTGCCGCCGGCGGCCGGCCTCTGGCGACAACCCTGGGCGGTGCTATTGCGGATATCTTCCGGCATCCGGTGGATCGACTGGTCCGCAACTGGAACTGGAAAGCCGCCGTGATCAGCGCGTGCCTGCGCACGACCATCTTCTTCACGGTGAACCTGACTGCCAGTTGGAACAGCGCAGTGTCCGCCGCCGTGACCGAGCTCTTCTACCGAGCCCCGATGGTCGGCACCTTGGCAGCAATGTCACAGTCCTTCCGCCGTGTCGAACCGGCGTGGGTGGCCAGCGCCGTCGTGATGGCGGTGCTGCCAGCTATGGGCCATGGCATCGAATTCGTCGTCCATTGGGTCCGCGGGACGGATAGGCTGACCGAGAGCGTGGCTGTGTCTGTGGCGTTCTCCGTCGCCACGACCGGCCTGAACTACCTATTGCACCGGCGCGACGTGCTGGTCGTGGGCCACGGGGCGAGACCGTTTCTTACCGACATCTTCCAAGTGGCGCCGCAGCTATTCGACATGCTGCTGAGGAAGCCGATGCGCCTGCTCCGCGGGGCAGCGTTCGGGGCGGACTCGTCTCGCACCAAGCCCTGACGAGCTGGCACTCGAGCTAGCGTGCCGGCCTAGGTAGCGCGGGTCCCGAGAGGGTGTTCCCGCAGGGCGCCAAGATCGTCGCGCGCTTGAGCTTGACTTGCCTGACTGCGGGGCGTTCTACTGGGTTCAATGTCTTCTACTCCCCAAGCCGAACAGCGCTCATTGACCGACCGCCTGATGCAACTTTCGGGCGGAAGCTACAGCCCCGAACAGCGCCGCAAGTATTACATCAGCGGACCGCAATGGGCTGGCGCGTACGAGGGCCAGGCCCTCTTCCACGCTCCCACCCGAGAACCAGTGAGCTTCGAGGAAGTGATTCGCCACCTTGGCGAGATCGGCATTCCCTGCTGGACGACTCACGACACTGACGTCATCGACACCAACGACCTGTTCACGGACCGCCAAGCGGAGACGGTTGCCCGCATCAACAAGGCCCTCGACGAGCACGGCGTGCGGTGCTCGATGGTCACCTGCGAGACGTTCTTCCATCCGGTTTTTGCCGCTAGCGCGGCAGCCGAGGCACCGGAAGTGCGGAGCTATGCGGCGCGGCGGCTCGAGAACACCGTCGAGATCGGCCACGAGCTGGGGGCCAGCTTCGCTGTCTACTGGCCGGGCACGCTCGGCTACATGGTGCAGGGCGCGATCGATGAGACCCAGACCTTGCGCTGGTTCGCCGACGGGCTGAATGCCGCGTGCGCCCGCGACCTGCAGGTGGCCGCCGACAAGGGCCGTCCGGCCCTAAAGCACTGCTTGGAGGCGAAGCCCTTCGAGCCGCAGGCGCAGATCATCCTGCCCAGCAGTGACGCCATGCTGGCGTTCATCTCCAGCGGCCTGCTGGACCATCCCGAGATGGTTGGCCTGAACCCGGAATACCTGCACGAATTGATGTGGGGCGGCGCGACGCGGGCGGTGTTGGCGCGCGCCCTGCTGTGCAAGAAGCTGTTCCACTTCGACATCAACGACGGATACCCGCTCAAGCACGACGTGGATCTGGGCATCGGCGTGGTCAATCCGCTGGATTGGCTGAACGTGCTGGTGCTACTGCGGTCGCACGGCTACGAAGGCCCGTTCAACCTCGACTTCAAGCCCCCCCGGACCACCTCGAACTACGGAGTCTGGAAGGTCAGCTTCCCCAGCGCGGTGGACCGTTTCATCACCCTGTGGAACATTGCCGGCGAGGTCATGGAAGACCCGGTCATGCGCGAAGCCACCGAAGCTCTCAAAGCTGGCGGGGGAGCCACCGGCGGTGTTGATGACGTTGTGGAAGCAAACCGGGAGTTGCTCACGCTACACGAGCTGATGGCGCACCGGCTGTTCCAACTGCTTGTCGGCCAGCACCGCGGGCGCGTGTTCGGCGGGTAGCCGAGTCTGTCGCGAGCAATGGCCTGATTCGGCTCGCGATGGTACTGTGCCCGGGCTGCGGAATTCGCAGCTCTAAGGCCGACCAGAGCGCGAGGGCGAACCCCGACCGTGCCTAGGACTCGGAGCCTGCTTGACTTGGTCTGCCGAGCCTTCGTCGACGATTTCACTGTGCGTCTGGCTGTCGAGGTCTCGCGAACGCGACGAGCGCGGCCTAGGACCCGGAACCCGACTTGACGACGATGAACTGCCGTCCTAACCGCGCGCAGTATGTCATCGGGATCGCTTGCGTCGGAAAAGGCGTTGCGCTGCGCCAGATCTCTGCGCCTGTCGCGCTGTCGAATGCGTACAGGTACGGGGAACCGCCGCCGAGCAACGGATGAGCTCGTAGATTGGACAAATCCATTCGCGCACGCGAGTCATCAAGCGGCGGAAGCGGCAGACCAGCTGGAGCCGGTTCGGGAAACACGTTCGAAGCGACGGCCTCACAGTAGTACTGGCCCGAGACCTCGCATGGCCGATGCACTGCTGCGACCGCTGGCCGGTATGCGTTGGCTCGGGAACCGAATGTTCGAGTGGCCAACGGTCTTACGATGTGTATCCAGACTCTAATGTGGGACCGATTGTGGGTCGAAGATCGGGTTGGGCATTGCGGAGCAATTCAATTCCGGAACCTGGCCGTGTCGAGGTGGCTCACTCCTTCCCTGAAGCCTCGGCATTGTCCGAGTCTAGGTCGATGACCCGTTCATAGTCCTCGATGGCCTCATCATGGAGACCGCGTTCGGACTTGGCGTGGCATCGCCCCAGATAGGCCGAGGGGACTCCGGGCTCGAGACGGATTGCCCGGTCGTAGTCGCGGATGGCTTCTTCGTGGCGGCTCAGGGCAGAGCGGGCGCCGGCAGGCTCGAAATAGAGCCGGGAATTGTGGGGGTCGAGGCGGATCGCCTCGGAGGAATTGGCGGCCGTTTACTCGAGGCGCTGCAGATCGGCGCTGTCGGGATCGACGCTGGCCGGGCCGGGGGTACTGCCTGAGCCGTTGAATGTCCCTAGTGAACGCTCCTTCCCGTTTTGTCAAGAAGCGGGGGACAAGAGGGTTCAGTATCATGGCAATGGTCATTCCATAAGAGGGGGCATGCGATGGGACGAGAAATAAAACGGCGGCTCGGTTCTGCCGGTATGGGAATGACCCTCTTCTTGGCCCTGGCTTGGGTCGCCGGAGGAGCCGAAGCTTTCAAGTATCAGTACGAATTCGGATCAATAAGGATCCCTGGAGCTCAGGCCGATGAACCGATGCGCCACGAGTTCTCGCTGGAGCTGGCATCGCAATATATCGAGGAGGGAGCCGTTGCCTGGACTCGAGGCCGAAAGTGTGTCACGTGCCATACCAACGGCACCTACCTGGCGCTTCGCCCTTCCCTTTCGGGACTCTTGGGTAAACCCAGCCAAGAAGTTCGCGAACTCTTCGTGAAGCTCCTTCGGGGTGGGGTCAGGCAACTCGGAGAAAGTCGGGACTTGGGCGACTCACATTTGATCTACATCGCCCGCGGTCTGGCGGAATGGGATGCGCACGTCTCGGGACAGTTGTCCGCCGAAACGAGCCTCGCCTTGAAGCAATTGTTCGAGAGACAGCTTCCTACTGGCGAGTGGACACCCATTCTTGATTCCTGGCCACCGCTGGAATCAAGCGCCTTCCAGGAGGCCACTGTTGCTGCGATGGCGGTCGGAGCAGCACCAGGATGGCTGTCGGGCCTGACCGACCAGAGGCTGAAGACCGGGGTGGAGCGGCTGAAGGGCTACTTCCGCACGGTGGAGGCGCCCCACGACTACGGCCGGGTAGTTCTCCTGTGGGCGTCGGCCCGGTTGCCAGGTTTGCTGGGCGACGGAGAGAAAGCGGAGATCCTTGAGATGATCCGACGGAAGCAGCGGGCTGATGGCGGGTGGTCCATTCGAACCTTTGCTAAGCCGGAACAGTGGGGCAATGGAAGCCGGGCTGAAAAGCTCAGGAGCGAGGCCGAGTTCCCCGATCCGCCGAGTGACGGTCACCAGACGGGCTTGGCCCTGATCGTACTCCGCGAGGCCGGCGTCAGCGCTGAGGATCCCGCTGTCCGTCGAGGCGTCCAATGGCTGCTCCGCAATCAGCGCCAGTCCGGACGGTGGTGGACCCGTTCTCTGAATACGGACGAATATCATTTCATCACCTACAGCGGCACGCTTTATCCCTTGCTCGCACTCCACATCAGCGGCGCTTTGCCCGATCTTTCGTCGTTAGACGACCGAGACCAAACCCATCGCTAGAGCTCAGGCTGTATCTGGGCGACCACACCGCGCTCGCCAGCAACTTGGCAGAGGAGCCACCACCCGGCATCGGGTTCGATCTGGCCGAGCTATGGACCTCGGATTTTGTCGCTGATTCGGCCTTCAAGAGCAATGAACCGGTCAGCCAATTTCGAGGGCAGTTTCCAATCCGTCCGATACCCGGAGCGGACCGGCTCCTGGTATTACGCGGCCGCGTTGAACGACTCGAAACGCAGCGCGAGCCGCTCCGGGTCCGGACGGTCCATAGGTCGGCTAGGCAGATGAATGGTGGCGCCTTCGAGCCGCTTCAGCGATTCGAGCAGGGGGCCGTCCTCCTTATCGAGCAGCCGATCGGAGACGTGCAAGCGATAATCCGGGTCGACGCCAATCAGATGTGAGTCGAAAGCCGCGTGGTGGATCTTCGAGAGAGGCAAGCCATTCGGAATCTCTGGCTGGCCAAGTTGTTCATGTTTGTCAGGAACGATGTGCGCTGCGTCCAGCAGCAGCGGCTCCGGAATCCCTGAAACCGCGCAGCGCCCTCCATAGGCATGGATGATGGCCTCGCGAAATGAGGACTGATGCAGCCGGCGCTTGACCGATTGAAGGGCATAACGGCGTTCAACGGGGCTGTCCGGATAGGTGCCAATAACTGCCTCTGGAAACGAGGTTTGATGGCCAACGCTCTCTTGGACGGGAAGTCCAAACGCAAGGCTCGATTTCAGCGCACTGGCGTCCCAGCCAGAAACAAAGGCTGGGAACATCGCCTGGTACCGCCCTGGGGCGATGCCGAGGAAATAGATCACGGAAATGCGGTTGTCGAAGGCCTCGCGAAGCCAGCGATTGTCGGCCGCGTCGGGATTCGTACCCATGAAGGCATAGTCAACGGTGTCTTTGCTCCCGTATATCTGGCCGTGCACCTTGCGTTGGTCGTCGTACCAGACCTTTCCACCCGGCTTTGGGAACACGGTTCTAATCGAAAGCAGAAATCGCATCTGCTTCGGCTTGAAGATCCCGCGTTGCGGATTGACCAGCGGGATGCGTTGGCCTTCGAATTCGAATCCGGGCTTGAGTTCGTTGGCGGTCAGGTGTCCATAGACCTGCTGAAGGTCCTGGACGCGCTTGAATGCCGCAATGCGCATCAGCGTGTCTCGGGCGTCATCAGCCATCGCCACGTGCCTCCTCTAGAAGAAGCAATGCTCGTTGTGCCAATTGAGTGCGGCCGGATCAGGACGTAGATCGGGGCGGTGAGGAGTGGCTATCCGTTTACCGTGCAGGGAGTAGTAGTCCCTTCCGTTTTCGAACTCTTCCCGAATTCGCGGGCTTACTTCGAAGTTCAGATCCGGCGAAATCGTCACATAGCCCGTGTCAAAGAGCCGGTGGATATCGCGTCGCAGCAGGAGGCCGTTCTGCGGCTTGTGCTCGCCCCCATCGCTGAAAGGACGGATGTGAGCTGCTTCAAGGGCCGGCAATGTGCGTTCATTCGTGACCGCGCACCGTCTCCCATAGATGTCGGTGACGAGCAAGCGAAACTCCCCTTGGCCACGCCGAGGGCGAATCAACTGCGGCTTGCCATAGCCACCGGAAGGAGTTCTCTGGTCGATAACTTCCTGACGGCCAATGCGGTCCGTGACGGATTCCCACAGCCGGCGGCCTTCGGACTCTTCGGTGTCGTATCTCTTGAGCGAGACGATATTCGGAGCCCAGCTCGGTGGAACGGGTATCCACTCGCTTTCCGGGAAGAAAACGGGCTGCAGCAGAATCCGGCAACCAATTGTGAAATCGCTTCGCGGATCTGAAACGTCCCTTCGATACCTGACGATGCGCTCGCGCATTTGCCGCAGGGAGTGGGCACCGTTGGCTTCTCCAAAGGTTTCCCAGGCAAGAGAGCTTGGCAGCGTGTTGGAATACGCGAAGATGCCTCCGCCGACGATATAGTTGCGTGGTGAGTGGAGTTTGAATAGGAAGAGCTCGCCGCGCTCAAGGGCTCGAAAAGTCTTCGGGCGGGGCGACCAGAAATTCACCTCGGTCAGGCCGGGATGCTGTCGAAGCATCTCGAACCAATCGCCGTCGGTGACTGCGACTACAATCTTGACTCCCATTGCCGTTGACCGGGCAGTATTGAGCGATTGCCTGGTGTGACCAGTTGGTCTGGGCAGGTCTTCCCGGGGAACGGTACCACACGCGACGACTGGTTCGCGAGCGTCCTCGTTGCCCATGACGGGCCCCTTGCCATGCAGTGCACCGGGTGGCGGCTCGCCCAGCAACTATTCATCTCGAGCGGCGTCGACAGAATCCGTGGGGATCCCGCGGCACCGGGAGCTGTTGCGTCGAGAGGTTGACGGCCCCAACCCGCAAGTGGATCGGCCACGGGACAGGATGCTGGTCGCGAGGGCGTTCCACCCGGGGCGCCATCCGCGGGACGAGGTCGGCACGGCCGTGCGGATCGCCCTGCCAGTCGCCGGGCACCTAGGGATTACGCCTGCCGTGCCGGGCTTGTGGCGCAGGGCTGAGATCAGGCCGGGAAATGCGATCCAGCAGGCGGACTCTGCTGTGGGGCGGATTGTAGGACGAGAGCCTGAAGAGATCTGAGAAAGTCTTTGTCTTCAGTGAGTTATAAAAATAAAATGGCGCGCTCGGGAGGATTCGAACCCCCGGCCTTCTGGTCCGTAGCCAGACGCTCTATCCAGCTGAGCTACGAGCGCGTGCTTGGATTCTCTTTATAGCACATGCGGTCACCGGCCAGATTCGCTCTCAGCATTGGGAGTGGACCGCCCTGCCTCGTCGTCAGAGCGACTGCTTCGCTGGCGCAGGTGATGCAAGCAGAATGAGAAATCCGATAGCGGCTGTCTATAGAGTGGCTGTTGCCAACGTTGCAATGATGTCTTGCTCAGCACACCGACAAGGACTGGCCTTGCCATGGACGCCATCAGCGCCGCGTGCAATTCTGATCACTGACCGGTCAGTCGTTCAAAAGGGCATTATGAGCGCGAGAGTCACCGCCCTTGAGGCAAGAATTCGATTCGGCACGCCTCTCCGGCGCGTCGTCACGGGCGAGGAGATTGTCGTTATTAGGTACGACAAGCCAGTCGCGCGTGTCACTCCTGCGGCCAGTCGTCACCTGCGGGACGTGCGCCAAGCCGTAGACTCGCTTCGAAGTCTCCGCAGTGCGATTGCCGAGTCGAGAAGGTCCGGACAGCGGCTAGATGACGGAGAGATCAAGTCCATCAGCGAAGACGGGCGCCAGTGATATTGGCGTTTATCCTCTACGCATCGACGGCATTCGCTTGGGACGCCCCCTGTGAGGAAGCTCCCGCGTCCGAGAATCTGCTCAGACTTGTCGAGTCAGGCACGGTCGCCGTCGTGTCGGCACTCTTTTCTTGAAGTGTCCAATGGCCTACCCTTCGCACAGAGGCGCAAGTTGATCACGTCTACACAGCGACGAGAGGCCACGAATCGACTGTAGGCTAAAGCCCTAGTTGCCGACCAGCCAGATCCTCGGGCGCGGCGCGCAGCAGTCAACATCGGAACGGGTTTTGCACGACGGGTGCAGTTGGGCGACACTAGTTGGGTGATGCGTGAAGCAGTTATCGTCGACTCCCTCAGAACCCCGCTCGCCAAATCGTTTCGCGGCTCCCTGAACTTGACGCGGCCAGACGACCAAGTCGCCCATTGCATCCGAGCTCTGCTGGAAAAATACCCGCAGATCGATCCGAACGAGATCGGCGACGTGATCTTGGGCTGTGGCCAGCCTCACGGCGCGTCGGGGCACAATATCGCCCGCATCTCGGCCCTGGTTGCCGGCCTGCCCAGCTCGGTGGGCGGCACTACCGTCAACCGCTTCTGCTCCTCCGGCCTGCAGTCGATCGCCATGGCGGCCCACCAGATCATGGCCGAAGGCGAGGACGTGATGCTGGCTGGCGGCGTCGAGTCCATCACGATGATGGTTCCCGACAGGTCTCCCCATCCGACGCTGAAGGAGACCACGCCCGGCGTCTACATGGTCATGGGCGTCACGGCCGAGGTTGTGGCGAAGCGCTACGGAGTCAGCCGAGAGGCCCAGGACGAATACGCCCTGCAGAGCCAGCAGCGCACGGCGGCCGCCCAGCAGGACGGCTTCATCAACGAGGAACTGGCTCCGATGCCGGTCACCCGGGGGATTGTCGACAAGAAGACCAAGCAGGTCGTCGACAAGCAGGACCACGTGCTCAGCGGCGACGAGTGCAACCGGCCCGACACGACCATCGGCGGCTTGGCAGGCCTGCCGCCGTACTTCGACCCGCACTCGGGTCAGGGTTCGGTGACCGCAGGCAACTCTTCGCAGCTCTCCGACGGGGCGTCCGTCACGCTAGTGATGTCCAAGGAGCGCGCCGACCAGCTAGGCATCGCATACAAGCTGATCTTCCGCGGCTTCACGACTTCCGGCTGCGAGCCCGACGAGATGGGGATCGGGCCGGTGTTCGCCGTGCCGAAACTGCTCAAGAACCAGGGCAAGAGCATCGATGACATCGATGTGTGGGAACTCAACGAGGCCTTTGCCGTGCAGGTGGTCTACTGCCGCGACCGGCTGGGCATCCCGAACGAGCGGCTTAACGTCAATGGCGGCTCGATCGCGGTGGGACATCCCTTCGGGATGACGGGCTCGCGCTTAGTGGGCACGATTGCTAACGAGATGAAGCGGCGCAAGGCACCGCTAGGTGTCGTAACGATGTGCGTAGGCGGCGGGCAAGGCGCAGCCGGGCTCTTTGAGGGGGCCTGGTAGGCACACACAGAGAGCTTGGGCTGCGACGCATCACGCGTGCGCCGCAGCCGACCGCTTTAAGCGGCTTGCAGCCAGCGGCTAGAGCTTGGAGCAGGCGGCGGCCGCGCCTGCCGGATCGATCGCCCCGCTGCCAGATTCGACGTGGGCGATCTTGCCGTCCTTGCCGACTACGAAGGTCGTGCGGTTGGACATGTTCCGCTCGTTTAGCACGCCGAACTTCTTCGACACGGCACCGCCCTCGTCGCTGAGAATCGCGAAGTCCAAGCTCAGCGATTCGGCGAATTTCTTGTTGGTGTCGAGCGGGTCGGTGCTGACGCCGAAGACGACCGCACCAGAGTCGGTGAAAGTTTGGATATCAGCCTGATACCCTTGCATCTCGCGCGTTCAACCACCGGTGAACGCTTTGGGGAAGAACGCCAGCACGACATTCTTCTTGCCCTTGAAGGAGGACAGCGTCGCATTGGATCCGTCCGTTCCAGGCAGGGTGAAGTCTGGGGCTGCATCGCCGACGGCTAGGGCCGCGACCGCCCGCCCGGAGACAGCCACGGCTGCTCCGCTGAGGAGAACCGCGCGTCTTGAGAGTACGCTCATAGTGTTGCCTTCCTTGTGTGAATCCGCGGCCAGCCGCGTTAGTTGAAGATTCTACCAGATGGCTTGCTTATTCTGCTTGGCAGAATCGGCTCGGGCTTGAAGGCTCGCCGGGCTTGGGATGGACGACCCCGCGGCTGAGCGCATGCCCTCCACGCGTATCGGACTCTCGGGCTGGCGAGCGGTGCCCGCCGCCATTGACCGCCGCCGCGGTCACGGCTTACAATGGTCCTAGTGATCGCCTAGGGGGGGCGTCGGTTCGTTTCGTGGTTTCCCCCTGCTACCTCTCTATCCGCGCGGCTGCGCACGGGATGAATTGCAATCCGCGTAGCCCCCGTTTGGCCTGAGTCCAATGTTCGACAGCCTCTCAGAAAAGCTGCAGCGGGCCTTCAAGAATCTGCGCGGCCAGGGCAGGCTGTCCGAGGAGAACATCCAGGAGGGCTTGGGGCAGATCCGTCTGGCGCTGCTGGAAGCGGATGTCAACTTCAAGGTCGTCAAGCAATTTGTCTCCAGCGTCAAGGAGAAGGCGCTGGGCCAAGAGGTTCTTACCGCCCTAGCTCCCAGCGAGCAGTTTCTGAAGATCGTCCGCGACGAACTGACAGAAATCCTCGGAAACGACCGCGAGAGGGTCCGCTACGCCAAGACGCCGCCGTCCGTCTATCTGATGGTGGGCCTGCAAGGCTCGGGCAAGACCACCTCGACCGGCAAGCTGGCGCTTTGGCTTTCGAAGCAGGGACAAAAGCCACTGATGGTGTCAGTGGATGTCCACCGACCGGCTGCCCGCGAGCAGCTGGCCATCGTTGCGGGCCAGATCAACCAGCCCATCTACCGCGGTGCCGAGGACGAAACCAGTCCTCTGAAGCTCGCTCTGGAAGCGAGGCGCGAGGCGGCGCAGACCGGACGCGACATCGTGCTGGTGGACACCGCTGGTCGGTTGCACCTCGACGACGAGCTGATGGCGGAGCTAGAACAGCTCAAGGAGTCCCTCGCGCCGCCAGAGATTCTCTTCGTGGCCGACGCCATGACTGGCCAGGATGCCGTCAAGTCGGCAGCGGAGTTTCACGACCGCCTGGCCGTGACCGGGGTCGTGCTGACCAAGATGGACGGCGACGCCCGGGGCGGTGCCGCCCTTTCGATCCGGCATGTGACCGGCTGCCCGATCAAGTTCCTGGGAACCGGCGAGAAGCCCAGCGCGTTCGAAGTGTTCCACCCGGAGCGCATCGTCTCGCGCCTGCTGGGCCTGGGCGACGTGCTCACGCTGATCGAAAAGGTCGAGGAGGAGATCGATCAGAAAGAAGCCGTCGAGATGCAGGAGCGAATGCTGGCAGACGGCTTTTCGCTGGAGGATTTTCGCAGCCAGCTCCGCCAGGTGCGCAAGCTGGGATCGCTTCAGTCCATCATCGACATGCTCCCGAACGCCGGCCCGTTCCAGCAACTCCAGCAGGCGGAGATCGACCCCAAGGAACTGGGGCGCACCGAGGCCATCATCAATTCGATGACAGCCAAGGAGCGGGCCAACGCGGATATCTTGAACGGCAGCCGCAGGCGCCGGGTGGCAGCGGGCAGCGGCACGACGGTACAACAGGTCAACCAGCTGCTCAAGCAGTATCGCCAGGCCCGGGACATGATGAAAGGAATATCTGCCGGAGCTCCCGGCACGCGCAGGCGAAGGAAAGGCAAGAGGGGCAAGCGCAGGCGAGGGTCGCGGCCGCTCGGGATGGGGCCGGGGCAGATGGGTCCCGGGGGCATGGATCTCGGCAAACTGCTGGGTCGTTGACAGCGCCCGGTTAGCGCTTCGGAGGAAACACATGGTTGCAATACGCCTGTCTAGGACAGGAGCTAAGAAGAAGCCAAGCTACCGCGTGGTCGTGATGGACAAGCGTCGCGCCCGCGACAGCCGGAACATTGAGATCGTCGGGCACTACAACCCGCGGCCCGATCCGATCGAGCTGGTGCTCAAGCGCGACCGCATCGACTACTGGCTAAGCGTCGGTGCCCAGGCTTCGTCGACGGTGCAGCGCCTCGTCAGGTACTTCGACGAGAAGCTCGTGCCGCTCGAGCCGGTCGAGGATGAGGCTGTGCCGGAGCCTGCCGAGGCCGCACCAGTGGAGGCCCCGGCACCTGAAGCCGAGCCCGACACGCCGGCCCAGCCCGGAGCGCCCGTGGACGCGGATGCCGCGGACGAGTCCGATGAAGCGTTGGACGAGGAAATCGAAGCGGCGCTTGCGGAGGAGGAGTCGGCGGGCCAGCCCGCCGCCAGCCCCGAACCGGTTGAAGAGCCGGAACCGGCAGAGGACTTGAGTCCGGCAACCGAAGCCGAGCCAGCCGAAGCCGAGCCAGCCGGGGCCGAGCCAGAGCCAGAGGAGGCCGGGACAGAGGAGGCCGAGCCGGCTGCGGCCGAGCCAGAAGAGACGGAGCCAGAACCGGCGGAAGCCCAAGAGGCAGAAGCCCACGAAGTGGAAGCTCACGAGGCGGAGGCACAGGAGGCGGTGGAGCCTGACAGCGCTGACGAGCCGGCCGAGGACACCAAGTCCGACGAAGAATCGGCATCTGACTAGCAGCAGGATTGCGGGGGGAGACGAGCCATGACTAAGGAGACAGAATCCGTTGTTGAATTGGTCGAAGTGATTGCCAAGTCGCTCGTCGACAGTCCTGACGAGGTCGAAGTGGACGCGGTCGACGGAACGCAGAGCTGCGTGATCGAACTGTCGGTCGATCCGTCCGATCTGGGCAAGGTCATCGGGAAGAAGGGGCGCACGGCAAAATCCGTGCGGACTCTCCTCGGCGCGGTGAGCATGAAGTACAACCACCGCTACACCTTGGAGATCCTCGAAGACGACTGAGGTCGGAGAATGCTGGGTTTGCTTCATGTATGAAGGAGGGAGACGACTATCTGGCGGTGGCGAGAATCGCCCGGCCGCGCGGAAACAAGGGTGAGGTCGCAGCCGAGAATCTGATCGGTGGCTTGGACTGCTTTGCCGAGGGCCGGGAGCTGGACGTGGTTCTGGCGGATCGCACTCAGCAGGTCTTGCGAGTCGAACGGGCTTGGGAGCACAAGGGACGGCTGATCCTCAAGTTCGAAGGCATCGATTCGATCGGCGACGCAGAGCGGCTGCGGCTCGCGGAAGTGCGGATGGCCAAAGCCGATCTGCCCGCGCTGCCCGAGGGCGACTACTACTTCGACGACTTGGTGGGGTGCAGTCTGGTGGACGAAGCCACGGGACGCGTGCTGGGCTCGGTCGCAGACGTCTACGAGCCGCCGGGCGGCACTTTGCTTTTTTCGGTCATCGACGAGGATCGCAAGGAAATGCTCGTGCCCTTCGTGGCCGAGATCTGCCGGGATGTTGACATCGAGGCGAAGCGCATCTTGGCGCGGCTGCCGAAGGGGATGGATGAGTTGAAGGCTTGAAGTGCGGTTTCACATTGTCACCATATTCCCGGACTTCTTCCGGGGTCCCTTCGCGTGCGGCGTGGTAGGCCGCGCCAGGGACGCCGGGCTGGTGGAGATTCAACTCTACGATCTCCGGGAATGGACATCGGATGCGCACCGCACAGTGGACGACAGGCCGTTCGGGGGAGATGAAGGCATGGTGATGAAGATCGAACCGATCGATGCCGCGCTGGCTGACATCTCGTCGCAGTGCCCGGGCGGTGTCGCGTGGAAGGTCCTGCTCTCGGCACAGGGCCGGATGTTCGACCAGTCTGCCGCGCAGCGGCTGGTCGGCATCGATGACGTGGTGCTCGTGTGCGGGCGCTACGAGGGCGTTGACGAGCGCGTGGCTGAGCATCTGGTCGACGAGGAGCTGTCGGTCGGCAGCTACGTGCTCAGCGGCGGCGAGTGGGGTGCGGGCGTGATCGTCGACTCGGTGGCGCGGCTGTGTCCCGGAGTCGTCGGCAATGCGGATTCGACCCGCCGGGAATCATTCAACCCGCTAGACAGCGGGGGCGTCGGGATGCTTGACTGCCCGCAGTACACGCGCCCGGCCAGCTATTCGTCGCGACGGTCGCCGGGACAGTCTTGGGACGTGCCGGAGGTCCTGCTCAGCGGCCACCACGCCGAGGTAGCCCGCTGGCGCCGAGAAGCTGCAATCAGGAAGACACGGGCCAATCGTCCCGACTTGTTACGCTCGCTAGAGGCGGCAGACGGAGAAGCGCAGGATCCTGGCGCGCTGGATCGTCAAGGCAAGTCTCGCTGAAGCGGGGAGCTACAACACGAGACCGGAGAATGGAACATGCAGAACGCGATCATCGAAAAAATCGAAAAGGCTCACCGCAAGGAGTCACTTCCGGCGCTGGAGCCGGGTGATCAGATCAAGGTTCACGTCAAGATCAAGGAAGGCGAGAAGGAGCGGATCCAGATTTTCGAGGGAATCCTGCTGGCTCGCAACAACCCTGGCATCCGCGAGACGATCACCGTGCGGAAGGTGAGTTTCGGCCAGGGCGTCGAGCGGATCTTCCCGCTGCACGCGCCCGTCGTCGAGAAGATAGAGATCGTCAAGCGGCACAGGGTGCGGCGGGCGAAGCTCTACTACCTGCGAAAGCTCAAGGGCAAGGCGGCACGCCTCAAGGAACGCTCGAGGCGATAGCGCTCGCGACGCGCGCTCCTAAGAACCGCCCCATTCGAGACGCACCTTCAGTGCGTTCAAACTCGACCAAGGAATCCGTTCCTCGTACTGCAATCGGCCCACGACGATTCCTGGTGCGATGCCGACTGTGCTCGCGAACGTTGAGACACGCGTGTGGCTAAAGCTTCCATCGAGAATGAAGTGCCTCCATTGGCGTGTAGGGATGAGGGCGTCGCGGGCCCATGCATTCGCCTCTGCTTCGACGCCAGCGGCTTCGCGTTGTGTGTCATCAACAAAGACGCTTCTCTTGCCGTGTAGCAAGATATGAGCCGCCTCATGGAAAAAGCTGAACCATAGGTGATCGTCCGTCTTGTGACGGGCGCTAAGCTCGATCACTGCCTTCTGCGGCGACATCCACCATGCTGCTCCGCTGGCTCGCGCCTTTGGCAGTGGCTTGACGACAGACAATGCGACTCCTGCGTCATTGCACAGGCTTTGCGTTTTCTGAAGGGCCAACTCAACAGGGGCGGTGGTGAGGTCGCGGATCTGTCGCAACGCCCCCCTGAACCGAAGCGAATCGTATGGCGTACATGGTTGCTCGTTAGCCTCCCGCTCGCCGAGGCGAAGCCAAGTGGCAAGTGCCGCTTCATCGCTCTTGAAACTGGGAGAGTGTCGATAGGAGACACTTGCAGAGTCATACTGGCGGCTCCATGCCTCGACCGATGACACGCCGAAGAGGGTGAGGATGTCGACAGCTGTTTGGCGATCCGAAGATTGCGGTCCGATGAGGCCTCGCTTCCGCAATTCAGCGATCGGAAATCTCTTGGCCCACAAGACCTGCTGGTCCACTCGTGCTGCGTCGGCCGCGCGCGCGAGATGTAGGCGGTAGTCCGCTTCGACGCCAAGCCAGATGCTCGCGTCCACGCCGAGCACTCGTTCGAACTGAAGTGCGGTTTCGGGCTCGATAGGCGCTTTACCGGACACGATCTCGCTGATCAGCTTCGGAGACCGCCCGCAGCGACGCGCGAGTTCCGCCTGCGAAAGACCCCTTGCCTTCAGATGGTCCTCCACGAGCCAACCAGGAACCGCTGCGTAGTCTGGTTGGTATCGGTAGTTTCCCGCCATGGCCATTGCTCCGTATCCTCAGTGGTAGTCGACTATCTCGACGATCATGATCGATGTCACGCTCGTCAAATCGATTCCACCCTCGTCACGCAGTGGCAAAGGCTTGTGATCTGGCACGAATACAAGCCTGAACGGATGCGTGAGGTCGATTGCGAACTGATTCTTGCGGTGTCCCTTGAGTTGATGAAGTCTCTCCGGAGGAACGCGGGGCACAGCCGAGAGAGCAGGAGCGTTTCGAAGCAATGCGAGTCGAGTCGCGATGTCCCGCTCCATTCGGGCCCCATACGTTCTTCGGATTGCCGAAGTCGAGTTCAACACCTTGGCAAGTTTCTTCGTCTTGAACGAAACTTCCACATCCGCCTACAATAATGTTACCTAATACGAACCGATTTGTCAAGGAAACGGCCGTTCCTAGGGAGGCTGGCTCCTGAAGCGGTTCGTTCTCAGCAGTCTTGGAGAGAACGCGCAGCTGACCCGTTTCGCAACGCGCGCCGCTATGGGGGATCCGCTTGCCCAAAGGCTGCGTAGGTGAAAGCCGGCGTCCACGTCGATGACTTGGCCGGCGGAGTAGTGGAAATTGCCGTCCGCGATGGCTCGCACGGCTAGAGCCATGTCTTCTGGCCAACCCAGCCGACCCTGCGGAAGCAGGCCTCCTCCGCGAGCCGCTTCTACTTCTCGATCCCTGGCGCGACCACATCGGTTTCAATGATGCCCGGTCGGACCTCGAACACATCAATGCCGTCCGGTGCCAACCTGCCGGCATCAAGTTTCGCCGCCATGCTAAGCCCTCCTTCGACAGGTAGCACTCGCCCCGGCTCGTCGACTGTCGTATACGACGAGACAGGTTCGTGCCTGGCACTGCTTCGAAGTTCTCTTCACTCGCTTTCAAGAGGTCGTTGCACACGTGCGGGGCCACGTTGGCGTTGTTGAGCAACAAATCTAGGCAGCCGTCCTCGCTCCAAACGATTTCCATCCGTGCAGGCTCACGGGCATGGCGACGCACCTCGAGGACCGCTCGAGGCGATAGCGCTCAAGGCGGGCCTACATGGTCCCGACCGTGCCGACCGCTGATGTGGATTGCGCCGGCGGCTTCGAGCGCCGCTAGGTCGTATTGGTGGCGGAGACCGACACCTATCATCCAAAGACCGAGATCGTCAAGCGGCACAGGGTGCGGCGGGCGAAGCTCTATTACCTGCGCAAGCTCAAAGGCAAGGCGGCGCGCCTCAAGGAGCGCTCGAGACGGTAGCGGTAACGTTCGGCGGCCTGGGGGCTCGGGAGGATGTCAAGTTCCTCAACAATCTCCACCTGAGGGGGAATCAAGCCTCCCATGATGGCCGCGGCGCAAATCGCATTGCGTCGAACGGCCGGTCGACTGCCCGCGGGCTCGCTCCGAGCGAATCCGCCGCGAGATTGCTCCGCCGTAGCTGAACGACAGGGCGGAGTAGCAAGCTTCAGGGCAGAACGGCCGCTTGGGAATTCCCCGGACAAAGGTGAGCGCATAATCCGCTGCGTCGGTGCTCGGCGATTCGCGGGCGCGAGCCCCCGGGCTGCCCTCCATGCACGTAGGGCCGATAGCCGCCCTAGGCGCTGAGCCAGCTGCTTCGCGTACTGGCTCATTGGGTTGAGCGCATCACTTCTGCAATACGACTGAGATCGCCGCCCCGTCTCGGCCGACGACGAACGTGAAGTCTTTGAACTTGGGCTTCTGAAGTTTCTTGAACGGTCCGCTGAACGCGTAGGGCTCTGTGGGAATCCGCATGAAGTTCCTGTCGAGTTTGTTGTTGGAATTGAGATCGTGGTAGGCGAAAGCGGCGTATTCGCCGGGTTCAAGTTCGACCTCCGTCACCAGCGGACCGTCGTCCTTGCGTTCGGAGAGGTCGACGGAGCTCGCCCCGGCGAACTTGGCAGGGTCAGCGGCCATCCAGTTGGCGTCATCGTAGATCACGACATGCATCGTGCCTTCGTTCTCCTCGATGTTGTCAACGGTGACGGTAAGACTCGCGGCGAATGCGGTGGTGCCAAGGACCGAAAGGCATCCGGTGGCGAGCCTGGGAAGTCTCCGGCCTAGGCTAGATGTACGTTGCTTCATCAAGCTTGCTTTCCTCGTATTGGCGGCCAGCGTACCACACGGGGATGTTCGAACCAGCCAAAGAGGCGAGCGATCAGGGAGATCTAATTCACGGTTTGGTGTCATTGGAGGGTTGTTAGGACGGGGACAACAGCGGCTTTGAGTGAGGTCAGCCCAACCCGGCGGGCAACCTGCATGGCTCTCTGGGGCGAGTTGGCATTCGTTGGCACAACCTCGCCCGGACAGGGAGGAATGCGATTGCGGAGAAAGTGGCGGGAGCGTTCAGGCTGCCTACGCCACCAGCGCCCGGAACGTCAGCCTGCTTTGAGAACGTCCGCCATGATCGGGCCCGAAATTGGCGCGGAACGAAGTAGATCAGTTCCGCAACGCGTGCCGGTGCGGCAGCCTGTGCTATAGGCTGCGCAGGTGAAAGCCGCCGTCTACGTCGATGACTTGGCCGGCGGAGTAGTCGAGATTGCCATCCGCGATGGCTCGCACGGCTAACGCCACGTCTTCGGGCCGCCCCAGCCGACCTTGCGGAAGCAGGCCCTCCTCCGCGAGCCGCTTGTACTTGTCGAGGACCGGCGCGACCATGTCGGTTTCGATGATGCCCGGTCGCACCTCGAACACACCGATGCCTTCCGGGGCCAGCCTGCTGGCATAGAGTTGCGCCGCCATGCTGAGCCCTGCCTTCGACACGCAGTACTCGCCACGGTTCGTCGACGCCGTATAGGACGAGATCGACGTCACGAAAACGATCCGGCCGGAGCCTCGCTCCAGCATGAGCTTGGCTGCGTCGCGGGTCAGGAAGTACGGTCCTTGCAAGTTTGTGCTCAGAACTTCTTCAAAGCTCTCTTCGCTTGCTTCCAAGAGGTCGTTGCGCACGCGCGGGGCGATGCCGGCGTTGTTGACCAACAGATCTAGGCGACCGTGCTCGCTCCGAACGAATTCCATCACCGCCGCTCGGTCGGCCGACGATGCGACGTCCATCTGGAATATGTCAGCGCCACATTCTTCGCGGAGGCTCTCGGCTGCCGCAAGATTGCCGCGGTAGGTGCCGATGACGCGATGCGTGCGGGCAAGCTCGCTGGCGACCGCCCGCCCGATGCCCCGGCTTGCACCGGTGACCAACGCAACACTGTCGCTGTCGGGCATTGCGAGCTAATCCCTTTCGTGCAAGTCGCTCAGACGTTCCGAGGCGTCAGGCAAGCAGCGGCTTGATGACTTCGCCGTGCACGTCGGTGAGGCGGAAATGCCGCCCTTGAAACTTGAAGGTCAGCTTCTTGTGGTCCACTCCCATCAAGTGCAGCATTGTCGCGTGCAAGTCGTGCACGCTGACCGCGTTTTCGGTCACGTTGTACGAAAAGTCGTCGGTCGAGCCGTAGTTGACTCCTCCCTGGACTCCGCCGCCCGCGAGCCAGATCGAGAAACATCGCGGGTGGTGGTCCCGGCCGTAGACCTCTGCAGAGAGGTTGCCCTGGCAGTACACGGTCCGACCGAATTCGCCGCCCCAGACCACCAGCGTCTCGTCCAGCAGCCCGCGCTGCTCCAGATCTTTCACCAAGGCCGCGGAAGCTTGATCCGTCTGGAGGCACTTCTCCTCTAGGCGCCGGGGCAGTGCGGCGTGGTGGTCCCAGCCACGGTGGAATAGCTGCACGCAGCGCACTCCGCGCTCGACCAGCCGTCGGGCCAGCAGGCAGTTGCTGGCGTACGTGCCCGGCTTGCGAGCGTCCTCCCCGTACATCTGCATCACGCTCTCTGTTTCGGCCGACAGATCCGTCAGTTCCGGCACCGAGGCTTGCATGCGGTAGGCCATTTCGTACTGCGCGATCCTGTTCTCGATCTCCGGATCGCCGAGCTTCTCGAAGCGAACTCGGTTCAGTGCGCCTAGGTCGTCCAGATAAGAGCGTCGGTCTTCGCGGGAGAATCCGTCCGGATCATTGAGATACAGCACCGGCTCCCGGCCGGCGCGGAACTTCACGGCTTGGTAGCGCGTGGGCAGGAAGCCGCTGCCCCACAGGCGCGAATACAGGGGCTGGCCGCCGCTGCCTTGAGAAACCATTACCACGTACGCTGGCAGGCTGCTGGTTTCGCTTCCGAGGCCGTAGGAGAGCCAAGATCCCAGGCTGGGCCTGCCTGCCAGTTGGTGGCCCGTCTGCAGGTACGTGATCGCCGGATCGTGATTGATCTGCTCGGTGGTCATCGACCGGATCACCGCGATCTTGTCGGCGATCGAGGAGATGTGAGGCAGTAACTCGCTGAACTGCTGGCCCGAAGCGCCGTGGCGGGCGAACTGGAACTTGGATGCCGCCACCGGAAAGCTGGTCTGCGCCGCCGTCATCCCGGTCAGACGCTGACCGCCGCGAACCGAGTCTGGGAGCTCGGACCCTTGCAAGCGGGTCAGCCCCGGCTTGGGGTCGAACAGATCCATTTGCGAGGGGCCGCCAGATTGGAACAGGTAGATCACCCGCTTGGCGCGCGGCGCAAAATGCGGCAGCCCGGCTATGCCCTCTTGGGCAGAAGCGGCATTGAGATCGGTCGCCAGCAGGTGGGACAGGGCCGCGACCCCCAAGCCGCCCGCCGAAGTCGAGAAGAGCTGGCGGCGTGTCAGGGCCAGGTGGTCATCGAATGGCATGGTCTACTCCCTCGTGATCGTCTCGTCCAGATTGAGCAGCATGCTGGCCACGGCTGCAAAAGCTGCAAGCTCCGGCGGGTCGATCGATTCGTCCCGGCGGTGTTCCCCGCTTGCCAGGTAGCGCTCGGCGTCTTCCGGCCGCGTCTGGTAGCGATCGCGGTAACGATTGAGGCTGGAGCGCAAGATCTCGGCCTCTTCCTCGGCCGGCTGCCGGGCCGTTGCAAGCACGAAGCCGTAGGCCAGCCGCTCGCTGTCGCGGGAACCGCCTTCGTTGAGCATGCGCTCGGCGAAGACGCGGGCTGCCTCGTTGTAGGTGGGGTCGTTCATCAGGTTGAGAGCTTGGACCGGCGTGTTGGTGCGCTCTTGCCGCACTACGCAGGTCTCTCGCGCGGCGGCGTCGAAGGCGAGCATGGCCGGAGGTCCCAGAGTTCTCTTCCAGAAGGTGTACAGGCTCCGGCGGTAGAGCTTCTCCCCGTGGTCGTTGGAATATGCGCCCCAGTTGGAAAGCTCCTTCCACAGCCCGCCGGGCTGGTACGGCTTCACCGACGGGCCGCCGGGATCGCCCGACAGGAGGTCGGCTATTGCCAGCGCTTGGTCGCGGATCGATTCGGCCGGCAGCCGCAGGCGCGGCGCCCGCGCCAGCAGCGCGTTGTCGGGATCCTGCTCCAAGAGTTCCGGCAAGACGTTCGAAGACTGCCGGTAGGTGGCGCTGCTGACGATCGTGCGGATCAGGCCCTTCACGTCCCAGCCGCTCTCGAGAAAGTCGGCCGCCAGCCAGTCCAGCAGTTCGGGGTGCGTCGGTGCTGCGCCTTGCGAGCCGAAGTCCTCCACGGTCGAGACGATTCCGCGCCCGAATAACATCTGCCAGAAACGGTTGGCAGTGACGCGCGCCGTGAGTGGATTCTGCGGGTTGGTCAACCAAGTCGCCAAGCCGAGGCGGTTGTTGGGCAGGCCTTCCGGCAGCGGCGGCAGGGCCGCCGGCAAGCCGGGCTCGACGCGCTCGCGGGGTGCGTCGAAGGCCCCGCGGAACAGGATGTGGGTGGCGCGGGTGTCTTCGCGCTCGTCCATGACCATGACGGTGGGGAGCGTGGCGATGAATGCCTCGCGTTCCAGGCGCAAATCTCTTAGATCCTTCCACGCCGCCGAGATCTCGCTTGGCGCGGCGTGTTCCAGATAGGCCCAGCGCAGCTTGAGACGCTGGGCTGGCGTGCGTTGATCGGCCGCCAGGGCCGCGATTTCCACTGGCGTTTCTCGGACGGCGAGGACTGCCGCCTCCGATGGGTCCAGGGCCCGCGAGTACACGCGGACATCGTCAACGTGACCTGTGAATCGATCCTGCTCGCTAGGACCGTGGCCGATGCGCAGGGTGGCATTCACCCGCGTGGAGTTGAGCGATTCGTCCACCAATACCGTCAGCCGTGCCGGTCGGCCGTTGATGTAGAGCCGCATCCCATCGGTATTGCGGGTGCCGTCGTACACGCCTGCGACGTGGGTCCATTGATCCAGCGGGATCGTCTCGATGGATTCGACTCTCATGCGGTCGGAGATGCTGCCAGTGTCGATACGCAACTGGAGCTTGCCGTTGACCAAGAACAGGCCGTAGCCCTTCGGACCGCTCGTTAGGTATCGGCCGACCACTCCCCCGGTCTTGCGATCCGGGCGAATCCAAGCCGAGAGCGTGAATGGGTCGTAGAAGTCGTAGTCCGCGATGTCGCCCAAGTCGAAGTAGCGTCGCCCGTCCAACTGGGCCGCGCCTCCGAACAGACCGTGCGGTCCTGCTGGAGCGGAGTCAAACGTGCGCCGTGCCGCCAGTCGCTCCGAATAGGCCCATGCCTTTGCGCTGTCCAGATCGGCTGCAGCCAAGGAGGCCTCCACTTGGCTGGCATGACGCTCAAGCTGGGACTCGAGTCGCTTGATGCGACTGTCCATCGCGTCGAGCTGCTCTCGCTGGTCTCGCGTCGGCGCGTGCACGATCGGCGGGGTGTTGCCGTACTTGTAGTAGCGCCCGCGGTCGGAGACGTTATTGAAGTAGGCGTAGAACTGGTAGAACTCCCGCTGCGAGATCGGGTCGTACTTGTGGTCGTGGCAGCGTGCGCAGCCGACCGTCAGCCCCAGCCAGACGGTGGCGGTGGTCTCGAGCCTGTCTACGGCGTATTCGACCTGATACTCGTCCGGGTCGGTGCCGTTCTCAGCGTTGCCTCGATGGTTGCGGTTGAAGCCCGTCGCGATGCGCTGGGACAAGGTCGCGTCGGGCAGCAGGTCTCCCGCGAGTTGCTCGACCGTGAATTGGTCGAAGGGCATGTTGTCGTTGAAGGCGCCGATCACCCAATCGCGCCAGCGCCACATATCGCGCGGGCGGTCGTTCTGGTAGCCGTTGGTGTCTGCATAGCGGGCGGCTTCCAGCCAGCGGAACGCCATCCGCTCGCCGAAGCGAGGCGAGGCCAGCAGGCGTTCGACCGCCGCTTCGTAGGCCTTTGCCGAGTCGTCCGCCAAGAACTCCCGCACCTCCTCGGCGGTTGGAGGCAAGCCGGTCAGATCGAGGGTCACGCGCCGCAACAGCTTGGAGCGATCCGCCTCCGGCGAGGGCCGCAAGCCCGCTTCCTTCAGGCGGGCCAGCACGAAGCCGTCGATCGGGTTTCGGCCCCACTCGCCCTCCGCGGGCGCGCTGGCGGCCGGCTTGACCAAGGGTTCGAAGGCCCAATGCCCTGACCACTTGGCACCCTCGCTGACCCACTGCCTAAGAAGGGCGGTCTGTTGCGCGCTGAGTGGTGCGTGGCCTAGGGCTTGAGGCGGCATCCGGCGGGCGGGATCCGGCGCTTCGAGACGAGCGATCAGCTCGCTCTGGTCCGGCTTGCCCGGTACGATGGCGAACCTGCCGCCCGGCAACTCGGAAAAGGCGCCCGTTTCGGTGTCCAACCGCAGCGGCGACATGCGCGTGGCCGCGTCGGGACCGTGACATGCATAGCAGCGGTCGGACAGAATCGGTCGCACGTCCCTGCGAAAATCCACCGCACCTGCTGCCGCAGGGAGCAATGTGCCGACGATCGCAACGGCAACTCCGACGGGTACAAGGTGTCGGGACACGGCACCACAATTGTACCGAGCGACGGACCGCAGCGGTCTGCGTTATTGCGGGAAGAACGGCACGAGCGCCCGGATCTGGTCCTCGCTCGGCTGCATGCCGTACTCGGTGATCTCGAAGGCCTCCGCATTGCGGATGGCGTCGGCGTCGGCCCCGTAGCGCGCCCTCGCGGCTTCGCGCCACTCGTCGCGAATGGCAAAACTCCGCCGGGATTTCAGCCACGCCAGCCGAGCGCCCGGATCTGCGGGCACCTCGTCCAGCACGCCCGCGTGCCACGGAAGCCACTCGTAGAACTGTGACACGTGCGCGTCTAGGGCGGAGTATTTCTGCTCCAACACGTCGTCGATGGAAACGACGATGTCAGGGCGGAAAGGCTGCGGCCGCGAGAATCGGTCCGAGAAGTACAGGAACAGCGGATTCTTCTTGATCGCGGGGGTGTCGCTGGCGATATTCGGCACTGTGACCATGTACGAGGCGTCTTGGACTAGGATGCCCGTGTAGCGATGGTCCGGGTGGTAGTCGTTGGGGCGCGGCGCGATTACGATGTCGGCATCCCATTCGCGGATCTGTCGAATGATTTGCAGGCGGACGTCGAGGCTGGGCACCAACTCGCCGTCGTGGTTGTCCAGCACAATGTATTCGATTCCGAGCCGGCGGCCTGACTCCTGGGCCTCCGCTCGCCTCCGGGCGGCAAGCATCCCGCCGCCCTCGGCCTGGTGCCCCGCATCGCCGTTGGTGACGGACACGAAGCGCACCTTGTGGCCCAAGGCGGCGTACTTGGCGGCGATGCCGCCGGCCTTGATGTCGCAGTCGTCTGGGTGAGCCCCGATGGCGATCACCTGGATGGTTTCGGCTGGGGCTGGTGTCGTGGTGAGCGTCATGAACAGAAGCAGGGTCAGGCTGGCGCCGCGCATGGGGTGTCTCGATGTTTACTGTTGCGCTGAACCGCTAGCGAAGGGCCATTCGCGCTGATGCTTCGCCATCGCTAGGTAGACGATCGCCCCGAGCAGAAGCGTGCCGGTCCCGAACAGAACGAACGTGGTGCCCAGCGACAGGAATACATAAATATAACCCACGATCGACACGATCGCCGGCAGCGGATAGCCCCACATGCTGAACGGTCGCGCGATGTCGGGACGCCGCGAGCGAATGAGGAAAAGAGCGAAGGTGTGCCCGAGGAATTGGATCAGGATGCGGGCGGCCATCAGGGCCTTGATGACATTGTCCAGGCTGAAGAAGCTGGCACAGATCGCGCCCGCGCCGATCAGCAGCAGCGAGCGGTGCGGGAATTCCTTGGTCGGATGTAGCACGGCGAGCTGCCGAAAGAACACGCCGTCGCGGGCCGCCGCGTAGGGCACGCGGGAATACCCCAGCAGCAGCGCGAAGATCGACCCGAAAGCGGTGACCACGATCATGCCGGCCAGCACTTTCGCGGCCCCTGCCCCGTACACGCGTTCCACGAACAGGGCGCCGAGGAACTGAGACTCCATGGCCTCGCGCCACGGCACGACGCCGATGAAGCTGAACGAGATGGCGATGTCGATGGCCGCTACGGCCAGGATCGAGTAGAGCACCGCCCGCGGGATGGTCCGTCCCGGATCTCGGATCTCTCCGCCGAGATAACAGACCTGGTAGTAGCCGAGAAACAGGTAGAGCACTTCCGCCGAGCCCTCGCCTAGGCTGGCAAGGAATCCGAGGTCGAAGCGAAACGCGTTCTCGGGCAGGTCGAACGCCAGAGCGGGGTCGAAGTGCAAGATTCCTGTGACGATGACCCAGCCCGTGGTCAGCAGCATCACCGACCACAGTCCGAACATGAGCTTGGCGATGTCATCGATGCGTCGATACAGCGCAACGACCAGCAGGGCGCAGATGCCTGCTGCTAGCAGCTTGCCGTCGAGGTCGGACAGATTGGGCAGGAACACTCGCAGGTATTGGACAAGGCCGATGTTGCCGCTTGCGATCTCGAGCGGCCCGGCAAAAAGGATCTGCCAGACGAACAGGAAGGCCAGCATCCGGCCCCACGTGCGCGGGCCGAAGCCCTCCCGCAGAAACACGTATGTGCCGCCGGCAGCGGGCTTGGCCGCGCCGAGCTCGGCCACGACCATGCCGTCGGCCAGCGCGATCACGGTCCCGACCACCCAGGCGAGATATGCCTGTGGGCCCGCTAGGGTCTTTAGGATCAAGGCGATCGCGATGAATGGACCGATCCCGACCATGTTGGACATGTTGATCGTGGTCGCATTCAGCAGTCCCAGCCTGCGATGCATTTGTGCCATGTCGGAAACGGCGCTTCGCGCCTAGGGCAGCGTAGCACTTGAAACGCGGCTGGTCTCGATTGCTCGATTCGGCTGGGTCGGCTGGCGGGACCGTTCCGGTAGCACAGTTGCTACCCTGAGAGGGATCGGCGCCACCGCATTCTCGGGTGCGGACGAGCGTGCCCTGTCCGGATGATGGGGTGGTAGCTCAGTTGGTAGAGCAACGGCCTTTTAAGCCGTGGGTCCCGGGTTCGAGTCCCGGCCGCCTCACCATACCTTCGAGGGTCCGGACCGGACACATAGGTAACAGAACTCACAGGAGACATAGGTATACGACTTCGCGCCGAACCGGCTGGCAATGGTCTGGGGTGTTCTCTGCTCCGGGTCGATATAGCCCAGATCGTAGTGCATGAAGCTGGCTGGCCAGTCGGGCCGTGTCCTTTGCCACGGATCCGAAGAACTGTAGGATCATGAGAGCAATTCGAAGGAGTCGTGCAACGCGGCTGCCGCGTCTGGATCGATTGACGATCCGCATCTCGCACACGCCGCTTCCGCAAGACGAGGGTGCCGATAGCGTCGCGCAAGTCAGCCCTTGCCATGGATCCAGAGACCAATGCTTGGCATGAGAGGACCAAACCATGATCAGTAACCGGCGCTGGGCCTTCATGCTCCGTCTCGCCGTTGTGGTCGCCGCCGCGACCGGCCTTCTTGGCGCCGAGAGGCCAAACTTCGTATTCGTCCTAGTGGACGATCTGGGCTGGCGGGATCTGGGCAGCTATGGGAGCGCCTACTACGAGACGCCACACATCGACCGGCTTGCCGCCGAGGGCGTACGCTTTACCGACGCTTACGCGGCGGGGAACTCCTGCTCGCCGACGCGCGCCAGCATCCTTACCGGCAGGTACCCGGCGTCAACCCACCTGACCGACTGGATCCCCGGCAGGACGCCGCCGGGCGCGAAGCTCCAAATTCCGAAGTGGACCAACTACTTGCGACACGAGGAGACCACGCTCGCTGAGGTTCTTTCCGAGGCTGGCTATGTTACCGCCGCGATCGGTAAATGGCATCTCGGGCAGAAAGGCTGGTGGGCGGAGGATCACGGCTTCCAGGTCAGCGTCGGCGGCAGTCATTCGGGTTCGCACTCGAACATGTTTCCGCCCTACTGGCCGGCCGCCAAGATCCAACGGCTAGGCTGGCGCCCCTTCCCCGACGAACGGCCGGGCGAGTACCTCACCGATCGCATCACGCGCGAGGCCGAAGACTTCCTCGACAGCCACGGGGATCAGCCCTTCTTTCTCTACCTCTCCCACTATGCGGTCCACACGCGGATCGTGGGCAAGCCAGAGCTCGTGGAGAAATACCGCAAGAAGCGGCCGACCGGTTCTCAGAAGAATCCGGAATACGCGGCCATGGTCGAAGGGGTCGACCAGAGCGTTGGCGCCGTCGTTGCGAAGCTCGAACAAGTTGGGGTAGCGGAACGAACTGTCTTCGTCTTCTTCTCCGACAACGGCGGCCTGTCGAAGGACGGGCGCATTACGTCGAACCTGCCGCTGCGGGGAGAGAAGAGCACGGCATGGGAAGGCGGCGTGCGCGTCCCGCTAATCGTCCGATGGCCCGGGCAGCCCGAGGGCCTAGTCGTCGATGAGCCCGTGATCAGCGTGGATCTCTACCCGACGATTCTTGACATCGCCGGGGTGCATGCGGAGGAGGACGTTGACGGCAAGAGCCTGACGCCGCTTCTCAAGGGGGACAAGGAGTTTCGGCGGGGACCGATCTACTGGCACTATCCGCACTACAACGCGCACACGCCGATCATCACGTGCACTCCTTACGGTGCTGTCCGGGATGGGCCGTTCAAGCTGGTCGAGTTCTACGAAGACGGGCACACCGAGCTCTACGATCTACGCGAGGACATCGGCGAGACGAGCGACCTGTCTGCGGCGATGCCTGACAAGACCAGCGAGCTTCTAGCGAAACTCCGTTCCTGGCGCGACTCCGTCC
The DNA here is from genome assembly GCA_009841225.1 of Terriglobia bacterium. Lineage (GTDB taxonomy): Bacteria > Acidobacteriota > Terriglobia > Bryobacterales > UBA6623 > VXMF01. The sequence goes on along the minus strand of VXMF01000058.1, from coordinate 2,130 downwards.
GAGCGCAGATGCCGACCAAGAATCCGGAGGCTGACGCGGCGCGATACCGGGAGTACAAAGACAAGCGGCTGTGGAAGGCAGTCGACTTGTTCGAGCAGCAGACCGCGTTTCCTAGGCCGTAGCGCGTCCCGGATGGAGCTGGAGTTTAAATTTTCCGTCGGCGGCAACCACATAGCGAACCGCTTCCTCAACGGCCGCAGCTTCCAGCGGAGTTGGAAGCTAACGACCCTCTGTGCCACTCCATCGGACATGGCGTGGGCCTAGATCTGGACAGGGCGGGTTCAAGCCTACTTGGTGAGGGTGCCACCTGCAGTGCTGAAGCCGACCTGGAGGTGCAATACGTGCCCAGCCCAAAGCTCGCGCTCGCGCTCGCGCTGCAGCAACGCGGCAAGTCGGGCTAGTCGTGAGTGCGCTCCAATCACGACGGATTAGGAGGTCAACGGCTCTAGGTCGATACCCGCGGTGGAATACCTGATTACGGCTTCCGATGCGAAGCTGGACGGTGCGGTTAGCCTCCCGAGCTTGGTGCCCGGGCCATCGGCAGCTGATGGAGGGCTGGTCGGGGTACCTGGCCGCTAAGGCTGGTGATGCACCCAGTGACGATATAATTCCGTGGAACTATGCATCACATCACGCACGAGAATACGCTGCAATTGAAAAGCAAGGGGGCGCTGGCTCTCGCCGTTCTGGCATTGGTAATGTTGGCGAGCGGGGCTGCCGAGGCCCAGACAACTGCCAGCCAGGTCAAGGATGACGCAAGCCTCAGGGACTTCGTCTTGGGGGCAAGCGCGGCAATCGAGGCGATCACGGACATAAATGAAGGAGCAAGGCTCAGGGAGAGGCTGAGAACGGAGGGCGACTGGAAGTCCGGATCGATGTTCCTCGTCATCTTCCTCCCGACGGGGGAGCCGTTCATCCACGGGAACGATCAAACGGCGGAGAGCAAGAATCTGCTGGGTGTCTTGGACGACGATGGACTCAAGGTCGTCCAGGAACTCCTCGCGGCTGCTGCCCGAGGCGGTGATTTCGTGCGGTACAACGACGGGGAGCCGAAGACGGCATACGCTGTCACATACACCTCTGGGATCACCGGAAGAAGATTCGTGCTGGCCGGTGGCTACTCGCAGGACGTCTCCCATGTTCCAGTCGCGATCCCGGATCTGCCGAAGCCAGCCGTCACCGCATCGCAGGTCAAGGACCGCGAGACACTCATCACCTTCGTCGAGGAAGCAGCCAGGGTGTACCGCGAAGCCCTGTCCGAAGGCTACAGCACCCTTACCGGGATCAGAAACGCCTTCCGGTTGGAAGGAGGAGACTGGAAGTCAGGCTCCGTCTACCTGTGGGTCGTGAGTGGTGGAGGCTTCATTCTGTTTCACGCAACCGAACAGTTTCGCGAAGGTAGGCCCACGGACTTGACCAGGACGGACATCAACGGCGTGAGGTTCGCCGAGGAGCTGCTCGGAGGTGCGCGCCGTGAGGGTCGGAAGTTCTTGCAGTACCACTACGACGACCCCACCATCGTGGGAGACGAGGACACCGGTTCCCCTAAGCTCGGTTATGCGGTGAGCTTCTCGGTGCCCAACTCGCAGCAGAAGGCCGTCATAGGCTCCGGCATCTATCTCGGCAGCTCGGGAGCGATCACGAGCGGCTGCAGTGACCGCAACATCGCCGCGAGCGCGGTTCGCACCCAGAGCGACATTCGGGCGTTCGTGGAGTGCGCCGCCGAGTACCTCGCTGAGCACGGCACGGCCGAAGCCCGCCGCGCCTTCAACGAGGACGAGCGTTGGAAGCACGGGCCCACCTACGTGTTCGTCGACGGCATCGCCAAGTCCGGCACAGACGCCAAGACCTTCGTCTACCCGCCTGACCCTTCCCGCGAGGGCGGGGTCTGGGGCGAGGCGATCGACGACTTCGGCAACGACCTCTTCTACGAGATCTACCGCATGACACGGGCGGTGGACGCTGGCTGGACCTACTACTCGTTCCCCAACCCGGCGACGGGCAAGAAGTCGGCCAAGGCCTCCTACATCATCGAGACCGACTGGGGCGGCGAGCCGGCCGTGATCGGGGCCGGGATCTACTCGCGCGACTGGCCGGGCACCTGCTACGCCGACGAGGTGAACGCGGCGG
>VXMF01000034.1 GCA_009841225.1 Terriglobia bacterium | reverse complement strand
CGCACCCAAGTCCGCGTTGGGGATCCGCTCTCTGGCACCCCTCTAACATAAAAGGCGATCCTTTGCGGCGACCGATGTTCGGCACTCGCCGGTGCCATTCCGGCGCTGACGATGGGGGGAGTCCGCGAAACCCACGGCAGGCCTCCCCCAGATGTGCGCAGTTTTCGTTTGTCGGAAATGAGCAATTCTCGGTTGCCACTAGCAACAAGGCCTGTACGATCTCAGTGAATCGTCAAGATCAGATCGACTCCCATTGCTCGCGTGAGATGCCTGCCTCACGTAGAATCCGGACCAGTAGTCCACGGCTGATTTCGCCTCGGCGTGGATTAGGCAGCCTGACGGTGCGCTCGGCTCGACGCATGAACTGGTGCCGCTTACCTGCGAACGGGCCGTGATATCACAACGACTGTAGACCGGCCAGAAGGTCGCACCGCTTGATCGGGCCGACCCGTGGCATCAAGCCACTTGTTGTTGGAGCGTCAAATCAATCCCGTCGATCTCAGGGATGGGCAGCCGTTCCAAAAGCCTAAGCGATAGCCACTCTTCCAAGACCTGCTCGAGTTCCGCGCGACAGTCCTCCAGCTTCGCAGAGTTAGCCCAGACTCCCTCAACGGCTGGGATCCGACCGTAGAATGAGCCATCATCCTCAATGACTTCGAACGTTGCTCTACGCATGGCCGCGCTTAAGTATTCACCGAGCACCTCTCCATGGTATCCCCCAGCCTGATGGCGGAATGATCCCCGGAGTGTCTGGCAAGTGCGCCGGGGAGGAATCTCGGCCAGGCGGTCCTCTACTCTGGAAGGATCGCTTGTCACGGACTAGGTCCAAGCTGTTACTTCCCGGCAGAGATCGCGAAGTCCGATCGCCTCGATCCCATCTGCGATCGGATATCGCTCGGTCCCCGGGCACACTACAAAGGATCGATCGGGCTGGATATCTCGCTGGGCGATGTGAAACCCCTTGCGCAGCGAAGGCGAATGTGCGTTCTTGATTTCAACTGCCCAAATCTCACCTCGAGGTAGCTCTAAGACGAGGTCTATCTCCGCTCCGTCGGCGGTGCGGTAGAAGCTTGCCTGGACCCTAGGCGGAGCGGCGCCGAGGATGTTCTCGATCACGAAGCCTTCCCAGCTGTCGCCCGCGACCGGGTGGCCCAGCAGTGCTTCCATATCGACCAAGCCGAGCAGTGCATGTAACAGTCCAGAATCTCGGACGTAGATCTTTGGAGACTTGACCAAGCGCTTGCCGAGGTTCGCGAGATACGGCGGAAGCCGACGAACTAGCAGCAGGTCCACAAGCAAGTCCAAGTATCGGGCGACAGTCTTGCCGTCAACGGATAGTGATCTTGCCAGTCTCGAAGCGTTCAAGACTTGCCCTTGGGAATGAGCGAGCATCGTCCAAAGCCGGCGAAGAGTCGTTGCAGGAATGCGAGGACCGAGCTGTGGAATGTCACGCTCCAAGTAGGTGCGGATGAGTTCCTCGCGCCAAGTGAAGCTGTCTTTTTCTGATTCTTGGAGGAGGCTGGGGGGAAAGCCACCTCGCACCCAAAGTCGCATTGGGTCTGCAGAATCTAGTTCCAAGACGTCGAACGGGCGCAGCTCCAAGTGGGCGATCCGACCGGCCAAGCTCTCCCCCGCTTGGCCCAGGAGAACAGCAGACGCAGAGCCCGACATCAGGAAACGCCCAGTTCCCGATCCTCGTCGCCGTCCTTCGTCGATGATGCCGCGCAGAGTTCCGAAGAGTCCCGGGATTCGCTGCACTTCGTCGAGGACGACCAACCTCTTCTCGTGAGCAGAGAGATATCTCAAAGGATCCGCAAGCTTCCGGATGTGATTGGGGTTCTCCAAGTCCAGATACACGCTTTCCCTGCTGTCGGCGATGGCGCGGGCCAAGGTGGTCTTGCCTACTTGTCGCGGACCGAGCAGGGCGACCGCCGGGAACAGTTTGAGTCGGGAATTGATATCGTGGGCGATGCGGCGAGGAATCATCCCCGTAATTATGGTATTGAATGCCGGATTTGCGGGGTTCCTGCCTCTTGTCAGTTGGGTGACACCACCTGAGACGGTGCCTAGGGTCGGGGTGCAGGATGCCTCCTTGTTGGCGCGCATGCACCCGGTCAGGAATCTGTCTAGGTGCAGACAAGACGGTCGATCCGGCTACTTGTGATAGGCGGGGTCGAGGCCACTGAACATGGGGTAGTGATTGACGTTCAGGGTCTTCAATGACGACTCGGATAGATTGGGGGTCGCCCGTTCAGAGCGTCTGTCAGTCCGCGTCGAACCCCACGCCCACCTCCAGACTCAACTTTGACCGCTCGTAGGCAGGCGTGTCTGAAGTGTTCGTGTCAAACGAAATCACGCAGTTCTGGCAATCGAAATTCCGCACATCCCGGGAACTCTAAATTCCGACTTACCGAGGCGGACCCGGACGACAAACATCGACTACGCGGACCTGTATCTTGCGGGCTTGATCTTCAGAGAGCGAGTTGCGCAGGAGACCCTCAAGTTCCTGCGGCCCCGTCGGCCTCGCCCCGTCCGCCCGCTTCCTTTGGGGTTCAGCGCCGAACCAAAAGACCAGGTAAACACCATAACCACCGGTCGCCGGATCGAGCGTGTACTTCGCCACCAGCTGGTTGCCGATCGCACTCCAGAGATCGGCGTGATCGTCCTTCTTCGCTTCGATGGGGATTCTGAATTCCCCGGCGGTGACTACGAGGTCTGCCCGGGTTTGGTTCACGTGCCGCCCTTCCGGTTCGGCGCCGACCGACCCAGGGAGTAGCGGTCGGAGCGCCGCGAGGAACGCATCGCGGCATGCCCCTTCCACCTTGGGCTCAGAAGGAAGGCCATGCGGGCCCTCGTTCCAGTACTGGCGCCAAACGTTGGAGTTGCTGGTCCGAATGCGGCTGGCAACGTTATCAATCGCGTCAACAGTCAGCGCTGCCAAGTCACAGGCGTTGGCCGGTCGGCCGCCCGTAAGCGTTTCGCACGCCTGTTGGATCGTTGGATGGCGGTACTCGGCATCTCTTCGAAGCGTACGTTGAGCCATGCGCGCGGACGACAGCAGATCATGCCAACTGGACAACTCGGGATCGTCCGACAACGAATCCAGCGACTCGCTCGCACTCTCGCAAAGCCTCGACCCGAGGTCATTGATGAATCGTTCGAGGAACCTAGAAACCTTTCCCTCGTCGGTACGGTACACGAAGGGTGCCGGTTCGACGAAGGTGAAGAACCTCCCCAACAGGCGAATGATCAGCGCCAGATCCGACGGCTCGAAGCGCTTGAGGGTGTGATACCACACATGGGGTCTTTCGAACCAATAGTCATCGCCGTAAACGAAGAAACGGCCCAAGTGCCTGACCAAGCGCTCCTTGCCCATGACGGTCTGGGCAAGACGCTGCCCGTATGCTCCTGGCTCGCAGATCATCCCCAACGCCAACCAGCGGACTTGCTGGCCGGCATCCATTCCGCTCTTGGAGAGTTTCGTATCAGCCAAGTCCAGAAGCCGCGATTGCCAGCCAGATTGAAGCCCCCACCACACCAACTCCTCGAGATTCTCGATCTGGAGCGAATTGCACCTCGTCGGAAGAGCCCCCAGCAATCCCAGTAATGCGTTCCGGGAACTCGGTTGGTCCCGCGAGCCCTTCGCGATCAACCAGAAATAGACACTGATCATCCGGTTGTTGCGCAGCGCAGCGGAAGCGCACTGGGTTGCAACGTCCGATACGAGTTCCGGACGGTCTTCGAGCAGGGTCTGGTACCAAGAGGGGATTTCGTGGGCGACCTCGGTAAAGGGTGGCTTCCAACAGTGGAGGCACGCCACGCACGAGCGCAGCCTGGAGTCTTCCAGCTGGAGCAGGAGGCTGGGCGAGTCCTTCTGGCGTTCCTGTAGTCCTGCCAGCACCGGCCAGCAGATCAAGTGCTGCCTTCCGTCCTTTGCTAGTCGGATGATTTCCCGGACGTTTGGCAGGTCATCGCGGTCGACGCTGGCGCGCAGGCCATGCATCGCAGCGGCGATGGCATCGGGGTCCCGCAGGGCTAGGGCGATCGCGCCTTTCCCGTGCAATCCGGTCTTGGCGCCTTGAGACTCGCCAAAGTACACGAGCGCTAGCTGATGTAACAGTTCCGGATGGGCGCGGTTCTCCAGAAGGACGCTCTCGTGCGACCGCACGATCTCCCGCAACTGTTCGCGCTGTCGCTCCTGTTCCGCAGCCCAAGTGCCGTGTTGCTGCGCCCTATGATCCTGCCGCATTGGTGCAGGTGTCGGAACCTCAAGTTGCGTCAGGACCTCGCTGAGAAGTGCGTGCCCTCGCGCCTGCTCCTGCAAGAACTCCAAGGAGAGTCCTTCGCCTTGATCGGGCGTGTGGGACGCCCTATAGGCCTCAAGAAACAAGTGCTTCGCGACTCCCGGCTTAGAGCTGGCCAGCCTGACAGCCTGCGCCAAGCACCACCGTCCGAAGTCCGCCGGCGGCTTCGCTCCCACTAGACGTTTCCTGTTGTTGAAATCTACATGACCGACGTCGTCGCCACCTTGGCAGAGCTCCAAACCTTCCAGAATCACGTGTTTCTGGACTTCCGGATGATGTTCCAGCCATGCTCGAATCTCCAGCAGGGGCTGGGGAGGATTCGACGCGCGTCGATCAGCCGCTCCGGCACAGGTACGGAGCCATGCGGAGACGCGATCGACGTCCACGCTATCCCCGTGGAGTTCTAGGCCTTTGTGAAGCATCTCCAGAGGGAGATCCCAGAGCCGGAGGTCATCGATCGTTGGTTCCAGTCGAGAGATAGACTCAGCGAATGTGTCGAGTAGTTCCGCGACGGCGGCGGCGGTTGACTGAGCAACTAGTTCTGTTCGCCAGAAATCCAGGTAGTGGCCCCATGGCCCTGCGCCGCCAAGCTGAGTGAAGTAGTCCCATACTTTGCTTGGGCCGACGGTATTGGGATAGAGCGCTTGGAGCAGGATTCCGCAGAGGTCGCGATTGGCAATAGAGATTCCCTCAGCCCTGAACTCCTCGAGTAGTGCCTTCAGCTCCTCGTCTCCCTTTGGGGAGTCCTGTCGGTAGTGCATGGCAGCTTCGAGTGCTGCCTCACGGACCCTAGCAGTCCAGGAATTGTCCCGCACGATCTCAAGAATCACACCCTCCAAACTTGGGAGCCGCTTTCCCTTGGAGAGGAGCTTAGAGAGGAACGTCACACGGATCTCCTGCTTCGAATCTCTCTCCTCACTGCTCAACACCCTGCGGATTCGTGACTCGGTTTCGGCAGCAGCCAGAGGGGAGAACCTCCTAGAGTCGAACAACGCTCTCGACAGGCTCATGGGCTGAGCCAGCAAACCTTCAAGCACCCGTCCCTTGTCATCTCCCGAAAAGGCTCCTAGGTCGCCGTAGATGCCCAGATCGACGGGATTCTTGTCGATGAGTTCAGCCCGGATTGGTTCACTGTGCGTCGCCAGCCAAGCTGACAGCCCCCGAAGCGCCGTCACCACCACACCGTCGCCGCCCGTTATCAGCGCCAGCACTCGACGCTGCGACAGCCCCTCCGCGATGAGTCGTGCGAGGTGCTTGGCGCCCAGAAACTCTGCAATCTGGCGATGAACTGGGCTGAAGCACCGCTCCGAGTCCGCCCTGAACAGCTTCGAGGACACAGCTACGTGTAGATCCTGCGGATCCTCGTCGCCACACGGGTCTCGTGAAATCCAGTCTCCGTCTGGGCCTTGGACGTCGAGGGAGTATCCGGCCTTGTCGGATATCAGCAGGAATGCGCACAGGCGTCCAGCGCAATCGATCCGCGAGTCCGTCGACGGGCTGTACAGAGCCCCAAGCTGGTGCTCCTGATTCGACTCGCTAGCCATTTCCCGGCAGGCCAGCTCGAACACTTCTAGGCGACTCTCAGGCCACCCATCGCCTTGATTTACGGCATGAGCGAGCAACTCCAAGGACTGCGGGTTGTCGAGCAGACCCTCGAGACCGGCTTGACGAGCCTGCATGAGAAAGTCATGGGGATCGCCTACACCAAGACTGTCGCGAAGGATCGAGAGGCTGTCCGCCTTAGTGAGCGGTTCTAGGCGGAGTACCGCAAGACTGGAGTCCGGGACGACATAGGAGAGCCCTTGGCGGTCGTTCTCGCCGAACCAGTCCGCTTCTCGGCAGGAAATCCGGAATCTGGGCCTATCCAGCTTGATCAGCAGTCTGCGAATCTCGTCGAAAGGAGTTCGCGCATCCGATTTTCCGGCGCGGACCTCGTCGAGCCCGTCAATGAACAGCGTCTTCCCGCCAAGCTCGTGCAGCGCCGACGCGTGCACTAGGAAGTCCCTTGCAGTAATGAACAGGGCCTCGTCCCCGAGCGCCTCGCTTTCCGTCTGGAACGCGGTTGTCTTGCCAGAACCCGGATCCCCGAGCAGAACATAAGCATGCACCGAGCGGTATTCGGCCAGCTCCGTCCGCAAGCCATCGGAGGCGGGGAATTGACCGCCACCCTTCAATTGGGTGCAGGTCCTGGCTACTGTCCCACTCATGGTTGCCTCAGCCAGTGTTCTGCGGGTTCGCTCAGGAATTCGTCGAGAGACACTCCGCCACCTCCGACAACTAGGCAGTGATCGACGGAGTGCTTCGCCCGGAATGTATCCATTCCCCTCGCGTGCCGCAACGTCCCGCCGCTCTTCACTTCGATCCCGACAATCCGCGGCCCGCCGCGCAACACGAAGTCCACCTCGGTGTTGCCCTCGCGCCAATACTGGACCTCGATACCTGGCGTTGCACTGTTGACCAAGTGAGCTCCGACGGCACTCTCGACGATGCGTCCCCAGAAGGTGCGGTCGTTGCGAGCCTCGTCAAAGCTATACGTAGACCCGGCAGTCATCAGCGATGTGTTCAAGACGTTCAGCTTTGGGCTCGAGGCTCTGCTCCTGACGTGGGCCCCGCTGTATTTCGACAATCCTGCCACTAGGCCCACACGGGACAGCAGATCGATGTACCGCGCAAGGGTGGTCGTGTTGCCAGCGTCCTGCAATTGCCCCAGTAGCTTGTTGTATGAGACGATCTGCCCGGAATAGTGGAGTGCAGCGTCCACCAGCTGCCTTAGCAGAGCGGGTTTGTCCACGCGCGTCATAGCGAGGAGGTCGCGATCAATTGCCGGAGCCACGATGGATTCCGCCATGTAACCCATCCAAAGCTTCGAGTTTCCTCGAATGTGCGCAGGCCCCGGATAGCCTCCGAAATACAGATATTCGTCCAAGCTGAATCCAAACCCTTGGGACATCTCGTCGTAGGTCCAGTGAGTGACGGACAGGGGCAGAAAACGACCCATCAGGCTCTCGTTGAGGCCCGATTGCAGTAGCAGAGGGGCGGATCCGAGGAGCACTATTCGCAGCGGGCAGCCGCGGGCCCGGTCGGCATCCCAGAGCCCTTTCACGGTCTCTGACCAGTCGGGTAGTTTTTGGATTTCGTCCAAGACGAGGACGAAGCCACGGCGAGTGAGTTCGGCCTCGGCCCGAGCGGCACGCCAGTGCCGCACGAGCCATTCTGTGGATCCCGCGCGGGGAATCACTGGAGGCTCCCCGGTCAAGCCGGGAGAGGCGTCCAGTGGGGGCGATTCAAGGCTGTCAATCGGCAGCAGGCGACCCGGGATACTCGTCCGCTCGAGCGCTTGCCGGACTATCGTTGTCTTACCCGTCTGGCGCGGACCAAAGATCGCGATTATGAATCTCGGACTGGCTTCTAGGAGATCGCAGAGCTCTTGGACGTGAGCCCTCTGAAATTGCGGCACACAATGATCATACTCTATTGAGTAAATTTAGTCAACAGAGTACAATTAGAATCGGGAGCTGATGGCGCGGGCGACGTGGCGACGACTTATCCCCGTAATCATGGCATTGAATGCCGGATTTGCGGGGTTCGTGCCTCTTGTCAGTTGTGTGATACCACATGAGGCCGGGCCTTGAGCCGGGACATCAGGGTGCGGGGGTCTCCTTGTTGGCGCGCAGGTGCCCGGTCAGGAACCTGTCTAGGTGCCGACGAGACGGTCGATCCGGCTACTTGTAATGGCGGGGTCGAGGCCACTGAACATGGGGTAGTGCTTGGCATTCAGGTTCTTCAATGAGCACTAGGACAGACCGGAGGTCGCCGCGATCATAGCGTGCGCCAGGCCAACCCCATGAGATCGTCCGTAGGCTTGGCGATTCAACCCACCGACCTTCGCGAGATCCGCACTGACCGGGACTCCGGGGAACAGCGCAAGGGAGTTTTCTAGGTCTTGGCGTTCCGCGACTTCGGCGGCACCTCGGACACCAGCGTAGAGCTCCGCAACCGACATTCCGGACACGGTGATGCGATCCGCATGTTCATGCACGAAAGGGACCGCGATTGGGTGGCCTCGCAGGTAGTCGATCAGAATGTCCGCATCGACTAGAAACAGCGCTGCATCTTCAGCGCCTGTTCCAAGTACCCCGCAGAGCGTCTGCGGAAGGGAGGTCTGTTCGATCCTTCCAGATTCCGACGGCGCGAGCTAGCACCGCCCGACGTCGGTCGCGTGCATGTTGTTCGATAAATCGATCAATGGCTTCGCGGATCAGTTCGCTTCGCCGCCTGCCTACGTTGCGGGCGAGAGCGGCAAGTTGGTCTCGCTGCCGACTGGTCAGGTATATCTGTGTTCGAATCACCTCGGCGCCCCCATGTCTACGATCAGGGTCATGCACCCACTCGATGGGTTCACCGCCGTGGCCCAAGTCATCTCTTCCTCAGACTAGTAGAATCGAAGCGCTTGCGGACGAGGCGATGAGAACGAATCGGCTAGCCCCAACGCGGTGGCGCTGCACCATCCTTCTGTTTACTGCATGTTCGATGCAAGCAGGGGGACGCTTACCCGAATTCACCTTTCAGGGCGTCGCCCTACACCCCAAGGATCTGACCTACACCCCGACCCAGCAGCTGATCCACCCCTCCATCATCAGGACCGAGGGACGAATCGAGGCTCCGCTGGGCAAATTCTACCTGTACTACGCTCCTCACAAGCACGTGGCGATCAGCATGGCGTACGCCGACAGTCTCGACGGCCCGTGGACGGAATACAAGGCCAATCCGGTCATCAAGGGCCCGTCTTCTCCGGATATCCGCTGGATCGAAGAGAAGGACGAGTTCTACATGTGGGGACACACACGAAACTCTCGAACCGAGCTGTGGACCAGTCGAGACGGGATTCGCTTCGAGCATCGGGGCGTGAGCATCACTTCAGCGAACATCGGCACGCGCAACGCCACCTACACCCGAGTCTACGAGTTTCCGCTCGAGCGCTACGGCAGCAAATACGTCATGCTCTATTCAGGGTTTATCAAGGGAAGAGAGATTCGATGCGTCTGGCTAGCGCACTCCAAAGACGCTGAGAACTGGGTCCAGTTGAAGACCCCGTTGGTGGAGCCGATCGAGGGAGATAACAACGATCTGTACGGCCCCTCTCTTCTCCGCTGGAAGGACCGCAACTATATCGTCTACCAAGATCACACCGCTTGGCGAGGCGGCAACATCAAGTACGTCGAAGTGGATGCCGAGCTGAACCCGGTTGGCGCCAAGGGCAAGCGTTTCGTGCTAATCGATCCACCGCCCGGATCGCCTCTCAAGGACCGATACCGGGGCGGCGAGTTCTATCTGGAAGACGACACGCTGTACCTCTATTCCGGTGCGTCCTCCAACCCGAGGATCATCGTTTACGCCACGGCGCGCGTGACTCCAGGCCCATAGACAAGGCTAGGGCGGGAGACCGCCTCAGCGCTCGTGGCCTAGGCAGCAGTAGGCGCTGGTCCGGAGACGACGTTTGCGGATCCGCCCATTTCCGGTTTCCCCGCCGTGATCTGTTGCCAAAATGCACACATTGTGTACAGTCGACTTGTGAGCGCCAGTTTCGACTGGAACACGGAGAAGAATCAACGAATCATCGAGCAGCAGGGAATTTCGGTCGACGTACCAGACGAGGCCGCGATCGTGAACAAAGACATGAGCGCAGACGAGGCTGACATTCTTGACAGATTCGAGCGGGGTGATTTGCGCTCTGCTCGCGACGTTGAACGAGAGGTTGAGTCGGCCCTAGAGTCGGCTCGAAATACGTTCAACAAGACCAAGCGTGTGAATCTGCGGGTAACCGAGCGCGACTTCCGCCTCGCTAAAGCTCGGGCGAGAGAGGAAGGGATATCTTGTCAGACACTGCTTTCCAGCGTCATCCACAAATACCTCTCCGGGCGGCTGACCGAGAAGCGGTAGCCCGACATCACTGTGTGAGTGAGAAAGCGGAAGGAGCTCGGCCGCTAGGGCCTTCCGTCCCGGCTCCGGCCGCGAGCCGAGTTTCGAGACACCTCCTAGATACCCGCAGTTCGTGCTGATAGCCTCAGGTGTAGGTGCGTTGCCAGTTGAGGAGAGAAGCTTCGGGTTTTCTGCACAAGCAGCTGCACCATGGAAGAGACTGGTTCTTGAACTTCGCCGCCGGTCTGGGCCAAACTCGTGTTACTCCCCTTGCGGTTTCGAGCGCAGGGCCTCTTCGGAGGCCCTTGCTTTTTTAGGCGCATCTAGTCGCGACGGTAATTCCAAATGGCGGAAAGCGTCGGGATCTGTGAGCGTCACGGTTCCAAGTCAGGTAGGCAATCAGCCACGGGCCCTCGTTTGGCTGCGTGTAGCCTATGCACTCAGCCTGGAAAGGCATAGTCAGATGGGGCGTCCCTGTTGAGATGAGTGAAGGCAACAACGTCATAGAAATCTTACTTGCCGACTTCCTCACCCAGCGTTTCGGGTAGGTCACACCGACGATCATCCGGGTTCGTTGGATCACGGCAATCCGCATAGTCCAATAGCACGCGCCTGTTATTCGAAAGCTCGAGCCTAATGCAGTCGGCATTGCCGAGGTTGTGAAAAATAATCTTGTGCATGTGTATTCTCCTTGTCTACGCACCGACGCAGAGTGCGACGGCGGCGCTGATTTCTTGCAGATCGTCAGCGGCGATAGAGCCAACTTGGGATACAAACCTGGTGAGCGATACCGACTTCACTTGAAACGCGTCCGCAGCAGAGTCCTTGGCCAGTCCGTTTCTCTTGGTAGCTACAATGCGGACGAGCCAGGGGAATCGAGAATAGTGATCTTTCCACTCGGTGACGGGAGCGACTATTCGCAAGGGGAGCCTACCTACTGCTGGAATGCTTATTACAACAGCGGGCCGGATCTTCGTAATTTCAGCGCCCTCGCTGGGGTCGAAGCGCAGATTCCAGATCTCGCCTCGAGACGGAGCGCTAGCGCTTCTCGAGCGAGATGTCATGGTGGTCTTCCTCCGCTAGGGTCTCGAAGCCGGAAAGAGCACCGCCTTCCACGTATTCGTCTTGCACGAGTGCGACTGCGTGCTCAAGGAACAGCTCGCGTTCTAGACGTGGGAGTTCCATGAGCCGGCGGACCCGCATGCTGCTCTGGGCACTCACTCTTGCGACGCCGAACTCTTCTTGAATGCCTGGAAAGAGCCTTTCGGCAGTAGCTGCGCTAATGACCCCTTCTGCCAAAGCCCGAACGGCCAACTGCTGGAGGTGCATCAGGCGCTCATGACCATTGAATGCTATCGGCTCCCGTCTCCTCCAACCGCGTGTGCTCATTTCGGCTAAGAGGGTGCGGGCGTGGGATTGATCAATGATCCCTAGGTCCGCCGCCCGGTATATCCATGCCTGCATGCTCAGGCCGTGCTTCTGCTTCAGAACTGCTAGTTCCCGAAAATCCAGCCGTCGCCGGCGCTCGCCGAGTTCCCGTCTAGCTGTGCTGGCTGTCACCAAGAATGCCGCGGCAAAGCGGTGCGCCAGCTTCTCTTCTGCTGCGGAGTCGATTTCGCCAACGTCCATGGCCAAGTGGCCGAGTTCATGGGCTAAGCTGAACCGCTTCCGGTCGTCGGAAACTGACGAGCTTACGACGATGACCGGCGTCTTGTCTTCTAGCCATCCGGACAGTCCGTCGAAGAGGTCTTCCTCGTCGCCCGATTCAACGACGATCCCCCCGGCATCTTCGATTACTGAAGTCACGCTTCCGATCGGACGATCTCCGAGTTCCCAGTGCTCACGGAGTTGATCGGCCGCCGACTCAGCGTCGGCTGGAACCGTTACAACAGTTCTGATCATAGGCCTAGGTTGGCGATTCGGTTCCAGCGCGCGCCGTAGCAAATGCCATGCGGCCACTTGTACAAGGGCAAGGGTCTTGATTCGCTCCTGCTGTTTCTTGCCGAGCCGGGAAGCCTTGCGAAACGCGAGCCACTCTATGGAAACCGCCGGTTCCTCGAAGAAGAATGCAGTGTCGACACCAAGTACCTGTGCAAGAGTTCGTAGAGTCCTAGGCTTGGGAACGCTGCCTCCGCGCTCATACTTGGACAGGCCTGCCTTCGTGAGCGAGACTCCATGCTCTGCCAAAGAGTCCACGACCTCTGTTTGAGACATGCCTGCAGCGACACGAGCTTGTCGCAGGCGGTCACCGATAGCAGGTTGTGTTGACATTACTGGCACCTCGATCGACAAAGTCTACATTGACAATTTATGTCATTGGATGTAATAAGTCAACCGTTAGCGACAAGGGCGGTGCCCTCACGTCAGTGACTACATGACACAGATCACCCGAAAACAACACTTCGGCCCAAAGTGTTATCTCAAGAGATTCGCAAGAGACGGGAAGATTCAGGTCTTGGATGTGATGGCACGACGCATCGCAAAACCCTGCGGCTACAGCCCGGTGTTCCAAGGGATTGTTCTACGTGGCTGATACCGGAGCCCAGGACGAGATCAGCCAAGCTTTCGAAGGTCTGAACGGCCCGACCACAGCCCCATCCTGAGGGAAAGGAAATGCTGACGGAGCTGCATGCCGACGCAGTGCCGGCGTTCGATCCCGCCCTGGGCAGAGATCGAGCTATCGATCCCCGGTACAGTGTTCGAGGTCGGGCTCGATCCCTAGAGTAAGGGCGTGTGAGTCGATTCGCACGCCCAGGCATCGCTCCAGAACTAGCCCGCCCAAGCCTGCATCAGGATCCACGGTCGATTGAGTAGGTCCGACCGCGCGTAGGCCGCCTCAACCTTGCGCTGGACGGCACGCGCCAGGCACGCCTAGGCAACTTCGTGCGGCTGGCCCGTC
This sequence comes from Terriglobia bacterium, assembly GCA_009841225.1. GTDB lineage: Bacteria > Acidobacteriota > Terriglobia > Bryobacterales > UBA6623 > VXMF01. The sequence goes on along the minus strand of VXMF01000034.1, from coordinate 34,242 downwards.
TCCCCGCACCAACCGAGGAATCAGGAACGGAATCCAGGCGGGACCATGGACCTCGGCTCTCGAGGGTTTCCAAGAGGCGTGACGTGCTTGAGGAGGGAGGCGCGCCGCGGATTTGACGACAGACTCGAATGGTGGTAGAAGAAGTGGTATCGAAAATGCCTGAATCGCGATAAACTGGTTTAGTTCAATAGGTTATGCAAAAGGATTGGCTCCTCAGGTAGGACTCGAACCTACAACCCTCCGGTTAACAGCCGGATGCTCTACCATTGAGCTACTGAGGAGCAATCTGACTGTTCGCATCATCGCAAACGCGAACGATCCTGTCAAATCCCTCCGTCGTTTCGCGGCGACGTCGGAGCGGTTCGCTAGCCGCGTGGTGCTAGGGTCGCCTCTGTCCTCATGTGTCTGGTAGCGGCCCACTTCCTCACCGCGGCCGTTGCTATCGAAGCTCCATCGAGCGTCACAAACGTCGACCGCCAGCCGATCCCCCGGCAAGGCTTCCGACGCGCCGCCGCTCCGTGCGCAACACGTTGGTAGGTGCAAGCAACGGAAGGCCTGCCAAATCCAGAACTTCGCGCAAGCGACCGCTGGGCCTCAGCTGGTCGCTACCTGAAGGGCGGTGTAGGACCGAGCGGGAAGCTCGACGTTCATTTTCGCCGCCGGCGACGGCGCATCGAACCGCTGGCCGACCACGTTGTTCGGATCGTCGAACGTGTTAGTTGCCTTGAGGTCCGACCCGCTGATCATCTCGGCCTGGACCACCCTCGTCGGAGTTATGTCTTCGAAACGGAGCTCGACCTCGCGCTCCTTTTCTAGATCCCTGTTGAGCAAGAGAATCCCGCAGTTTCCCGATTCCGAATCGAAGGTGGCCGACACGTCAAGATACGGCGTCTCTTCTGGTCGGCTCGTAGGCGCGTTCACATAGTCGGCATTGTATTGGCGCTCGACCGAGTAGGTTTCCGAACGCACCAGCAGGTCCAGTACGTCGCCCTTGGCGTACTGGATGCCCCATGCGTACGGGTAGTAGATTGTCTGGCGCAACACGCCGTCCTTGTTCGTCACCAGCGCAGCGATGACGTTGATAATCTGGGCGAGGCAGCCGATGCGTACGCGGTCCGCGTTTCGCAGGAGCGTATTCACCATGCCTCCTACCAGGAGCGCGTCTTCGAGGTTGTAGACCTCCTCCAGCAGCGGAGGCGCGAATTTCCCCTGGCCGTTCGTGTGCTCACCTGAGCGCGCCCGGTACCAGACGTTCCATTCGTCGAACGAAAGCCAGAGCTGCTTCGGTGACTTGAGCAGCCCTCGAACGTAGTCGCAGACAGCGATCGTCTCCTTGATCTGGTAGTCCATGTCCAGATTCAAGGCAAGAAAGCGCGCCGAGTCCTCGCCCGTCTCGTCGGGCGTGTTGCCGTAGTAGCGATGAAGCGAGAGCCCGTCGACTTCGGGGTAGCATTCCTCGAGCGTCTCCCGATCCCAGATCAGGTAAGTCGGCATGAACGGGGCGCTCGATCCGCAAGCGATGAGTTCCGTCGAGGGGTCGATGGAACGGATCTGGCGCGCCGCACCGCGTGCCTTTCGACCGTATTCGCGGGCCGGCATGTGACCGATTTGCCACCAGCCGTCCATCTCGTTTCCAAGACAACACGTCTTGACGCTGTGCGGTTGCTCGTAGCCATGTTCCCGGCGCAGGTCGCTCCAGCGAGTGCCTTTCTCGACGTTGCAGTATTCGACCAGTGCTGCCGAGGTTTCCGGAGTTCCGGTGCCGAGATTCGTGGCCAGCAGCGGCTCGGTGCCGATTAGCTTGCACCAATCGATGAATTCGTTGGTGCCGAATTGGTTGGTTTCGATGGAGTTCCAAGCACGCTCCAGTACCTCGGGCCGGTCTTTCTTGGGCCCGACACCATGCAGCCAGTCGTAGCCGGACACGAAGTTGCCACCCGGATAGCGCATGATCGGGCACCTGAGCTCCTGCATTTCCCGGACGACGTCGGAACGGAATCCATTACTGTCCGCCAAGGATGAGTCCGGCTCATAGACGCCCCCGTAGATCGCGCGCCCCAAGTGCTCAAGGAACGCCCCCATCAATCGGGGATCCATGGACGCTCGCTTCCGGGTCGAGTTCAGGAAGACCTGCGCCGGGCCGCCGCTTGACTGGGCGTACCCTAGGCTCCTCAGCCAACCGCCCGCGGCAAGCGCCGGTGTGGCCGCCGTGATGGCTTTGAAGAATTCGCGTCTGTGGGCTTCGGTCATGGTCAATCGAGGTAGCTGGATGGCGCCCGCACCCAGCGCGCATCGTTCCGTTGCTTCCGCGGCAGGCCGACGCTGAACGACTCTGTTGTGCTGCGGTCTGGCTGGATCGATGGGTCGGCAGCACATTCAGCGCGGCGCCGGGCGTGCTGCCCGATAGCGCCTTAGACTCGCGCACGCAAGGCAAGCTCTAAGTGGAGGTCCGAGGTGCATCTGTCCCCGCGCTGTCGACGGTCCCTTTGACGTGCGTATCGCTGCGCCAATACAATCTGAAACGCTCATGACTGAGAGACTCGCCTTGGCAGTCATCGTTGTGATTGTTGCGAGTCTTGCTTGCAGCCAGCCAGCTGCGCACCGCCTGCAGCCCATCCCAGACGGTCTTGTGGTCTTGACGTTCGACGACGGCAACAAGTCCGACATCGACTTCGTGGCGCCGACCCTGCAAGAGTACGGATTCGGAGCGTCCTTCTACATCACCGAAGGGCTTGGCTTCAGGGCTGACGAACGCAAGGAGCGGTATGTCTCTTGGGATGATGTCCGTAGCCTCCACGATCTAGGGTTCGAGGTCGGCAACCACACGGGCGGGCATCCGAACATGGCAGAGCTGCCGAAAGAAGAGATTCGGTCCAATCTCGAGCTGATCGAGCAACGCTGCGAGCAGCACGGCATTCCAGCGCCGACAACCTTCGTGTACCCGGGCTGGCGCCATGGCCTCGCAGTGGTAGAGGTCCTCTCGGAGAAGGGCTATGTGTTCGCTCGCAGGGGTGTGAGCCCCGAACATCCCGATGGCGGACGGGGTGCTCGCGGCCGTGCGTACGATCCGGAGGAAGATCACCCGCTTCTCATACCCACGACCGGCTACGCCGGACCCGAGTGGGGATTCGAGGATCTGGTCTGGGCTGTCGACCAAGCCCAGAACGGCAAAATCGCTGTGCTGACCTTCCACGGGGTGCCGGCACTGGAGCACCCTTGGGTCCACACAGATCCCGAAGTCTTCGTTCAATACATGGACTACTTGAAGCAGAGGGGCTGCACGGTGATTTCGGTGCGAGGCTTGACCCGCTATGTGGACCCGGCCAAGCGCCCGATGGACCCCTACGCGCCCATCGAACGGAGGATTTCCGTACAGAGGTCGAGCGATTCGCCAGCCAACTGAGGCTCTGGTCACGACCGCTAGAACGTTCCCAGATGGCTCGGCTGGCGGCCGTGCAAGCGCGGGAATGGCGCTTTGCAGGGTCGCATTGTCTGGGCTATCCTAGGCTTGCCGGGACAAGCGACATACTGAGCCTGGCTTGGAGACACAGGGGTGCTCGCAACGCCGGCCCGCTTCGCTCGTCTAGCCGCTGCCGGGTTCTGCTCGCTGATCCTGCTGGCTCTTTCAGCCCGTTCGGCGCCGAGCCCGGGGGCCCACCTCCAGCGGTCAGTGCAGCTGATGCAGCAAGGGTACCTCGCCTCCGCCGAGTCTGAGGCGAGGCTGGCTCTGGATGATCCCGCAAGCAAGCGCGTGGTGTAAGTCCTCGGGTTCGCTCGGTTCGATGAAGATGCAGACTATACTCTTGTCAGCAATAGCACGGCATGTCCGTTGCGACTCCGATTGCCTGTCCCCAGTCCGGCAGGGATGCGTATACTCTCGAAGTTGGCGGCCAGTTGCGGTACCAGCGCGCAGCGCTGCCGGGATTCGGCTTGTTCTCGGCCGGCTGTCTTCCGGAAGAATTCCCCGGCGGTCTTGGTAGGATGTCCGACAGTACGTCGCTACCCTGGGCACGCGCCGGAAACCGTGGGCGCTAGTGCTGCGGGCCCAGGCGACGATGCGAAGCACCCAGCGGGGAGCGCTAGCAACCCGGCCGGAGCGCTCGCTGCCGCAAGCCCGCCGTCGCCAGTACTCGAGCGCGCTCACCGTTTCGTGCGACGTTGCGGCTGGCTTCTCGCGGTCCTGCCTGTCCTGGCCCAGCAATCGGGCCAAGTCCTGCCAGTCTACTCGGACGTGACAGAAGCGTCGGGGGTGGACTTTCTCAACGATTCGTCGAGCACCTCCCAGAAGTACCTGCTGGAATCGATGGTGGGCGGCGTGGCGGCTTTCGACTACAACGCCGACGGCCTGCTCGACCTCTATTTCGTAAACGGGGCTGCGATCAGCGACCCGATGGCAGAAGGGCAGCTGCCCGACAAATCCGGCTCGCAGTACTGGAATCGCCTCTACCGCAACGACGGCGACTGGAAGTTCACCGACGTGACTGAGGAAGCAGGAGTTCGCGGAGATCACTTTGGGCAAGGTGTCGCAGCGGGCGACTACGACAACGACGGACGGGCCGATCTCTTCCTTGCGAACTTCGGCCGCAATATCCTCTACCGCAACCTAGGCGACGGGTCTTTCGAAGACGCAACGGAACGGGCCGGCGTGCAAGGCGGCGGGTGGTCGGCGGGAGCCGGGTTTCTGGATTACGACCGGGACGGGCATCTCGACCTGTTTGTCACCCGTTATGTGGAGTGGTCGTTCGCGGATAACCCTTGGTGCGGCGACCGCAAGCCGGGGCACCGTTCGTACTGCCACCCCGAGCACTTCGCGCCGATCTCGCACTTGGTGTACCGCAACAACGGAGACGGCACCTTCACGGACGTGACCGATGCGACTGGATTCGGCAGCGCTCCCGGCAAGGGCCTTGGCATTGCCTTCAACGACTACGACCGCGATGGCTGGAATGACGTGCTGGTCGCGAACGACTCGTTCCCGCAGCAGCTCTTCCGCAACATGGAGGGCAGCGGTTTCGAGGAGCTCGCGCTCCTGTCCGGCATGGCCTATGACGAGAACGGGCGGACGTTCGCCGGAATGGGCGCGGATTTCGCCGATTACAACAACGATGGTCGGCCGGACGTCTTCATCAACGCTCTGGCGCACCAGCGGTACGCCCTGTTCCGCAACGACGGCGCACTCTTCGAGTACGTGTCCGGGCCCACCGGGGTGAGCGGGATCACGTCCTCACACTCGGGCTGGGGCACGAAGTTCCTTGACTACGACAACGACGGCACGAGAGACATCTTCGTCGCGCAGGGACACGTGATGGACAACATCGAACTCACCCAGCCCGATGTCAAGTACTTGGAACCGCTGGTGCTCATGAGAGGCAGCGCCAACGGTTTCGAGGATGTCTCGTCAAGCAGCGGCGAGGCCTTTCTGGTGCCCCGCGCCGCGCGTGGCGCCGCGATCGCTGACCTCGACAACGATGGGTTCCTGGATATCGCGCTGAACTGCAAGGACCAGCCCGCTGTCCTGCTGCGAAACGAAGGCAATGACGCCAATTGGCTGATCGTCGACCCGAAGGGGACGCGCAGCAATGCGGACGGAATCGGGTGCCGGGCGCGGGTCGTTGTGGAGTCGGCGAGAGAGCAACACGCGGTCGCCTCGGCCGCGGGGAGCTACCTGTCGTCCAACGACCGGCGCCTCCACTTTGGACTGGGTCGCTCCGATCAAGCGGACCTAGTGGAAATCGAGTGGCCAAGCGGGGCCGTGCAACGATTCGAGAATGTTCGCGCGAATCAGATCTTGGCAGTCACCGAACCGGACGAGTAGGCGTTCCGCTGGGCACGTCCCCAGATGGCCCCGCTAAGCGCTCGGCCTGAGACTCGGAGTGAGACGCACCGGCCAGCGCCGGCGAAGCGCTGGCATCCCGCTTACACGCAGGTCGGCCTACTCGTCCCGCAAGATTTCAAGCGGCTTGCTCCCAAGGATCCGCAAGCTCGCCCCCCAGCCTGCCGTGGTCGCGATCAGGGCGGTTCCGGCGACCGTGGCGAGGATTGCGGGCCATTCCACGACCGTCTCCAGATCCAAGATATCCTTCGTCAGCAAGGCCGAGTACGAAACGGCTAGGATGCTTCCGGCCAATCCCGCTACGCCGCCCAAGACAAGGAACTCGACCGAGAAGATGCGGGCCAGCCTGTTGTGAGTAGCTCCCAATGTCTTGAGCACTGCGACTTCGCGCATCCTGCGAAAGCGCGTGGCTGCGACGCTGGAAACCAAGATGATCACTCCCGCCACGATCGCAAAGCCGGACACGAATCGGATCACGAACGCGATCTGGTCGACGACTTCCTGCACGGTCTCGAAAAAGTCCACCGCGTTGACGAACAGCACTGACGGGAACGCCTCGAACGCCGCCCGGGTGACGTCCAGGCTGTACTCGGGCCGCACGCGCACTCCGCCGATATAGGTGGCCGGCATCCCCTCCAACGCGTTCTTGCTCAGCACGAAGTCGTAGATCCAATCGGGTTCGCCCTCGTAATCGTGGATCGACACTACCGTGGCGCTGACGTCTTGGCCGCCCACCTGCCACTGGATCCGCGAGCCGAGGCCGACTTGCAGGCGCTCCGCGACATGATCCATGACGGATGCAACAGTCCTTGTCTCGCTTGCATCCCACCAGCTGCCCCGCACGATTTCGAAGCCCACGGGCGGCTTGTCCGCCCAAGTGATGTCAATAGTGCGCCGCCTGCGGCTCCTGCCGTCGCGCGAGCCGCGTTCGCCCGGCTGTCCCGGCCCACCCTCGCTCAGAGGGTCGCCGTCGATTGTCGTAATCCGCGCCGAGATCCGCGGCACTAGCGTGACTTCACCCTCGATGCCCGGCTGCTTGGCCAGGAAGTCTCTGACTGCGGCGCTCTCGCTGGCCATGATGTTGCTCAGGTACACGTTCGGCATTCCCGGCGGAGCGCTCAGAGCCAGTTGCGACAGGACCGTGGTCTGCAGCAGGTACACCGTGAGCATGAACGTCACGCCAACGCCGAGCGCGACCAGAATGATGTCCGCGTGCATGCCGGGCCTGTGGAGGTTCGCGATGCCGTGCCGCAGCGCCACCGGCAGCCGGAACGGAATGCGGCGCGGCGCGGCCCTCAGGATGCGCATCAGCGCCTCTGATGTCACCGCCAGCGCGGCCAGACTGACTGCCAAGCCGCCTACGAACCATCCACCGAGGCGGACAGAATCGCCCAGCCAAATCGCTAGCAATCCGACGCCGCCCAGCAAGACCGCGGCAGTGCCGAGCTGGCGCAGGCGCTCCTGTTTTCGTTCGGCACTGGTCCGCTCGAATTGGCTGGAAACATCGCGGCGGAAGATCAGCGCCGGCGCGACCTTGCGGATCCCCAGCAGCGTCGGCAGAGAGAACATCACGACCGTGAGGATGCCGATCAGCGAGGCCTGCAAGATTGGCCCGGTCTGCCAGTCGAAGGCCGGCGCCTGCGGGAAGTAGTCGGCTACGAAGGACGGTGCCACGCCCTGTAGCAAGAAACCCAGCACCACGCCTACCGCGCTTCCCAGCACCCCTAGCGCCAGTGCTTGCAGCATGAAGACGCGTATGATCACGGCCGAGGTCGCGCCGTAGCACTTCATGATTGCGATCGTGTCCAGCCGCTGCTGCAGGTGCGAATAGACCACCATCGCGACGCCAAGCCCCCCGATGGCCATCGCCAGCAGGCTGACAAGGCTCAGAAAGCCGGTGGTGCGGTCCAAGCCGCGCTGGATGCGCGGATTGGTCTCCCTGTAGTCTGTGATCCGAGCTTCGGGAATGCCCGCGCGGAGCGCGTTTCGGGCCTGATCGACCGTGAGGCCCTCGTCAGGCAGCCGCAACAAGAAGCGATGCGAAACGCGGCTGCCGAACTGCACCAGGTCGGTCCGCTCGAGGCCTCTCTGCGAGACCATAGCGCGTGGGCCAAAGTTCACCGCGCCGGTCATGCGGTCTGGCTCTACCACCACCATCGACGCGATGCGGAAGTCAGCGCTGCCGAGACGGACGGTGTCGCCGACCTCCGCTCTCAGCCTTACCAGCAGATCCTGCGATGCGAGAACGGCGTCCTCCTCAAGCGCTTCCGGCAGCGCCTGCCCGCTCGAGAGTTCGACTTCGCCATAGAACGGGTAGGCCGCGGTGTCTACCGCTTTGAGGTTGACGGGTAGCGGCCGCCCCTGCGAGCCGCCCGCGACCATGGTCATCAATTCGGTGACCGGAGTGACCTCCGCCCCTTGAGATGTCAGCGCGTCGAGAACTGCCCGCTCTTCGGGGTCGGGCGCGCGGCTGAGCCTGACGCTCAGATCTCCCGCGAGCAGCATGCGGGCGTCACTCAAGAGCATCTCTTGGAAGGCCGCGCAGTATCCGCGTACCCCGCTCAGGGCCGCGACGCCTGCGCTCACGGCGAGCACCGCGAACAGGAACTTGGTCTTGCTCGTGCCCAGGTCGCGCCAAGCCAGCTTCGAGGCGAGCTTCCATGCGGCACCGGTTCTCACGTTTCCAGCGTAGCGAACGCTCCGACGCAGTGACAGTCTGGCAGCCTTGTAGGCGGCCGCGGAGCCGCTGAAGAAGCGGCCTGAGAGCGAGAGCCAAGGCGCGCTGGGCAGGACCTTCGCGGTCTGGGTCTCGGAGGTGCTCGTCCCGGATCTGGGCGTGCCGGACGCAGCCAAGAGCTATGATTTGAAGGTGCTGGACATGCTAGAAACCGAGAGCCTGACATGGGCGGATCGCATGCGGGCCGAGGGCCGCGAGGAGGGCCGCGAGGAGGGCCGCGAGGAGGGCCGCGAGGAGGGCCGCGAGGGCGAGCGGAAGCTGCTGCTGCGGCTAGCGCGGATCCGTTTCGGCGAGGCACTGGCGCGCAGCCTTGCCACAAGGCTGGAAGCGATTGCTGATGCGGACCGCTTGGAGGAGATCGGCGAATGGCTGCTGGTTTGCGACAGCGGAGACGCCCTGCTCGCCCGGCTCGGACAGCGCTGATCGTTGAACGGACACTGCCGGATCCGGCGCCGATTGCACGTGCGTAGGCCGCAGTGTTCAGGCACTGCAAGGCTTGGTGGAAGCCGACGAGATCGATCTGCTGCATAGCCACAAGGGTGCAGCCAGATCGGTGGCGCTTGGGCTAGCATCCGGAGACCACGAACGGCCGGTTCAAGCTCCCTCCGATGGCGTTTGGCAGAGTCGCGACGAGGCACCTGGACAGCTCCTTGCACTGCTTCGAGCGGGTCCGCTCCTGAGACCCGACCTCTCCGCAGGCCCCCCTGACAGCTGCCTCCACTCAAACACTCATACGGCTCGCGAACTGAGCCAAAGGCAAAGCCCCCGCTGGCTTGATAGCCAACAGGGGCGTGATGGCTTGGGATCCCAAGCCGACAACAGTGGCCCCGCCAGTGGGGGCGGGGCCCTTTCAGCGGCGGGCGAATGCCCGCTGGGCCACTAGAACTCGCCGCCGCCGTGCGGATCGGGCGGCGGGGGCGGGGTCTTCTCGGGGATCTCGTGCACGGTGGCCTCGGTGGTCAGCATCAAGCTGGAGATCGAGGCCGCGTTCTGCAGGGCAGTCCGCGTCACCTTCACGGGGTCGATGACGCCGGCCCCGACCAAGTCCTCGTAAGAGTCCGTCGACGCGTTGTAGCCGAAGGTGTCGCTCTCGCCGTTGCGCACGCGCTCGGCGACAATCGCACCCTCTTGACCCGCGTTCTGGGCAATCCAGCGCAGCGGGGACTCGATGGCGCGCCCGACGATGTTGATGCCGATCTGCTCGTCCTCGTTGGCACCGCTGAGGCCCTCTAGGACGGCCGCGGCGCGCAGCAGCGCTACGCCGCCGCCGGGCACGATGCCTTCCTCGACGGCCGCCCGCGTGGCGTGCATGGCGTCCTCGACCCGCGCCTTCTTCTCCTTCATCTCCGTCTCGGTCGCAGCGCCAACCTTGATCACCGCCACGCCGCCGACCAGCTTCGCCAGCCGCTCCTGCAGCTTCTCCCGGTCGTAGTCCGACGTCGTCTCCTCGATCTGCGCCCGCAGCTGCTTGACCCGTCCCTGGATCGCATCGCTGCTGCCCGCGCCTTCCACGATCGTCGTGTTGTCCTTGTCGATCACGATCCGGCTGGCCTGGCCCAGGTCTTCCACCTGCACCCCTTCCAGCTTGATCCCGGTCTCTTCCATCAGCGCCCGGCCGCCGGTCAGGATCGCGATGTCCTCCAGCATGGCCTTGCGCCGGTCGCCGAAGCCCGGCGCCTTCACCGCCGCCACGTTCAGCGTGCCGCGCAGCTTGTTGACCACCAAAGTGGCCAGCGCCTCGCCCTCGGTCTCCTCGGAGATGATCAGCAGCGGCCGACCCTGCCGCGAGACCGTCTCCAGCACCGGCAGCAGGTCCTTCATGCTGCTGATCTTCTTCTCGTGGATCAGGATCAGGGCGTTTTCGAGCACGCACTCCATCGAGTCCTGGTCGGTGACGAAGTAGGGCGAGGCGTAGCCGCGGTCGAACTGCATGCCCTCGACCACGTCCAGCTCGGTGTCGATGGTCTTGCCTTCCTCGACCGTGATCACGCCGTCCTTGCCGACCTTTTCCATGGCCATGGCGATGATCTCGCCGATGGCCCCGTCGTTGTTGGCCGAGATCGCGGCGACTTGCGCCACTGCGTCGCCCTCGACGGGCTTGGCAACGCCGTGCAGCTTGTCGCACAGGGCGTTGGTGGCCTGCTCGATGCCACGCTTGATGGCCATCGGGTTGGCCCCGGCGGCGACACTCTTGAGGCCGTCGCGGTAGATCGATTGGGCCAGGATGGTCGCGGTGGTCGTGCCGTCGCCCGCGACATCCGAAGTCTTCGATGCGACCTCGCGCACCATTTGCGCGCCGAGGTTCTCGAGCTTGTCCTGCAGCTCGATCTCCTTGGCGACCGTCACGCCGTCCTTGGTGACGTTCGGCCCGCCGAACTTCTTCTCTAGGACGACATTGCGGCCCTTCGGGCCCAGCGTCACCTTAACTGTGTCGGCGAGCTTATTCACGCCGCTGAGGATTGCCTGGCGGCAATCTTCGCCGTAGACGATGTTCTTTCCAGCCATGTTGCTTCAGCTCCTTTTCGCTTTCTTGCTAGCTGATGATGGCGAGGGCCTCATCCTCGCGCATGATCAGATACTCGTTGTCGTCGACGTTGACTTCGCTTCCGGAGTACTTGCCGAACAAGATCGTGTCGCCGACGCTGACGTCCAGGGGCACCACCGTGCCGTCGTCCTTCTTCTTGCCGTTGCCGACTGCGACGACCTTCCCCTGCTGCGGCTTCTCCTTGGCCGAGTCCGGAATGATGATTCCGCCACTCGACTGTTGCTCTGACTCCTCGAGCCGCTCGACGAGGATGCGGTCGTGCAAGGGTCTCAAACTCATTCTGATTGAATCCTCCTACCGATTCAGCGTTTTCAATGGGATCGCGCGCGGATCAGGAAGATCCGCTGCTCATGAAACTTGATGCTGCTGCTATCAAGTTCGCGTCTCCAACAGTGTAACCATTTGGCTGGATCAATGTCAAGCGGCGATTTCCAAGAAATTTCGGGATCGGACTCGCCCACCTGCTCGCGCGGAAGCTCCCGCACGGCGCGGGCACGCGCGCAGGCAACAATGCAAGAATGGAGGTTCGAGCCGGGCCATGTTTAGGTTCGAGTCGCCGTGGATGTTGCTCTTGCTGCTGCCCTTGGCGGCCCTGGTCGCCTGGCGCTTCAGGGAGCGCGTCCGCTTGCGCTTCTCGTCGACCGCGACCGCGGCGGCGATACCTGCCACGTGGCGCTCCCGGCTAGGGCGCTTGCCGCTGCTGCTGCGGACGCTGGCCCTCGCAGCCTTGATCGTCGCGCTTGCGCGGCCGCAGCACGGCACGGAGCGTGTCCGCGATGTCTCGCAGGGAATCGCCATCGCGATGGTGGTAGACCGCTCGTCCAGCATGGGCGAGCGGATTCGCTACGCCGGTCGCAACCTGACCCGCCTCGAGGCGGTCAAGCAGGTCTTCAAGGATTTCATCGACCCGAACGAAGGCACGATGGGCGGCCGGCCGAATGATTTGATCGGCATGACGGCCTTCGCGCAGTACGCCGACTCGGTCTGCCCGCTGACGCTGTCGCACGCGACCTTGGTTCAGCTCCTGGACAGCGTGCAGCTGGTCGTCGACCGCCGCGAAGACGGCACCGCGATTGGCGACGCCGTCGCGCTGGCGGCGGCGCGGCTGCAGCGTGCCGAGGAATCACTCGAGCGGGTCGACGAGGCCGCGCAGGACTACGAGATCAAGAGCAAGATCATCATCTTGCTGACCGACGGCGAGAACAACGCCGGGGATCGCAGCGTGCGTGACGCGGGCGAGTTGTGCAAGCAGTGGGGCATCAAGGTCTACGCGGTCGGCGTCGGCGACGACCGCAGCGTGAACACCAGGTTCGGGCGGCTCACCGCGCCTCTCCGACCGGGGTTCGATGACCGCGCGTTGCGCGCCGTCGCGGAGTTGACCGGCGGCAAGTACTGGCTCGCCACCGATTCCGATGCGTTGCAGGCCGTTCATGCCGAGATCAATGACTTGGAGAAGAGCGAAATCGAGACGGTGCGCTACTCCGAGTACCGCGAAGCCTTCGTTCCGTGGGCGCTGGCCGCCCTGGTCCTGCTATCCATCGAGGCGTTGCTGCGTCAAACGTGGCTGAGGACGAATCCGTGAGCGACTTCCGCTTTGGCGACGTGGTCATGCTGCACGGGCTCTGGATGCTGCCCGTGCTGGCAGCTCTCATCCTGTACGCGGCGCGCCGGCGCAGGCGGGCGTTGCTGCGATTCGTCGAGGCCGGCTTGCTGGCCCGCTCCGGCGGCCATGCGCTGGCCGACCCAGCTCGGCGAGTGCTCAAGGCCGCCTTGCTGCTTGCCGCGCTGGGATGCCTGATCGTCGCGCTGGCGCGCCCCGCTTGGGACCAAGTGCAGGAGGAGGTTGTCCAGCGGGGCAGGGATGTCGTCTTCCTGCTGGACGTTTCGCGCAGCATGCTCGCACAGGATCTGCCGCCGAATCGCCTGGAACGGGCCAAGCTCGCCATCCGGGACACGGTGGACCAGTTGCAGGGGGATCGCGTGGCCCTGGCCGTGTTTGCCGGTTCGACGATAGTGAAGTGCCCCCTGACGCTCGACTACGGCTTTTTCCGCATGGCGCTGGCCGATGTCTCGCCCTACAGCGTCTCGCGGGGGGGCACTCTGATCGGCGATGGCATTCGCAAGGTGATCAGCGATGTGTTCGACCAGCAGCGCAGCAACTACCGCGACATCGTGCTGATCACGGACGGCGAGGATCACGAGAGCTTCCCAGTGGAGGCCGCGGCACAAGCTGGCGAGCAGGGCGTGCGATTGATCGCTATCGGGCTCGGCGACGAGCGGGTGGGCCAGCGCATTCCCGTGGAGCGGGACCAAGCGGGCGCCGCCGCGCCGAAGACCTTCCTGCAGCACCAAGGACAGGAAGTGTGGTCCCGACTGGACGCCGCCACGCTGCGCGAGATGGCCGACGCTACCCCGGGGGGCGTCTATCTCAACGTCGCTACCGGGGCGGTCGACCTCGGGGAGGTGTACTTGCGGCTGATCGCTTCCGCTGAGGGCCAGGAGGTGGGCTCCCAGATCTTGGAGAGGGTGGAGGAGAAGTTCCAGGTCTTCCTGGTCGTGTGCGTTCTGCTGCTTTTCCTCGAGATCGCCCTGCGCGAGCGGGGCGCCAGCGGGACATCAGGTTTGGCGCCGTACCTGCTGGCCGTCTTGGCGCTGCCCACGATCGCTTCGGCGGCATCAGTGCGGGGCTTGGTCAATGACGGAAACGAGTCCTATCGCGCGGAAGTCTACGACGACGCGCTGGACGCCTACGATCAGGCTCTCGAGCAAGATCCCGGCTCGGCTTACGCAGCTCTGAGCCGGGCGGCGGCGCTCTACCGCAGCGGCCATTTCGCCGATGCGGCCGATGCTTATTTGTCAGCCGTGCGCCAGAGCCTTCAGCGAGGCCTGCCAGAGATCGAATCTGCTGGGCTGCACAGCTTGGGCAATGCGCTCTACCGCCAGGCAGAAGAGGTGGCGCAATCGAACCCCGGGCAAGCGATCGATCACTTGGTGCGCGCCTCGCGCGCCTATTCCGACGCTTTGCGGGTCGACCGCGGCCGATCCGATTCGGCCCACAACTTGGAGCTGACGCGCCGCTTGATCCAGCAGTTGCGCGACCAAGCCAGCCAGCAGTCCCAACAGGGGCAGGGCGACGAGAAGGGAGATTCCCAACCGGGCGAGCAGAATCGCGCCGATGACCTTCGACAGGCCGCCGAAGACCAAGAACGGCTGGCCGATGCGAGCGAACAGCTGGAGAGGGATCGCCAAGAGCGCGCGGACGAAGCTTCCCGCCGCCAACAGCAGCAGCGTGCCCAGGATCTGGCCGGCCAGCAAGAGGAGCTCAACGAGCGCACGGAACAGCTGGCCGAGAATCTGGCCCCCGAGACCCGGGATCGGGTGGAGGAGGCCTCGCGCCACCAGCAGGAAGCGCAGCGCGACCTGGACCAGAACCGACCGGGGGCCGCCGAGGAAGACCAGCGCGATGCGGCCGAGGCCCTGCGCCGAGCCGCGCAGACAGAGGCAGCCAGCGGAACGGACCAGTCCCCAAGGCCTGAACCGGGAGATCAGCCGATCAAGCCGCCGGGCGGTGAGGCGCAAGCCCAGGCGGATCCCGCACAGCAAATGACCGTGGAACAGATCCTGGCGAAGGAGCAGCAGGATCGGCGCGACCGGCAGCTGCAGCGCGTGGGGATCGTGGCGGTGGAGAAGGACTGGTAGATGAGCTGGCGCAGTCTAGGGTGCGCGTTGCTGGCGTCCGCGGCCATCGTGTCCGACCAGGCTCCAGCCCAAGATGAGCCGCTGCAGGCCGCAGCGGCCGTGCAAAGCCGACAGGTCTACGTCGGCCAGCACTTCCTGCTGCAAATCCAGGTCCAGGGCACGGACCAGCCCGATGCGGTCGACATTAGCCCGCTCGAGGAAGACTTCACCGTCAGCGAAGCGGGCGGCGGCGCGAGCAACAGCACCTCGGTCAGCATCATCAACGGGCGCATGACCCAGCAAGTGCGGCGCGGCTACAACTTCAACTACAGGCTGGCCGCTCGCAGGGCGGGCAACGTGCAGATCCCGGGGCTGCTGATCAGCGCTGGCGGGCGCTCGGCCCGCACCGCGCCAATCGCGCTGCGTGTCATGCCGCCGCAAGAAAACGACGACTTCAAGCTCAGGCTCAGCTTGTCTGAATCCCGCGCCTATATCGGCCAGCCCGTGACGCTGACGGTGGAGTGGTACCTTGCGCGCGAGATCAGGGAGTACTCGTTCACGCTGCCCTTGCTGGAAGATCGGCGATTCGAGATTGTCGACCCTCCTGCGCCAGGCACCGGCGGCGGATCGAAGGACGAGATTGAAATCCAACTGGGAGATCGGCGCGCGACCGGCCGGACTTCCCCGGGGCAGCTGAACGGACGCCAGTACACGGTTCTGCGCTTCCAGAAGCTGCTCATTCCGCGCGAAGCGGGCAGGATCCGGCTGCCGCAGGCGACCGTCACCTTCACCTCGCCGCGGCCGGGGCAGTCGCGCGGCCGGGGCTTGTTCGACGACTTCTTCGGCGGGGGCGCGTTCTCCGGCGTATTTGGCGGGGGGCCGGTCTTGGAAACGCTGGCGATCCCGTCGGGCAGGCCCAGCTTGGAAGTGTTGGAGCTGCCGTCTTCGGGACGGCCCCGGGGATTCAACGGGTGGATCGGCAAGTTCGAGCTGAGAGCCGAGGCCACGCCGGCCAACGTGAAGGTTGGCGAGCCCATCACGCTTCGCTTGCAGGTGAACGGCTCCCGCGTATTGTCCACGCTCCCTTTGCCCGCTTTGGACCAACAGACCACCTTGTCCAGAGATTTCAGGGTTCCCCGCGAGATCGGTGCCGGGGAGAGCCGCGACGGTGCCCTGCACTTCACCCAGACGCTGCGCGCGCGGCATGATGCGGTCGACTCGATCCCGCCGATCGAGCTGCCCTACTTCGATCCCGATCTGGGGGAATACGCGATCGCTACGAGCCAGCCGATTCCGCTGTCAGTCGAACCGTCGCGGATCGTCACCGCAGAGGACGCCGAAGGCCTCGGTTCGAGCGTGCCCCGCCAACTGGAGGTCGAATCCAGCGAGCAAGGCATCGGGCATAACTACACGGACGCGGCCGCTTTGGTCCAGATGCAGGGTGGCGCGGGGGCGTGGCTGCGACCGCTCGGCCCGATGTGGCTGGCGGTCTTGCTGCTGGGTCTGCCGCCGCTGGCTTACGGTGCCCTGCTGGCCAGCAGCCTGAACGGGCAGTCGAAGCGCGTCTTCGGCTGGCGCTCGAGGTCGCCGCATGCGCGCTGGCGAAACGCCGTAGGAGCGTCTGCCGTCGAGCGCTGGAGCGAGTCGGAAGCGGCCCAGGCTGTGCTCGCCGCCCTGCGCGACTACTTTGGGGCCAGGCTTGAGGGGCGCGCCAGCGGTGCGGCGGCGTGGACGTATTCTGACATCGAGGCTCGGCTGGCCGTCAGGTTCAGTCGGGGCAACGGCAACGGTGATGCCGTCGATGCGGATTCGCTGGCGCTGCTCCGAAATGTGTTCGAGCGCTGCGAGGCCAGCACGTATGCTGGCGGCGGCGCGCAGGACAGGGAATGGGTCCGGCATCTGGTGGATGACGCGAACCGTGCCGTCCTCCGCATCGAGGAGGCGCTGCGATGAGGTTGGCGGTACGGCTCGCTGCAGCCGCATTGTTCACCCTCGGCCCGTCCGTGCTCGCCCAGGACGATGCCGACCTGTTCGCCGAGGCGAACGATGCCTTTCGCCAAGCGAACGAGCTTCGGCCGAGCGATCCGGACCAGGCTGCGGAACTCTACCGCCGGGCCGCGCTGCGCTATGAGCGCCTGCTTGGGGAGCGGGGAGTCAGCAACAGCAAGCTCTATTGCAATCTGGCCAACGCCTATTTTCAAGCGGGCGACATCGGACGGGCGATCCTCAACTACCGCAAGGCCGAGCGCCTCGATCCTGGAGACCGGAACGTACAGAGGAACCTGGCGTTCGCGCGGACCAAGCGTTCCGACAATCTCGATCCGGCTTCGGGAGGGCAGGTCGTGAAGACCCTGCTCTTCTGGCATTTCGAGTGGTCCAAAGGTACCCGCGTGCGTATCTTCGTTGCTGCGTGGGTCTTGATGTGGGCCGTACTGGTGCTGAGGCGCTTCGGACAGCGCTGGGCACCCCGCGAGATTGCGGCGGGAATGGCCCTCGCAGCGCTGCTGCTGGCCGGCTCGATGGCGTACGAGAGCTTGGACGAGGCCCGCAGCGTTGCCGGAGTGATCGTGTCACCGGACACAGTGGCGCGGCAGGGAGACGGTCCGGGCTATGAGCCTGCCTTCTTGGAGCCGCTGCACGCGGGCACGGAGTTCAGCGTCTTGGAGGAGCGTCCGGGATGGTGCCATGTCGAGCTGCCGGACGGGCGCGTCTGCTGGCTTGACGCCAGCGACATTGCTTTCGTGCGGTAAGTCGCCACCATCGCCGAGGCTCGCGATCGGTGTGTGCCGAAGCGCATCGACGCTGCACGGTCCGATCAGCCGGGCAGCGGCTCCCGCGGGCCGAAGATCGCCGTGCCGATGCGCAGGTGGGTCGCGCCCTCCTCGATCGCTACTTCGAGGTCGTGGCTCATGCCCATCGAAAGGCCGCCGATTCCATAGCGCTCTGCTAGTTCGCGCAAGTGCCGGAAGTACGGCCTAGCGTGTTCTGGGTCCGCGCTCCACGGTGGCATGGTCATCAGGCCCGACAGCCGCAAGTTCGAAGCTGCAGCCACGTCTTCGAGCACGGCTTCCAACAGCTCCGGGTCCATGCCGCTCTTGGACTCCTCTGCGCTCAGCTTGACTTCCAGGAAGACTTCCAGTGGCTTGCCGAACCGATCCAGCCGCCGGGCAAGCTTGGGGCTATCGAGCGTGTGGATGATGGAAAACAGCCCGGCAGCCTTGCCCGCCTTGTTGCTCTGCAGCTTGCCGATGAAATGGAAGCGCGCATCGTCTAGCGCCGGGAGCAACTCGCTCTTGGCAGCGAATTCTTGGACGTAGTTCTCGCCGAAGTCCCTTTGGCCGGCCTCGTAGGCGGCCACGATGTCTTCGGCGGGCTTGCGTTTGGAGACTGCGATCACGGCTATAGAGGCTGGGTCTCGGCCGATTCGCTCGGCCGCTGCCTTGATGCGTTCCCGCACGGTCGCGAGCCGTGCGGCGATCACAGGTGGTCGGCGCTCAGAACTCGACATGCTGGCAATTGGGTGGCCGCGCGACCGCCCGGCCACCTATATATCATTGGGGGATTATCGTGCGCTAGGGCAAGCATCAGGCAGTATTGGCGGCTCTGGCGAGCGAGCGCCGCTCTACAGCAGTTCCTTGGAACGGAAGCGCCACAGCGCCAGCAGAAGGAAGATTGCCGCGACATTTAGGGCGTAGAGGGTGAGTATGAAGATGTCCTCCATCGCGATCAGCCGGCCCTGCATGATCAGCGAGGACACATTAAAGAGGTCGTAGCTCGGCAGGATGAAGTAGAGGGGATTGGGGGATGAGAAGAAACTGGCGCTAGCGAAGAAGGCGACGACGGCGGCGACGAGCGGGTGCATCAGAAGCGAAAACAGCACAGCAGCGGACCCGACCATGAGGTTGCTGCAGAACATGAGCCACGGGGAATACAGGGCCGCCACCCCCAGTTCCAAGGCGTTGCTGCGCGTGAAGATCACGAGCGCGATCCCGGCCAGCAATGAATAGGCCAACATGACTGCCATTGCGCCGCAGTACTTCCCCAAGAGGAACTGCGTTCGGGAGACGGGCTTGGCGAGGACCATGCGGATGGTGCCGCGACGGAGGTCGGTTGCCACTGCCGTGCAGCAGATGAACAGGGTGACGGCCGTGCCTCCGAATGCCGCGAACCAGTAGAACGCCGCCAGGAAGAACGATCCAGCCATGTCGATTTGCTGGCGCGCCTGCTGCAGTCCCTCTTCGTCGAAGTCGCTGCCCTCTGCCTCGGCGGCCAATTCGGCGGCCTGGAGAACCGATTCCTTCATTCCGGTCACTGCCATCGAGAACGCCACGGTCAAGCCCAGCATGACCAGCATTAGCGCGACCAGCAGGCGCTGGTGCAACAGGGCGCGAATGCTGTCGGCAGCGATCAGCAGCGTCACGGTCATGGGGTTCTCTCCCGGTCGATCGCTCCGAAGAAGATCTCCTCCAGCGACTGCATGCGGGTTTCGACCCGCTCGACCTCGACGCCTCGTTCTTCCAGGAGCCGCTCGACGTCCTCAAGCACGGTCTGGCTGTCGCAGGCAATTGTGGACTCCCCCCCTCGCACCGTCAGCCGCGCCTCCGTTGCGGACAGGGCCTCGATGGCACCCGCGGGGAGATGCTTGACGGTGACCGTGGCCCCTGCCGTGCCCGAAAGCTCCTCTAGGGTGCCCGCCCGCTTCAGCTCGCCCTGCTGCAGGATGGCCACGCGGTCGCACACCGATTCGACCTCCGAGAGGATGTGCGAGCAAATGAATACCGTCGTTCCCGCGGCCTTGAGCTCGAGCAGGATGTCGCGGAAGTCGCGGCGTGCGACTGGGTCAAGGTTCGACGTAGGCTCGTCCAAGATCAGCAGTTCCGGATCGTTGATCAGTGCTTGGGCCAGTCCCAGGCGCTGCAGCATTCCCTTGGAGTACTGGGAGATCTTCCGCCCGGCCGCGTCCCGCAGGCCCACGCGCTCGAGCAATCCCTCGGCTCGCCGGCGACGGTCCGCCCGCTCGACGCCCAGCAGCCCGCCATAGAACTCGAGCACGCCCCGCCCGCTGTAGTAGGCGTGCAGGTTCACGGACTCGGGCAAGTATCCGAGCCTTTGCCGGGTTTGCGGGTCCGCAGCGGGCCTTCCGAACAGGGAGGCGGTCCCGGTGGTGGGGCGGATGAAGTTCAGCAGGAGCTCGATGGTGGTGGACTTGCCGGCGCCATTCGGGCCGAGGAAACCGAACACTTCGCCGTAGTGCACTTCGAGGTCAAGCCCGCGGAGGGCCTGCGTGCCGCCCCGGTAGGTCTTGCGTAGGTTTTCGGTGCGGATGACGCGCATTGCTCTCCCTCGCCCGGAGCCCGTCGAGAACCGGACCTATTGCGCCAGTTGCTCCAGCAACTGCCGCAACTCGCTTTCCTTCCCCGAGTCGTAGCCAACTTGGATCCACGCGAGGTGGCCGTTCGTGTCCACAACGACCTGCGCGGGAATGGCACCGATCCCGAAACGGCTGCCGATAGCCCGGTCCTCGTCCGTTACGACTCGAAAGGTGTACTCATGTCGCTCGACGAAGCTCCTGACGTTCTCGGGATCTTCGCCGAGGTTCACGGCGACAATCTCGACTTGGCGCTCCTTGAATTCCTCTTGCACTTGCTGGAGAGCTGGCATGGACTCGAGGCAGGGCGCGCACCAGGTTGCCCAAAAATCGACCACAACCGCCTTGCTGCCGCTGAGCTCCGAGAGCACGACCGGTCGCCCTTGCAGGTCGGTGGCGGAGAAATCCGGTGCCTCGCTTCCCACTCGAAGGTCTCCGATCCGGTCCGAGGCTGCGAGCCCGCGGCGCCCCATCTCGACCTTGACCTCGTGGTGAATCTTGAGGCTCGCGAGCGCGAACAGGATCCCCGCCGCGCCCCAGATGATTTGCTGCTTGCTGGGATTCACGCTGGCTGCAGGGCCGGAAAACCTTCCCTCCTTTAGCCTAACGGCTGAAGCTCTTCCATCTTGCCGGACCGGACTTGCCCGGGAATTCCAACAGTCCGGAACGGTTTGTGGGCAGGTCGCTGTGCCTGACCGTTGATTCCTACGTCTGCGGCATCACGAGCGTCGCACTTCCACCTAGCCTGCCGCGGTGAAGTCGGGTTTCACAACAAAGTGACTAAGCCAGCGCAGGCCACCGACGCGTGCAAGCCGTGCCTGCGGGCGGGTCGGCGGCAGACAGGGACGCTATGCCAACACGTCCGTGATGACTTCGCCGTGGACGTCCGTCAGGCGCCGGTCGATGCCGTTGTGCCGGAACGTGAGCCGGGTGTGGTCAATGCCGAGCAAGTGCAGCACGGTGGCGTGCAGGTCGTAGCAGTATATCGGCTTGTCGGCCGCCTTGTATGACCACTCGTCACTGGATCCGTACACTGTCCCGCCGCGGACTCCGCCGCCGGCCAGCCACGAAGTGAACGTGAACGGGTTGTGGTCGCGGCCCAGCGTCCCTTGGCTGCAGGGCATCCGTCCGAACTCGGTCGTCCAGTAGACGATCGTATCCTCCAAGAGCCCGCGCGCTTCCAGGTCGCGGATCAGGGCCGCGGCCGGCTTGTCCATCTCAGTCCCCATCGCGCCGTGGTCCTTGCGGATGTCCTCGTGGCTGTCCCAGTTTCGGCGCGGAAAGCCGTTGTCGGCTCCGCTCCAGACCTGCACGAAGCGCACCCCGCGCTCGAGCAGGCGGCGCGCCGTCAGGCAGCGCAGCCCGAAGTCTTGCGTAATCGGCTCGTCGATTCCGTACAGTTTCTTGGTGGCAGCCGACTCGCCCGAGATGTCCAGCACCTGCGGTGCCGTCACCTGCAGCCGCGCGGCCATCTCGTAGGCTTGGATGCGGGCTTCCAAGCGGCTGTCGCCCCCGCGCGAAGCCAGGTGTCGGCGGTTCAACCGCTCGAGCAGGGCCAGCCCGTCCCGCTCGCTCTCCGGCGTGACGAAGTCCGCCGACGCGGGCGGGAACAGGTCGTGGATCGGGTTTTCGCGGCCTGCCCGGATCATCGTGCCTTGGTGTTGCGCGGGCAGGAATGCAGCGGTGTGATTTCCCGGACCGTTCGGTGCGAATCCCCGCGCGTCCGGAAGCACCACGAAAGACGGCAGTTCATCGGTCAGCGCGCCCAAACCGTAGGAGATCCATGCCCCCATGCTGGGAAATCCCGGCAGCACGAAGCCGCTGTTTTGCATGAACGTTGCCGGCCCGTGGACGTTGGATTTCGACACCATCGAGGGAAAGAAGGCCATGTGGTCCACGCACCCGGCGAGGTGTGGCACCAGGCTGCTCATCCACTTGCCTGAGTCGCCGTGCTGCTTCCAGTCCCAAGGGCTCCGCATCACCGGCCCTGGGCTGCTCTGGAAGAGTTCCACCGTGCCGCCGGGGTCAAATTCCTGCCCGTTGCGCTCGATCAGCAGCGGCTTGTAGTCGTACATGTCGCACTGGCTGGCGGCGCCGGACATGAACAATTGCACGACGCGCTTGGCGCGTGCCGGATGGTGCAGGCCACCGCCGGCAGGCGCTTGAGCCGCGCCGGCCTCGCGGCCGAGCAGCTGGGCCAGCGCGATCCAGCCCAGCCCGCCGCCCCAGTGCTCGAGGAACTGTCGCCGGTCAGTCAGCGTTGCTGCGCCTTGGTTCGGCATGGGCTTAGTCGACGAAGATGAACTCGTTGCCGTTGAAGAGCAGGCGGGCGGCGCTCTCCAAGCCGTGCTGGTCGGAATACTCGGCCAAGGCTGTGACTTCCGAGTCGGAGGCGCTGCGCCCGTACGCGAGCCGGATTCCGTGCCGGAGGCGCTCCGCCGACTCAGTGGAGACGGCTCTCAGGCGGTCGGCGAAGTGTCGCGCCTGCCCGATCATCAGCGGGTCGTTGAGCAGTGCCAGGGCTTGAATGGCGGTCAGCGTGCTGTTGCGCTTGGGCACCAGCAGCGACGGGTCCGCGCAATCCAAGCTCTCCATGAACGGGTCCTGCACGCTCCTTACCAAGAAGCGGTAGACGCCGCGCCGGCGGGCCGCCGCACTGCTGAAATCGAATCGGGTGTAGTCGTAGACCGGCGAGTGATCATCCTTGAAGAAGAAGTGCTCCGCCGAGGGCCCGCCCATCTGCAAGTCGATCTGCCCGGCCACTGCGAGCACGCTGTCCCGCACGGCTTCGGCGTCTAGGCGTGTTCGGTTCATGCGCCACAGGAATTGATTGCCGGCGTCGATCTTGGCTTGGTCGGAACGCTCGGTCGAACTCTGCCGGTAGCTCGCGCTGAGCAGGATCAAGCGGTGCAGGTGCTTGAGCGAGCCGCCGCTGTCGCGCACCTCCGACGCGAGCCAGTCCAGCAGCGCCGGATGCGTGGGCATTGCCCCCATGCGGCCGAAGTCGTTTGGCGTTTCGACCAATCCGCGGCCGAAGTGGTAGTGCCACACACGGTTGGCAATCGATCGCCAGGTGAGCGGGTTGTCGCGGTGCGCGAGCCAGGCGGCCAGCGCGGCGCGCGCTGCCCCTTCCCCTTGCGCGGAGTCAATGCCGAATCGCGCCTCCAAGCCGGCCACCGCCGTGACCGCGCCGGGCCGCGCGAGCTGCTGCGGAGACTCGACGCTCCCCTTTGCCAGCAGGTAGACGGGGCGCGGTTCCCCGGAGGGTATGAAGCGCCCGTGCGTCTTGAAATAGTTCGCCGCGCTGTAGACGTACTTGGGGCCTGGCAAGGCCGCGAACTCCGCGTTCAAGGCATCGAGTTGTTCGGACAGCTCCGAGTATCGCTCTCGATCCGCCGCGGACATCGCGGCCAGCGCTAGAGCCTTGCGCTCAGCCTCCAATTGCTTGATCAGGCCGAAGATCTCTTTCCTGCGGGCGATCGACTCGGGCGTGTCGATCTCGCCCACTTTCGGCAGCAGGTCCGTGCTCTCTTGGTTCAGCGCGGACTTCTGCTCATCGATGCGCTGCACCTCCTCGCCGGAGCCCTCCTCGATCTGGCGCAGGAAGGGCCGCAGCGCGGCCTCGGCCTTGCCGATCGCGAGCCACAGTCGGCGTCCGCGGGCGTGTGTCTCCGGATCTTGGAAGTACGGCTGCTCGGCCCGGTCAACCCCGGCGAACACCGCCTGCAGCGCGTAGTAGTCTGCCTGCTGGATCGGGTCGAACTTGTGATCGTGGCAGCGGGCGCAGTGGACAGTGAGGCTCGTGAATGACGACATGGTTGCGGCCACCATGTCGTCGCGGTCAAGCAGGCGCGCCAGTTTCTTGTCCTTCGTGCCCTCGCGCAATTCAGCGTGTCCGACGTAATCCCACGGGCCGGCCGCCACGAAACCCGTCGCGATCAGGCCGTCCGGCTCGGCAGGCCAGAGGACGTCCCCGGCGATCTGCTCGCGGATAAATCGGGCGTAGGGCTTGTCCCGATTGAAGCTCTCGATCACGTAGTCGCGATACGGCCACGAGTTGCGCCGCGCCTTGTCCTTGTCGTAGCCGTGCGACTCGCCGTAGTGCGCCACGTCCAGCCAGTGCCGTCCCCAGCGCTCCCCGTAGCGCGGCGAGGCGAGCAGGCGGTCCACTAAGCGCTGATAGGCATCGGGCGAGCGGTCGTTGACAAACGCGTCGACCTCTGCGGGCGACGGAGGCAGGCCGTGGAGATTGAAGCTGAGCCTGCGGATGAGCGTGGTGCGGTCCGCCGGTCGCGACGGGCTGAGTCCGTTCTCGGCGAGCCTCGCGGCAATAAAGCGATCGATTGGGTTCGCGCCCCAAGCCGACTCTGGCTTGGGCACCGAGGGCCGCACGAGTGCGCGGAACGACCACCAAGTCTCATCCGGCGCTCCGTCGTTCTCCGCGCCGTGCGGCGCGCCGGCGGCGATCCAACGCTCCAGCAGAGCGACTTGCGACGGTGTGAGAGGCTCGCCAACGGGCGGCATCTCAGGGCTCTCCCCCGAGACCCGGCGCAGCAGCAGGCTGGCAGAGGGGTCGCCCGGAACGACGGCTGCGCCGCTGTTGCCGCCGCGCAGCACGTCCGCGTGGCCGGCCAGGGAAAGACCGGCCTGTCCTCCGCTGGAAGGGTGGCAGGCGATGCACCGGGCTGTCAGCAGGGGCTGGATGCTCGAGGAATAGTCAGGAGCTTCCGAGGGTGCCGCCGCGAGCAGCAGCGGCATTGCGATGCAGGCCGGAATCCTCCTTGCGGGGCCGTGCCCCGCTCGCAGAGCGACGCTGCCTGTTCCGCCCAAACCGCCTACATCTTATCGCAATTGCCGCCGGGCGCTACCCATGCGCACCGCCGCCGCTTGCCGGGCAAGCCCTTGCGAGGGAGGCCTTATCGCTTGTCCGGAACGTGGATCACGACTTCGCCGGGCTTCGACCAGCCGAGGCGCTCCCGTGCCCGCTTCTCGATGCCGAACTGGCCGGGTCCCAAGCCGTCGATATCCTGCTGCAGTTCGGAGCTTTCCTGCTTGAGCTCCTCGATTTGATGCTCCAGCCTGTCCTCGTTGGCCAGCGCCTCGATCAGGGGCTCGATCGGGTTCTGCCCAAGCAGGTACAGCCCGACGAACAGCGGCAGCATCACGAAAGGCACGCCCGCTAGCCAGATCGCCCGCGGCGAGAAACGCAGGCGCGATGGTTTCGCCTCTTTGGCATCACGCGGCCGCCGTCTGCGTGTAGGCTCGTCGCTCATGTCCGAGGTTGCAGTATAGCTTACTACAAATCGTGTGAGTATTGTAGCACCGCAACCAAACGGAACGTTTTTGTCTGGCCCGGATTGTGGGTCTGGCCGCCCGGCGCACTCCACGTGGTAGGCACGGAGCCAAGTCCGCTCGCCTGGAGCGCGCTGGCGCGCACCGCTGCGCCTGCCGCATGGCGAGATCACTGCTATAGTTGCTGGACGATGCGAGTGCGATCCCACCCCCACGCCTTGGCCCGCAGGGAGTTCCTGCGCACAGCCGCGACTGCTGCTGGTAGCGCAACCCTCGCCGCTGCCGCTGGGAAGCGACGCTTCTTCACGGCGTTCGTGCCGGGCAGCTTAGGCGTCAAGGCCGACCAGGCAAGGGCGATCGAGCTGGCCTCCCAGCACGGATTCGAATCCGTCCAGCCGTTCCCGTCCGACTTGCTGCGCGACGGAGTCGATGTGCATCTCGAAGCCTTGCGGCGGCACGGGTTGAAATGGGCCGCGGCGGGCCTGCCGGTGGAATTTCGCAAGGACGACGAGGCCTTCGGAGAGGGCATGGCTAGCCTGCCGCAGGCTGCGGCCGTCTTGAAGCGGGCGGGTGCCGACCGGGTCGGCACCTGGCTGCGGCCCTCGAGCGACGAGCTGACCTACCTGCAGAACTTCAAACGCACCGCGGCGCGGCTTAGGCAGGTGGCGGAGGTGTTGCAGGACCATGGCTTGCGCCTGGGCTTGGAGTATGTCGGCACCAAGCGGAACTGGACCGCCGGGCGGCACTCCGCTGTGCATACGATGGCAGGCACCAAGGATCTGATCGCGGAAACCGGGGCGCCGAACATCGGCTTCGTGCTCGACTCCTGGCACTGGTGGACGTCCCGCGAGACTGCAGACGATATCCGCACCCTCTCTGGCAGCGATGTCATCTCGGCCGACCTCAACGACGCACCTCGGGGGGTCGCGCTCGATGATCAGTACGACAACCAGCGCGAGTTGCCGCTGGCCACGGGCGTGATCAATGCCCGCGACTTCCTGCAAGCGCTGGTCGATATAGGTTACGACGGGCCGATCCGGGCAGAGCCCTTCAACAAGGTCCTCAACGAGATGGCTGACGACGATGCCTGCCGGGTCTCGGCCGAAGCGCTCAACAAGGCCTTTGGCCTTGTGGGCTAGCCGCCGTCTTGACGGCATCGTCCCAGCCGCGCAGCAGGCCTGGGCAGGCGAATCGGGAACGGTGTGGCAAGATAACATTGCAGGGTTAGGGTGGGAGTGTGCCGTTCATGTGCTCTAGCGGGCACCTTGGTCCTCATTTCTTCCAGTCCGGCGTGGGCGCAGGCTGACGCCGCGGTGACCTGTACCGCCTCGGCGGCGGCGGCACCGGTCCGAGCGGCAGGCGTGGCCGAAATGCTGCCGGACATCCTGCTGAGCTGTGCCCCGGAGAGTCCGCTGCCGCCGGGACCGCGGGACGACCTGAGCGTGTCGATTACAGTCACGCTCAACGCCAGCGTGACCAACACGATCAGTTCTGGCACGTTCGGTGACATCAGCGACGCGGTGCTGGTAGTCAACGGCAATGACTGCGCGACGCCCAGTGCCAACGGCTCCACGTATGGGTCCTGCGACGCGCCGCTGACCACGGTGCAGGATCCGCAGTTCGGGCGCCTGGCAGGCGTGAACGCGCTCACGTGGACGAACGTAAGCGTGCCGTTTCCTGGGAATCTGCCGTTCGGAGCCTCGACGCTGAAGATTCGGGGCATTCGTGCCAACGCCTCTCAGGTTCGACTCGCCGGCGGGTCGAGTTTCGGAGCGCCCGTCGCAGCGGCCCTGGAGCTGCGCTCGCCCTCCGGGGTCGCCTTGCGCAACGCCAGTCTGCGGCTGGCGAACTCTCTTACCGGCATGCGACTCGCGGTGGTCGAAACGGAGCCGGCGGCGGCCTGTGGCGGGGATTCCCGCGGGACCGCGACCGTGGTCGTGCAAGAGGGTTTCGCCAGCGCGTTTCGAGCGGGCTCGCAAACGGCCCTGCCGGGCGAGGCGACCCGGGTAATGCTCGACATTCGAGACGTGCCGGAGGGCGTCGAGCTGAGAATTCCTTCGTTCGTGGCCTGTCATCAGCCCGACTTCGACGGATCGGATGGCGCTTCTAGCGACTCGCTGGCATTGGCCTTGGTGAGCGGCCACGATGCCGCCGGGGCGGGCGGCTCGGCGGCGGCCTCGGGGACTGGCACGGACGTGTCGATCCCCTTGGAGGATGGGGTTGGACGCGCGGTCTACGAAGTCGTGGCGGACGACCCCGGCCAGGTGGAGGACTGCCACATTCCGGCGCTGTTCGAGACGTCTGACCGGCGGGTCGGCAGCGCTAGGGCGACCGTTGCGGCGAGTTTCGCGCCCCGCAGTGCGGTCCCTAGGGCCAGCGCTAGCGCTCCGTTGCCGCGTTTCGCGCCGGCCTTGGCGCTGGCAGGCGCCGACGTGAATCTGGGTGCGTGTAGCACGCGGCTGCTGTTCCCGTTTGTCACCAACCAAGCCGGATTCGATACGGGATTGGTGATCACGCACGGTTCCTTGCAAGCCTTGACGGATACCGTGGCCGAGCAGGCCGGATCCTGCGACCTGCACTTCTACGGGGTGGGTGGCGACGGCGAGGACGAGTTGCTGGTTCAGTACACCACGGCGATCGAACCCGGCGAGCAGCTGGTGTTTACGTTTTCGGGCGGCAACCCTGCCCGCAACATCATTGGCATGGACCAGTTCCAGGGCTACTTGATCGCAGACTGCGGATTCCCGGGCGCTCGGGGTTACGTATTCATGTCGGACGGCTTTGGCGGTATCGCCGACCTGGCCATGGGTTACTTGGCCCCAGTGATTCCTTTCGACGCCGAGGGCAGGCGTCTTCCTATAGGTGGCGATGCTCCCTAGGTTAGTGTCCTTGGACCGGCCTCTACCGAGGTCGGCCCCAGCGCCTCGTTCTCGGAGAATGCGGATCGGCGCCATACTGCTTGGCGCTGCGCTCGCAAGCGTCGCATCGGCCCAGCAGGGATCGCCCGTTCCCAGCGCCGAGCTCGGCCAGATCCACTGTTCGGCGACGGCACTGGCACCGCTGGTTAGGATCGAGGGAACCAGCGAACTCGTCGGTGATATCGCGATCACGTGCGAGAACCGCGGTCAGGGACGAGGTTTCGAACCCCGCGGCTTTCTCGTGGTCGATCTCGCGGTGTCCTTGAGCGTCGGGATTGCGAACCAGAGCGGCTTCGGCCTCGGCGCGGATGTCACCGACGCGGTGTTGGTGGTCAACGAAAAGGCCTGCTTGGCCTCGACGAGCGAGCGCTTGTTCAGCGATTGTGGTGCCAACGGCACCGTGCAGGACCCGATGCTCGCGCGTCGCAGCTCCGCGAGCCCGGGACTGCTGCTCTGGTCCGGCATCGCGCTCCCCATCCCCGGAGCGGCCATCGGCAGCGAGTCCGCGCGGGCGGTCCCGCTAGACGACTGTGGCGGTCGATACGGAGTGCCGGGCGGGTGTCATCCGACCACCACGAGCGTGCGACTGACCAATATCCGGGTGAACGCCGCCGAGGCAGGCGTCGGCGGCGATGCACGGTCCGGGGCGATTCCAATCGAGGCAGCCGTATCCATGTCGTCGGCAGGGGGAAGCGTTGTCCTAGAGGCGGGAACGCTGCCCGTCGCGCACGCGGCGCCAGGGGTCTCTGCTCTCGCGCGCTCCGTGCAGGAGGGGCGCCTGTGTTCGGAGGGCGAGGCGTTCGGTGAGGTTCGTATCTTCGAGGGTTTCGCCTCTGCTTTCAAGGCGGTCGCTGGGCTCTCAACAAGGCCGGGCCGGCCCGGATGGACGGATGACTACTATCCAAGCGCTGCCGGCGAGGCTGCCCAGCCGAGCCCGACGCGCCTAAAGATCGGGTTTTCTGCCCTACCCGAGGGCATCTCGATCGCAGCCCCCGTGGCTCCCGTCTGCGCCTCGGAGGGTGAGGCGGCGGGGTTGCGTCTGGGATTGGTCCAAGGGGCGTCGGCGAGTGGCGTGGGCGGTACGGTCGTGTCAGATGGGCTGGCCCGCGACGTGCCATTGACGGTGAGCGAGGCTGACGAAGCCTATGCGGTCTACCAAGTGCTTGCCGCGGACCCTTCCGCGCAAGAGGAATGCAGGATTCAGTTTCGACTGAACCCGTCCGACTCGGACGGCCCCGCCATACGCGGTGGACGGGTGATCGTGGACGCCAGTCTCGCCCCGCTTGGCCCGGCGGCTAGCAGTGGGCCGCTTGGTGCAGGGCCGCGCTTCGTGGCTCCCGAGCGCGTGCCTCGGCCGTCGTTTCAGGTCGGCGAGTGCGGCACCACGCTGTTCTTCCCGTTCGTGACCAACCAGACCACGTTCGACACGGCCGTCGTGCTGGTAAACACTTCTGCTGACCCGCTCGGCACGCGCTATCAGCCGGGCAGTTGCAGCCTCACCTTCCACGGCGCTGGCTTGGAAGGCGAGCAGTCTCCGACTGTTCGTCGCACGGTCGAAATCGATGCGGGCGAGCAGGTTGCCTTTCGACTCTCGAGCGGCAACGCGGCGCGCGGCGTCGATCCCCTGCCGGATTTCCAGGGCTACTTGGTAGCGCAGTGCAGCTTCCAGTACGCGCACGGTTTCGCGTTCGTAACCGAACAGGTGGGCGGCGCCTCGGTGCTGGCCCAGGGCTACTTGGCAGAAGTGGTGTCGCAATCCGGCGAATCTGCGCGTACCGGCCCTGCTCCGTAGCGCGCTCGTACTGCTAAATTGGTCGCTATGGAAGGGGTTGATTCTGTCGTCCGCGAAGCCGCGCCAGACCGCTCTTCGCAATCCGCCGATGTAAGGGAGATCGGCCGCAGGGTCGAGGCTGAGGCTCCGGTCTTTGCCGCAGTCCGGCAGGAGCTTGCCCGCGTGATCGTCGGCCAAGAGGGACTGATCGACGGCCTGCTCCTCGCGCTGCTGTGCAACAACCACGTGTTGATCGAAGGCGTCCCCGGCCTGGCCAAGACGCTGTCGGTGACGACGTTGGCCAGGACACTGCAGGCGTCGTTCCAGCGCATTCAGTTCACGCCCGACCTGCTGCCGGCCGATTTGATCGGCACCATGATCTACTCGCCGAGCGACGGCGGTTTCAGCACCAAGAAGGGCCCGATCTTCGCAAATATCGTGCTGGCCGACGAGATCAACCGCGCGCCGGCGAAGGTGCAGAGCGCTTTGCTGGAGGCCATGCAGGAGCGCCAGGTAACGATAGGCCCCCAGAGCTACCCGCTCGAGGATCCGTTCCTGGTTCTGGCCACTCAGAACCCGATCGAGCAGGAGGGCACCTATCCCTTGCCGGAAGCTCAGGTGGATCGCTTCATGCTCAAGCTGCGAGTGGACTACCCGGAGCGCAAGCACGAGCTGCAGATCCTGCGTCGGATGGCTCGCTCAACAGTGCAGCACGAGGTCGCGCCCGTGCTATCTCCCGGGGATGTCGTACGCCTGCGAGAGCTAGCCGACACAATCTACATGGATGCGAAGATCGAGGAATATATCGTCGACCTGATCGAGGCCACGCGCAATCCGGCCGAGGCGAACCTCGACATCGGGGAGTGGATCCGGCACGGCGCTTCCCCGCGCGCCACGATCTATCTTGCGATGGCCGCACGAGCGCGCGCGATGCTGCAGGGCCGGGGCTATGTCATTCCTCAAGACGTCAAGTCGGTCGCGCCTGATGTGCTCAGGCACCGTGTCATGGTGACCTACGAGGCCGAGGCGGAAGAACTCACTTCCGAAGACATTGTCCGGCAAGTGCTCGATGGCGTAGAGGTGCCGTAGTCTCGCTTGGACCCAAGGCGCAGCTGAGCTCAAGCTGCGCGGCAAGTGCGCGCTGGGCCCGTTAGCCCGACTATGCTGGCGGCGGCGAAGCAATACCTGGCGTTTCTCGACCACCAGGCGGCGACTCGGCGGGGATTGATGCCAAGTCTCCGGACGACTAGGGCAGACGAGTCGGATCGACATCGATGTGCCAATCGGTGCCGGGATTCAGTGAATGCAGTCCCTCCTGCCTACTCATACCTCAACGCCACAGCAGGATCCAACCCTGCCGCCTGACGTGCTGGCACCCAAGTGGCGCCAAGGCCGATTCCGACTAGGACCACTGCGAGGACTATATACGTCGCCAGATCAGTTGCACTCAATCCGTAGAGAAACGACCTGGCGAACCGCGATGCCCATAGTGCGCTGGGCACGCCTAGGGCAAGACCAATCGAAATCAGCACCGCGCCCTCCCTCATTACCTGCCCGAGCACCTGGGAATAACCTGCCCCTAGGGCAATTCGAATCCCGATCTCGCGCTTTCGGGTCGCTACGGCAAATGCAATGACGCTATATAGCCCCACTGCAGCCACGACCACCGACAGAAGACCGAAGAGGAG
Organism: Terriglobia bacterium; assembly: GCA_009841225.1. Classification (GTDB taxonomy): domain Bacteria; phylum Acidobacteriota; class Terriglobia; order Bryobacterales; family UBA6623; genus VXMF01. The sequence continues at coordinate 2,412 of VXMF01000034.1, read as the reverse complement.
CGTCAGAAACGCCATCAAGCGATCGAGCATCATGGTCCGGCCGAGTTGCGCCGCCATCGTGGTCGCGTCGGCTACCGGCACCTCCGGAGCAACAGCGCGGACTTCCCGGAGCAGCGCGGGGATCATGGGCCCCGTCCCGTCCGCCACGCGAACGTGCAAGACGAAATGCGGTCGCGTGTTCTGGGAGAAAGGGAGATACACGGCGGCCTCGGCGTCTCCTCTAGGAGACTTGCGCTTCACATCCCTGACCATCCCGACGATCTCGTGATCTTCGCCCTGCTCCCAGCCGACCATAGCGTGTTTGCCGATCGGGCTCTCGCCGGGCCAAAGATACCTCGCAGCTTGCTCATTTACGATCGCCACTTTGTGCGAAATGCCGTCATGACGAGAGAACGCCCTTCCTGTCAGCACTGGTGCGTCGATCACTCCGAAGTAATCGGCTCCGATCCAATTCACGTCGAACGAACGGCGCTCAACAGGTCCGTGCCCAGGAAGGCTAACGCGTGTCAGAGCGATGCCGCCGGAAAGCGGACTGATGAACCCGGCGCTAGCAGCAACCACTCCGGGCATGCTGCGGGCTCGGTCAACTAGCTGTTCCGCAAGCTGATTGCTTGCCGTCGCCGTGAGACCGGAGGTGCCCGGGTCGAGGGTCAGCAGCAATAGACGATCGGGATTCAAGCCAAGATCGACTGAGTTGAGATTGTGCAACGAGCGCAGAAACAGTCCGGCTCCGACTAGCAGCACCAGCGACAAAGCGACTTGCGCCACCACCAATAGCTTGTTGAAGGGAAGCCGCCTTGGGAGGCGCAGACTGGTGCCGCCCTTGAGCGCAGGCCCTGGATCTACACGCGCAGATCGCAGGGCCGGCGGGATGCCGCAACAGATGACGACCAGCGTCGAGACCACCAGAGTGAACAGGAATACGCGCCAGTCTGGATTCACATCGAGGATCAGTTCGCCACCCCCGATTTGCCGCGGTGCCAGCGCCAGCAGCGCATTGTCCGTCCAGTAAGCCAGTGCAATTCCAAGGGCGGCTCCGCAAATTGCCAGCAATGTGTTTTCTGCAAATAGTTGCCCTGCCAGATGTATCCGTCTTGCGCCCAAGGCCAGCCGTGTCGCGATCTCCTTCGTACGGGCGGAAGTACGCGCCAGAGTGAGGTTTGTGACGTTGGCGCATACGATCAGCAGCACGATTCCCACCATCCCCATCAAGACCAGAAGCGGCTTCTCGTATCGCGTTCGCAGTTCCGAGAACCCTTGGCCGCCCGGACGAAGCCCCACTCTGAATTCGGAGGGCTTGCTAGAGGTAGGGTCGAGTGCGATCTGACGGTAGAGAACATCAAGCGAGGCCTGGGCCTGAGATCTGCTTATGTCCTGTTTCAGCCTGCCGAAAGTACGCACCGGAAAGGAGAGGTACTCGGACATTCCCGCCGCTCTGAGGGGGATGCTGATATCCAATCGCGAATCCTCGGACATGCCGAGGAACTCCTTTGGAGTGACGCCGACGATGGTGAACGAATGTGTGTTCACTCGAACGCGGCGCCCGATCACACTAGGGTCCCCGCCGAATCGCCGCTGCCATAGCCCGTAACTGATCACGCAAATTGCGGGTGATACGGGAAGGCGGTCGTCGTCCGGTGTTAGCACTCGTCCGAGCACGGCGTCCACGCCCAGCGTTTCGAAGAAGGACCCCGAAACCAGCATCCCGCTCACGCGTTCGGCGATTCCATCGCTCGATAGCGTTATCGGAGGAAATGTCGCCGCGGCGAATTCCTCCAGGACAGAATTCCGTTCGCGGATTTGCCTGTAGGTGTCCCGCGGAATCATGTAGCGGCTGGAACCGTTCAAATCGTCGACATAGAAGAGCACCAGATCGTTGGGCTCGGGCACGGGCAGCATTCGCGTCCGCACCGCATTCATGAGGCTGAAAATAGCCGAGTTCGCTCCGATCCCCAGAGCCAGTAGAGCGACGACCGTAATCGTGAACCCCGGGCTCCTGCGAAGGCGCCGCGCCGCAATATGCAGACCTGCAAGGGCATCCCCAACCAGTGCCACGAGCGAATCCATCAAGAAATGTTACTCCCGGCGGGACACCTGTGATTGTGCCGTATCGCACGACACTCAAGATCTTGGTCTGCGGGGTTGCCGCGGAACCAAGGCCGGCGAGCATGGAGGGTCAGCGCTCATGCTCGCATCTCCAATTCAGCAGCGACTGGCGGCCAAATTCGTTCGGCGAGCCTACGGCTCAATACGACGCCTGCTGCCATAGGGGTTGTTAAGCCCCGCCAACGGGGCGATTGCTGAGTACAGCGGCCCGGGAAGTCTATCGATCGAGTAGGGCATTATATACGAAAGTGCCCAGTTAAGCTGCGTTCATCTAGCGCGAAAGCATGCAGATATGATAGAATAAAA
>VXMF01000022.1 GCA_009841225.1 Terriglobia bacterium | reverse complement strand
CTTGGCGGCCGGGGTTATTGCCGCCGGAGCGTCAACGTGGGTCGTCAGGCCGTGCGTTGCTCCAGAACCGTATGCGAGGGTTGCCTGAATGGGCACTTTCGGATATAAGCCCCATCGAGTATCGTATTGTTCGATGATGTACGGCGCTGGCAAGGCCATGTGCTGACACGATTCGGGCCATGAACCGGCGATTCCTCGGACATGCCATCGCCTTTCTGGCGTTCGGTGCTGCTGCCCAGGCCCAGCCCGCGGCGCCGAACCCGTTCGGCCCCGGCGAGGCGTGGGGAAGCCTCCCTGCCGGTCGCAGCTGGGGCTCCACCAGCGCGATCTATCCGCACCGAGACGAGCAGGGGCGGTTTACGGGCAGGATTTGGGTCGCCGAGCGCTGCGCCGGAAGCAATTGCCGCAGCAGCGACTTGGATCCGATCTTGCTGTTCGAGCCCGATGGTGAGCTCATCCGCAGTTTCGGTTCGGGCATGTTCATCTGGCCGCACGGGATTCATGCCGATCACCAAGGCAATCTCTGGGTGGCCGACGCCGTGCACACCGATTGCAAGACCGGCGGAGAGGACGGCCGCGGCCACCAGGTGCACAAGTTCAGCCCGGACGGCGAGCTCCTGCTGAGCCTCGGAACGGCGGGCGTGCCTGGCGAGAGCGAGACTGCGTTCAGCTGCCCCTCCGATGTCGCTGTCGCTCGCAACGGGGACATCTTCGTCGGCGACGGGCACAATCACGGCCACGGCGGCAACAACCGCATCGTCAGGTTACGCAGCGATGGCAAGTTCATCGAGTCTTGGGGCAGCGCCGGACCCGAGGATGGACACTTCAGCGGCATCCACGCATTGGCAGTTGACTCGCAGGACCGCTTGTTTGTCGGCGACCGCGCGAACCAGCGGATTCAGATCTTCTCGACCGATGGCACGCATCTGGCGACTTGGACACAGTTCGGATCGCCCAGCGGGATCTTCATCGATGCGGACGACACGCTCTATGTGGCCGATTCCGATTCGGGCTTCGATCCCGACGGTTCCGGCCAGCCTAGGAATCCCGGCTTCGCGCGCGGAATCTACATCGGCGACGCCCGCACGGGAGTGGTGCGGGCGTTCATTCCCGATCCGCGCCCGGATCTCAGCAGGGTCACCAGCGGGGCAGAGGGCGTGGCCTTCTCCGGCGGGTCCGTCTTCGGCGCGCAAGTGGGCGGCTCCCGAGGGGTGCTGCGCTATCCCGGCCCGGAGTGATCTCGCGCCCCTCGGCCGGACTCGGCGTCAATGGCGCGGCTTCATGCTAAGTTCGATGGTTACTGACAGCCGAGCGCCTCGGCAGCGCCGTTTTCCCGTCCAATATCCGGCAGCCTGGCGGCCGGTCGCGGCTGGTGGCAGCGCGATCCCCAGACTCCCTAGCTAGCGCCCGAACTTTCGCGAATCTCCTGCGAGCCCGAACACGCCCATGGACGTCAAGGAGTTCACCCGCAACGTCGCCAAGAAGATCCGGCTGATCGAGATCCAGACCGACAGGGCCGTCGACGACGTGCTGGCGGGCGAGTACAGCAGCGTCTTCAAGGGCAGCGGGATGGAATTCGACGAGGTCCGCGAGTACACGCCCGGGGACGAGATCCGCAGCATCGACTGGAACGTCACGGCGCGCATGGGCAGGCCCTTTGTGAAGCGCTATGTCGAAGAGCGCGAACTCACGGTATGGCTGGTGGTGGACCTGTCGGCATCGGGCGCGTTTGGCAGTCGCAGTCAGCTCAAGAACGAGGCCGCGGCAGAGTTTTGCGCACTGCTCGCCTTCGCCGCCATCCGCAACAACGACAAGGTCGGCCTGATCGTTTTCACGGAATCGGTCGAATTGGCGATACCTCCCAGCAAGGGACGGACCCACGTGCTGCGCCTGATCCGGGAGTTGCTGCGCTTCCAGCCGCGCGGCCGCGGCACGGCCCTCTCCGTTGCGCTGGAGTATCTCGGCCGCGTCACGCACAAGCGCGGCATCGTGTTCTTGGTGTCTGACTTTCTTACCGACGGGACGCTGGAGGAGGCCAGCGGGAAGCAGTTGCGGATCCTCGCCCGCCGCCACGACTTGGTCGCTGTCGCGGTGTGCGACGAGCGCGAGCAGGAACTGCCCGACGTGGGGCTGGTCGAACTCGAAGATGCGGAAACCGGGGAGTGTGTCTTGCTGGACACCTCGAGCGCGCGCGTCCGCCGCGACTACGCCGCGCGGTCGCGGGAGCGCGTCGAGCAAAGGCGCGCGTTCTTCCGCGCCACCGGCATCGATGAAGTCGAGGTGCAGACCGGACATGACTACGTCCGCGACTTGCGGACACTGTTTCGCAAGCGCGGGAGGCGGAGATGACGCCAGCGGCGCGTACTCTGGGCCGCCGTCGAGCCGCGTGGATCGGCGCATGCTTGGCCGCGGCGCTGGCGTCGGCTTGGTCGTCGTGCGCCAACGGCGGCGGCACCCAGGACCTCGAGCCGGCGATCGCCAAGACCTACGAGGCCGCGGGCGGTCGACTGGAACTCACGCTGGATCGCTCCGCTCTCACCACTGCAGAGAGCGCTTTGCTCAGGCTGGCCGTCCAGGCTGACGAGGGCGTTGCCGTGGCTTTCCCGGACTCCGGGGATGGCTTCGGAGAGTTCGCGGTGGAGCGCGACGAGGAGGTGTCGGAGAGGCTCTTGGACGGCGGACGAGTGGAACGCGTCCGCGAATATGTCCTGCAGCCGTTCCTGCCGGGCGAGTACGAACTCCCGCCGCTGACAGTGACGCTCAACGGTTCTGATTCGATTTCTTCGGAAGCGTTGACGATCCCTGTCGAGAGCGTCTTGCCGGATCCCGAAACGGCCGACCTGCTGGACATCGCTGAGCCGCTCGATATTCCGGCGCCTTGGTGGTGGTGGGCCTTGGGGACGCTCCTGCTGGCGGTCGCGGCGGTTGCCGGCCTGTGGTGGTGGAAGCGCCGCAAGGACAAGCTGTCGGCACCGCGAGTGGTGCCGCCTCATGAGATCGCTTTGACCGCATTGGACGCGCTGCTGTCGGAGGGGCTGCTTGCCGGCGGTGCGGTCGAACTGTTCTACTTGCGGCTCTCGGACATCGTGCGGCACTACATCGAAGACCAGTTCTCGTTACGCGCGCCCGAGCAGACGACCGAGGAATTTCTCGTAGCCATGTCGAGCGGCCCGCACATTCGCCGCGACCACCAAACGCTGCTGCGCGACTTCCTGCACCGGGCAGACATGGTCAAGTTTGCGAAGTTCGTGCCCGCCGCAGAGGAGACGGGCGGCGCGGTGGAGGCGGCGCGGCAGTTCATCGAACAGTCCGTCCCGACGGGCGTGCTATCCGCAGAGCCAGAATCCGGCTAGCGCCGTCGGATCACAGCAGCCTGCGCAAGATCTTGCCAGCTGGCGAGCGCGGGATCGCGCCGACGAATTCGACCTCCCGCACCTGCTTGTATCCGGCGACTTGGGACTTGACGTGCGCCTGCACTCGGTCGCCGCTAAGAGACTTGCCCGGATGCAGGCTGACGTATGCCTTCGGGCTCTCGGAGCCGTGGGCGTCCCTCACGCCGACCACGGCGACGTCGCGGACTTCGGGCAGTTCCAAGATCACCGACTCTAACTCTGCGGGTAATACTTGGAAACCCTTGTACTTGATCATCTCGCGCTTGCGGTCCACGATATGCACGCGTCCCAGCTCGTCAATGTGGCCGATGTCCCCCGTGTAGAACCAACCGTTGCGCAAGGCGACCGCGTTCTCTTCGGGGGCGGCGTGGTAGCCCTGCATGATGTTCGGGCCGCGCAGGGCGAGTTCTCCCGTTTCGCCGGTTGGCAGCTGGCGCGTGCCGGTCGCTAGATCGAAGATCGCCGCGTCCATGCCCGCCACCGGCAGGCCGGCGGTCTCGGCGACATCAAACGAAGCCTCTGTCGGGTTCGTCGTTGCGATTCCCGATGTCTCCGTCATGCCATACCCTTGCCGCACGGTGATTCCGGTCATCTCCACGAAGCGGTGCACGGCGGGCAAAGGGACCGGGGCCGCCCCGATGTTGACCCATTGGAGAGACGACAGGTCCCTGTCCCTGAGATCGTCTCGCGAGAGCATGCCGAGCAGTACCGGCGGCACCAGCGGCAGGCTGGTGATGCGATCTCGCTCGATGCTGTCGAGGCAGTCGTCCATGTCGAAGCGCCGGCGCAGGTGCAGCGTGCCGCCAGTGGCGAGCAAGGCATTCATCACCACGTTGAATCCGTAGATGTGATAGAGCGGCAGGAAGACATAGCTGCGCCCCTGCTCCTCGAACATCGCAGCTCGCGAGAACACCAGTTGCCGGATGGCTGCGGCGAGATTGCCTTGGGTAAGCTCGATGCCCTTGGAGAATCCTGTCGTGCCGCTCGAATACGGCAGGAAGACCACATCCCGGTCGCGGTCCGTCGCTTGCTCCGGCTCCGAATCCGGCGCGGAATGCCAGAACTCGGGCTCCAGCTCGATGATCTGGCAGCCCTGGATCTGGTCGCGGCATTCTTGAAGCTGCGGAAGCAGGCTCTTCTCGGCGAAGACCACAGATGCGCCCGAGTTCGTGATCTGGTGGACCAGTTCGCGACGCTTGTAGCTCGAGTTGAACGGTGTGAAGACCGCCCCGCTCGCGAGAATCCCGTAGCCAGCGGTCACAAAGTCGAACGAGTTCCGGCTGAACACGCCAACCACGGAGCCCTTGCCGATGCCTCGGGCTCGCAGTGCGTTCGAGAAGCGGTTGGCACGGCGGTAGTTCTCTTCAAAGGTCAGGATCTCGCCGCTCTCGCCGACGATGAAGGCCCGCTTGCCGTACGCGGTTGCCGCGTCACGCACGATCGAGGGCACTGTAGCCCCCTCTCCCGCGATCTGCGTAACGGTGGACGGCCGCCCGTACCTTGCCAACGCCATCCGATCAAGGCCTGCGAAAGTCCGGGCTCGTCGGCGGGCCGTTCTCAAGCCATGTCTCGAACCAAGACAGAAACGCTTGCCTGTCCTGGTCTCGCTCGGCGCTCAACGGGACTGCGAAAGTCACCGGGTCCAGGCCCCTGTACTGCGCCGCCCACTTGATCACCCAAGGGTAGGGGAAGCGCATCAGCTGCTGCAAGAACTGCTCGAAATGCGTCGCGGCGGCGGAGAAAGCATCCTCGTCGCCGAAGGTCTCGAAAACGGCCCGGATGGCTTCTGGCACCACGCTGGCCGGGCCGGAGATGGCAGCATCGGCCAAGCCTTGGCGCAAGGACTCCGCCAGCCACGCGTCGTGGCCTTGCACTCGCACGCTGGCAATGCCGGCTTGGGTCAGTCGCCGCAGGATCTCCAAGCCCCCGCTCGAATCCTTGATGCCGATGAGGTGCGTCTCGGTGCTGATCAGCTCGGCGACGATCTCGGCATCGAGCGGGCTGACGAAGCCGGCAAGGTTGTAGAGCATGGTCGGGCCGCCGATCGCCCGGGCCGCGGCGCGGAAGAAGGGCAGCAGGTCGCGGGCTTCGTAGCGATAGAAGTGCGGCGGCGGCAGCAGGACCGCGTCCGACCCCCTGTCCAGTGCGTGTCGCGCCAAGTCCACCGAGTCCCGCAGCGAGCCCGAGCCGACGCCGACCACCAATTTCGCCTTTGCTTTGGGCACCCAGGCCAGTTGATCGACGATCTCTTTCCGTTGCCCGAGCGTGAGGTCGGAGTACTCGCCGGTCCCGCCGCACGGCACGACTGCGCTGGCGCCTTGTGAAATAACCCAATCGGTATTGCGCGCGAGCGCCGCAAAGTCGATCGAGCCGTCCTCTCGACGCGGCGTGTGCAACGCTGCCGCGAATCCGCCCAGTTTTGCCGACATGAACCGAGATTTTATCTGATCCGGTCGCTTGCGATGCCCCGAGGCTTCCTGGCGGATGCAGGCCGGCACCGCGCTCAGCGAGCTTCCGCCGCTTGAGCCGGCTTGGCACTCGACGCTGACGTCGCCAGCCCGAGCTGTCGTTTCACGAAGTGAGCCATCGATTTTGATCGGCCTATGTGGTGCTTTTGCTTGATCGAACGCTGGCAGGACTGGCGAGGGCTTGGTCGCGCTAGTGCCGTGGTCCCGCGTCGGACTATGATCAATATTCAGGGGGCAAATCCGCTGATGAGACCGTCCCGCCGAGATTGGCTCCGCACGGGCATGCATGCCTTGGCAGCCCCGATCATCATGACTCCAAACGCTCGCGCCTATTCCATTGACGAGATCGAGGAGCGCTTGGCGCGCGGCTCGCAAATCGAGGGTGTGACCAAGCAAGACCTGCCAACGCCATCGTTGTTGTTGGACCTTGATGCGTTCGAGGCGAATCTGCTGCGTATGACCGAGCACGCCAAGACCGCTGGCGTCGACCTGCGACCGCACGCCAAGACCCACAAGTGCTCCGAAATTGCCAAGCGTCAGGTCAGTCGGGGCGCGCTGGGGGTGTGCGTCGCGACAATCCGCGAAGCGGAGGCAATGGCGGCGGCCGGGATCGGCGGCTTGCTGTTGACTTCTGAGGCTGTCGGTCCGAACAAGGTTCACCGAGTGGTGCGCCTGGCTGGGCGGCGGCCCGACACGATGGTCGTGGTCGACCATCCGGACAATGCCGCGGAACTGGACGAGGCGGCCGGCGCGGCCAAGATCCGGCTCAACACGCTGGTCGATATCGACCCGCTCGGCCGGCGGACCGGCATTCCGCCCGGACCGGCGGCCGTGCAGCTTGCCGAGACCATCGATCGATTGCCCAATCTGCGCCTGAGGGGGGTTCACGGCTACTGCGGCGCCTCCTCCCACGTGAAGGGATTCCAGGCGCGCAAGGAGCATTCGGAGCGCTACATGGGGCCGGTTCTCGAGAGCTTCGCAGCGATGCGGCGCAAGGGGCTGCCCGCCGAGATCATGTCGGGCGCCAGCACTGGCACGTACAACATTGATTCCGCCCTTGACGGCATGACCGAACTGCAAGTCGGCTCCTATGCCCTGATGGACGTCGACTATCGGATCATCGGCGGCAGGGGCGGCGAGGTCTACGATGACTTCCACAACGCGCTGCATGTCTTGGCCACGGTAGTCAGCAAGAATCATGACGACATCGCCACGGTCGACGCGGGCCTGAAGGCGTTCGCGACCGACCGCGACTTTGGCCCGGAGGTCGCCCGCCCAGGCGGCCTGACCTACGCGTTTCGCGGCGACGAGCACGGTGCGCTGACGCTGGCTGATGCCGAGCGAGAGATCGTTCTGGGGGACAAGATCGAGCTGGTCGTGCCCCACTGCGACCCGAACGTCAACCTCTATGACCGGATGTACTGCGTGCGGGGCGACTCCGTGCAGGAAGTCTGGAAGATTGACGCCAGAGGCCATATCTGAGCGAGATGCGCAGCGTTTCCCTCCCTCAGGCTGAACTGCCGGGCATCCGGCCGCTGTTCGCGGACTTGCTCTCCAGTTTTTCCCGCGTTGGCCAGTTCTACCGCCACCCGCCGTCGCTGGCCGCCGCGCAAGCTGCGGCGAGCACGGCCCGTCTGGAGCCGGACCACCGCAAGGCGTTGGTGGATGCGCTCGCCAGCCAGAATCGGGATGGTGACGGCGAGGTGCAAGCCAGCTTGGATCGGCTGGCCCAACCTGGCACGGTGGTCGTGGCCACGGGCCAGCAAGTGGGCTTGCTGGGCGGCCCGGCGTTTACGCTCTACAAGGCGCTCACGGCGGTACGTTGCGCCGAAGAGCTGACGCGCCGCGGCACTCCCGCCACGCCGGTCTTCTGGCTTGCGACCGAAGACCACGACCTCGCGGAAGTGAACCATGCGTGGGCGCACTCGCTTGCGGACGGCCCGCAGAGAATCGAGGCGCAAAGTGCCGGGACGCCTGGCACAGCCGTCGGTTCGGTCAAGATCACCGACCCGCGCCTGAGCGAGTTCGAGGCCTGCTGCGAGGGCTTGCCGCACGCAGCCGAGGCGGTCGCGCTGGCCCGGAGCGCCTATGGCGACGGCGCTGGGTTCGGACGCGGGTTTCAGCGGCTCTACAGCAAATTGCTGGAGCGCACTGGAATCCTGTTTCTCTCGCCGATGGAGGCGGGGATCCGCCAACTGACCGTTCCCGTGCTGCGCAACGCGATCAAGCGCGCGCCAGAGCTCGCCGATGCGTTGATCCGCAGGGGCGGAGGGCTGAAATCCGCCGGCTACCACGAGCAGGTCTACGTCCAAGAATCGACATCGCTACTGATGCTCTTCGAAGGCGCCGAGCGCATCGCCCTCAAGCGCAAGAACAGCTCGTTCTTGTCCGAGTCCCGGGCTTACAGCGCCGACGATCTCGTGCACCGGCTGGAGGGGTCTCCGCTCCAGGTCTCGCCGAGCGCGCTGCTGCGACCCGTGATGCAGGACTCCATGCTCCCCACCGCAGCGCTGATCGCGGGGCCGTCCGAAGCGGCTTACCTCGCGCAATCTGCAGTGCTGTACGACAGATTGCTGGAGCGTATGCCGGTCGTGTTGCCTAGGGCTTCGTTTACGGTGCTGGATGCGGCAAGCCGGAAACTGTTGGAGAAGTACGGCCTGACGGTGGCCCAGTGTATCGCTCCGAGGCACGAGTTCGAGAGCTTGATCGCGAATTCGCTCGTGCCGCCGCCACTGCATGACAAGCTTGCGGCGAGCCGAGCTGCGATCGGAGGACGGCTCCAAGAGATGGAGGCAGCCCTTCACGAGTTCGATCCTACGCTGGCGGCGAGCTTCGGGCGGTCGCGAAAGAAGATCGAGTACCAGCTGGAGAGGGCTAACGGCAAGGTGGCGCGAGAAGCCATGCGACGGGCCTCGACGGCGGGGCGCCATGCGGCAAGACTGGCCGACTGGATCTACCCGAACGAGAACCTACAGGAGCGTGTCCATTGCGTGCTCTCGCTCGTCGCGAAGTTCGGACCTCGGTTCGTCGACGAAATCCGCGCCGAGATCGAACCCGAAACTGCAGACCACAAGGTGCTATTTCCGTAGGAATTATCAATCTGAGTTGACAAGCCGACAAGCCTGCCAGCTTCCTCTACCGTCATCTGAGTGACGGTAATGACACGCCGCGTGGCAGGATTGCAACAGCGTTCCACTTCGCGACGCAGTTCAAGCGCCCGAAGACGCTCTACGCCTAGATCACAGGGTTCGTCACGATGTGGACCTTCATGATGCTCCCCGACGCCATGTCAATCGGCGGGGGAATCGCCGTCGGCTCGCCCGTAGTCGCAGTGGTTTTCGCGCTCCGGTATACCTGCCTGTGGACGCGCGAAGCAATCAAGGTCAAGCCGGACTACTTCGATAGCGACCGCCCTTGAGCGTAGTCGGGTCATTCCGCGCTAGCGGGGTCTGTCCGGCCCTCGACCACGAGGCCCCGGCCCACCGCCCGAAGCGCCTTGCCAATACGGTCGATGCGGGAACGGCGGTTCGGGGCGATCAGGCGACCCACGGTGGTATCAGACAGCCCCAGCCGTTTCGCTAGCGCGCGCTTGGTCACGCCCCGGTCCCGCATCGCGGTGTACAGTTCCAGCTTGGCCGCCGTCACCGGGTCCACCGCGACGACCTCCTGACCGTCCATGACGGGGCTCGGAACAGGGATGGGTTCCCGCATTTCGACGTACATCCCGAGCGCCCCGGAGAGCGCCTCCTCGGCCAGCTCCAACGCGTCGGCACGGTCGTCAGCGCCGGTGTTGGCGCCGACCACGTCCGGGAAGGAAACGACGAACGCGCCGTCCTCGTCCCGCTCGATCCTGCATGGATAGGCATATCGCATTTTAGAAGTCCTCCTTCTGGATCCCGAGGTCTCAGAGCATGTTCCGCAGCAGGCCCATGCTGAGCTCGGTGCGCTTGACCATGGTCCGCCTGCGGCCGACGTACAACTGGCCGTGGCTCCCCTTGCCCTTGGCCTGCTCGAACCGGAAGTCCAGGCCGTTCCTTGCTGCGTACCGCTTGGCCCGTCTCATGAACTCCCTGCCGTTCATATCTATAGCATAGCGGATAGAATCGCGGAAAGAAAGTATTTAAGGAGAAAAAATCAGTAAAACTCGCCTAATAAAGCTATTTTTGCCAGTTTGCACGATCTTGCCAGATTCCGTACGAGAGAGGCGTCAGTCCAAGCGGAGAAAACGCGATGAGACGCCCCGACTACGCCGACGCCACGCCCGAGGACCTCGCCCGCGCCCTGATGCCGCCTAGGAACGCGCCCTGGACGACAGCCGTTCTCGGCGATCAGGTCGCGGCACATCAGCCTCCTCGCGACAAGACCGGCAAACAGCACCGTCATCTTCGCAAGGGTCCCGGAGTCGCGCACGTTATGATACCCGTTCTGTGCGCCTTACCGGGCCAGTTAAGTGCTTTACCTGCCATGATTTGCCCCCTGCGTTGGAAGCGGAATCCGGCAGCCTTGTCAAGTCAGCTTGATAATTTCCTTTCGGTAGTCGCCGCTGTGCCGCTTAGCTGGCTAGCTCGCCCAGAGCCCCCGAGACCGCTGCCACAGTGGCTGGCGGGGCAGTCAGCAAGGGCAGCCGCGGGATGCCGCCGTAGCAGCTGCGCAAGTCCAAGGCGCACTTGAGAGCCGGTACCCCGTGCGCGTGCAGCAGCCTGTCGAGCTCGAGTGCGCGCGCGACTAGGTCGGCGGCCGCGTCGTGCTCGCGCGTGCGGATCGCCTCTTCAATCGACAGGGCGTAGAACGGCACGGCGGCGGCAATCGCAAGCACCGCCGCGCGGGCACCGCTCGAGAGGCCCCGCACCGTCGCTCCCAGATCGCGCACAAGGATCGAAAAGTCCGGGCCGCACATGGTCGCGGCGGTTTCGATCTCCTCCCCGGTGCCGCCCTCTACCAACGCTCCGACAATCGCCGGGTGAGCTGCCAGCGAAGCCAACTGCTGCGCCGCCGCGCCAGAGGCGCCGCCCAGCCTTGCCTCGACCACCACGGGCAGGGCCGACTTGTCAGCGACGGCGCGAAAGAACAGTTCCGCAGCATCGGCGTGCGGCGCCATCCCGCTCACATCCGGGGCATCCAGCACTGCACATGCGCAACCTGCCGCCTCCGCCGCCGCGACTGCCTCGCGAGCTTGCGTGACGCCGTATCCGGAGACCGCGGCCAGCACTTGCACGTCGGCACCCGCGAGGGTAGCAACTCGCTGCCAGATCTCGGCCCGTTCTGAGGCCGAGAGCAGCGGTCCTTCACCCCAGCGGTCGCAGACCAGGAAACCCGACAGCTGGGTTCGGCGGAGCTGTGCGAGGTTGTGCTCGACCTTGGACCAGTAGATGTTCCCTCGATGGTCGAACGGAGTGACTAGCGGGGCGTAAATGCCGCGGAACCGCATGCGCGCAAGAAAACCATTCTAGCGTCGGGCAATCAAGTGCCCATTTAGATGCGCGGCTCGCAGCCAGCGCGGCGGCCCGGTCTGAGGGCAGATTTCGTCGATTTCGCTCGCGGGTAGCATGCCGCGGTGCCATAACGGCTAGGCGTGTGCTAGCCTTCATGCAGCAGGTGCCTTCTATAGGCTGAGTGAGGAGTCGGTGTAATGCGCGTTCCCAGATTGATTCCAGTGATAACCCTGGCTCTCGCTACCGCTGTAGCGCTGTCGGGGCAAGGACAGCGCGGTGGCGACACCGGTGGCGGCAACAGCGGCAACACCGGCAACACAGGCGGCGGTCGCGGCAATACCGGGCAATCGCAGCAGAACCAAGGTGGTTTGAACAACAACACCCGGCAGAACGATCCGTTCGGCGGGCAGCAGAACGATCCGTTCGGCGCTCAAGCGAGGCCCTTGTATCTGAACGGGCGGGTCGTGACCAACGACGGGTTGCCGCCTAGCGAGCCGGTGGTCGTGCAGCGGGTCTGCGTTGGCAACACTTTCCCCGAGGGCTATACCGACAGCAAGGGCAGATTCAGCTTCCGGGTGGGTGGCGATGCGACCTTGCTGACCAGGGATGCCAGCGTCTCGGGCGCGGGGATCAGCCAGGGTTCGCTGATGAGCGGCGGCGCCTATACTGCCGTCGGCGTTCGCCAAGTCGGTATGGGGCGCTTCGATCTCAGCGCCTGCGTGTTGCGAGCGGAATTGTCCGGCTATCGCTCCGATGACCTGCAGCTCGGAATGTACAGCGTCATGGAGAACAACGATGTCGGCACGATCGTGCTGCATCGGCTCGAGGGCTTGCTCGGTGACGTGGTCAGCGCACTGACCCTCCAGGCGCCGAAGGCCGCGCTCAAAGCCTACCAGAACGGCCTGCGCGAGATGCGCAAGAGGAAGCCGAACTACAAGAAAGCGGTAACGCAATACACCAAGGCGGTCGGCGAATATCCCGAATTCGCGGCCGCATGGGCGGCCATGGGCGACGCCAAGCTGGCCGTGGAGGATGCTGCCGGAGCGAAGGAAGCGTATTCCAAGGCTGTTGACGCCGATCCGAAGTACCTAAAGCCGTACGAGCCGCTGATCAAGATGGCGGTGGACCAAAGCGATTGGACGGGTTTGGAGACATGGGGTAGTGCGTATCTCGAGTTGAATCCAAACGCGGGCAACGTTCGCTTCCTCACGGCTGTGGCCGCCCTCAACTCTGGCAAGCCGGAGAAGGCCGAGGAGATGGTGCTGGCGATGCAGGCTGGCGAAGACTCCAAGAGGTATCCCCAGAGCTACCAGATCATGGGAATGATCCACGAGCAGCGCGCCGAGTTCGAGAAGGCGGCGGGCCAGTACCGCTCGTTTATTGGAGCCACGAACGAGCCCGAGTCGCAAAACGTGCAAAGCGTGAAGCGCAAGCTGCACGAGTGGCAGATGCTCGGCGTGATCCAAGCTTCCGAATAGCAGCACGCGCCGCTGCAGTACCGGCCTGTTCGGACCTGTCAGGCGTCGGAGCGCACCCACCCGTGCGCGGCGTTGTCGGGTTCCAGCTTGCGGGCTAGGTAGCTGGCCTTCATGGTGCTGAGCGCGTCGGCGCGGATCGCCCTTTTGGCAAGTGTCGGGTCTACGCCGTAGATCTCGGCGGCATTGAGGCCGAAGATGCGCGCCTTGTCCTGCTTGGTGAGCTTGGCATAGCCGAACTTCTCGCAGATCTCGTCGCTGATCTGGAACCGCTTGAACGCTTCGATGCACCACTGGGGCGAGCCCCACCAGATGCAGTCGGTGCCCCACAGCACCTTGTCGGCCCCGTAGTGCTTGACGTTCTTGCCCATCAGGTGCATGCACATCACCGGATGGGAGACCGCCAGCGTGGCAAAGGCGCTGCCGATCTCGCAGTAGACGTTGTCTAGGCCCGGATTGCGTCGCTTGATGTCCATCAGAATCTCGTGCCAGGCGAAGTCTCCCGTGCTCGGGTCGAAGAAGCCTGGTTCCGAGAACGCCGGCTCGGTCGGGCCGTGCTTGAGGGCCGAGTGGTAGATGACGAAGGTGAAGTCCGGGTTCTGCAGCGCCGCCCGCTCCACGTCCTTGGGATTGGCCAGGTGGCCGAAGCGGCGCGATTGCGACGCGAAGCCCTTGTGCACGCTCACGGTCGTCTGGCCGAGTTCCCGCGCCACCTCGTAGAAGTAGGCGGTGGCGTCGTCGTCTAACTGGAAGCCGCGGCCGGTCCGCGCCGGGTCGAAATGGCAGTACAGCTTCCACGACGCGCTGCCGTATTCCTGCACCTCGCGGGTCATCTGCTCCTTGAGGGCCACGCGATCCTGACGGTTCGTGACGGGGTCCCAATAGTGGTTCGGAGCGCAGTTGCTCTGCGACAGCGCGCGCCGGCCGCCGGCGAGCTGGTTGATGTCCTCGCGGCGCTTTGCCATCAGCCAACTTGGCAAGATGCCTCCGCCGCGCACTAGCAGCGGGTCGACGGGATTGCCGCTGGCGGCGTTGGCGACCAGCGCCGCGCGTTCCTCGGTAGGGCTCTTTTCGCGGCCGGGCACGCCGGAAATGACCAGCATGTCGGTCTCCGAGTCTAGGAACATCTCCTTGAAGAAAGTGTTGAAACTGTAGGCCTCGGCATCTCCGGTGAGATCGAAGCCCATGCCGCGCATGAACTCTGACTGGCGGAAGTTCAGCGCGAAACCGTTGGTGAAGTGCGCCTGCACGTCGAACACGAAGTATTCGCCGCGCGGCCATTTCTCCGCGTGCGCCGCCAACTCGAACATCTCTTCAGCGTCGACGTCCCAATACCGCTGGCCGAAGGCCTCATTGGCCGCCCAGAAGGCAGTCGCTAGGCCCAGAGGGCTGCGCAGGAACGCACGCCGCTCCATGCCGGTGCGCTTGGCGTTGGCAGTGGCCAATTCGCCGAGGCGGTGTTCCCACTGCGCTTGGGCCCGGTTCTGGGGCCTGGGCCAGATCTCCTCGTTGGAGACCACTTGGGTCGGGATCGGAGAATCCACGCCCTTGGCGCGGTCACGCTGCCACTTCGGCACCCACATGGGTCGAAGAACTGCTCGTCATCCTCCGCGCAGCCCGTGGATGGAGCGGCGCGCGCCCGGAGATCCCGGATCCGGTGCAAGTATCATAGTATCTGCTAGTGTCTGCGGCTGGGCTTCGTTAACTTCAGCGACTGACCACATATCCGCGCCGCACTTCCCTATGCCTGCCACCATATCCGGCGTCGGTTGCTACGTGCCGCCCAAGGTCCTCAGCAACAAGGATCTGGAGAAAATCGTCGACACCTCCGAAGATTGGATCCGCACTCGGACTGGGATCGACGAACGCCACATTGCCGAAGCCGGCGTGGCCACGTCAGACTTGGCCACAAAGGCGGCCTTGGAGGTGCTGGTCAAGACCGGGGTGGGGGCGGAGGACATCGACGCCATCATCGTTTGCACGGTCACGCCCGACATGCTCTTCCCGGCGACAGCCTGCCTGGTGCAGGATCGCATCGGAGCCAAGGGTGCGTGGGGCTTCGACTTGGTGGCGGCGTGCTCGGGTCTGTTGTACGGTCTTTCGACCGCCGCGCAGCTTGTGGCGTCCGGCAGCCACGGGCGGGTGCTGGTGATCGGAGCGGACACGATGTCGCGCATTATCGATTACGAGGATCGCGCGACCTGCGTGTTGTTCGGCGACGGAGCCGGCGCCTTCCTAGTCGAGCCTGCCCGTGACGGAGAGGGCGGCTTGATCGACTTCATCAACGAGGTTGACGGTTCCGGGGGCAAGTACTTGAGCATGCCTGCCGGCGGCAGCGCTCAGCCTGCGACGCACGAAACGGTCGATGCCCGGCTGCACTTCGTGCATCAAGACGGCCGCCAGGTCTACCGCTACGCAGTGGGCAAGATGTACGAGTTGTGCGTCAACGTGCTCGAGCGCAACGGATATACGGCAAAAGATGTGGATCTGATGATCCCGCACCAGGCCAATCGGCGCATCATCACGTCGGTGGCCGAGCGCATGGGCTTGCCCCTGGAGCGAACGCTGATCAACATTGATCGCTACGGCAACACGACCGGCGGGACGATTCCGCTGGCCACGCGTGACGCGATTGACTCGGGCAAGCTCAAGAAGGGCGACTTGGTCCTCATGGCGGCTGTCGGGGCGGGCTTCACGGCGGGCGTCTCGCTGTGGCGCTGGACGTATTAGCGCTCTGCATATCGGCGAGCGCACCGGGCCGGAACCCGGCCGGACCTGATTGGATATGCCATGCTGAGATACCGTGCTTGACCTGCTGATCCTTGCCGGATTCATGGTGCTGATTCTCGGTAGCGGCGTGTTTGCAACCAACATCTACTGCCAGATCGCCTACAACCGCTGCCCCGCCTGCGGTGCCATGAACGCCAAGCGGCGCAGCGAGTGCCGCAAGTGCTCCGCCCTCATCGCTTGATGCGGTCCTCGAACCGGGCCTTGGCTTGAATCCCTAGTAAACTAGTAGGGATTCGGCATGGACGTTTCCGTGAAAGGCGAATATGCCCTCCGAGCGGTGTTCGAACTGTCACGCCACGGCCGACCCGAACCGGTCAAGATCGCCAGGATTGCAGAGCGGCAGAAGATTCCGCAGAAGTTCTTGGAAATGATCCTTGCCCAGCTCAAACAGGGCGGCTACCTCGGATCGCGTCGCGGCGTCGATGGGGGCTACTTCTTGGCCCGGCCTCCCGATCAGATCACTGTGGGCGACATCCTGCGCCAGATCGACGGTCCGTTCCAGCCTGCCAAGCGCCCGTTCGCGGACGAGCCAACGGACTCGCCGTTTCCTGAGATGTGGGATCGCGTCGAGCGCGCGCTGTCGTGCGTGATTGACCGAACGACCTTTGCCGACTTGGTGGAGCGCTGGCGGCAGAGGCGAGTCAAGGGCGTTCCCAACTGGCAGATTTAGCCATGGCTCGTATCTTCGCTGACAACTCCTTGGCCATCGGCGGCACTCCGCTGGTCCGACTGCGACGCGTTGCTGGCCAGGCCAAGGCCACCGTGTTGGCCAAGGTCGAGGGCCGCAACCCAGCCTACTCGGTCAAGTGCCGCATCGGGGCGTCCATGATCTGGGACGCAGAGCGGAGCGGCGCGCTCAAGCCAGGGATGGAACTGGTCGAGGCCACCAGCGGAAATACGGGCATCGCCTTGGCGTTCGTGGCGGCCGCGCGCGGCTATAAGCTGATGATCGCCATGCCATCCAACTACAGCGCCGAGAGGCGCCGTGTGCTCAAGTTGCTCGGCGCCGACCTGGAACTGACACCGGAGGAAGACGGCATGTATGGAGCGGTCGAGCACGCGCGCGCACTGGTGCGCGACAACCCCGGCCGCTACCTGATGCTGCAGCAATTCGAGAATCCCGCCAATCCGCGCATCCACTACGAGACGACCGGCCCCGAGATTTGGGACGACACTGACGGCGAAGTGGACGTGCTCGTGTCCGGGGTAGGCACTGGCGGCACCATTAGCGGGATCTCGCGCTACTTCAAGCAGAAGCGGAACCGTCCGATCCTCAGCGTGGGCGTGGAGCCCGAATGCAGCCAAGTCATCCGACAGCATCTCTCCGGCGAGTCTCTTGATCCGGGCATAACCGCGATCCAGGGGATCGGTGCAGGGTTCATCCCGAAGACCCTAGACCTGGATCTGCTGGATCGTATCGAGGCAGTCTCCGACGACGAGGCAGTCGAGTATGCCCAGCGCCTCGCCCGCGAGGAGGGCCTGCTCAGCGGCATCTCGTGCGGGGCGGCGGTGGCGGTTGCGTGTCGCTTGGCGAACCAGCCGGAATTCGAAGGCAAGACGATCGTGACGATTCTGCCCGATGCCGGCGAGCGCTATCTCACCAGCGCTCTTTTCAGCGGAATTTCGTGACCTTGCGGTGGACCTGATCCAGATCGAGGCGGAGCCGGGTCGCGACAGCGCCGGACGCCTGCCGCCTTGGCTGCGCAAGCCCGCGACGGACTTCGGCGCCGTCCATGACCTGAAGGCCGAACTTCGGCGGCGCAGCCTGCACACGGTTTGCGAATCCGCGCGCTGCCCCAACATGCACGAGTGCTTCTCGCGCGGGACAGCGACCTTCATGATCTTGGGCAACACCTGCACTCGCACATGCGGCTTCTGCGCGGTTCCGCAGGGCATGCCGGGAGCGCTGGATCCGCGGGAACCTGCGCAGGTGGCCGCTATGGCACGCGCCATGGATCTGAGCCAGGTCGTGATCACGAGCGTGAATCGCGACGACCTGCCCGATGGCGGTTCGGTCCATTTTGCCGCTACCGTGCGAGCGGTCAAGGGCGCGCTGCCCCAGGCACGCGTCGAAGTGCTGGTGCCGGACTTCCTCGGCGATCTCGACGCTGTCGCCAGGGTCTTGGAATCCGGTTGCGATGTTTTCAACCACAACATGGAGACGGTGGCCCGCCTCTACCGGCGCGTGAGGCCGCAGGCCGATTACGCCCGCTCGTTGGAGGTGCTGCAGTTCGCCCGCTCGCGCGCGCCGGAAGTCCTGACAAAGTCGGGCCTGATGGTTGGTCTCGGAGAGGCTGAGGCCGAGGTCAGGGACTTGCTCCGCGATCTGCGTTCGGTGGGCGCTGACGTGGCCACCATCGGGCAGTATCTGCAGCCCAAACGGCGGAGACTGCCGGTTGTCGAGTACGTTCGTCCCGAGGTGTTTGACCGATATCGGGACTTTGGCATGTCCATTGGGTTCCGCGCGGTGTTCAGCGGGCCTTTCGTTCGCAGTTCCTACATGGCCGAAGCGGTACACGCAGAGGTCGCTGCGGGGCAATGAGCCGCTTCGCGCCGCCCTCTCCCAGGCTTGCGATCGCGCTGGCCGCGGCGGCGCTCAGCGGCCTACTGCAGGTGCTGGTTTTCCCGCGCTTTTCGTGGGACTGGCTTGCCCCGGTCTGCTTGGTGCCGTTGCTGGTTGCGCTGAAGGGCCTTGCCTGGCGGGAGAGGCTTGTCGTCGGCTGGCTCTCCGGCGCCGTTTTCTGGGCCGGCGTCGGCTACTGGATCTATGCGGTGATGCGGGACTATGCCGGCATCACGCCGTTTGTCGCCGGACTGCTGTACATCGCGTTCTTTCTCGTCATGGCGATCCAACCGGGGGTGTTCGGTGTGCTGGCGGGCCCGTTTCTGGGATCGCCTTGGGCCGTGCTTGCGGTGGCCGCGCTGTGGGTTGCGCTCGAGGGTTCCTACCAGCACTTTTTCTTCACATGGCTGCAGCTGGGAAACGCCGCGGTCGACTTTCCGCTGCCTCACGCGTTGCGCCTCGCGCCTTGGACGGGCGTCTACGGTCCGTCGCTGGTCTTTGCCGCTGCGAATGCGGCGCTTGCGGTCGCGGTCTTGCAGCGTTCGGCGCGGCCGCTGTTGGGCCTCCTGCCACTGGCTGGGCTTGTCCTGCTGCCGGCCCTGCCGGCACTGGGCCCGCAGCGGGACGTCGCGCGTCTCGTCCAGCCGAACGTCCACCCGGATCTGATCAAGGCTGGCTGGCTGGCCGAGAACGGTACCGCACACCTGGCCAAGATGCTCGAGATGTCCAGGGCGCCCTCGGCGGGTGCACCGCCCACCCTGCTGGTGTGGCCCGAGTACCCGGTATCCGCGTATTACTTCGACGACCGGGCCTCGAGGGCGTTTCTCGAGCGAGTGGCTCGCGAGTCCGGGGCGGCGTTCATCTTCAACACCATCTCGTTTGAGGACGGCGACCGCGCACGACCGCAGAACTCCAGCGTCACGCTGGATCGCGATGGCGAGCGGTTGTCGTCTTACTCCAAGATCCACTTGGTCCCGTTTGGAGAATTCGTGCCTTGGCCGTTCCACCTGTTCGTGGAGAAGATCACGATGGAGGCGGGCATGTTCCGTCCTGGCAATCAGATCTCAGTCGCGACCGTGGACGCTCATGGGATCGGTACGTTCATCTGCTACGAGTCGGTCTTCGCCAACTCGATTCGCAAGTTCACCCGCAACGGAGCCGAGCTGCTGGTGAACATCTCGAACGACAGCTGGTACGCTCGCAGCGCCGCCCGGGACCAGCACCTGCTGGTGGCTCGCATGCGGGCAGTCGAGAACGGGCGCTGGATCCTGCGCGCCACCAACGATGGAATCACCACCGCGATTGATCCCGCCGGCAGGGTCGTTGCGGCCCTGCCTTCCTATGTGCAGGACACGCTAGATGTAGGTTTTGACTATCGGTCGGAGTTGACGGGCTTCGTCCGGCACGGCGAATGGCTGTGGTGGATCTGCCTGCTGGGCACGGCTGTCAAGCTCGCGCGCGACTACGCCACGAGCCGTCGCAACCGTCTGCAATAATGGGAGATATCCCTCTGGAACCATGATCCTAGACGAGCTACAGCGTGAATTTGAGGCCGTGCGCGCCCGCGCGCGGGTTGTCCGGGGGTATCTTTGACGCCGCGGCTGGCGAGCGCGAGCTAGCCGAGATCGAGAAACGGATCGCAGACCCGGCCTTCTGGACCGACCCGGCCAACAACCAGCGGGTGCTGCGCGAGCGCAAGCGCGTGGCCCGCGTCGTAGAGACCGACAAGGAGATCGCGGCCGCGGTCGGAGACTTAGAGGCGTTCTTGGAACTGGCCGGCGAAGGCGAGCCCGTCGAAGACGAATGCGCCGCGGACTTGAAGGCGCTGGCTACGCGCTTGGACGAGATCGAGACCGAATCGCTGCTCAGCGGAGAGCACGACGGCTCCAACGCAATCGTTACCCTAAACGCCGGTGCGGGTGGCACCGAGGCTCAGGATTGGGCGCAAATGCTGCAGCGCATGTACTTGCGGTGGGCTGAGCGCAAGGGCTTCGGGTGTGAGATCACTGACGAACAGGCGGGCGAAGAAGCCGGCATCAAGTCAGCTTCGCTGGTCATCAAGGGCGAGAACGCCTATGGACTGATTCGATCGGAAGTGGGCGTGCATCGCTTGGTGCGGATCTCGCCGTTCGATTCCAATGCCCGCAGGCACACCTCGTTCGCGTCGGTCTCGGCTTATCCCGAAATCGACGACACGATCGAGATCGACATTCGGCCCGACGAGCTGCGCATTGACACCTACCGAGCCAGCGGGGCCGGTGGCCAGCACGTCAACATGACCGATTCTGCCGTGCGCATCACGCACCTGCCGACGAACATCGTCGTGCAGTGCCAGAACGAGCGCTCGCAGCACAAGAACAAAGCGACTGCGATGAAGCAGCTTCGGTCGAGGCTGTACGATCTCGAGTTGCGCAAGAAGCGCTCCGAGGCGCAGAAGATCGAGGCGGCCAAGTTGGACATCGACTTCGGCAGCCAGATTCGCAACTACGTGCTGGCTCCGTATCGATTGGTCAAGGATCTGCGCAGCCAGGTGGAAATGGGCGATGTTGACCGGGTGCTGGACGGAGACTTGGATCGCTTCATGCACGCTTATCTGGTCTACTCCAAGACGGGCCGGAGCGCGAACGACGAGACTGCGGTCCCCGCATAGGGCGACGGCCCGCCCCGTGACGCCTAGATTGTCAATTGGGCGTCATGATTCCCAACGGAGGGGGAAGCTAGCCCGCATTTCCCGCTTCCAACGCCGATGGTGCGAAGCGGCAGACCAAAGCGGCCCATGAGATGGATTTCCCTGTTCGGCCCCAAAGATGTCGGGATCCTGTTCAGACCGATACGTGGTCGGATGGCCAGAGCCAGCGGGAGGACAGGAACGCTCGAGAACCGGCGACCGAGGGGGTTGGCGTACATCTCAGAACTGTGCATATCGAAAATGCAAATTTCGATTTGCATGGTAAATGGCAGAATATTCCTGAATATCGCAACTACAACAACAAAGACTCGCTGTGGGACTCTCTTGTCTAGCGTCCCGAGAGCCCGGCTGGCGGTAAGGTAGGGGATCCCTCGCAGGGATTCTTGTGGGAGCTGTGAACTCCTTCGCCGTCATCATCCTGGTCGCCCTCGTCGGCGAGTACCTGCTGGGCGCGGTGTCGGGACTGCTCAGCTCGCGCTCGTTCGGCCCCAGAGTGCCAGCCGAGTTCATCGGCGTGTTCAACGACGAGAAGTACGCCCGGGCACGGAGCTACACCGCGACACGTACCCGGTTCGGCCTCGTCCGCGGGGCACTTGGTCTCGCGGTGACACTCGTCTTCTGGTTCGCGGGAGGCTTCGCGTGGCTCGATACCGTGGTTCGCGGACTCGGCAAGGGTCCGGTAGTCACCGGCCTGGTCTTCATTGGGGCCCTCATGCTCGCCAGCACCGTTATCCAGCTCCCATTCAGGGCGTGGTCAACGTTCGTGATCGAGGGCCGTTATGGCTTCAACCGCACCACGCCGGGAACCTTCGGCGCCGACCTATTGAAAGGCGCGGCCCTCACAGTCCTTCTGGGCGGTCCACTACTCGCAGTCGTCCTACTATTCTTCGAGGCGGCGGGACCGCTGGCCTGGATTTGGTGCTGGATCGCGGTAACCGCGTTCATGCTCGCCGTGCAGTTCATCGGCCCGACGTGGATCATGCCCCTGTTCAACACCTTCACCCCGCTCGATGACGGCGAGCTGCACGACGCCATTCTGGGATGCGCCCGCTCAGCGGGCTTCCCGCTCGAGGGCATCTTTGTGGTCGACGGCTCGCGGAGGTCGTCAAAGGCGAACGCCTTCTTCACGGGCTTCGGCAGACACAAGCGCATCGGGCTGTTCGACACCCTTGTCGAAGGGTACTCCGTCGCCGAGCTGGTGGCAGTCGTGGCCCACGAGATCGGCCACTACAAGAAGCGCCATGTCTGGCTGCAGACGGCGCTGTCGATTGGCCACGTCGGCGCGATGCTGTGGATCCTGTCACTCTTCCTAGGGCAGGAGGGCCTTTACGCGGCGTTCCACGTCGCCGAACCGTCGGTCTACGCCGGCCTCGTCTTCTTCGGTCTCCTTTTCAGGCCTGTCGAGTTGGTCCTGTCGGTCCTCGTGCAAGTCTTCTCGCGGCGGCACGAGTTCGAGGCCGACCGTTTCGCCGCAGAGACTACCGGTAGCGCCGTGCCTCTGGTTAGCGCTCTGAAGAAGCTGTCGGCCGACAACCTAAGCAACCTGACGCCGCACCCGATGGACGTCTTCCTACACTATTCGCACCCGCCCGTACTCCAGCGCATCGGTGCCCTGCAGCGGCTGTCGGTGAGATCAGCTTCGCCGTCAGGCTAACGTTGCGAAAGTTTCGGATCCGTGCCGCATCGCCGCCCTCCATTGGATCGGGCGCGTTGGCCGCCGGATCGGCCGGGTTACGCGTTCCGGTAGAATCTGCGGGAGCGGTAGCTACCGCCCTGGGAGGAAAGTCATGCGATTCGCCAGCGTTGCTGCCCCCGCCGTAGTGGCGTTCACCGTTCTGGTCGCGGGTGCCGCTGCACCCGCCGCCGGCCAGTCGTGGACCCCGCCGTCGGCCGATGAGCGCTGTCCGAGCCGGTGGGGAACCGACGACGAGCGCGGCGCCGCCAACCACATGGGTCCCGAGACGGTGCTCAAGTCGGCGCGTCTGATACGTGAGGGACGGGTGATCGAGCTCGGACAGGTACTGAGGGGCTCGATGCCGCTCGGTGCGCGCCATTTCGACCTCTATATGAAGCCGACCGGCCCGAACGTGGGTTCGAACCGGCGTGGCTCGAACGAGGAGCTGGTTGTCGCCGAGATGGGTCAAGTGGGTACGCAGTTCGACGGCTTCGCCCACCAGACGATCGGCAGCAGCCTGTACAACTGCGTCGACCAGAACGAGGTCATGACACGAGACGGGTTCACTCGGCTCGGCGTCGAGAACGTCGGCACGCTCATGACCCGGGGCGTGCTCATCGATGTGGCCGCCCTCAAGGGTGTTGAAATGCTTCCCGACACTTACGAGATCACGGTCGACGACCTGCAGCAGGCGCTCAACCGGCAGGGAGTAACTCTGGAATCGGGCGACGCGGTGCTGATTCACACTGGTTGGGGCGTGCTCTGGGACACCGACGCGGAGCGCTTCATGGCGACCAACCCGGGAATTGGCGTCGCAGCCGCGCAGTGGCTTGTGGAACAGGATCCCATGCTGCTGGGGGCTGACAACCAACCGGTCGAAGTCTCGCCCAACCCGGATCCACAAGTGTCGTTGCCGATCCACCAGATCATGCTGGTGGTCAACGGCATCCATCTAGTGGAGCGGATGAGGCTGGACGAACTAGCCGCGGCCGGCGTCTACGAGTTCGCCTTCGTCGTCCAGCCTCTCAAGATCCAGGGCGGCACGGGATCCACCGTCGCACCGGTCGCGATCTACTGACCTCCAGTGCCGTAGAGCTCGCCTTGCCGATGCGGTCGCGAATCGGCACTTGGTAACTCCCGGGCGCGGCCGTCATCTATACCAATTAGGTTGAAAGATGCACACATGGCACTGAGCATCAAGAACGCCAAAGCAGAGCGGCTCGCCAAGGAACTCGCGAAGGAACTTGGCACCACCGTGACGGGCGCGATCATCGGCGCTCTCGAAGACGCTCTACGACGCACGCGCGGCCGGAAAGTGGCACCTTCGATTCGGGAAGCCATCTCGGAGATCTCGGACCGTTGCGCGGCGCTACCCGACATCGACACGAGACCGGCCGACGAGATTCTCGGATACGACGAAAGAGGGGGGGTCCGCTGATGGTCGTCGATCCGTCGGCGGAAGGAGACGTTTGAACCAGAATGCGCTTCCCCGCCATCGGAGTCGGGTACGCGGTTGGCGGGCGGCGGATGAAAGACCCGGGCGCAATGAAGGTGACTTATGCACCAAGATCAGCAGGCCCCTGCTGCACGCAATGCTGAAGGAGCTGAAGATTAAGAAGGGGGGGAATTCTAGTCATGAGGTACGCATATCCGTGTCAAATCACCCTCCACGAGGGGGGCGAGTTCGTGGTGTCCTTCCCGGACGTCCCGGGGGCGCTGACCGGTGCGAACGACCGCGCCGAGGCGCTGGAACTGGCCGCGGACGCGCTGTCGGTCATGCTGGCGGGATACGTCAAGGACTGCAAGAGCATCCCGGTCCCGAGCCCTGCGCTAGACGGGCAGGAGATCGTGGCGGTCGACCCGGTGACGGCCGCCAAGCTGGATCTGCATTCCGCCATGCGGGACTAGGCCGTCACCAAGAGCGCCCTAGCGGAACGCCTCGGGCTGTCCGACACCACCGTAGGCCGCCTGACCGATCCGGGCCGCCGCTCCCATATCGGCTTGGTGGCCTGGGCCTTGCAGGCGGTCGGGCGGGGCCTCGTGATCGAGGGCCGAGCGAATGCTGTGCGCTAGCGCGACCGGGACAGGGCCGCTAAGCGACCAAATCGCGGATGATTTCGCCGCCCACGTCGGTAAGGCGGAACTGACGCCCTTGATACGAGTAAGTCAGTTTCGTGTGGTCGATCCCTAGCTGGCGCAGCAGGGTCGCGTGCAGGTCGTGAACGTGAACTGGCTTGTCGACAACGTTGTAGCAGAAGTCGTCGGTTTCGCCGTAAGTTACCGCCGGCTTCACGCCCCCTCCGGCGAGCCAAATCGTGAAACAACGGGGGTGGTGGTCACGGCCATAGCTCTTGTCGGTCATGAGGCCTTGGCAGTAGACGGTGCGCCCGAACTCGCCGCCCCACACCACTAGCGTTTCGTCGAGCAGTCCGCGCCGGTCAAGGTCCTCGATCAGCGCTGCGGAGGCTTGGTCGGTATCGGCGCACTGCTTGGGGAGTTGCTGCGGCAATGAGCGGTGCTGATCCCATCCGCGATGAAAGAGTTGAACGAATCGCACGCCGCGCTCCACCAGCCGCCGTGCGACCAAGCAGTGACGCGCATAGGTTCCCGGCTCGCGCGCAGCCTCGCCATATAGATCGAACGTCGATTCCGGCTCGTTCGAGAGATCCATCAACTCCGGAACAGACGTCTGCATCCGGTACGCCATCTCGTACTGGGCGATTCGAGTCTCGATCTCCGGGTCGGCGAACTCGTCCTGTTGGATCCGGTTCAGGGCCGAAAGGTCGTCAAGGAACATCCGCCGCCGATCGCGATTCACGCCCGCCGGGTTCGACAGGTAGAGCACCGGGTCTCCTTGCGAGCGGAACTTGACGCCTTGGTAGCGACTTGGAAGGAAGCCGCTGCCCCACAGTCTCGTGTAGAGCGCCTGGCCGACTCGCCCCGATCCCCGCGACGTCATCACGACGAACGCCGGCAGGTCTTCGTTTTCGGTTCCCAGGCCGTAGGAGAGCCACGCTCCGATGCTCGGGCGCCCGGCAAGCTGCGCTCCGGTCTGGAGGAACGTCACCGCCGGGTCGTGATTGATCGCCTCGGTATGCATCGTTCGAATGAACGAGAGCTTGTCGGCGATCTGAGCTGTATGGGGCAGCAACTCGCTGATCCATGCGCCGGACTCGCCATGCTGCTTGAAGTCGTACCAAGTCTCATGGACCGGAAACGATGTCTGCGAGGCGGTCATGCCGGTCAGTCGCTGGCCGCGGCGAACTGAGTCAGGCAGTTCCGTGCCGTGCAGCTGCTCCAGCTTCGGCTTGTGATCGAACAAGTCGA
Organism: Terriglobia bacterium; assembly: GCA_009841225.1. Classification (GTDB taxonomy): domain Bacteria; phylum Acidobacteriota; class Terriglobia; order Bryobacterales; family UBA6623; genus VXMF01. The sequence continues at coordinate 166,428 of VXMF01000022.1, read as the reverse complement.
TCTGAGAAGGCCCGCCGCTCTGGAAGAGATAAATGACGTGCTTGGCCTTGGGCGCGAAATGCGGCAGCCCGGGCAGGCCGCTGCCTGCCGCAGCGTCTCTTCCCATCAAGTGAGCCAGTGCGGCGATGCCCAGGCCGGTCGCGTTCCGCCCAAAGAAGTGGCGCCGTGTCAGATCAGTCGACCAATCAGGAAGCGTCATTGCTTTGTCACCGTCTCGTCAAGGTTTAGGATCATGCCCGCTGTCATCGCGTAAGCGGCGAGCTCGCCTCGTGTCATGCGCTCATCCGCCGGGCTGTCTCCCTGCGCCAGCAGTTCCTCGGCCGCGTTCGGGTCGACCTCGAAGCTCTGTAGCTGGTTGGCGAACGCCCGGTCGAGGATCTCCGACTCCCGGGAGCTGGGAATCCTTCCCGTCGCCATCTCGAAGCCGTGCGCCAGTCGCTCCTGTGTGGTTTGACCCCCTTCCAGATACATCCGCTCGCCGAACTTCCGCGACGCCTCGACAAAGGTCACGTCGTTCATCAAGTTCAACGCCTGCAGGGGTGTGTTCGTTCGCTCGGTCCGCACCGTGCAAGTCTCTCGCGTAGCCGAGTCGAAGTTGAGCATGGATGGCGGTCCGATCGTTCTGCGCCAGTAGGTATACAGGCTCCTGCGGTATAGATTCTCTCCCGTGTCACGGGTGTAGCCGCCGCCAGCGGCGATGTCGAACCAAAGCCCATCCGGTTGGTACGTCTTTACCGACGGCCCGCCCACGCGTTCCCTCAAGAGTCCCGCCAGTAGCAGTGCTTGGTCTCGAACAGCCTCCGCAGAGAGCCGGAAACGCGGCCCGCGGGAGAGGAGCTCGTTCGTCGGATCCTCGCGCATCCCGTCGGGCGCTCGCTTCGATTCCTGTCTGTATGTCGCGCTCATCGCGATCGTCTTCAAGAACGACTTGAGATCCCAGCCGCTCTCGACGAACTCGACCGCCAGCCAATCCAACAGTTCCGGATGAGTCGGCCGCTCGCCTTGGGTGCCAAGGTTTTCCGGTGTCCGCACAAGTCCCTCGCCGAACAGCATCTGCCACAAGCGGTTCACCGTCACTCGAGCCGTTAGCGGATTCGCCGGATCGACCAGCCACTGCGCAAGGCCGAGCCGATTGTTCGGCACTGAGTCGGGTAGAGATGGCAGAGCGGACAAGACACCGGGCGACACTTTGGTCCCCGGTTGGTCGTAGGCGCCGCGCTCGAGTATGAAGGTTTCACGAGGGGGGTCCATCTCGGCCATGATCATCACGCTGGAGACCCGCTTCATGAGTGCTTCTTTCGCGCGCCGCAATCGGTCCAGGGCCGCCCAGCTAGACTTCACGGCCTCGGTGCCGAATTCGTCGGCGAAGGCATAGTCGAGCTTGTACCTTTGGCCGTCGGTCCGATCATTGCGCTGGGTCCGTGCGATTTCGTTCAGGTTTTCAGCTACGGCGAGCATTGACGCTTCGTCTGCTGTCAGCTCTCGGTCGTAGACGGCGACGTCGTCGATGCTGCCGAGTAGTCCGCTGTCTTTGTCAGCGCCCGCGCCAATCCGAAATGGCTCCTTGGTCTTGATTCCGCCGTTGGAGTAGTCCAGTTCGGCAACTGTGCCGACCCTGCGCCCGTCGACGTAGAAGGTGATGCCGCCAGCCAAGCGCGATCCGTCGTAGGTCGCGGCCACGTGCGTCCAGCGATTCAGTGGAAGAGTCTGGCGGGAACTGACGATGATCCAGTCGTCCATCCTGCCGATCAGCTTGAGTTTCAGCCGCCCTTCCTCAAGTGCGAAGGTGACCCCCTTGCCGGAGTTCTCGTCCTGGGCATTGAACGTCTGCGAGCGACTCAGGATGATGCCCTCGGGCGACTCTGGCTGGATCCAGGCGGCAAGGCTGAACGAGTCGTTGTAGTCGTAATCCGCCAGCTCTTTCGCTTCGATATGACCGCTGCGCCGAAGCCGGATTGCGCGACCGACCCGGCCATTGACACGCTCGATCTCGCCGGATTGCACGGCATCACGCTGGTCGCTCTCGAAGTCGAACCGGGCCGCGAGCCCATAGGGGGGAAGCCAATTCGATGGCTTTTCCGATTGGGCTAGCTCTTGCTCCCACCTTGCGAAATCCTCCGAGGCTGACTCGCGAATTGTGCGGAATGACTCCTCGGCAAGAGAAATCTCGTCCGCAAGGCCCTCGAGCTCGCGAGCTTCCTCCCTGGTGGGAGCTGGAATCTTCGGTGGAGAGTTGAAGGGGCGCAACACCCTGCCACGTTCGGGGACGTTGTTGAAGTATGCGAAGAGCTGGTAGAACTCCTTCTGCGAGATGGGGTCGTACTTGTGGTCGTGGCAGCGCGCGCAGCCTACCGTCAGGCCCAGGAAAACCGTTGACATGGTTTCCACCCGGTCAACGACGTACTCGACCCTGTACTCTTCATCAACGATTCCCAATTCGCTGTTGCTGCGATGGTTCCGGTTAAACCCCGTTGCGATCAGCTGGTCCAGGGTGGGATCGCCGAGCATGTCTCCAGCGATCTGCTCGACCGTGAACTCGTCGAAGGGCTTGTTCGAGTTGAACGCCTCGATGACCCAGTCCCTCCAGCGCCACATCTGCACGGGTGCGTCGTTCTGATATCCCTGCGTGTCCGCGTAGCGCGCCGCGTCGAGCCAGCGGCTTGCCATTCTTTCTCCGTACCTCGGCGAGTCGAGCAGCCGGTCAACGAGACGTTCGTAGGCGTCCGAGGAGCGATCGTCCAAGAACGCACGCACGTCTTCGACATCGGGGGGCAGGCCCGTCAGGTCCAGACTCAGCCTCCGGACCAGCGTCCTGCGATCAGCCTCTTGGGAAGGCTCCAGCCCCTCTTGCTCGAGGCGCTTGAACACGAAGCGATCAATCTCGTTGTGTATGCGCTCGTCCCACCTCACAGATGGTGGCGCGGGGCGGGCTGGCGCCGCGAATGCCCAATGCGCGCTCCACGGCGCTCCGGCTTCTACCCAGTCTTGAAGAACCGCTATTTCGCCGGCCGGAAGCTGGTCATGCCCCAAGTAGGCGGGGGGCATACGCGTCGATACATCGTCGCTCGCTACGCGCCGCAGTGCCTCGCTCGCCACCCGGCGCACTTCCTCCTCCACGTCGAGCCTTAGGTTCGCTTGCCTCTTCGAGGCGTCAGGTCCGTGGCATGCGTAGCAGTTGTCGGAAAGGATGGGACGGACATCGCGGTCGAAATCGACCGCAAGCGCGGGGACGGCAGCTAGCAGCAGGAGCCAACTCAAGGCGGAGCGCGGCAATCCGCTCACAGTATATCGACAGGCCCAGCCATGGCGGGGGTTGCAGTCTTGGATTCGCCGACCTGTAATGTATCTATGCTTCGCACGATCTCCCTGGCTCTCTTCGGCACACTCCTGTTGGGCACGCTTCAAGCCCGCGTGGTGAGCGTGGAGGTGACTAGCCGAGAACCGGTGCTGGACGGTCAGCCGTTCGGGCTGGCCGGGCCGTATGAGCGCATCCGGGGCACCATCCGTTTCGCAGCCGAGCCGGACAACCCGGCGAACAAGATCATCACGGACATCGCCCTCGCGCCGCGCAACGCCGATGGCGAGGTCGAGTACTCGTCGGAGTTCTTCCTGCTGCGACCACAAGATCCGCGCCGCGGCAACGGCGCGTTGCTGTATGAAGTCTCGAATCGCGGCCGCAAGGGCATGCTGGGCTTTTTCAACGGGGCAGCCAGCAGCCTCGATCCGAGCCAGAAACGGCACTTCGGCGACGGGTTCTTGCTCGAAGAGGGCTTCACGCTGCTGTGGCTCGGCTGGCAGTTCGATCCGCCGCGGTCCCCCGGACTGATACGGCTCACCACTCCGGTCGCTAGCCGTGATGGGTCGGCCATCCGGGGCTTGGTGCGGAGCGACTTCGTGGTCAAGGACCGGCTGCTCTCGCATTCGCTGGCTGACCGCAACCACATCCCCTACGAAGTGGCCGACCCGCTGGCCGCGGAGAACCGCATGACCGTGCGGGACGCCGCCAACGGCCAGCGCCGGCCGATTCCGCGCGATCGGTGGCGCTTCGCGCGCATGGAGAACGGCAAACCTGTGCCGGATCGTGGCTCGGTCTATCTCGAAGGAGGGTTCGAGCCAGGGCGCATCTACGAGGTGGTCTACGTCTCGCAGAACCCGTCCCTTGTCGGCTTGGGCCCGGCGGCCGTGCGTGATGCAGTTTCGCGGCTGAAGTACGAGGGCTCGGAGCCGCTCGGAATCACCGTCGATGCCATCGACCGCGCTATTGCCTTCGGCATTTCTCAGAGCGGCCGCTTCCTGCGAACGTTCCTGTACTACGGCTTCAACCAGGACGAGCAGGGGCGCATGGCCTTTGACGGCATCATGTCGCATGTCGCCGGAGGCGGGCGGGGAAGCTTCAACCACCGCTTCGCCCAGCCGTCCCGCGATGCCCACCCCTATCTCAACTTCTTCTACCCGACCGACATCTATCCGTTCACCGACGTTGCCCAGCATGATCCCGAGACCGGGCGCGAGGACGGCATCCTAGCGCACGCGCTTGACCGAAAGTTCTGGCCGAAGATCTTCTACACCAACTCCTCCTACGAGTACTGGGGGCGTGCGGCCTCCCTGATCCACACCGATCTCGACGGCGCCAAGGACATCGGCCTGCTCGACAACGTGCGGGTGTTCCTCTTTGCCGGCACGCAACACGGGCCGGCCGGGTTCCCGCCGAGCGTCACGATCGGCCAGCAACCGGCCAACCCGCTGACCTTCCGGTGGCCGATGCGGGCATTGCTGCTCGCCATGAGCGAGTGGTCTGCAGGCCGCGGCTCCCCCCCGGCCAGCCGCTACCCGCTGCTCGCCGAAAAGAGCTTGGTCGCGGCCGAGGATCTGGGTTTTCCAGACATTCCCGGCGTGGAGACTTCCAGCCGCGTCCATCGGGCGTACCGAGCGGACTACGGCCCCGACTTCATCGAACACGGCGTGGTGACACAAGAGCCGCCACGGATCGGCAAAGCCTTCCCGACGCTGGTGCCCGCGGTCGATGCCGACGGCAACGAGATTCCGGGAGTGCGCGTGCCGGAGTTGCAGGTCCCCCTCGCCACCTATACCGGGTGGAACCTGTTCAACGCCAAGTCCGGGCCGACCCACGAGATCTCGAGCATGGTCGGCTCGTACATCCCGTTTCCGCGCACCCGAGCCGAGCGCGATGCGCGCAACGACCCGCGGACCTCGATCATGGAACGGTATTCGGGGCGGGACGAGTATCTCGGCCGAGTGGCGCAGGCTGGCCTAGGCCTGATCGAGGACGGCCTAATGCTGTCGCGAGATCTGCCCGTCGTCATCGCCAATGCGGCCAAGCATTGGGACTATCTCATGAAGGATGAGGCTGCGGGCACCTCCGACCGCTGATCGCGCGGGGCTGCCCTACGGCGTTGCGGCGTTTGCCAGCGTCTCTGTGGCATGTCCTTCGGACGCGTCAGGCGCACACTGCGGGTCGAAGTGAAATGGTGCCGGGTCCGCGGCAAGTAGTTCGTAGGCGGACATCATGGCCTGCAGCAGGCCTCGCTGGCAGTGGTGGGGCTGTTGCTCGAGGAAGTGTGCCGCCTCGTGCGCCGCGACTCGCGCCACGGCCCTCCCGACTGCCTCCGAGTTGTTCGGCTCGCCCAGGTAGCGGACCAGCGATCCGTAAAAGACTTGCAGCTGTGGCTCGATGCGGTCGCGCTTGCGGCGAGCCAGGCCCAGTACGCCCTCCATCCCGTTGGGCGGCTCGTCCTTGATCACCAGGTGGATTCTGGACCCGCCCTTGGCGCACTTGTCGAACGCCAGCCCCGCTCCATGCCCCCCCATCAAGGATCCGAACTCTCGGGTAACCGCGCCGCGAACTGGAGGAGTCAGCAGCCGTGAGGTGTCGGTCACGCAGACATTCCACGAGCCGCCGAAGGCCGTCGGGGCCATCACCAGGGCGATCAAAATGGATCCGTGCTTAACCATTCCTTAATCTTCTTAATGATATTGCAACACTTCTTGGTGCATGTCAAGTATTGGGGAGATCTCTTAGCGGCGGGGCCGCGGCGCCCGCACCTGTCCGCGCGTTGTGTGCGTGGCCGAGGCGGGACGGCATGCTTGTGGCACCCGATGTCGAGTGCCGGAGCGTTCGCGGTCCCGAAACCGCTCGGACCCCGAGGCTAGCCAGCGCGATCTAGAGCTGCCGCGTAGGGCGAGTTCATGGCCTGCCGGCCAAGTGCCGGCCGATCCAGTCGACCGTTAGTCGTTCGCGAATCGGTTCCTGCGCTTCCAGACCAGCCAGACGACGCCGGTAGCGATGGCGAGCGGCGGCACTGCCAGCACCCCGATCCCGCGCTGAAGCGCCGTCAACGCCCGGTCCTTCTGCATGGCCGCGGTCTCGCGGCACATCGTGCAGCCCTGGGCCGGGGCTCGGGAGGGTGCCGCTAAGAGCAGCGTGGCAGCCAGAATCGCGCATGCAAGCAGGCTCGCTTGCCGCGCCTTCGGGCTGCTCGATTCGGTCACGGCCGCAGGTCGACGAGACGGAAGCCGTCCGGGAAGAAGTAGCCGCACATGATCAGTATGCAGCCTATGGCCGGGATGACCACGATCAGTGCCAGCAGCTTGTTGTCGAACTGCAGGTGCATAAAGGTCGACATGATCATGCCGGCCTTGATCACCGACAGCAGCAGCAGGATCGCGAGCATGACCAGCAGTCCCGCGACCTGGACGTATGCCAGCACCACCTCGATGGCCGTCAGGACGAGCAGTCCGATCCAGATCTTGTTGAATAGCGGCAGGTGGGCGTCCGTGTAGGGCGGATCCTCCGGGAGGGCAAATGCTGGCGCGCCCGCGCCGCCGCTGGCCAGTGCCGGATAGAATCGCCAGGCTAGGTAGCCGAAGCAGGTCACGCCCATAAGGGCTGCGAACAGCGCGAGGAACAGGTTGTCCAAGGTGGCTATGATGTTGCCGGAGGCCAGCAGCTGGCCGGTCGTGACGAAGCCCCAGACGCCCAAGGCAAGGCAGAAAAGATAGCCGATCAGGGATAGCAGCATGACGATCTCGCTCGCTTCAATCGACGCTCGTGGAGAGCAGGTAGATCAGGGGGAAGACGAACATCCAGACCAAGTCCACGAAGTGCCAGTAGAGCCCGGCCACTTCGACGTCTTCGGGTAGCCACTTGCCGCGGCGGTAGCCGAGCGCGACGATTCCCAAGTACGCCACGCCAGTGATGACGTGGAACATGTGCAGGCCGGTGATCAGGAAGAAGGTTCCCCCGAACAGCGGCGTGCCGTACTCGTTGGCCCACGGGTACATGCCTTCGTCGACCATCAGGTGCATCCACTCGTACCCGTGCAGCACCACGAACGCAGTGCCGAAAAAGGCCGTTGCCCAGATCCATTTCGCGGCCTTGCGCCGCGCGCCGTGGTGGGCGGCCGAGACCGCGTAGACCATGGTCAGGCTGCTGGTCAGCAGCACCAACGTCATGATCGTGGAGAAGACGATCGACGGAAAGAAGTGAAACGGCGTGGGCCAGTCGTTGGCCACGCGCACGTAGCTATAGGTCAACAGCAACGCTGAGAACGTCAGCGAGTCCGAGACGATGAACAGCCACATCCCGAGCTTCTTGTGGCCGACTGCGACCGGCGAGCCACCGCCCCGCCATGTCGGTGCCGCCATCGTGGCCGCGTGTCCTTCCGACATCCGCTTACCTCCAAAACACCAGCAGTCCCAGGATGTAGATCCACAGGACATCGAGAAAATGCCAATACAGTGCGGTCGCCTCCACGACCGCCAGGCGCGTCGGCCAGGGCCGGCTCGCGCGGATCCGCACCCAGACGTAGCCCATCACCGCGATTCCGCCCAGCAGGTGCAGCGCGTGGCCGGCCGTGAGCAGGTAGTAGAACGAGTTGGCCGGATTTGACGCCACGTACAGGCCCCGCTCCGCCAACTCCTGCCAGCCCATCAGCTGGCCTGCTAGAAACGCCAAGCCGACACCCGCTGAGAGGTTCATCCAGCGGCGCAGCCCTTCCATGTTTCCCGCAACGGCTTCCCGGCGAGCGCGCTCGACCGTGAAGCTCGATACCAGCAGCACCAGTGTGCTGACGTACAGCACGGGTGGCACAGCGACCGGCACCCAGTCGCCGGACAGGCCCTGCCGAACGATCATCGCGCTGGTCAGGGCGGCGAAGAACATCAGGATGCCGCCCATGCCGATCCAGACGCCGAGCTTGTAGCGCTGGACCACTCGGTCGCCGCCAGGATTGTGCCAGTCGCCGCCCTGCACTGGCGGCAGGGTCACGAAGTCGCCGCCACCGGTCGAGGTTACAGGCGGCGCTTCGCTTGGACTGAGGGTCGCAGGCATCGTCGTCTATCAATCGCCCGACGCCTGCGGCGCGGGCTCCCCGTATACTGCCTTGTCGTCGTTGCACTGCATCGCGAAGTCGCGTTTGGCGCCCCTCAGGGCGAAGTCGTAAGCCCCGCGGTACACATGCGGCACCTTGCCGGCGAAGTTGTCGTGCGGCGGCGGCGAGGGGATGGTCCATTCCAGCGTCGTGGCTTCCCACGGATTCTCCTCGCGGCACTCCTTGCCCGCGAAGATGCTCTTGACGAAGTTGTACAGGAATATGAATTGCGCCAGCACCGTCAGCACCGCCGCGACCGTGATGAACATGTGCAGTTCCGCGGCACCGGTAGCCCCTAGGTAGTCCACGCTGGTGATCTCGGCGTAGCGGCGCGGGTGCGGCAGCATGCCGAGATAGTGCATCGGGCCGAAGATCGCGTAGACGCCGACAAACGTGATCCAGAAGTGGATCTTGCTCAGCGGCTCGTTCATCATCTTGCCGAACATCTTCGGGAACCAGAACGTGAGCCCGGCGAACATCCCGAAGATCGCGGCCACTCCCATGATCAGGTGGAAGTGCGCCACGACGAAGTATGTGTCGTGGAAGTACAGGTCAACGGTCGGCTGCCCGAGGAAGATTCCCGACAGCCCGCCCGAGACGAACAGGGAGACGAACCCGATCGAGTACAGCATCGGCGAGGTGAATCGGATCTTGCCTCCCCACATCGTGCCGATCCAGTTGAAGGTCTTGATGGCCGACGGCACGCCGATGCACATCGTCAGCACCGAGAAGACGAAGGCCGAGTACGGGCTCATTCCGCTGACGAACATGTGGTGGCCCCAGACCACGAAGCCCAGCCCGCCGATGGCGGCGATGGCGTAGACCATGGCGCGGTAGCCGAACACCGTCTTGCGGGCGAAGGTCGACAGCACGTGCGAGGTGACTCCCATGCCGGGCAGGATCGCGATGTAGACCTCGGGGTGTCCGAAGAACCAGAACAGGTGCTGCCACAGGATCGGGGAGCCGCCCGAGTGGTCGATGACCTTGTCGCTGACGACTAGCCCGGCGGGCACGAAGAAGCTCGTGCCCACGTTGCGGTCCATCAGCAGCAGCACGCCGGCCGCCAGCAGCACGCCGAACGCCAGCAGGCCCAGGATCGCGGTCACGAACCAGGTCCAGCAGGTCAGCGGCATCCGCATCATGGTCAGGCCCTTGGCGCGCAGGTCGAGCGTGGTGACGATGAAGTTCAGCGCCCCCAGCAGCGAGGCGATGCAAAAGACCGCGATCGATGCCAGCCACAGGTCTTGGCCGATGCCCGGAAGCGTCGCCTCCGGCAAGGCGCTGAGCGGCGGATAGCCTGTCCAGCCGGACATCGGCGCCCCGCCTTCGACCACGAACGCGGCCATCAGCAGCAGGAACGACACGAAGGTCGTCCAGAACGAGAGCATGTTCAGGCGCGGGAAGGCCATGTCCGCAGCGCCGATCTGGATTGGCAGGAAGTAGTTCCCGAAGCCGCCCTGCGGCGCCGTGGTCAGCACCATGAAGACCATCACCGTGCCGTGCATGGTCAGCATGGCCAGGTAGAATTCCGGGGTCATCACGCCTTCGGGCGCGCCGACGGGGAAGAACTGACCGAGCAGCGGGTAGGAGCATTCCGGGCAGACCAAGCGCAGCCGCACCAGCAGGCTCAGCGCCATGCCCACGAAGACCGCGACCACCGCCAGCAACAGGTACTGGATGCCGATCACCTTGTGATCGACCGAGAAGATGTACTTCCAGAGAAAGCTCTTCGGCTCGGGATGCCGATGCACCTCTGTGTATTCGGCGACTTCCTTGGATGGCTGAACTTCGGTCATAACTTGGTTAGTCCCTCAACGCCGCGCCTTTACGAGACATCAGAACAGGTACGAAGCCTGCTCGGCGATCCACGCGTCGTACTCCTCCTGGGTGACCACGTGCAGGAAACTCCGCATCTTGTAGTGTCCTAGGCCGCATAGCTCCGAGCACACGATCTCGTACTTGCCCTCTTTGGTGGCCGTGAAGCGGAGCTTGCCGACCAAGCCGGGGACCGTGTCCAGCTTGATGCGCAGTTCCGGGACGAAGAAGTTGTGCAGCACGTCCTTGGACTTGAGCACCACCTCGACCTCCTTGTTCACCGGGACCTGCATTTCCGGCACCATGATGTCGTCGGCACCGCCCGGAGCGCTGCGATCCAAGCCCACCGGATTGCCCGCGGCGTCATCGATCAGGGCGATATCGGTCGGCCCGAACTGGTTGTCCTCCCCGGCGTAGCGCATGTTCCACACGAATTGTTGGCCGGTGACTTCCACGACGAGCCGGTCCGCGGTCGGCACCATCGACTTCTGTTCGATGAAGCGCGTCTCGGCCCAGACGGAGTAAGTGACGAACGTCAGGCCGACGAAGATCACCGCCGCGGCCGTCGTCCAGAGAATCTCGAGCTTGTTGTTGCCGTGCGAATCGGAGGCCGGCTTGTCGGTGGGCCGGCTGAACTGCCAGACCGTGTAGCCGAGCGCCGCCTGTGCCAGCAGGAAGATGATTCCGGTGCCAATCAGGGTCCAGTTGAACGCGGCATCGATCTCGTCACCCAGCGCGGTGATCGATTCGGGCATCCACCATGTCTGAGTAACGAAAGGAACGGCCATAGCTAAGGTGATGGCCCAGACGGCGATAGCGATCAGAAGACCCATAGGTGGTTCAGTACTCGAGGTTGGTGGAGCGGAGAAGACTACACGCGGACTCGCAGAGCTTGCACCCGCGATTGCTGCGCCCCCCCTAGAAACTCGTATTGTACCAAGCCCGCGCTAGCGTGACAATCTCGCTCACTGCCTTCGCCGGAACGGATCTCGCGCCCGCTGGCGGCTGTTCAGGAGTGGAACGGGCAATAGGTCCGGGAATCGCCGCTTTGGCAAGGAAACAGATAGGCTTTTGGTGCTACCATTCCTGCGTGCGATCCCTTCTACCTCTTCTCATTGGCGGCGGATTGCTCTGCACCACTGCCCATTCCTCCGAACCGGTCCAGTTCCGCACGCATGTCGTCGAAGCGGACATCCCAGGCGGCTACGCGGTCATGGTCACCGACATGAACAAGGACGGCCGTCCCGATATCCTCGGCATGACCTCGCGGGTCAGGGAACTGCCTTGGTACGAGAACCCGACTTGGGACAGGCACGTCCTGATCCAAGATGTGGTGGGGCTGGTCAACATGGCCGCCCACGACATCGATGGCGACGGCATCCCGGAGATTTCTATCGAGAACGAATTCAGCATGGTTGCCGCGAAGAGCAGGGGATTGGTCTGGCTGCTGCAGCATCAAGGAGACCCGCGGAAGCCTTGGAAGTCCATACTCGTCGATGAACTCACGACTTCCCACCATGTCGCGTGGGCCGATGTGGACGGCGACGGCACGAAAGAGCTGGTCAACGCGCCGCTGATCGGTGCGGACGCACTCGCGCCCAAGTATGAGGACAACGTGCCGCTGGTCTACTATCACGTGCCGGAAGACCTGGATGGTGAGTGGGAGCGGCTGCTCATCGACGACCAGCTCAGCGGAGTGCTGCACCGCGTGCGCGTGGTTCAGTGGGACGACGACGGGCGCGAGGAGCTGCTAACGGCCGGATTCGACGGGATCACGCTCCATGATCCCGCCGGGGAAGGGGACTCGGTGAGCTGGAAGAACACGCTCCTCTCACGAGGCCACAAGGAGGAGCCGAAAACTGCGGGCGCGAGCGACGTGGCGGTCGGTAGCCTCGGAGACAGGCGATTCATTACCTCGGTCGAGCCATGGCACGGAAACGAGGTTGTCGTTTACACCCAGGATCCGTCAGGGGCCTGGGAGCGCCAGATCATCTATGAGCAGCTCATCGAGGGACACGAAGTGTGCGTCGGCGATTTCAACGGCGACGGTCGCGACGACATCGTCGCCGGTGACCGGGCGCGAGGCGAGATAGCGGGATCCCACGTCTTCTACGCCCAAGATGACGCCGGCGCCGAATGGCGTCACCAAGACCTGGACCACCTCGGCATGTCGGCTTCGGGTTGCGCGGTAGCAGACATCAATGGCGACGGCCACTTGGACATCGTTCAGATCGGCGGTGCCACCAAGAACATCAAGTGGTACGAGAATCTAGGCAAGTAACCAGATCGTAACGGCGGAATGAGCGTGTAGTCGACATCGGTCGCGATGGATGCCACCCTAGCGTGCCGGCTAGGATCCGACAACAGCGGCGGCTTGCTCCGTCACTCAGCGCAAGCGCTGCAGCAGGATGTCCTTGAACTGGACGATCGTGCGGTCGTCGTGCAGTTGGAGTGCGATGGACCCGCTATCGAGCCGCCCCTTGCCGATGCCGTCCGTGAATTCCGAGGACAGCTTCCGGTTGATAAAGAACTCGAAATGGTCGCCCCGCGCGCGAATTCGGCAGTGATTCCAGTCTCGCTCCCTGATGTCTTCGATCCGGACCGGGTCTTTGATCCTCTCGTGAAGGGCGTTGCCCGCCTCGTCGATGACCAGGCGTGTGCCGCGCTGGCACGGAAACTCCGTCCGCGTTGCGAAGTGGAAGTCCCACGCGCCGAGGATCTGCGGGCCGATTCCGACATGGCCGAGGTCGGCGTGGTAGCCCTCGAACGGACGCTTGCCCGTTGTGTCCGCTCGCGCCCTGAGCTCGACACCGGTGTTCCCGTCGGTCAGCATCCGGTAGCGGAACCTGAGCTCAAAGTCGCTTAGGTGCTCGTCGGCGGAATACACGAGATAGGAAAGGCGGTTCTCGAGGCCAGCTCCCTAGATGGCTCCTTCTTGGACCGACCAAGCCGCCCCGAGGTCTTCGGGAACGGCGCGCCAGTGAGTCAATGTCTTGCCGTCGAATATGGGAACGAAGCTCGCTTCGTCCGGAACCGCGCCGCAATGAGCCAGCAAGTGAAGGCCCAGCAACGACGCAACGGCGGCGCGGCAGCGCGGACGGCTCCAAGCGATCATGATCCGTCCACGCCAGTCCGAGGTTCCGGGGGCTTGGCCAGGCCCCACGGTCATTGCTGGTCGGATTCGGTGAATTTCCGCAATTCCTCGGCGGTCGCGTCCGCTCCGCGCTCGCGATAGAGCTGGCTCAGTCGCTGCTCCTCTGCCGAAACCGGCACGGCCTCGGCCAGCCGCGACACTTCCAACGCTGCGCGGCTCGGCACCCAGACGGTGCCGTCGTCGAATTGGGCGCTGCGCACGTAGGCCAGCATGGCATCGATGGATGGCTCGCCGCCGAACGCGGGTCGGATCAGGAACCGGCCCTCGCCCGTGGCTTCTTGAGCCCGCGATCCGGCCAAGCCAGCCCGCCCGGCGATCGGCGCAGACCCGACCGAATAGAGCGATCCGGCGCCGTCGCGCACGAGCCAGCCGATGTCGAAGTGCCGCACCGCCCGTCCGCCCCGGCTACGCAGGAGAAATCGCGGGGCGTCAGAGATCGATCCGCGCACGCTAGCAGACCCCGACTCCAAGATCAGCGGGGCGTCGGGATGGTTTACGACTGCAACCTCCATCTCGCGGACGGGCGCGGAGGCCGGGACCGTGGCGGGTCCTTGGCCCGCCAAGCGAACTTCAAGACGGGGTCGCGCGGCCTGGCGCCGCAGGCTGGCCTGCATGGCCGCAGTCAAGGCCGGCCTGCCCCCGCCCTGCCACAGGGCCAGGAAGTGCTCCCGGTCGCGCCGCGCCTCCATCTCGAGCACTGTCAGCTTGCGAATCGAATCAAGCCGGTCCGGCCCGACGGCGGCCAGCGAGGCGAACAGCACCGCATCAGGCTCGATTCGAACTGCGGGACCTTGGCCCGCCGACAGGGGGCGCACCAAGCGCAGGTTCAGCGGCACCTCGAAGCTCTCGTCTCTGGCCGCATGCAAGCTCGGCATTGTCACCGCAGCGCGGCCGCCGAGCGTCTCCTCGCCGGCCGCGACGCGCAGGGCGACTGCGCGCACCGGTTCCGCGCCGTGGTGCCTGAAGTGGACCGAGCCGGCTAGGTGGATCACGATCGCTCCGCCCCGCACCTCGAACTCGCTGGCGGAGAAGTCCTGCGCGGCGACCCGCAGGGGCACTCCGTCTGGGATGTCGACCGCGACCTGCGGCACCTGTGCCCGCGCGGATTGGGCTGCGAACACAGCCGCCAATGCCGCGAAGGCCAATGCGTGATGGAGCTTAAGGAATCTCATGGCGCGTAGTAGTCGGTGATTGTCAGCGCACCCGAGCCTGAGTGAAAGGCCTGCACGCGCAAGCTGCCAGTGCTGGTCAGTTGCACGTCGTCACCGTCCCAGGGGCCGATCTGTTCGGGCACGGCTGGGATCGAAGTGGCGACCAGGGTGGGATCCGCCTCGGAGTCGTCGGAATTCGGAATCAGCACGAGCATTCCAACTACAACCGCGGCGAGGCCAACTCCGGCCGCGGCCCGCCAGCGCCAGCCGGTCTGTGTGCCGCGGATCGGTCGCGATTGCGCGGCGGCGACCCGCACGTTATGGGCCAGTGCATCGAAATCGATCTCAGGCACCGGGCGCACCTGTGCAAGGTCGTCCAGCACCTTAGAGTATTCGCTGACTGCGGCCTTGCACTGCGGGCAGCGCGCCAGATGGCGATCGACTAGCCATCGTCGCAGACGCCCCAGATCGCCCCCCGCATGCAGGGCTATGGTGTGCTCGTCGAGACGACACGGAGAATCGCTCATTGCCCAGTTTCCTCCCGGTAGCGCCTGAACTTGACGCGCGCGTTCGCGATGTGAGAGCGCACGGTGGCCGTGGAGCAGCCCATCACTTGGGCGACCTCCGCGGCCGGCATCTGTTCGACATCCCGCAGCAGCAGTGCGGTGCGCTCGCGCTCGGACAACAACTTCAGCCCGGCCTCGATCCACGTCCGCGTCTCGGCCCGCAGGGTCTCTTGCTCGGGACTGGCCACAGCGGCCGGGGGCGCGGCTTCGATCTCTTCGAATGCAACGCGACTCCGTTTCCGCACGAAGTCTAGCGCCGTGTTAACCGCGATGCGGTTCAGCCACTGGACTGCCTTGCGGTCGTCCTTGAGCTGCTCGCGGCGTCCGAGCGCCTTGAGCAATGCATCCTGGGTGAGGTCTTGCGCATCGGGCACGTTGCCCACGATCCGGTAGATCAACCGGAACATCCGCCGCATGTGCGCTTCGAGGGCGTCGCCGCCAGGAGCTGCCTCCGCTTCCGTTCCCGGGGTGGAGCGATCGTGTCGTTCAACCGCCATCAGCCCCGGCCCGAAGCATGGCATGGCTCGTGTGTCCATGGGTTCGCTGGCCCCTCAACATAGGACGCAGTTCTCCGTCAATCCGTGCAGTGCTGCTTTGTCGGCTGCGGCGCTGCCGAAAGCGCCAGGAGAGCCCTTTCAGCATGGCACCTCCAACGGATTGCCGGCCAATCGACCCCTGTGAAGTTCCGGTTAGCGATCAGCTCACCGGACGTGAATCGCCAGTTTCGCTCCGGTGATCTCGAGACGGCGATCGGTCGACCAGCACACCCTCGTCTTTCGTGTGTCCATTGCCTGCAGGCCGACCGCGTCGACAAGCGTCAGGTCTTGATCCGAGAAACGACGCATCAATTCGGTCGCTGCTTCGACGTCGCGTGCGTCTGTTGGGATCACACGTAAGGTGTCGATGGATTCAACCATCGCAAGGAACTGCAGCGCCTTCGTGGGGTCATAGCGCTTCAGGAACCAGCCGTGTCCTTCCGCTATGACAAGCGGACTCGTGATCAGCCGCGGGGGATCGGAAAAGAGCCTGCAAAAGAGCGCGTGCCAAGTGTCCGACCGATCGGCAAATGCGATCAGCGCTGACGTATCCACGTACGCTTCAGGCCTTTGTGGCATAAACGATTTCGTCAACGCGCCGGCTCGAATTGGGATCTCCTGTCTCGACCATGCCGGCGTAGCGCATCCACGGTTTCGAGTTGTCCGGCGGAATCATTGCGCGGAGCGAGCGACGAAACAGCTCGGCCAATGAAATGCCGAGTCGGGCGGCTTCCTGCTTGGCTGCGTTGTAGTCCTCTACAGAAAGACTGATTTGCGTCCGAATCATGATAACATTCTACAACTGCTTGTTATCATCAAGGGCATTCCGCTTAGATCGTCGCGGCGCTCGAGATCGCCGTGGTCCCCAAGTGTTCGGAGAGTGGGCGCTGGCCCTCGTCGTGATGGAAGGGCGGTGTCAGGTGACGGCCTCGGTGAGCGTCGGGCGGGTTGCTCCCGGACACCAATGACTGCCTTGCTACACTCGGCGTTTTGGTCATGCAGATAGCAAATCGAATCGGACGCATGCGGGGTGAGGGCGCATTCGAGGTCTTGGTCCAGGCCCGGGCATTGGAGGCCACCGGCAAGGATGTTGTCCATATGGAGATCGGCGAGCCTGACTTCCCAACGCCTCCGAACATAGTCGCCGCCGGCCAGAAGGCCCTTGCCGACGGCTACACAAAGTATGGCCCGACCCAGGGTGATCCGGAGCTGCGGCAGACCATTGCCGATTACATTTCGTCGACCCGCGGCATCCCGGTATCCGAGTCGCAAGTCGTGGTCACGCCGGGCGCCAAGCCGATCCTGTTCTTCTCAATGCTGGCGCTGCTCGAGCCTGGCGACGAGGCGATGTACCCGAATCCGGGATTCCCCATGTATGAGTCAGTGATCGGTGCCAGCGGTGCCACGCCGGTGCCCTTGCCGCTCTTGGAGAGCCGCGGGTTTTCCCTCGACTTGGACCGGTTCTCGAGCCTGCTCTCGGACCGCACCCGATTGATCATTCTCAACTCGCCCCAGAACCCGACCGGCGGCACCATCCCCCCGGAGGATCTGCAAGCCATAGCCGACATGGTCCGTGATCGCGACCTGCTCGTCCTGTCGGACGAGATCTACAACCTCATCGCGTTCGACGAGCGGCCCACGTCGATTGCTTCGCTGGAGGGGATGGCGGAAAAGACGATCATCCTGGACGGATTCTCGAAGGCCTACTCGATGACCGGCTGGCGCATCGGCTACGGCGTCTACCCCCAATGGATGGTGGATGCGGTCTGCATGCTGCAAGTCAACTCGAATTCGCACACTGCCAGCTTCACCCAGCGCGCTGCCATCGAAGCGCTGCGCGGGCCGCAGGACAGCGTGGGTGTGATGGTGAACGAGTTCAAGCGGCGGCGCGACGTGATCGTCGCCGGCCTCAATGCGATCCCAGGGGTTCGCTGTGCGAAGCCCGGCGGGGCGTTCTATGCCTTTCCGAACATCACCGAGACCGGGATCGACGCGACCGAGCTGGCAGGAAGGATCCTGCAAGAGGCAGGCGTGGCCTGCCTGGCCGGCAACTCCTTTGGGTCGTACGGTGAGGGCTACCTGCGATTCAGCTATGCGGCAGCGCTCGACCGCATCGAAGTTGCGCTGGAGCGCATCCGCGATCTGCTGAGCTGATTTCGGCTGGGCCGGGCTGGACACAGCGGCCGCGGCCTGTCTTGACCGGGTCCGTGAGCGGGCGCCGGGACGAGCTCCTATGCGCCGGGCGGGTTGCTACGATGTTGGCCGGCGATAGCTCGGGCCGCGGTACTGATCACCGTGGCGGCGTCCGCACTGCTAGCCTTATTCCCGGGCGCTTCCGCCCAACCCGCGGAAGATCGCTGGGAACAGATGCGCAGGCGCATGGTACGGCGGCAGATCGAGGCCCGCGGCGTCCAGTCGGCGGCGGTGCTGGATGCCCTCCGCAGCGTGCCCCGCGAGTGCTTTGTTCCGGCCGAGGTTCGCGAGCTTGCAACGGACGACACGGCCCTGCCGATTGGCTTCGATCAGACCATCTCACAGCCGTACATCGTGGCGTTCATGACAGAGCTGCTCGAACTCGAGCGGCATCACAGGGTGCTGGAGATCGGCACGGGCTCGGGCTACCAGACTGCCGTCCTGGCGAGCCTGTGCGATTCGGTGCACAGCATCGAGATCGTTCCCGAACTAGCTGCCAGAGCTGCCAGCGCCCTGGCCGAGCTGGGGTACGCACACGCCACGGTCGAGCAGGGCGATGGCTACCAAGGCTGGGCGGAACACGCACCGTTCGACCGCATCATCGTCACGGCAGCGCCGCGAGAAATCCCGCAAGCGCTGGTCGATCAGTTGGCGGCGGGCGGACGCTTGGTGGTGCCGGTCGGACCGACTCTCGGCACACAGGCCTTGACCTTGGTGACGAAGGATGCTGCGGGCAGGCTGCGCCGCCAGCGGCGGCTGGACGTTCGGTTCGTGCCGATGGTTCGCGCAGCTGACAGGAACTGACTGCGAAGTCGGTCTCAGGCCGTGCCGCCGAATCCGGGTGGCGGGCTCGGTGGCGGGGGCTTTTGCGGGCGGGCCCTGCGCGCCGCAAGGCCGATGCCCAGCAATACTGCGCAGAAGCCCGCAACCAGTCGGGTGGGCAACGCCTCGCCGAAATAGGCGGAACTCAGAGTCACTCCGCTGACCGGGGTGATGAACGAGAACGCGATCACCGTGCCCGGAGTATGCCTGCGGATCAGATAGACCCAAGCGAGCTGGCCCGCGCCTCCGACGATCAGCCCTTGAAACAGCAAGGCAGCCCAAGTCCGCCAGTCGTGGTCTGCACGGGGCATGTAATCGGGGATCGCCTGCCAGCCCAGCAAGAAAATCGGCAGTGCCCCCACCAGCGGCCAGAAGACCGCCTTGACGTAGTCGATGCGCAGCGCGAGCTGCCGGGTGTAGACCATGCGGATTGCCAGCAGCGTGGCCGCCGTCAGCACGAAAGCGTTTCCCAGCATGGGATTGGGGGCAAGCGGGCTCTCGGTGCGCGCCGTCAACACCCACCCCACGCCGCAGAACGCGATCACGAGTCCGGCCGCGCGGAGGAGATTGAGCCGGTCCTCGGGCACGACCAAGGCCGAGAGCAGATTGGTGGTGATGGGATACGTGTTGAACAGAATGGCCAGCAGGACCGGCGAGGTGAAGTCTGCCCCGGTCTGGTTGGCGCTGATCTGCACCGCGAAGATCACGCTGAGCAATGCGAGCGGTATCAATTCCCCGCGCCGCGGCCGGAGGCTGATCCCTTGCACTGCGGCGAACGCCCAGATGCCGGCGCTGGCGATCGCGACGCGCAGGAAGGCTCCCAGCAGCGGCGGCATCGACAGCAGCACGACCTTGATCGCTACCGGGTTCAAGCCGCGGATCGTGGCGATCGAAACGCAGGCCAGAATCGAGGCCAGTCCCAGAGGCTGGGAATTCTCGAGGTGCCTAGCTGCCATCTCGGGCCGGTCCGTCCGGCGACAGCAAGGTTCGCCGGCCTGATGCCTAGGTGCGCCCCCAGAGGTCGCGCAGGAACCGTGTCCCGTCGATGGCAATGTCGTCCATGGATGCCGCGAGGTCGCGCCAGATCGCGGTCGCGGCGGACAATTCGGGAATGTGCGAGTTGAACGACTCGATGGTCAGCCAGCGGTCGTAGCCCAGCTCCTTGATCGCCTGCAGGACGCCGGGCCAGTCCACGTGTCCGGAGCCCGGCGTGCCGCGGTCGTTCTCGCAAGTGTGGACGTGCATCAGATGCTTGCCGCAGGTGCGGTAGGCGTCTCCCACCTGCTTGTCCTCTATGTTCTGGTGGAACGTGTCCAGCAGGATGCCGATGCGCTCGCAATTGATTTCGTCGACGAAGCGGTAGGCGTCCGCCGCGGTGTTGAGGAAGTACGTCTCGAAGCGATTGAGCGGCTCGACCGCCATCATCACGTTGGCGTCGGCAAGGTCGTCGGCCAGCGCCTGGTGAAACTCCACGCCCCACCTCCACTCGTCCTCGTTGCGCCGCCGCCCGGGCAGATAGCCGACCGGCGAATGGGTCGGGCCGGCGATCTGGTCCGCGCCCGCTTCGGCAGCGGTCCGGATCACGTTCTTCCAGTGCTCGACGGTCTTGGCGCGCACGGTCGCGTCGTCGCTGATTGGATTCATGCCTTCCGGGTTTACCGAGCAGAAGTGGACGTTGAGCGCGTGTTCCGAGCAGGTCTTGCGCACCGCCGCGGTGTCGAGTTCAGAGGGCACGAAGACCGGGATCTCGATGCCATCGACGCCGACCTCTTTCAACTCGTCCAGCGGGTACTTGTCGGGCTCGAACGAGCCGGACCAGATGAGCGTGTTGACTCCGAATTTCATGGCTTGCGCATACTCCTAACGGCGTGAGCCGCCATTATCTCAGACCGTGGTTGCCTTCCTTGGGCGCCCAGCTGCGGGCTGAGACCACGCCGCCGTTGAGGCCCAGCGCGGACAGCCCGCCGAAGAAGCGGGCGTGCTCGACCTTCATGCACTGGTCCATGACGACTTCCAGTCCGGCGTCGCGGGCTCGCTGCGCCGCTTCCTCATGCACGATGTCGAACTGCATCCAGATGACCTTGGCACCGATCTCGATCGCTTCCTCGACGATGGCCGGCACGAATTGCGGGGGCCGGAAGATATCGACCACGTCGACCGGCTCCGGAATCGCGCTCAGGCTGGGGAAGGATGGCCTCCCTAGGACGGTCTTGGCGCGCGGGTTGACGGGCACGATGTCATAGCCGCGATTGGCTAGATAGACCGCCACGAAATGGCTTGGCCGCAAGGGGTTGGCCGAGACCCCGACCAAGGCGACTCGGCGGTAGCGGCGCAGGATGGCGAGCCGTTCCTGCGGACCCGCTGCCAGGGCCTTCCACGAGCCGTCGCTGGTGGATCCGACGCTGCCGCCGGCCAAACTGCACACCAAGCTGGACATGTGCCGACTCCGCGCGCTCGGCGCTGTGCTGCAATCGTAACAGGTGCGCCAGACTGCGAGCCGCCTTTACAGGACACGGCGCTTGTTGCCGTCGCGCAGCGTCACCTTCTGCTTGTCGAAGTGTTCCAGCAACGGGATCGCGTACTTGCGGCTGACGTTGGCAATCGCCTTGAACTCACCGACGTCGACGAGCTGGCCGCGCAACGGGGCCAGCCGAGCCAGCAGCGCATCGACCGCCGCGCTGTGGAACACCAGGTCTGCGTTGATTCGGACCAACACGCCCTCCCGCAGCAGCGCCGCCAGAATGCGCTTTGCGCGACCGGAGTCGATCGGGAGCGTGGGCAGCAGATCCTTGAGCAGCGGAACCTGCAAGCCGGCCTGTGCGAAGGCGGCTATGAGCCTTTCCTTGGCTTCGCGCTCGTCTCGGCCCAGGCGTATCTCGTGATCGGCCGACTTGACTAGCTCGCCATCCAGCTCCACCTTGCGCTCGGCCTGCAGACGCTGCAGGATGTGATCCGCGAAGAACTCCGGCGCATCGCCGAACTCGCTGCTTCGCAGCGCCTCGACGGGGATGCCCGACTCCAGCGGGTTGGCCCTGTGAAACTGAGCCAAGGCTTTCAGCAAGCGGTCTTCAGCTGCCTTCGCGCGGCTGTCGGCGCAGACCCACAGCGGCTCGTCGCGGAGCACTCGGATCGACTTGCAGGACTGCGCGGTGGAATACCACGCCGGTTCCCGGCGGCCTGTGATCGCGGTCAGGTCGGCACCGGCCATGCCGAACGCCTCTCCCGCGCAAAGCGCTTCCAGGATCCTGGTCGGGTCTCGCTCCCGCAGAGCCTCCAGAGCGGGCTGCCAGTCGTCCTTCTTGCGGTGCCGACCGGCGTGCGGGTGCAGCACTGTGCCGCCCGCGATGGTGGTCAGCGGGGAGAACTGCCGCAAGATGAAGCGGTCCCCCGCGACCGCCACGAGCGGATGATCCAGGCGCAGTTGGACAAAAGCCGACTCGCCCGGCTTGAGGCTGGACTGGCGTCCGGATGCCTCGAGTAGGTGCGCCTTGCCCACAGTCTCGGCAGTGCCCAGATGCACGTGCACCGGGGCTGCATGCTTGAGCGGCTTGGCTGACGGCAGCAATTCTATGTGAGCGTCGAAGCGCTCTGTTGGCGCGAAGAGGCGCGGCTCGGCGAGACACATGCCGCGTGCCAGATCAGCCTTGGCTGTGCCGCCTAGATTGATCGCCGTACGCTGCCCGGCCCGTGCCGTCTCGACGGACTCTCCATGCACCTCCAGATTGCGGACCCGGGCCTGTTGCCTGCCGGGCAAGATCTCCACGGCATCCTCGATCCGCAGCTGGCCGCTGGCTAGCGTTCCCGTCACCACCGTGCCGAAGCCCTTCATGGTGAACACTCGGTCTACAGGCAGGCGCAACGGTTCGCTGTAGCCGCGTTCTTCGACGTCGTCGGCGACTTGGCGCAGTGCCTGGCACAGATCTTTCGTGCCCGCGCCGGTCACGCTGCTGACCGGGACTAGCGGCGCGCCGTCGAGGAACGAGCCCGCCACGAATTCCTCGACCTCCAGCTTGACCAGTTCGAGGATTTCCTCATCCACCGCATCAGCCTTGGTCAGCGCGATCAGGCCGTGCCGGATTCCCAGCAAGCGGCAGATTTCGAAGTGCTCTCGGGTCTGCGGCATCACGGACTCGTCGGCGGCCACGACCAACAGGACGATGTCGATCCCGCCAACACCGGCCAGCATGTTCTTGACGAAGCGCTCGTGGCCGGGCACGTCCACGAAGCCAATGCGCAGATCCTCGCCCAGGTCCAAGCTGGCGAAGCCGAGATCAATGGTGATACCGCGCCGCTTTTCCTCTTCCCACCGGTCCGTATCTGTCCCGGTCAGGACTCGGACCAGCGATGTCTTGCCGTGGTCGATGTGCCCGCTGGTTCCGACGATGACGTTTTGCCTGACGCTAGCCATTGAGGCGCTTGCTCCACTGTACCCTGAGGCTCGGCCAGTCACCCTTTGTCGGCCGAGTAGTTCAGAATGAATGCAGTCCGCCTTCCATGCGTGCGCGAGTCCTCTGGGCGCTCCTGCTAGTTCCGGCCGCCGCCTCCCAGCCCTTGGAGATCGTCAATCTCCACGGTGATATCCACGTGGAGGTTGTCCTCGGAAACCGCCTCCAAATGTGGCGCTCTGGATCGCAATCGCGCGATTCGCAGGGCATTGCCGTCAGCCGCTCTCCCGCTCGGCTGTTGGTCGAGGCCCTGCCTCCCGAGGACGAGAGCCCGCATATCGAAGTCCGCGTGCCTCTGGCTCTGCCGTTCACGGTCACCACCGATGCCGGCGACATCAGCATCGTCGGGATGGTCAAGCGGGCCGATGTGCAGTCGGCGCGGGGCTCGCTCTCGCTGGCTGTACCGCTGGACGTGACGATCTTGAACTTGGAGTCCAGCCGGCGTCCAGAGGCAGTAGACACACCCCCTGAGCGCGCGTTGCCCCTGCTCTCGTACCAGATCGGTCGGAACTTGCGGTCATGGAGGCTGGCGAAGAGAGGGCGCTCTCCCGGCCTGTCCTATGGAGTCGTCGACGCGCAGCTCCACGCGCCCCCGGTCCTGCGCGTCCGCGATTGGGAGATTCCCCGCGAGTGGCCGCTCAGGCCACACACCGAATCGAGAGAAGTGGTGGACCGGCTGCTGGCACAGTCCGAGCGACGCCAGCGGGCCCGGCCAGCCGCGCCGCCTGACAGGCGGCCCGTTCCCTCCAGCGACGCTCGATCCGATAACGGCGGCGCTGGGTCTGTATTCCGGTCGGAAGTGCGCATGGTGAGCATGAGCGTGGCTGTCAGTGACAGCGGCGGCCGGCCCATGCTTGGCTTGGCCAAGAACAACTTTGTCGTCGAGGAGCGGGGCCAGCGGCAGGATATCCGCGTGGCTGACCCGGAAGAGTCGCCTTTCAACCTAGCGGTGCTCTTGGACCTTAGCGGCAGCACGGCACGCGACCTAGAGCACATGCGCCAAGCAACGCGGCGCCTGATCGCATTGGCCCGGCCACACGACAGGGTGGCTCTGTACGCCATGACCGAGGGCATGTTCCATCGGCTCACGCCGCTGACTTCGGATCGAGAGGTGCTCGTAGAGCGCCTTCGCAGGCTGCCGTATCCGATCGGCGGGTCGCCACTGTGGGACACGATCTTGCTGGCCTACGACAACGAGCTTGCCGCTCTGTCCGGGGAGCGCAACGCGCTGGTGGTGATCAGTGACGGCATCGACAATCGCATCAGCGGGCACGACTCCCCTTCGGTGCTGAGCGCCTCGCGGTTGATTCAGACGGCCGGCGAAATGGACGCCCGCATTTATCCGATCTTCTTGCTGTCTGGCGAGCGTTTCGGGCGCAACTGGTCTAACAGGGCACGCAAGCGAATGGAATCGTTGGCGCAGAAGACGGGCGGGAGGCTGTTCACGGCCCGCTCCGTGGCGGACATCGAGCCGGTCCTGCCGCACCTTGCGCGAGAAATGCGCAGCGTTTATGAGATCGCCTACTATCCGGCGGACCAAGAGTTTGACGGCAGTTGGAGGCGCGTGACGATCAAGGTCGATGCGCCCGGCGCCAAGGTCCGGGCGCGGCCGGGTTACTTTGCGGAATAGGGCCGCAGCGACTCGCGCTCGGCGAGAGCCTTCTCCGGCCGAGCTGTAAGACATGGATCCCGTTGCAGCAAGGCTCGCGCTAGCATGTCGGCTTTCAAGTTCTCCGTTAGAGGTGTGGCACGGAGAAGCCGGCACCTTGGACGGATGGGGCGACCTGTCTCTTTTTCTCGGACTTGAGCGAACAGAACAAGATGGACACGAAACCACTCCGTGAGGTCGATATGCTCGATTTCACCGAAGCGGATGTGGCAGCACTCCGGCATCCTACCAAGAGCTCCTTCAACCTCGACCACATCGCCGCGACGGCAATGAACCTAAAGGACATACGTCAGATCGAGCTGCAGCTGGCTGCCGAACGGCAAGAACCGCCCGAGGAGCTCGCACGCTATCTTCCCGGACGCATGTACGTTGGACCAAGGACTGTGGCTTGAGCGTGCGTGGTACAATTATGTTCGGTTAGTTTAACCGGTTAGAATCTTCAATGCATACGATGCAAGCTACAGAAGCCAAGGCACGGTTAGCGGAGCTCCTCCGGAAGGTCGAGCGTGGTGAGACCGTGGTGATCACCAGGCATGGGGAAGCGATCGCGCATGTGATCCCCGCACGAGCGGGTGAGCGAGCTGACCGCAAGCAGGGTGTGGCCCGCTTTCGCCGTCGACGTGAGGAATGGCAGCCCGCTTCGATGTCGATTGAAGATATTTTGCTCGCACGCCATGAGGGCCATCGCCTGTGAGCGCACTCGTTCTCGATGCATCGGTCGCCCTTGCTTGGCTGCTGAGTGAGCAAGACGCTTCGACAGCAGAACTGGTGTTGCTGCGTCTGGAATCCGATGAAGCCTTGGTTCCCCAGCTGTGGCATTTGGAGGTGCGCAACAGTCTTCTCGTTGCGTCGCGTCGTGGACGGATTTCCCTTGACGCTCCGACGGAGCGCCTTGACGCTTTGCGCGACTTGCCCATCCGCACGGATTCAGGGCTTGACCTGAACATCGCATTCGTCTTGGCCCAGAAACACGGCTTGTCGTTCTACGATGCCGTTTATTTGGAACTGGCCAAGCGGCACAGTGCGCCGATCGCAACCTTCGACAAGGCACTCGCCCGAGCCGCAGGTATCGAAGGTCTGCCCAGCCCGGTGGGGGTTGAGGCCCGATGACTGAAGACAGGCGGCTGCTCAGAGCCCATCCTTTCTGGTAGGGTGCTCGCGCGGGCGCTTGTGGGGGGCATCCCCGCCCTGCAATGTCGGAGTCGCGGTGCGGTCCTGTTCAGGCCACGTTGCCCGATCCGAAGGCGGACGCTCTCGTACGTGTGCCCTTGCTAGACTGTTGCTCGCAATGCGGTCTCGGCGATCGTTTCTAACTATGCTTGGCGGCGCATCACTCGTGCCCCAATTAGCTCTGCCCCAAACCAAGGGAAAACTAAAGATCACCTCGGTCGAAGCGGTACCGGTGCGCCTGTGGTCGCGCTCCTCCCAAGGACGCTTGCCAGAATTCAAGGGACCGTACGATCCGGCCCGGTGGCGCTACAGCGGACCGTATTCCCAGCTCGCCAGCGCGATCGTGGTCGTCATCAAGACCGACCAGGGCATCACCGGCTACGGATTCGGCGCCGGCGGCGGGGCCGCCGCCGAGATCATCCACGGCCACCTCCGGCACCTCTTGGTTGGCAGCGACCCGCTCAACGTCGAGTTGCTCTGGGACCAGATGTACCATTCCGGCATCTACTACGGCCGGCGCGGCGTCTTCGTGATGGCATTGAGCGGAATCGACAACGCGCTCTGGGACATCGTAGGCAAGTACGCAGAGACGCCGGTCTACAAGCTCATCGGCGGCGCGACCCAAGAGAAGGTGCCTGGCTACATCACGAACTCCGATCCTAGCGTGGGCCTAGGCTTGGGCTTTGAGAATTTCAAGCTGGGGATTCCGGACGGGGTCTTGGACGGCACCGCCGGCATGGATCGGATCGAAGCCAGGGTCAAGCGTGCGCGCGACGCTATCGGGCCGGAGCGCACGTTGATGATCGACTGCGGCTGCCGCTGGAACGACATCGGCTACACGCTGGAAATGGCTAGGCGGCTGGAGCCGCTGGGCCTGTACTTCATCGAGGAGCCGCTCTCGCCCGACAACATTCTCGGCTACAAGCGGCTGGTCGACGAGATCGACAGCACGCTGATCGTCAGCGGCGAGCACGAATA
Organism: Terriglobia bacterium; assembly: GCA_009841225.1. Classification (GTDB taxonomy): domain Bacteria; phylum Acidobacteriota; class Terriglobia; order Bryobacterales; family UBA6623; genus VXMF01. The sequence goes on along the minus strand of VXMF01000022.1, from coordinate 139,539 downwards.
CACGCAGTACGGCTACCAGATGCTGCTGCACCATGGCGGCACCGAGATCCTGCAGCCGGACATCAGCTGGTGCGGCGGTCTCACCGCGCTGCGCAAGATCGCTGTCATGGGCGCAGAGCGCGGTCTGCCGATCATTCCGCATCGCGGCAGCAGCCTGTATGGCATGGCCATCGTCCTGACTGCGAATGCTCCGCTGGCGGAAAGCTTCGGCACAGGAGATGATGCGACGGACCTAATGCTGGCGATGTCATCGCCGTTTGAGGGTGGTTACTACTATGCGAAGGACAAGCCTGGATTCGGCACTGAACTCACAGACAAGATGGTCCGCGACCATGCGGGGAGCAGCGCGCTCTAGTCTGGCAGTCGGCCAGCCCGGACTCTCGCGCCGCCAGTTGCTGGCTGCGCTCGCGCTCGCGCCCGGGTTGCGGGCGCTGGCTGCGGAGCCGGATGAGTTTCGTGGGATCTACCCGATCGTGGCCACGCCCTACCGTGACGATGGCAAGGTGGACTTGCAGACCCTCGCCAAGGAGGTTCGCTTTCTGGACCGGGCGGGAGTTCACGGCATCGTCTGGCCGCAATTGGCGAGCGAGTATGCGCTGCTGACCTTCGAGGAGCGCATCGCGGGTGCCGAGGCGATCATCAAGGCGTCCGAGGGGCTGCGACCCAAGGTCGTGATCGGCGTGCAAGCCGCCGACACCGAGACTGCGGTGCGTTACGCCGAGCACGCCAAGTCGATCGGTCCGGATGCCATCATCGCCCTGCCGCCTAGGAAGGGCCGCCAGACGGAATTCGACCTGGACGCCGTGGCCCGCTACTACGGGGCAGTGGCCGAAGCCGGCGGGCTGCCGATGTTCATGCAGGCCATCGGCAACATGAGCGTCGAGTTCGTGGCGCGCATGGTGCGGGAAATCCCAAACCTGCACTTTGTCAAGGACGAGGCTGGCCACACCCTCACCCGCCTCACCGAGTTCGCCGAGCTAGAAGGCACAGATCGCCCGGTGGCCTTCACGGGAGGGCATGGCCGCACTCTGATCGAAGAGATGGCACGCGGGTCGGCGGGCACGATGCCCGCCGCATCTTGGGTAGACCTGTACGTCAAGGTCTGGGACCTGTGGCACGCGGGGCAGCGCAGCGATGCAATGGAGATGTTCTCCAAGGCGCTGCTACTGATCACCAGGGCCAGTGCTCACGGGCTCCCCGCGCTGGCCTACGTGCTGCACCTGCGGGGAGTATTCCCCAACTGGAAAGTGCGCACCACCAGCGCCCGCGAGTTGGACCGGCACGCTCGCGAGCAGCTCGAGGCCACGCTGGAGTTCGTGCGACCTCACCTGACCGCCTGATGGCGCTTGGCAAGTTGCTGGTAGTCGCCGGTCTGGCGCTGCTGGTGCTGGGCGCGACGATTTTGCTAGCGCCGAGGCTGGGCCTGCCCGCGCCCGGAAAGCTGCCCGGCGACTTTGTCTACAAGGGCCCGCGCTTCACGCTGTACTTCCCGCTTGCCACCTGCCTTGCCATCAGCGCGATTCTCACCGCGCTGTTCTACTTCGCGGGACGTCGCTGAGCGCACCCTCTGGCGGCGTGCGAACGGCCGGTACTCTCGCTGTCCGGAGCTGTGGGATGATGTAGCCGTCATGCGCGCGTTGGCACTAGTGTTTGGCTCCTTGGTCGCCGTCTTTTTTGTCCCCGTTCTTGCTGGGGGACCTTCCCCGGAGATTCCGTTCAAGAAGCGGGTGATCGATCTGGGCAGGAATGAGCCTTGCGCAGTGGTGGATCTCAATGGCGATGGCTATCTGGACATCGTCTCTGGCGAGAACTGGTTCCGCGGGCCGGAGTTCCTGCCCAACAAGTTCCGCTCGTTCTATTTCTTCAACAACTACATCGACGACTTCTCCGACATGCCGTTCGATGTTGACAGGGACGGCCACGTTGACGTGGTGAGCGTCTCTTGGGGCGAGCGCAAGATCGCATGGTGGCGAAACCCAGGCCGAGCCATCGGCGAGTGGGTCGAGCAGCGCATCCACGAAGGGCTTTCAGTCGAGTTCGCGTTGCTGGTGGACTTGGACGGCGATGGAGTGGCCCGGGAGGTGCTGCCGCAGTTCGGAGGCAGGACGGCCGGCAAGACCTCGTGGTTTGAGTCGCCCGGGCCTGATGGCAAGTGGGTCGAGCACACGGTGAAGCTCGCTGCCGACGGGCACGGGATCGGGGCCGGCGACGTGAACGGCGACGGGCGCATGGACATTCTCACGCCGAAAGGCTGGCTGGAAGGCCCCTCGGACCCGCGCAAGACGCCGTGGAAGATGCATGCCGAGTTCGAAGTCGAAGAGCACGCGGGCTTCCTGCACGTGTTGGACATCGATGGCGACGGCCTCAACGACATCATCGCGCCGCATGCCCACAGCTATGGCATCTACTGGCTCAAACAGGTTCGCGGCGAGTCAGGCCAGCGCGCCTGGGAGCGGCAAGTGATCGACGACTCCTGGTCGCAGGCGCACGCCTCGACCATGGCCGACCTGACCGGCGACGGGCGTCCGGAACTGATCACCGGCAAGCGATTCTTCGCGCACAACGGCCACGACAAGGGCGGGCGCGAGCCCCTCGGGCTGTATTGGTACGAGTACGCGAACAACGGCAAGCAATGGCAATGGCTCCGCCACACGATCCACTACGGTGGCCGCGTTGGCACCGGCATGCAGATTCCGGTGGTTGACATCGACAAGGACGGCGACTTGGACATCGTCGTCGGCGGCAAGGGCGGCGTCTTCCTGTTCGAGAATCTCACGCGCTGAGCGCCCAGCTGCGTCGGCGCGCTAGGCTCAGGCAAGCGCTGCCAGCGCGATATCGTCGAACGAGAAATCCGGCTGGTCCCGAAGCGTGCCGTCGGAACCGCTGTACCACTGCCATGTCTGGCGCAATCCCTCGGCCAGCGACACCGGTTCGAAGCCTAGTTCTGCGCGTGCACGCGCCACGTTCAGGGTGATGGGCGGCATGTCGAAGTATTGCCCGAAATAGTAGGGCGGCTGGAAGACTTGGCCGCCCAGCTCCTGAACCATCTCGCGCGGGATGTAGCGCAAGTCGGGTTCGATGTCAGCCGCTGCGCCGAGCATCCGCACGAACTCGTCTTGCCGCACGGGCCGGACGTGCGCGACGTTGTACGCTCGACCGGCCGCCACCGCGGCCTCAGCGGCCAGCAGGGCGGCATCGACCAGGTCTCCGACAAGCACGAAGTGCATCAAGCGGCTACCGTCCCCCGGCACCAAGATCGGGCGTCCCGCAGTCAGGCGGTCCCAGAAGAACGCTTCGCGATAGAACGGATTGCGCGGGCCGTACACAAACGGCGGGCGGAGGGTTGCGGTCGGCACGCCCCGCTCGGCATATAGCCCCAGCAGAGCCCGTTCGGAGTCCGCCTTGTTGCGGCAATAGATATCAGGACAGTCCGGCGGTGCCAGCAGTGCACCCTCGTCACGGTCGAGGCCGTCCCCGTAGGCTGCGCAGCTGGAGACGAAAACGTACCGGCGCAGGTTGTCCCCGCACGCCGCGGCCGCAGCGAGGACTTGGCCCCCAGTCGTGCCGCGCTGCCAGTCGTAGACGTTGTCGAACACCAAGTCGTAGCCGCCCTTGACCGCTTGTGCCACGGCAACTGTGTCGTTGCGGTCGCAGTGGATCTCCCGCGCATGGCCGGCGAACGGATTGTGTCGGCCGCGATGCAGGATGGTGACATCGTCGCCGCGCTCGAGCAAGCGCGTGACGAGTGCTTGGCCGATGAACAGCGTGCCGCCGATCACCAACACCCGGTCCATGCTCGGATCCTAGGATTTGCTTTGAGGCGCTGCTAGGCCTTGGTACGGACACGCAGTGCGATGCCCACTTCGGCCAGGTTTCGATCTGGCACTGTGTTCGGCGCTTCGCACATCAGATCTGTGCCCTTGGCAGTCTTGGGGAAGGGAATCACGTCGCGGATCGTGGCCTCTCCGGCGAGCAGCATGACCAGGCGGTCCAGTCCCAGCGCTATGCCTCCGTGCGGAGGCGTGCCGTACTGCAGCGCCTCCAAGAAGAAGCCGAACCGATGGCTCGCTTCCTCGGCAGCCAGCCCCAGGGCTTCGAAGACCTTCGATTGCACGTCCTGGCGGTGGATACGGATCGAGCCCGAGCCGAGCTCGATTCCATTCAGGACTAGGTCGTAGGCCTTGGAGCGGCACGCTTCCGGATCGGAGATCAACTTGTCGATGTCCTCATCGTGGGGTGACGTGAACGGATGATGGGCCGGAGTCCAATCGCCCTCGTTGGCGTCCCACTCGAACATCGGAAAGTCGGTGACCCAGAGGAAACGCAGGTCATCGTCCCTGAGCAGGCCGTGGCGATCCGCGAAGGCCGCCGCGATGCGTTGCTTGAGATTGCCCGCTGCGGCCAAGACCGATTGGTACGGACGCGGCCCGGAAAGGGGTTTCGCGCCGGTGACAAGCAGGAGAAAGTCCTGCTCGTCGGCTTCCAGGCGGTCCCTGACCGCCTGCATCTGGCCCGGCATCTTCTTCGACAGGCCCCGGAAGTCGTCGAAGACTCTCAGGTTCTGCTCCGCGGCGAATTCCCGGAACTGCTCGCGCTCGCGCCGCGTCAGCTGCCCCACCGCGGGAGTGCGGATTGCGACCAAGGGGCCCTGCATCGGCAGGTCGTCTGGCGAGAGCAGGTCCGTCACCACGGCCATCGGCGGCAGGCGCAGGTCGGGCTTGTCGCTGCCATAGCCTTCCATCGCTTCGGCGTAGGTCAGCCGCGGCAGGGGCAAGTCCGGCTCGCGGGCCCCGGACGCCGCGCACACGCTTGCCATCAGCCCCTCGACGACGGCCAGCACGCCGTCCTCGTTGACGAACGACATCTCGAGGTCGATCTGGGTGAACTCGGGCTGGCGGTCGGCGCGCAGGTCCTCGTCGCGGAAGCAGCGCACGATCTGGAAGTAGCGGTCGTAGCCTCCGACCATCAGCAGCTGCTTGAACAGTTGCGGGGACTGGGGCAGGGCGTACATCGAGCCGAGCTGGATGCGGCTAGGTACTAGGAAATCCCGGGCGCCCTCTGGCGTCGAACGGGTCATGAAGGGCGTCTCGATCTCTAAGAAACCCTTTTCACTGAGTGACTTGCGAACTGCGGCGTTGATTTCGTGGCGCAGCTGGATGTTGCGCTGCATCCGAGGGCTGCGCAAGTCGATGTAGCGGTACTTGAGGCGCGTGTCCTCGCCAACGCTCGTGCGATCCTCCTCGTCGAGCTGAAACGGCGGCGTCTTGGAGGTGCTTAGGACCGTCAGCTTGTCGGCGACCAGCTCGACCGTGCCGGTGTCCAGATTCGGGTTGTAGGTGTCTTCGGAGCGGCGAATGATGGGTCCCTCCACCGCGATCACGTACTCGCTGCGCAGGGCCTCGGCGAGCGCGTGGGCCTCCGGGTGGGTCTCGGCGTTGAACACGACCTGCGAGATTCCGCTGCGGTCGCGCAAGTGCAGGAAGAGCAAGCCCCCAAGGTCGCGCTTGCGGTGAACCCAGCCCATCAAGACCGCGCTTGTCCCGATGTCGGAGTCGCGGATCTCGCCGCAATAGTGGGTCCGCTCCAGCGAGCCTAGGGGCTGGGTCTGGAGGGCGGCTGGCTCTTGGTCCGGCATCAGGTCTCGTCTAGGTACTCGCGCGACAGCTCGACGTAGTGCTCAGCATTCGTGCGCGTGCGCTCCAGCTCCTCGTCACTCACGCTGCGCTTGACCTTGGCGGGCACCCCTGCGACTAGGCTGCGGGGCGGCACGATCGTGCCGCCCAGAACCACTGCTCCGGCGGCGACGATGGAACCCGCTCCGATGTGTGCCTTGCTCAAGATGGTCGCTCCCATGCCGATCAGGCAGTCGTCTTCGACCACGCATCCGTGGACCGTGCAGGAATGTCCGACGACGACGCGGTCGCCGATCGTCAGCGGCGCGTCTGCGTCCTCGTGCAGGCAGCTGTTGTCCTGGATGCTCGTGTCTTCGCCGATGGAGACCCTCGACGTGTCCGCCCGCACGGTAACGTTGCACCAGACGCTGGACTGGGTGCCGACGCTGACATCCCCGATCAGCACGGCGCTCGGGTCGATGTAGGCGCTAGGCGCGACCGCTGGCCGAGCGCCACGAAAGCTTCGCGTCATGGCAATCCGAGGGTCCGCTGCGGCTTGGGGAGAAGAGAGTGGCGGGCCGAGTCAGGCTGTCACATCACCGAGCGGCGAACTGACTTCAAACATAGCACCACGAAGCAAGCGTTGGAAAGGTCGGAACCGGCTCGCGCGTCGAGTCTCGACTTGCCCACAACCGCCGCATGTGGTGGATTCCGCAGAAGATATGCGGAGAAAATACAATTATCCGCATATGATATGCTGTAAATGTGAATCAAGTGGACTCGCTGCCGCGCCGTCTCGACCTTGGTCGGGATCTGAACAGCCGTTCCGTATTCCTGTTTGGGCCGCGACAGACCGGGAAGACCACTTGGATGCATCAGCGCTTTCCCAGCTCTCCGTTGTTCGACCTGCTGCACGGCGAGGTCTTTCTGCGCCTGTCGCGTGAGCCCGGGCGGCTGCGCCAGGAACTCGCGACCGTGAACCCCGCCTCCGGCCCGGTGTTGATCGACGAGATCCAGAAACTGCCCAGCTTGCTCGATGAGGTGCACGGCCTGATCGAGGATCGCGGCTTCCGGTTCGTCTTGGCGGCAAGCAGCCCGGTCAAGCTGCGCCGCGGCGGCGTGAACCTACTGGGAGGCCGCGCCCGCACCAGACGGATGTTTCCGTTCGTCTCCGCGGAGGTGCCCGGTTGGGACCTGCAGCGGGCAATCAACGTCGGCGGGATTCCCTCCATCTATTTCTCGGACGAGCCCATGGAGGACCTGCGAGCCTACTGTGGCAACTATCTGCGGTTGGAGATTCAGGCCGAGGGGCTGGTGCGGGGGATCGAGCCCTTCTCGCGCTTTCTCGCGGCCGCGGGTGCGAGCTACGCGCAGCCCATCGTCTTTGAGCGGTTGGGGTCCGACGCAGCCGTCCCGGCGCGCACGGTCCGCGAGTACTTCCAAGTGATCGAGGACACCCTGCTGGGGACTCTGCTGCGGCCGTTTGCTCCCCACAAGGCGCACCGCAAGCCGGTTTCCCGTGCCAAGCTGTTCTTCTTCGATGTCGGGATCGCAAATGCACTGGCGTCGATGGGCGAGATTCTCCCAGGTAGCCCGATGTTCGGTCCCGCCCTGGAGCAACTCGTCTTCTGTGAGTTGAGTGCCTGGCTCGCCTACACGCGCGACCAGCGGACGCTTGCCTATTGGAGGACAGAGGACGGCTCGGAGGTGGATTTCGTGATCGGCGACGAGGTTGCGATCGAGGTCAAGGCGACCAGTTCCGTGACCCGGCGTGACCTGACTGGATTACGGCGCCTCGCAGCCGAAACAACACTGAAGCGGCAGTTCCTGGTCTGCCGGGAATCTGTCCCTCGGCTCATTGGCCCTATCCAGATCCTGCCGATCAAGGACTTTCTTGAGCGCCTTTGGGACGGCGAACTCCTCGCGTGACTGCCACGCAGCGACCACTCGTCTGAAGAGCTGCGAGCGCGACCCGTCCAGGCAGAAGTGGCTCCCCGCCAGCGGCTCAACCACTGTCGGGCTTAGCCCCACCCAAGACGTGTTGACGACGGTCCGAAGTCATCCGGGGGACAACTGCTGGGGCTGACACGCGACGTAGCTGCTGGAACGGCGCGCGATTTCAGCTTCGAAGACTCGGCACCCAGCCCGCCGTAAGATGGGAGAGCCAGTCCATGCCGGAACAAGTCGTCAAGCAGCGGTCACGGGGCTTCATTTGCGTGAACGCCCATCCCGCAGGGTGCGCCCGGAACGTGGAACAGCAGATCTCGCATGTGCAGAGCGGCATGCCTTCGAGGCCGGCGACTGGCTTGCGCAATGTCTTGGTCCTAGGCGCGTCGACCGGCTACGGCCTGGCTACGCGCATCGCGGCAGGCTGGGGCTTGGGGTGCCGAACGCTGGGCGTGTTTTTCGAGAAGCCGCCTGCTGGGCGGCGCACCGCAAGCGCCGGCTATTACAACTGCGTTGCCCTGCATCAGGCTGCTGAGCGCGACGGGTTGTGGGCGCGCAGCGTCAACGGCGATGCTTTCTCCGACGAGATCAAGCAAGAGGTCGCGCACATCATTGAACAGTCGATGGGCAAGCTGGATTTGGTCGTATACAGCCTCGCATCGCCCAAGCGCACGAATCCCAGAACAGGTCTCACGCACACTTCCAGCCTGAAGGCCATTGGGTCACCGTTCACTGGAAAGACAATCGACCTTGGAAACGGAACGGTGGGCACTGCATCGGTCGAGGCAGCCGCACAAGCAGAGATCGACGAGACCGTGGCGGTCATGGGGGGCGAGGACTGGCGCTGGTGGATCGAGGGGCTTGCCGACAAGGGCTTGCTTGCGCAGGGCGCGCAGACGCTGGCCTATAGCTACTACGGACCTGAGGTGACGTGGCAGATCTACAAGGACGGCACCATCGGAGCGGCCAAGCAGGATCTCAAGGCGACTGCCGACAGCCTGAACGCCAAGTTGGAGCAAGAAGTTGGCGGAGCCGCTTGGGTGGCGGTCAACAAGGCCGTCGTGACGCAAGCGTCGGCGGCGATTCCCGTCGTGCCCCTATATGTGAGCTTGCTGTTTCGAGTGATGAAGGCCAAGGGGATCCACGAAGGCTGTATCGAGCAGATGACGCGCTTGGTCAGGGACCACCTTGCAGCGGAAGGCGGGCCCCAATGTGACGCAGATGGCCTGATTCGCCTCGATGACCTCGAAATGCGCGCGGATGTCCAGAACGAGATTGCCGGCCTGTGGCCTAGGGTGGAAACCGACAACTTGGCGGAGTTGGCGGACTTCGCGGGCTTTCGCAGGGATTTCAACAACCTCTTCGGCTTTGACGTGGACGGTGTCGACTATGACCTGCCGGTGGAGACCGAGGTGTTCTTGCGCTAGACAGGGGGATCTTTACGATGGCTTCGGAGAGTAACGTGCAGCATCGCATGCTCGCCGCGCAGCGCGGGCCCGTCACGCTTGCGGTTGTGACCGTCAGCGATAGCCGCACGCCCAAGACGGATGCAAACGCGGCGTTCCTCACAGAAGCTGTCGAGCAGTCCGGGAATCTGCTGCACTCAATCCGCATCGTACCGGACGAGCCCGATCAAGTAGCGGAAGCGCTGGATGAGCTGGCAGCCGAGGAACAGGTACAGGTCGTGCTCTTCAACGGCGGCACCGGCGTTTCGCGCCGGGATCGAACCTATGACGTTCTCAGCCGTGCTATGGACAAGGAATTGACCGGGTTTGGCGAGCTGTTTCGGATGCTCAGCTATGACCAGGTTGGCGCCGCGGCGATGCTCTCGAGGGCCACGGCCGGCGTGTACCGAGACACCGCGGTGATTTCCGTGCCCGGCTCTCCGGCCGCCGTGCGGCTCGCCTGGGAGAAGCTGATTCAGCCGGAACTGGCCCACCTAGCTTGGGAAATCGTCCGCTAGCAAGCGGCTATACTCGGGCTAGTGCCGGAGGCAGCGTGAGGTCCGTGCATCTTCGTGTGTTCGTCACGCTGTTGCTGTTGCTGGGGCTGGCCTGCTCTGACGAAGCGCCCCGCTCGGCCGCCGAGATCGAAGCGGCCGTTGAGAGCTACCTTGCCGAGCGCACGGACTTGCGACTCGACCAAATGCGGGTCAAGGCGGATCGCATCCGCTACGACGGGGACCATGCCACCGTCTCGGTTTCCATCGTGGCTTCGGACGATCCCAAGGCGGCCATGAAGATGCTGTATCAGCTGCGACGCGATCCGGATGGCTGGAAGGTCCTGCCGCCGGAAGCCGCCAGCAGTTCCTCTGCACCGCTGCCGCCGAACCATCCGCCCACATCAGGGCTGCCACCGGGACATCCACCTACTGACCAAACCAGCCCGGGACTTCCTCCGGGGCACCCGCCATTGGACAGCGGGCAGCAGTAGGCAGGATTCGAAACGGGACGGACTTATGCAGCATGATCTCTCCAGCGCCTTGTTCGAAGAGGCTCAGCAGGTTATTCCCGGCGGCGTGAATTCGCCCGCCCGGGCGTTTCGCGCCGTTGGCCGCGAGCCCGTCTTTATCGCGCGCGGCGATGGATGTCGCCTGTGCGACGTGGATGGGAACGAATACGTCGACTTCGTGGGGTCCTGGGGGCCGCTGTTTCTCGGTCATCGCCACCCCGGGGTGATCGCCGCCCTGGAAGGGGCCCTCCGCACAGGTACGAGCTTCGGAGCCCCGACCGTGGCCGAAGTCAAGATGGCCGAATTGATCTGCGAGATCGTGCCGTCCATCGAGATGGTGCGACTGGTGAATTCGGGCACCGAGGCCACCATGAGCGCTCTGCGGGTGGCACGCGGCTACACGGGTCGCGAGTTGGCGATCAAGTTTGTGGGCAACTACCACGGGCACGTCGATTCCTTGCTTGTCAAGGCCGGCTCCGGGTTGGCTACCTTGGGCATCTCCGATTCCGGAGGTGTGCCGGCAGGCTTTGCCGCGACCACGCTGCCGCTGCCGTACAACGATGCAGACGCCGTTCGGGAGGCATTCTCGACCTACGGCGACAGGCTCGCGGCCGTGATCCTCGAGCCGGTCGCTGGCAACATGGGCTGCGTGCCGCCTCGGCCCGGCTTCTTGCAAGCCTTGCGCGATCTGTGTAGCGAGAACGGGACGGTGCTGATCTTCGACGAGGTGATGACCGGGTTCCGAGTTGCGCTGGGTGGGGCACAGTCTCTGTATGGGGTCACCCCCGACATGACCACGCTGGGCAAGGTCATCGGGGGCGGCCTGCCGATCGGCGCGTTCGGCGGGCGGAGCGAGATCATGCAGCACGTCGCCCCGCTCGGGGGCGTCTACCAAGGGGGGACGCTTTCCGGGAATCCGCTAGCTGTTGCCGGGGGTCTCGCGATGCTGCGCACGCTGCGTGACGACCCCGGAATCTACGATCGCGTCGAAGCCTCGGCTGCCCGCTTGCAGGCCGGTGTCATGTCCGCCGCCGAAGCCGCGGGAGTCAAGCTGACCAGCAATCGGGTCGGCTCGATGGTGACTTTCTTCTTCACCGATCGGGCCGTGTACGACTGGGACGGTGCAGCCAGTTGCGACACCGAACTGTTCGGGCGTTACTTCCGCGAGATGCTGGCGCGAGGGATTTACCTGCCGTGCTCGCAGTTCGAAGCGCTGTTCGTCTCCGACGCCCACAGCGAGACCGAGATCGATCTGGCGATCAGCGCTGCGGCCGACGTGCTTGCAGGCATCGGCGAGACGGAGCTGGCGGGCCCATCGCAGGGATGAGTTCAGCCCTGCGGCACCCGCGCATCAGCAATCACGAAACGCCCCTTATAGCGACCGTTCCACGCGTCGAGCTCGACCGTTCCGACCACTTCGGCCCGGTTCTCGCTCGTAGCGTTCGCGGCGAGACGGTCTTGCCAGTCGTCCGGAGCGCCCCACCAGACGGCCTCGAATTGACTCCCCGCGCACTCCAGTGTCGCGAACAAGTGCCCGTTGGCCGTTAGCTTGTGGCGCGCGACCGAGCACTCTCGCACACCGAACTGCGGAGACTCCAGCCCCGGACCCCACGGGTCGAGTCGTTGCTGGGCTTGCGCGAGCTCCAACAACGCATCCGCGGCCAGGTGGTTTGGCCTCAGGACGGCATCGATGACGCGGCTTGGCTCGCATGGAATCGCTGCATTCGCCGCGTGCCGCTTGAATCGCTCTGCGAGAAAGTCCCGCAGGTCCTCGAGTCGCTGGGGATCGATCTCTACGCCGCATGCCGACGCGTGCCCGCCGCCCTTTCGCGCGATGCCGCTCCTGACGGCAGCGACGACTGCCGCTCCGATGTTGAACTCCAATGCCGATCGCCCCGAGCCCGCCAGGGCGCCGCTGTCGCGCTGGGAGAGCGCGATGGCCGGCCATCCGGCCAGCCTAACGAGTTCTGACGCCACCAGGCCGACCGTTCCCGGCGTTGCGGACGAAGCTATAAACACGTTTACCGGCCCGCGATCGAACGCTTCCAAGTCTGAATGGGAAGCCAGCTCAGCCCGAGCCTTGCGGCCGAGTTCCTTGCGGTCTCGGTTGTGCTGGTCAAGCCGCTGCGCAAAGTTCCGTGCGGCCTCCCGGTCCGATTCGCGCAAGCAGCGCGCCGCCAGGTCGGACTCTCCCATGCGCGAGCCGGCGTTCAACCTGGGACCGATCCTCCAGCCGAAGTCGTCTGCGGAGCAGGTCGATCCCATGTTGGCGATCTCACAGATCTCGGCCAAGCCATTGCTGCGAGAGGCGGTGTCGCTGAGCAAACGGACGCCGTGGCGGATCAGCGAGCGGTTGAACGGCACATCGAGCGGCATCAGGTCGCAGGAAGTGCCGAGGGCTGCATATAGCGTGATGCGCTGCCGGATGGCCTTGGTTTGGGCCTTGGACAGGCCCGCTTGGCGCAGAATCGAGCGCGCCACGAACCATGTCAAGGCCGCTGTGCAAAGCGTGCCTTGCTCGCCAGGGGATGCCGGTGAGGTGGCCCAAGGATTGAGCAGCACTCCGGCGGTCGGTGCTTGAGCGCCGTGTGCGGGGTGGTGATCGATCACCACCACATCGATTCCCGTAGCCTGATGAAATCCGTCCAGCAGGTCCCCTGCCGCCGTGCCGCAGTCCAGTACGGCGATGCAGGTGACGCCGGCACTGGCGAGCGAATCAAGGCAGCGTTCGTTTGGGCCGAATCCCTCGGTGTTGCGCTCCGGAACAGCGACGGCCGGCTCTTGGCCGTTTGCACCGCCGGCGAGCCGGAGCGTTTCGACTAGAATCGCTTGGGCCGTCGCTCCGTCGACGTCGAAGTCGCACAGGATTCCCACGCGACCCGTGCGGGCTGCACGAAGCAGTTTCTCAGCCGCCTCGTCTGTGTTGCGGGGCTCGCCTATTCCGGCGGTGCAATCACCCAGGGATCGCTGCGCCAGAGCCTGCGGATCGAAGGCGTCCGGCTTGCGGCTGGCCAGCGCTTCGCCGATTGCGTCGGGGACACCCAGGGCGCTCGCGAGCTCTGCCGCGCGTCGCGACCGGGCAGGGGAATCATCGGGCCAGCGCCAGGGTAGGTTCCTCAACGTTGGAATTCCTCAAGTGCTGACACGATGCGGGAATCTTTCCGGTCTGCCCGGTCAGGTGCTAGGGGCCTCTGTCCCGGAGGCCCTGTGCAAGCGCTCCGCGATGCCGATGTCGCGCTCGGGTCGCAGCAGGGGGAAGAGGATCACATCGCGGATGGTCGGCGAGTTTGTCAGCAGCATGGTGAGGCGGTCTATGCCGATTCCCTCGCCGGCAGCTGGTGGCATGCCGTAGCACAGCGCCCGGATATAGTCTTCGTCGATTCCGTGGGCTTCGTGATCCCCGGCCGCCCGTGCCTGCGCCTGCTCCTCAAAGCGCCCCAGTTGCTCCAGCGGGTCGTTCAGCTCGGAGTAGCCGTTGGCGATCTCCATCCCGCCGCAGAAGATTTCAAACCGCTCGACCCAGGCCGGATCGTCAGGCTTCTGCTTCGAGAGCGGAGACGCTTCGACCGGGTAGTCATAGATCACGGTCGGCTGGATGAGGAGGTGCTCGCAAGCGGCCTCAAACAGATCGAGCAGGGCCTTGCCGGCCGATATCCCCTCGGGCAACGCAATGCCTCCGCCCGCCGTGCGTTCGTGGATCGCCGCGAGCTCGCGAATCTTGCCCACGTCAGCTAGATCGCCGATGTCTGGCCGCGAATCCTTGTAGGGCCAGTACTCCGCGATCACCTCGGGAAATGTCAGCCGTTCCAGCGAGCTGAAATCGATTCTGTGGTCGCCGAACTCCGCGACAGTTCCGCCATCCAGAGCCGCCTCCGCGCTCGCCTTCAATAGTTGTGCACTGAACTCTATTAGGCCGCGGTAGTCGCTGTACGCCTCGTAGAACTCCAGCATCGTGAACTCGGGATTGTGCTGTTTGGACAGCCCCTCGTTGCGGAAGTTGCGATTGATCTCGTACACCCGGTCCAGCCCGCCGATCGTCAGGCGCTTCAAGTACAGCTCCGGCGCCACCCGCAGGAACAGGTCGACGTCCAGCGTGTTGTGATGCGTTTGGAAGGGCCGTGCCAGGGCGCCGCCGTAGACCGGTTGCATCATCGGGGTCTCGACCTCGATGTATCCGCGCTGCTCGAGGCTTGTTCGTAGCTGTCGGATGATCCGATCCCTAGTCACGAACGTCTGCCGCACCGAGTCGTTGCTGATCAGGTCGAGCGACCGCTGCCGGTAGCGGATTTCGACATCCTGCAGGCCATGGAACTTCTCGGGCGGCGGCAGCACGCTCTTTGAAAGGAACGCCAGTTCTGCCGCTCGGACCGTGAGTTCTCCAGTCCGCGTGCGAAAGACCCGGCCCGACACGCCGATTACGTCTCCCGCGTCAAGCAGTTTGTAAAGTTCGAAGTCGCGCTCCGAGACCTCGTCCCGGCGCACGTAGACCTGGATTTGAACACCGCCCTGCTTCAGGTTTGCGAAACCCGCTTTGCCTTGGCGTCGTTTGGTGACCAAGCGGCCGCAGATGCGGGTGCTAGGCTGCTCGGCCTCGAGCTTGTCTCCGTCGTATGAGTCGAAGAGGTCCCGCAGTGCGGTGACTGTGTGAGTCGCTTCGTATTTGTGCGGGTAGCGCTCGAAGCCCAGTTCGGAGATCCGCGCGATCTTCTCGAAACGCTGCTGGAGAATGCGATCTTCGGGAGACACGGGGAGAATTCGACCCCGGCCAGGGCCGGAACTCTTATTGTAGGAGCGCAGTCCTAGACAGCATGGCAGGGTTCAGGGGGACGTCGAGGAGCTAGTAGTAGTCCGAGCAGTCCATGAAGTAGCCGCAGCGATCGCAGCGCAACTTGCAACTGCGGCTCTCCAAGCGTTGGGAGCAGTTCGGGCAGTAGAGCATCACGTTCTGCGCCGTATTTGTCACGGGGGTATTTGGCGCAGGGCGCGGCGGGTCCGCCCGTTCGCGGGACAGCAGTCTCCTGTCGCCCTGTTCGCGGTTCATACTCCCACCTCCCGAATCACTTCCAACTTCTCGTCACTCAGGTAGCCGTAGCGGTTCACCCAATAACCATGTTGGCCCGCTTCGCGCGCCACCACAAGGCGCTTGCGAAAGTCTTCCACTGGCCCGTAGCCGTGGGCCAGAACGTAAACCGGAGTATCGCCTGCATCCCTCTGGGCTTGGTGGATCTTGCGGGTTTGCGCGGCCGGGCCGACCGGGTGCGGAACATCCGGCGGTGGATACGAGTAATCCTCAACGGTCGGGAGGCCATCGTCATCGGCGATGTCGAGCCAGCGCACCAATGCGCGGGCAAGCAGCCTGCTGGACAGGCCGGGATTCGCAGCCAAGATCTGGTCTCCGTAGAAGCGCAGCATCATCGGCCAATGCATGGTGTACAGCTTGCAACTGATGGCTGACGAGTGTTTTGCGACTCGCCGGAAGTCCATGCCCGACGGAATCGTCCAAGGCGGCGGGAATGCATTCGGCAGCAGTTCCATCGACTCTCCGCCCGCCTCGTTCATCGTGGAGCGGAAACCAGCGATCATGTCTTCGACTAGTGCTGCCTTGAAGCGCAACCAGGCGGCCACGCCCGGATAGTCCGAGAGCAGCCGCAGCAGGTGGTATCGACCGCCATCGTCATCCTCGGCCCACGGAATGAGATCGGCGTCGGTCAGGCCCCCATGCAATTTCTCATAGAGCCTGCCCACGTCTCGGCGCATGCGCTCGAAGGGGAAGCCCATCCGCTCCGCTGCTCGCTCGGCGTGGTAGGAGAAGTCCAAGAAGACCGAGTCCAGAAAGTACGGCGGATACTCAGGCCAGTCAACGCGCAGCCCGTCCAAGTCGGGATACTGCTCGACGATGTCTCGGATCAGCGCATGTTCGTAAGCCAAGATGTGTGGGCTGGCCAAACTACCGTTCTTGGCTAGTCGGCGCGGCGGAATGGTGCCGTTCGGCAACAGCGCCCGGTCGGCGTCGATCGGGCCACCGAATTGCACGCGGTACCCCGGCGGAATGGCGGCCTGCACTTGGAAGTAGACTCGGATGCCGCGCTTCTTGGCCGCTGGAATGAAGTCGTGCAGCAGATGTCCTTGGCTGCGCGTCAGGTCGGTTGGCTCGGACGGACGGTAGCGCAGGCCGGCGTAGAGCGAGAGGTTTGGCTCAAAGCTGGGCGCCGTCTTGACCCAAACCTCGCGTTTGCCAAAAAGAGGGCGATCGAGCAAGCGCACCGCGCCGGCGTTGGCGTCGGCCGGCGGCTCGCGCTGACCGGTCTCGCGGTCCGCCTCCTCCATCAAGTACGGCGACGTCGCGACGGCATTGGCACCGATGTTACTTAGATTGTCGAGGAGTCCATCGATGCCCTCGCTCTGGATGTATTCGGGGAGAACCGTGACCCCAAGCAGTTTGCCGTCCGCCATGGGCGCAATATATCAAGTCCGGTGTGACTAGACCATTGCTGTGGTGAGTCTGCCCATGCAGCGACGTCGGCTGGAAGGCCATGGGCAGCGCGGCAGGCAAGCTTTGCGCGAGAGTTCTGCTTCGTAGCGCGGTTCAGCCTTACATGACGCAACTCCCGTTGCCGAGTTGGGCCGATTGGTGCGCGATCGCTGCTCGTCGGAGGTGTGGTAAGTTTATAAAAACACTACATAGCGTGGGCCTGTGGCGCAGTTGGGAGCGCGCCTCCATGGCATGGAGGAGGTCGAGGGTTCGAATCCCTCCAGGTCCACCATTCTTGGCGGGGTCCGACCCGGACACATAGGTTACAGAACGTGCCCGGCACATACGTTGCAGAGCGTGCCGGAGAATATTGGCCTCCCAAGTCGCACGGGTCAAGGTCCCCACCGTGGTTGAAGGGTTGCCTTAAGGATTTCCGTCCAGTTTCCGGTCTCGCAACTGAGCCACAGCACACTCTTCATCCGCGGAAGGGACGTTAGACTCTGCAACTAATGCGCGCTAGGTTCGTTGCGGCTCAGGTGCCGATTGCCCCACCTAGCCGATAGGCACACGTCGGCGTGTCTGCCGTTAGCAGCCGCCGGTCACGTGCCCTCAATCTCGTTCCGTGCCGCGGTTGCCAGGAAGGCCGACCGGGTCATCCGGCGCTGCTTGGCCTCGTCGTCTATGGCCTCGAGCAGACCGCGGTCGAGGGAGATGTTGACCCGCCGCGAGGATCCACGGTCCAAGAGGAGCGGGACCAGCACGAAGTCGGCGCCGCGCCGCCACTCGGCGAGGTCCGGATCGGCCTTGATGGCGTCGATCGAACGGGGCGGCGGAAGCGGCGTGCCGTCGTCGAGGAGTCCCTCTACGTGGAACGCTAGGGCGTCGACGCCTAGCCTGAAGGCGTCGTCAACCGTGTCGCCAACCGAGACGCAGCCAGGGAAGTCGGGGAAGCTGACCCCGTAGCCCGCGTCGTCGCGGTGAATGAAAGATACGTAGCGCATCGGGGCGTCCTCCCTACGCGTTCCAGCCCGCCTGCCAGTAGATCGACGCCACCGTTCCACGCGGGATGTCCTTGTTGGGATGCGGCACGGTGGTGCGCCCGGCTTGGCGGGGTGCGTGAACTGCTAATGGCTGCTCTTGGCGGCGACATGCACCCAGCCGTCCCTTTGGAGCGTCTGGATTAGCCTGCCGCTATCGCGGCCCACAACCTGCTCGTTTTTGTGTATAATAATACACAAGAATTGTGACATGGGAGCATCCGACAGTGCTCTTGCGAAAAAATTCCTATATCACTATCATAACGTGACGAATTGTGCTACTTTATTAGTGTAATGTCTGCAAATGCTGCACCGCGAGCCCGCGATGTCATCGCAGGCCTAGCTGCCCGCGGCCGGTATCACTTCGCCTCATCTGAGCTTCGCTCGGCGCTTGGGGTCTCCGAGCAGGCGGCACGTCAGGCACTGAGCCGCGTCGCAGCCAAAGGGGAGATCGCAAGTCCGGCGCGGGGGTTCTACGTCATCGTGCCACCCGAGTACAGGCGGCTTGGCTGCCTGCCAGCTGACCAGTTTCTTCCCGCGCTGATGGAGCACCGGAACGCCCGCTACTATGTCGGGTTGCTCTCCGCCGCGCAATACCACGGAGCGGCCCATCATCGCCCGCAGGAGTTCCAGGTGATGTTGGGGAGGAACCGACCGATGATCGTGTGCGGATCTGTCAGGGTCGCCTTCGTCGCGCGCAGAGAACTTGCCGCCGTACCAGTCGCGAGGTTCAACAATCCGCGCGGAACGGTTCTGGTCTCGACGGTAGAAGCGACGGCAGTCGATCTAGTCGGATACATGCATCGCGCCGGAGGCGTGGACCGGGTGGCGGGTGTGCTTTCCGAGCTTGGCGAGGATATGGACCCGGAGCGCCTCGTCGATGCCTCTGAATCAGCGTCGATCCTCTGGGCGCAGCGCCTAGGCTATCTCCTCGAGCATGTCGGCGCCGGCGACAGGGCCGAGCTCCTCAAGGAGCATGTGCGGCGGCGCGCACGGAACTACACGAGACTCCTGCCCAGCGCGGGTGCTGAGGGTTCTCCGCGCTCGAAGGACTGGCGTCTGTTCGTGAATGCAGATATAGAGGAGGACGTGTGATCCCGCGGGACTACATCACCCATTGGCGGGAGAGGGCTCCGTGGAGCGAGGACTTTCAGGTCGAGCAGGACCTGATCATCAGCCGCGCCTTGATCGAGATGTTCTCCGATCCAGTCCTTGCAAAGGCGCTTGCCTTCCGGGGAGGTACGGCGCTGTACAAGCTCTACCTGACGCCGCCTGCGCGCTATTCCGAGGACATTGATCTGGTGCAGGTCGGGCCAGGGCCTGCTGGTGTCTTGATGGACGGCTTGCGAGGCGTGCTCGATCCTTGGCTCGGCGAAGCGCGGTGGAAGCAGTCTCAAGGCCGGGTGACATTCGGCTACCGGTTTCTCTCCGAGGACGTGCCGGCGATGAGGCTACGTCTCAAAGTCGAGATCAATACTCGCGAACACCTTGCGGTATTGGGCTTCACCAAACGCTCGTTCTCGGTCGATTCTCGGTGGTACTCCGGAATGGCGAATATCACGACCTTCGAACTCGATGAATTGTTGGCAACGAAGCTGAGGGCACTCTATCAGCGTCGTAAGGGCCGGGATCTCTTCGACCTGGCGACGGGGCTTGCCGATGAGCGAATCGATGCCGAACGGATCGTGGCGGGGTTCGGCGCGCACATGGAGCGTGAGGGCGATCCGGTGACCCGCGCGATGTTCGAACGGAATCTCGCGGGCAAGGTGGGCCATGCCCAGTTCAATGCTGACATGAGCGCGCTACTCAGGACGGGCTACGAGTGGCGTCCGACCGAAGCGGCGCGGATAGTATCCGAGCGGCTCATCGCGCTACTGCCGGGCGAGCCGTGGAAGGGACGATTGGGACGTGGGCCGGCGTAGGGTCTTGTACGGGTTCCGGTGCCGTTCGCCTGGCTGCCCTTGCACTTCTACAGGAAATTGCGTAGCATAGACCTGTAGAAGTGAAAGGGGACCTCTTGTCGGGCATCGACCTTCCGCAGGGCACTTTGGACCTGCTGATTCTCAAGACCCTCAACCTCGAGCCGCAGCACGGCTGGGGCATCTCGGAGAGGATTCGACAGATCTCCCGCGAAGTTCTCCAAGTCCAGCAGGGATCGCTGTATCCGGCTCTGCATCGGCTGGAACGTCGAGGGTGGATTCGAGCGACATGGGGCGTATCCGACAACAATCGGCGCGCCAAGTACTACGAGCTCACGCCCGCGGGGCGGAGCCAACTAGAAGATGCATCCGCCTCATGGCGGAAGCTGTCCGCCGCCGTGCAGATCATTCTTGACACGGCCTAGCCGGAGGAGATTTTGCTCAGAGACCTGCTTTATCGAGGGCGTGCGGTATTCCAGCGCAAGGTCCTGGAGGACGATCTCGACGCAGAGTTGCAATTCCACCTGGACAGACTGACGGAACAGCATGTTCGCGCCGGAAAAGCGCCAGGCGAAGCCCGGCGGCTCTCGACGATAGCCCTGGGAGGCGTTGCTCAGATCAAGGAGCAGTGCCGTGAGTCCTGGGGAGTGAGCTGGATTCACGCTCTGGCCAGGGATCTCGGCTGCGCCTGGGTCCGCCTGCGGAGATACCCGCGGTCTGCAGCCATGATCGTGGGCAGTCTGGCGCTCGGAATCGGAATGAGCGTCGCCATGTTTTCGCTGGTGGACGCGGTTCTGTTGCGACCCCTGCCGTTCCCGGATCAGGATTCGATTTATGTGATCCAGAAGGCAGATCCTCGCGCGGGTGCCCACGTCGAGGAACTCGCATACCCAGAGTTGGTTGATCTTCAGGAGAGTATCCCGGGGTTCGAGCATGTGGCCGTCACCCCAACCTCCCTCTATGGCTATGCCCGAGTGTTGGAGACCGCGACGGCCGAACCCGTTCAGCTCGAAGCCGCGCCCGTATCGCACGATTTCTTCCGCGTTCTTGGTGTCACCCCCCGCCTAGGCCGAGGATTTACCGATTCTGACGAACGGGTTGGCGCACCGCCGGTCGTTGTGATTTCGGATCGAACATGGCGTGAACATCTAGGCGCGGATCCCGGAATCATCGGTCGGACCGTGCGTCTGAACGGCCAGGGCCACACCGTGATCGGCGTCATGGCGTCGGGCGTCGAGTTTCCACGGGGAGCTGCCCTTTGGGTTCCGCTGGGGATCGAGCAAGGAGTTGTGGAGCGTCGCGGAGCGACTTTCCTGCAAGCGGTGGCGCGCGCCAAGCCCGGCTATTCGCGTCAACAGGTCGATCGCGACGTGAGCGCTCTCTTCACGCGACTCGCAGTTGACTACCCGGAAGCGTATTCAAGCTCGCAGCGGGGAGTGGTGACAGCGCTGGTCAACTATTGGACCGGATCGGCCCGGATTCACTTGTGGATCGTCCTCGGGGCCTCTCTGCTCTTACTGACCGCGTCCGCGGTCAGCTCGGGGGGACTGCTGCTCTCACGCGCAGTGTCACGTCGTTCCGAGATTGCCACACATCTCGCGCTAGGAGCTCCGCCTAGGCGAATCTTTATGCAGATGGCCGCCGAGGGTGCGGTCGCGGGAGGCATCGCCGCGATTGCCGGACTGGGTATCGCGTACTTGGTGATTCACTCCTTGGTGAAATGGTCTCCAGCCGATATTCCGCGACTGTCCGAAGCCTCGTTGGATCTGAACTCCTTTTGTTTTGCTGCCGGAGCGGCAGCCTTTGTTGCTGTTGTGTGCTCGCTTGCGCCTGGCTGGGCAGTCTCGAGAATGCGCCTCGAATCCGCAATCAGGGAAGGCGATCCTCGATCCTCGGTATCGCAGCGTGCCAATCGGGCGCGCGACCTATTTGTTCTTGCACAGTCCGCGGTGACCTTTGTGTTGTTGGCAACGGCCGTCCTGCTCGTGCTCAGCTATCGCTCCGTGGCGTTCGTTGACACCGGTCTCGCCAATCGCGATGCACTGACATTGGATGTCACGCTGCGAGGTCCGGGCTTATTTCCGGCCCAAGGCTTCAACAGGGTTACAAGGCACGCATTCTACTCGCGCCTCTTGCAACGGTTGCGGGAGGAGCCGGGCGTCACCTCGGCGGGTGCAATCCTGCTGCGGCCACTCGCAGGCCCTATCGGGTGGGATATCCCCTATGAGTTCGAGTTTGAGGCGGGCAGTCGGGATGGTAAGCAGCGTCCGAAGGCGAACTATGAGGTCGTAACCGCCGACTACTTCGAGACCGTTGGATCACCATTGCTGCAAGGGCGGGACTTCGACAGTCGCGATTCCGAGGAAGCGGAGCCGGTCGCGATTATCAGCGAGACGCTAGCCGAGCAAGTGCGATCCGCTGGCCACACGCCGCTTGGCCATCGCATCCAGGTCGGGATTGGGGGGCGGGGCTGGAGGCGGATCGTTGGCATCTCTGGAGACGCCCGCTACCGGTCCGGCACTCACTCAGGCGCGCATATTTTCTTGCCAATCCTACAGGCAAATCAACCGACTCGACACGTCGTCATCCGCGGACCTCGGCCCCGCCAAGAGCTCTCGGCGCTGGTACAGCGCGTGGTGAGGGAGATCGATCCCAGTCAGAATGCGGGTGACCCGCTCACAATCGGTGAACTGATCGATAGAGACACTGCGCGACATCGATTCAATGTGATCCTGCTGCTGTGGTTTGGCGCCTGCGCAGTGTTCCTTGCCGTAACTGCGGTCTATAGCGTCATCGCTGAGACGATGGCGGCCCGCCGGACTGAGGTCGCGATCAAGTCAGCGCTCGGTGCGCAGCGAAACCGAGTTGTCCGCGACTTGGTCGTGCGCACCATACGATTCGCCGTTTTCGGTCTCGCTGTCGGCACCGTCGCTGTCTCCGTGTTCGGCACACTGAGTCTGGATGTGTTTCGCGGCACTTCCGCACAGGAGCCGATTGTCCTGATCTCAGTAGCGGCCTTCCTCTTCGTCGTTTCTCTGGGCGCGGCCGTCTGGCCGGCTTGGCACGCAACGCGAGACAGTCGCCGGACCTTGCTTCGTGAGAGCTAGCTGTCTGCAGTGCACCAGCGTTCGAATCACTATCGCCCCGGATCGGAACTCTTGCTGATGGCCTATCTGCCCCGTTGGCACGACTACGCGCCTCCGGGCCTGTGGCTGGCCGTACGTTTGCAGGTCGATCCCATCCCGCATACTGATTCTGTCGGCAGGTCTGAGCGTTGCATCGGCGCGGAAGCTCTTGTGGGAGCCTTTGGGCCAGCGAGAAGTCTGGTCGACCGGTCGGTCGCAACGCACATGTTTGCCTCGACCATGATCGGTTTCGTCTTAATGCTCACACTAGGCTTGGCCTAGGAGGATCCTAACGTGGACAAGGCACGCGTCGGATACGCCCGGAGGAAGCGCATCCGACGGATCGTCTTGGGATCCGTTGCCGGGACGGCGTTCCTGGCAGTGGCTTGGGTGGTGTCCCGCATAGAGCCCGCGGCTCCCCGCGTCGACGCTGCCACAGTCTTCACCGACACTGTCGAGCGCGGCGAGATGCTGAGGCAGGTTCGCGGCATTGGAACGCTCGTGCCCGAGACGGTAGTCGTGATCGCCGCAAGCGACGCTGGGCGCATCGAGCGACGCCGCGTCCAGCCCGGGCAGTCTGTGGCACCGGACACTGTGCTGCTCGAACTCAGCAGTCCGCAGGTCGAGCAGGAATACCTCGATGCCGAGGCGCAACTCAGGGAAGCCGAGGCCGACCTTGCCAACCTCCGGGCGCAGCTCGAGGACCAGCGTCTCACCCAGGAGTCGGTGACCGCCGACGTGGAAGGGCAATACCTTCAGGCCAAGGCGCAGTACGAGGCCGACCTTGCGCTGTCGAAGGAGGGCCTGACGGATCAGGTCACCCTGATGAAGTCGCGCGTCTCGATGGAACACCTGCGCAAGCAGCTCCAGTTGGAGCGCGCCCGCGGGGACACCCGCAAGCCCTCGGTAGAGGCGCAGTTGGCGGCGCAGAGGGCCCGCATCGCACAGATGGAAGCACTCGTGGCGCTTCGCAAAGAAAAAGTCGACCGACTCAGGGTTCGGGCCGGGATGAACGGAGTCCTCCAGCTCATGGATGTTGAGGTCGGACAGCTGGTCGCCCCTGGCGACGAACTGGCACGGGTGTCCGATCCGACGCACCTCAAAGCGGAGCTCAAGATCCCGGAGACGCTGGTGAATGACGTGGCCGTCGGGCAGCGGGCGGAGGTCGACACCCGGAACGGGGTGATCGAGGGAGTGGTCTCGCGCATCGATCCGGCCGCGATCGAGGGGACCGTACTGGTTGACATCAAGTTGCTCGGCGAAATGCCCCGAGGCGCCCGGCCCGACCTTAGCGTGGACGGGACGATCGAACTCGAGCGGCTCGAGAATGTGCTGCATGTGGGTCGCCCCATCCATGCCAGGGAGGAGAGTCTCATGGGCCTCTTCAAGCTGGAAGAAGACCAAACCCACGCCTCTCGCGTCCAAGTGCAGGTGGGCAAGGTATCAGTCAGCACGATCGAAGTGCGTTCCGGCCTCAGCGAGGGCGACAACGTGGTCTTGTCCGACATGTCCGCGTGGGACGCCTACGACCGGATCCGGCTCGAATAGGCAGCCAGTTTCACATCAAGAGGAGACATCAAGTCACGCAATGGCAGGTTCTACAAATGGCGGTGCACCGCTTATCCGCTTGGAAGGTGTGTCGAAGGTATTCTTCACGGACGAGGTCGAGACGCACGCGCTCTCGGGCATCGACTTCGAGATCCGCAACGGCGAATACGTGGCGATCTCGGGTCCCTCGGGCTGCGGCAAGTCGACGCTGCTGTCGATTCTCGGATTGCTCGACACCCCCACCGCTGGCGTGTACCGGCTGAACGGCGAGTCAGTCGAGGATCTGAATGCAAGGCAACGGGCCCGCATCCGGAACCGCCAGATCGGCTTCATCTTCCAGGCGTTCAACCTGATCGGAGATCTGACGGTGTTCGAGAATGTCGAACTACCGCTGACCTATCGGGGCATGCCGTCCTCCGAACGCAAGCAGCGGGTGGAGGAGGCCCTGGAACGGGTTGGCATGGCGCACCGCATGAAGCATTACCCCTCGCAGCTGTCGGGCGGGCAGCAGCAGAGAGTCGCAGTGGCGAGGGCCCTCGGAGGCGATCCGTCGGTGCTGCTGGCTGACGAGCCGACCGGGAATCTGGACTCGAAAAACGGCGAGGCTGTGATGGACCTGCTCCAGGATGTCCATCAGGGCGGGGCCACTATCTGCATGGTGACCCACGACCCGCGGTTCGAGGCCCGGGCAAAGAAGGTGGTTCGCCTCTTCGATGGGAAAATCGTCGAATAGCGGCTCGGCGGCTGGTGGTGAAATCTGCCCTCGCTCGGCATCCCCCAGAATGAGACTAGCGCCGACGGTTGGGAGGTAGCTGGACCGAGTTCAGGGCGGGTTCTGGGCCTGCATAGGGGGCTCGAGACCGCGAGACTCGCCGGCGTCCTTGAGCGCTGCCGCATCGTCGCCCTAGCTCGATCGCGGTCCGGTCATCTCCGCAAGAAGTCCACCTTATGTCACGCCGGCTATCCAGCTCCCCGAGCCAGTCCGCCGGCGTGCCAGAGTTTCCGAAAAACGTGGCGGATCGGACGGAACCCACGGCTGGGGTCCGGGCGTCCTAGTGAAGTACATGGGATCGCCGTTGCCGGCTTGGAGGGGTTCGATGGGTTCGCTGCGCGCGACTTCGTTTCGAGAGCGTTGTCGGACAGCTGCACTGCATTTGTTCCTGGCCTTCTGCGCTGTCGCCAGCGCCCAAGACACGGTCGGAACGGGAGTAGTCCGGGGGGAAGTCGTCCGGAGTGACGGGACTCCAGGAGAGTACCTTCAGGTCTGTATCGCAGGCACGGGTCTGTGCTCCCCCAGTGACCAGGACGGCCGGTTCGCCGCAATCGACGCGCGGCCGGGACAAGTCCAGCTCGAGGTCAGGATCGAATCTGGCGGGACCCTGCTTAGCGGAACCGTGCAAGTCCGGGCCGGGCAGACCAGTGAGGTTCGCTTGGAACTGCCGGACGTGGCTGCCGTCGAGACATCGGTGACCGTCAGCGCCGCTGCATTGCTCGTGCCGGACGAAGTTATCAGCTCGGGGGTTTCCATCCAGAATCGCGAGATCGCCAAGACAGCGGGAATCCTTCAGGACGTTTCAAGGTACGTCTCGACCCTTCCAGGAGTCGTAACCGGTTCCGCCGATTTCAGGAACGACATCATCGTCCGTGGAGGAAGCCCCCTCGAAAACCTCTTCGTCGTGGATAACATCGAAATCCCGAACATCAACTCATTTGCCAATCTCGCTTCCGCCGGAGGCACTGTCAGCCTCCTCGACGTTCAGCTCATCGAAGATGTGACGTTCCTCACTGGGGGCTATCCCGCGCCGTACATCAACCGTCTCTCGAGCGTCATGCAGGTTGCGCAGCGAGAAGGCAGCCGAGACAGATTCCGTGCGCGTGCAACGCTTGCTTACGCTGGTGCCGGCGGTGTGGTCGAAGGGCCGTGGGCCCGGGGCAAGGGGTCTTGGATCGTCTCGGCGCGTCGGAGCTTTCTGGATTTATTCACCGACGACATTGGGTTCGGCGGCGTGCCCGTCTTCTACTCGTTCACTGGCAAGGCAGTTCGGGACTTCGGGAACTTCGACCGGATATGGGTGACCAGCATCACGGGCATCGACTCGATTCGGCTGGGCCTGACAGAGAACACCGAACCCGATGAATCGCTCGGGGCGTTTGACATCCGATACGCTGGTCGCCGGAACGCGACAGGCTTCAATTGGCAGCGGATCCTCGGAACACGAGGGGTCGGACTGCTTGGTCTCACTCACTCGAGCGCGACGGTAGACTCCACGGTCAAGGATCTTGTCCGGTCTGGGCCCGTCCCGTCCGAACTGTCGGTAGGGCAGGCTATCGCCGCCGGAGCCGTAACGTTCCGACAGGACTCGACAGAGGACGAAACCACGATCAAGTACGACCTGACGATTCATGCGGGACGCGCTGGGGAATACCGTGTCGGAGGAGCTCAGAAGTTCTTCGTCAATGACTACGTCACCCTCTCACCGCTCGGGTACGACGGTCCGTTCGCCGTCGTCCCCGACTTGAACCCGATCGACTTGCACGAGGGGTTCACCGCGACGCAAGGCAGCGCCTACGTCCAAGGCACCCACAAGTTTGGTCGGCGAATGCGAGTCACCGTGGGTGGCAGATTCGACAGGTACGCGCAATTCGGTGTGTCAAACCTGCGCATGAGCCCTAGGGCTGGGGTGTCGGTCGCAATCGCAGAGAACCTTTCCTGGAACGCCAGCTGGGGAATCTACCACCAACTCCCGGTCTACCTGTTTCTGGCTGCGTTTCCGGAGAACAGAGCTCTGATTCCTGCCAGATCGGACCACTGGATCAGCGGGCTGTCTTGGACGCCAAAGCGAAACCTCCGGGTGACGCTCGAGGCGTATTCCAAGCGCTACAAGGACTATTCGGTTGCAACGCAGTTCCCGGCGCTGTCGTTGGCGAACGTCGGCGACACCTTCGATGTCCGTGACATCTTGTACCCGATGACCAGCGCGGGCCGCGGCAGGGTCCGCGGCGTCGAGCTGTTTGCGGAGAAGAAGTTCTCTGAAAAGTGGTTTGGACAGCTCAACGTGGCGTATTCCAGGGCGCGCCACGCCGGACTGGACGGCATGCTGCGCCCCGGGGCGTTCGACAGGCCGTTGGCGTTCAATGCCGTCGGGGGCCGTCGCATTGGTCAGAAGTGGGAAGTGGCGTTCCGAACGGCCTATCTGACAGGCAGGCCGTACACGCCGTTCGACATCGAACTCTCGGAGTCGCAACGCCGCGGAGTGTTCGATCTGGACCGAGTGAACACGATGCGCTACATCCCGTTCTTCACACTGGACTTGAGGCTCGACCGCACATTCTTGGTCCGGGATCGAGAGGTCGTAGTATATGCCGGCCTCCAGAACGTGACCGGGCGCAGGAACCAGACCACGCTGCTATGGAATCGTGTGACAAACAACCCGCGGTTTCCGACGGGGCTTTCCCGGTTTCTCATCGTTGGCTGGGAGTGGAACTTCTAGGCCAGCGGAGTCGTTGGACACGACGCAGAATCGGCTGCGTTGTGCTTCGCGCGCATTGCCATGAGAGACTCTCGGCCGAGCCCATCGCTTCGTCCGGCGCCTGAGGCTTGCCCCGCATGCTGCGAGCGGCCCGGTCTCGGCCCTACTCCTGATCTTGATCGTGGCCGCTAGGTTGCCGGAAGCCCCTAATTCGGGTACGATCCTAGTGCAGCCTCGAGTGTCAGGATATGACTCGCAAGCAGTCCAGAGACCGCCGACAGTTCCTTAAGGGAGCGAGCTACGCGCTCGCTTTGCCGCTGCTGCCCTCCCTGCCGGGCGCGGTGGAGGCTACCCCCGAGCCATCGAATGGCAAAGCCAAGCGTCTGGTGTGTGTCGGCACGCAACTGGGATTCTACAAACCGGAATTCTTCGCTGAGAGCGACACGCCTCGACTGATGCAGCCGATCAGCGACGCCGGTCTGGACGGCAAGTTCACCACCATTTCTGGTCTGGACCACAAGGGCCCGACCGGCAATGGCCACGAACTGGTGTACACGCTCTATACCGGCCATGTTGTCCGCAGCATCTCGTTGGACCAGTTTGTCGCCCCCACTCTTGGCAGTGACACACGATACGAGTCGTTGCAGCTCTGCTGCGGCGAAGCACAGCAGAAGGCCTCGCTGTCGTTCTCAGCGTCTGGCCTCCCCCTTCCGGTGACGCTCCGTCCCAGTGCGCTTTACGCCCGTGTGTTCGGGGCCGGGTCGGTGGCGCTGAAGCGGCAGACCTATCTGATCGATTCCGGCAAGAGCCTGCTGGATGAGTTGACGGGCGAGGCGAAAGTCGTCAGTGCGCGCGCCAATGCCCCCGACCGCAGGAAGCTGGACGAGTACTTCACTTCGATCCGCGCTGTGGAGGAGAAGCTCAAGCGCCGCCGGGATTGGCTCGACAGGCCGTTTCCCGTGCCCCCCGAAGGTCTCGAACTTCCGGTCGAAGAAAACGTAGACGGTTCATTCCTGCTCGACAACGAAGACTTGATGTGGGACTTGATGGCACTGGCGGTCACGAACGATTCGACCCGTGTGATCTCGATGACCATTCCGATCACAGACCGGGCCCTGATGGTCAACGGCAGCTTCATGAGCGAGGGCTATCACCGCCTGTCCCACCACGGGAACAAGCAGGAAAAGATCAGCGGCTTGCTGACTATCGAGGAGCGCCACATGCAGGGCGCGTCCCGCTTCCTGAAAGCCCTCAGCGAGGCGCAGGACGTTGATGGCAGGTCCATGTTGGATTCCACGGTCACGCTGATCGGCAGTGCAATGGGTGACGCCGCTGCCCATCGCCGGACCAACTACCCGCTGTTCGTGGCAGGCGGCGGCTTCAACCACCGGCGCCACATCTCCTGCGGAGACGGCACGGTTGCGAATACGATGGCGTGCGACCTGTATGTGACAGTGCTGCAGCAGTTGGGATTCGAAGTCGATAAATTCAGCACCAGCGAGTCCGATCTCAACGGCGTGCTGACATGATGACCGCTGTGCGGATCGGCCTGGCGGCCGGATTCGTCGGGCTTGCTCCCGCGTTCGGCGCGGATGCGCCAGAAGCGTTCGGCAGCGAATTCACCGCGACGTATTGCCAAGGATGTCACGGTGGTGACAATCCCAGCGGTGGATTTCATGCCGATCCCTCGGCCTATGAGTCCCAGGATGGTAAGTCACGGGAGCAGTGGGCGCGGGCCGGCGCCCTCGTGAATGCGAGACTCATGCCGCCCCGGCAGGCTCCGCAGCCGCCCGCGGACTTGAGAGAGCGGTTCTTGTCCGAGGTGCAGGTTCTGCTGGCAGCCGGCGAGCCAGAGCCCTCCGATCGCTTGGTGCGGCGCATGAATCGCATTGAGTACTTGAATACCCTCCGGGACCTTCTCGGAATCCGCGAGATCAGGTTGCCGGTGACGTATCCGGACGATCCGCCGGGCCAGCGCTTCGACACGATGGTCGAGGGCACACACCTCACGCCCGGCCACTTGGATGCATACCAGCAGATTGCGATTGATATCGCCGATCGGATGGTGCCGCTGCCCGGCATGCCCGTGGCCAAGGTCACATCGGTCCGGGCCAGCATCGGCCAGGATCCGTCGCGGACCAAGTTCTTTCTCCGGGACGGCGATGAGACGGGCCTTTACTTCACCGGGGTCAACATCGCGGGGTGGTCCGGGGCACTGTGGGACCGGGCGTTCATCGCGCAGGCGTCGGGCGTGTACCGCGTGCGCATCAAGGCCAGCGCCGAGGCCGAGGCCGGGGCCGATGGCAAGCCTTTGCGGCTGGGCTTCTATGCCCTCAATCCCGGTGACTACAACCTGCCCAAGCGGGCTCTGCGTGTCGATCTGCCGCGGGTTGGAGAGCTGATCGTCAGCAATCGCGAGCCGGAGACCTTGGAAACCGAGGTCCACTTGGAGAGGGGCGAGAACTTTCAGATCTACTGTGAGAACCGGCTGCGCAAGCAGTACCCGCCGGCCCTGATCCGCACACCGGGCAACACCGCTGATCTGCGCAGGCTCCTCGCGAGCTACCTCGAGGAGTCCTACGAATCTTCCGAGCCCACGATCCGTTTCGAGAGCATCGAGATCAGCGGACCGATCGGACCGCTGCCGAGGCAGGTGCGATTCTTGGGAGGCCGGACGCCGACCGCCGGCCGCGCTTCCGCCGAGGCGATTCTACTCCCGCTGGCGGAGCGTGCTTTTCGCCGGCCCTTGACGCCCGGCGAGCGCGAAGACCTGATTTCGGGCGCAGTGAGCCATGCCCAAGAAGCGGCCGATCCGGCGTATGGCATCCACTACGGCATTCGCAAGATCCTGCTTTCGCCCCAATTCCTGTACCGCGAGTCAGGGTCAGGCTCATTGGACGACTATGGCCTGGCCAGCAGGCTGTCGTATTTCCTGTGGAGCAGCATGCCGGATGCGCGCTTGCTGGAACTGGCGGCCGCCGGACAACTCAAGCAGGCAGATGTTCTTGAAGGAGAGATCAGCCGCATGGTCCGCGACTCCAAGGCGCAGCGGTTCGTCAAGCACTTCACCGGCCAGTGGCTGGGTAACCGCAAGGCATCCGCCGTGATGGTGTGTGACGTGCGACATGTCTGGAGTGAGTTGATCCGCCACGGCATGGTGCGTGGGACAGAGATGTTCTTCGACGAGATCCTGCAACAAAACCGCTCCATCCGGACGTTTATCGATTCGGATTTCACGTACGCGAACGAGCCGATGCGGATCGCCTGGGGCATGCCCGGCAATGAGGTGAGCTTGAGGCGATTGGAGGCAGACCAGCGGCAGAGCTTGCTGTGGCCAGAGCCCGAACGGTTGGAATTCGCCTCCCTCGGTCCGGATGTCCCGGCCCACGTCAAGACGCGAGGCGGCGTGTTGGGCCTCTCCGGTGTGTTCGCCGCGACCGGCGATGGCGTGGAATCGTCGCCGATCCTGCGTGGTGTGTGGGTCTTGGAGAACCTGCTCGGCCGACCGCCGCCGCCCCCGCCGAGTGATGTTCCGGCACTGGTGGCAGACATCTCGCAGGCCGAGAGTGTGCAGGAAGTCTTGGCGGCGCACCAAAAAATCGAGACCTGTGCGATATGCCACTCTGCAATCGACCCGATCGGTCTGGCATTGGAGAATTACGACGCGGCTGGTGGATGGCGGATGTCGTACTACCGAGAGGAGGGCTCGGCAGTCCCGCAAGCGCCCGTGCAGGCCGTGAGCGAGATGCCAGACGGTACAAAGCTAGCGGGTGCGCAGGACCTGAAGGACTACATCATGGCCAGTCCGGGAGACTTCACGAGGACGTTGACTGGGCTGTTGATTGAATACGGTACGGGCAGGGAACTGACCGCACGCGACCGGCGGACGGTCCAGCAAATCGTAGCGGACGAGCCGGAGCGCGGCTACGGGTTTCGAGACCTAATCGCGCGCGTGGTGTCAAGCGAATCGTTCGCGACCAGACATTAGCGTCGGACCCTGTTCAATTAGTTAATAGCGAATACTTCTTGGACTTCGGGAGTTCGCTCACCTGTCGGAAGAACTCGGTTTCGGTCATGGTCCTTGGCCAATCAAGGTTGACAGACACCAGAATGCTTCGCTTCTCACCGTTAGGAACGAGCCTGACCTTCACTGCTCCGAGCACATCCAATCTGGCGAGATCCCTGACTAGCGCCGCAGCGGGATCTTTCCGGGCCTTGTAGTGGTCGCTTAGTTCCTGGGCGAGAGTCGGTATATCCATGTCTTGATCGCTGTCAAGCAGATGGCCGAGTAGAGTGAGCTGGCGCTTAATGATGACGCGCATGCGGGTGCTCGCGAGCCTAACTACCAGTTCGTTGACGAAGTTTCGGAACATTCCCTTTGAGACTTCGTGTTGCAGCATCTTGGTTAATCGCGAAACTTCCGCTTCGACACCATCCAGAGCAAAGATCAGGAATGGCGTCAGGTCATGGTTGTGACTCCTGGTTTCTGCAAGCTTCGATAGATAGTCATCCTTAGCATCGTGGTAGAAGTTCGACATTGGCACGAATAGGACGTCTTTCAGACCAGCCCTCTGTAGCATCAACGCTTCAAGCGCCCTTGCAGTACGCCCGTTGCCGTCCAGAAACGGATGCATTGCAGCGAAATGGTAGTGAGTGGCAATCGCTTGGATGAGAGGATCGTGACCTCGAAACGTCGTTCCAACCTCCTTCGCCAAGCGCTCTAGAGCTTCTGCACACGGTCTGCCTCCGGACACACCGCGATGCCTCGGGGATCCGAACGTTACGTTCTGATCTGCTCTTCTCAAACCTCCAGGTTCGCAGTGATCGTCGTCACAACCGGTAACGACCAAGCGGTGGAGATGTCTGATTAGGTCGACAGAAATTGGCTCGTCTTCGGGCACCTCGGAGACCCATTCGTACGCCCTGAGCGCTGAGTTGGCCTGTCTCTGTGACCGCGTCATGAGTTCTGCGTGGGTTTCGGCTTCCAACGCCGCGTCAAGTTCGTCACCCACAAACTCGGCCCCTTCGATCTGCGAGGTGCCCGAGATCTCCATCTTCAGCTGGATGCGCTGGAGTTCTTCGACCCAGCGGCGCTGAAACGGTATCATCGTCAACGCCTTGATTGAGGCCTTCGCATTTACTAGACTTCTCTGGATTGCCTGTTGATCGTAGGCGATCCAAGGGCCTGGAAGTTCGTACTGGATTGCGTCAGGCACTCACTTAAGATAACAAATTTTCTTGCAAAAAATCTGGAACGCAAGTTTATTCGGAAATTGCTTAAAATAAACAATTTATACAAATACCTAGGGTGTTTCTAAAAGGTTTGAATGCAAAAAATATCACACAAAATCTTGTCTCGTGTAGCAAGCAGATTGAGCTCTGGTCGGAAAGGCGTGCGAACGAATCGAAGGTCCTCGGGCAAGCGGATGGCGGCCTCCCACGTGCTACAGTGGGCCTGCGAGAGCGACCTGCTGATCGCCTTGTTCTAGAGCCGTTTGCCCGTCCGGGGATTTCGGGTCCGACCCTTCAGGACTGCTTTGTCCCTTCGATTAGGAGACACCATGCGCATCGCCACTTCAGTTGCCCTGCTTGCCGCAGGAGTCCTTTGCTCCTGTACGGCGGAACAGCCCGAGAGGGCCCCGAACATCGTGCTGATTCTGGCCGATGACTTCGGCGTCGGAGATATCCAGGCGCACTACCCAGACAACAAGATCGCTACCCCCTACTTGGACAAGCTCGTTCAAGAGGGCATGAGCTTCACCGATGCCCACAGCCCGTCGGCGGTCTGCACGCCGACCCGTTACGGCTTGCTGACCGGGCGGTACTCTTGGCGCACCCGCCTGCAGGAGTGGGTGCTGGCAGCTTACGAACCGCCGCTGATCGCCGACGATCGTCCCACGCTGCCGGGGATGCTCCGCGAACACGGGTACGAGACGGCCTTGATCGGCAAGTGGCACCTCGGCTGGGAATGGCCCGGGCCGCAGCCGAGCCGGATGACTGCGGTGCGCAATGGCCAGAAGACCCTCGAATGGCATCTGGACAAGCCCGTCCTGAATGGTCCGACTACCAGGGGGTTCGACCACTATTTCGGCGTGGACTTGCCGAACATGCCGCCGTTCTCCTATGTGGAGAACGACATCGTAAGTCCTGCCCCAACTTCTACTTATGTCCATGACGAGACCGAGGGAGTCGTGCTGCCGCGGGGCTTCGTGGGCAGCCCCATGGCTCCGGGCTGGCGCTTGCGCGAGATCGTTCCCGAACTCACACGTAGGGCGGTCGAGCAAATCCGCTCGCGGGCTCAGAGCGACAAGCCGTTTTTCCTGTTCTATTCAATGACCTCGCCGCACGAGCCGATCTCGCCATCCCCGGCCTTTCAGGACAAGAGCGGCATCGCTCCCATCGCGGACTTCGTGATGGAGACCGACTGGTCGGCAGGGCAAGTCATCCAAGCGGTTGACGAGGCGGGAATTGCCGACGACACGATCGTGATCTTCACGGCGGACAACGGCCATTCGCACTACACCGGGTGGGAACCTCTGGTTGAAGCCGGCCACATGCCCAGCGGCCCATATCGCGGGCACAAGGGCGACATCTGGGAGGGCGGACACAGGGTCCCGCTGGTCGTTCGCTGGCCGGGCAAGATTGCACCCCACTCCCAAAGCGACCGGCTAGTCAGCTTGACGGACATCTTCGCCACAAGCCTCTCCGTAGTTGAGGCGGACCTGCCGCAGGACGGTGCCGAAGACAGCATCAGCTTCTTGGATGCCGCGCTTGGCCAGGAAGCAACCGAAGGGCGCACATCGTTGGTAAGCCATTCCAATCACGGCGAGTTCGCCTACCGCGACGGGCCGTGGAAGCTGGTATTCCGCAACAGCGAACCCAACCTAGAGGAGTCCCGCGGCAAACCGACCGTCCCAGAACTCTACAATCTCGCCGAAGACATCGCTGAATCGAAGAACTTGGCCGAAGAACGCCCCGAGGTTGTCGAAGAGCTCCGGGCGAAGTTTGACGCGATGATTGAGCGGGGTGCCACTCGCTCGGGGATCGCTTCACGAAATGACGCCGATGTCCAGTACGCCACTACCCAAGAGGTGCGCTGGGCGCCTGTCGCAGAGTAACCCTAGACACCGTCTCGAGGTATGAGATTGCGTCCAAGCACGTAACCTCGAGATCACTACACAGAAGGCTCCCAGCGAGTCCGGAGCGGTCGGAATGGGTAGGCCGACTTGACCTGTCGAAACCCGCGCTCGAAAGCCCGAATCGGCGAGCAGCGGTGTAGAATGCACGCTGTACGCGGCCCCGCGGGGCCGCTAGGATGCCTGCCGTGCCGCCCATGACCACCCACCGACGTCACTTTCTCCTCGGCGCCGCTGCCGCCAGCGCTGCGACCACTCTTGCCTATCCAGCCAACGAAACGATCAACATCGGCTGCATAGGCACCGGCGGCCGTTGTCGCAGACTCATGCAGGATCTCGCCGGCGTACCCGGCACGCGCATCACGGCGGTCTGCGACATCTGGGACGAGTCCCTCGAACAGGCAAGGCAGATTGCCGGAAGCGGTGCCTTCGGGACGACGGACTACCACGAATTGCTGGCACGAACTGATGTCGATGCCGTCCTGATCGGCTCGCCGGACCACTGGCACGTTCCAATGACCGTCGACGCTTGTAACAGCGGCATGGACGTGTATGTCGAGAAGCCCCTCACGCATGACCTCAGCGAAGGTGACGCTGTGATTCGGGCACAGGACGCGAACCAGAGGATCGTGCAGGTCGGCACGCAGCAGCGCAGCATGCCGCAGTTCGAGAGGGCGCGGGACATCCTCAGGGGCGGAGGGGTCGGGACGGTTCACAGGGTACGCATGACGTGGAACCGAAATCGGCGGTCGGGGCGCCCGGGAGCGGACGAGATTGATTCGTCCACAGTCGACTGGAAGAGGTTCTTGGGAAACGCGCCGCTACAGCCCTTCGATGGCTATCGTTTCAGGAACTGGCGCTGGTTCTGGGACTTTGGCGGAGGCATTCTCACCGACCTGATGGTGCATTGGATCGATGCTGTCAATTGGCTGCTTGACCTGCCCGATCCCGCATTGGCCACCACGATCGGAGACACGTTCGCCATGGATCGTTGGGAGACCCCGGACACCATCCAGACTCTGCTCAGCTATCCCGATAGAAAACTTCAGGTCCATTTCACGGGCACGTTCGTGAACCAGCGCGACAAGGCCATGGTCGAGATCATGGGCACCAAGGGCACGATGTACTTGGATCGCGGGCGGTACGAGATCCTCCCAGAACCCGGCAGCGGCATCGAGGCCGAGCTGTTTGAGCCTGGGACCGGGGAACGGGGGGCTGACTTCGACGTGGATGGCGAGACGCCGCATTTGCAGAACTGGATCGATGCAGTGCGCAGTCGCAAGAAGCCCAACACACCGGCCGAAGAAGGTGTCCGCGCTTGCGTGAGCGCCCATTTGGCGAACCTCGCCTTCCGCACCGGGCAGGTAGCGCGCTTGGAAGACCTCAAACAGGGCGGCCTGGCTGACTAGGCCCTCGTCTGTAGTCCGTGTTGCGTCCGGTCGCCGCCACTAGCAGGCGAGTGTTGCGCAGCGCGCCGAAAGTCCCAGAGCGTCGCCTAGGCGAGCAAGTCTCGCACGACTTCCCCGTGGACGTCTGTAAGCCGGTAGTCTCGACCGGCGTGGCGGAAGGTCAGCCTCGTGTGATCCAAGCCGAGTAGGTGCAGGATCGTGGCGTGCAGATCATGGAAGTGGACCTTATTCTCCACGCCGTAGTAGCCGTACTCGTCGGTTTGGCCATAGGTAATGCCGGGCTTGATCCCGCCCCCGGCCAGCCACATCGTGAATCCGTGCGGGTTGTGGTCGCGACCATCAGCGTTCTCCGCTGTTGGCGTGCGACCAAATTCGCCACCCCAAATGACAAGAGTCTCGTCGAGCAATCCGCGCGTCTTTAGGTCCTTGATGAGAGCGGCGATCGGCTTGTCCACCTGGCCGCACATCTTCGTGAGCGAGTTCTTGAGGTCAAAGTGGTGGTCCCAGCCGTTGCTGTTGCACTGCACGAAGCGCACGCCGCTCTCGCTAAACCGCCTCGCCATCAGGCATT
Organism: Terriglobia bacterium; assembly: GCA_009841225.1. GTDB lineage: Bacteria > Acidobacteriota > Terriglobia > Bryobacterales > UBA6623 > VXMF01. Next base: position 102,842 of record VXMF01000022.1, on the reverse strand, counting down.
GGCGCCCGAAATCTTCAGTGACCGGATCGTTCAGACCGTACATCGCCTTGGTCGCCGCGCTTTCGGAGCTGATGTCCTGCACTGACGGTGCCTCGGTTTGCATGCGGAAGGCCAGCTCGAACGTTGCGATGCGGTCTTCCAACTCGGGGTCGGGGCCGCTCCGGGCCAGTTGGCGTCGCGAGACGTCCGACAGCATGTCGAGTTCTAGGCGCTGCAGGCGTTTTCGCTGCCCGTCGCCGATAAACGGGAAACTAGCCTCCTTCGCCTTGACGTTGCCGTAGCCAAGCGGCGTGCCTTGGTGGGCCGCCGGCAAGAAGGCCGAGCCGAAATTGTTCGCGCCGCCCTCGGCCAAGGCTTGGCAGATGGTGATGTAGCCGGGCAGGTTCTGGTTCTCAGAGCCCAGACCGTACGTTAGCCATGACCCCATGGCCGGGCGGATGAACGTGTCGCTCCCGGTGTGCCATTCGAGCACGGCGCCTCCGTGCCGGGGATTGGTGCAGTGCATCGAGCGGACGATCGCCAGATCGTCGACGATGCCCGCCACGTGCGGAAAGAGTTCGCTGACGTAGGCGCCGCTCTGGCCATGCTGCTTGAACTCGAACGGCGAGCCGATCAGGTCGCCGGCGCGGCGTGGGAACGAAATGATGCGCGGCTTGGCGAACGGCAGGGGCTTGCCGCTGTCACGGTTGAGAAGCGGCTTCGGGTCGAACGTGTCAATGTGCGAGGGACCGCCGAACATGAAGAGCATGATGACGCGCTTGGCGCGCGGCGCGAAGTGCGGCTCGCGCAGCGCTAGCGGGCCCGATGCGGCGGCTTCCTCGGCGAGCAGCGAGGTGAGCGCCAGCCAGCCGAAGCCCGCGCCCATCTGCTTGAGAGCCTCGCGCCGGGAGGCTCTCGCTTCGATGCCTTGAAACTGCATCGCCGACATCATTGTATGTAGAGGAACTCGTTCGACGCGATCAGGATGCGGCACATGGCCTTCCAAGCTGCGTCCCTGTCCCCCGTGGCCGCTTCATAGCGGTCCAAGAAGGCGTTCCAGTTCTCGGTCTCGTCGGGCTCGGACGGACGGGAAAAGGCGATTTCGTGTGCCAGCCCGATGCGTTCGGCGTCGTCTTCGGGGGCTTGCTGCGCCAGTCTTGCAGCGAAGTCGCCGGACGCCTCGTCCACCAAGTCGGAGTTCAGCATGAAGAGCGCCTGCGGCGCGACCATGGTCGCCCCGCGATCTCCGTTGGAGGTGGACGGGCTGGCAAAGTCGAAAGCCGCGAACATCTCGTATAGGGCGCTGCGCAGCACCGGCAGATAGACGCTGCGCCGCCGCGAGTCGTAGAGGGCTGGATCCCGCGAACGCGACTGGGCGTTGAGATTCGCAAAGTTCTTGTGCGGGATGGTCTTGCCCCCCGTCGCAAGGTCCAAGCGGTCAGAGACGGCCAGCAGCGCATCGCGCAGCGTTTCTGCTTCCATCCGCCGGCGATTGGCGTGGCTGAACTGGCGGTTTTCCGGGTCGGCTTCCGCATGCCCCTCGGTCCGTCTGGAAGACCGCTGGTAGGCATCCGAAAGCATGATCAGCCGGTGCATCGACTTGACCGACCAGCCACTTGCTTGGAATTGCAGCGCCAGCCAGTCCAGAAGTTCCGGGTGGTCCGGCGGTTCGCCGAGCTTGCCGAAGTTGTCGGGCGTGCGCGCGATACCTTCGCCGAAATGCCACTTCCAGATCCGGTTGACCATCACGCGCGCTGTCAGCGGATGATCCCTGGAGGCCAACCACTGCGCCAGCTCTAGCCTTCCGCTGCTTCGCGATCCGATCGGACTTTGCTGCTCCCCGGCCAGAATCGCAGGAAAGCGGCGCGGAGCGACCGGCCCGGGCGTGAGGTGGTTGCCGCTGATCATGAGCGGCAGGTCCGCGGCATCCCCCTCCGCTACGGCCATCGCCTTGGGAATGCTGTAGTAGTCGGCGAGAGCATCGTCCTCGGCCGCCTGCTGTGCCTCAACCACCTGCTTGGGAGTGGTTGCTTGGTTGTAGTTCGTGACGAAGTCGTTGTGGTAGTCGAATCTCTTCTCGATCTCGGAGAGTCGGCGGTTCTCTTCCGCGCTTGCGAGCGCCGTGGCGTTGAGCTTGGAGGTGACCCGGTAGGTCAGCACCGTCTTGGTGCTGGTGAAGATGCCCAGCATCGAGTAGTAGTCGGCGCTTCGAATGGGGTCGAACTTGTGATCGTGGCAGCGGGCGCAATCGATGCTCAGCGCCATGAACGCACGGGCGGTGGTTGCCAGCTGTTCGTCGGCGAAGTCCAGTTTCTGCTTGACAGGGTCGTCTTCGCCAACCATCTTGGGGCCGAGCATCAGGAAGCCGGTTGCGATCAATCCCTCGGCGCGGTTGGAGTCGCTCCAGTCCGTGAGGATGTCGCCTGCCAGCTGTTCGCGCACGAACTCGTCATAGGGCTTGTCTTGATTGAATGCCCGGATCACGTAGTCGCGGTAGCGCCAGGCGTCGCCGTGCACGATGTTGTCGTCCATCCCGTTGCTATCCGAATAGCGCGCCACGTCCAGCCAATGCCGGCCCCAGCGCTCCCCGTAGCGAGGCGAGGCCAGCAGCCGGTCCACTACGCGAGCGAAGGCGTCGTCTGACGCATCGGCGAGGAACGCTCGGACCTCGTCCGGGGTGGGCAGCAAGCCGTGCAGGTCGAGCGTAGCCCGCCGGATCAGCGCTCGCTTGCCGCTGGCTTCTGCCGGGCTCAGGCCGGCTCGCGCCTGTCCGATTCCTAGCAAGGCGTCAATGGCCGTACTCCCCGGCGGCATGGCCGGGACTTGTAGCGGCTGGAAGGCCCAATGTGACCGTTCCTCGGCTGAAAAGCCATCAGACCGCGCGACCGCCTCCGGCGTCCGGGCCGGCTTGTGTTCGGGCCAGTTCGCGCCTGTATCGACCCATTTGGTCAGGATCGCAACCTCGCCAAGCGGCAGCTTCGCCTTGGGCGGCATCTGCAGCAATGTGTCATGATTGATCGCGTGGATCAGCAGGCTCTGGGCCGCGCTGCCCGGCACTACCGCTGGCCCCGAGCGACCGCCCTTGAGAATGCCGGCCATTGAGTCCAGCCGGAGCCCGGCCTGCCCCTCGCCGGCGTGCGGGCCGTGACAGGCGAAGCACCGGTTGGCCAAGATCGGGCGGACGTGCTTCTCGAAGAATGCGTGGTCCTGTGCCGTGGCCGATATGGGCACAAGTCCAACCAAAGCCGCGATCCACAAGGCTGTCCGTCGCGAGGCCATGGTTTTAGGCAAAGCGTAGCATGAGCTCCATCGATTGGACCATCGCCATCGCGCTCAATGCCGGGATCATCTTGTACGGAATTGTTCGCGGGCGCGACACCAAGACCAGTTCCGATTGGTTCTTGGCAGGGCGGAGCTTGCCGTGGTGGATGATCGGGCTCTCGCTTTACGCCACCGCGATCGACGCCAGCGATCTCGTGGCCGATGCCGGGGGCACATATGCCGTCGGCATGAGCTACTTGGTCACCAATTGGGTCGGCGTCACCCTTGGCTGGTTCCTGCTCGCCAACTGGATCGCGCTCCCGATGTACCGCGCCGGTATGTACACCAATGCCGAGTACCTTGAAGCGCGCTTCAGCCTCTCCGCGCGTGTGATCAGCGCCTTGGTCCAGGCCCTCTACCGGACCCTGGTTTTGGCGATCATCGCCACCACGCTCTACCTTCTGCTGGCGATCGTCTGCGGGCTGGGCACGAATGCGTGGTGGGGTGTCGTGCTGATCGCCGTGTTGGCAACCGCCTACACGTCGCTGGGAGGGTTGCGGGCGGTGGCGGTGACGGATGCGCTGCAGAGCGTCGTCATGGTCGTCGCATCGTTCGCTCTGTTTTGCACCGTCTGGATGGCTGTTGGCGGTTGGGGCGGGGCGGGCGATCGGCTGGAGGGCCACGAAGCCGGCTTGTCGGCGCAACTGCTGCATGCGGGCACCGATGACATCGCCGTTCAGAGCGTTGCCGGAGAGTCGCCGGAGACGGTAGCAAGGCGCCTTCTCATCGGTGGCGAGCTGGGCCCGGGCGGGGAAGAAGTCGTCACGCGGAGCCCGGCTTGGCTGGTCTCGCTGGCCTGGCTGATCATCGGCCTGGGCTACGCCGTGGTCAACCACACACAATCCATGCGGCTTTTCGGGGCGCGCAGCGAGTGGGACTTGCGCATGGCCGTAGTCGTTTCGGGACTCGTATTGCTAGTCCTGAACTTCACGAACCTGTCGGTTGGCATCTTCGGACGGGCGCTTTACCCGGATCCGAGCTTGATGCCGCTGGCCGCGGAGTTGCAGGTGCGGGACTCGACGTTCCCTCTGATCGTGCGGGAACTCACTTCGGCCGGACTGCGCGGCGTGATCGTGGCTGGCGTGGTCGCCGCTTGCTTTTCTACCTTCGACTCGATCGGCTCGACCGTGCCGTCGTTACTCGTGCGCGACGTTCTAGCACGCCTGTTCGTCAAGAACCGGCCGGACAGCTACTTCGTGTCGGCTAGCCGCTGGCTCACGCCCGTCGTAATCTTGGGGGCCTTTGCGTTCGTGCCCCTCATGATGCAAGAACGGGGCATGCTGATGGTGTTTCTGGACTGGGTGGGTGCCTTTGTCGTTCCTCTGCTGGCGGTATATCTAATGGGGGCGTTCACGCGAGTTCACCGCTCCAGCGCGACTTGGGGGCTTGCGGTGGGAATTGCCTACGGAACGCTGAAGTTGTTGGCACCTGCGCTGGCCCTCCGCTTTGGCGTCGCGCTGTTGCCCGCCATGCTGGTGAACAACTATGCCGGCACTGTCATCAGCCTGCTGCTCACAGTCGCCGCGATGCTAGCCGTATCGGCCGTGCGCGGCTGGGAGCCTTCCAGCCAGCCCCGGGAGCTGGCATTGGAGGGCTGGCTGCGCGACAGCCGCGCCGCGATTGCCGTAGTCTCGGTCGACCAGCGCTCGGCGACCGTGCCGACCCTGTTGGCTGGCGCGATCGTCGCCATCGGCGCCGTGTTGAGCTTCGTGGTGTTCTGGTAGGCCAACAGCACGGGACGAACGATTGCGCCATGAAGATTCGCGACATCGAGGTCATCAACCTGTGCTTCGAATATCCGCCCGCACGGCGATTTCGTTATGCCGGCGGGACCTGCACGGGCCGCCTGACGACTCTGGTCAAGGTCCTCACCGACGAGGGCGTCGAAGGGCTGGGCTCGGTCTATTCGCATCCAGACTTGGTGCGGACAATCATCGAAGGCCAATTGCGCCCTCTGTTGGTGGGCGCTGATCCGCTCGAGATCGAGGACTGCTGGCAGCGCTGTTACACGCTGACGCGCTGGTACGGGCGCAAGGGTGCCGCAGTCTCAGCCCTGGGCGGCATCGATATCGCCCTCTGGGACATCCGGGGCAAAGTCGAGGGAAAGCGGATCTGCGACCTGATTGGACCGGCCAGAGCGGCAGTCCCGGCGTACGCTAGCGGGCTGCTGTGGAAGCGCGAGATCGGCGAACTCAGGGACGAGGCGCAACGTCATCTCGACCACGGGTTCCGTGCTGTCAAGATGCGGCTGGGAAAGGATCTGGACTATGACCGGGCCGCCCTGAGCGCCGTGCGAGACGCGATCGGTCCCGACGTACGCCTGATGGTCGATGGCAATGCCCGCTATTCGCTTGGCGAGGCGCGCCAGATGGCACCGGATTGGCTCGCTGCTGAGGTGTTCTGGCTGGAGGAGCCCTTCGCCCCGGAGCGGCCCGAAGCGTTTCGGGCGCTGAGACCCAGCATCCCGGGGATTCCGTTGGCCGCCGGCGAGAACGAGTTTGGACGGCAAGGCTTCAAGGAGCTGATCGATGGCGAGGTGGTCGAGATCGCGCAGCCGGATTGCTGCCGTTGCGGGGGGCTGACCGAGGCGCTGCGCATCGCGTCGGATGCGGCGGAGCGAGACGTCAAGATCGCGCCGCACACTTGGAGCGACGCGGTGGCGCTGACGGCCAACATGCACTTGGTAGCGGCGACTCCGCACGCCCTGACCGTAGAGGCGGACCAGACCGGCAATCCGTTTATCGAAGAACTGCTCGTCGGTGGGCTACGCATCACCGAAGGGCAGCTCGAGCTGCCGCAAGGGCCTGGCTTGGGTATCGAGCTGAACCAGGACACGATTCGCAAGTACACCGTCCCGCGCGGTAGGCCCACTCCTCCCGGCAACTATTCCGACATGGTCTTCCTGTAACGGTCATCAATCGCTTGGGTGACGAGACGTTGAAGGTGTTTCAAATCTAGGCTAATTCAAAATCAGAATTTGAATTAACCTAGTCGGCTGCGCTGTATTGGTGCAGTATCGGCAGGTTTAGGGTGTGCCGGATGTGAACCCGGTCGGCACCATAGGTCACCAGGCGCTCGCAGAGTCCACTGAAACCTGCGGGATCGATGCCGAATTGGATACGCTGATTGAGGACCTGTGTCTCCAAGTCGCAGGTGTCGCTGTCGCCATGTCGTTGGCCTAACCTTCCGCCACGGCACTAATCGCACAGTCTCAGGTTGCTTCTCGAAACGGTTTCCAGGCTCTATACTGAATCGGAACTAGACGCACTCAGATCGATAGGGTGCGCTTCCGGGTCTATCAGCGGCAGAATCTGGAAGACCAACAGGATTTCTCATGCGGGATCTCTTTCCTGCCTCGGGGTGCCCAGCCGGTGACCTTAGCTCGATACAATGGGCCAAGCCACGAGCACGGTGACATCGCGTATCGCCCGCATATTCATCGTGCTTCGGAGCAGGCGATCGCGGCCGGAAGAAAGGCGGAGTCCGACGCGACAGAGACAGATCGGTTCGAGACTGTAGATGGCGCACTGGCCTGTCTTACGGAGGACTTTAACGCGACTGGCTTCAAGGTCGAGAGCGACCAACCGAGGCTGAAGTTTTGACCCTCGACACGGACGCGCTCCGAACTCTATTGTGCAAGAGCCTCTGTCAGGAAGTGCGGGTCGAACCGCGCCCGGATGGTGCGCTCATGTTGCGCACACACTTTGCGTTTCCCGATGGCGACCGCCTACCGATTCATGTCTCCATGTCAGCTTCGGGCGGTCTTCGGCTGTCAGACCGGGGGCATACGCTGATGCGCATCAGTTACGACCACGACGTCGACTCCTTTATGGACGGTACGCGCGGAATGATCCTCGAGCGCATCATGGGGGAAACTGGGCTTCGCTGGGGTGGCGAAGGTGGCGTGCTCTGCGTTGACACCGAGTTCGAGCGCCTACCAGCAGCTATCTTTGCCTTCGGGCAAGCGCTGACAAGGGTCTATGACCTGACGCTGCTCTCCCGTTCGAATGTCGACTCAACTTTCTATGACGACCTAGCCGACCTCCTCTTCAGATATGTGGACGAAGCCCAAATCGAACGCGACTTCCAGCCGGCTGTGCCCAATGCTGACGCATATCCGGTGGACTATCGGATAGAAGGGAAGAGCGGCGTCCCGCTTTTCCTGTTTGGTGTACCGAACCGCGATAAGGTGCGCTTAACTACCATCGTGTTGTCGCACTTCCACAGGCACGAGTTGCATTTCGAGTCTATTCTTGTTTTTCAAGACCAAGCCGCGATTCCGAGGTTGGACCTTGCGAGGCTATCAGACGTTGGTGGAGACATGATTTCGTCGCTGGCTTCGCACGACGACTTGAATCGGAAGCTCCTACAACGCGTCGCAGCTTGACAGCGTTCGCGGTCTCTTCCTGACAGTCGTCAGCGAAACGTTACCAGATTCGGAGACGAGGCTAGGTGTGGCGTCTCGTTGAACGCGTCCAACGAGAAGCGCGAACCTTGGTACAGGAAGCTTGTCAGTGACGAGTTGCGAACCCGCCAGTTGATGTCCAGCGCGGCACGTGCCGGAGCTCCCAGGCATGATTGCAGGGCTACCCCGATCGGGCCTCCGGACGTGAAGGCGACAAGTCTCAGCCCCCGCCCCGGCGTCTCGCGCAACTGCGCCAGCGTCGTCTCGACGCGCTCCCTGAACTGCTGCCACGGGACGAGGCCTGGTTCCTGCATCTTCCCTTCGACCCAGCGCTCCATCACGGCCTCGAACATTCGCTGGAAGGGGCGGTTGCGGTCCGCGCTGTCCCTGCCGTCCAGCCACGCCTGCCACAGCGGCGCGAAAGACGGGTCCGTGGCGGCCAGGCGCGGAGCGACTTCCGCGATTACGTCTTGGGCCTGGTATTCGTCCAGGCCGGGCAGCTCGGTCGCGGTTGGGAAGCCGGCTCCGTCGCCTCCGTACGCTTGGGCTGCTGCTTCGTAGGATTCTCGCTGGCGCCGCAGGCTGCCGTGAAACGCCAGGTCAAAGCCGACGCCGTGGGACTTCCAATAGCGCCCGAGAATCTGGCACTGCTCCCGGCCGGTTTCCGATAGGCGGTCTGGATCGTCGGTAAACGCGCACGCTTGCCCGTGGCGCACCAAGACTAGTCTGCCCATGCCGTATGCGCTCGCTCCTCGACGGGTGTCGTTCCGGCCTAGGCCAAGAGCGGTTGGATGATATTCCCGCCGACGTCGGTGAGTCGAAAGTCCCTGCCGCGAAAACGGAACGTGAGCTTCTCGTGGTCGACGCCCAGCAGGTGCAGGATCGTGGCGTGGACATCGTGCACGTGCACGGGGTCCTTCACCGCGGCGAAGCCGATCTCGTCGGTCTCGCCGATATTCTGTCCGGGCTTCGTGCCGCCGCCGGCGAACCACATGGTGAAGGCGTCGATGTGATGGTTCCTGCCAACGGTGTCGCGAACCTCGCCCATCGGCGTGCGACCGAATTCGCCGCCCCAGACTACGAGCGTGTCTTCCAGCATTCCGCGCTGCTTGAGATCCATGATCAGGGCCTTGCAGGCTTGGTCGGCCGACAGGCAAACCTCATCCAGATCCTTGTCGAGCGTCTCGCCCGGACCGCCGTGGTGGTCCCAGCTCGAGTGGTAGAGCTGCACAAAGCGCACGCCGCGCTCGACTAGGCGCCTGGCGAGCAGGCAGTTGTTGGCGAATGACGGCTCTCCGGGCTCGACTCCGTACAGGTCGAGAGTTGCCTGCGACTCGGAGGAGAAGTCAATCAGCTCCGGGCCGCTGGTTTGCATTCGGTGCGCCATTTCGTAGGCGGAGATGCGAGTCTCGATCTCAGGGTCGCCGGCTTGCTCCAAGTTGAGCCGATTCAGGTCGAGGATCGTCTCGACGGTGGCGGCCTGTCGTCCGGACTCGAAGCCGGCCGGGCTGGTCATGTTGAGGATGGGCGCTCCGCCGCCGAGGAACGGCACGCCTTGGTGCGCGGTCGGCAGGAAGCCGCTGGTCCAGTTCATCGCGCCGCCGCGCGGCCCGCGCGGCCCCGATTGCAGCACTACGAAGCTCGGCAGGTCTTCGGCTTCGCTGCCGATACCGTAACTGACCCAAGCTCCCATGCTGGGACGGCCGAAGAACGGCGTGCCCGTGTTCATGAAGATCTTGGCCGGGGCGTGGTTGAAGTTCTCGGTGTGGACCGTGCGCACGAAGGTGACGTCGTCCACGATCTGGGCGGTGTGGGGCAAGCACTCCGACACCCACTGGCCCGACTCGCCGTGCTGAGCGAACTTGCGCCGCGTGCCCAGCAGCTTCGGCGGGTTTCGGGTGAACGACTCCATGAACGCGAAGCGCTTGCCCTCCATCAGCGATGGCGGAAGCGGCTGGCCGCTGAGCTTTTGCAGTTCCGGCTTGGGCTGGAACAGCTCGAACTGGCTGGGAGCTCCCGCCATGAACAGGTAGATGACGCTCTTCGCCCGCGGACTGTGGTGCATGCCGCGCCGCTCGGCGGGATTGGCGTACAGCGAATCGCCCACGAAGAGCGAGGTCAGCCCCAGCTTGCCCAAGCCGACGCCGCAGTCTTGGAAGAGCTGGCGCCGGGTCCGCTCTCGTAACACGGTGCGGTGGAGGTCGCTTGGGGGATTCATCGCTCTATTGCCTCGTCACAAACTCGTCCAGATTGAGCATCACCCGGGCGGCGGCCGTCCAAGCCGCCTCGCGGGTTGTGCTGGCCCCGGTCTCGCGCAGCGCTTCCGAGTCCGTGGCAAACGCATCGGTCATTTGGCTCAAGAAACCCGCCAGGCGCTCCGTCTCCGGCGGTCTGGGCTGTCGGGCCAGGCAGACCTCGAACGCGTGCCGGATGCGCTCTTCCCGATCGCCCGAGTGCTCGCGAATGCGGGTCGCCAAAGCGCTCGCGAATTCGGTCTGCGACTCGTCGTTGAGCAGCGTCAGGGCTTGCAACGGCGTGTTGGAGCGGTTCCTGCGCGTGACGCTCTCTTGGGCGATCGGGGCGTCGAACAGGATGAGTCCGGGGTGAGCCGCGGACCGGATGAAGTACGTGTACATGCCGCGCCGGAAGCGGCTCGGTCCCTTGTCGGCCTCCCAGTTCCGGTCGACCTGCGTGAACTGTCCGGCGCCTGCGGGTTGGGGCGGGTACACGCTGGGGCCACCCACGGCCGGTGCCAGCAGGCCGGACGCCGACAGCGCGGCGTCGCGAATGATCTCCGCCTCGAGGCGGAGGCGATTCTGGCGGGCCAGCAGCCGGTTGCCCGGATCGACCGCAGCGGCATCGGCGCGATGGGCGGAAGCCTGGCGGTAGGTGGCCGAGTGCAGGATCAGCTGGTGCATGTGCTTGAGATCCCAGCCGCTACGCACGAACTCCGAGGCCAGCCAGTCCAGCAGCTTCGGATGGCTGGGCGGATTGCCCTGCGTGCCAAAATCGTTCTCGGTCTCTACGATTCCGATGCCGAAATAGCGCTGCCACAGTCGATTCATCGTGACCCTGGGAGTGAGCGGGTTGTCGTCGGCGACCAGCCAGCGGGCTAGGCCCAGCCGATTGCGCGGCAGGTCGGGCCGCATCGCGGGCAGGACCCGCAGCGTGCCCGGCTCGATCGGGTCGCCGCGGCGGGTGAAATCGCCCTGCACGTGGATGTAGGCATCGCGCGGCTCCGGGAGATCGCGCATGACCATCGTCCAGGGGATCTCGGGCAGCTGCCTGCTGAGTTCGCCGATCTCTTCCTGCTTGGCCTTGAACTCGGGCACGCGGCTGGCGAATACTCGTTGCAGCACGCTGTCTTGGACGGACGAGCGGTCCTTCGGGTCCACGGCGATGATCTCGCGCGCTCGTTCGATGTCTTCCATCTCGCCCGGTGGGAAGCGTTCGCTCCAAGTTGGTTCCAGCGATGCGCTCAGCTCTTCGAGCTCGCCCTCCAAGCGGTCCAGCTCGCTGCGCACCGAGTCGCGCTCGGCCAGCGCGGCAGGTTCGGCCAGCTCGAGAATCGGATCCATCATGCGGCGGCGACCCTCGCGCTCTTCGAGGTTGCCTCCGATCTCGTCGACGTTGTTGAAGAACGCGAACACCTGGTAGAACTCGCGCTGCGAGATCGGATCGAACTTGTGGTCGTGGCAGCGCGCGCAGCCGAGCGTGAGCCCTAAGAAGGCTGCGCCGGTCGTGCGGACACGGTCGACCACCGCTTCGACACGATACTGTTCGAAGTCGGTGCCGCCCTCTTGGTTGATCATCGTGTTGCGGTGGAAGCCGGTGGCGATGAGTTGGTCGCGAGTGGGATCGGGCAGCAGATCGCCAGCGACCTGTTCGATCACGAACTGATCAAACCGAAGATTGTTGTTGAAGGCGTTGATCACCCAATCGCGGTAGGGCCAGATCGAACGCGGTCCGTCGATCGAGTAGCCGTTGGTGTCGGCGTAGCGGGCGATGTCGAGCCAGTGTCTGCCCCAGCGTTCGCCATAGTGCGGAGACTCGAGCAGTCGCTCCACGAGGCGGCCGTAAGCGCCGGGCTGGCTGTCCTCCAAGAAGGAGGCGACTTCTCCTGGCGTAGGCAGCAATCCGGTGAGGTCGAGCGTTGCCCTGCGAATCAGCGTGCGGCGCTCTGCTGCGGGCGAAGGCTTCAAGGCTTGTTCTTCGAGTCTGCTCAGGATGAATGCGTCGATCGGGTTGCGACCCCAAGCCGTGTTGCTCACTTGAGGCGGCTCGTGGCGCACCACGGGCTTGAACGACCACAGTGCCTCGGACGCTTGCGGATCACCTGCCGGTCGGCCCCACGCCGCGCCTCCCTGGACCCAGGCGCGCAGGGATTCGACCTCGGAAGCTGGCAGCGCCCCCGTCGGCGGCATCTTCAGGGCGCCGGTTTGCTCGACCGCAGCGATCAGGACGCTGTCGGACGGACTGCCTGGCACTAGGCTAGGGCCGCGGGAGCCACCCCGGAGCATTGATTCCCGGGACGTCATCGCCAGCCCGCCGCTAGCAACCGTATCGTTGTGGCAGCTTTGGCACTTGGCGGCAAGCAGAGGGCGGACTTCCTCTTCGAAGAAGCGAGTGCCGTCATCTTGCGCGCAAAGGCTGGGGACGACGCAGAACACGCCCCACCAACTAAGCGCCCGTTTCATCGCTGCCAACATTCTACCTGATGACCCGGAGATCTCAGACAAATCTTGGGGGGTGTAGCGTGATCGATTCTGCCCTCTACCGGGTCGATCTAGGATGCTCTATCGTGCGGACTAAGTATCGTCCAATGAAGTAGTTAGCTAGGTCTAGAGACCTGTCTCAGGCCGAGACGCGACAGCGCCTGCGCGACTCTCGGCGTCTCTGCGAAACCGAAGATCAACGAGCCCCGGCGTTGATCCGGTTGTGCTGGCAGGGGTGCATCGATTGCCCCCGACTCCGGCCACCGGTGGCGCTGCCAGTCGCACGTTCGCAGGGTCTGGAGGTGCATCCGCCACGAGCTTCGGCATCCCTCACCGGTGGCACCGCGTCCGAGGACAGCTAGCTGCGGCTGCTCGGAGGCCGGCTCACGTCTATTCCCACAAGTTGCCCAGCATGTCGTAGATGGCGTCGATTACATCGATATCGAAGAATTGCTCCAGAACGGCGTACGCGATGACTATCGCGATACCAATCTTCTTCCACGCCAAGTGGAACAGTTGTTCGATCGGGCCGCGCTCTGGCTGAGTCTCCAGCTCTGATCGACCGGTCCCTATGGATTCGTCTAGACCCTTGCGAGTCTTTCTCACTAGATTGATCTCCCGAAGGTTGCCGCCTGATGGGTGTCAGATGAAACGGCCCACAGGATTCTAGCAGTGTTCGGCGGGCCTCACGTATGGGCGAATGGCGATCCCCGCTAGTTCAGATAGCCCGCTATGATGCGCCCGGCCTGGTCGGCATCCTCGAGTTCCAAGCCTGCGATTGCGATCAGGTACCTGTTCTTCTGGAAGATCAACGTCGGGGTTTCCCCGGCCATTCCGTAGAAGCCGCCGAAGTGCGGGACGAACTTCTGATCGCTCAGCGCGTCCCGATAGTCCATCGACAGGAACATGGCGGCGTCGGCGTTGCGCCGCAGCGTGAAGCAGACTTGGTACTTCTTGCCGCCCTTGTCGTACTCGGCGAAGTTTCCTCCCGGCATGAAGTCTTGGCCGCACAGGTTGTCTTGCACGACCTTGGCCTCCACCAGGCCCTCCTTGTGGAAGCGGTAGGTCTCATCCCGGATCTCTTCCGCGGGAGTCTTCTGCGCGGCGGCCTGCTCGCTTGCTGGGCCACTGTCTTCGGTGCCCGGACCGCAGGAGCCCAGCATCAGCGCCGTGCCGAGCAAGATCGCTATCTCTGTGCGCATCGGATTGCCCTACCTGCTCAATGATCGCACGGAAATCGCCGCCATCGCGCGACGCGGACCGGACCAGACACGATGCGGGGCTAAATCTGTTCTAATGGAGCGTCAACAGCTTCGGAGCCGCCCAGAGGCGGCGTTCTGACGGGACTAGCATGGCCGATCCCTTGCAAGTGCGCATGTTGCGTTCGGATGTCGACGCGTGGAATCGCTGGCGGGCGGAGAATCCTACCGTGCGGGTCGATCTCCGGGATTGCGACCTTACCCAGTCGGACCTGCGCCTTGCGAACCTGCGCGAAGCCGACCTGCGCGAGGTGGTGCTGGTCCTTGCGAACCTCTCGGGCGCCGACTTGCGGGGCGCCGACTTGCGCAACGCGAACCTCGTGGGCGCGCGCATGATCGGAGTCGACATCGCCGACACCGATCTCCGCGGCGCGGATCTGCGCACGGCCGAGGACCTGACGCCGGAGCAGATGCTTGCCACGCGCGGCGATCACACCACGGTCCTGCCCGAGCCGCTGGAACCCCCGGCCCACTGGCCAGCGCGCTGACCGGCCGCGCCTGTCACTCCGTCACAGCAGCGAGACCACGCGTTCGGTCATCTCTCTGCAGGACATGCGGCCTCCCAGATCGGCCGTGCGGCAGGTCGGGTCTTGCAGGGCGTTGACGACCGCGCTGCGGATCGCGCTTCCTTCCGCCTCCCGGCCCAGCCAGTCGAGCATCAGCGCGGCCGACAGGATCGTGGCCATGGGATTGGCCACGCCGCGCCCCGCAATGTCTGGCGCACTGCCGTGGGCGGGCTGGAACACCGCATGCTTGGCGCCGATGTCCGCTGACGGCGCCATGCCCATGCCGCCAACGATGCCCGCGGCCAGATCGGAGAGGATGTCACCGAACATGTTCTCGGTCACGATCACGTCGAACTGTTCGGGCTGCCGCACCAGGAACAGCGCCGCGGCATCCACGTACACCCGGTCGGTCTCGATGTCGGGGTGCTCCGCCGCGATACTGTCGAATACCTGCCGGAAAAATGCCATGGCGGGCAGCACGTTGGCCTTGTCCACCAGCGTCACCTTGCCGCGCCGCTCGCGGGCGGCAGCGAAGGCCGCTTGCACGATGCGCTCGCTGCTGCGCCGCGAGATGCGCATCGCGTTCTCGACATGGTCGGCCTGCGGGTCGTGGCTGGCTTGGCGCTCCCAGAACAATCCCTCGGTGTTCTCCCGATAGATCACCAGGTCGATCTGGCCGGCCCGCTTGTCCCGCAGCGGCGTCAGTGCCTCGTGGTAGAGGCGCACGGGTCGGATGCCCTGGTACAGATCGAGCTGTTCCCGGATGTCGATCTGCGGCGCCATTTCGGTGCCGTTGGGCCAGCGCACATCGGGCAGGCCCATCGCTCCGAGCAGGATCGCGTCGCAAGCGCGCGCCCGCTCGAGGGCAGCCGCTGGAAGCGGATCGCCCGAACCCAGATACTCGCCGGCCCCCACGGACAGCGTCTCGAACCGCAGCACCAGGTCGTCGGATTGCGCTTCCAGCGCCTGCAGCACGCGGACTGCGGCGTCGGTGACCTCCGGCCCGATGCCGTCTCCGGGCATCAGCGCGATGTGCAACTGGCTCACTCAGGCTCCTCCCATAGACTCGCTATCCTAACCGCATGGCGTCCGGGATCCCAGATGTCGGCGCGGCGGTCAGCGAGCTCTGCGACGGGCAGGGCTACCTGCTGCTGGAGGATTTCTATGCCCCCGAACTCATCACCGCGGCACGGGAGCGTATCTACGAACTGCTCGAGCGCGAGCCGAATCGCACCTCACACTTCTATGGCGACGACGAGAACGCCAGCCAGGCGCGGGTGTGGAACCTGCCCGCCAAGGGGGATGTCTTCCGCCAGATTTGCTCTGACGAGAGGATGCTGGCGATCATGCGCCCGATCCTCGGCGAAGACCTCATGCTGAGTTCGTTCGCAGCCAACGTGCTGCACCCCGGGGCCCAAGCGCAAGAGCCTCATGTCGACTACCCCTATTGGGACCTGCACGCCCGCGACCGCTGGCCCAGCAGGCTCAACGCCAGCTATCACCTTGCCGTTGAGGCCGTGATGCCGCTCGACGAGTTCACGCTGGAGAACGGCGCGACAGCCATTGTGCCGGGCAGCCAGAGACTCGCCCGCTGGCCGGACCCCGACGAGTTCCGGCGACGACACATCCGCACCACCATGCGCCCCGGCACGCTGCTCTTGTTCCCGGCGCTGCTCTGGCACGCGGGCCAGACCAACCACTCGAATGCGTCGCGGGCGACGCTCCTCGGCTCCTACACCATCAAGTCGATCAAGCCGATCGAAGACTGGAGCCGTTGCGTCGAGCGCGACACGGCCCTCGGCTACGACCAGCCGATGAGAGACCTGCTCGGATTGGATTACCCGTACCCCGCGGTCATGGACTCGCTTCCCGCGCGGAGTTCCGAAGGCGCCAAGAGCAAGCGCTCGATCCTGCAGACCGCCCCAGGCGGGGAAGGGGAATAGCCCAATGACATCGCTGACACGCCGCGAGATGCTGGCCGTGCCGCTGGCTGCGGCCGCGTGCGGTTCCCGCACTCCGGAACGCCGGCCCAACATCCTGCTGGCCTATACGGACGACCAGTCGTATCCACACGCCTCGATCCTCGGCGATCCGGTGGTCCGCACGCCTGCGTTCGACCGCGTGGCCCGAGAGGGCGTGCTGTTCAACCACTCCTACACGGCCTGCCCGTCCTGCACTCCGTCGCGTTCGGCCTTGCTGACCGGCCGTCAGATTTGGGGCATCGGGGAGGCGGGCGTCCTCTTCGGCACGCTGCCGCCCGATTACCCACTGTTTCCGCACTTGTTGGAGGATGCGGGCTATCACATCGGCTTCGTCGGCAAGCCATGGGCGCCGGGCGATTGGCGGGCGGCGGGCTTAACTCGGCACCCCTTCGGCACCGAATACGACGCTCGTTTGGTGCCAGACCCGCCGGACGGCATCGACATTCGCGACTATGCAGCAAACTTCGAGGACTTCCTAGCCGACCGCCCGGAGGGCGAACCGTTCTTCTTCTTTTTCGGAGCGACCGAGCCGCACCGCGACTACGAGTCCGGGATTGGCGCCCGCAGCGGGCTGGATCCGGACAAGGTCTTCGTCCCTCCCTACCTGCCAGACGCTCCAGAAGTTCGCTCCGAGCTGCTGGACTACTACTACGAGATCGAGCACTTCGACCGGCACCTTGGCCGCATGCTGGACACGCTCGAGGGCATGGGCGAGTTGGACAACACCCTGGTCGTGGTGACTTCGGACAACGGCATGCCGTTCAGCCGTACGAAGGCCACGCTTTACGACAGCGGCACGCGCATGCCCACGGCCGTCCGCTGGGGCGGTCAGGTGCCCGGCGGTAGGACCATCGAAGACTTGATCAGCCATACCGACTTCGCGCCAACTTTTCTCGAAGCCGCGGGCGTAGATGCTGTCGAGTCCCACGATGGCCGCAGCTTGGTGCCGCTGCTCACCGAGGGCGGAGAGGGCCGGCTCGACCCCAGCCGGGATCACGTGGTGACCGCCATGGAGCGCCATACTTGGTGCCGTCCCGACGGCGCGACGTACCCCATGCGGGCCATCCGTACGCATGACTACCTCTACATCCGCAACTACGAGCCGGACCGCTGGCCGACCGGCGGGCCCGAGTTCATCTCGTCCAACAAGGCTCCGCACGGGGACTTGGACGACGGGCCGTTCAAGGACTTCCTGCTGCTTCCCGAGACTCGCGAGCGCTTTCCGCGCGCGGTCGAGGTAGGGCTGGGCAAGCGGCCGGCAGAGGAACTCTATGACTGCCGAGCCGACCCGCACCAAATGAACAACCTGGCCGACGATCCGGCGCTCGAGCCAGTGCGAGCCCAGCTATCGCAACGCTTGGAGGAAATCCTGCGCGAGGGGGGAGATCCGCGCATGGATGGGCTGGATCCTTGGCAGGGCTACGCCTACCGCCAGATCGACGGCTTTGGCGCCACCTTCAACCAGACCCTTGATCCGGCCGAACGCGAGGCAGCGCGCTCACGCGGGAAGCATGCGGTGGGCTATTCCAAGTCGGACTTGGAGATCCAGAGGAATGCCCCGGCGGCTCGTTGACATTTCTGTGCCGCTCGAGGCTGGCATCCGTTCCGATCCGGACCCGATGCTCCCCGAGATCAACTACCGCGGACACGCGGAAACCGCTTCCGAGATCTGCTCGGTCTTTCCGGGCCTGAGGCCGGACCAGCTCCCCGAAGGGATGGGCTGGGCGGTCGAAGACGTGCGCATCTCCAGTCACAACGGCACCCACATGGACGCGCCGTGGCACTACCATCCCACGATGGACGGAGGGGAGCGCGCGATCACGATCGACGAGATCCCACTCGAGTGGTGCTCCCAGCCGGGCGTGAAGCTGGATTTCCGCGGGTTGGCAGACGGCTACGTCGTTAAGCCCGACGACATTGAACGGGAGCTGCGCCGGATCGGCCACGAACTGCAGCCGCTCAATATCGTGGTCGTAAACACCTCGGCCGGCGCGCGCTACGGCCACGAGGACTACCTCTTCAAGGGCTGCGGGTTCGGCCGGGAGTCCACTCTTTGGCTCACCGAGCGGGGAGTCCGCGTGGTCGGAACCGACGCGTGGTCGTGGGACGCGCCGTTTCCGCATACCGCGCAGCGCTGGCGCCAGACCGGGGATCCTTCGATCATCTGGGAGGGCCACAAGGCAGGCATGGAGCGCGGCTACTGCCAGATCGAGAAGCTCGGCAACCTCGAGGCCCTGCCGCCGACAGGTTTTGATGTGATCTGCTTCCCGACCAAGATCAAGCGCGCCTCGGCTGGCTGGACCCGTGCCGTGGCCGTGATTCACGAGTAGGCAGGTTCTTCCGGGCCCGCGGCGTCAGAGCAGCTTGGTCGAATCGAGCAGTATCGTGACCGGACCCTCGTTGACGGACTCCACGCGCATCATCGCCCCGAAGACACCGGTTGCAACCTGCAGTCCGGCGGTCCGCAGCTGGGCCACGTATTCTTCGTAGAGGCTCTCCGCCGTCCCTGGATCGGCTGCACCATCGAAGCTGGGCCGCAGCCCGCGGCGAACGTCCCCGAACAGGGTGAACTGCGAGATTGCCAGCACCGAGCCGCCAACGTCTTTCACGGACTTGGTCATGCGTCCGTCAGATCCGCCGAATATGCGCAATCCGGCGGTCTTGCCGGCCAAGTAGGCGGCGTCTTTGGCCGTATCGCCCCGACCGACGCCCAGCAGCACCAGCAGGCCGCTATCGATCCGGCCCGCCGTCTTGCCGTTGACCGTGACCTCGGCACGGCTCACGCGTTGCACGACCGCCCTCACGAGTGCCCCATTCTATCCGCGCAGCGGGATCTTTGCTGTTTGGCCGTGTCAGCTATCCTATTGCCATGCGCCCAGCATTCTTGGTGATTCTCGCCGCCACCTGCCTCTGCGCCCAAGTCGACCAAGAGCGCTTGAACCACGCCGCGTCCGAACCGGCCAACTGGCTGACCTACAACGGCACCTATTTCAGCCAGCATTTCAGCGGCTTGACCGGCATCAACCGTTACAACGTTGACGAGTTGGAGCTGCAGTGGGTCTACCAGGCATCCTCCACAGACAAGTTCCAAGCGACGCCCTTGGTGGTGGACGGTTTGATGTATATCACCGAGCCTCCGAACAAGCTGGTCGCACTGGATCCGACGACCGGACGCGAGTTCTGGATCTTCGAGCACGAGCTGCCAGAGCGCATCTATCCATGCTGCGGCCGCGTTAATCGCGGCGCCGCGATCTGGGGCGACACGCTCTATTGGGGCACCTTGGATGCCGAGCTGATCGCAGTGGATGCCAAGACCGGGAATAAGGTCTGGCAGACCACGGTGGTGGAGGATTTCGAGAGAGGGTACGCGCTGACTGTCGCTCCGCTGATCATCAAGGACAAGGTGATCGTCGGCACCGCGGGCGGGGAATTCGGGATCCGCGGATATTTGGCAGCCTACGATGCCGCCACCGGCGAGGAAGCGTGGCGCTTCTACACGATTCCCGGACCTGGAGAGCCGGGCCACGAGACTTGGGAGAACGACGCTTGGAAGACGGGCGGCGGCTCCATTTGGCTGACAGGCTCGTATGACCCGGAGCTGAACCTCACCTATTGGGGCGTCGGCAACCCGGCGCCGGATTGGAATCCCGACGTCCGCCCTGGAGACAACCTCTACACGGACTCGGTAATCGCGTTGGATCCCGACACGGGCAAGCTCAAGTGGCACTTCCAATTCACCCCTCACGATGAGTGGGACTGGGACGCGGTGCAGATCC
This sequence comes from Terriglobia bacterium, assembly GCA_009841225.1. GTDB lineage: Bacteria > Acidobacteriota > Terriglobia > Bryobacterales > UBA6623 > VXMF01. The sequence goes on along the minus strand of VXMF01000022.1, from coordinate 82,899 downwards.
CGGTGCTGGCCGACATGGAGTGGGAGGGCGAGCAGCGCAAACTGATGCTCTGGGGCAACCGCAACGGGTTCTTCTACGTTCTGGACCGCGAGACAGGCGAGTTCTTGCTGGGCAAGCCGTTCGTGAAGCAGACTTGGGCCGCAGGCCTCGACGAGGACGGCCGTCCGGTCAAGATACCCGGCCGGGGCCCGAGCAGCGAAGGGACCAAGACCTGGCCGGGCGTCCAAGGCGGGACGAATTGGTACGCCCCGTCATTCAGCCCGCTGACCAAGCTGTTCTACTTGCCCGTCTGGGAGGGCTACTACTCGGTCTACTACAAGTGGGACCAGCCGTACGAGCCGGGCAAGCGTTATCTCGGCGGTGTCCCTCGCAGTCCTGTGTCGGCGACATCGCGGCGGCGGTTCATGACTTACACCGAGGACGATGGCTATGGGGCCGTGCGTGCGTTGAACCCGCTTACCGGCGAGATGGAGTGGGAGTTCTCGATGACCGACGTGACTGACTCGGGCCTGCTGTCCACCGCGAGCAATGTGTTGTTTTCGGGCAGCAGGGAAGGGCATTTCTATGCGCTGGACGCGACGGACGGAACGCTGCTCTGGAAGCGCTACCTGGGTGGCCAGATAGGGGCTTCGCCGATCACCTACGAGGCTGGCGGCCGGCAGTACGTCACGATTGCCTCGGGGCACGCGGTGTTCACGTTTGCCCGGCCGTAGTGCCCGGCAACCGCCCGCAGGCCGGCGTCTGAAGGCAGCGACAAGCCGCGCCGCGCTCGAGCGGGCCCGGTTGCGCCGGATTCTGGCCTCTTGTAATATATCTAAGAGGCTCATGAGTGTGTTTTCACTGAGTATCGACGAACCGGATGCTATGCCCCAGGGTCGTAACGGAGCGTGGCCACTAGCCGACTTGGGCAGTGCGGTTGGAGCTCGCGGAGGTACACATCGATATGAATAGCAAGTATTCCCCGCTTGAATCTCTCCTGCGTGATTCGGGACGTCCGCGATTGCCCATGACCTTTGACCAGATTGAGCGTGTTATCGGCGTTCGATTGCCGCCTGCGGCTCGTAGGCACCGCACGATGTGGTCCAACAACCCTGGCAATTGGGTTATGACGAAGGCTTGGCTGAAGGCGGGATACAAGACAGAGAAAGTTGACATGAAGCACCAAAAGCTCGTCTTCCGCAAGGCCGTCCAAAGCGTGCCGGTTCCAGGCGCAGACAGCGAGACGTCACTGGCCCAGCGAACCGGCTCGTTCGTTGACGCTCTGGGCTCTCTCAAGGACACGGTGACGATCTTGGCCGGTACGAATCTGTCGGATCCGATCGACGAAGAATGGAACGTTGCACGCTAACGCCAAGTGACGGACTTCCTGCTCGATACGTGCGCCGTCTTGTGGACCGCCCACAAGGATCCACTGCGCGAGCCCGCGGCGACCGAACTGCAAGAGGCCTATCGGCGCGGATCGAGTCTCTGCGTCTCTCCCATTACGGCGTGGGAGATCGCGATGCTCGTCGCGAAGGGCAAGGTCGCACTTGCGCTCGAGCCCGACGACTGGTTCGAGCGCTATTGCGAGTTGCCCTCCGTAATGCTGGCCGCGATGCCGCCATCCGTGCTGATCGCGTCGACCAAACTGCCGGGCTCACCGCCAACCGATCCCGCCGATCGCATCATCATCGCCACGGCGCGTGCCTCTGGATACGTGCTCGTGACGCGTGACGCCAAGATACTTGAGTACGGCTCTCACGGCCACGTGCAGGTCGTCGAGTGCTGACATTGCCGAGACTGCCACTAGACTTGGCGTCCCATGGCTTGCGCGCGGCACGCATTGCGATAGACGCAAGGTCGTCCGACACCAGACGGATTGCTTCCGGCAGTCGCGGACTCCATCTTGCCTAGCACGGCGTCCCCACAGACGACACGCGCAGGCATCGAGGCCCAGCTACTCGAAGACTCGCTCTCAAGTGAACAGGAGGTTTCGTGCGTGGTTGTCCTCGGTGCGCTGCGTGAACTTGGCTTGAACACCAAGGACACGGACGTAGCCCGGCCGAATGCCAGATCGGAGGGGGCTGACCGGCTCTGTACTGGGCGGCCCCTCGTCGCGGCCGTCGATCCTGTCGGCAAGCAGCTTGGGCAGGCCCGCAATCCCTGTGCGCAACGTAAGCGGCTGTACCGAATCTTGGCCCGATCACCGATGACAAGTCATTATTTGAGAGCAACTTACAAGCCCTAAAGTGCCGACCTTGCTAGACTGGTCTGACGAGGTCTGGGAAATGGCATTGACGAAGAGCATAGGGCTGGCCACGACATGTTCCTTGGGATTGTGGCTGGCTGCGGGATGCGCGGAGGAGACTGGTCAGATGCAGCGATGGGTGTACTTCGGCACGGGTGCAGACCACATCTACGTGTCCTCGTTCGATCCGGATAGCGGCGCGCTGGGGACGCCTCGGCAGGCTGCGCAATTCGGGCGTCCGGGCTTCTTGGCGCTACACCCAAAGGGCGAGATCTTTTACGCGGTCGGTCGCCAAGGCGAGCAGGGGACCGGCTTCCGGGGCGAGGCAGCGGCGTATGCCATCGATCTTGGAACGGGGGACTTGAACGAGCTCAATCGAGCTTCCACTACTGGGCGCGGTGCTGCCCATGTCGCCGTCAATCAAGCAGCGACCGTGCTGGCGGCGGTCAACTACGGGGATGGCAACACCGTGACGGTAGCTATTCAGGCCGACGGCAGCCTAGGGGAGCCGGTTGCGGACATGCCACACAGCGGGTCGAGCGTCCACCCGACGCGCCAGGGAGAGCCGCATCCGCATTCAGCGAACTTCACGCCTGACGACCTCTTCGTGATCGTGCCCGATCTGGGGACTGACGAGCTGGTCAAGTATTCGGTCGACCCGCAGACTGCGGCGCTTGAGCGCACTCCTGACCCGCAGGTCCGCATGGAGCCCGGCTCGGGGCCGCGTCACATGACCTTCCATTCAAACGGGCGTTGGGCGTACGTCATCAACGAACTGGCGTCGACCGTGGCAGTGATGCACTACCAGGCGCAGACAGGGCTGTTGGAGCATGTCCAGACGATCAGCACCCTCCCCGAGGGATACGAGGGGCCGGCCAACACCACGGCGGAGGTGCTGGTACATCCGAACGGACAATTTCTGTATGGTTCGAATCGCGGGAGCAACACGATCGCGGTGTTTGCGATCGATCCGGGTGACGGCCAATTGAAGGCTGTGGAGCGTGTGCCGACCGGCGGCGACTGGCCCCGGAACTTCCGGCTGTCGCCGGACGGGCGTTTTCTGCTGGTGGCCAACCAGCGCTCGGACAGCGTGCATGTCTTTGGTGTGGACACGGGGACGGGCCGCCTCAGCCCGACGGGCGCAAGCGTGGCCGTGCCGAACCCGATGTGCGTTCGTTTCGTGCCCGCGAGCTAGGGCTGGCGCTGCGAAGTGCGGCTCGCGCTGCCGCCCTCGGAATTCCGCCGAGATTCAGAAATCGGAATTCACGACGTACACGGTCTCCCCGTCGCGCACCTCCATGCGACCGCCGTTTTCGAGAATTGCGGTCTTGGCGACAGCAGCGATCCGCTCGACGATCTCGCTGATCGGGGTGCGGAGCCGGATCTCGTCGCGTGAGATGTTGACGTACTGGTCGTTGAACGGCATGTCCCACTCTCCCCAAGCCGGGAGGTTCTTGGTCTGCTCCACGGCCGCGTCTCCCATGCCGCTCAAGCCGTTGAGCACGCCGATCAGCCCGCCGGCGGTTGCCGCCTGGTTGTCGCAGTCGTACCCCGCGGACGTTGCGATGCCTACTGTCTTCATGTAGTCCCCTTCGCCGTAAAGAACGGCCATGATTCCGGTCAACCCGTTGGCGAGGGAGGAAACGACACTTACCGGAGCCTCGTAAGCCCCCTTCTTGTAGGCGTAGTACTTGCCGTGGATTTGGTCCCGCGTGTCACGCCAGTCGCTGTTTTCGGAATGCCATTTGACGACGTCGCGAATGCCTTCCGCGAAAGGCCCCTCGTTCGGAACAGCCTTGATCGCGAGCTTGACCAACTCGCGCACGTCCTTCTCGAAGAACGCAGCGCTGATCATCGCCCCGTATGCAATCGTCGGGTGCGTGCCCCAATCGTCATTGGTAATGCGGGCTCCCCACAGCGCGCGCCGCGCGGCGTGTTCGGTCATGCCGGGATAGAAGGCGCTCCAGATTTCGTTGACTAGCTGGGGATCGATCTGGAACCAGTGCTTGTTGTTCTGCTTGCGTCCCGTGTCGGGAGCAACCAATCCTTGGTCCATCAAGTTGCGGGCTTCCCGGTTCGCGACCCAGATGAAGTCGTTGATGTGGGTCTTCCACATCTGGGTGATCTCTGGATACGTGATGTCGAGACCGTATTTCTCGACCGCGTGCAGCGTGACGAACTCGATGTCTGTGTCGTCGTCGCTGAAAGCGCCGCGCAATGCGTGCGCCATGATCGGGATGTAGCCCCTGCGGTCCTTCGTGTTGATCTTCAGTTCCGGATCGCCGTCGTAGTCGGCGGTGTATACCCGGTCGACCAGGACCGGGATCGACTCCTCGACATAGTTGTTCTCGAACGGAAAGCCGATGTAGTTGCCAAGCAGCTGCCCGATCCAGAATCCCGACAGCTTGTCGATCAGCTCTGCATCGCTGATGACCCGTTCCTTCGCGTCGGCACCGCCGACGAGCGTTGCCGACGACACCGCCAGCACCGCAACCATCACCCAGTAGTTTGCTCGTTTCATGCAGACTCCTCTTCCCCGCTCCTTGCAGGCCCGGCCGCCTCGATTGCCTATAGAGTCGCGACCCCGATCAATGCCAGACCGTTCGTGTACCCGAGGAACATCAGCACGATGAACGGGTAGGCGCTAGCAGGGGCGGCCTTGAACTCCTTCCAGATGAAGACCCCCCAGATGGCCGCCACCAAGGTAGCGCCTTGGCCCAGAGCGTAAGAAATGGCGGGCCCCGCCACGCCCGAGGCGATCACGTTCAGGCCCAGGGCCACCATCCAGATCATTCCTCCCAGGATCCCCAGCGAATGCAGCTTGGGCCCTCCGCCAAAGTAACGCCCGTAGGTCTTCCCGCCGGCCTTCATGAAGATCGTGTTCACGACGAAGTTGCTCAGCAGGAGACCGATTCCGAAATAGAACAAGGCGGTGTACGGGGTCAGAAAGCCGGCCTCGATAGCGCCCGAGCTGAAATCCGGCGAGACAGCCCGGACCAGCATCGGGTAGAACGACCCCATCAGGCAGCCGGCAAGGACTGCGTATAGCAGGCCTCGCCCAAGGCGCCTGCCTGCCACCGGGGGGAGCTTGCTGTATGCGAGCGCCGACATGATCATCGCAACGACGATCAGCGCGACCCCGGCGAACAGGAGGGTCGGATCCCCCTTGGGAGCTTGCATATAGCTGCGCACGGTGCCGATCACGAGGGCCAGCCCGACGCCGACCGGGAAAGCGAGCGACATTCCGGCGGCGTCGATCGCCACGACCAGGAGGATGTTCGCGACGTTGAACAGCGCCCCACTCAGCATCGCGTCGCTGATCGGCACACCGGCCGCTTGGCCGAGATTGGCCGCCGCACCCATGCCGACGTTCCCGAAGCTGCCGAGCGTGAGGGCGAACAGGATGCCTGTAAGGAACACGCCGATCGCATAGTCCCAGTAGTAGAGTTCGAACGGCCAATCTTCCTTGCCGGCCAGCTTTTGCGTGTTGGCCCACGACCCCCAGCCCATCATGGTGATGATGCACAGGAAAATCGCCAGTCCCAGGCTCTCGACGACAAACATTACTTCCTCCTTGGGTTCCGCTCAGCCGATTCAATTCTCGACATCGCGCAGGAAGCGCTCCGCTTCCTGCCTCGACGGGACCGAGTTCTGCGCGCCGGGTCGTGTGACGGACAGTGCCGCCGCGGCGTTCGCGAATCTGGCTGCCTCGGGCACGCTCCGGCCCTCAGCCAGGGCCGTGGCGAAGGCGCCGTTAAATACGTCGCCGGCCGCAGTTGTGTCAACAGCAGACACCTTGAATCCGGGAACGCGATGGCTCCCCTCGGCGCTCGCAATCATACAGCCTCGCGCCCCGAGCTTCAGGACAACCGACCGAGGGCCGAGGGCCAGGATTGCTTTCGCTGCGAGTTCCAAGTCAGCATCGCTCTCCATCTTCAATCCCGGCTCCCCCAACAGAGTCTGCGTTTCCGTTTCGTTCGGGGTGAGGAAATCCACCTTGCGCAACAGCTCTGGAGAGACTTCCCGGGCCGGCGCGGGATCCAGGATGGTGGTCGCCCCGCGAGCCTTGGCGACCGCCAGCGATTCATCGACCGATTCGATTGGGATTTCCAGTTGCGAGAGCAAGTACGAGCCTTCGCGCAAGGCGCTCAGTCTCTGCGCTGCCAGTGCCGGCGTTACGGTAGCGTTCGCGCCCGGGGAGACGACGATCAGGTTTTCCCCGTCGGGCAAGACTAGAATGACCGCCGCACCCGTCGACAAGTCCGCCTCGCCCACCGACCCGGTATGGACACCGGCGGACTGCAGACTCTGCAACAGGAGTGACGCTAGGCCGTCGTTGCCCAGTTGGCCGACCATGCTCACCTGAGCTCCCATTCGACCGGCGGCATACGCTTGGTTGGCACCCTTGCCTCCGCTGAACGTTTGCAGGTTGCCGCCGATAATGGTCTCGCCCGGCCTCGGCAAGCGATCGACATTCTGAACGAGATCAGCATTCAGGCTTCCGATGACAACGATCTCGGGATTTTTGCTCATGGCTCTTCTGTTCCGAGCTGCCGCAGGGGCCCTCCGCCCCTTCGGACTGTCTCCGATAGCATAGCCGCCTCTCCGGTTCGATCCAACTCGCTGTCCGGGCAGGCTTGTGCCCTGGCGTTCTGGGAAGAGCGAAGCTCGAGGTGCCCGCACCCGTGCACTCGATCGTCACATCACTTTCCCTGCCGCTGCCGGTCCTGCCCGGCCATGCTCTGTTTCTCGCCACGCACGGACAGACGTCAAGTCCGTACCCGCAGCAGGAAGTAGCTCCCCCCCAGGGCGAATAGCGCGCATGGCGCCCAAGCTGCCAGCGGAGGCTGGAGTTGGCCAGCCCGCCCGAGCTGTTCGCTGAATGCCGTGATCGCGTAGAAGGCCACGGTCAGCCCCAAGCCGAAGCCGACCGGCCAGAGGGCACCGCGTTCACTGGTCTGCAATGCGAACGGAAGGGCAACCAGGGCCATCGCGAATGCGAACAGAGGGAAGGCCAGCTTCTTGTGCATGCTCACCTGCAGCCGTATGGTGTCAAAGCCGCTCTGAGTGAGGTCTTGGATGTAGGCCCGCAACTGGCCGAGATTCATCTGCTGGTCGTGCCGATCCTGTTTGAGGAAGTACTCAGGCTCTTCGCGAATGCTGGGAAAGGCCCTTGCCTCAAAGGGCTCGAATGCGTCGGTCTGGATTCCGCTCAACTCGCGCACCCAACCGTTCTCGAAGATCCACGCTGCGCCCTCTTCGTCCCAGCGTGCCCGTTCCGCATGGATGTGTCGACTCAATTCGAACGGCTCGGTCCTGAGGTCAAAGACGCTGATGCCCGAGAAGGTCTCGCTGCGCGAATCGAAGGCCCGGTGGTAGAAGATGCGGTTGTCGAGCCCGAACGTCCACTGGCGGTCTGGTCGCAAGTACGTGCGCGGCGGTCGGCCCTTGATCTCGTCGCGCAGCGCGTCCTGGCGCATGTTCGCTGCCGGCAGGATCGACTCTTCGAGAGCGAAGAGGCCGGCGCTGAGTCCGCCGGCAACGATCAGTACGGGGAGGGCCAGGCGGTACAGGCTGACGCCGCAAGACCGGAATCCGGTGATCTCGTTATGCGCTCCCATGACACCGAAACAGATGAGTGTCGCGACCATCGCGGCAAGAGGGATGGTGTTGTAGGCCAGGAACGGCGTCAGGTAGTAGATGTACGGAACGAAGTGTCCCAGCTTGTCTCGCGTCAGCATGTCGCTGAGCAGCTCGAAGAAGCTGAACACGTACCAGATCGAAGTAAACGTGAGTACCAGCAGCACCAAGTAGAAGAGAAACTTGCGCAGCACATAGCGGTCGACGACCGGCACCAACAGGTCCAGAGGGCCGCGTATCGGCTCCTTGATGGCCGCTTCGTTCTTGCCAGTGCCGCTCTTGCCGGTGAACTTCTTGGCCGCCCGTACCAAGCGACCGCCGACTGCCGTGTGCCAGTCGCGATGCTCGGGGGCATCTGTCCGTGCCAGCAAGGCCAATCCCGCGACGGCGAAGACTCCGCTGGCCGACCAAGCAGCTAAGGCGGGCGGCAACGCTCCGCGCTCGGCCAGAGCGGTCCCGGCCAGCGAGATCATCCAGTAGGCGAAGCAAAGAAGCATGGCGACGACCACTCCCGAGGCGCGGCTGGCCCTGCGGAGCGAGATGGCCAGAGGCAAGCCCGCCAAGGGCAGCAGCCAACACCCGAACGGCAATGAGAATCGGTCGTGGAGCAGCACCGTAGCGGTCGGGTCGTCTCCTTGTGACGCCTCCGCCCACAGCTCGGAAGTGGTCATGGAGTCCAACCGCTTCGCGCCAGGATCGAACCTCCGAGGGCGAGCTCGCAGGACCTGATCGGCGGCTTGGGACCGCAGCGCCAGGTACTGTTCGGGATTGCTGGATCGCTCGTAAGTGGTGGTCTGGGGGAAGCGCACTTGGATGCGGCCTTGCTCGGGGCGGGGCTGTACGAAGGCTTCCGTGCCCAGCGTGATGCGCGGCCCAGCCGCTTGGGCTTCGGTGCCGCTTAGCGAGCCGCGGACTTCGGGCGGCCGCATGTCTGCCAGGAAAATCCCCTTCCAGTGGATTCCCTCGGAAGGAACGACGTCCTGGACCCAGATCACGTGATCGGGGAAGTCCTCGATGAACACTCGTGGGATCACCTCTGTGCCCGCCAGCTGGATTCGCAGCGATTCGGCGATCCGGACCTGCTCGCGCAGGGACCACGGAGTGAGCCACAGCGTCGTCAGCGCGCACACCAGCAAGCCGATCGTGGCGACCAGCGAGACTGGGCGGACCAAGGATCGGATCCGGATGCCGGATGCGACCATGGCCAGGACCTCGTTGTCGCTCGAGAGCCGTCCTAGCGAGACCAGGATTCCGGTGAGCACGCCCATCGGAATCGTGAATGGAAACGCCTGTGGCAGCGTCAGCGCCAAGAGTCGCGCCATGTCGCCGGGCGGCACTCTTCGCCCGACAAGCAGTTCCATGACTGGCTCGACGCGCTGCAGGAACAGCACGAGCGTGAACAACGCTGTGCCAACAAGCGATGCGACCGCAACTTCGCGGAAGACGTATCGGTTCAGGATGCGCACGCCGAGCCGACCCGACCGGGCCGAACAGCCATTATCCCAGTCCGGGTATTGTCAGCCCCCCGGTCGCGGGGCGTGTGATCTGCGGGCGCTGTCGGTCGCGCGATCCGGGCAGGGGGCCGGGCATGCTCCCCGCGTGCTGGAATTTGAGATCGCCTGAGTTCACGGCTTGGCCGCCGTTCGGCCCGGCAAGCCGTCTGCTAAGCTAAGCGCTAGCACGGCGCTATCGTCTAAGGGTTAGGACAGGGCCCTCTCAAGGCTCAAATCGGGGTTCGAATCCCCGTAGCGCTACCATTTTTCCCAAGCCTTCCTGCCCGCGCGCGTCGCTTCGACGAAGGTTTCCGAGGATCGAGACCGGACCTCAGCCGAGTCAGCATGCTTGGGTTGCAGCGCCAGACACTGGGCTTGGTTGCCGGCATCGTCGGTTTCGCGGCTGTGCTGCTGTTGCCGACGCCGGCGGGCATGAGCCCGGAGGCGCACAAGACGGCCGCGGTTGCCGTCTTGATGATCTGCTGGTGGATCAGCGAGGCCGTCCACATCGGCGTAACCGGCTTCGTGCCGATCGCCCTGTTTCCGCTGCTAGGGGTTACGTCGAGCAGCGCGGTCTCGGCGCACTACGGTAATCATCTGATCTTCCTATTCGTCGGCGGCTTCATCATCGCGCAGGCGATGGAGCGCTGGAACCTGCACCGCCGCATCGCACTGGCGATCATCGACCGCTTCGGCTCGCGCCCCCGGCCAATCGTGCTGGGCTTCATGGTGGCCACCGCGCTGCTCTCGATGTGGATTTCCAACACTGCCACCACCATGATGCTGTTGCCGATGGCGATGGCCGTTGTCAACCAGCTCGTGGGCTCGGCCCAGATCAGAGGCGCCCCCGCAGGGGCCCAGCACGAACAGCTCGCTCGCGACACCTTCGGACCGGTGCTGCTGCTCGGGGTCGCCTACGCGGCCAGCATCGGCGGTCTTGGCACGGTGGTGGGCTCTCCGACCACGGTGGCGTTCCTAGGGTTCGCCACGGATGCGTTTCCAGATCTGCCGCCCATCGGCTTTGCGCAATGGTCCATGGTCGGCCTGCCCATCATCGTCGTGTTTGTGCCGCTCACTTGGCTCTACCTGTGCCGGTTCGGCACGGCAATGCCCTTGTCTGCCGTGCGCTTCTCGAGCAGCCAGCGCGTGATCCGTGACGAGCGTGCCGCTCTGGGTGCGATGTCGGTGCCGGAGAAGCGCGTCACGATCGTGGCAGCCTCGACCGGACTGCTATGGATTCTGCGCGCGCCGATCGATCTTGGTGGATTCTTCCTGCCGGGCTGGTCGCAACTGTTCCCCGTGCCAAGCTCGGTACATGATTCGACCGTCGCCATGACGATGGCAATCTTGCTCTTCATGCTCCCGTCTGGCAAGTCTGGCGATGCGAGCCGCCTGCTGGACTGGCGACATGCGGCCCGCGGCACGCCTTGGGGCATAGTCTTCCTGCTGGGGGGCGGATTCGCGCTCGCCGCGGGGATCACCGACAGCGGGTTGGCCGCGTGGCTCGGCGCGTGGCTGGGTGCTCTGGGCGGGCTGCCCGGCTGGGTGCTGGTTGTTGCCGTCTGCGTGCTGACCACGGCCATGACGGAGACCACTTCGAATGTCGCCACGGTATTGATGTTGTCGCCCGTGGTAGCCGCCATGGCCGGCGAAGTGGGCGTACATCCCTACCTGCTCTTGATCCCGATGGCGGTCACCTCGTCGTTTGCGTTCACATTGCCTGTCGCGACCCCGCCAAACGCAATCATCTTCTCGAGCGGCTGGATCACGATTCCGCAAATGGTTCGAGCGGGAATCTTGCTCGATGTCATCGGGCTGTTGATCGTGCCGATGGCGGTCTACACCCTGGGCTCCGGCGTGTTCGGGTTCTGACGAACCGCCAGTTTCGACCGCGCGTGGCGGATTGGCTGCAACGGTCGTTCCATCGCAAGCGTTCGACGCGCAAGGCGCTTTCGCGCTATTGTTACGTGCGGGGCATCGCCATGCGCACGAGACGAGACTTTCTTGGAGCCACTGCGGGCGCGATTGCGCCCGCACTGCTCAGCGGAGCGAGCGTGAACGAGCGCGTCACGGTTGGAATGATGGGTTTTCGCGGACGCGGGCGCAAGCTGCTCTACGGATTCGCCGAGATGCCGGACGTCCGCGTCAAGACCATCTGCGATGTGGACCAGCGCCTGTTCGATGGAGCTGTTGCTGCGGTCGGCGATCGGCAGGGTAGCCGACCGGCAGTCGAGACCGACTTTCGGCGGCTCTTGGAGGATTCCGACATCGATGTGCTCGTGGTCGGGACACCCACCCACTGGCATGCGATCCCGACGATGTTGGCCTGCCAAGCGGGCAAGCACGTCTATGTGGAGAAGCCTGCTGGTCACAACATCGCCGAAGGGCGGGCCATGTTGGATGCTGCTCGCAAGTACAACCGTGTTGTGCAGGTGGGGATCCAATCCCGCAGTGGCCGGAACTACGAGGAGGCTTGCGCATACATCCGCACTGGCGCACTGGGGAAGGTTGCCTTCGCCAAGGGTTGGGAGAGCGCCCGGCAGAAGGGAATCGGTTACCCGCCGGACGAGGCAGTGCCTGCCGGAGTGGACTACGACATGTGGCTCGGCCCGGCCCCGAAGCGCCCGTTCAATCGGAATCGCTTCCACGGCAGCTGGCGCTGGTTCTTCGATTACGGCACCGGAGACTTGGGCAACGACGGTGTTCACCGCGTGGACTACGCCCGGCGCGGGCTGGCGGCGGGGTTCGAGGCGATGGGCAAGAAACTGCCCGATTGGCCGACGGCTGTCACGGCTTCGGGCGGCAAGTTCTTCTTCGACGACGCACAACAGTGGCCGGACACGCTCGTGGTGACTTGGGACTATCCCGGCGCGACGCTGATGTACGAAATGCGCAACTGGCAGCCCACGACGATGGAAGGCGAGGCGGAGGGGGCTGCTGTATACGGCGAGAACGGCTACGTGGTGATCGGCAACGGGAGCTGGCGTGCGTTCGACGAAGCGGGCAAGATCGTGACCTCCGGCGCGAGTGCGAAGGCCGAGGATGATGTCAACCACAAGCGCGACATGCTCGATGCGATCCGCACCGGCGGCCGCCCGGCGTGCGATATCGAGATCGGCCATTGCGCGTCGGCACTGATACACCTCGGGAACATCGCTTGGCGGACAGACCGGAAGCTTCATTTCGACCCGGCCACGGAGAGCTTCAGCGAGGATTCCGACGCGAACGCGCTGGTTTCGCGCGAGTACCGCGATCGCTGGGCTCTGCCGAAGGTCTGACGTAGCTGTCGCCTCACCAGTCGGCCAAGTACGTGAAGTCGCGACCTGAGCCAGCCTGGACCCGGCCGTGGCTGAACGATCCGGCCGGCAGCTGCGCTTTATCTGAATTGCTGGCAACGCGGCTCCGGGCGACATCGCAAGCTCCAACAGGCAGCTGCTGATGTCCGTTTCCAGCCTGCAGTGACCTGGCACTGCCCTCGTTGCGTGCAGCATCGGCTCATACGCCTGGCGCGGCGTTTCGTTGTGAAGTTCCGGTGAATTTGAGGGACGAGGCAGCCTATGTAGAAATGGTGTAAATTAGAATCAAATTTATGAAGTTAGCTCGTGTTTTGATCTTCTTAGTGGTCTTGGTTATCCCGACCGGTGTATTTGGCCAGACGGCTACCGGGAGGCTAGCCGGTGTCGTTCTGGATGCCACCGGGGCGTCCATTCCAGGCGCGTCGGTGACGGTTCGGAGTGAGTCCACTGGCGTAACCGTTGAACTAGAAACGAGCGTGGCGGGCTCCTTCAATGTGGGTACCTTGGTGCCCGGAATGTACACGATCGAGGTCAGCGCCGAGGGTTTCCGCAATTACACGGTCAATCATCAGAAGGTCGATGTCGCACTGGCTACCTCGCTGCCGCCGATCGTTCTTGAGCTTGGGCCGTCCACGGAAGTCGTGGTTGTCGAAGGCGATGTGGCCCGTGTGCAGACATCGAACGCGGAAGTCACTTCCATCGTCACTTCTGACCAGATCCAAGAGCTTCCCTTGATCGGAAGGGACCCCCTGAGCTTCGTCAGCCTGCAGGCAGGAGTCGCTTACGGCGGCGCTGCGAGCACCGTCATCAACGGCCAGCGCACGTCATACTCCAACGTCACTCTGGATGGCATCAACATCCAGGACAACTTCATCCGCAGCAACGCTCTGGACTTCTTGTCGAGCCGGACTCTGATCGATCAAGTCGCCGAGTTCGCCATCACGACTCAGAACGGATCTTCGGCGGTCGGCATGGGCGCGTCCCAGGTGAACTTCACGACACGATCTGGCGGGCCGGAGTTTCACGGCAACGCCTACTGGCACAACCGCAGCCACAAGCTCGCCGCCTCGCCCTGGTTTTCCAACCGGCAGGGCTTGGAGAAACCGGAGCTGAGCTTCAACCAGTACGGCGGCTCGCTGGGCGGTCCTGCGATCAAGAATCGCGTCTTCTTCTTCGCTAACTATGAGGTGATGACAGACCGGCGCGAGAGCCTCGTCAACACCACGATCCTGACTCCGACTGCGGCCCAGGGAGTCTTCAGATACCTAGACCTGAGCAACACCTTGCGCGAAGTCAACGTGCTGAGGCTGCAGGGATTGGAGGCGGACGCGGCGGCGGCGCAGCTCCTGAGCCAGATTCCGGCTCCCAGCGAAATCAACAACTTCGACCGGGGAGACAGCACGTCCGAGCGCCAGCTCAATACGGCCGGGTATCGCTTCTTGACCCGCGACAACGCAGACAGGAAAGCCATCACAGCGCGTGGCGACTGGAACGCGAGCGCTAGCGGAGCGCTGGCGGTGACGTACAAGCGCAGCGACGAGACCAACGACCGCCCCGACACCGGCGTGGCCTACTACGAAGCGCCCCCGGTGCAGGATTTCGTCAAATCGCAGTTTCTCTCGGCTGCATGGCGCAGCACGTTCGGACCGCGCTGGACCAACGAGGCGCGCTTCGGCTTCAATCTCGCCCCGGGGGATTTTCGCAACAGCGCAGCTCCGACCGACTATGAAGTGTCGGGGATGCTGTATACGAATCCAAACGTTAACTTTGCTCCGCAAGGGCGCTACACCGACACCTTCAACATCCGCGACAACGCCATGGCGCTGATCGGGCGGCACTCGGTGCAGTTCGGATTCGACGCGCAGCAAGTCCGGGTCGAGAGCTTCAACTACTTCGGTGTCGTGCCGGAAATGGGGATCGGCTTGGGGGTGGAGAGCGAGTACCAAATCCCGGGAGCGTTGTTTCCAGGCGGTATTGATTCCGGCGATCTGGGCACCGCCCAGTCCCTGCTTGCCTCGCTGGCAGGCATCGTCTCGACCGCATCGCAGTCGTTCAATGTCAGGGACCGGACATCTGGTTTCGTCCCCGGACAAGAGCAGCGCAGGCGATATAGCTACGATTCGTTCGCGTTGTACGGCCAGGACAGCATCAAGATCCGGCCGCGCTTCACCGTGAATCTGGGCCTGCGCTGGGAGTATTTCGGGAGACTGGATGAGCGCGACAGCCTCATGCTGCTGCCAGTTCCCGGGCCCGGCACCCTGATCGATACCTTGCTGTCCGACGCCGAACTGGACTTTGCCGGTGGCGGCGTGGGGCGGCCCTTGTGGAATCCGGATCGCAACAATTTCGCGCCGAACATTGGCATTGCCTGGGATGTTTTCGGTGATGGCAAGACATCCCTGCGCGCCGGCTACAGCATCAACTACGTCAATGACGAGACGATTGGCAGTGCCAACAATGCCATTACGGCCAACGATGGCCTGCAGGGCTCGAACTTGCTCCAGAACCTTGATGCATTCCTCGCAGACGGGCCGGTCACAGTGGATCCTCCTGAATACGCCGTCCCGCGCCGAGTGAGCCAGAATCAGCTGATTGATCCGGGCGCGGCGGTGTTCTCCATCGATCCGAACTTCCGCTCGCCGTACGTGCAGCAGTGGAACTTCGGCTTACAGCGCGACATCGGCTGGAAGACCGTGGTCGAGGCCCGCTACGTTGGCAACAAGGGCACCAAACTGGTCCGGTCGTTCGACTACAACCAAGTCATCATCAAGGAGAACGGATTCCTTGACGACGTGATCCGAGCCCGCAACAACGGCTTCTTGGCGCAAGCTGCGACTGGCTTCTTCGACCCCAGCTACAACCCCGCTCTGGAGGGCAGCGAGGAGCTCATCGTGTTTCCGAGGATCATCGGGGGAGGGTATATCCGCTTCCCGATCGTGCAGAACTACATTCGCCAAGGCGAGCCAGGCGGTTTGGCCGAACTGTATGTCTTCAACGGCCTGACCGAGGGAACTGACGTCAGCTTCCGGCGCAACCAGAACGCCTTCGTAAGCGATTTGGTGACGAACTACTCCAATTCGAGCTATCACGCCTTGCAACTTGAGGTGCGGCGGCGAGCGGCGAGCGGCGTGCAGTTCCAAGCCAACTATTCGTTCTCGAAGGTCTTGACCGATTCAAGCGGGGTCGGCTCCCACCGGTTCGCGCCCTTCCTAGATCTGGAGCAACCGGAACTGGAGCGTGCCCGCGCGACCTTCGATTTGACCCATGTGATGAACGCTAACGTCATTTGGAGGCTTCCCTTCAATTCCTCCAACCGCTTGCTCCAAGGCTGGACGCTGGCCTCCATCGTCACGCTGCAAAGTGGATCCCCGCTGTCCATATTGTCGGGGCGAGGCACTTTGAATCGCCGCGGCCGGTCGGGTGAGAACACGGCTACGTCATCATTGAACAAGGACCAACTCGACCATATCGTGCGATTCCGAATGACCGATGACGGGCCGTTCATGATCTCGCAGGGCGCGATCAACACGCGCGATAACAGCGGTGTGGCGATTGATGGCGCCGACAGGTTCACGGGCCAAGCCTTCTCCCATCCAGGACCGGGCGAGGTTGGGAACCTGCAGCGACGCCTGTTCTCGGGCCCGAGCGCGTTCGTGTTCGACGTCTCGGTGAGCAAGCTGACGAGAATCACCGAGAACCACTCCGTCAAGGCGGGAGCGCGCGTCGAGAACATCCTCAACCACCCGTCGTTCTACTCAGGGTCCCACTCGATCGGCTCCACGCAATTCGGACGAATCACCAGTACCATCGTTGGCCCTAGGCGGATCGAGCTGTTCCTGCGCTACGAATTCTAGGGCGCGGCCGGGAGCCGCGAGCCCGAGGGGGTTGCACCGGAATTTGACCGCGCAAATAGACTGAAGTACTATGAGGGGACTGGCCAGGTAGCTCAGGTGGTAGAGCGCGGCCCTGAAAAGGCCGGCGTCGGCGGTTCAAGTCCGTCCCTGGCCACCATCCTCATATTGTAACTTATTGAAATCACTGAGCTTAGATAGCAGTCAAGAATCTCATTACTACTAGGAATGCCACTTTCGGATTTGATCAAATGCCAGTCTTCGCGGGTAGACCGCGCTTGCAGTGCTCGATTTCCGCGGACTTGGTGGCGAAAACGCCCGCGACCTGCGCGACGGCTTGTCCGTTCTCCGTCCCACGTGCCCGGCCCGAGGCATCACGGCTCAAGCCGATAGACTCCGCCAGCGCGACCTCGCACGCGCCCGGAGCGTGCCGATCTTCGCGGGCTAGAAATGGATTGCCCTGTGGTCAACTGACAGGGCCGCTTCCTTGAGCGCTTCCGCCAGAGTCGGGTGCGCGTGGCTGGACCGCGCGATGTCCTCGCTGCTGGCCCCGAACTCGACGGCTACCGCTGCCTCGGCGATCAGATCGCCGGCGCGGGGGCCGATGACGTGGATTCCGAGCACCCGATCTGTGCCCTCGTCGGCGAGCACCTTGACGAACCCGCTGGTGTCAGCGATGGCCTTGGCCCTGCCGTTGGCGATGAAGGGAAACACGCCCTTGCGGTAGGCGGTCCCTGCCTCGGCCAGCTGTTCTTCAGTCTTCCCAACCGAGGCGATCTCTGGATGCGTGTAGACCACGCCCGGGATCGCCTCGTAATTGACGTGGCCGTAGCCCGTCACGATGCGTTCCACGCACGCGATGCCCTCCTCTTCGGCCTTGTGCGCAAGCATCGGGCCACGGATCACGTCGCCGATCGCGTAGATTCCCGCCACCGACGTTTGGAATCCATCTCCGACTTCGATCCGTCCGCGGCTGTCCAACTCGACGCCGGCAGCTTGCAGCCCGAGTCCCTCGGTGTTCGCCAAACGTCCCACCGCGACCAGCACACGGTCGCAGACGAAGGGCTCAGCTCCGTCGGCCTCGACCGTGCAGGCATCGCCCTCGGCCCGGGCTGCGGTGACCTTGGCCCCAAGCCGAAACTGCATGCCCTGTTTGGCCAGGATTTGCTGGGCAGCCGTCGCTACTTCGAGATCCATGCCCGGCAGGATACGGTCGAGATACTCAAAGACCACGACCTCCGCGCCGAGGCGGCGCCAGACCGAGCCCATCTCCAGTCCGATGTACCCTGCGCCAATGACCGCTAGGCGGGCGGGCACCTCGCTGTACGAAAGCGCTTCCGTGCTCGTGCCCACGCGATCACCGTCCAGCTCGATGCCCGGCAGCGAGGAAGACTTGCTGCCGGTCGCGATTACGATGTGCTTGGCCTCGATTTCTTGTGTGCCGCCCGCAGTGTCGATCGCCAGACTCGAAGCCGACGCGAATCTCGCGGTTCCGGTGTAGCGTGTGATCTTGTTCTTCTTGATCAGGCTGGCCACGCCGCGCGTCAGCGATGTCACCACCCGGTCCTTGCGTTTCAACATGCGGGCTAGGTCGAGCTGCACGCCCGAGGCCTTCACCCCGTGCTCGTCGAAACCCTCTGAAGCCCGTTCGTAGATTTCTGAAGACTCCAGCAAAGCCTTGCTCGGAATGCAGCCGATTCTCAGGCAGGTGCCCCCCAGTGTCTTTTCCTTCTCTACGCAGGCTACGTCAAGCCCGAGTTGCGCGGCGCGGATGGCGGCGGTGTAACCGCCCGGACCGGCCCCTATGACGATCAGGTCGTGAGATTGCATCGTGAGCACTCCGCCGCTTGGTGGGATGGTTGGCCCGCGGGGCCCGGGCTTACAGCTGCAGCCAGATCCTCTCGGGGCTCTCCACGAGATCCTTGATGCGCGTGAGGAACGTCACCGCCTCGCGCCCGTCAACGATCCTGTGATCGTAGGTGAGCGCCAGATACATCATGGGCCGGACGACGACCTCCCCGTCCACCGCCACCGGGCGGTCCTGAATGGCGTGCATGCCGAGAATGCCGCTTTGCGGTGGGTTGACGATCGGCGTGGACAGCATCGAACCGTAGATCCCGCCGTTCGAGATGGTGAAAGTCCCTCCGCGCAGCTCCGAGATCTCGATCCTGTTCTGCTGCGCCCGACTGGCGAAGTCGTGAATGGCTCGTTCGATCTCGGCGAAGCTCATCGCTTCGGCGCCGCGCAGCACCGGCACCACTAGCCCCCGTCCGCCGCCGACGGCGATCCCGATGTCCTGGTGCTTGTGGTAGACGATCTCGCTGCCCTCGATGCGGGCGTTGACCGCCGGAACGGCCTGCAGCGCGTCCACCACTGCCCGGACGAAGAAGGACATGAAGCCTAGCTTCACCCCGTGCCGCTCCCGGAAGCTTTCGCTGTGCCGACGGCGCAACTCGATCACTGCGGTCATGTCGGCCTCGTTGAAGGTTGTAAGCAGGGCGGCCTGCTGCTGGGCTTCGACGAGGTTGCGCGCGATCACTTTTCGCAGCGGCGACATGGGCACTCGTTCCTCGGAAGCCCCCTTGGTTGGCTCAGGTGGCGGGGAAGCTGCGGAGGCTTCGCCCGAGGGTGCCGGTGGCGGCGCGGCCTCTGCGGCTGGCGGGGATTCGGACTGGGCCGCCCTCACAGCGCGGGTCGCATCTTCCTTGAGTACTCGGCCCCCAGGACCGGTGCCCTGCGCGGACGACGCTGGAACGCCGGCTTCGCCCAGCACGCGTCGGGCACTGGGCATCACTCGAGCCGGAGGCTCGGCCACTGTCGCCGCCGGCGGTGTCGCGGTTTCGGTCTCAGCGTCGCCAGCGCTCGCCGCCACTGGCTCTTCCTGTCCAGCCGGAGCTTCGCCCGGCTCGATCAAGCCGATCACGTCGCCCGGTACCGCATCGTCGCCCTCCTGCTTCAGGATCCTGACCAGCGTGCCGGCCACAGGGCTCGGTAATTCGATGGCGGCCTTGTCGGTCTCGATTTCGACAGTGACCTCGTCGAGGGCGAAATGCGAGCCCTCGGGTTTGCGCCAAGGCCCGATTCGGACTTCGGTAATCGATTCGCCGGCCTCGGGAATGATCAGCTCTACAGCCATGACTGACCCTACACCTTAGCCGACTGCCAAGGCGCGCTCTATGAGCTGCTGCTGCTCGTGCTTGTGGCTGCCAGGAGAGCCGGTCGCGGGACTGGCGGATTCGGGACGGCAGACCACGTCCGAGAACAGCCCACGGAAGCGCATCTGAAGGTGTCTCCATGCGCCCATGTTGCGCGGCTCTTCTTGTACCCAGACCACGTCGACCTCGGGGTACGCTTCTAGCTCATCTTCGAGTGCTTCGCGGCCGAGGGGGTAGAGCTGTTCAAGCCGCACGATCGCGACATCCTCGAGCCCGCCCGCTCGGCGGGCTTCCGCAAGTTCGTAGTAGATCTTGCCGCTGCAGGCGAGTACGCGCCTGACTGCGGACGGATCGTCCACCGGGTCGCTGATGATGCGCCGAAAGCGCCCGGACACGAGTTCGTCGATGCTCGAGACCACGTTGGAGTGCCGCAGCAGGCTCTTGGGCGCCATCACGACCAAGGGCTTGCGCCACGAGCGCAGCACTTGCCGCCTCAACAGGTGGAAGTACTGCGCGGGCGTGGTGGGGTTGGCAACCTGGATATTTTCCTCGGCCGCCAACTGCAGGTAGCGCTCTAGCCGGGCGCTGGAATGCTCAGGACCCTGGCCTTCAAAGCCATGGGGCAACAGCATGACCAAGCCGCTCCAGAGGTTCCACTTGTCCTCGCCACTGGAGATGAACTGATCCACGATCACCTGAGCCGCGTTGACGAAATCCCCGAACTGAGCCTCCCACAGGATCAGGCTATCTGGCCACTCGAGGCTGTAGCCGTACTCGAAGCCCAGCGGCCCGCCTTCCGACAGAGGGCTGTTGTGAATCTCGAAGGTTCCCTGCCGTGGGGACAGATGCTGCAATGGCGTGTGCGGGAACCCGGTCTCCGCGTCATAGACCACCGCATGGCGGTGCGAGAAAGTACCTCGCTCCGTGTCTTGGCCGGTGAAGCGGACCCGGTGGCCCTGGACCAGCAAGCTTCCGATCGCCGCCGCCTCGGCCTCGGCCCAGCCCAAGGGGAGCTTGCCTTTGGCCATATCTGCCCGCTGCTTAAGCAGCCGTTCGATGCGTGGGTCGACCGCCAGGTCGTCCGGGACGATGGTCAGCTTTTCCAAGATGGACTCCAAGGTGTCCTTCGGAACGCCCGTGTCCACTTCCGCGACCTGTGAGTCCGATCCCCGGTTGTAGCCTGCCCAGTCGCCAGTTACTTGGTCCCCGACGTGGATATAGAGGTTGCTACGGGATGACGCGAGCTCCTCCTCGAGTTCGTGGCGCCTTTCTTCCGTAATCCGGTCAGCCTCCTGACGGGTTACTCCTCCTTGCTTGAGCAGGTGCTCGAGGTAGGCTTCCCGGACGGGCTTGCGCTCTCCGATCACTCGGTACAGCAGCGGCTGCGTGAACCGCGGTTCATCGGTTTCGTTGTGACCTCGGCGGCGGTAGCCGTACATGTCGATCACCACGTCGCGCTGGTATTCGTTGCGGAAATCCACGGCCAGGCGAACCGCCTGAGCCGCCGCTTCGGGATCTTCTCCGTTGACATGGAAGATCGGAATCTGCAGCATCTTCGCCACGCCCGAGGCGTAGATGGTGGACCGCCCTTGCGTCGGCCTGGTTGTGAAGCCGATCTGGTTGTTGATGATGACGTGGATCGTGCCTCCGACCCTGTAGCCGGGTAGCTGGCTCATGTTGAGCGTTTCCTGCACGATGCCCTCTCCCGCGAAGGCAGCGTCGCCGTGCAGCAGGATGCACATGCCCTTGGTTCTCCGCGAGTCCCCCTTCCGGTCCTGCCGTGCACGCAGCCGGCCCACCGCGACCGGTCCCACGAATTCCAAATGGCTCGGGTTGAAGCACAGCGAAATGCGCAGCTCTTCGCCCTGCGATGTGAACCAAGACCCTCTGTAGCCGAGATGGTATTTGACATCGCCGCGCCCCTCGTAGTGCTCGTGATCTAGGTCGGCGAACTCGCGAAATATCTGCCGGGCACTCTTGCCAATGATGTTGGCTAGAACGTTCAGGCGCCCCCGATGCGCCATTCCGACCACGATGTCGCGGACACCCTGGTCACCGGCCCGCTCGATGAGCAGGTCCAGCAGGGGAATGACTGTCTCGCAACCTTCCAGCGAGAACGATTTCGCTCCGACGAACTTCTTCTGGATGAACTCCTCGAATATCGTGGCGTCGGATAGCTTGCTCAGGATCCTGAACTGACGCGCCTGGCTTAGCTGCACGCGGTTGCCGGACGACTCCATCCTCTTTTGGAGCCAATCGCGGATGCCCAGGTCGTCGATGTGCATGAATTGCACCCCGATGGAGCGGGTGTACGTCTCCCTGAGACGCTCGATGACTCGGCGCGGCGTGTTCAGCGAGCAGCCTGATAGCGTCGCTGGAGAGATGCGCCCGTCCATGTCCTGCTCGTGAATTCCGTAGTACGAGGGGTCGAGTTCCTCCGAGACTCTCTTCGTCAAGTCCAGCGGATCGATGCGAGCGACCATGTGGCCGCGCACGCGAAACGCCCGAACGATCTTGTCGACGCGGTGCTGAAGCGTCGCCGGCGATGGACCGGTACCGTTGCCCTCCTGTGCGGGCTCTGGGGGAGTGGGCTCCGGGCTTCCAAGTGGCTCAGACCTCGGAGACGCCCACGAAGGTGCCGGTGCCGCAGGGCCGGCATCGGTTGCGATCGAAGCGAAATAGTCTTGCCACTCGGCCGATACGGAAGTCGGATCGCGCAGGTACTCAGCGTAGAGACCCTCGACGAAGGCTAGGTTTATCTCGGTCGGCCAGTTATCGAAATCCGACATGCCAGTCAGGGGGCGAAACCGTCTCCGGTCTTCCCCTACTGAGAATACCCCTTGGCGAAGCGCAGCGATGTCGCTGCTCGCGATTGACCGCAGCAGGCAACGTCGGCATGCGGCGAGCGACGCCGTCCCTCACGACCCGGTCAGATAGCGGCGCACTAGCTCGGGGGCAGGCGGAGCACGAACATCTGCCGGGTACCGTCTTCCATCATGCTCGGAATGAGCAGCGCATCGCCGGTGCGGTTCCAGCGCGGTGCGGGATCGCAGCGCAAGTCGCCCGAGACTCGTCCGAAGAGGTCATAACCGCCAGCGCGGTAGGTCACACCCGTGCGCCGGTTGTGGATCACGTAGTAGACCTTGCCGTTGTCCTTGTACCCGTTGGCCAGCCACTCGAGATCCGGCGACAGTGCTATATCGCCCTCAGGATCGGGAAACATCTCTGTGTCGCCGATGAGTTCGACGAGCTTCTGGGAGTCCACGTCGAAGACGGCTTGACGGTTCGCGATCGAACCAATCATGCGCATGCCGGAGTCCCATTCGGGATGGCCGCCGATGTGTGTCTGCTGCCGCCGCAGGTCCGTGCCGTCGCGGGTGATCGTGAACGACGCGTTGATCCGGCCGGGCCTGCCGAAATTGCCCCGGGCAAAGAAGAACAGGCGCTCCCCGGTGCGGCTCCAGAGGGTGTGGTTGATGAACAGTGGGATCGAGTCGATCGCGGGCCATTCCCGGCGTAGGGCTTCGGCGAGGCTGTGGAACGAGACCAGCAGGCGCTTCTCACCGGTCTCGACATCAATCAAGAACACACCGTCGTCCTCCGGTGCGCTCACACCCTCGGTCCAGTCCCATGCACCGGGGTAGCCTGTCACTGGGCGCAGGCGAGCCATGCGCGCGTAATTGATCCCGGCGAAGTACTTGCCGTCGAATGACACCCCGCCGTTGCCGACCGGGGTGTCGTCAAAGCGGTATTCGCGAACGCGGCGGCCCGCGGCGATATCGAACAGGACTGCGAACACCTTGCCCGTCTCGGCGTCGCGATCATTGAAGAAGAACTGGTTCTCGGGGTCGGCCGGGTTCCAATACAGCATTGTGCCTTGCTGCACGTTCCAGCCCCGGCATGTGTCTACCACGCGCACCTCGTAGTCGTTCTCGGTATCGAGCAGGATCACTTCCGCAGCATCGGTCGGCCCGGGCATCCGATCCACGAACTCCGTGCGCAGAGCGACGATGTAGCGGCCGCTCTGATTCCACGGGATGGTCCCGACATGGCCGATATAGCCGAAGAAGTGGTTCTTGGGGCCGAATGTGATCTGCTCGCGTTCGATTTCAGTCGCTTGACTTGGCGTTGGAGCGGGAGCACAGCTCGGCCCGAGCATGCAGGTTGCAAGCAGCGCGAGGGCTGCCAGCTGCGACGGGCGATGGCCATGCGGGCGAGCCGCCGGGGACTTCGGTCGTGGCATGAGAGTCCTGATCGTTCCAGCATACTCGGGCGATGCCTGCAAGGGAGACGCTGTTGCACGTGGCTCGTCGTGCGGGGACGCTCAGGCGCTTCCTGATTTCGGAATCCGGCTAGGATGGGTAGAGCAGCCGGGTTGCCGCCGGCCAGGCCGCAGCTCGATCCGCTGGCTCATGGCGTCCTTTAGCGCGCAATTCCCGGAGTTCGAGTCTCACGTTCGGGCCATCTTCGCCGAGCAGAGCTTCATGCGTAGGATCGGCGCCGAGATGGGCAGCGTGTCGCCGGGCAAGGTGGAGATCGTGCTGCCGTCCAGGGACGACCTGCTCCAGCACCACGGCTATGTCCATGGCGCGGTGATTGCGGCCATCGTCGATACCGCCTGCGGCTGCTCCGCGCTGACGCTGATGCCGGCTGGCTCAACCGTGCTCACGGTCGAGTACAAGATCAACTTCATGGCTCCGGCAGCAGGCGAGCGTCTCGTCGCCCGTGGCCGAGTCCTGCGTCCCGGACGCAAGCTCACGGTCTGTTCCGGGGAAGCGGTCGCCGTTGTCGACGGCAACGAAAAACCAGTGGCCGCACTGATGGCGACGATGGTACGTGTGCCGCCCCCTGGGGAATCAGAGCAGTAGTCCTGCGCCGCGTCTCCGTCGATTCCTCGAGCTACTGTCCGATCGAGAAGTTGTGCCCGAACCGTCCATTGAGCGCCGCCCCAATGCTCATCGACACGGAAAGGCGGTCACCGGCGCCCAGCCCCTCGTAGATTTGTCTTGCGCGCCCGAACGCAGAGGGCATCTGCCCATAGAACGTCAATCGGCGAGGGGCAACCAGAGCTGCGATGTCGGGAAGGTCAGCATGGCGCATGGCTCCCAAGAGGATCGGACCCTCCAAATGCGACGAGGGAGCGCGGATGAGTATCACTTGAGTGATGGACTCGTCCAGCGCCGCCGCGTATAGAGCCCAGCCAGCGGCCGGCCCGATGCCGCTGATGGCGACTGGCAGGTCCTTGCCAGCCCGTTCGCGCAGCACTTGGAGCCCTCCCAGCACGCTGCCAATCCGGATCGCGTCGGGCGTGCGGCCGGTTTGCATTGCGTTGCGGAGCAGAGCCTTCCACGAGGACTTGGGCCACAGGTCGGTCCCGGTTCCGGGCGGATATACCACCAGCACCGGATTACGTCCGAATCGCCGGAGGTTGCGCAGCAGGCGCGAGACGTCTGCCGGATCCTCTCCGGGCGCGGCGACATGCAGCAAGGCGGGCCCTTCGGGATCGTCGGGAATCCGGAGTAGCGCCTCGACGGGGATGCGGCCGGCATAGTCGAACGCGACCGTCTCGTATCCGTCGGGCGGGTCGAGGCTTCCCGGGACCGCAGAATTGACGGGCGGGTCTTCGAGGATCGTATGGAGCACGTCTTCGCGCAGCGCCTCGAGGAGCTCAGCGCGCCGCGTGCTCCACGCGGCTTCGCTGGTCCAGGTGACCGGCTCGGGCGCCGGAATGAAGAACTCGTGCGCTCTAAAGTTGCGGGCGTCTGCCGGAGCCTCTTCCCCGAACACCGCAAGATCCGCGGGCTCGACCTGCTGGTACGCGATATCGATCTCTCTCGGATCTCGTTGCAGCAGCCACTTGTCCAGCCAATGCACGGCTTCGGCCCGCAGGAAGTCCGAGTCCTCGTGGCCGCTCTCGACAACCACGTTGCGGAATTGCTCCGGCACTCCGTAGGACGAGTACAGGTCGTTCATCGCCGACTCAAACTGTGTGTAGCCCGCGACCGGGAAGAGAGGGTCCAGCCGCCCGTGCGCCGTGAAGAGGGGCCGGGGAGCGATCAAGGCTCCCAGGTGGATCAGGTCGTGCATGCGGAAGTTGACCGGATACATGCAGTCGCAGTGCATGCGCTGCGTATCGCCCGGTACGCTGACCGCGTAGGTGCCGATGCCCATGATGGGGACCACCGCCTTGATGCGCGGCTCGACGGCAGCCGAGAACCAACTCATGGCAGCGCCGCCGGAGCGGCCGGTGATCGCGAACCGCTGGCTGTCCACCTCCGGGCGCGTCTCCAGATAGTCCAAGGCGCGGATCACGTTCCAAACTTCTAGGCCCGCGGGGCTGTATGCGCGCGTGTACCATTCGTACATTTCTTGGTTGTAGACACCGTGGTGCAGGCCGGCTGTCTCTGCGATCTGGATCGGGTCGATGACCATCGCGGCGTAGCCGTGGCGTGCGAGTGTGTGGCCATGGCGCTGGTAGGAGGTCTTGGCACCGAACGGGGAGAACGCGTGGCCACAGACGTAGATCACCGCTGGCACCGGACCGGCGGGATCGGCGGGCAGGTAGAGGTTCGCTGTCACGTAGACGCTAGGGAGGCTCTCGAAGGCCACCTTCTCCACCGTATAGCCGGGGCGCTCGATCGTTCCCCGCAGTTTGACGTTCAGGGGTGTCTTGGGCCTTTTGTACGATAGGCCGAGCATCTCCTTGAGTTCGGCTCGTCTTCGCTCGCGGACAGACTCCCACGCTTCGCGCGATGCGGTCTCGGAGATGGCTCGCGCCGTGATTTCACGCGCTTCGTCCGCGAGATAGGCCATTACGGCCTCGTGGACTCGTTCGGCTCGGGACGGAACGGCGTCATGGGACGGTTGGCTACAGGCCGCTAGGCCGACAATCGCCGTGACAAAGACAGTTGTCGCCGTAATCCAATGGGCTGGGCGGTTTGCTTGCATCGCGATGCAACGATACCGCACCAAGCCCTCCGACGGGCTCGGCGAATGCTGGGATCGAGATCAAGGGATCGCATCATCACGTCGCGCAGACCTGGCTCGCGTCGCCGGATGGCAAGGCCTGTGAAGTTGCCCCTATATCGCGCCCTGAGCAAGGAATCTAAGGGGCGACGGGAGAGAGCCGATGCTATCTGCCCGTCCGGTCGGCACACACCGCCTTGGCACCGCGGCATCTCATATTTGTGGCAGCAGTGCTGAATCCTCGCCCGAGACGCGCCGCTGTTCACTCTGGATGCCTAGCAGCTTCGCGGGAGAGTGACTGGCCCAACGAGAGCCTGTTGGGGGCTATGTCAGAATCGTAGACTCAGCCAGCCCAAAGAGTTGCCGATACAATGCTCTAGCGTTTAGGGATCCGGAATCGATGGATACTACCGATCTTCAGATGTCTCCCGAGGAGATGCGCGCTTGCGCCCGCCGAGTCGTAGAGTTGCTGGTCGAACGCGACGAGACTCTCCGGAACGCACCGCCGTGGGACGGCGAGTTTCAGCAGGGTCTCGCCGAACAGTTCTACAAGGCGCCCCCCGAAGAGGGGCGGAAAGCCGCTGAGGTCATCGAGCAGGCGGCGCGCGAGATCCTCCCCTTCGCGGCGCGGCTCGATCATCCTCGATTCTTCGGATTCGTGCCGGTATCGCCCACATGGCCAAGTGTTCTGGCCGACTTCATGTCGGCCGCGTGGACCGTCAATCAGTGCACGTGGCTCACTGCGAGTGGCCCCAGCCAGATCGAATTGACTGTCATCGAGTGGATCCGACAGTGGCTCGGTTGCCCGGATGGCGCTGGCGGACTTTTCGTGAGCGGCGCTTCGGACGCCGCCGTTCACGCTCTGGTCGCCGCGCGCGAGGCGGCGGGCGCGCCCGCCCGCCCGGCCGTCTATATGAGCGATCAGACTCATTCGAGCATTGCGCGTGCGGCGCTGACCGTTGGTGTGAGACCAGAGCATATACGCTCCCTGCCGAGTGACAGCGAGTACCGTCTCGACATGGAACTCCTCGCGCGTCGCGTCGCCGCCGACCGCGCCGCAGGGCTGGCGCCGATCGCGGTTTGCGCCAACGCCGGGACCGCGAGCACAGGCACGGTGGATCCTCTCGCGGAACTAGCCGACTACTGCGCGGCAGAAGGCATCTGGTTGCACGTGGACGCAGCCTATGGCGGCTTTGCGGCCGTAACGGAGACCGGGCGACGACAGCTTGCCGGAATCGATCGGGCCGACTCCATCAGCATCGACGCACACAAGTGGTTCTTCCAGCCGTACGAAGCGGGCTGTCTGCTTGTGAAGGATGTGCAGACGCTCGAACGTCCCTTCACCCTGCGGCACGATGTCATCCAAGATACGATTTGGGGCTCGAACCACCCGAACGTCGCCGATCGAGGCGTGCAACTCAGTCGCGCTGCCCGGTCGCTGAAGCTCTGGATGTCAGTGCAGACGTTTGGCATGGCCGCATTTCGACGAGCCATACTGCGCGGTTTCGAACTCGCCCGCCATGCCGAGGAGCAGGTCCGAAGCAATCCGATGCTCGAGTTGCTGCACCCGGCCTCGCTCAGCATCGTCTGTTTCCGAGTGAACCCTGGCGGCCTGGACGAGGACGCCCTCGATACCCTAAACAAGAATGTGTTGGCCAAGGTGTTCTGGGACGGCCACAGCTTCATCTCGTCTACTACCCTGCGCAAGACGTTCGCGCTCCGGCTTTGCATCGTCAACCGAGCGACGACATCGACCGACGTGTCCGAGACCCTCGACCAAGTTGTGCGGTTTGGTAGGGACTGGGTACAGAACTACGACCGCGGCAAGGTCCGCGATTCGGAAGCTTCAGCATCGAGCCCTTAGTCCCGTGATGCGCCGGAACGCACTGTAGCTGGTCGGCTTTCATCCACCGCACTGCGGTAGGCGTCGCCGAATCCGTTTCTCTGGGCCTGTGCTAGCCGGCTCCCCGACCACGGCGTTGAACAAGCTCTCAGGCTTTCCGAGACGGTCCGCTAGCGCCGTGTGCGGTCCCGTCATGAAGAGGGGGCGAGCAAGGGTGACTGGATATGTGAGCGATATATGTGTCTAGCAATGACTGAGAGTACTCACGCATTGGCGCGTTGCGAAATGGTCCCCATGACCGGCTGCGGTTGATTCGGCTGCCGACCGCAACACTAGCCCGAGTGCTCTACCGGCTGCTGCCGGATGAACGGATCTTCCTGAGCAGCTGCACCATCTCCGCCACTCGCTCCGGTTCGTCCCCGTACAAATTGCGCTTCTCGCCGAGATCCTCGCGCAGGTTGTAGAGCTGCCCGTACGGGATCGCCCGATCATAGTCGAATGGGTTCCAGCCGCCGCCTCCCACCGGTCGGCCGCCCCCGCCTTGGAACATCAGCAGCTTCCAGTCACCTTGGCGAATCCCGAACCCTCCTCGGTAGCTGTTGTGGACGAGCGCCGTTCGGCCAGCCGACGATTGCTTCCGATCCAAGAGCGCCTCGAGAAAACTGAAACTGTCCGGCCCGGCGCCTTCGGGCAACTGTTTGCCCAATAGGTCTGCGATCGTGGCAAGCGTATCTGTCAGGGCCACCAGTGCGTCTGAACGCGTATTCGGCTTGATATGTCCCGGCCAGCGCGCAAGCAGCGGCACGCGCTGACCGCCCTCATACGCCTCGGTCTTCTGGCCGCGAAGCGCTCCGTTCACGCGGTGGCCAAGTAGGCCGCGCACGACCGCGCCGTTGTCGCTCGAGAACAACACCAACGTCTCGTCGGTCAGGCCGTGTTCGTCCAAGGTGTCTAGTATTTGCCCCACGGACCAGTCGAGTTCCAAGACAAAGTCACCGTAGGAGCCGATCCCGCTCGTGCCGCGGAATCGCTCGTTGGGAATGATCGGGCCGTGGGTGTTGCGGTGGGCGAAGTATAGGAAGAACGGATCTTCGGAGTGCTCCTCGATCCAGCCTGCCGCCCTCTCCGTAAGCCTGAGGGCAAGCTCGCGATGATCGTACAGCGCACCCTTGCCGCCCGTGAAGTGGTGTCTCGGAGGGTATCCGTAGCGCTCAAGGTAAGAGGTCTTGGCGATCCAGCGCTCGTCGCGGTGGAGTTTCAGCGGGGATTCGGGGGTCAGCCCGACAATGCGATGGTTCTCGATCAGGACATGCGGCTGCTGGCCTACGTGAGGGATGCCGTAGTAGTAGTCGAACCCCACTTCGAGTGGCCCGGGTGCGATCTTGCCGTTGTAATCGACACCCGCCTCCGTCCAATTCGCGCCGCCGGGGCGGCCGTACCCGAGGTGCCACTTGCCGATGATCGCCGTCTTGTATCCCGCTTCGCGCAGCAGCATCGGCAGGGTGTAACGGCCCTCCTCAACCAGCAACGGATCGTCCGACCAGACATTGGCGGATCCGGCCCATGTGCGCCAGCTGTAGCGACCGGTCATCAACCCGTAGCGGGTAGGCGTGCAGACCGGGTGAGGGGAGTGGGCGTCGGTGAACAGGCGGCCTTCCTTGGCGAGACGGTCGATATTCGGAGTCTCGTAAGCCGTCGCGCCATAGGCGCTCAGATCCCCGTATCCAAGATCATCAGCAAGGATCAGGACGATGTTCTTAGGGGCTTGGGCGCTTAGCGCGATACTCGCTGCCAGCAGTCCCAGAAAGGCTCTGATCGATAGGGCTGGAGGTGTTAGGCGTGGGCTCATGGTTCACCACAATCGAGGAGTTGCAGGCTGGGCCGTGTGTCGCTCTCGGAACAGCTGCGACCGACCCGTCTAGGAGGATCATACGCAAGTCGAAGGGTGGCGTCCAGCCAGTGGCGGTCTCACGGCCTTGCTGGCTCCTCGTACGGCGAATTGACGAAATCCAGTGCGTCGCGCGCCGCCAACAGCATGTCGAGCAGGCAGGCGTCGTCAGGTCTCATAGATCGTCTCGGCAGAATCGAGAATAGCCTTTCGGCGGATGTAGTTTCGGCTTCGTTCAATCGCCGTGCGCTCGATCAAATCTACGTCGCGGCCGAGTATTCGGCTTAACTCATTTTCCATTTGTCCAATGTCGAGGAGCGTGTGCCGCGCTTGCCGATCAAAGCGCACGAGCACGTCAATGTCGCTGTCGGGACCGAAATCTTCCCGCAGCACCGAACCGAACAGCGCTAGTTCTGTGACTTGCCAACGCCCACAGAAGGCGGCGATTTGGTCTCGGGGTGTATCGATGCGCAGACTCACGTCTGAAATTCCAGTCTTGTCTCTAGAGTAGTTGGCCGTCGTTTCGTGATCTGTCGCTACGACAGGATCTGCCCAGTGATTCCGTCATCGCGGGCAAGACGTACGGGAGACTGGGGTTGACAATAAACGGGCAGATGGTGGGCACGCCCAGACTCGAACTGGGGACCTCCTGCGTGTGAAGCAGGCGCTCTAACCGACTGAGCTACGTGCCCTTATGACGACTATCCCAAACGCTCTCGTGCAGGATTGCGCCGACTGGAGCCCAGCGATTCTGAGTTCCGGCGCGCCCCTTGATTGTACAGCCTTCGGCAGCTGGCCTGCGGGCCATGAGCATCGGCACGCGCACCTAGCAGAGGCATGGCTGGTTCGCCGTGGCGGCGCGCTCGCGCCAGGCTGGCCGTTCGACGCAAGCGGAATCCCTAGGAGGCGATGTGTTGCTTGCTGGATGAGTCCCTTGGCGTCAGTCAGGCACACCACATCGGCATGTGCAGAGAGCGAGAGCTCTAGGCGGGCCGACGACCCGCTGCCCAGTCCATGACCGGCACCGCCGCGGCATCACTTCCTCGGTAGGCGACCCGCCGCTTGGAACTGGCTGGGATCCACGTCCAGCACTCTCGCTAGGACCGGGTCGTGTTCCGTGCCGTCCGGGCCGATTGGAATGCAGGCAATCGACGCACTTTCGAAGCGACTCGCATATGCAGCGGCGAGGTCGATCCAGCGCATGTTTGCGATTTGCACCAGTTGCTTGAGGGGCGTGTGCCCGTGGAACGTGCGCCACACGTCAGGCACCCCGCGGTCAAGCAGCGCTCGTCCATTGATCCTGTCGCGCGCCCAGATCGCTCGCACCCCCGCGCAGTGATCTCCCTCCACGAGCCAAGCCTTCATGGCCCACCACGGTGTTTCGATCGGAACCTCGGCGTGGACAAGCACGAATGTCCCTTGTCCACCCTCGACCTCCACGGCCAGCGGCATGCTCCGGAGTTTCTCGAGCCAGGCATCGCCTTCGCTTGCGGTGAGCGCCGTTGACCACTCCCCTCCGTTGAGCTCGATCCAGGCTTCCCGAGCCATGCGGTCGCCTTCAAGTGCGTCTAGCATCATCTGCTCGTGGTTGCCGCGGACGCACGTCACGTCGTCGCGTTGGAGCCACTCGAACATCGAAGCGGAGTCAGGGCCGCGGTCGATGAGATCGCCGAGAAGCAGCAGTCGGTCCCCATCGCTTGGCGAGTACCCGACCTTGTTCAGCAAGTGCTCGAAGGTCTCCCGCTGCCCGTGGATGTCGCCAACGACCAGATCCCGCCCGCGACTGTTGCGGCCAAGCGACAACACCGCCGGCCCATCAACTCGCGGAGTCCGGAGCCCCATCAGGTCCCAGTCCAGGGGGGCCGGCCTGGGCCGCTGCGGAGGCTCCGGTTGTGTCGTCCCTTGGCGCATTCAGGGCCCTTGATTGCAATTCACAGTCAGTGTGCCGCTCCTCGCGCTTAGCGCAGGGGAGCCGTCTTGCGGCGGGCTGCTTCGATGTGCGGAAGACAGCCTGCTCACTGTACCAACGCTTGGATGAACAGGCCGACTCCAATACTTGGTGGAGCAGCTAGCGAGTCGACTCCCCCCGCGTTGCGATTGGGCTTGAGGCGGCCGGCGGAAGGAGCGCAATCGTCGAGGGCGGACAGCCAACCGATGCCCAGCTGCGGGCTCACGAGGAGCGAACGTCGAAGACCTGCCCGAATCCGCCAAGATTGGCTGACGAAGTGCAGTCCATTTGGACACGCAATAGCGAGGAGTCTCCGGACCCGCCCTCGTTTCGTAGTCGGGGAATCTGGGCATGGCTTGCCGGACGACTCGTCGTCCGGCCGCTCCGGTACGTCGAGGACATGGGCTGGCAGGCAAAGGAACTAGAGGACGAATTTGTCTCGAAGAATGCCGAGATTGCGAACCCGCTTTCCGATTTGGCAGAAAAACTCGAATTCCTGTGTGAATCGGCTTGATTAGGTTCCTGCTCTCGGGTATCTTCAGCTTGCACTCATTACACACTGCCTTGCCGGGCCGCTCACAGGAGGTGACTCATGCAAGAACCTAGGTGCGAACGGTACGGATCCGTTCGGTTTCTTCTCGCGGTCGCAATCTTGGCGATCCTGCCGGTTGCGCTCATGGCTCAAGCTACAGGGCTGATCGTGGGCACGGTGCAGGACAGCACCCGCGCAGCAATTCCGGGGGCGGAGGTCCAAGCCGTGAATGACTTGACCGGACTGGAGTGGGCATCCAGTTCCGACGAAGCAGGTCGCTTCAATTTCCCCCGGATGCCCGTCGGCAACTACCACGTGCAAGTGACCCACGAGGGCTTCACGCAATTTCTCTCGGAGTCGTTCCGGCTCGATGCGGACCAGAGCAGGCAGGTCACGGTCGTCCTCGAAGTGGGGCAGGTAACGGAGTCCATCACCGTGACCGGTGCCGTGGCCGAGGTCGAAACCGTTGGCGGCACGCTCAAGGAGATCGTCGACGAGAGGCGGATCACCGAACTGCCCCTCAACGGCAGGAACCCGGTACAGCTGGTCCTCCTTGTGCCCGGAGTCGTGACGGGCCCGGGATCCAGTTCCCTGAACCAGAACGCCGGTCTGGCAGTCAACGGTGCCCGCGCGGTCTCGAACAACTACATGCTGGACGGCGGGGACAACAACGACCCCCAGCAAAACGTCGCCGCGATCATGCCGAATCCAGACGCCTTGGAAGAATTCAGCGTGCTGACGAACAACTTCAGCGCGGAGTACGGCCGCAACATGGGAGCGATTGTCAATGCCGTGACGAAGTCCGGAACCAACGAGTTCCACGGGTCGGCCTACGAATTCGTGCGCAACGACATTCTCGACGCCCGGAGTTTCTTCGGTCTGGAGAAGGGAAAGCTCCGGCGCAACCAGTACGGGGGCACCTTCGGGGGGCCGGTCGTACGGAATCGAACGTTCTTCTTCGGCGCGTACGAGGCAGTCAGGCAACGCCAAGCGGCCACGTTTTCCGGCCTGTTCGTACCGACGGGTGCCGAGCGGTCCGGGGATTTCTCGTCGACTGGCCGGAAGCCGAACGATCCGTCGAACGGCGAGCCGTTCCCGAATGCCCTGATCCCGGACATGCGGTGGGACCCTGCCTCGGTCAACTTCCTGAACGAGCTGATCCCAGGCCCGAACGCACCGGGCGGGAGGCACATCTTCAACCGTCCCATCAACTTCGACAGCGACCAGTACATCGCCCGGGGCGACCACCAGGCAAGCAGCAAGCAGCGGATCAGCGGCAGGCTGCTCATGCAGTCCAGCAACGAGTTCAAGACTGCGGGATTGCCCAGGCTCGTCGCGGATATCGATTTCATCAACAGGAACATCCAAGGGCAGCACACCTGGACGGCAAGCCCTTCCCTGCTTGCGACTGCGCAGTTCACGTTCAACCGAACCGAGATCGACCGCGGTCCGCTTCCCACCATCGGCGAGAGCGGCCAGGAGGTCTCCTACCAGAGCCTCGGATTGAACGTGAACCGCGGCGCGCCCGAGAGCCAGATCGAGCTCGTGCCGCACTACCGCGGCAGAGTCAACGGGTACTGGAACCTGGCGCAGGAGAACCTGGTGCGAATCGATCGCAAGACCTGGCAGGCACGCTATGACGTGGCCTACACGGCAGGCGCGCACATGATGAAGCTCGGCGCCGAGTATCGCTACAGCCAGAGCTACCGAGTTACCGCGAATCTGGTGGACCCTCAATTCAACTTCACGGGCAGGTTCAGCGGAAACTCCTATGCGGATTTCCTGCTCGGCCGACCGGCCAACTTCCGCCAGGGATCGCTGCGAATCAACGACATTCGAGCGCGGGCTCCCAATTTCTATTTCCAGGATGACTGGAAGGTCCGCTCGAACGTGACCCTGTCGCTGGGTATGCGCTGGGAGCCGTACCTGCCGTTCTATTCCGCACCGGACGAGCTCTCGGTCTTTCGGGCGGGACAACAGTCCGAAGTCTTCCCGAACGCGCCGGTGGGGCTCCTATACGCCGACGACTCCGGCGTCTTCCGCGGTGGTGCCGCAAGCGACTGGAACAACTTCGCGCCTCGCCTAGGACTGGCGTGGAGCCCCTTCGCACACAACAAGACCAGCATCCGGGCGGCCTACGGCATCTTCTACGACACCCCGCGCTTTCACATGCTGAGCCATTTCGTGAACTCTCCCCCGTACTCGCTCCAGACTAGGGTCAACGGGCCTGAGAGCTTCTCGAATCCCTTCGGCGGAATGCTGAACCCCTTTCCCTACCGTCAACCGGAGTCCGACCAGGAGCGTGCCGCATACCAGTACATCCTGCCGGTGGAAATCGGTCTCTCGGTGGACGAGGACACCGTCGCCGCCTACAACCAGCAGTGGAACTTCAATATCCAGCAGGAGGTGATGCGGGACTTCATCGTGACAGCGGCCTATGTCGGCTCCAAGGCCACGCACCTACCGCTGCGGAGGCAGATCAACCCGGCGATCTACGGAGAGGGCGCTACCCTCCGTAACATCAATCAGAGGCGGATTTACGGGCCGACATTCCAAGGCATCACCAGTTACGAGTCGACCGCCTTCTCGAGCTACCACGCGGCCCAGTTCACGGTGAACAAGCGCTTCAGCGATGGGTACACAATCCTGGCGCACTACACGGTGGGCAAGGCGATCGACCTGTCAGCGACGGAGACGGCGCCACCGCAGAATCCATTGAACCTGCGGCTGGACAAGGCCCTTGCTGACTTCGATGTCAGGCAGCGCTTCGTGACTTCCTTTCTCTGGGATATCCCCTCGCCGAAGGGAAGAGGAATCGCGCGGTGGGCCCTCGGCGGGTGGCAGACCAACGGGATCCTGACGATCCAGAGCGGGAGAGCATTCAGCGCGACCACGGGACGCGACATCGCGCTGGCCGGGTATGGCAGGCAGCGTCCGGACCTGGTGGGGAATCCGTTTCTCGACACGGGCCGATCCAAGGGCGAGTTGATTCAGCAGTACTTTGATGCGACGGCGTTCGCGAATCCGGCAACCGGGAGGTTCGGCAATGCGGGTCGGAACATCATCATCGGGCCCGGAAACTGGAATCTTGACTTTGCCCTGTTCAAGAAGTTCGACATCACAGAAAACTCGGAGCTGCAGTTCCGCTGGGAGATGTTCAACGCCTTCAACCACGCCAACCTGCTGAATCCGCGCAACAACATCAATGCCCGAAATCCCGGGCGCATAACCGGTACCAGCGCACCACGGATCATGCAGTTCGGCCTGCGGCTGGAGTTCTGAGCGGGGAAACGGATTCTGCCATAGGCACGGGGGCCGGGATTCTTGGCGGCCCGACGGAGGTCGCGCGAGGATCGTGTCTTCGCGCATGCGACTGCACGGTGTGTTGCCAGCTCCCGTTGCCGGGCAAGGCTTGGCCGCAGGGCGCCAATCGTCTTCTAGTAGCCTAGGTACACCGTCTTGTAGTCCGTGTAGAACTCCAGTGCTACCGGGCCTTGCTCCTTGGGCCCGAAGCTCGACTCCTTCGAGCCGCCGAACGGCAGCTGGTACTCGACCCCAGCGCTGGGGAGATTCACCGTGATCAGGCCGGCCTCGATGCGGTTGACGTACTCGAAGATCCGCGACACGTCCCGTGTCTGGATCGAAGCCGACAGGCCGAAGTCGGTCTTGTTGGCGATGCGCATGCAATCTTCGAAGTTGGCCGCGCGCATCACACCGAGCACGGGGCCAAAGACCTCCTCCTGCGCGATCCGCATGTCCTCGGTGACTTCGCTGAAGACCGTGGGCTGGAAGAAATGCCCCTTGGCATACTCGCCTTCCGACAGGACGTGCCCCCCGCACTCAAGCTTCGCGCCCTCCTCTTCGGCTAGGCGGCAGTACCTGTCATTCGTCTGGAGCTGGTCGTGATCGATAGCGGGGCCGATCTGGACCCCCTCGTGTAGGCCGTTGCCGACCTTCAGCTTCTTGGTGGCTTCGACCACACGGGCGAGGAACTCGTCGTGAATGGAGTTCTCGACGATCACGCGGCTGGTGGCCGTGCATTTCTGGCCCGTTGAGAACATCGCGGCGTTGATGGTGTTGGCCACTGCCTTGTCCATGTCGGAGTCGGCCAGCACGATGGTCGGGTTCTTGCCTCCCATCTCCAGCTGGATCCGCAGCCGCCGCTCCGATGCCTGGGCGTGCAGGGCTTGGCCGACCGGGACCGAGCCCGTGAACGACACCGCCTTCACCGGCTCGGCGTTCACCATCGCGTCGCCGACCTCGCCGCCCGAACCGCAGATCAGGTTGACCACGCCCTTCGGGATGCCCGCTTCGTGGCAGGCTTCGGCGAGCCGCCAAGCGCACAGCGGTGCCGCGGTCGCCGGCTTGACCAGGACTGTGTTGCCTGCCACCAGGGCGGGAGCGAGCTTCCATGCTGGAATGGCGCTCGGGAAGTTCCAGGGATTGATCTGCGCGACCACGCCGAGCGGTCGCCGGACCGCGTACATGAACACGCGGTCACGCTCGGACGGGACTTGGATGCCGGGGATGCGAGAACCCTCTCCCGCGAAGTAGCGGAAGATATTGATCGAGCGCATCGTCTCGCCTTTGGCTTCCGGCAGGGTCTTGCCTTCCTCGCGAGTCATCTCTCTCGCGAGAGTGTCCAGATTGCGCTCAAGGAAGTCAGCGACCTTGTACAGGTACGCGCCCCGTGCCGGCCCGGTAAGCGACGCCCAGGCGGGAAACGCCTCTTGGGCCGCCTCCGCGGCCACGTTGACATCGGCTTGGTTCGCTTTGCAAAACAGGCCGACACGGTCTCCCGAATCGGCCGGGTTCACGTTTTCGAACAAGCGGTCGCTAAAGACCCACTCGCCATCGATATAGTTCGGGTACGTTCTTGATTCACTCATGGAAACTCTCTGCAGCGAGGGTGTCGCGGGTTGCCGGCGGCCGCGCGTGCCGCCCGGCAAAATCCATCATCGCACGGCGCTAGAGCCCGTCCTCCGGCCGGTCCCTGGAGCGGGAGCCGGCCGCGATCGGGGCGGGCCGGAGTGCGGTTGGTGCTGCGGCCGGGTCTAGGTCGGCATGAGCAAGCTGGGGCGCCCTAGGCGGCTGCGCGCGGGTCGAGAGGCGGGTCAGGCGTTCGCCTTCAGGAAGGCGTCCCGGCTCGCTTCGGACTCGAAGTAGTGCACCGTCTTTCCGACCTTGGTGCGGACTGCGTGCGCCGGATCGATGTAGGTGCCCGTCTGCGGGTCGCGAACCAACTTGCCACCGCCGCTGGTCTTGCCGTCGGAAGAGCCCTGCTGCGCCTTGGGCCCGCTGCCGTCCGGTTTCATCCTGCGCACCATGATTCGGCTGATCTCGCGGATCAGGTTGCGCACGATGGCGAGGCCGATCACCCCGACCACCAGCAATAGGATGTTCCGAAGTCCCATCCAGACACCTCTCGGGCAGCCCGGCGCCTAGTCGCTAGGCGCCGGGGTGCGCCCGGCCAACCGACAAGTGCGGCCTGCGCGCTTACTTCCGGCTGCTGCGCCGCCTCTTCGGCTGCTCGAAGGTGGTTTCGAGCTTACCGCTCAGGCTCTGCACCATGGCCTGCGCGCTGGCTGCGTACGGCCCTTGCGGATCGAGATCCAAGTACTTCTGGTAGGCCTCGACCGTGCCCGCGGCCGGGATGATCGAACCGTCTTCCTTCATCTGTGCCGTGCCGACGAGGACCGTGGCCAGCTGGTAATAGGCGTTCGCGAAATCGGGCTGTACCTCGGTGGCCTTGCGGAACGCGTCGATGGCACCGTCTGTATTGCCAGTGTTGACCATCGTGGCTCCGAGGTTGAAGTAGTAGGTCCCGGCGTTGTCGGGCGCCATCTGGGCAGCCTTTTCCAGTTCCGCGGTGCCCTCGTCTACCCGCTGCAGTCGGATCAGCAGCAGGCCGAGATTGTTGTGATACGCGGGGTCGGGCTCCAACTCGATCGCCTTGCGGTAGGTCGTGATCGCTTCCTCGCCGACTTGGTCCCGCTCGGCTCCGGCCTTGGTGCTGACTAGACCGCTGAGCGCTTCGGCCATGTTGCCCCAGATGACGTGCTGGTCGGCGTCGATTTCGAGCGCCTTCCTGAAGTGCTGGACCGACACGGCGTAATCTTTCAGGCGCTTGGCTTCCATGCCCGCGTTGAACGTCTCGTTCAGCTGCTTGTTCTTGCTGATCTGTTGCTGGCGGGCCTTGAGGGCCTTCTCGTACTCCTTGCGCTGCTGTTCTGACATCGCCGCGAGCTGGTCCTTGGTCGGGCCCGCTCCGGACGCCTGAGCCGCTTGGGCCTCCCTCTGGATCTCGCCCAAGTCGAAGTCCAAGGGTTTCTCCTCGCCAAGCTTGATCTGGTAGCCGTTGATGCTGTAGACCTGCTTGCCGTCGACCTCCAGCCGCACCGTGTACTGGCCGAGGGGCAGCCCGGCGTGGAAGTAGTTGCCCTTCTTGTTGGTCTTGACCTTGTAGTTGCCGCGCACGCCGACGCGCTCGATGAAGACCATCGCGTCGCGCAAGCCTTGGCCGTCATGGCCAAGCACCCTGCCGCGCAGCTGCCCTGTCTGGGCGAGCGCGGTCGAGGCCACGAGAGCGAGAAGTAGGGCTGCGAGAACGCAGCTGCGAAGTGTACTGCTTGTCATGATCGAAGCTCCTGTTGCAGAGAGGCTGTAACCTTAGATTAGCCTACAATACTGCGCCGCGGCTATGGAAGGTTAATTTGCAGTGCGGGCGACCGAGGCGGCGGAAATCCTTTGAAAACCCTAGATACCGGAACCTTGGGCGCGTCCCGCGGCAACGATCTATCCCCAGAAGAATTTCGCCGGGCCGGGCACGCCATCGTCGACTGGATTGCCGACTACTACGCGCACCCCGAGCGGCAGCGGGTGCTGCCCGACGTGGCGCCCGGACAACTGCTGGACAAGCTCCCGCCCAGCGCACCGCAGCAGGGGGCTTGCCAGGAAGAGATCCTCGCTGACTTCGAGCGCCTGGTGGCCCCGCACCTGGTGCATTGGAACCATCCCGGGTTCATGGCGTACTTCGCCGCCGGCGGCTCGCGTCCGGGGGTGCTGGCTGATGCGCTCGCTGCGGCTGTGAACAATGTCGGCCTGCTGTGGTACTCGTCGCCGGCGCTCGCCGAGCTCGAACAGGTCACCACGCGCTGGCTCGCTGGCGCCATGGGCCTGCCAGCGGATTGGTTCGGCATGATCCACGACACGGCGTCGACAGCCACCCTTCATGCGGTGATCGCCGCTCGCGAGCTCGCCGCCGCCAAGGCGCGCCAATCCGGTGCCGAGCTTGACCTGAACCGCATCGTGATGTACACGTCCGAGCAGGCTCACTCCTCGGTCGAGAAGGCAATGAGCGCAC
The DNA here is from genome assembly GCA_009841225.1 of Terriglobia bacterium. Lineage (GTDB taxonomy): Bacteria > Acidobacteriota > Terriglobia > Bryobacterales > UBA6623 > VXMF01. The sequence continues at coordinate 42,697 of VXMF01000022.1, read as the reverse complement.
TCGGGCGCGGCGTCGAGGCGTGCCGCAAGATCCGCTGCGACGACCGCTACGCGATGCGCCCGGACGAGCTGGAGCGGGCCATCGCGAGAGACCTCAGCGCCGGCCTCTCCCCGATTGCGATTACCGCGACCGTGGGCACGACCGCGTCGACAGGAATCGATCCAGTGCAGGAGATTGCCGACATTGCGGCCGAGCATGGCCTATGGCTGCACGTGGACGCGGCATATGCGGGGGCAGCCGCCGTCCTGCCTGAAATGCGGCTTCATTTTGCCGGCTGCGAACGCGCCGACTCGTTCGTCGTGAATCCGCACAAGTGGCTGTTCGTCCAGATGGACTGCTCGGTGTTCTACACAGCGCGTCCGGAATGCTTGCGCAGCGCACTTTCCCAGACTCCGGAATACCTGCGCAGCGGGCAGGACCCCCGGGCCGTCAACTACATGGAGCACTCGATCGCGCTGGGCAGGCGGTTTCGCGCGCTCAAGCTCTGGTTCGTTCTTCGCAGCTTCGGAACCGAGCAGCTGTCGAATGTCCTCCGGGAGCACATCCGGCTGGCCCGCCTGCTCGCCGAGTGGGTGGCGCAGGCCCCGGACTTCGAACTCTTGGCCCCGGTCGACTTCTCGCTGGTTTGCTTGCGCTACCGGCAGGAGGGTGCGAGCGAGGCCGAGACCGATGCCGCCAACGAGCGGCTGCTACGGGCGGTCAACGCCACCGGGGAGTTCTTTCTCTCCCATGCCAGGCTGGAGGATCGGTACACGATCAGGATCGCAATTGGCAACATCACCACAACGGAGGCGTATGTCCGCCGACTGTGGGAATTGCTCCAAGGCCTTGCACGGTGCGAGGCATAGATGTCGCGTTGGATCGTCGGAACGCGGCAGGTCCTACGCCGGGTGTAGAAGAATCCGCGACGACGCGTTGCGCCGTGGATTGGCTGAACAAATTGAGATTGACTGGCACGCGGCCCACGCGCTCCTCTCCGCGAGACCAAGCGCGGAGGGGCCGGTCGTGTCCCGCCTCAGGGCTTGGCCTACACAAGCTTGGATCCCCCTTGTAGGGAATCCGACTACTGGTGCTCGCCGCAATGCTGCCTACGATGTCGAGTGCTCAAAACAGGTACTTCAACCCAAATTGAATCCTGCGGGGCTCGCCAGCTCGGTTGATCGTGCCAGTGGCCGCCCGGAGCATGCCCCCAACGGGCTGTCCGAACTGAGGCGTGTTGGTGAAGTTGAACGCTTCGAACCGGAATTGCACCGTGTGCCCTTCCCAGGGCATCCGAAATCGCTTGCCCAGCATGAAATCAAAGTTCCTGCCCCCGGGGCCGCGCAATGGATTGCGACCAGTCGTTCCAAAGATGCCCGGTTCGCTGACCACGAAGGCTGATTGATCGAACCAGTTGTCAATTGTTGGGTTGCTCAGCACCCCGCTGCCCACGCGGTTTCCGCGATTGGTCGTGCCCGAGTTCTGTGGATCGCCCGGGAATGTGACTTCGAACGGGAAGCCCGTTCTCAGCGACACCAGTCCGCCGATCTGCCAGCCCCCCAGGATCGCATCGGCGGCCCCGCCCCAGTTCGCGCCGAATGCCCGGTCCTTGCCAAACGGCAGTTGCCAGGTGAAGCTGCTGGTAAAGCTCTGCGTCATGTCGATGTTTGCGCTCGCGCGTTCCGCTCTCCGGTCGTAGTGATTGGCTACGTTGAACAGACCGGAATCCAAGAACTGCGTGTTGTTGTCGATGTTGTGCGACCACGTGTACGACGTCAGGAACGTCACCCCCCTGCTGAAACGCTTCTCGAGGCGCGTGACCAAAGCGTTATAGCTGGCGTTCGCGCCAGGTTCCCCGAGGGTGACCCCTGTCCGCAGCGGTCGCAGCCGCCGGGCTCTTGCCGGTATCGTCGGGTGCGGCCCGGGATTGTTGATATCGAACCGGTACTGCAAGAAGCTCGTGGCCGATCCTTGGTAGCCGATGATCCACACGGTGTTTTCGGGCAGCTCTCGTTGAATGTCAATGAACCACTGCGAGGCATATTGCGTCGGCTGGCTCCGATAGGAGGCTGAAGCGCCGGTGTTCGGGAGAGGTTCCTCTGCTGGAAGCGTCACGGGCAGGAATCCATCCTTCACTAGGGTCACTGGCGTGATGTTGTCGAAGGTGGGAGTGATGATCTCGGTGAAGTCGGGCACCTGGCGGGACCAGGCCGAGCCATCCGTGACGATGTCTCCCTCGCCGTAGAAGAGCCCGGCGCTTGCGCGAATCACCGTCTTCTCATTGAGTCGGTAGGCAAAGCCGACTCGAGGTGCGAAGTTGTTGCGGTCGTTCTCGCAACCGCAATCGCTTCCGTCTTCTGGGCGATCCCAGTACTCCTCCTCTCCCGGGGCCAGGCCGTTGTAGGCGGTGATGTAGTTGCTCACCCCGGTGCGACCGGGAATATGTCCCTTCGGGTAGTAGCCCCGATTGAACAGTTCCCAGCGCACGCCCAATGTCAGCGTCAGCTTGGGCGTCACCTTCCAGTCGTCCTGGATGTAGATCCCGGTATAGGGCACGACCGCGTTCTCACCCGCTGGGTTGCCCACTCGGGTCTGCCCCACTGTGCCGAGCATCATCTCGGCAAGGCCGTTCCCCGTGCGAGCCCGGCTGCGGCCGATGTTCGGTTGTTCAGCCGTGAAGACGCGATTGAACAGGAACTGGCCTCGCCGGAAGCGCATGGCCTCTCGGAAGATATTGAGACGCCGGTAGTCAAACCCGATCTTGATGCCGTGGTTTCCCTTCTGCCACAAGAGGTTCTCCACGATCTGGATGTTGTCCATGTTGTTGATGTTCGGCCAGCAGCATGGAGTTCCTAGATTGTTGTAGCCGTTGATGTTGAAGAAGCTGAATCCTTGGTCGAAGCCATCCCCGAAGGTATCGCCCGGAGCCCCCTTGATTCCCAGCGTCGCGTTGAGTGGCTCTTGGATCAGCGTGTCGAATCGCGTCGGGAAGTGGGTGAATCCGAAACGGGCTTCATTGTGCAGCGTCGGCGAGAACGAATGCGTCCAGTTAAACGCCAGATTGTCTCCGTTTAGATCCACCGTCTGCCCGCCCTGACCTCCGGCCTCGACCGGCAAGGGGCTCTGGTTGACGCGGAACTGGCGCCGTATGCTCATGCGGAAGAATACGCGGTCGCTATCGCCCACGTTGTGGTCGACGCGGAAATCGTATTGGTCGGTGTCGTCGGCATCGGAAGGAGCCCGGAAGTAGTTGTTGAAACCGAATTCCCGCCCCTCGACATTCGACGACGGGTAGCGCGACAGCAGCGGCGTGCTTACCGGGTCGAAGCGGCTCGCCGGAATCGTGTTGTTCGGGAACGGCTCGCGGCTCGCATCGGCCCCGGTCCCCACCGTGGTCGCCGGGTCGAAGATTTGGTTGAAGTTGGTGCGCTCCATCGAGAAATCGCCGCTGCGGGCGAGGCCGCTCGGAACCGTGGCGAGGAAACTCCGCCCCAGCCGGATTCGCGTGCCCTGGTAGCTGAAGAACCCGAATGTCTTGTTCTTGATGATCGGACCACCCAGAGTTCCGCCGAACTGGTTCTGGCGAAGCGTGGGCTTTGCCGCCCCGGAGCGGTTGGCGAAGAAGTTGGTGGCATCCAGCTTTTCGTTCCGGACGAACTCGAATGCGCTGCCGTGTAACTCGTTGGACCCAGACTTGATCGACACCAAGACTTTGGGCCCCATGCGAAATCCGTATTCGGCCGACATATTGTTCGTCACGACCTTGAACTCGCCGACTGCGTCGACGGAGGGCTTGCTGGCTTGGGCCTCGAAGCCCAGCGGTCCGCCTCCCGCGCGTGATCCGTTGTCGATGCCGTCGATCATGACGTTGTTTTGGTAGCCACGCATGCCCATCCCGACAAAGCCAGCTTCGTTGCGGCCGGGGCGCGTGCCGGCTCCGACCGTCGCGCCCGGTAGAATGCCGACCGACAGCTGCGCCAGCTCCAGATAGTTGCGCTTGTTCAGCGGCATCTCGACGATGCGCTGGTTGTCGATGACCTGGCCCATGGCCGCCTGTTCGGACTCCAGCAACGCTGCAGCTGCGGAAACCTCGACGACTTCGGCTACGGTTCCCAGAGACAGGGTGAAGTCCACCCGCGCGATCTGTTGCACGTCGAGCTTGAGATTCTCCCGGGTCGACGGCGCGAAGCCCTCGGTCCGAGCAGTTACCGAATAAGTGCCCGGACTGAGAAACGGAACTGAGTACAAGCCGGTCTCGTTCGATTGGGCCTCGTACTCTACGCCGGTCGCGACATTCACTGCCGTCACGTCTGCGGCCGGGATGACACCGCCGGTCGAATCCGTGACGACTCCTTGGATGCCTGAGTTCTGAGCGAGGCAGAGCGTCGCTGCAGCAATACAGAGCACGATGTAACGAAGGCCAAATGCTGTTGGCATGGAATCCTCCTGTGCCTGATGGGACTATCCAGCCAGAGCGTAGTTCACCCCCCCCCATCTGTCAATGGCTTAACTGGCGATCAATTGGCGAATTGGCCCAATTAGCGAGAACGTATGCGGTTCCTCGACAATTGGCGCAATTCTCTAGATGCAGGAAGATAGTTCCCGATGACGAACCAGAGATTCCAGAGTCGGTTGGCGGGCTAGATTCGCTTGACCGCAGCGCAGTGGCCGCGACTCGAGCAGGCCGGCGGTGCGATGCGCCGCGGCACTACGCGCGGGTAGCGCCACTACGGTTGTATGCGGCGCAGCTAGACGTTCAGTGCCTTGAGCGGCATGGCGCTGTCCGGATTGCACCACATGGAGTATTTGAAGGCGGCCAGCGCGGGGACATGAGATTGTCCAAGACAGGCGGACTTGAGGGTAATCCGCGCGCGTCGCAGTGATGTACCTGGGCACGATAGAACGAGTCGGCGAATCGCTCTATCTGTACCTGCGCCTCACGCAGCACGACCCGCGTGAATGGTTCGGCGAACCGCCGCTCTGGCGCTGCGGGCGTGCCCGGCTCCCAGCCTGGTTCCTTGAGCAACGAGCCAGCCCCAATGAAGATCGCGTAGCCCTGCCGCCTCGTCCGGCACAGGTGTACAATCACTTTCGGGAATCTGGTATGAGCACTCGGATCATTCGCCTAGGAGCCTTGATTGGGGTCAGCAGCATTTGTGTCGTTCCGCTCCATGCCAGCGTCGAGCGGGCGCTTGAACTCGAGCGGGCGGGCGAGCCTCTCGAGGCCCGACGCGTCCTCCAAGATACCGTCGCAGAACAAGTGAGCAACGGCGAGGCGCTGACCGCCAACGCCGAGTTCTTGGACCGCTACGGCGACCCGGCTGCTGTCGAGGCATATGAGGCGGTGCTAGCCTCGTCCGCTTCCGTAGATTCCGCGACCGCCGCCGAGCTGCGCCGTCGGATCGCGGTTGCCGCGCTGTGGCACGGCAATGCGGAGCAGGCCAGGGCTGCCCTGCGTGCCCTGCAGGCAGCGGGGGAAGGTGGCCCCGGTGTCGACGGGCTGCTGCAACCGCTGACCGAACCGGAAGCTACGGAGTTCATCGATGTGCCCGGCACGCTGGACTCGTTCAGCCGGATGGCGGCGCTGTCCACCGATCTCTCGTCTGATCTGATCCTGCCCTCGCTTGGCCGGACGATTTTCGCCGGCGGCTACCATGCGTCCGGCGGAGGTTCCACGTTCGAGCCGACCGAGTATCTCCGCCTGCTGAAGCAGTACTTGACCCAGGCGAGGGAACTCGCGGCATTCGCGGGCGAGGACAACACCATTGACATTGCGGTTTGTGAATCGGCCGAGACGGCCCAACTGCTGAAGATCATCGGCTACCGCCTGCGCGGAGAGTGCGGCCCGGCCGCCGTGCTCGAGACAGTCAACCCCTCGCGGGCGTTTCTCGCCATCGATTCGGCCTTCCCGCTGGCGGACTTGGAACTGGCCTTCCGCCGGGGCCAGCCGTTCAGCTACCAGTTCGGCCCTACGAGGCTGCCGGTCCTCTTCGGCCGGGACTACTGGCTAGGAGGCGCCAGGCGTGCCCAGGAGAACTTCCTAGACACGTTCATTGACGATCCGGGCTTGGCGCGGCTGTACGTCGCGATGCACAACCTGCACCGTCCGACCGCCGAGGCCTTACGGGCCGCCGGTCCGATCGGCGACTTGAAGGACTATGTTCCCGTGCTCGACTTCTTCGGGGCCATGTTCGAGGTTGCCGATGGCGTCGCGGTCACGCCGGGCGGCGCGCGTGCGCGGCCCGGTTGGGAACGCCTCGTGGGCGAAAGCGTGACCCAGGGAGGTCGCTTCTTCCAGCGGCTCATCCGTCTGGACGACGGCTGGATGGCAGCCTTCTATGACGCCCTGGCGCGTGTCCAGGGCGACGCTGGGAGGGCTTACTTCCTCGATCCTCCGCGCATCGATCGCTTCTACCAAGCGGTGCGGGGGAAGGTTACGAGTCCCGGCCCGGCCCGGCCGATCTTCCGCGCCAGCTCCGACTTGATGCTGCTGGCGACGAGGCTCGACTTCGAAGCTTCGGGCGCTCCGCGCATACCGGGCGGCATTGAGCCGTGGAGGGACCTGTTCGTCGTCCACCCGCACGGCAAGTACGATGGCAAGCTAACCGAGTCTGCCACGCGCTGGACGCGGCCCGACGATGTCATCGAGGCCATGTTCGCTCTTTCGCGCAAAGCGATCGAGAACGAGCCGCTGCGCATGTTCCTTGCGATCTCGGACCTGGATCGCAACCGCGCTACGCCGCTGTCAGCTGAGACAGTTGCGCGGATGATCAGGGCGTTCCCGGACCACGGGCACCAGTTCGCGCTCTACAGCGATTCGCCCAACCTGAGCGAGGCAACCATCACCGCGCACTTGGACACGATGGTGCGCCTGGACAAGATCGGCAGCCAGCTGCGTCGCGCCAACACCATCGGCGTCCTGCAGGCGCAACTGGCACTGTGGCAAGTGCTCCGCCGGAACGGCGCCATTCCGGCGGAACGGGCCGATTCGTCGATCCAGGCTCTGCTCTCGGCCGCCTCGGGCGCGACCGACTCGCAGGGAGTGTTCGAAGCAGGGCGCGCCGGCGTGCTGGCGCTCTTGGAAGCGGCTGGGAGGGACGCTGCCGATCCGCAGCAGGCGTTGCTGGACCTTTTGGTGGGTGACGCCTCCGAGAGCGAGCAGGAGGCGCGGGGCGAAGTGCTGGCCCGCGTGAATCAGCTCCTGATTCTGCAGCGGCTGGTGCCGCTGGATACGCTGTTCGACTTGGCCGACCACCTCGAGCGCGTCTCGCGCGGCGAGGCGTTCAACGTGGCCATGGCCAACCGCCTCTCGGAGAGCATTTCCGACATCCGGCTGCCACGGTCGCTGTTATCTGTCGAAGAGGCCAATGCCATGGCCCGCGGCCACTGGGTCGACCGCCACATCCAGAGACAGCGCAGCCTCAACCTGCGACGGGCCGTGGATCGAGCCCAGGGCAATCCCAGGCGCCTGCTGGCGATTCGCGGCGAACTGGCACCGATGCTGCGCGACTCGTTGGTAGGCATTGCGTATGCGCTCTATTCGCCCCCCGGAGCGGAACTGATCCGTGCCAACCCCCTGTTCGTGCGCAGCCACGACTTTCTTGGTCCCGAGAGCAAGTACAGCTGGTCGCGGGCTCGCATGCAGTCCACCGGCTGGCCCAGCAGCGGCGGCGGCCGCCTGATGGGCTCGCTTGTGTCGCTGCCTTACGAGCTGGCGTCGGCCGAGCAGAACTTCATGGTCCCTTCCAACCGGCAGGCCCTGATATGGCAGGATCTGGCGCCGCAGATGTTGCTTGGCGCTACCCTGCCGCGCTGGTGGGGCGTTCGCCCTGCCGACTTGCACTACGTCGGGCTGCACCTGCGGCTGGCGCGCTCGCTGCTCGCCCAGGCTGCCTTCGACGAAGACTTGGCAGAGCCTGTCTTGGGCCAGTTGCGGACGCGCGTGGAGCCGTCCCGCATCTGGAAGATCGAAGACTCCTTCAGGCGCGGGCGGGTGCGCGAGGGGATCGAGATCGTCACCCCGTCCGAACTCTTCGATCTGGCGTGTCGGCTGCGCGAGTCCCACGGCGAGCGGCTGGACTCGCTGGGGCGGCCGTACGTCGCGGCCATCGCGGAGTTGGAGAGCCGGGACCCGCAGCGCCACAACGAACTCCAAACGGGTCAGATGTTCGGGATGCCGCACCCGCGCCTGGCGCACTCCTATCGCCTAGAACTGCTGCACCTTCCCCTGTTTCCCACCTTGATGGGGTTCTCGAGCCGCATTCTGGCGGAAAGCTGGGAGTCCAACAATCTGTTCTGGGCTGCGCTGTCTGACGAATTGCACATCGCTCCGGCACAACTCAATCTGCTGATTCCTCAGTGGACGCAGCGCACGCTGGAGCGTATCTTCGCGACCCATTTGGACGATTGGCCAGCGCTGTGGCGCTCGTTGCGGATCATTGCTGACCAAGTGCGACAGGAGAGCGGCCCCAGCAGTGCCGCTCGCGCATCGTCCGCGGCGGCCTCGGGAGGCGATTGATGCATGCTGCGGGACGCGAACGCCGATACTAAAGGAATGCGTGATTGCAGGCTAGATCGAGCGACGCCCAGTGCCGGCCTGCGCCTGGGAATTGCCACCGCAGCCTTGCTGGGAATGTGGCAGGCGGCGCCCGGCCTGCTCGGGCAGGTGCCTGAGGCGATTGGCGAATCGACGGCCTTGTTCGAGGTCGAGGTCGACCTCGTCATGCTGAACGTCGCGGTCACAGATCAGCGCGGGCGCTACATACAGGGCCTGAGACCGGAGCACTTTCGGATCACCGAGGACGGGGTCCAGCAGACGATTGCGTCCTTCGGCGAGGGCAACGTCGCGCCTCGGCGCATCACCAGAACGGGTGTGCGCCCGGGTCGCGTGGCCGGCGAGGCCGAGCTATCGATTCCCGAGGCGATCGCCGGCCAGTTGGTGGGCACGAACGTGTTCGTGCTCTTCGACACCAGCAATTTCATGTACCGCAGCTTGGTCTACGCCGAGGACGCCATCGCGGATTTCATCCGCGGACTCGACGGCGCGGACTCGGTCGCGGTGTACTCGTTCAGCCGCAACCTCACACGGCATGCCAACTTGTCGGCCGACCATGATGACGCTCTGCGCGGCTTGCGCAGCTCCGTGGCCGGAGACGAGACGGCCCTGTACAACTGCCTCTTGCTGACGTTGCGGGACGCAGCCAGGGTGTCGGGGCGCAAGGTCATCATCGTCTTCTCGAACGGTCCTGACAACGCCAGTGCGGTCTCTCCGGACGATGTCGGCGCCATCGCCGAGGACGAGGGCGTGCCGATCTATGTCATCAGCACGCGCGCGCTCAATCGCGACCCGATCTCGAGCAACGCCTTTCGAAGGATCACGCAGCGCACGGGCGGCAAGGCCTATTTCGCCAAGACGTGGCAGCGCCAGTCCGAGGCGTTCGTCGAAATCCGCGACGAGCTGGCCAGTTCGTACACGGTGACGTACTACCCCGAGGCGAACCCCAATCGCGGCTGGCGCAGCATACAGGTCGAACTCGTGGGCCCGGACCAGCGGCGCTACCGCGTCCGAACGCGCGCGGGCTACCGGCCGAAGCTGTAGCCTCGCCGGGCTCGGCTTGGGGTTGCAGAGACATGTCGCTGCAAGTCATCCAACGGCTCCAATCCAACGGCTACAAGGCCTATTGGGTGGGCGGCTGCGTGCGCGACGAGCTGCTGGGGCGGCCGATCAAGGACCGCGACGTGGCGACCGACGCGCGGCCCGAGCAGGTCGTGCGACTGTTCAAGGGCGCGCGTCGCATCGGCCAGCGCTTCGGCGTGGTGCATGTCCGCGAGGACGACGGATTCACGGAAGTGGCGACGTTTCGCCGCGAGGGCCCCTACAGCGATGGCCGTCGGCCCGACGAGGTGTCCTACACCGACGATCCCGAGCAAGATGCCATACGGCGCGACTTCACGGTCAACGCCATGTTCTACGACCCGGTCTCGAATCGGCGGTTGGACTTTACGGGGGGTGCGGCCGATCTCGAGAGCAAGCTGATCCGGGCTGTCGGGTCGGCCGACAAGCGTTTCCGGGAAGACCACTTGCGGATGCTGCGTGCCGTGCGGCTGGCTGCCGGCCTGGGATTCGAGATCGAGGCCGGCACGATGGCGGCGATCCGTGATAGGGCTCCCGCCATACAGGCCATGGCGGCGGAGCGCGTGCGCGACGAGTTGGGCCGAATCTTGACCGAGGGCAGCGCCCGGCGGGGATTCGAGCTATTGCACCAAAGCGGGCTGCTGCAGCAGTTGCTGCCGGAGGTCGTAGCCCTCAGGGGCGTGGAGCAGCCGCCCCAGTACCATCCCGAAGGCGACGTGTGGACCCATACGATGCTCATGCTGGAGGGGCTGCAAGAGCCCTCGCTGGCACTGGCGTGGGGGGTTCTGTTGCACGACGTTGGCAAGCCCGAGACGTTCACCAGGGCGGATCGCATCCGCTTTCACGGGCATGTCGGGCGCGGCGTCGAGCTTGCCGAGGCCATCTGCGAGCGGCTGCGGTTTTCTAACGCCACGAAGCAGCGCGTGCTGGCACTGGTCACTAACCACATGAAGTTCGCGCATGTGCGGGACATGCGTCGCTCCAAGCTGCGGAGGTTCGTCGAACAGCCGGACTTCAAGGATCACTTGGAGCTGCACCGGCTCGATTGCCTTTCCAGCCACGGCCTGCTCGACAACCATGACTTTGCCCAACAGCACTACGAGCAGGTCCGAGCGGAAGAGCCGTTTGTCCCGCTGTTGACAGGCCGGGATCTGATCGCCGCAGGGTATGAGCCCGGCCCTGTCTTCGGCAAGGTCCTCGCCGAGGTGCGCGAGCTACAGCACGAAGGCGTGCTCGCGGATCGCGAACAGGCGCTGGCCTTCGCGCGAGGACGAGTCGCCGCCCTGCGCTAGGCGGTGCTAGCCGGGAGGGGCGTCGATGGGATCACGCACCCTTGCGAAACGAAAGGCACGTTTGTATACAAGCCCCTAATTCAGACCACACTTGCGCAAGCGGTGACGCGATCAGGGGGATTCTAGTAGCAGCCGGTCCAGTTCACCGCCGAGAAGCGTCTTTGTCGCTGCGTAGCCTCTATGGTTCCACAGGTTGCACATCTCGTACGGGTCGCTCCACAGGTCGTAGAGCTCGTCCATCCCTTCGAGATCGGTATAGCGGATGTATTTCCATTGCTCCGTCCGGACGGCTCGGTACCCCATTGCGACCATTCGAGGCCAGACGCGGTCGGAAAAGTACTCGATTAGCACAGACCGGCGCCAGTCCGCGGGAGGGCGGCCGCCGAGCAGTGGCAGAAGTGACCGGCCATGGGTTTCGACGGGACCGCTGATCCCAGCCAACCCCAGGATTGTTGGAGCCAGGTCGACGCTGGAAACCAAGGCCTCTGACTCGCCCCCGGCCGCGATCCGCTTTGGCCAGCGGATGGCAAGGGGCACCCGGACGCTCTCCTCGTAAGCAAGGCGCCGCTCCTCGTTCAAGCCGTGTTCGCCGTAGAAGTAGCCATGGTCGCTCGTAAGGACAACGCAGGTGTCCTCTGCCTGCCCGGTTTCTTCAAGAGCTCCGAGCACCGCGCCAAATGCCTCGTCGGCGGCCGTCAGGATGCGCAGCCGGTTGCGAATCACATGGTCCGGCGTCCCGGTGCCGGGCCCGAGCGGCGGCACGTCCTTTATCGGCCTCTGCAGGGCGGGCTTGTCCTTGGCAAACGAAGCCGCGTTCGGCCGGCGAGGAACGCGGAGACCGGAGTAAAGGCTTGCAACCCGGTCCGGGGGCGTGAAGCCGCCGTCCTCTGGGACCGAATTGATGCTGCCGTCCGCATCTTGGAACAGATTGGGATGGACGGCCTTGTGTGACAGGTACGCCAAGAAGGGCCGGTCGCGCTTGCGGCTGATGAATTCGGCCGTTCTCTCGGAAAAGATGTCCGAGGCATAGCCGGGGAGTCTGCGTCGCTGGCCGTTGTCGTTGACCTCCGGATCGAAATAGTCGCCCTGGCCGCGCATGCAGACCCATTCGTCGAAGCCCGGCCGGCGAGTGTCATCCAAGCCCATGTGCCACTTTCCAATGAACGCTGTATCGTAGCCGGCACGGTTCAGCAGCCTCGGGAAGGTCTCAAGCTGGTGGGACCGCTCGCTGCGGTCGGTGTTGTCAGTGATTCCGTGGGAGTGGGCGTACAAGCCCGTCAGAATGCAGGCGCGGTTCGGGGAGCAGAGTGGAACGGGTGTGAACGCATTGGAGAACTGGATGCCCTCAGTTGCGACGCGGTCGAAGTTCGGGGTCTTGACGAACGGATGGCCACTGAAGCCAAAGTCGTCGAATCGGGCGTCGTCCAATACGACGAAAACGATATTAGGCCGACGGCTTGACGCCTGACTCCCATCGATACACGACGAGGTCGCGACCTTCATGGACATGATCCTGACAAGACCCCCTCGCGCGCCGGAGCTTGCGCTCGATGTGAGAAAGTGCCGGCACGGACAGGGTACTGCGGTGACGCGGCTAATGCCGTCGCTTCCTGTCGAGGCGAATCGGTCTGCTGATGCCAGGCCCTCGCACAATCGAGTTCCCAGCGCTTATCGAAGTTCCCGCCGCATGCCGTCCAATCGAATTCGCAGGTCTTCACCGGGAGCGGTCGAACGGATCCAGCGTCACTGGTTGAGCGGTGATGCGATGCGCCGGGCGACGTGGTCCCTAGCGTTGGCTGTATGTTCATGGCACCGGCTAGCACAACTTAACAAGGCCAGGGCGAAACAAGGCGGCGGCAACGATCCGGGAGGCTAGCAACCGGGCCCGTATGGCTACGGTGTTTCCACTTCGATCGTTTCGATCGGCCCAATAATTCGCAGCGTCTCCCATTCATGGAGTCTTCGCTTGGCCATTTCCACGGTCCTCTGGTCCGGTGCCAGAGCGATATACGCACGGTACTCACTCGCTGCTCGCTCCCACTCGGCTCTACGCTCGTGAACGGTAGCCATGATGACGTAGCTCAGCGGCCATTCGTCCTTTTCGTCCATTTCCTTCAACGCTCGGACCAACGACTCCGCGCGGGCTAGGTCGTTGTGATTGGCCGCTGCCAGTGCGCTGAGGAAGTGGGCTTTGGCGGACCTCGGAGAGAGCTTCAGGTAGCGCTCGGTCAGAGAATCCAATTCGGTCCAATCCATACGGTTCAAAGCGAGATCCATCAAGGGTTCGAAGGGCAGTAGAAACTTGGGATCCGCCTCCATGGCGCGAGTGTAGGCCGTCCGCGCGCCGTCCCCGTCCTCAAGGCCCCTGCGAGCCTCGCCCAGCGCTGCCCACGCTGTAGCGTATTCCGGATAGACCTCTACAGCCCTCTCCAAGTGCTGGATGGCTTCCTCGCGGTTCGGTCGCGCCCTGCGCAGGGCCTTGAGCCCTTTCCGATACGCCTTCTGCGCGCTGGTTGGCGCCGCGAGGGTCGTTACGCTGACCGTGTCTCCGATCAAGCCTTCGAGGCGGTGCAACACGATGAGCCCCACATCGTTCGAGCCCATGCGAAACATGCCCAATGACAAGCGGTCGGACCGATAGCCGGGCAACTCGGCCTCGAGATGGCATTGCGAGAGGTTGGCACTGCCAGTGGACCCAACGGTAAGACCCGAACTCCTGCCGGCAACGCGCGCACGATTCACACTCGCATCGGAGAAAGTGAGCGACTGGTTGCCGCCTGGCTGGAAGCTGAAGCGCCCCTTCCTATCCGTATAGTCCTGCGGCGTGGACCTGGCTCCGCAGTTGAGCTTGACAATGACTCGCTCCGGCGGCGGCTCGCCAGCATCCGTGACGACCCGGCCGTGGAGGTAGACAGGTGTGCCCAATTGCCGCATCCGATCGTTGGTATTCGATTGGCGAGAGTTGTCATGGGTGTCACGAGGCATCGAGTCACCTGAGCGATCCCGTGTCGGCGGTTGCCGAGTCCCCGGGTTAGATGGAGAGCTCCTGTCCTGTCCGCCGAGACTTGGACCCCGCGAGGTGCCCCCGCTTGGGATTCCGGCTCCGGCACCGTAGTCACCGCCGGACGGGGAGGAGCCGCTGTTCTGCGTTCGGTCTGCTTGGGTCTGGCCCCACACCGCAAGCGAGGAGAAGAACAGAGAAAGCGTCGCGAGCTTTACCAAGGTCATTGCGCCGACCTCGCCACGGGCAGAAACCGTCACCTCAATGACGTGGTTGCAGCATAGCAGACGGGTTTTGGCTCGGAGGTGTAGAGTCCGTGTGCCCGGGAGTTGCGCAACCTGTGCGGATTGTCTTCGCGCTGGCGGGAGCATGAGATCGCTCCGTTGCCCCCTCGCAGCCGCGAGAGGGTGACTACGCCGCCATGCGCCCCGGCAGTACTCGGCCTGGTCTCCGAAATCCATCGCGCATCGGTTCGACAACCTCCGTGGCGGACCTCCGCTGCCAGAACGGGCCAGCCGACCTGGTCGACCCGGTTCTCGCGGCACTGATCGCCGCACGGTATGGGCCGGGCCCTGTTTTCGGCAAGGTCCTAGCAGAGTTGCGCGAACTGCGGCACGACGGCGTGCTCGCGGATCGCGAACGGGTGCTGGCCTTCGCGAGGGAGCGAGTCGCCGCCCTCAGCTAGGCGGCGCTATCCGGGGCAGGCGCCCGCGCTCACCCGCTCTTGCGCTTGGCAAGCAGGCTGTCGATCGACCAGACCCCGGAGCCGTTGGCCCAAAAGTAGAGGAACACGAAGCAGTACAGAACGGCCGTCTCACCTCTGTTGAGCAGGGGCAGAAAGGCGTCGGAGGCGTGCGCGATGAAATAGGCGGCCGCCATGAGTCCCGAACACAGAAAAGCCACCCAGCGGGTCTGCCAGCCAAGCACGATCAGGGTCCCGCCGATCACCTCGATGATGCCGGCGATCAAGGGCAGGGCACCCTCTCTCGGGCCTACGCCGCCGAGCCCGAACAGCTTCTGATAGCCGTGCGGAACGAACAAGAAGCCGGTCATGATGCGCAGTAGCGCGTGTGTTGCTGATGGCCAGTGCACTTTCGTCTCCTTCGATGCTTTGCCTGATCAGACCGCCAAGCCGCTACAGGCCTAACAGGCGATCCACTCGCTGGCCTAGGTCGGCCAGATAGGCGCGGTCGCCGCCGCGCAATTCCACGGTTGCCTCGGCATTGTAGCCGACCGCGGCGAAGGCTTCGCGCACAGCTGGCCAATCGACATCGCCGTCGCCAAGGTTGACGAAGCCCTCGCGGCGCGAGTAGTCCTTAAGATGCACCTTCACGATGCGGTCGCCCAGTTCGTGGATCCAGTGCTCCGGTACCGCGTAGTGGACTATATTGCCCACGTCGAAGTAAGCCTTGACCATGGGGTGGTTGAACTCGTCGATGTACTGGCGGAAGTCGCGAGCCGTAAGGAGGAACTTGTTCCAGACGTCTTCGACGGCAATCATCACGTTGTGTTCTTCGGCCAGCGGGATGAGCTTGCGGATTTCGGCTTGGGAGCGCTCCCAGGCTTGTTCGTAGGTCGTGTCCGAGCGCACGACTGCCGGAACCAGCAAGACAGCGTTGGCACCGTAGAGTTGGGCTTGACGCAATGATGCTCGCATGCCGACCACGCAGGCTTCGACATCTGCGGGGTCCGGCGAGGACAGGGGGTGGCGCCAGTGGGTCTGGTTCATCACCGAGTGGATGCGGAGACCCGCGGCTTGGGCCGCGTCGTGGATCGCTTGCGCATCGGCGTCGTCCTCGACCGTGCGAACTTCCATCGACTTGAACCCGACCTCGACGGCCAGCTTGAAGCGATCGACCAATGGCAGGTCCTTTGGCAGCATGCTGTCGATGATGGCGCGTTCGATCTTGTGGTTGTCACCTTGCAGGGGTAGTGCGGCGGAGGCCAGAGCGGCCATCATCCATTCGCGTCTTCGCATGTGCCGTAGATTCAGCCATAGCGACCGCTGCTGTCAAGTGTGCCCGGTCTGATACGCTCAACTACGCCGTCGGCGTTGACGCGCGCCGACGTCAAGGAGTCCCTGTTTTGAGAAGCACGATAAAGATTGCTTTGCTGGCCGCAGGCAGCATGTCCGCCGGAACCCTCAGCGCGCAGGATTGCGCAGCCTTGGCGGAACTGCAGCTCCCCGACATCGGCATCCAAGAGGCCGTAGCCTCGCAGGGTGAGGAGGCTCAAGCCGAGGACTTGCCTGAGGGAGTGCCCTCGCGCTCGCCGCGCGCCACGGTGCCGCACTGCAAGGTCACCGGCGTGATCGGCGGCGAGATCCGCTTCGAGGTATTGCTGCCGGACGATTGGAACGGCAAGTTTCTCATGGGAGGGGGCGGCGGCTTTGTCGGCAGTCTCGGCTATCAGGGGCGCTTCTCGGTCAATCGCGGGTACGCGACCGCGGCGACCGATACCGGTCATCAAGGCGATGGCATCCGGGCGGAGTGGGCCTACCGACAGCCGGAACGTCGGGTCAACTACGGCTACCTGGCCGTGCATCGAACGACCGAAGCCGCCAAGGCGATCGTCCGCGCCTACTACGGGGAGCCGGCCGAGCGGGCGTACTTCATGGGCTGCTCCAACGGCGGTCGGCAAGCCATGATGTCCGCCCAGCGCTTTCCCGACGACTTTGACGGGATCGTTGCAGGTGCGCCGGCCCACGACTTCAGCGGCGTGCTGGCCTCCTTTGCCTACAACATGCAGCGCATCTTCCCCGATCCCGACGCCCTGACGGAACCTGTCATCACGCCGCAGAACCGACGGCTGCTCGAATCTGAGATCCTCCGGCGGTGCGATGCTCGTGACGGAGTCGAGGACGGCTTCCTCAACGATCCCCGAGATTGTGACTTCAAGCTGAGCGACCTGCCGGTTTGCGCCGGCGAGTCGTCGTCGGACAACTGCCTCACCATCCGCCAGCGCGAGGCGATTGCTGCGGTCTACGGCGGGCCGCGCAACGCCGACGGACAGATCTATCCGGGCTTTCCTTTCGGTGGCGAGTCCGCCCCCGGAGCTTGGCAGGCCTGGATTACCGGGCCTAGTCGTCGCTTGATGGCTTCTTACGGAGAGCCGAGCTCGCAGTTCGGGTTCGCGACGCAGGGCTTCAAGTACCTGGTTTTCCAAGATCCCGAGTTCGACTACTCCACGTACGATTTTGACGACTATGGCAAGGACGCAGCGCATCTTGAATCATTCCTAGACGCCACCGATCCTGACCTGGCGGGCTTCGGGCGGGCCGGCGGCAAGCTGTTGCTTTGGCACGGCTGGTCAGATGCGGCGCTGACGGCGCTTGGCTCGATCGAGTATTTCGAGGCGGCCGAGGCACTAGATCCCGACATCCGGGACTATTTCCGCTTCTACCTCATGCCCGGGGTATTTCATTGCGCAGGTGGCCCCGGACCCGATCGCGTCGATTGGCTGGATGCGTTGGAGAGCTGGGTTGAAGATGGCGACGCTCCGGACTCGCTGACCGCGGTGAAGATCACAGAGGGCAAGATAGCCAGCGCCCGACCGCTGTGTGTCTACCCCGAACGTGCCGAATTCACTGGCGGGGATCCGGATCAAGAGTCCAGCTACACCTGTAAGCTACCCTGACCTGCGCTTGCCGATCAAGATCGGCGAATCCCACGACACGGGCAAGATCATGGTTCTCACTGTGCGCCGAATCACGCCTTGCGGCTGGTCGGCTGAGATAGCTACCTCGTTTTCCACGTGCCGTCAAAACCTCAAGCTGCGTCCGAAGTCCGGTGTCTTCCCATCCTTGATTTGGGCGATCCAGCGCTCGAGATCGCCGCGGTGGAGTTTCCAGAATTTCGAGCACAGCGCGAGGTATTCAAGCACAACGTTGGTTTCGCCGTGCTCGAGCAGGTCCCGTGCCAACGTCATGTCTGGCCCGAAGGAATTCAGCTGAGGCGAACCCGGTGTTTCGCCGGACGCGACCAAGCGAGACTTGGCCTCCTCTATGTCTCGTTCCAAGAGCGCGATTCGGCCTAGGATGAGGTTGCCGAAGTGGATCCGGTTGCCGTGATTCCAACCCTCAGCGTTCCCTTCCAGCATTTCCTCCGCATACGCCCCGGCCTTTTCGATACTCCCGGCCTGAAACGCTGAAGTGCCGAGATGCCTCAACAGGTACCCGCGTCGCAACTCGTCGGACAGTTCATAGGCGCGTTCGAATTGTGCAAGCGCTCGCTTGGCAGCCGCTGGATCTCGCGTGCCATCGCGTAGCCTGCTGTCTAGCTGGTGAAGGTGCCCCAACTGCTGGGCCCAGTCCGGGTTCTCTGGATCAAGGGACTGGGCGCGATTGAACATCTGGATTGCGAGCTGTCGATCATCGAGTCTAAGGAAGTTCGCCGCGTGCTTCAAGATCCTGAGGTTGTTCGGATCGTTCTCGAGATGCCAAGACCAAGCGTCCTTGCCTTTCGCGTAGCCATCAGCCGCAAAGGCCTTATAGATGAGAGCCTCAGGGCCAGCCAGCACGTTAGCTTCGGGTGCGTTCTTGATCAACCAAATGACGTGCGCTACGTGGTTGGCGCGGGCCGCATCGTTCCGGAACTGCTGACGGCGGTAGTAGCCGACCAACCGCGCACGTGCGATCAGGTCTCTAGGGCGCTCGACAAGCTGCGATTCGAGCGATGCGGCCTCGTCCTGTGTGATGTTGCGGCCTGCGAACGCCTCGCGGCGCAGATCCTGCGCGAACGCCGACGTACAGAGGCCCGTTGCTGCAATAGCCACTATGGCGGAGCGACAGATCGACTTGATTGCCATCTTGGCCCTCTCTGAATGGCGCGAACGCCAGTGAAGCGATCGATGTAGACCCCGCCTTGAGGCTCCAGGTTCCCGAGCGCCCATGCGGCTGCGTCCGAGGTGGTCCCGGGGTGGATTCAGCGCGACTAGGCTGAATAAGTTCTGGGCAAGACTGTGCCCTTGCTGTTGCGCGTGCCAACCGCGCCGTGGACACTAGACGCATTCCAGTGCCTGCGCCACGTCGGCCACTATGTCGTCGGGATCCTCGATTCCGACCGAGAACCGCACCATGTTGTCGGTAATTCCCAGTCTCTGGCGGCGTTTCTCTCCGATGTTTCGATGGGTGGTCGTGGCCGGGTGCGTGATCAGCGAGTGCACGTCTCCCAAGCTCAGCGTGCGGACCACGAGCCGCAGGGCGTTCATGAAGCGGAACGTCTTCGCTTGATCCGCGTCGAGCACTTCGAAGCTGACAATGCCGCCGGACATCGTCGCGCCTTGCGTGTCCCGATCGAACTGTCGCTCCGCAACGGCCTGATCGGGATGGCTGGCGAGTCCGGGATAGTGGACGGCGCCCACGTGCGGGTGGCGCTCTAGTGCCCGAGCGACGAGCAGGGCATTGCGGCAGTGCTCCTCCATGCGCATTGGCAGCGTCTTGATCCCGCGAGCGGCCAAGAAACACTGAAACGGGCCGAGGTTCGCCCCGAAGTGGCGACCAAGCTCCTGCATGTACTCAGCATTCGCCTCGCCGCAAGTCACGATGCCGCCGAGGACGTCGGCGTGGCCGGCCAGATACTTGGTCACGCTGTGGACGACCGCGGTAGCGCCGGACTCGAGGGGACGACTCATCACGGGCGGGGCAAACGTCGCATCCACGACCACCGGCACTCCGCGTTGGGCGGCGATCTTGGCGATTGCGTCGATCTGCGGAACGCGCAGGAGGGGGTTGGAAATGGTCTCGATCAGGATGCAGCCAGTTTCAGCTTGGTCGAGCGCGGCCTCGAACTGGGCCAGGTCGCACGGGTCGGCGAAGCGCGCCAGGAAGCCCTGCTGCTCCATCAGCTGCAGCAGCTGGAAGGTTTGGCCGAACAACACGTTGGCCGCCAGAATCGTCTTGGGCCGGTCGCGCAAGGCCGTGAGCAAGCCGATGTGCATCGCGGCCATGCCAGAACTGCACGCCAACGCGCTGGCGGCACTATCGAGGGCGGCGATCTGGCGCTGGAGGGCGTCCGCGGATGGATTGCCGTAGCGTTGGTAGACGAATCCGTCGATTTCGCCATTCGCGACCGCTGTCAGGTCGGCGGCGCTCCTGTAGTGGAAGCTGGCGGCGGTTTCAAGAGGCGGTGCCGAGGCCACGAAGCGCTCGTTTTCGCCCGCGTTCCGCGCGCAGGCGTGAATGGCGAGTGTCTGCTGCTTCATGCTTTTTCCAGTGCTTGGAAGAGGTCGGCCATGATGTCGTCGATGTGCTCGGCGCCCACGGAAAGGCGCACCAACCCATCGGTAATGCCCAATGCCATCCGCGCTTCTGGCGTTAGCATGCGGTGCGTCGCGCTTGACGGGTGAAGAGCCAATGTCGTTAGGTCGCCGATGCTGGCGGAGGTAGCGGCCAGCCGCAGCCCGTCCAAGAACGCGCAGGCACCATCGCTCCCCCCCTTGACGTCGATGCCGACCGCGCCGCCCGCTTCGCCTGGGGGCATCAGCCTGCGCACTGCGTCAATGTCAGGGTGTTGCGGGTCGCCCGGAAAGATGAGCCGCTCGATCTTGGGATGCCCCTGCAGCCCTTCGAAAACCAGGCGGGCGTTGGCACAGTGGCGCCGCATGCGCAGAGGCAGCGTCTTGATCCCGCGCATGGTCAGGTAGGCTTCGAACGGTCCCAGGTTTCCACCCAGGCAACGGTGGGTCTGCCGCAGGGCCTCTGCATGCTCTTCCGGGACAACGACAGCCCCGGACAGAACGTCCCCGTGGCCTCCCAGGTACTTCGTTGCACTGTGGATAACCATGTCCGCTCCATGGTCGAACGGCTTGATCAGCAGCGGCGTGAAGGTGTTGTCCACCAAGAAGAGGGCATCGTTTTCGCTGGCGATTTCCTTGAGGCGATCTAGACGAGCGACCCGAAGCGCGGGATTAGAGATCGTCTCGGTCAGCAGCAGTGCCGGGCGCACTTCCCGCACGGCCGCTTCGACCGCTTCCAAGTCGCAGAAGTCGCAGAAGCGGACTTCGACACCCTCTGACGGCAGCACGGTCCGCAGCAGTTCGAGCGTGCCGCCGTAGAGCACGTCGGCTGCGACGATGGCTTGGCGCCGATCCAGCAGCCCGGTCATAACGGCCAGATGTACGGCTGCCATGCCGGACGCGGTAGCGATGGCTGCGTGCCCGTCCTCGACGGCCGCGACTTGCTCTTCCAAGGCGCTGCTAGTCGGGTTGCCCATGCGGGCGTAGGTCTCGCCCGGCAAGCGCTCCGCGAAGACATCCGCCAGTTCCTCTGTGGTTGGGTAGAAAAAACTCGAAGAGGCGAAGATGGGGGTCGAGACGGGAATGTAGCTGCCGAGAGGTCGCCGTTCGCCGGCATGGACAAGAGTCGTCTGTGGCTTCATTGCAGGCAGTTTTGAGACCAAGCATTGAGTATAGGTCGGCGCGTGGGCAAGTTTCGGATGGACTGCAGGCGTCCGGGGCGGCGCGTCAGTCCTCTGGCGGCGTACCGGGGTCTCGGTCCGCGGGCGGGGCCTGCTCAGCGCTCCGGTGAGGCGGATTCTTGCCGTCGGCCAGATAGCGGCGCAGGACGCGCCGGACGTAGGCGGCGGTTTCCGGAAACGGGGGGACCCCGCCGTGCCGGGCGACCTGTCCGGGGCCGGCGTTGTATGCCGCCAGCGCCTTCAGGAGTTGCTCTGGATCGCCCTCGAAGCGGTCCAGCATCTGGCGCAAGTAGGCAGTGCCGCCCTGCAGGTTCTGTTCCGAGTCCCGCGGGTTGACGCCGAGTTCGGCAGCCGTCTCGGGCATCAGTTGCATCAGCCCGATCGCGCCCTTGGGGGAGACGGCTCCTTGCTGGAAGTCCGACTCTGCCCAGACGATGGCCCGGACTAGGCCTGGGGGCAGCCCCGCCTCGGCCGAGAACCGGGTGATCGCGCTCTCCAGCGCATCACTCTCATCGGATGCAGCGTTGCTGCTTGCGACGGGCGGTTTCGCGTGCGGCTGCGGAGGGTCGGGCTCGATCCGGTCCACGTCCGCCTCCAGCACCGCAATCCAGCCGCCATTGGGCATGAGCAGGCGGATCTTTCCGTTGCTCGCCTCGTGGCCTTGGACCGACAAGCGATAGCCGCTGCGCAACACGACGGTATCTGCCGTGCACACTGTCCACGCGATCAACAGCGAGGTCAGTAGACGCCATGCGAGACGCTGTTGCATACTTGCGTACTTGCATCATAGGACGTACGTATCCCATCTAGAGTGCAGCAAGACCGGCGAGCGATTGCCCGCAGGAAAGCTCGCCAACCTTTCCGCCAGTGGAGCGCCCCTGCTGGTGCGCTACGACTTGGAGCGTGCCAGGCGCGAACTGGACCGCGACCGCATCGCGCTGGGGCCGAGCTCGCTGTGGCGTTATGCGCCGTTGCTGCCGCTCCGCGACTTGGCACATCTGGTGACCCTCGGCGAGGGCATGACGCCGCTCTTGGACACGCCGCGTCTGGCGAAGCGGCTGGGGTGCCGGCGAGCGTTGATCAAGGACGAGAGCGCGAATCCGACCGGGACCTTCAAGGCCCGCGGCATGGCCGCCGCCGTATCCTTGGCCAACGAAATGGGCGTGAGGAAGTTTGGCGCGCCTTCGGCCGGCAACGCGGCCAGCGCCCTAGCGGCCTATGCTGCCCGGGCCGGACTGGAAGCAAACCTGTTCATGCCGCGCGACGTCCCGCGTGCCAACGTGGTCGAGTGCCAATCGATGGGTGCCAACGTCACCTTGGTAGACGGACTGATCAGCGACTGCGGCCGGATCGTCGCCGAGCGCGGCCCCAGCGAGGGTTGGTTCGATGTGTCCACGCTCAAGGAGCCGTATCGCATCGAGGGCAAGAAGACCATGGGGCTTGAATTGGCCGAGCAGCTCGGCTGGCGATTGCCGGACGCGGTGTTCTATCCCACGGGCGGGGGAGTGGGCCTGATCGGCATGTGGAAGGCCTTTTCCGAACTCGAGAGCTTGGGTTGGATCGGCCCCAAGCGCCCCAAGATGATCTCCGTGCAAGCGGCAGGGTGCGCCCCCATCGTGCGCGCTTGGGACGCTGGCGCGAATGAATCACGTTATTGGGACAACGCCGCTACTGTGGCCAGCGGCCTGCGCGTGCCAAAGGCACTTGGCGATTTCCTAGTGCTCAACGCCGTGCGCGAGAGTGGCGGCACCGCCGTTGCGGTCTCGGATCAAGACATGTTGGATGCTGGCCGGATGCTGGCGCAGACGGAAGGCATCTTTGGCGCCCCCGAAGGCGCGGCGTGCGTGGCGGCCGCCCAGCGCCTGTTGCACGAGGGTTTCTTGCTCCCGGACGACGAACTGGCGATTTACAACACCGGCACGGGATTGAAATATCTTGAGGCTTGGGATCCGGCCGGGGAGGACTTCTAGTAGTCAGCGTTCGGGGTTGTTGGAGCATCGTGGAGCGAGAATCCCCAATGCGGTAAATCGAGTCGGAAGTGTCGGAGCAGGGTTCTCTGGCGTACCATGACGGCACTCGGTTCATTTGGGTCCGCACTCCAGCACCTCGAGACGATTCACGTTCGGCTTGGTTGAGAGCGGGCCTCCGACACCTCGAGACTGCCGCCGGGATCTGGTCATTGGAAGGTACGTGCAACGATCGTCGGATCAAGACCGATGCTAAAGGAAAAGCCCGACACGGCTGATCACGCTTTGGAATCGGCAGTAGAGGCCTCTAGTGAAAAAGGTAGTTCACGCGAGCCCCTTGGATGGTTTCCGCCTCTGGTTGAAATACGAAGATGGCATCGAAGGGATCGTGGATCTCAGCGATTTGGCCGGCCGAGGCGTCTTTGATGCTAGGTCCGAAGGGAAAATCTTTGACGCTGTGACCGTTAGCCAGAGCGGTGCGATCGTCTGGCCCGGCGAAATCGACCTGTGCTCTGACGCCCTCTATATTCGATTGACCGGCAGGCAAGCGGAAGAGATCTTGCCCGGGTTGATGCGCAAACATGCTGATGCCTGAGCTGAGTCGATGGTACGAAATCGTCATTGAGATGCAGCCGTCTGAGGTGATCTGGTTCGCCCCGGCATCTCGGCCAAGCGCGGTCTTTGCATACGACTGACGAACCTCGAATGTGCGCCTAGACGCTGGTCGTCCCAGACATCCAGTGCGGCCGGTCCTTCTTGGCGGTGTCTGCGGAAGGGCTTCGGTCTTGCAAGAATGGGGAGTGGCATGAAAGTCCGCGTGCTCTTCTTCGGCCAACTCAAGGACTTGGTCGGCTGTTCCTCGGACGAGGCCGAGTTCGAGCGTGGCGCGCGGCTCGAAACGGTATTCCAGCACTATGCGTCTCAACACCCCAAGCTCGGGGAAATGGCCGGCAGCGTGGCGATGGCGCGCAACCAGCGGTTCGCTTCGGCCAGCGAGGCCATCGAAGACGGTGACGAGGTTGCGATCATGCCGCCGGTGAGCGGTGGCTCCGACTGGATCGCGAGCGCCGAACGTGACGGCGTGTTCGCCGCGATTACGCGAGCGCCAATCGACAGCGCCGCGCTGGCGCGACGGATGCAGGATGATGGCGACGGTGCAGTGCTGGTGTTCGAGGGCGTCGTGCGGGACAACACCGGGGGCCGCAGGACGATGTACCTCGACTACGAGTGCTACGTGCCGTTGGCTCTGCGCCAGCTCGAAGAGATAGGACGCGACATCTTGGATCGCTCCGACGTGCATGCCGTCGCGCTGGTGCATCGGGTCGGCAGACTCCAGGTGCGCGAGGCCAGTGTCTCGATCGTGGTCGCTTCGGCGCACCGCAAGTCGGCGTACCAAGCTAGCTTGTCTGCGATCGACGAAGTCAAGAGCAAGGTGCCGGTCTGGAAGAAGGAACACTTCGCTGACGGCGAGGTGTGGGTAGAAGGCCAGTGGGACGCTTCGGTAGCCAGGTACTCGGCAGCGGGCGCAGGCTGATTCTCGGCTCGCTCGCAATCGCCGCTTGTGCAACGGCGCAGCAACTTGAGCCCGCCGTGTTTACGGCAGACGTCCGGCTGGTGTCCCTGCCCGTAACTGTCAAGGACGCTCGCGGCGCTCCGGTCGGCGATCTGAAACGCGAGGACTTCCAGGTCTTTGAATCCGACGAGCAGCGCGAGATCACGGTGTTCGAGCGTAGAACTGACAGGCCACTGTCGGTCGTGTTGCTGATGGACGCAAGCCTCAGCACGGCCGTAGAACTGCGTTACGAGAGGGAGTCCGCGAGCCGCTTCATGGAGCGACTGCTGGGAGCCGGTTCACAGCCGGATGATGCTGCCGCCGTCTTTTCCTTCTCCAGTGATGTCACGGTTCTCGCCGATTTCACTCGCGACCAGAATGAGCTAGCTACCGCATTGGGACGGGTTCGGCCACACACCGGAACCTCGGTCTATGACGCGGTCCTACTGGCTTCCCAGTATCTGCAGCAGCGCGACGGCCGCCCGGTCATCGTCATCATCACCGACGGCGGCGATACCACCAGCGGTCTCAGGTTTGATGACGCGCTGCGCGCGGCCCATGCCGCCGAAGCTGCGATATACCCTCTGATCGTGCTGCCGATCCGGAGCGATGCCGGACGGAACCGGGGCGGGGAACATGCCCTGATCACCTTGGCGAAACATACGGGGGGCGAAGCGTTTGTCCAGTACGGCGCTCGAGATTTGGATACCGCATTCGACGAGGTGCTGCGCAACCTGCGGACGCAATACTTGCTCGGCTTCTATCCTGCGGACGAAGGCTTCAATCCGGCCGATGACTTCCGCAAGGTCGAGGTGGGCGTCGCTCGCGAGGGTGCCGTCGTTCTGGCTCGCAGCGGGTATTTCGCCAAGAGCCCTGTGAAGCGACCGGACCGCCGCAGCCGGATCGGTGCTCCAGTCCGCTTGCGGACCGTGCCCCAAGTGGGGGTTCCGGACGACGAGGACGAGGAAGCCGCCGAACCCGTCACGAGGCCGCCCCGGCGCTCGAGAGGGCGCAAGACGCCCATAGTCCGGCCCGGTCCCTAGCCGGAAGGGCAGTCGCTCCGATGCGCTTTGCGCGGGGTTGGTAGCCTGAAGGCGTGCCCTTCGCCGCTCCGGACTACATTCCGTTTGCGACGGAGCTTGCGCGGGAGGCGGGTGCCGTCCTGATGCGCCACTACGGCGACGTCCAGGTCGAGCACAAGGGCAGCTTCGATACCGTAACAGCCGCTGACAGGGCATCCGAGCGTCTCGTAGTCGAGCGCATCCGCTCGCGATTCCCCCGCCACTCGATCCTGGCTGAGGAGGGTGGCAACTTCGAGGGCGCCGGCGAGCTGATCTGGCACGTGGATCCGCTGGACGGAACGACCAACTTCTCCCACGGTCTGCCGCGCTTCTGCGTGAGCATCGGTCTGTGGTCCCGCCGGGAGGGTTTGGCGGGTGTAGTCTTCGATCCCGTGCGCGGCGACATGTACGCGGCCGAGCGGGGCTCCGGAGCGTACCTGAACAGCCACCGCATCCGTGTGTCACACGAGAGTGACCTCAAGCTCAGCTTGTTCGCGACCGGCTTTCCCAGCGCGATCCGTGCGACCAACCCGAACATGCACTACTTTCACCAAGTGGCCATGGCCACTCACGGTGTCCGGCGAACGGGCTCTGCGGCTCTGGACTTGTGCGCGGTGGCCGCCGGCCACTTCGAGGGGTTCTGGGAGATCGGGCTAAAGTCGTGGGACGTGGCCGCAGGACTGGTGCTCCTTTCCGAGGCGGGCGGGGAGTACTGCGATTTCGACCGCAAGAGCTATCGTCCGGGCGATCGGCGTATCGTGGCCACCAACGGCAAGGTGACCTCGGATTTGCTGGAACTTCTTGCCGAGGTTTCGCGCGGCCACCAGCGGCATGCCTTGCCGCCGCTCGACAACGCCCGCTAGATTCCGCGGCGTCTGGACGCGACCCAGGCGGGCGCACGTAACCGCAAGTTTCTCTGGCATTTAGGGAATGCGCTGTGCTAGATTAGAAACTCTGTGTACCCGCATATGCCGCATGCCGGCCCGACCAGCGTTGCTCGTTAGGCTGGATGGGGCGTTGTGCATTCACGCGGTAAGTCAATATGGATCGCATCGTAGACCTAATTCAATGCAAGCGGCGCGGGGATGAACTCGGGCTGGCCGATTTCGAACGGCTTATCAACGGCTATACGCTGAATGAGATTTCCGATGCCCAGATGGGCGCCCTGCTGATGGCCGGGACTTGCACGGGCTTTTCCGACGCGGAAGCGACCGTGCTCACAACCGCGATGCTGCGGTGTGGCGAAAGGCTGGAATTGCCCGACGGAATGCGGCCCACGGTGGACTGCTGCTCCACTGGCGGCGTTGGCGACAAGACGCCCTTGATCGTGGCGCCGATCGCGGCGGCGGCTGGGGTAGCAGTGCCGATGATCGTTGAGCGCGGCTCTGATCACATCATCGGCTCGTTGGAAAAGCTGAACTCGATCCCGGGCTTTCGCACGGACCTAGAGGTTTCCGATTTCGCCGATCTGGTGGGCGAGTACGGCTTGGCCTTCGCCCAGCAGAGCAATGCGCTGGCCCCTGCCGAAAAGCGCTTGTACGACCTCCGCGACGAGACCGCGACCGTTGATTCGCTGGCTCTGATCGCTGCCTCTGTCATGTCGAAGAAGCTGGCGGAAGAGATCATGGGCTTAGTGGTGGACATCAAGGTAAGCAAGGGCTCTCTTCTGTCCGGCCGCAACGAGGCTCGGCGGCTGGCCCAGCTGATGATCGCGATTGGCAGGAAGCACGACTGCAAGGTGCAGGCGCTGCTGACTGACATGGAACAGCCCTTGGGCTACACGGTAGGAAACGCCCTTGAGATCATGGAGGTGTCCCAGACACTGCAAGGCCAAGGCCCCGAAGATGTGCTGGGCCTGTCGGTGGAGCTGGCCGCCCGCATGATCTATCTTTCCGACACGAGCATCTCGATCGAGAATGCGCGCGAGCGTGCCAATTCCGTGATCCTGGACGGATCTGCGCTGCAGATGCTCGGCAATGTGATCAAGGCGCAGGGCGGCGACCCGGCGGTGCTGACAGACTTTGCCCGACTGCCCAACCCGGCGGGCGCCGAACCGATCACCTCGCCGCGCGACGGCTACGTGAGCCGGATCAATGCCGAAGACATAGGGAGGGCCGCAGTGATGCTGGGAGCCGGTCGCAGCAGCCCTGACGACGCCATCGATCCTGCGGTTGGCGTGGTCTTGGAGACGAAGGTTGGCCAGCAGGTTGTCAACGGCACTCGCTTGTGTGCGCTGTACTACAACAGCGACACCAATCTCGAAGAGGCCAAGCAACTCGTTGAGGATGCCTTCCGCATCTCCTCCCAGCCGCCGGCGGATCGGGAATTGGTCCTAGACCTGATCCAGGGCTGACACCGCTGCATCGCCGCTTTCCGCGCGATTGGCGCAAGTAGCTCACGATACGGGACTTGTTGACAGCGGCCTTGGAATGGCCCGTGCCTGCAAGAGCGCTGTTCAAGG
Source organism: Terriglobia bacterium (assembly GCA_009841225.1). Classification (GTDB taxonomy): domain Bacteria; phylum Acidobacteriota; class Terriglobia; order Bryobacterales; family UBA6623; genus VXMF01. Next base: position 14,335 of record VXMF01000022.1, on the reverse strand, counting down.
GGAACGGAGCGGCCCTTCAGGAGTCCAGCGGGCCCGGCACCGGAGTCTGACTGTAGAATGCAGGTTCAGTCGGATCCTGCGTCAGTGAGCGATCCCGAGCGAACCCACCATGGGCACGCCTAGAGATCGAGCACGCCGCGAGCAGAAATGGTTCGCGGAGCGGGGCCTTTCGACAGCCTCGCGTCATCTCGGCTCACCGAGTCTGAAGCGAAGGGATGGTTTCACAGCATGGATGCACTTCAGTACACAAGCGAACTCGTAAGGTTCCCGACGGTCAGCACCTCCTCCAACGCCGCCATATGCGCGTACTTGGAAGAGGTCCTTAAGGAGCTTGGATTCGTGACGGAACGAATCGAGTACGTCGATTCGAGCGGCGTTGACAAGGTCAACGTTGTCGGCAAGAAGGGCCGCGGAACCGGAGGCATGGCCTACTTCGGCCACACCGATGTCGTACCCGCCGATTCCTGGTTTTCGAGCGACCATGGCCCCTTCGAGCCCACTGTCAACGGAGACCGGCTGTACGGTCGCGGCAGTTGCGACATGAAGGGTTCGATCGGTGCCATGCTGGCCGCCGTCGAGGAGGTCGGTGACGTCGGCCTGACGAATCCGCTCTACGTGGCGTTCACCGCCGACGAGGAGATCGGGTATTGCGGAGCGGAACAGGTAGCTCAGAGATCCGAACTGTTTCGGGAAATGGTGCTGGGCAATGCGAACGGAATCGTCGGGGAGCCCACTCTGCTCAATGTCGTTCACGCCCACAAGGGGACATACGGATTCAAGGCAACCTCCCAAGGCCGGGCTGCTCACTCCAGCACGAACGAGGGGATCAACGCAAACCTTGCGATGATCCCATTTCTCAATGAAATGAAGCGGATCCACGACGAGACCCAGGAGGATCCCGCTTGGCAGGATCCGGCCTTCGATCCGCCCGGCATCAGCTGGAACATAGGGATTAACGATCACACGAGAGCCGTGAACATGACCGCGGCCCAGAGCGTTTGCACGGTGTACTTCCGGCCTGCACCGGGTCACAATGCGGGGGCGCTAGTCGACCGGGCCAGAGAGGCCGCCGATCGATGCGGCATCGAGTTCGAATTGCTTAAGGCGGGGCAGCCACTGTACGTGGACCCCGAGTCCGACTATGTCCGCGAAGTCTTGGACTTGGCCGGCAATGAGTCCAGCCAGACCGTGTGCTACGGAACCGATGGGGCCGTTCTGACGGAGCTGAGGAATCTGCTCGTGCTGGGTCCGGGGGACATTGCTCAGGCGCATACTCAAGATGAATGGATCCAGCTCGCCCAACTCGAGGAAGGGTCACGGCTCTACGTCGAACTGATTCACCGTTGGTGCCTATGAACTCGATAGACGCGCAGACGAGGCCGGAGACCCGAGCCTTCGGCGCGAGCTGCGGGCGGTTCGTCCCGGCGAAAGCTGTTTCGGAAGAGCAGGCTGGATAATGAACGTGGCCGTTCGATTCGTCCAGCACAAGGAGACCAGCAGGCCATGAAACAGCTCTATCCCGACTTGTGGCAGACAGCTGAGCAGACGCAGTTCTCCATATTGACCGTGCACGCCTATCTGCTCGAGCGGCCTGGCGGCAATGCCCTCTTCTACAACCCTAGAAGCGCCAGTGATTTTCAAGCGATCGCTGATCTCGGCGGGATCGCCCACCACTACCTGAGCCATTGTCACGAAGTCGGCCACGGGCTGGTGGAAGTCGGGGAACGCTTCGATGCAGAGTTGTGCTGTCACGCCCGCGTTGAGCCATACCTTACGAACACCATGTCCGCTGCCAGCTACTTCGACTCGCCCGACCGGGAGCTTCACGCCGACAATCTCGATGTGATCCACACGCCCGGGCACACGGACAATAACGTGTGCTATCGCTACCAGTCGCCTCACGGCAAGAAATACCTTTTCACGGGAGATACGATCTACTTGGACCGCGGGGAGTGGGCCACGATAGTCGTCTCCCAGGACGGGGGAAATCGCCGGGATTTGGCGGATAGCCTCGCACTCCTCCGCACGCTGGATGTGGACGTTGTCATCTGTAGCGTGTCGATCGGCGACATGAAGATTGTCGAAGTAGAGCCTCGTGACTGGAGCAACATTGTGGATAACTTAATGCGACCTCTGGTATCGGGTTAGCCTACCGCAGGCTGGCATTGGTAACCTTGACTGGCCTGACACGTGTGTCCACGCAGATCCCGCTAGCGGCCGACAGGTAGCGGCACACCGCTATCGAGCGATCACGGCCTTGAAGCGTCGCAGCAAGAGTGCAATCAGGAGCCCTTGGTACCCAAGGCCTGCCAAGAAGTAGAGGGCCACGCGGGGTTCGCCAGCCTCGAGCATCCAGAAGAGCTTGAGCGGCCAATAGAGCGGGTCGAGCCCGATCGCTACCTGCCACGGCGACGCGATGAACCAGGCGAAAACCGGCGGCCACGTGAGCACCCCCGCGCCCTTAAGCAAGGCGAAGCCCTGGACCTTGTTCGCTGCGAACGCGGCGACGAACAGTGCGTAGAGCGGTGCAGTCGGAGCCGCTTGGACGGCGGCGGCAAAGGCTGCGGCGCCACCCATCTCGACTAGGTTCGCGATGGCGACGCTCGCCATCATGACGGGCACGCTGACGGTCATCGGGACGGCGATGCGGTAGGCGAGGTAGCCCTGCACGGTGAGGGGTGTGACCTGCAGCGCGGTCAGCGTGCGATCGTCACGTTGATCGAGCAGCAGGAAGCCAACGACCGCGCCTATAAGCGTCGGGATCATCAGCACGAGGAAGCTGCTGAGGAGAGGGTAGTACGGGGTGAGGTCGAAGTCGTACCGCTCACCGAGCCACCCGCCGAAGGCAGGGACGCCCCACCGGAACACGAGAGCGAGGATGATCGGCATGCCGATCATCCAGCGCAGCATGCTGTCGCGGGCGACGCTCTTGGCGTCGATGGGGCCGAGCGCGCGGATCACCGCGATGGCGGTCGGCATCAGCCCACGCCCTCCCGGGCGACGATGAAGCGGTCGAATGCCCGCAGGCCGGCGAGCAGCAGGATCCCGGCCCAGGCGGCAGAGTACAGTGCGCCGTAGGCCCACTCCCAGGGCGCGATCGGACGGAACGCCCCGCCCAGCAGCACGAGCGGCGCCGTGAAGGGATGGAGATACAGCAGCCAGGCGTCCCAGAGGCCGAAATAGTGCAGCAGCGGGAGCGAGATAACGGTCGTGAAGAGGACCGAGGGAAACATGAACTCGTTGATCGACCGGTAGCGGGCGACGAGCAGAAACCCGGTCAGCGTGTACAGGACGCCCGCCAGCACGACGCCGGCGACCAGCGGGCCGGCCGCGAATCCGCCTCCGTACGCCGACCAGACGATGACCACCTGCTCGACCACCGCGAGCGCGGCCAGCGTCAGCGCCTTCGAGGCCAGGTACTCCCAGCTAGCGAGGGGCGTCACCACCTGGGCCTCCAGAGTTCCCTCGCCCTTCTCCAGCAGCACGAGGCCGGCCACGAAGTAGAAGTTGATCATCACCAGGTTGCCGAACACAACGGCCGGCAGCACGTAACCCCAGTCGATCGCGGGGAGGCGGGTGAGAACGACGAACCAGCAGGCCAACACAAAGGCCACCGCATAGTAGAAGCCGTTCCGCATCTGCAGGCGGAGGTCTAGGCGCACGGTGGCGGCCAGCCTGTGCATCGGCTTACTGCAGGCCGTGGCCGGTGACTCGCAGGAAGACGTCCTCGAGGGTCGTTTCCTGGGTGTGCAGGGTGCGGACGGTGGCCTGGCGCAGCAGGTCTAGGAAGTCAGCGTCGTCGCCGAGCCCGTCGAGCGGGAACTCGCGCCGCCCGGGGCGGCCGCCTAGGTCGTACTCCATCACGACCGTCCGCGCGCCGTGGGCCAGCTTCAGGTCGCGCGGCGACTCGACGAGCCGTATCTCGCCGTTGACGATGAAGGCCACGTGGTCGCACAGCTCGTCCGCCACCGTCATGTCGTGCGTGGTCAGGAACACGGTGCGGCCCGCCTTCTTCATCTCCCGGACGAGGTCCCGTATGCGCCGCCTGCTGACCGGGTCGAGCCCCACCGTCGGCTCGTCCAGGAAGATCAGCTGCGGATCGTTGAGCAGGGCGCGCGCCACCCCGAGTCGTGTCTTCATGCCCTTGGAGTACTCGCCGACGGGGCGCTCGCCGTCGTCACCCAGCCCGACCATCTCGAGTAGCGCCTCGGGCTGCTGGGTCCCGCCCCGGTAGAGTGTGCGGAAGTAGCGGAGGTTCTCTAGGCCGGTCAGGCGGAGATAGTGGTTGGGCAACTCGAACGAAACGCCAATCCGCTCGTAGTAGTCGGCTTTGCAGTCTGCGAGGTCGCGGCCCAGTATAGAGACGGTGCCCCGATAGCCCCGCAGGAGCCCGATCAGTAGCTTCTGGGTGGTCGACTTACCCGCCCCGTTGGGCCCGAGGAACCCGAAAATCTCGCCCCGCTCGATTCTGAAGCGGAGATCCCGCACTGCGGGAGCCGTTCCGGACGCGTAGGTGAAGGTCAGCCCGTCTACGTCGACTACCGGCATGCGTGCGTCGCCGCGCCGTTCAGCGGCTCAGGCTGGTCGGAAGGCCGGAGAGCAGCAGGATCGTCAGACGGCTGTGAACCAAGTAGCCGCATGATACCGCAGTCGCGCTGGCGATTCTAGTTATGGTCGGCTACCGTCGGATTGTTTCGCAGCGTCTCCAGATGCTTGGCAATCCAACCGAAGCGCGGCGGAAAGGGCTCCTTGCCCGTCATCAGGCTGTGGATGACGATGGTCACGGTCGGCGACAGCCCGATGAATGCGATCATGTTGGCCGCGCCTTGCCGGTTATTCTTCGACATGCTGATAGCGCCCCTCCGCGGCATCTGGTAGAGCAGGCAGTAACCGGATTTCAGGCTCCGTCCGATGCAGTCTGGCGCGCTCGGGGAGCCGGACAATGATCATCGCATTTCTCGCGATCGCGGTATTTCTTGCGCTGGCGGTCCACGAGGTCGGACATGCTCTCGGCGGGAGGCTGCGCGGGATGCGACTGGGCATGCTGATCGTCGGACCCGTGCACATCCAACGCGCAGCCGATGGCCGCCTGCGTTGGCGGCTCAACCGCAGGTTGTCGTTGGCCGGCGGAGTGGTATCGTGCGTGCCGCAGGGCGCCGACGGGCTGCGCCGCGCAATGCTCAGCTTCGCGGCCGGCGGGCCGGTCACAAGCATTGTAGTGGGCGTGCTCGTGCTCACGATCTACGTGCTTGCGGACCTCGGCAGCACCGAAGTCCAGCAGGGAAGCCTCCATGATGCGCTGGTCGAAAGCACGTTCATGCTTGGCATGCTCTCGTTCGGCATCGGACTCGTGACGCTGCTGCCCGTGAGCCAGGGAGCGTTCGTCAACGACGGCAAGCGGATTCTTGCACTCCTGCGTCCGGGCACTGCCGCGGACGGCTACGCGGCCGTCATGGGGTTGGGTAGCTGCGTGGTCGCCGGCATGCCCCCGGACGACTGGGATCCGGGGCTAGTCATGCAGGCCCTCGCGCTGGCGGACGGCTCCTACGAGGATCTGCAGGGCCGGCACATGGCCTACACCTATGCGCTCGACCGCAGGGACATCGAGGTTGCCAGCGAGCACATTCGGTATCTCGCGGACCACGCTGCCGGCGCCCACCCCACCTATCGACCAGTGATCGATGTCACCGTGGCCTACTTCGACGCTGCCTACGGCGGTGACGCCGCGTCTGCGCGCAGCCGGCTGGCCGGGGCGGGGAATAGCCCGTTGCTCGCCTTCGACCCGACCGCCCGCATGCGAGCGGAAGGTGCCGCGCTGTTGGCCGAGGGTGACGCGGAGGGGGCATTCGAGAAACTCCGCACGGCCTACGCCTCCCTCGCGAAATCCCGGGCTTGGGATGACGAATCCACCATGGCGGAGATACGGCGGCTCTGCCGGGTCCGCGGCCTCCCGGATCCGAGCGCGGACCGCACGCGCTAGCACGCATGTGACGGTGCAATCCTGCGTCGCCTAGACTTCCGCCTAGGCGGTATTCCTATTGCGGCAGCGCGAACACGAACATCCCGCCGCCGGAGGCAACCGCAACTAGCTGGCGGCCGTTGACCTCGTACGTCATAGGGCTGGCAAGGATCGACGCTCCGAGGTTGATTCGCCAGAGCTCCTCGCCCGATTCGGAGTCAAGCGCCTTGAAGAATCCACCCGAGCCTCCGGCGAACACCAGGCCGCCGGCGGTGGAGAGCAATCCGGCCCACACTGGCCGGAACAGCTTGTGCTCCCAAACCTTTTCGGCAGTTACCGGGTGGAAGGCCCTCACAGCGCCGTACCACTTGTCCATGGTCGTCTCGTTGACGAACAAGCTGCCCCAGTAGCGGGTGCCGGGCCGGTATTCCGTCTCGCCTTTGAAGTACGTACTGCTGCCTTCGCGGCACGAGACGTACAGCAGGCCCGTGTCCGGGCTGTAGGCAGGAGACATCCAATTCGTGCCACCGGCCACCGCCGGGAACACCTCGATACCCTCCGCGTTCGGCTCCATGCCCGGCCGCCGAATCGGACGGCCTTCTTCAGAAATCCCGACCGCCCAGGTCTGCTTGACAAATTGAGTCGCCTTGAGAAACTCGCCGGTTTCGCGATCCAGCATGTAGATGAAGCCGTTCCGGTTGGCGGTGACCAGCAGCTTGCGCTCCACTCCGCGATATTCGCGGTCGATCAGCACCATGACCTGCGTGGCGTCCCAGTCATGGACGTCATGCGGGGTGAACTGGAAGTGCCACTTGCGCTTGCCGGTGTCCGCGTCCAAGGCAACCACGGAATCCGAGAACAGGTTGTCCCCCAGGCGCACATCACCATTCCAGTCCGGCCCCGGATTGCCCACGCCCCAGTAGACGAGATTCAGTTCGGGGTCGTAGCTGGGGGTGATCCAGATCGAAGCCCCGCCGGTCTTCCACGAGTCCCCGGACCAAGTGTCGTTGCCGAACTCTCCCGGGCCTGGGATCGTGTAGAAGCGCCAGCGGCGCTCTCCGGTCTCTACATCAAAGGCGTCGATAAACCCCCGGATGCCGTACTCGCCTCCGGCCGTGCCGACCATGACCATGTCCTTGACCACCAAGGGCGCGAGCGTTCCCGAATAGCCAAGGGAGTAATCGATCAGTTCCGTCTCCCATAGCAGGCGCCCCGTCTTGCGGTCCAGTGCGATCGTGTAGGCATCTAGGGTTGCCATGAACAGCCGGTCGCCCAGGATCGCCAGACCGCGGTTGACGAGCCCGCAGCATGCGATCAGCTTGGCAGGCATGCGTCTGGAATACCGCCATAGCCGGGCTCCGGTCTCGGCATCTAGCGCATAGACATCACCTGGCGGAACAGTGATGTACATGATCCCGTCATGGACGAGCGGTGTGACTTCGAACTTCTCCGCGATCCGCTCTTGGAAGGCCCACTGCAGCCTCAGGGACTCGACGTTCGAGCGGTTCACCTCGTCCAGCAGGCTGTGCCGGTGACCAGCGTAACCCCCGTGATAGTTCAGCCAGTCGGATGCGACGTCTGGGTCGTCCAACAGGTCCTGGTTGGTCACCTCTCCCGCGGCGCCCGCGGCGCAGAGCAGCCCCGACAGGAGCATCCGTCGCAATAGCAGGCCTTTCACTGTCCGACCTCCTCGGCCTGCCCTTGCAGCGAGCACAGGTAGGCGATCAGGTTTTCGAGGTCTGCTGTGCTCAGCAGGTCCCCATAGGCAGGCATCAGCGATTCCTCCGGCAGATCGAGCGACTGGAGCTCCGCTTTGCGGAAGGACCGGATATTTTCGGAGCGATCCATGACGAAGATGTTGTAGCTGTTCTCGTTCATCACGACTCCCTCGACGCGCTCGCCTTCCGCTGTGACAAGCCGCGCAGTCTCGTAACGGCCGGTCACTTCGCGCGAGGGCTCCAGCAGCGCATCGCGCAGCTGCTGGTCTGTGTACTGCACGCCCGCGAACGACATGTCCGGGCCAAGCCGGCCGCCGCGAGGCCCGACGGTGTGGCAGGCTAGGCACGAACCCTGCGAGTCGAAGACGCGCTTTCCGGCGGCCGCGTCGCCGCTTGCGTTACAGACCTCGCTGGCCTTCTCCGCGAACGTGCGGACGAACAGGAGGATTCTCCAAATGTCGTCCTCGTCAAGCCACAGTCCGGGCATGTCGGTGCCAGGGACGCCGGCTTCGATGAGGTCGAACAGAGCGGCATCGGAATTGCCGTGCCGGTAGCTGCGACGCGCCAAGCGGGCGCCGCGTCCGGTCTTGCCCTCCATGCCGTGGCAGACCCCGCAGTTGATGCGATACAGCCGGCGGCCCTCTTCGAAGTCTTCTGGCGAACTCATCGGATTGGTCTCGTGAGTCCGCGCAGCGACGAGCAGGCCCGGGATCAACGAGAGCAGGGCGATGTACCTCAGTAGCCGCATGGCGAATGACTTTCAAGGCTAGCAGACTGTTCGAGGCCGACTCCGTGACCCGCATCGCAGCACTAAGCCTGAACGCCTGCGGCGCCTCTGCCGGGCGCATCGCCATTCGTAGCGCCGCCCTTGGCTGTCGGGCCCGCCAAGCCCCAGCCTGCCTGCGTGATCGATGTCTCCCGCCAGACGGGATCGAATGCCGGGTTTCCGGCTGCGCAGCTGCCGATCCTGCAACGAAAAGCAACCGAGCGAAGGCCCCTCTCTACGCGAACGCTTCGCGCAGGACTTGGAAACTCTCCGCAACCGCCTGCTCGGCCGGAGCGTTGCCCTCCATTTCAAGCGACACATAGCCCTTGAAGCCGGCGTCGCGCAGGATCTGGGCGATGCGCGGGTAATCGAGGTCCAGGGTGTACCAGACGCCGCCGCCGGGATAAGTCTTGGCCTGCACGATGTTGGCGTGCGGGGCGAGCTGCTCCATTTGGGGGTACGGATCCCCGACATAGTTGCCCGTGTCCATGTTGATGCCGAGCCAAGGATCGCCGACCTCCCGGTGGATGCGCAAGAGGACGTCGACCTTGGTGGACAGGCCCCAGTGGTTCTCCAGGGCCATCACGACTCCCGCCTGTGCGGCGTGGGGAAGGCATTCGCGGATCGAGTCCACGCACCAGCCGATCGCGTCCTCGTCGGTGTGCCCCTCAAGGGCTGGTTCGTTCCCATTGGCTGCCATGAGGTCGTCAAAAGACCTGATCGTTCCCCAGCGTCCGGTGTTGAGCCGGATTGCCGGGATACCCATTTGGTGGGCTAGATCGATGCAGTGCTTCGTGTGGGATATGGCTTCCTGCCGCTTGTCCGCGCTCGGATCGACGAAGTCCTGGTGGATCGAGAGCATGATCAGATCCAAGCCTTCGTCCCAGGCGCGGCGCTTGAGCGTGTTCATGTACTCAGGCGTCTCGTTTTCCATCTGGCGGTGCAAGATCTCGACGCCGTCGAAGCCCAGCGCGGCCGCATGGTCGATCACGTTCTCGATCGGGTACTTCTCCTCGAGGAAGTGCCAGTACGAATACGTGGAAACACCCAACCGGATCCTATCGGCGGGGTCGGCTGACCTTGGCTCAGCCTCTGAAGGTGGCTGGGAGCATGCCGCTCCCAAAGCCCCAGCCCCAGCTGCAGCAAGCAGCTGGCGCCGAGAGGTCTTCTCTTGCATAGCACTTATGCTACATCGATTCCCGCCGGGAGTGGGCTCGGCGGGAACCTGATCGCCGATCAAGCCGCGATCTGAGCGTGCGGGTCGATCACGTACTTCCGGGCTGCGCCCTTGTCGAAGTCCTTGTAGCCTTGCGGAGCATCGTCTAGCGAGATGTAGGTGACATTGCATGCCTTGGCCGGCGAGGCCTTGCCGTACAGGATCGCCTGCATGAGCTGGCGGTGGTACTTCATCACCGGGCACTGGCCGGTCATGAAGTGGTGGGACTTGGCCCACCCCAAGCCTATTCGAATGCCGAGGTTGCCAATCTTGGCGTTGTCGTCGACACCGCCCGGATCGCCCGTCACGTAGAGGCCGGGAATGCCGATGCCGCCGCCCGCCCGCGTGACCTCCATCAGCGCGTTGAGCACGGTGGCGGGCCTCTCGACAACCGCGTCTCGGCCGTGGCCGCGGGCCTCGAATCCCACGCAGTCCACGCCGCAGTCGACCTCGGGCTCTCCCACGATCTGCTCGATCTGCTCCGCTAGCGAGGCGTCCTTGCTCAGATCCACGGTCTCGCAGCCGAAGCTTGCCGCTTGGGCGAGCCGCTCGGGGATCATGTCGCCCACGATGACGCAGGCCGCTCCGAGCAACTGGCAGCCGTGAGCGCTCGCGAGACCTACCGGTCCCGCACCCGCGACATAAACGATCGAACCCGGTCCAACTCCTGCCGTCACCGCTCCGTGGTAACCGGTTGGGAAGATATCGGAAAGCAGCGTCAAGTCGCCGATTTTTTCCATGGCTTGGTCCCGGTCGGGGAACTTGAGCAGGTTGAAGTCGGCGTAGGGGACCATGACATACTCGGCTTGGCCGCCGATCCAGCCGCCCATATCCACGTAGCCGTATGCGGCGCCAGGCCTAGCCGGGTTAACGGTGAGGCAGATGCCAGTCAGCCCGCCCTTGCAGTTGCGGCAGCGTCCGCATGCGATGTTGAACGGTACCGAGACGATGTCGCCGACGGAGATGAACTCTACGTCGTGGCCGGCCTCTATCACCTCGCCGGTGATCTCGTGACCCAGGATGAGTCCTTCCGGCGCGGTGGTCCGGCCGCGGACCATGTGTTGGTCGCTACCGCAGATGTTGGTGGAGACGATCCTTAGGATCACGCCGTGATCGCACTTGCGATCCCCGAGCGCCAGCTTGGGGAAGTCTATCGATTGAATTTCGACCACCCCGGGGCGAATGTATGCAACGCCTCGATTTGTTGCCATGTGATTCCTCCTCTGCCCGCTCCGACGCCGGCGCTGGACGCGGCTCGGTGGCTCGGGCTCGAATGCGCCCAATAGGATACACGCCTCGGTATTGGGCCGCAACTAGTACCCACTCGACCGTAACTGGCACGCATTGGTCCGCAGAAGGCAACGGGCCGGCAATCGGCGGACGGCCGGCCGCGCACTTCAGAGACGGAAGGACCCGGACTGCGAGGAGGCATGCATGGGTGCAATGCCGAATACTCCCATCGCGCTTGGCACTGCGGTCTCGCGACAGGCGGGGCGTAGTGCAGCAGCGACCGCGGCCTGCGCACATCGAACGGCCCTCAGGCTCCCGGGGCAGGCATCATTCGCCACCGCAAGAGTAGGAGCGCCCAGCCCTCCCGCTCCTCGTGCAATCACTCGCAACCTGATGGGCGGCGGCCCTCAGCCAATGCCTGTTGGAAGGCTTCGTTCGATGCGAGCGGTCACATGGCGAGCCGAGCTCTGACCGGGTTGTCGCGGGATTTGGAAAGGCGGATCTCTGACCCCTGCTCGCGAGGCCACCCCGAGGGCCGGATTGCGCGGAAAGGCTTGGCGCCGGTCAGAAGGTTCGTTCGCACAGGCGCAGGACCTGCACCGTAAGCGGAGCCGTCTGGCCGTCGCCCCGAAGCCTCCCGAATCCCGAAAACGTCCGGTTCCGGGCGTCCCGGGGTCGGGGGCTCAGAAGAAGCGCACCGTATAGGTGAATCGCACGCCTCGACCGATCTCAGGGGCCAGGTCCTTGATGAAGGACGAATGGTTCCGGTAGAGCTGGTCCCCGATATTGAACACCTCGGCCGCAAACTGGTGCGCCAGGTTCGGACGGGCGATGGTGTAGGCGGCCTTCAGGTTCACGACCGTATACCCGGGTGTCGAGGTTTCGCCAGTGAACGTGCGGCTCTGTTCACTTGCCATCACGAATTCCGGGGAGAGGCGGAATCCGCCCGTGCGAAGGTCGAAGCCTATGCGCCCGCGCAAGGGCGGGATCCGAGGCAGGTATGTGTTGGTTTCGGTGTCCTTCGCATCGACATAGTCCATCCCCAGATTGAGGCTGAGAACGTCGTGGAGAGCGATCCCGAGGTTCGCCTCAGCGCCAGTGAAGCGCGCGTTGCGCTGCGTGAACTCGATCTCCAGGAACTCGTCAACTTCCTCGCCGGTGGTAAACGGGAAGATGAAGTTGCTGAAATCGTAGTAAAACCAGTTGAGCTCGGCGCGAACACGGCCCTCTTGATGCCGCAACGAGACATCGATTCCGTTTCCGATCTCGGCATCCAAGCTGGGATCGCCGACCTCAAACGCCCTGTTTCCGGGGTGTGGCCCGAAATTGTAGAGCTCTTCTAGCGACGGTGCGCGGAAGCTTCTGGAGAAGTTGGCTATGAATGCTCCCCCCCGCCACGTATCGGCGTGTATGCCGATTGCGGCAGAGGCTCCGGTGAAGGCTCGATCGACGGCATCGGGAGGGCCATGCTCTTCGTGTTCATGTTCATGGTCGTGGTCCTCTCCCTCCTCCTCGTCGTCGTCATCATCGGCGTGGTGTTCTTCCTCTTCTTCGTGGTGATGCTCTTCGCGTTCCGAGTAAGCAGGGTTATAGCGTTGCGTCTCCACTCGCCCTCCGAACTGAATCTTGAATCGTTCGAAGTCGAGTTCTTCCAGTGCAAAGAATGCCAGCCCGCTCTGGTCAATCGGAGGGGAGAGCGACTCTTCGCCGGTCACTTCGTACGCTCGGTCTACGCCCCACACGCCGAACCGCCCTGAGAGAGCGCCTGCCTTGGCTTGTTCGAACACACCGCGAAACGTGAGTCGATCGTTGTTGAATGTCGTTCCAATGATCGAGTCGCCATCGTGGAAGTGCTCGATCTCGTCATGTCGCCAGTCGGTGAGGGCCAGCTTCAGCGAAAAGCTCTCCACTGGACCCGCGAGGTTTATCAGGCCCCAGTTCACTCGGTAGCTTGTCCGGCGGCTTTGGAGGGAGACTCGCTCGAGTTCCTCCTCTTCATCGTGATGCTCGTCCTCGTCGTGGTCCTCGTCCTCGCCCTCTTTGTCCTCGCCCTCTTCGTGGTCGTCATCGTCTTCGTGGTCGTGCTCATCCTCGTGGTGGTGAGCGTGGAACTCGTGGGCGAACGGGACTCCGAACTCGCCGCTGTCGACTCTCGCCTCCGCGGTCAAGTACATCGAGTCTCCGTACCAGCCCAGCCCTCCGCCTCCGTTCGTCATCTGCGTGCGAGAGTTGAAGACCTGGCCCTCCTGCGAAGCTACGTAGTCTCCCGTGCGAACTCCTCCGCCGTGGCCCCAGAGCATCACTCTTCCGACCCCAACCTCGAAGCCCGCATTGCCTCCCGCTAGTGCATTCGCCGTTCCGGCTGAACCCGAAAGAAATCCGCGAAAACCTTGGTGCGGATGGGGATGATGCTCGTGGTGACGGCTGATCGCGTTGACCGTCCCTCCCATCGCATTGCCGCTGTACAGCAGCGCCGCAGGCCCCTTGACGATCTCCAGCCTTGCCAGCTGCCCGACGTTCACGAGTTCCCCGTGGTCGCCGGACTGCGACGACAGGGTTCCGGTGTTGATGCCGTCCTCCATGATCAGGACGCGGTCGCCGTCGAATCCCCGGATGATGGGCCGCGAATTGCCTGGGCCAAAGCTGCGCTTCGCGATTCCAGTCCCGACCCGGTGGTCCAGCGCCTCACCGAGCGATATGGCCGTTACTTCGGACAGATCGTAGGCGTTCAGCGACTCGACATCTTGGAAGGACTCGAAAGTTGGCTCGTGCCGCTCCGACGCCGTGACTGTGATTTCGTATCGCTCGGTGGCCAGCGATAGGAGGAAATCGACCGACGCCGCGCTGCCGGACTCTACCTCCACAGTCTTTGCGGCTTCCCCGAAGATGTGGTCCAGATGGGCAACGACGTGGTATGTCCCAGGCGGAACGTTGTCGAATGTGAATCCGCCATCGTCGTCGGAGAGAATGCTGCGGCCTAACTCAACGATAAGCACGTTCGCGCCCTGAAGCGGCCCCCCCGTCTCCTTCATCGAAACGGTTCCGGAAACGGTGCCCGACGACTGGGCGAACCCGGGGATTGCGAAAATCGCTAGAGCTGAAGCGGCGAGTAGGCGGATGCGCAGGGATGACATGCTGATTCAGTTCCAGCTTAGGCACGTCTGTCGGGAAATCACGAGGGTTTCCCTCAAGTGGGCCTTAATCCCTAATGAGCGGGACAGAAACGAGTTGGACCACAAGAGAGCGGGCCGATCTTGTGGCACGCTGGCCCACCTGCCTTGCGACGCCGCCTCACCTTCAAGGCGCCGGAGGAACGCTGGGCAGTGCTGTTGAAGCGCGACTGGGTGCCGTCGTGCCCCCCATTCGGGCGTGGTGAGCGCGCAGGGACTCGAACCCCGAACCTAGTGATTAAGAGTCACTTGCTCTACCAATTGAGCTACGCGCCC
>VXMF01000018.1:36892-207778 GCA_009841225.1 Terriglobia bacterium | reverse complement strand
GGCGGGCGCACCATCGGCGCCGGCACCGTCGCCTCCATCGTCGAGTAGGATTCGCGCCGCGGTCGAGAGGGCTGGAAGGACAGCGAAAGCGATGCCGAAGGAAAGAATCCGGATCCGCCTCAAGGCGTACGACTCCCGCGTCCTCGACCAGTCGACTGGCGAGATCGTCAACACGGCGCGGCGCACCGGGGCCCAGATCGTCGGGCCGATCCCGCTGCCGACCGTGAAGAACAAGTACACCGTGCTGCGCTCTGTGCACACAGACAAGCGGTCCCGTGAGCAGTTCGAGATCCGCACCCACAAGCGGCTGCTCGACATTCTCGAGCCGACCCAGGACACGGTCGACGCGCTGATGCGTCTCGACCTGCCGGCCGGCGTTGACGTGGAGATCAAGGCCTTCGGCGCCTGAGAGCGGCCCGACAAGCGAGCCTGACGCAGGAGAGGATGAAGCAATGGCACCGGGGATCCTAGGAAAGAAGATCGGGATGACGCAGTTCTTCGACGACGAAGGGCGCGTCGTGCCGGTCACGGTGCTCCAGGCCGGCCCTTGCGTCGTCGTGCAGCGCAAGAATGTCGACCGCGACGGCTACGAGGCGATCCAGGTCGGCTTGGTCGACTTCATGCGCGAGAAGCTGGTCAAGAAGCCGCAGCGGGGGCATTTCGCCAAGGCCGGCGTGGCGCCGATGCGCTTCCTGCGCGAGTTCCGCCTGGAAGACGGGGACGAGGCCTTCCAGCCGGGCGACCGCATCTTGGCCGAACACTTCAAGCCGAGCGAGAAGGTCAGCATTACCGGAACGAGCAAGGGCAAGGGCTTTCAGGGCGTCGTCAAGCGGCACGGCTTTCGCGGCGGGCGCAAGACGCACGGCTCGATGTTCCATCGGGCGCCGGGATCGATCGGCCAGAGCGCTTGGCCGTCGCGCGTTTTCAAGGGCGTGCGCCTGCCCGGCCGAATGGGCGGGAATCGCGTCACGGTCAGCGGCCTTGAGATTGTCGAGGTCCACCCTGACGACAACGTGATCTTGGTGCGCGGCGCCGTGCCGGGTCCGAATGGCGGATTCGTGTCGATCCGGAGAGCGAGGTAGACGGCGATGCCGACGGTAGACGTAGTCGATCTGAACAACGAGAAGGTAGACACGCTCGAACTGTCCGACGCCGTGTTCGCGGCGGAGGCCAACGAGGGCTTGGTGCACCAGGTGATCGTCGCCCACCAGGCAAACCAGCGCGCCGGCACTCACAAGGTCAAGACGCGCGGCGAGGTGGCCGGCTCGGGGCGCAAGCTGTGGCGCCAGAAGGGCACGGGCCGCGCCCGCAGCGGCTCGCGCCGCTCGCCGATTTGGCGCGGCGGCGGCACCGTGCACGGGCCGCGCCCGCGCAGTTACCAGCAGAAGGTGCCGCGCAAGATGCAGGTTGCTGCGCTGCGCTCGACCCTGTCGGCGCGCCTGCGGGAAGACTGCATCACGGTCGTCCGCGACTTCGAGCTGCCGAGCCACCGGACCAAGGAGTTCCGGCTAGTGCTGGAGGCGCTCGGCCTCGGGGGCAACGTGCTGGTGGTGGAAAACCAGCCCAACCAGAACTTGGAACTGTCGAGCCGCAACTTGCCCGAGGTGAAGCTGCTGCCGAGCTCGCGGCTCAATCCCTACGTCGTGCTCAAGTACAGGCGCATCCTGATGTCCGCCAGCGCCGCCCGCACGTGCAGCGAGGTGCTCGCATGAGCCCGTTCGAAGTCATCATCAGCCCGCACATCACGGAGAAGGCCGAGATGGCTCGCGTCCAGGGCGACACGCTCTGCTTCCGCGTGAATCCCAAGGCCACCAAGACGGACGTCAAGCACGCAGTGCGCTCGATCTTCAAGGTCGAGGTCGATTCCGTCCGCACCGCGAGATATACGGGCAAGATGCGCCGGCAGGGGCGCTTCCAGGGGCGTCGCCCGGCCTGGAAGAAGGCCTACGTCAAGCTGAAGCCGGGCCAGAAGCCGGTGGAATACACGCAGGTGTAGGGGGCTGGAATCGATGCCGATCAAGACGTACAGGCCGAGAACGCCCACGCGGCGTTTCCAGACCACCACGACGCGGGAGGAGCTGACCCGCGACCGGCCGGAGAAGTCGCTGACCAAGGGCAAGGTCAAGCACGGCGGCCGCAACAACCGCGGCCGCATCTGTATCCGCTTCCGGGGTGGCGGCAACAAGCGCCGCTACCGCGAGATTGACTTCAAGCGGCAGAAGCACGGCATTCCGGCCAAGGTTGCCGAGATCGAGTACGATCCGAACCGGTCGGCGAACATCGCTCTGCTGCACTATGTGGATGGCGAGAAGCGCTACATCCTGCAGCCGGTCGGGCTCAAGCCGGGCATGCAGGTCGAATCCGGCGAGAACGCCGACATCTTGGTCGGCAACGCGCTGCCGTTGCGGCGCATCCCGCCCGGGACGCTGGTGCACAACGTCGAGTTGAAGCCGGGCAAGGGCGGGCAGATGGCCCGCGCCGCCGGATCCGAGATCCGCCTGATCTCGCGCGAGTCGGGCCATGCCCTGCTGCGCCTGCCGTCCGGAGAGGTGCGCCGCGTGCTCGAGGACTGCATGGCGACGATCGGCCGGGTCGGCAACGTCGATCACGGCAATGTCTCGCTGGGCAAGGCGGGTCGCAAGCGCTGGCTGGGCAGGCGTCCGCACAACCGCGGCGTGACGATGAACCCGGTCGACCACCCGCACGGCGGCGGCGAGGGGCGCACCTCCGGCGGACGCCACCCGGTCACGCCGTGGGGCAAGCCGACGCGCGGCTACAAGACGCGCAGCAATCCGCGCACCGACCGCTACATCGTGTCCCGGCGCGGGAGCAAGAAGAAGGGCTAGGGGGCATCGAGATGGGTCGTTCATTGAAAAAGGGGCCGTTTTACGACGAGCACCTTCACAAGAAGGTCGAGGCCCTGAACAACTCTGGCGAGAAGCGCGTCATCAAGACCTGGTCGCGCCGTTCCACGGTGCTGCCGGAGTGGGTCAGTCACACCATCGCCGTGCACAACGGGCGCAAGTTCATCCCGGTGTTCATCACCGAGAACATGGTCGGGCACAAGCTGGGCGAGTTTGCCATGACGCGCACGTTCCGCGGCCATGCCGGCAGCGCGAAGTCGGGACGCGGAGGGTAGCCGGATGGATGCTGTCGCGAAGTGGAACTATGTCCGGGTCTCGCCTCAGAAGGCGCGATTGGTGGCCGATCTGGTGCGGGGTCTGGATGCCGAGGAGGCTGCGGACGTGCTGCACCGCACCAACAAGCGCGCGGCCGGGCAGATTCTCAAGGTGCTGCAGTCGGCCGTGGCCAACGCCGAGGACCTGGGCGGTGAGGTCGAGGAGCTGCGGATCAAGTCGATCGTGGTCAACGAGGGGCCGCGCATGAAGCGCATGCGCGCCTCGGCCCGCGGCCGCCCGGCACCGTACGTGCATCGGCTCGCGCACATCGTGGTGACGGTCACCGATGACGGCGCCGGAGAGCAAGAGGAGTCCGAGGCAGCCTAGGCTGCGGGAGATTGCCGCGAAGGAGACGTGATGGGCCAGAAAGTTCACCCCTACGGATTCCGCCTGGGCTACACCAAGGTCTGGCGGTCGCGCTGGTACGCCCAGAAGGGCTATGCCGACTTGGTTAACGAGGACATCGAGCTCAAGGCCATGCTGCGCAAGCGCCTCAAGGCCGCCGGCATCAGCTCGATCGAGCTGGATCGCCCGGGCAATCGGCTGCGCATCGCCATCCGGGCCGCGCGCCCGGGCATCATCATCGGCAAGAAGGGCTCCGAGATCGAGAAGCTCAAGGCCGAGCTGCAGCAGCAGACCAAGCGGGACATCTACATCGACATCCAGGAGGTCCACCGGCCCGAGCTTGACGCGCAACTGGTGGCCGAGTCGGTGGCCGTGCAGATCGAGAAGCGCGTCAGCTTCCGGCGCGCCATGCGCAAGTCGGTCGAATTCGCCCAGCGCTTCGGCTGCAAGGGCATCAAGATCTGGGTGGCGGGCAGGCTGAACGGCAAGATGATCGCGCGCAGCGAGTGGCACTTGCACGGGCGGCTGCCGCTGCAGACGCTTCGCGCCGACATCGACTACGGCTTCAGCGAGGCCAATACCACTTACGGCGTGCTGGGCGTGAAGTGTTGGATCTACAAGGGCGAGATCATCGACCCGCGCGGTGCGGCGATCCGCAAGACCGGCCGCGAGGATCCGGAACCGGCCCGCCGGCGCGAGGCGCGCAGCCAGGCCGAGCAGGAGCGCGAGCGGCTGCGCCGCCCGGCGGTCGCGGCCGCGGAGGAGGCCGTCGAGGCCGCTGCTCCGGTCGAGGCGCCGCCGGAAGCCCCGGTTTCGCCGCCTGCGGAGTCTGCCTTCCAGCCGCCGATGGCGGACACTGCCGGCACCGGCGCCAGCGAAGAGGAGGAATAGCGCCGTGTTAATGCCCAAGAAGACGCGCTATCGCAAGATGCACCGCGGCAATCGCCGCGGCAAGGCGTGGCGCGGTTCCGGCCTGGACTTCGGCGATTACGGGCTCAAGGCGCTTGAGGCGGCTTGGATCACCGACCGCCAGATCGAGGCTGCCCGCATCGCCATCAGCCGCCGTGTCAAGCGCGGCGGCAAGCTGTGGATTCGGATTTTCCCCGACAAGTCGATCACCAAGAAGCCCGCCGAGACCCGCATGGGCAAGGGCAAGGGGGCTCCCGAGCAGTGGGTTGCGGTGGTCAAGCCTGGGCGCATGATGTTCGAGATCGAGGGCGTCGAGGAAAGCGTGGCGCGCCGCGCCATGGAGCTGGCCGCCCAAAAGCTGCCGATCCCGGTCAAGTTTGTCAGCCGATTCAGCGGAGAGTTGCTATGAGGGCCAGCGAATATCGCGAACTGACCCTGGCCGAGCTCCAGCAAAGGGAGTCCGAGGCGCGGGAGCAGCTGTTCAGGCTGCGCTTCCAGATCTCGATGGGCCAGGCCGAGGGCGTGCGCAAGTACCGCGCCACCCGCAAGGACCTCGCTCGCATCCTCACGGTGGCGGGCGAGAAGCGGCGGGCCGCCGCGGCAGCGGAGGACACCGATGCCTGAGCAGGGTCACAAGAACCGCAAGGTCGGCCGGGTGGTCTCGACCAAGTCCGCGAAGACCATCGTCGTGGAGGTCAGCCGGCGCGTGCAGCACCCGCTGTACCGCCGCTACATCACGCGCAAGAAGAAGTTCATGGCGCACGACGAGCACGAGACGGCCAAGATGGGCGATCGGGTCTGCATTGTCGAGTGCCGCCCGCTGTCGAAGCGCAAGCGCTGGAGGCTCGAGGAAGTCGTGCTGAAGGCGCCCCAGGTTGAGATCAAGGTGCGCCGCCAGCGGCGGGAGGCGGCGGGCCGCTAGGCCGGTGCCGACAGGAGGCAGACAGCATGATCGGAATGCAGACTAGGCTGGCGGTGGCCGACAATTCGGGCGCCCGGCGCCTGATGTGCATCCTGCCCCGCGGCGGCTCGACCGGCCGCAAGGCCGGGCTGGGCGATGTTGTCATGGCGTCCGTGAAGGAGGCCGTGCCGGACTCGAACGTCAAGAAGGGCTCGGTCGTGCGCGCGGTCGTGGTGCGCATGCGCAAGGAGACGCGCCGCAAGGACGGCACGTACATCCGCTTTGACGAGAACGCGGCGGTGCTGGTCAACGAGGTGGGCGAGCCGGTCGGCACGCGCGTGTTCGGGCCGGTGGCGCGCGAGTTGCGCGACAAGCGCTTCATGAAGATCGTCTCGCTCGCGCCGGAGGTGCTCTGATGCCGAAGATGCGCCGGCACCGCAAGCCCTTGGTCATGTACAAGACCAAGGTCAAGAAGAACGACACTGTCGAAGTCATAACGGGCCGCAGCAAGGGCCTGCGCGGTCGGGTGCTGCAGGTGGACCGCAAGCGGGGCCGGCTGCTGGTGGAAGGGGCCAACATGGTCAGGAAGCACGTCCGTCCCAATCCGCAGAAGCAGGTCAAGGGCGGCATTGCGGAGCGCGAATCGATGATGGATCTGTCGAACGTAAGGGTGGTGACCGAGTGATGGCCGGGCCGCGACTGAAAGAGAAGTACTCCGAGTCGGTGGCGCCGGCGCTGCGCGAGGAGTTCGGCTACAGCTCCCCGATGGCGATCCCCAGGCTGGTCGCCATCAAGCTCAACATTGGCATCGGCAAGATCATCTTGCAGAAGCAGGACGGCGGCCAGAAGAAGAAGGCTGCCAAGGGCGCGGCGGATGCCCAGGCCGGCCGGCGCGTGCCGGTCAACCAGCGCGTGGTGGACGGCACGGTCAAGGAGCTGGCGGCGATCTCGGGCCAGAAACCCGTCGTGACGCTGGCCAAGCGCCCGATCGCCGGATTCAACCTGCGCGCAGGGGTGCCGGTGGGCTGCACCGTGACCTTGCGCGGGACGCGCATGTGGGAATTCCTGGACCGCTTGATCGCGGTCTCGCTACCGCGCGTGCGCGACTTCCAGGGCGTCTCGCCGAAACTCGACGGACGCGGCAACTACACCCTGGGGATCCAGGAGCACACGATCTTCCCGGAGATCGACTACACCAAGGTCGAAGTGATGAAGGGCATGAACGTAACCATGATTACGACTGCCCGCACCGACCGCGAGGGCTACATGCTGCTCAGGCTGCTGGGCATGCCGTTCCGCGCCGCGTAGGCGCGGCGAGGACTGCGAGGAGGATCATGGCAACGAAGGCCAAGATTGCGCGCGAGCGCAAGAAGCTGCGCTTTAAGGTGCGCTACCGCAACCGCTGCCGGCGCTGCGGGCGCCCGCGCGGCTACATGCGCAAGTTCGAGCTGTGCCGCATCTGTTTCCGCGAACTGGCGCTGAGCGGCGAACTGCCGGGCGTGGTCAAGAGCAGCTGGTAGGAGGCGAGATGCACAGCGATCCGATCGCCGACATGCTGACGCGCATCCGCAACGGCATGGCGGCCAGGCACCACAAGGTGGAGATCCCCGGCTCGAAGGTCAAGATCGAGCTGGCCCGGATTCTGAAGGAAGAGGGCTACGTCTCCAACTACCGCGTGGCCACGGACAACAACAAGAAGACCCTGAAGGTCTACCTGAAGTACCGCCCGGACAACCGGCCGGTGATCACGCGCCTGACGCGCGTGTCGACGCCCGGCCGCCGGGTGTACGTCGATGCCCAGCGTATCCCGCGGGTGATCGGCGGCATGGGCGTCAGCGTGCTGACGACGTCCAAGGGAGTGATGACGGGCCGGCAGGCCAAGGGCCTGGGCATTGGCGGCGAGGTGCTGTGCACGGTCTACTGAAGATCGTGGCCGCTGCGGGAGAGAGACGATGTCGAGAATTGGGAAGTTGCCGATCGAGGTGCCGGACGGCGTCAAGGTCGGCATTGAGCCGGGCCGCTTGAACGTGACGGGCCCCAAGGGCGAGCTCAGCGTTCCCGTTCCTGACGGGGTGGCCGCGGAGCTGGAGGAGCGCACCCTGCGCATCACCTGCGCGGACGCTTCGAACGGGGCCATGCAGGGGCTGACCCGCGCGCTGGCGAACAACTCCGTCAAGGGCGTGACCGAAGGCTTCAAGAAGCGCCTGGAGATCGTCGGCGTCGGCTACCGGGCCCAGAAGCTGGGGCGGGTGCTGAGCTTGCAGCTGGGCTACTCGCACCCGATCGAGGTGCTGCTGCCGGACGGCGTGGAGGCCAGCATCGAGGGCAACACGAAGATCGAGCTGTCCGGGATCGACAAGCAGGTCGTGGGCCAGGTGGCGGCCTCGATCCGCTCGCTGCGCAAGCCTGACCCGTACAAGCAGAAGGGCGTGCGCTACGAGGGAGAGCGCCTGCGCAGCAAGGAAGGCAAGAGCGGCGCCGCGTAGGCGGCCGATTGACGGAGCGAGGCAGAGATGGTTTCACTGGTTGACCGGAACGCTCGGCGGCGGCGGGTGCATGCCCGCATCCGCAAGCGCTTGCGCGGCACCGCCGCGCGCCCGCGGCTGGCCGTTTTCCGTTCGCTGCGGCACATCTACGCGCAGGTCATCGACGACGATGCCCAGCGCACGCTGGCGTCGGCGTCCACGGTCGGCGCCGGTTTCAGCGAATACGGCGGAAACGTGGCCGCCGCCACCAAGGTGGGCGAGATGATCGCGGAACGCCTGCGCGAGGCCGGCGTCGCGCAGGTGGTGTTCGACCGCGGCGGGCACAACTTCAAGGGCCGCGTCCGGGCCGTGGCCGAGGCCGTGCAGCGGGCCGGCCTGCTGCCGCCCACGCGCGAGCGCCGGGCGCGCGAGGAGGCCGCCGCGGCGGGCAAGCCCGGCAAGGCTCGCAAGGCCAAGTAGGCCAGACCGACAGAGGGCAGGGATCGATGGAAGCGAAACAGAACATTGAGCAGGCCGAGCTTCAGCTCACCGACGAGGTGGTGGAGATCAATCGCGTCACCAAGGTCGTCAAGGGCGGCAAGAACCTGAGCTTTTCCGCGCTGGTGGTGGTGGGCGACCCCGAGAAGCATGTCGTGGGCTTTGCCAAGGGCAAGGCCAAGGAGGTGCCTTCGGCGATCCGCAAGGCGATCGAGAAGGCGAAGAAGAATCTGATCCAGGTGAACGTGCTCGGCCCCACGATCCCGCACGAGGTGCTGGGCGTGTACGGAGCAGGCCGGGTCCTGCTCAAGCCGGCCCGCGAGGGCAAGGGCAAGATCGCGGGCGGTGCGGTGCGCAAGGTGGTCGAGGCCGCGGGCATCCAGAACGTGCTGACCAAGTGCATCGGCTCGCGCAACCCGCACAACGTGATCAAGGCGACGTTCGACGGCTTGCAGCAGCTGCGCAACCACGAGGAGATCGCGCGGCTGCGCGGCAAGAGCGTCAGCGAGATCCGGGGCGGCATGTGATGGCTGACATGATCAAGATCAGGCTCAAGCGGAGCACGATCGGCGTCCCGTCCAAGCTCAAGCGGGTGGTTCGCGGACTCGGGCTGCGCAAGATCGGCCAGGTGGTGGAGCGGCCCGAGGGCCCGGCCACGCGCGGCATGGTCGCGAAGGTTCCGCACCTGGTGGAAGTCATCGACTAGGCGGTTACAGCGATGAAACTGAGCGAACTTCATCCAGCCCCGGGATCGCGCCGGCCGCGCAAGCGCCGCGGCCGGGGCCCGGGATCGGGCTTGGGAGTGACGGCGGGGCGCGGCCAGAAGGGCCAGCGCTCGCGCTCGGGCTACAGCGGCAAGCGCGGCTTCGAGGGCGGCCAGATGCCGCTCGTGCGGCGCGTGCCCAAGCGCGGCTTCACGAATCCGAACCGCAAGGAATACGCCGTGCTGAACGTGCAGCGCTTCGAGGAACTGGCCGGGGACGAGTTCACGCCGGACAGCCTGCTCGCGTCCGGCACGGTCAGCCGGCTGCGTGACGGCCTGAAGATCCTGGGCAACGGGGACATCAGCCGGCCGATCACGGTGACGGCGCACAAGTTCTCGGCCGTGGCGCGGGAGAAGATCGAGAAGGCGGGCGGCACGGCTCTGCTGGTGGGAGCGGAGGCGCAAGCGAAATCATGAAGTGGCTCGAAGCCTGCGTGAACGTGTTCCGCGTGCCGGACCTGCGCAACCGGCTCCTGTTCACGCTGTCGATGCTGGCGGTCTACCGCGTGGGCGGGCACATCCCCACGCCCGGCGTGAACACCGAGGAGCTGCAGCGCATCTTCGAGGCCGCGCGCGGCACGGCCCTGGGCTTCCTGGACCTGTTCTCCGGGGGGCAGCTCAGCCAGCTGACCATCTTCGCCCTGGGGATCATGCCGTACATCACGGCTTCGATCATCTTGCAGCTGCTGACCGTGGCGGTGCCCACGCTGGAGCGGCTGCAAAAGGAGGGCGAGCTGGGCCGGCGCAAGATCACGCAGTGGACGCGCTATCTGACGATCGGCATCAGCATCGTGCAGTCGTTCGCGTACGCGCAGCTCGTCGTGCAGCAGGGCCTTGCCTACGATCCCGGCTGGGGCTTCCGCCTGATGACGATCTTGACGCTCACCACGGGAACGGCGTTCATCATGTGGCTGGGCGAGCAGATCACCGAGCGGGGCATTGGCAACGGCATGTCGCTGATCATCTTCGCCGGCATCGTGGTCGGACTGCCCGGAGCGACCCAGAACATCTACGAGAACGTCTTCGTGACGGGGCAGTGGAACGTACTGGCAGCGGTGGTGATCTTGGTCGCGATGGTGCTCGTGGTGGGCTTCATCGTATTCGTCGAGCGCGGCGAGCGCAGGATCCCGGTGCAGTACGCGCGGCGCGTGGTGGGCAGGCGCATGATGGGCGGGCAGTCCACGCACCTGCCGCTGAAGGTCAACGCCGGGGGCGTGATCCCGGTCATTTTCGCCTCGTCGATCCTGTCGCTGCCGCAGACGCTGACCTTGATGTTCACCGAGAGCCCGTTCCTGTCGCGGCTGCTGGAATCGGTGCGTCCGGGCGAGCCGCTGTACGAGCTGATCTACGTGGTTGGCATCGTCTTCTTCTGCTTCTTCTATGTTTCGATCATCTTCAATCCCAACGAGGTGGCCGACAACATGCGCAAGTACGGCGGATTCATTCCGGGCATCCGTTCCGGCAAGCCGAGCGCCGAGCACATCAACGACATCCTGACCAAGCTGACCTTGGTCGGCGGGCTGTACCTGGCCACGATCTCGCTGATACCGGACCTGATGCTCCACGGGGCGAAGATCCACCACTTGCCCCTGATCGGCAACTGGGCCGACGCGAACATGCCG
Source organism: Terriglobia bacterium (assembly GCA_009841225.1). GTDB lineage: Bacteria > Acidobacteriota > Terriglobia > Bryobacterales > UBA6623 > VXMF01. The sequence continues at coordinate 197,096 of VXMF01000018.1, read as the reverse complement.
CGCTGGTTGTTGGACGGGCTGAATGTCAACTTCTACTTCGGCGGCACTTCCCTGCTGATCATCGTCGGCGTGGCGATGGACACGGTTAATCAGATCGAGTCGCAGCTGCTGATGCGTCACTACGAAGGTTTCACGCCGCGCGCGGGCAGGATCCGGGGGCGCCATTCGCTTGCCTAGCGGGCGGTGCGTCCGGCGGGCGCGACGCGGAGAACTTGGCCATGATCGTGCGCAAGAGTCCGATGGAGATCGAGCGGATGTACGCCAGCGGGCAGCTGGTCGGCCGCGTGCTGGCGGCGTTGCGCGCCATGGTGCGTCCGGGCGTGACGACGATGGACCTAGAGGACAGGGCGGTCGCGATGATTCGCGAGGCCGGCGCGACGGCGGCCTTCAAGGGCTACTATGTGCCGGCCGCGCGCAAGAAGTTCCCGGCGGCCTTGTGCACGTCGGTGAATCACGAGGTCGTGCACGGCATCCCGTCGCGCAAGCGGGTACTGCGCGAGGGCGATATCGTCAAGGTTGACTGCGGCGTGCTGCTGGACGGCTACTACGGCGACTCGGCGACGACCATACCGGTCGGCTCCGTCTCGCGCGAGACGGAGCGCTTGCTGCAGGTCACGTGCGAAGCCTTGGACCTGGCGATCGAGCAGATGCTCGAGGGGCGGCGCCTGTCCGATCTCAGCCACGCCGTGCAGGTGCATGTCGAGGGCGCGGGGTTCTCGATCGTGAAGGAGTTCGTGGGCCACGGCATCGGGCGTCAGTTGCACGAAGACCCGCAGGTGCCCAACCACGTGGACCCGAAGGTGCCGAACCCGCGCCTGAGGGAGGGCATGGTGCTGGCGATCGAGCCGATGGTCGCCGCCGGCGACGCGCGCACGCGAATCTTGCGGGATCGCTTCACGGCGGTCACCCGGGACGGTTCGAACGCCGCCCATTTCGAGCACTGCGTGGCCGTCACGGCGAACGGCCCGCGGCTGCTGACAGCGGTATGAAGGATGGAACGCGGGCGAGCATGGGCGCGGAGCGCGGAGCGAGGCGCGGCGGCAGCGAGGCCGCGGAGGTTGCGGGCACGGTCCTGGAAGAGCTGCCGAGCCTGCTGTACCGCGTGCGGCTCGACAGCGGCCACACGGTCGCCGCGGCGGCGACCGGGCGGCACGGGATGGATTTCCTGCGGCTGCTGCCGGGCAGCCGGGTGCGGCTGCGCTTGTCGCCGCGGGACGCGACCAGAGCGAGGATAGTAGGACGGTTGGAGCAATGAAGGTACGGGCATCGGTGAAGCGGCTTTGCAAGAATTGCAAGATCATCCGGCGGGAGGGCGTCCTGCGGGTGATCTGCATCAATCCCAGGCACAAGCAGCGCCAGGGGTGAGCTGGCGAGGAGAGCGAACATGGCAAGACTGGAAGGCGTCGACATCCCCGACAACAAGCGGGCGGAAGTGTCGCTGACATATCTGTACGGCATCGGGTTCACGCGGGCGCGCTCGCTGCTGCACCGTGCCGGCATCGACTTCGGCAAGCGCATGGGGGACCTGGACGACCGGGAGATCACCGCCCTGCGCAAGCTGCTGGAAGAGGAGCAGGCGGTCGAGGGCGATCTGCGCAAGGAAGTGCAGCTCAACATCCGGCGCTTGATGGAGATCGGCTGCTACCGCGGCCTGCGCCACCGGCGCGGCCTGCCCGTGCGGGGCCAGCGGACGCACACCAACGCGCGCAGCCGCAAGGGTGCGCGGCGGGGTCAGATCGCCAACAAGAAGAAGGCGACCAAGTAGGCGCTAGGAGAGTGGACTGATGGCAAATCCGAAGGGCAAGGGCAAGAAGCGCTTCAAGAGCCGCCAGAAGAAGAACGTGCCGGTCGCGATCGTGCACGTCCAGGCGACGTTCAACAACACGATCGTCACCTTCACGGATCTGGAAGGGCGCACGATCTCGTGGTCGAGCGCCGGTTCGCTGGGCTTTCGCGGGTCCCAGAAGGGCACCCCGTTCGCGGCGCAGCAGGCCAGCCTGACGGCCGCCAACGCGGCCAAGGAACACGGCGTGGGACGCGTGGCGGTGCGCGTGAAGGGGCCCGGCGGCGGGCGCGAGTCGGCGATCCGCGCGCTTGCGACCGCGGGCATCCAGGTCACGCACATCAAGGACGTGACGCCGATCCCGCACAACGGCTGCCGGCCGCCGAAGAAGCGCCGGGTCTGAGGGCAGGGAGAATCGCATGGCACGAAACCGAGGGCCGGTCGTGCGCCGTTCGCGGCGCTTGGGCATGGCATTGGACCCGAAGTCGGAACGCTTGCTTGACAAGCGCCCGTACGCGCCGGGCCAGCACGGCAAGACGCAGCGCCCGCGCAAGATGCTCGGCTACGCCCTGCAGATGCAGGAGAAGCAGCGCGCGCGCTTCATGTATGATGTACTTGAGCGCCAGTTCCGCAGGTATTACGAGCGCGCCGCCCGGCAGCCGGGCGTCGTGGGAGACAACCTGCTGACGATGCTGGAGCGGCGCTTGGATAACGTGGTCTTCCGCATGGGCTTCGCGGTTTCGCGGCGCCAAGCCCGGCAGATCGTCAACCACGGTCACGTGCGGGTCAATGGCGGCAAGGTTGACATCCCCTCGTATCAGGTGGCGGACGGCGATGTTGTCGAGATTCGCGAGCGAAGCCGGGAGCATGGTGGCATCCGGCTAGCCCTGGAGGCGCCGGTTTCGGCTTCCCCGCCAGCTTGGCTGGAGCGGGGGTCGGACGAGCTCCGCGGGCGGGTGCTGGCAGCGCCGTCGAAAGAGGACCTCGAGAACACGCAGATCAACGCGCAATTGATCGTCGAGTTGTACTCGCGGTAGCGTCTGGGCAGTCCAGGTCGCCAGCGCATAGCAAGGGAGAGGCATACATCAGATGTTGTGGAAAGGATTCCAGAAGCCGAAGCGCCTAGCGGTCAACTCGGACTCCCTCAACGAGAAGTACGGCAGCTTCAGCGCGCAGCCGTTCGAGCGGGGTTTCGGCACGACCATTGGCAATTCGCTGCGGCGGGCGCTGCTGAGCTCGATCGAGGGCGCGGCGATCACCGCGGTTCGTATCGAAGGCGTTTCCCACGAGTTCAGCTCGATCCCGGGCGTTGTCGAGGATGCGTCGGACATCATCCTGAACCTGAAGCAGATCCCTCTGCAGCTGCACGGCGAGGGTGCGCGCACGATCCGGCTGCGCGTTACCGAGCCGGGCGACGTCGCCAGCGGGGCGATCGAGGCGGACTCGGGCGTGGTGATCCTAGATCCGAACGTCCATATCGCCACGATCAACGACGAGGCCGTGCTGGATATCGAGATGCGCGTCCGGATGGGGCGCGGATACGTCTCGGCCGAGAAGAACTACGAGGAGGACCTGGCGGTGGACTTCATTCCGATCGATTCGGTCCATTCGCCGGTGCATCGAGTCAAGTACGGCGTCGAGCAGGCGCGCCTCGGCCAGACGACTGATTTCGAGAAGCTGAACCTCGAGCTGTGGACCAACGGCGCGGTGACGCCGCAGGACGCGATCGGCCTGGCCGCGAAGCTGCTGAAAGATCACATGCAGATCTTCATCAACTTCGAGGAGGATGGCGCGCTGGAAGACGTGCTGCCGGAGGCCGAGGGCGATCTCACGGCCGAGCACTTCAACAAGTCGATCGAGGACCTGGAGCTGTCGGTGCGTTCGTTCAACTGCCTGAAGAACGCCAACATCCAGACGATCGGGGACCTTGTGGTGCGCACCGAGAGCGACATGATGCGCGTGAAGAATTTCGGCCGCAAGTCGCTGTTGGAGATCAGCGACATCTTGCATTCGATGGGCCTGGAGTTCGGCATGTTGCAGGACGAGCGCGGACGGCTGGTGCCGCGGCAGTCGAGCGAAGGCTAGAGAGCGGGGAGCCACGGCGATGAGGCACAGGAAGGGCGGCTTCAAGCTGCAGCGCAACCCGTCGGCACGACGGGCGTTGCTGCGCGGGTTGACCACGAGCTTGATCTTGCACGAGCGGATCGAGACGACGGTCACGAAGGCGAAGGCGGTGCGGCCCAAGGTGGAACAGGTGATCACGTTGGCCAAGCGCGACACCCTGCACGCCCGCCGCCAGGCGGCCGCGTATCTGTTCGAGCCGAAAGCGGTGAAGAAGCTTTTCGACACGATCGGCCCGCGTTTCGCGGATCGCCAGGGCGGCTATACGCGCATCATGCGCCTGGGCACCCGGTCCGGAGACGGCGCCGAAACGGCCATCCTGGAACTGCTGGGAGCCCAGCTGGAGAAGAAGGCCGAGACCAAGCGGCAGCGGCGAGAGTCGCGCATGAACCGCGAGTCGGAAGCGGCGGACGAGACCACGGTGGAGCCCGTCGAAACGGCGGAAGCTGCGGTAGAGCCCGTCGAAGCGGCCGAGGCTGAGCCGGACGCTAGAGCGTCCGACTCCGAAGACAAATCTAGGGATTGACGCCGTTGGCGCTATTGGGGGCCTTCTCCTGTCGCCTGCCTGGGGCAGGCGTGGCGCCCGCTGCGCTCGTTTGCCTGCTGGCGTGGGCCGCCTGCCAGGAGCCTGGCGGGACGGAGGTCGTGGCCGAGGTTAACGGCGAGCGGATCACGTCGGCCGACCTGGACCGCTATCGCTGGTCGAAGTTGCCGGACGGCCAAGCGCCGACAGAGCCGCCGGACGCCAGCCAGGAGACTGCGCAACGTTTTGCGTTGTTGCGCGAATTGATCGACCAGCGGATGCTCGTGCAGCGCGCGGCGGACATGGGCTTGGTCGCGACTGACGCGGAGGTTGACGCAGCCGTGGAACGCCACGTGGTTGAATACGGCACTCAAGCGGCCTTGGAAGGGTTTCTCGACGACAAGGGGCTGTCGCTTGGCGACTTCCGGACGGAATTGCGCCACAGGCTGACCATCGAGCGGCTGATCCATGCCGAGATCTCGTCCCGCGTGGAGGTCGATGCGGACGAGATGCGGGAGTACTACGACAGCCACGAGAGCGCCTTTTCCGTGTACGAGGAGCAGATGCACTTAGCGCAGATCCTTGTCTCCGCCTCGGCGGTGTCGCCGATCCCGAACCTGCGCAACGATGACGCCACCGGGCCCGAGGCGGCGCGCGAGAAGATCGAGTGGATTCGCGAAGAGCTTGCGAGCGGGGCTGACTTCGAAAAGATGGCGCGGGAGTACTCCGAAGACCCTATCTACGCCTCCACCGGGGGTGATATGGGCTTCATTCCGCAGTCGGCCCTGGAATCGACCGATATCCGGCTCAGACGCGAGATGGTCGCGCTGGAGCCTGGCGAGTATTCGAAGATCGTAGAGACCGATGGCGAGTTCCGCATCCTGCACCTGATCTCGATCGAGCCGGCCGGGCAGCGCCCGTTTGAAGACCAAGACGTGCAGCGCTCGATCCGGGCCGTGCTGATGAATCGCAAGGAGCAGGTGCTGCGGGCGGCATTTTACGAGGTCGAGCGCAATCGGGCCACGATTCGAAACTATCTCGCCGAAGGGATCACGGCCGAGTACGGCGTGGGGAACTGAGCTTCCGCGGCCGTCGCGGGAGCGTGATATACTCCCATCTCCGGTGCATGTCGCAGACGGCATTCTACCAGTCGCCGGCTGCGTCGCCGCGCATGTGGCGAGTTGCGCTTGGCTGGGCCTGAGTTGTCGCAAGGTCGAAGTCGCGGAGGCCTCCAAGATGGGGCTCGGTGCCGCGGCGGCGTTCGTTGTGTCAATGATTCAATTCCCCGTCTTGGGCGTTCCGATGCATCTGGGCCTGTACGGGCTGTTGGGCATCGTGCTGGAGCGGAGGGCGTTTCCGGTGCTGTATGCCAGCCTGTTGTTCCAGGCCCTGCTGCTCCAGCACGGCGGGCTGCTGTCGCTCGGCGTAAATGCCCTGAACATGGGATCGGGCACCCTGATCGGCTGGGGGGCTTGGCGGCTGTCGCGGGTTCCGCAGCCCGCTCGCGCCGCGGCGGGGGGCTTTCTCGGGGCGATGGTTCCGGTGTTGCTGCTCGCGTGGGAGTTCAAGCTGGCGGACTACGGGCGTGGCTTGTTCGCTGTAGCGGCGGTCCTAGCCGCCGTGGCCGTGCTGGAAGCGGCAGTGACACTCTTGGCAGTAGGGTTCTTCGGGCGCGTGAAGCCCGAGATCTTGCTGCCGCAGCAACAATGAGCGGTCGGATTGCGCTGATCGCGGCCTTGGGCCTACTGCTGCCGGCGGGATCGAGCGCCCATGGCTTGACGGCCGAGCTCGTTCCCTTGGACGGGGCTGTAAGCGTGAAGTGCTCCTATACCAACGGCGATCCGGCCGAAGCGGAGGTCCTAGTCAAGTCCCCGTCTGACGCCAACAGCTACTTCGCGATCCTTCGCACCGATCCGTCCGGAGTGGCGCACTTCGAGCCGGACGTCGCCGGCCGGTGGAGCTTGACCGTGGACGATGGCTTGGGCCATCGGGCCAGCCTGGAGTTCAGCGTGGACGGCGACGGTGTCGTCCGCAGCGTGGAAGGCGGAGCCGGATGGCTAGCCCGCTACGCGCTGCTCGCGCTAGCGTGCGCGGGGCTGCTGGCCTGGTGGCTGCTGCTCAAGCGGAGGGTAAGGGCATGAGGCCGTTCGACGCCGCCCTCGCGGCACCTGCCTCGCCCCTGGCGGTCGCGGATCCGCTGGTCAAGCTGAGCGCGGCGCTGTGCGCGGTGCTGGTGATCTCGACCTTCCGGCCCGGCATCGACTGGCGCTGCCTCGCGGCCATCGGGATTCTGGCCGCGCTGTGGCTGGCGGCGCGCGTGCCGGCGCTTTACGTGGCCCGGCGGCTCTTGGTCGCGACGCCGTTCATCGCGATGGCCGCGGCCCTGCCCCTGGCCGCCAGCGTGCCGCAGGGCGGGGCGGTATCCTTCGCGGTCGTGTGGAAGGCCTATTCGGCCATTCTGCTGCTCTCGTTGCTGGCGGCGACCACACCGGTCGAAGACATTGTCGACTCCTTGCGCAGGCTGGGGGTGCCTAGGGGCTTCGCCTTGACAACGGTCCTGATGCACCGCTATCTGTTCGTGCTGCTCGAGGAGTGGCGGGGAATCGCGCGGGCGCGCGAATGCCGGACCGGCGGCACGGTCAGGGTCGGTCGCGTCCGCATGCTTGCCAACCAGGTCGCGATGGTGTTCGTAAGGGGCTGGGACCGCTCCCAGCGGGTGGCGCAAGCCTTGGTGACGCGGGGCTTCCAGGGAGACTTCCCGCGCCGCGGGCGGCCGCGGCCGCCTTTGAGCCAGATCGCCTGCGGCGTCGCGCTGCCGCTCGCGATCGGGCTGTTACGGTTCGCGTAGGTCCAGGCGGCGTGCCCAGACGTTGCGGTAGCGCACTGGGTTGCCGTGGGCCTGCAGCAGCACGCCCAGCTCTGCTTCGTGCGGAACGTACTCGCTAACCTTGCGGGGCCGCATGGGACCCATCATCTGCTTGCGGTGGTGCAGCAGCACGCCGTTGTGGAAGACGGTGACGAAAGCCGGCTTCTCCAGCTTGTCGCCGTCGAAGCGGGGCGCCTCGAAGATGATGTCGTATGTTTGCCACTCGCCTGGCTTGCGCGAGGCGTTGACCATCGGCGGGTATTGCCCGTAGATCGCTCCTGCCTGCCCGTCGGCGTAGCTGATGTTGTCGTACGAATCAAGGACCTGGATCTCGTAAAGTCCCATGATCAAGATGCCGCTGTTTCCGCGCTGTTGGCTGTTTCCGCGCGGCTCGGCTGGGGTGGCCCACTCGACATGCAGCTGCACGTCGCCGAACTTCTGCTTGGTGATGTGGCTGCCGGTGCCGGGCACGACCTCCATGTATCCGTTCTCGACCTTCCAAGTCGGCGCGGAAGTCTCGCCGCGCTTGCGCTCGAGCCAGTTTGACAGGTCGCTGCCGTCGAAAAGCACGATCGCGTCCGATGGCGGCAGGCCCGGCTTGGACTGCGTGCTGGCCGTGCCGGGCTCGACCAGGCGAGGCCTCGGCCTGGCATCGTCATGCACGCGCCAGCGATCGCCGGGCAGGAACGGCGTGTCGGTGTAGCCGGTCGGGGCCGGACGACCGTCGTTCTCGGCCGCGGTGGCCACGGCCAGCGCGCTGAACAGGGCTATGGCGATGCTTCTCTTCATGGGTCTCTCGGGGGCTACAGTATCCCACAAGAACCGACCGAGGCGCACTCGGTCTGGTAGACTGCCTGAGTCTCATGCAACCGCCACGCACTGAGGACAGCCTGGTGACCGTGTTCTCCTCAAGGAGCCATTTGGCCAATGTCGAGGCCGAGGTCATTCAATCGCTGCTCGAATCAGCCGGTATCAAGTGCTGGCTGGCACGGGAGAACGTGATCCAGCAACCGGTGGGCAACGTGTTGGTGAAAGTGCTAGAGTCCAACGCCGAAGACGCCAAGGCCCTGCTGCGCGATGCCGTGGAGGCATCCGAGTCCGACGAGTGATGAGCCGGACCGCACTGTGGCTGGCTTGGCTGCTCGCGCTGACAGCGTTGACGCTGGCATTGACTTTAGTGCAACCCGCCCTTGAGCCTCCGCCGCGGCTGGTAGTGCTGCTAGCGATCGACCAGTTGCGCGCCGACTACATCACTCGTTTCGAGTCGCACTACAGCGGGGGACTGCGCTGGCTGCTGGGGCACGGGGCCTACTTCACGGACGCCTCGTATCGTCACTCCAGCACGGTGACCGCCGCTGGACACGCCACGATTGCGACAGGCATGCATCCGTCCACCCACGGAGTCGTGGGCAACTCTTGGCGGGAAGCGGGCAAGGGCGAGGTCTATTGCGTCAGCGATGACCGGCATGCCGCGGTGGGCGGCCCCGGCCATGGTGCCTCGCCGCACGCGCTACTGGCTGACACACTGGGGGACACGCTCAAGGAGAGCAGCCCGGAATCCGTGGTCTACTCGCTGTCGACCAAGGATCGCTCGGCAGTGCTGCTGGGAGGGCGGCGCGCCGATGGCGCCTTCTGGTATAGCCGTGACTGCGGCTGCCTCGTCTCGTCGACGTACTATGGCGGCGCGCTGCCGGGCTGGCTGCGGGAGTTCAACGACGCTGGGCCGGCCTCGTCCTATGCGGGGCGTGACTGGACTAGGATCGGGGACGATATCGCCCTTTACGAACGGCTGGCACGCGAGGATTCCTTCCCGACCGAAGGCGGAGGCACGGACAGCGAGTTTCCGCACAGTCTCGGTGATTCGGACTTTGAATCGACGCTGACCGCGACCCCGTTCTCGGACGAAATCGTGCTAGACGCCGCTCTGGCGGCCGTCCGCTCGGGGGAACTCGGTGCCGATGCAGCTCCCGACCTGCTCGCGATCGGCCTCTCGGCGACGGACGCGATCGGGCACAGGTACGGCCCGTTCAGCCAAGAAGCGATGGACAACCACCTGCGCCTGGACCACCGATTGGGGCAGTTCCTGTCCGCCTTGGACGAGGAGGTGGGCTTGGAGCGGGTCGCGATCGCCATGACCGCAGACCACGGCGCGCTCCCGTTGGTAGAACACCTCGCCGCTACAGGGGTTGACGCCCTGCGGATTTCCGCCGAGGAATTCTGGAACGCGGTCCAGCCCGGGATTGAATCGTGCGGATCGGGTGAAATGGCCGAGATTGTCGACAGTGCCGGTGGCAGCAATCTCTACTGGAACGAGGCCGGATTGTCGGCGCGGGGTGAGTCGCGGCTCGATGCCAGCCAGTGCGTGGCTGAGCTGCTGCGGTCTCAGCCCGTCGTCGAGCAAGTTTGGACTGCCGAGCAGCTCGCTGCCGGCGGCGGCCGAGGCGCGGCGCTGCTGTTCGAGAATTCCTACTTCGCCTCGCGCTCTCCGCACTTGCAGGTGCAGTTCCGCCCCTACGTCTATCCGGGCAGGACGACCGGCACCGGCCACGGAACGGCGCACGACTACGATCGCCGCGTGCCCGTGCTTCTGGCGGGATCCGGCATCGTGCCGGGACGCTATAGCGGCGTGGCAGGCCCGGAAGACGTGGCTCCCACACTGGGGGCTATTCTGGGGCTGGACATGGGCTTGGAGCGCGACACCCGCGTGTTGCGGGAGGCGCTGCGCCACCGGAGCGAATGATGCCGGTCCGGTGGTGCAAGGGCGCCCGCGGTCCGTCCGAGCACGCCACGTTCCGCGATCCCGAGACCGGGGTCCGCGTGCATCGCCTGACCGATCACGCCTCGATCAGCCATCCCACGTACTTCTTGCAGTGTTCGTTCGCTCCGGACCAGTCCACCGTGCTGTTCAGCGGCTACCGCAGCGGCACGGCGCAACTGTATACAGTCGGGTTTCCGGACGGGGAAATCCGCCAATTGACGGATGGCGCGGCGATTCATCCGTTCTCGGCACTGATCGCGCCGGACGGCGTGATCCTGTTCGTGCGCGCCGGCTCGATTTGGCGGCTCGATCCCGACAGCTTGGACGAGAGCTTGATCCTCGAGAGTGGCGGGCAGCTCGGCGAGTGTTCCCTGAGCGCCGACGGAGAGTGGTACGTGGCCGCCTGTAAGCGCCCGGATGGTTGGGGCTTGGTCGTTGGCACGCTGGACGGCAGGACGAGCGGATTCATTGGATTCCCGCGCACCGTCATCCACCCGCAGTTCAATCCAGTGAACCCTGAGTGGATCGAATTCGCTGGCGATCCGGCGCCGCGCATGCACCGCGTGCGCCGCGACGGCACCGGCGTGGAGTGCCTCCACGAGCACGGCAATGACGAGTTCATCGTGCACGAGACGTTCTTGGGCCACTCTGAGGACCTGGTGTTCTGCGTCTGGCCGTTCGCACTCCGGCGCTTGGATTGGCACGGCGGCGCTATATCGACCGTCAGCGAGTTCAACGCTTGGCACATCACCCCGAATCGGGCCGGCACGCAGATTCTGTGCGACACGGCGCATCCCGACATCGGGTTGCAGCTGGTTGACGTGGCCAGCGGGTCGCGCAGACAGCTGTGCCGATCCGGGGCGAGTTCGCAAGGCACGCAGTGGCGCCTGTCGCGCTACGCACTGGCCGAAGACTGGGCACGGGCGAGGGCAGGCGCCGACAAGCGGCGGTCGCTGAGCTGGATGGAGATGGCCGCAGACAGCGTTTACGGGCCCCAGTGGACACACCCCCATCCATCGTTCTCCCGCGATGAGACGATGGTCGTCTTCGCAAGCGACATGTCGGGCTGCACGCAGGTCTACGTGGCAGAAATCGCGGAGCGGGTCTCGCCCTCAGTTGGCGAGGTTGAATAGGCCGCGGAAGTTCGCGCTGGTCTGCAGCGCCACTTCCTCGAACGCGACCCCCTTTACGCTTGCCAGCATGCGCGCCGTCTCTACGACGAAGCGCGGCTCGTTGCGGCGGATCGCGCGGTGCGGCGCTGGCGTGAGGTAAGGCGAGTCCGTTTCGACCAAGACTCGGTCCATCGGCGTCCAACGCGCTGTCGCGCGCAAGTCCTCGGACCGAGCGAAAGTCAGCACGCCCGAAAACGACAGCAGAAAGCCCATCTCCAAGCACCGCAGCGCCTGGGCGGAATCCCCGGTGAAGCAATGCATGATGCCGCCGATGCCGTTGCCAGCCCAGTGCGCGCCAAGCAGGTCGAGAGTGTCGTCCCAAGCGTCCCGCGTGTGGATCGAGATCGGCTTGCGCCGGCTGGCGGCGATCTCCATCTGCCGGATGAAGACCCGCCGCTGGACCTCGCGCGGCGAATTGTCGTAGTGATAGTCGAGTCCGATCTCTCCGACCGCCAGCACTTTAGGGTGGTCGCACAGGGCCTCGACACGGTCGGCGGCGGCGTCGTCGAACTTGGCCGCGTCGTGGGGGTGCACTCCCGCTGTGGCCGCGATATCGTCATGCCGGTCGGCGATGCGGATGGCCGCTTCCAAGTCCGGCGGGCCGTCTCCTGTTCCGATAGCGAGCATGTAGGAAACACCCGCCTGGCGCGCTCTCGCGATCACCTCCTCGCGATCGCCATCGAACACGGCGCCATCGAGATGGCAGTGGGAATCGACCAGCATCGTCGGCCGCCGGGTGCGGGCTCTAGCCGAGGCGAGCTCCGATCGGGGCCTCGTCCGAGAAATCCGCCAAGTGCGGTTCGCCGTCCTTTCCTGTCGCGGCGATCAACATACCTTGGGACAGCTGTCCCATCATCTTGCGCGGCTTCAGGTTGGCGACCACTGCGATGCGCCTCCCCACCATCTCGTCCGGACTGTACTGCTCGGCAATGCCTGCGAGGACGGTGCGCGGCTCGGCCTCGCCGATGTCCACCGACAGTTCCAGTAGCCTGCGCGAGTTCTTAACCCGCTCGGCCGCCCTTACCACGCCCACCCGCATGTCGACCTTGGCGAAATCGCCGATCTCGATCTCGGGTGTGTCGATTTCGAGCGCCTGCGGCGCGGCCGCTCCCATCAGGCGGGCCTGCTCCTCCAGTGCCTCGGCCTCCAGAGCCTCCATGCTTTCTACCGATTTCGTGACATCGAGCCGGGGATAGACCGCAGCTTGCGCGCCGACCGCAGTTCCAGGGGCTAGGCCCCCCCACCCCAGCTGGTCCAGTCGCTGCCCCGCAACAGCACCGTCTTGACCAAGCATTTCCCAGATTCTTTGCGCTCCTGTGGGAATGACCGGCGCCAGCAGCACGCAGGCGATTCGCAGCGCCTCGGCAGTGTTGTAAAGAGTGGCCTCGAGCTGGAATCTGGAATCCGAATCGTCTGCTCGTGCCAGCTCCCAAGGCTTGTGCTCGACGATGTACTTGTCTGTCCGGGCAAGTAGCGACCAGATCGTCTCCAAGGCCTTGGAAAATGCGAACTTTCGGTAGAGTTCGATGGCGTCGGCAATGCAGATTTCAGCCAGTGGGGGCAGGCCGCCGCTGTCGGTGCCCTTGACCGCCTCCGGGATCTTGCCGCCACAGTACCGCGACAGCATCGACGATGTGCGACTGGCTAGGTTGCCGATGCCGTTTGCCAGATCGGCGTTGTACCGCACCGTCAGCGCCTCGTGGGAAAAGTTTCCGTCTTGGCCGAAAACGATCTCGCGCAGCAGGTAGTAGCGCAGGCCGTCCACGCCCACGACCCGCTTGATGGGCAGCGCTCGCACGATGTTGCCCTTGGTCTTGGACATCTTGCCGCCTTGGAAGATCAGCCAGCCGTGGGCCCACACCTGCTTGGGCAGCGGCAGGTCGGCCGCCATCAGGAATGCAGGCCAGTAGACGGCGTGAAAGCGGACGATCTCCTTGCCGACCAAGTGGACGTCAATCGGCCACAGGCGCTCGTAGTCCGATCCCGGCCCGTCGCGTTCGCCATAGCCGATCGCGCTCATGTAGGTCGTGAGTGCGTCGAACCAGACGTAGAACACGTGCTCGGGATCGTTGGGCAGGGGGATTCCCCAGCGCAGCGTGGAACGGCTGATTGACAGGTCGTTCAGGCCCTCCCGCACGAATGCCATAACCTCGTTGCGCCGGGTTTCGGGCTGGACGAACTCAGGCTGGGATTCGTACAGCTCAATCAGTTTGTCCTGAAAGGCGGAGAGGCGGAAGAAGTAGTTCTCCTCGGTGACCGTCGTGATCATTTCCGGATCGGCGGCCGCGGCTTCCTCGTCGGTGACAAAGGCTTCGTCGCCGAGGTGATACTTGCCCGTGTAGGTGCCCTTGTAGATCGCGCCGTTGGCCAGGCAGCGCTCGAAGATTTTGCGCACGGCCAGGGCGTGGCGCGGGTCGCTGGTGCGCCGGAAGAAATCGCATTCCAGGCCCAGTTCGTCCCATTCGGCGCGAAAGGCAGCCGAAATGCGGTCAGTGAACTTCTGCGGCTCCAGACCCGCGGCGGCCGCCGACCGCTCGACCTTCTGCCCGTGCTCGTCGCTGCCCGTCGTCAGGTAGGCATCGTCGCCCAGCATGCGCCGCATCCGCTTGATCGTGTCGGCCACGATCGTCGTATAGGCATGCCCGATGTGGGGCGCCGCGTTGACGTAGTAGATGGGCGTCGAGATATAGAATTTCGGCATAGCGGGACGCTAGTTCTAGTCTTGCACGGCGGCCGGCCCCGGGATCGCGCCGCTAGGCGTCCCGGCTCTGCAGGTACGCTCGGTGCGCCTGTTCCCAGACCCGCTTGAATGGCACGCCGTGCTGGCGCGCCAGCTTGCGGCAGTCCTCGTACTCCGGAGCAAACGTTGCTCCGGCGCCGCCGGGCGCCCCGGACGTCTTCACGCGCACCGGGCCGTAGCTGGTGCTGACCTCGGTCCACGCGCGCGGCAGCGCCCGGCGCCGGGCCGAGACTTCGCGGATGCCGAGCGTCGAGGTCTCCGCCAGGACCATCGCTCCGAGTCGCTCCCGGTCATCAGGGCTGGCCAGTACCGTCAGGGTGAAGCCGGGACGGTTCTTTTTCATTTGGACCGGCGTGAGCGTTACGTCCAGGGCTCCGGACTCGAGCAGCCGCTCCATGGCGAATCCCGCCATCTCCGGGGTCATGTCGTCGATGTTCGCCTCTAGGATCCAGACTTGTTCGGGCGGCGCGTCAGCCTGCTCGGCCTCGCCGATCAGTACGCGGACCAGGTTGGCCCGGTCCGGAAAGTCGCGCGATCCGGCGCCGTAGCCGCTCTGCGAGATGCGCATCGCCGGGGGAGGGCCGAAGCCTTCGCTGAGCGTTACGGCCAGGGCCGCGCCCGTCGGCGTGGTGAGTTCTACGCTCGGGCCATCGGAGTAGGTGGGCACCCCTTCCAGCAAGCGCGCCGTGGCCGGTGCGGGCACCGGCATCGTACCGTGCGCCGCCTGCACGGTCCCGCTCCCTAGGTTGAGCGGAGAACACCAGAGCCTGTCGATCCCTAAGGCGCACAGGCCGGCGCACGCGCCGACGATGTCCGCGATCGAGTCGTACGCGCCGACTTCATGAAAATGCACCTTTTCGACCGGGATGGCGTGGGAGCGGGCTTCGACCTCGCCGAGGCGCCGAAACACGCTGGTGCTGTCCCGCTTGACGCGCTCGTCCAAGGCTGACTCACCGATGATGCGCTCGATCGTTGCGAGCGAGCGGTGGCTGTGGTCGTGGCTGGCCTCGACACTCACCTTGGTGCCCGCAAGGCCGCCCCGCTTGACTGGCTCGGCGCGCAGTGCCAGGCCGTCCACGCCGAGCTTGGCAATCTCGGCCTGGAGTACTTCGACATCCAAGCCGGCGTCCACCAAGGCCCCCAGCAGCATGTCGCCGGCGATGCCGGAAAAGCAGTCGAGGTAGCAGAGTCTCACGGGAACGGGAACGGCAGCGCCGGTATGGAAGGATGCGCCCAGACTAGCACGCGGGCTCCTCGGGCACCTGCTCTTGCGCCCTTGGCGAGCTTGTCGCCCTTCGAATACTCGAAGGAATCGCCGCGATCGCTTAACGCCATCGGGCACACTGGCGACTGCCGCTAGCCGAGGATACGGTCGACCACCGTCGGTACGGCCGCTCTCGGCAGAGAAGTTCTTGGCGAGTTCGAGCGAAGCCATCAGTCTTCGGCTTCAATCCCCTGGCGCCTGAGTGCTCGGTTTAGGCGGCGCTTGACGCGCCTACCGATTCCGGGCCGACGCATGTTGGCCAGCAGGAAGCGCCACCGAGTAGTCCAGTCGTAAGCATCGCCGTCCGTTTTCTGACGTGGTGCGCGTCGCATCTTGGCTGGCACTGCTTGTTCCCAGCGCTTCAGTAATCCTAGCGATTCCGGGGGACTGAGCCTCGCTGGGCTTGGGTGGTCGAAAGCACAGGAGAATGCACATCCGGAGATTCCAGCTACGCGGCGATCCGCTTGCGAGCTTGTGCCAAGTCGTATCGCGCCTGCCGCCACAACCACCCCTCCGCACTGCCCCATCCGGCGGATTCGAGCCGCAAGGCGAGCGCTGGGGTGATGCCACAATGGCCGTGTACAACCCTCGACAGCGTCTTGCGATCGACGCCTAGCCGCCTAGCGGCCGCGCTCACATTGGGCTCACCGGCGCACTCCGCCGCGTCCGGCCCGATGCAGCCACTCGCTATCGCGCCGCTCGGATGCGGTGGGTTCCGCCGCAACGCAGCATCCTCCGTCGCTGTGATCTCGATCTCACCCTCGTCCATGATGCCCTCCTAGTGGTGATAGTTCTCGCACCGTACACCGCGCACGTCCTCGCCGTCCATGCGGAACGTGATGCGACAGCCGTGCTACACCTTGACGGCCCATTCGCCGGCCCGCGGGCCGTGCAGGCGATGCAGCCGGTAGGTCGGTAGCGACAGGTCTTGCAGCGGCCGCGGGCCATCCAGCAGGTCCAGTACCTCCCTGATCCGCCGGATGTGCGCCGGATTTGATCCCACGGACCTCATCGCGTCGGAATAGGCGCTCTGCCGGGCCGCGCTTGCAGCTCCGTATCGCCACTACAGTCTGGGTGCCAGATATCGGTACACCGGGTAACCCAATCCGGCACTTGCGTGTGGACGTATCGAGCCCCGGGGGAGAGCCTCCGGGGAGACCTCGTCAATGAACGATCGCCTGTTCAGGCCCAAACTGACCGTGGGGCATGCGCACCGATGTACGTGAGGGCGTAGCTGCCGCGCCCCGCGTATCGTCAATCATAGCGGTGTGGCGTGTGCCAACCTCGAATGATCCCGGAATATGATTTCAGGATAGAAAATAGTCTTATATACGACGATTAACTTGATTATATTCGTTGATAAACGATTACTTCACCTATATAATACGAATATATGTCGAGTTCAATATCCAACACAGGAAACATCATGAGCGATGCCCTCCGAACGTCGGCCAGCGCCGCGAGCCGCAAACCGAACATGAAGAGTCTTTACTATCCGCCCGGTTACTCGGCGGGGACTGAAGCTCCGCTGGTTACGACACCGCGGCAACGCCTCACCGTCAACCCCGAAACTACTTGGTTCACGGCTGACACACATCTCGGCCACGCCAACATTATTCACCTGTGCGACCGGCCCTTCCAATCGGTCGAGGCAATGGACACCGCCATCTGCCACAACCTCAGCGTCATCCCGGCCGGTCACACACTTATCCACCTAGGCGATGTGGCTTGGCGCAGGAAGCGCAGCATCTTGATTCCCGACCACCGTGAGATCCGTCGGATTCTGATCCGGGGCAACCACGACATCCAGGCCGAGTCGGTCCCAGGATGGGATGCAGCGGTCGACTATCTCGAAGTGTCCCTTTCATCGAGCGGCGGCACGCTCGTTGTCTTGTCTCACTACCCGTTCGAGGAATGGAACGGCTTCTATCGCGGAGCCCTTCACCTGCATGGCCATACCCATAACAAGCTCCCGCCGATCGTCACCCCGAAGGGCGGTCGCGTCGACGTCGGCGTCGACGCATGGGACTTTCGGCCCCTTCGCCTCAACAGCGTCTATGAACGGCTCGAGTCCCTCAGAGCGACGACCGCCGCTAAGCAATGACGGTTCCTGCTTGGCAGCCGAAGCGTCACCGAACCGAGCGCACGCGACCAGTGGCGATCTCCGCCGCCGACGAAGAGACCGGCGGGCCGCCTCTGCTCACGTCTTCGACATGCTTCTCGACTTTCCGCGTCCCCGAGCCCTTGTCTCTCGGGTGGCCTGTAATCGCAGTGGGGAAGCCTATTGCTCGATCCGATTTGATGTGAACGCCCGTGCCAGAGGAAAGTGAACACCTAGGAGCGCAGCGACCTAGCCGGAATCAGATTACGCTACCGCTGGCACGTCCGTCACTTGGTTCCCCGTTCGCCTCTGGAATCGGCGCCCCGACCAGTTCCAAGAATGCCCGCGACGCCTGCGAGAGATACCTGCCTAGCGGGTAGACGAGGTGGATCTGGCGTTCCATGCGAAGTTCGCGCACGGCAACCTCGCGCAGCGCGCTGCTCTCGATTTGGCGCTCCACGCACATCTTCGGCAGGAACGCCACGCCGAGATTCCTCTGCACCAAGCGCCGGATGGTCTCGATCGTCGGCATCTCGATCTCCATGTTGAGAGGCACCGCGTGCAGCCGGAACGTTTCGATCACGCGCGCCCTGTACGGCGAGACCACGTTGTGGGCGATAAACGTCTCCGAGCCGAGTTCGGCGATGCTGACGCTCTTGCGGCCGGCCAGGCGGTGATCGGGCGAGACGACGAAGGTCAGGCGGTCGTCGTAGAGCCGGAACAGGCTCAGGTTCGGGTCGGCCGGGTCGTAGCTGATGGCCCCCAGCTCGAGCGAACCGTCACGCACCGCCTGGGGAATCTGGCTGGAAAGGCTGCGCCGCAGCTCGACTTGGATGCCGGGATGCTCGTGGCGGAACCGCTCTACGTGCCCGAGCAGATAGAGTGCCGTTGATTCGTTGGCGCCGATGGTGAGCTTGCCGGCCGCGCGGCTGCGCAAGTCCGACAAGGCCACGCGCATCTCGCGCTCCAGCGTGAAGAACTCCTTGGTGTAGGTGCTCACCTTGCGCCCCGCGTCGGTCAGTCGCAGGGATCGCGTCGACCGGTCGATCAGGACTACGCCTAGATCCTCTTCCAGGCGCCTCAGTGCCAGCGAGATGGCCGGCTGCGAGCGGAAGAGCCGCTGCCCGGCCCTTGAGAAGCTGCCCTCCTCGGCTACGGTTTCGAAGAGCTTCAGGAGAGCTAGATCCATAATTGAAATTAATTATATTTCAAAATAATTCAAATTTGCTTTATCACTACCAGAGCGAGTAGTTTGAATCGAAGGAACGTAATTCAATGTCCGACCCGGTCCATATCTTCGACACCACTTTGCGCGATGGCGAGCAGTCTCCCGGCTGCAGCATGACCACGCCCGAGAAGCTGCGAGTGGCCAGGCATTTGGTCGAGATGGGCGTGGATATCATCGAGGCCGGCTTTCCGATCGCCTCGGAGGGAGATTTCGAGGCCGTGCGCGCAGTCTGCCGCGAGCATCCGGGAGCGTACTTGGCAGCGTTGGCGCGGGCGGTGCCGATCGATATCGAGCGGGCCGCCCAATCGCTGGACGGCCATGCCAGGCCGCGCATCCACTGCTTCATCGCGACCAGCGAGATCCATCTTCGGTACAAGTTCAACAAGTCGCAGGAGCAGGTGCTGGAAGAGGCCGTGCAGGGCGTGGAGTTGGCCAGGCGCTACGTCGACGACGTGGAGTTTTCCGCCGAGGATGCGACGCGGACGGAAATCGGCTACCTCTGCCGCGTGTGCGAGGCGGCGGTGGATGCCGGCGCAAGCGTGGTCAATATTCCGGACACGGTGGGCTTCATGACCCCCGACGACTACGCCGAGAAGATCGCCCGGGTGGTCGAAGCGGTGGGCGACCGGGCGGAAGTCAGCGTCCATACCCACGACGATCTCGGATTGGCGGTCGCTAACTCGATCGCCGCCTTGCACGCAGGCGCGCGCCAGATCGAGTGCGCGCTCAACGGCATCGGCGAGCGGGCCGGCAACTGCTCGTTGGAAGAGGTGGTCGCGATCATGATGGTGCGTCGAGACCGCGTCCCGTACCACTGCGGCATCGATGCCACCGAGCTGTATGCCGCCAGCCAGGCTCTCAGCGAGTGCATCACCTTCGGCCCGCAGCCGAACAAGGCCATCGTCGGGCGCAACGCATTCGCCCACGAAGCCGGGATTCACCAAGACGGCTACCTCAAGCACCGAACTACGTACGAGATCATGACGCCGGGCTCTGTCGGCGTGCCGGGCTCGCAGCTGATCTTGGGCAAGCACAGCGGCCGGCACGCGCTGCACCAGCGTGTCGAGCAACTCGGCTACGGAGACTTGGGGCGCGACGACCTGCGCAGGGTGTACGAGGCCTTCACGCGGCAGGCTGACACGCGCAAGGGCCTTACCGACGACGACATTGTCGTGTTGCTGGCCGATCTCGGTTTCGTCCCTGTGGGAGAGGTCGTGGCAGACACCGTATAGCGTTTTCTGGGCCGGGTCCGGCTGTAACCCCTGCACCCGCCTTATCGTCTCTATGTTTTCAGCACCGAAAGGCCGATTCGGCTTGTCGCAAGCTGTGCAAACCTAGGCTGCGTGTTCACTGCGCGGCACCGCTGGCCCGGAGGCTTCATGGTTCACCTTTCTCTCCAAGCTCTAGCCGTTGCGCTTTGTGCGCTGCTAGTGATTCCGCCGCCCGCGCGCGCGTTGGACGCGGCGATCCAGATTCGCGTGCTCGTAGGTGAGGGCGGGATCAACAACATCAACCAGAACGTCGCATCCGAGCCCGTCATCGAGGTGGTGGACGCTACGGGCAAGCCCGTGGCCAAGGCTGCGGTCACGTTGCGGTCGCCCGCCTCCGGTCCGAGCGTGACGTTTTTCGGCGCGTCCCGCGTCGCCACCATGACGACCGACGAGCAGGGCCGCGTGCGCGTGTCCGGCATGCTTCCCAACACGATCGAGGGCACGTTCCAGATCGACGTGGAGGCGGAGTACAACAGCAGCACGGCGACCGCGACTATCACGCAGTCGAACGCGGTTGCTCCGGGCGATGTCCGGCCGAAGCGCCAGGGCATCGGCTGGCGCGTGATCGCAGCGATCAGCGCGGGGGCGGCGGTGGGGATCGTAGCCGCGGCGCTGCGCGGCGGGACGGACACGCAGCCGACACCGACCGCGATCTCGATCGGCTCGGTGTCAGTTACCGGGCCTCGCTAGGGTGCGGCCATGGACGACACCGCCAGACTAGGAAGAGCCACCAGAGACAGAACAATGAAGACGTTCTTCACCGTGATCCCCACCCTGCTCTTGGCAGCTGCACTGACGGCGCCGTTGGGCGCGCAGCTGACAGTCACGCAGGAGGGCGTCAGGGACCCCTCCACGCTGGGCGAGACGGTGACCCTCGATTCGACGGGAATCGGCCAGCGCGTGACCAGCCGGCTGTACTTGCAGTTCGACCCTGGCATAGCCTCGTCGCTGACGCTGCGAACGGTTCGCGTGATCGGTTCGCCGGAATTCAGCTACGAGCTCAAGGACATCGAGCGGCTGCCAGTTTCGATCCAGAACGAGCTCCGGCTGGACTTGTTCGTCTTCTACCTGCCGACCAGCCCCGGCCCGGCACAGGCAACCTTGGAACTGACGCTGCGCACGGAGGGGTCAGACCAGCTGCCGTCGGACACCGTCTTTGCGGTCAACTTGGTCGGCAGGGTGCCGGCCTACTCCCTGTCGTATGTCTTGCCCGGGGCCAGTCGCGTCGACGTGCCGCCGGCGGGCACCGTCAGGTTCGGGCACAGGCCGACTGGCGTGTCCTCGGAGGCCACTCTGGTCCTGACCAACATCGGAAGCGCGCCCGGTCTCGTGAACAGTTTCCAGATTTCGGGCACGACCGCCTTCGCGCCCGTTGATCCTCCAACGTTCCCGGCTCGGGTAGAGCCGGGCGCGAGCCTGAACGTGCAACTCGGATTCCGGCCCGCATCGACATTCTTGTACAGCGGAGAGTTGAGGGTCGTCTTGGATCAAACCCCGGCCCTGCGCTATGCGCTTTCAGGGCTGGGCGGGGACCTGTTCAGCTTCCGCGTCGTCTCGTATGCCTCGGGCTCCAACGCCGGCAGGTCCGAGCGGGTCCAGTCGGGCACGCCCATCGTGTTCGGACAGGCCGCGAACTCGGTGCAGGTAGTTGCGGAGAACATCCGCCAGAGCGCGCTTCTAGTCGAAGCGATCAGCGTTTCCGGCCCGTTCGTTATGGTCGACGGGCCCCAGCTTCCCAAGACCGTCGCGCCGGGCGGGAGCATTGTGGTCACGGTTGAGCCGAATCCAGCGGCGGGCGTCGACGTGGCGGGCGAGTTGGTGATCGGCGGCGCCGTGTTCCCGCTATCGATCAACGCACCGACCCTGCCGTCCGTCCGCTACACTTCCACCGGCGGCGCCCTGCGCCCGGGCGAGCAGACTTCGCTGGGTCTCAGCCTGGCGAGCACATACCCGGTCGACATCAGCGGAACGTTGCATCTGAACTCGGAGTCGCTGGAAGCGGCTCGCGATGCATCGTTGCAGTGGTCCAGCGGCGGGACAGTTGTTGATTTTGAGATCCCGGCCGGTCAGACCGCCGCGGCGTTTGCGGGAGGCGCATCGACGATCGAGTTCCAAGCCGGCCTGGTTTCGGGCGATATCGTGGTTTCGGCGCGCTTCGCGGCCGACCCGTGGGGCATCGACGTCACACCCGTCCTCGCGCCCGAGGTGCGCTACAGCGTCGATATCGCAATCCTGCCAGACGTGACATTCTCCGAAGCCGGAGGCGCGGTCGATGCGGGTAAAGACATCGCGTTGGGCCTGAGCCTGGCCGCGCCGTACCCGGAAGATATCGCGGGAACGCTCCAGCTCTCCTTCACGGCGTCGGATCTTGCAGGGGCCGGAGGGGCCTGGGCTGGCGGGCGCCAGGTCTCGTTCCAGATTCCTGCGGGCGGCACGACGGCAATGTTCGGCGACAATCTAGCCACCGAGTTCTCGGCCCCGGCTGCGGAGGGCGAACTGACCGTCACGGCGCGGTTCGCACTCGCCGAGGCCGGCGCCGACATCACTCCGGATCCAGCGCCAGAGCTAGTGCTTGGCATACAGGTCATTCCGATGCCGGCGGTGAGCTTCTCGCAATCGGGCGGAAACGTAGGAGCGGCAGAGCAGGTGCCGATTCAGGTCAGCATTGCCGAGACCTATCAGAACGATATCGTGGGTATCTTGAACCTCGCCTTCGAGACGCGCAGCTTCGCGGTCGACCCCACGGTGCAGTGGGCGAGCGGCGGGCGCCAAGCGTTCTTTGTCATCTTGGCCGGGACGACCGAAGCGATCTTCGCGGGGCAGACGACTTCCAACGCCTTCCAGACCGGAACGGTCGCGGGCGAGATCGTGATGACCGCCCAGTTCTTCTCGGTCCCGAACGGCTACGCGAACACTTCCATCGAGCGGGCGGCGACGGCTTCGGCGGACATCACCCCTGACACGCGGCCGGAGATCCGGTTCGACGTATTGGAGCAGGCGCCCGTTCTGGAGCGAGTAGCCTTGGGCGGTACCGGCCAGGGCGGATTCAGCCTGCAGGTGACGGGTTTCAGCACGACGAGGAGCGTTGATTCACTGTTGTTCTCGTTCACTGCTGCCAGCGGTGCGGCTCTGGCGATCGATTCCTTCGACGTGGATGTGTCGGGCTCCTTCGGGACCTACTTCAGCGGCAACCAATCGGCGGCTACTGGCGGAAAGTTCACCGCCACGGTGAGCTTTAGTGTCGATGAGGGTGCCTTTGAGGACATTGGGGCGGTATCCGTCACAGCGACGAATTTCTTGGGTACGTCCAACTCGGTCTCGCTCAACCTGAACTGATGTCCGCGGAACGGGCAGGCACTCCGCGCCCGCCCGTTTCGCACACGGCCAAGGCGGGTCGAGGTGGCCGTCCCGGATCGCAAGCTTCGGACTCGATTCGCGCCTAGTCCCACGGGTCACCTGCACTTGGGCCACGTGGCTCACATGTTCTACGTGTGGGGCATAGCGGAGATCCTGGGCGGCGAAGTCTTGCTCAGGATCGAAGACCATGACCGCCAGCGGAGTCAGCGCCGGTATGAGCGGGAACTGCTGCGCGACTTGGAGTGGCTCGGATTCGAGCCCGTGAATCGGCTCGCCGACCAGCCGAGCGGCTATCGCCAGAGCGACTGCGACGAAGCCTTCGCGCAGGCCCTGCGGCGATTGGAGCGCGGCTACCCGGTCTATCGCTGCGTTTGTACCCGCAAGCAGCTCGCGGCCGCTGCAGGTCCCGAAGCGCTCGGCGAGCAGCCCTATCCGGGGACGTGCAGGAATGCCGGCCATCCGGCCTCGAAGGCTCATGGCCTGCGCTTGGCATGGGAGCCGGATGCCGCGGCCGAGGCGTTCGCCGACGGGCTGCTGGGCCCGCAGCGGCAAGAGCCGCGCGAGCAGTGCGGAGACCTGCTGCTGCGCGATCGCCGCGGGAACTGGAGCTATCAGTTCTCGGTCACGGTCGACGATCTGCGCCACGGCGTGGATTTCGTGGTTCGAGGGGAAGATTTGCTACAGTCGACCGGCCGCCAGCTGAGGCTTGCCCGGATGCTCGGCGCGGTCAAGCAGCCGGTCTTCTACCACCACCCCTTGGTCCGCGATGCACAAGGAGCGAAGCTGGGCAAGCGGCACGGCTCGCCCTCTGTCAGCGATTCGCGCCTGCAGGGCGTCTGCGCGACCGCGGTGCTTGGCAAAGCGGCGTTCGGCGCCGGCCTGATTCCCGAGCCCAGGCCGATCCGTGCGAGCGAGGCTGCCGGACTGATAGCGGCACGCCACCCCGCGCTCGGGTGTCGAGACGATCCTGGCGGAGCGTGAACGGTCTCCGAAACTCAGCCGCGGCTGCGGGACGCGACCGCCACGGGCCGTTCAGCGACCTGCACTTCCACCTGCACCGCGTTACAGATGGAATCGAGCATTTCGACACATTGCCGCCCGATGCGCTGGGCGAGCGTGTCTTGGTACCGCGCGGCGGTGGAGGTCGACTGCATGGCGGGACGAGGCTCCGGTGTGATCTCCGAGAGCGGCAGTCCCGTAGTGGCCAACAGTCCCAGCCTGTTGTGGTAGCGATGCTTGACGATTGAGTAGATCGTGTCTTGGGCCCACTCCGTCGGCCTGCGCTCGCCGAGCGATTCGATCAAGAGCACGTCTACGGAGTTGACCTTGCTCGCCAGCTCGTCACGCTCGTAGTCGGCGTCGCCAGGTCGGTTCTGGAGCGCCTGCAACAAGCCTTGGTACTCGACGAAGAGACAGCTGAAGCCCTTGTCGGCCAGCCGCTTCAGCGTTGCCACGGCTAGGTGCGTTCGCCACTCGATGCTACCGCCGTGAAACAGCAGCCCTTTGGATGACTCCATCGGGAAGCCATCAGCGAACCACCTGCCCTTGGACATCGCCGCGGTCAGGACTTGGTGCTTCCGGGGTTCCTTGGCATACTCCCCTGCACTGAAGTTGTCAAAGGTGGCGTCGGCAAAGCGAGGCGGCAGGCGTAGCGAGCCGTAGTGTGAAGCGACTCCGCCGCCCTCGCGGCAGCGGCACCGCTTGGACACCGTGAAGCCCCCTGGCTGTCGCTCTTGCACCCAGCCCGTGTCTCGGCATTCGCTGCACATTGTAGTTGCCGGGAGCCCGGACGAAGTCCGTATATCTATCCTATTCAACCACCACCAAGGTGTCCCCGGCCGAGACCGAATCGCCCGCGCTGACATTGACAGCCGTGACCCGTCCGGCACAGGGGGCGCGCAACTCATTCTGCATCTTCATCGCTTCCATCACCAAGAGACCCTGCTCGCTGCTGACCTCGTCGCCGACACTCACCCGCACCGAGAGCACCCTGCCGGGCATCGGCGTGCGCACCGCTCGCGATCCGCCCGCGGCCGATCCCGCCGCCTGGCTTGACAGGCGTCGCGGGTCGCGAATCTCGACGGCAAGCGCCGCGCCCGACACATGGGCCTCGTAGGACTGCGGGCCGGACCGGTTGACAACGACGGTGTGCTGGTTCCCGTCCACGATCACCGAGTAGCTGTCCGGGCCTGTGCGGCGAATGCTCGTCGCCGAACTACGCCCGTCGATCTCGCACGAATCCGGACCGATGCGCAGGCTGCACGGGCTGCCGTCCACGACGAGGTCGACCTTCTTCACCGGTCCGTGCCTCGGGCCGCGACGTTCTCGATCCGCCCGTTGCGTTTCCACCTCGGGCTTGGCTGCAGGCTCGCCGGGGCTTGATCGGCAGCGCGGCCCTGCTCCGCTTGGATCACTGCGAGGATGGCTGCCAGACGCGCCTCGAGCGACGGGGCGGATGCGGCGCTGGCGGCCGGGTCGATGCCGCGCGCCAGGAACCCGGTGTCAATGTCGCCGGCTTGGAACTGCGGATCCTCCATCAATTCGCGAAAGAACCCCAGGGTCGTGGCAATGCCGCTGATGGTCGCCTCGCGCAGTGCGCCGCGCAGCCTGTCGATGGCTTCGGCCCTGGTCGGCGCCCAGGCACAGAGCTTGGCGATCAATGGGTCGTAGTGGATCGGGACGGCCCAGCCTTCGTCTGCGCCGGAATCGACCCGGATGCCGGGACCGTCCGGCATTGCCATGTGCCGGATCAGGCCGGGAGAAGGCATGAAGTTGGCGCTGGCGTCTTCCGCGTACACGCGGCATTCCATCGCGTGGCCGCGAAATCGGACCGCTTCTTGGGAGAAGCCAAGCCTCTCTCCTGCCGCCACGCGGATCTGCTGCCTGACGAGATCCATCCCCGTCACCAGCTCGGTGACGGGATGCTCGACCTGCAGGCGGGTGTTCATCTCAAGGAAGTAGAAGCGGCAGTCGGCGTCCATGAGAAACTCGATCGTGCCCGCGTTGGCGTAGCCGATGGCGCTCGCCGCTGCGATGGCGGCCGAATAGAGCTGTTCGCGGACGCTGGGATTGGCTGCTACCAGCGGCGAGGGGCTCTCTTCGAGCACCTTCTGGTGCCGCCGCTGCAGGCTGCATTCGCGCTCGCCTAGGTGGACCACGGCCCCGTGCTCATCGGCTAGGATCTGGACTTCGACATGGTGCGGGCGGAGGATCGCTTTCTCCACGTACACTGCCGCGTCCCCGAATGCTTCCAAGGCTTCGCCTCGCGCTTGTTCCCAGGCGCTCTCAAGCTGCGCGGCCGACTCTACAAGGCGCATCCCCTTGCCGCCGCCGCCGGCAGAAGCCTTGAGCATGACTGGGTAGCCGACCTGGCTGGCGAAGGCGGCGGCTTGGCCGGAATCCGTTGCTTCTGGGGTGCCGGGCACGACTGGGACGCCGGCCTGCGACATCAGCTCGCGGGCGCGGGTCTTGATTCCCATGGAGCGAATCGCCGCTGCGGGCGGCCCGATGAACTTGAACCCCTTGCGCTCGCAGGCCTGCGCGAACTCCGCGTTTTCGCTGAGGAAGCCGTAGCCCGGGTGGATGGCATCTGCTCCCGCCGAGCTGGCCGCGTCCAAGATGCGGTCGATATTCAGGTAGCTGTCGGCTGGGGGGGCCGGGCCGACAGCGCGGGCCTCATCGGCCAATCGGACATGCTTCGCTTCGCGGTCGACGTCGGAATAGACCGCGACGGTTGCGATGCCCATCTCGCGGCAGGTGCGGATTATCCGCACCGCGATCTCGCCGCGGTTGGCTACTAGGATCTTGCGGAACACAGAGGGATGCGGCCTAGGACTGGATATGCCGTGCGCCCGGATCAGTTCAAGTACAGGAACGAATTGAGGTTGAACATGGCCAAGGCGAACTCGCGCAGCGAATTGTCGGCGAGGAAGTTGCGCGCAATCAGCGCCTCGTCTTCGGTCGGAGCTCTGCCGGCCGCGAGCAGGTACGCCTGGCTAACGATGCTGTCTAGGTCGCGACCGGCTTCCCGGTCGAGCCGCGCCGCGAACCGTGCCGCAAGCTCGTTCGAGATCGAGCCGTTGAGCAGTTCCAGCGATTGGGGCGCGTGGGTGCTCGACTCCCGGCGGGCGCAGCTTGTGAGCAGTGCTGGCTGGTCGAACACTTCCATGAACGGCAGGCGCAGGTTGCGCTTCGCGAGCAGGTAGATCGATCGGCGGCGGTGCTGGGCCTGGTCGGCGGGCACGCGCCACTGGGTTGGGTCGTACAAGAGGTCCACCAGGGCGTCTTCTACGGGCAGCATGACGCTCTTGCCGCCGTATGCGAGGTTGAGCTCTCCAGCGGCGGCAAGCATTGCATCGCGCACTTCCTCGGCGCCCAGGCGGCGGCGAGGACCGTGCCACAGGAGGCGGTTGGACGCGTCCAGCTGCATTCCGCGCTCTTCTTGGGCCGGGTTGTGAGAGGCTTGGCGATACGCGTTGCTGGTGAGGATTAGCCGATGCACGTGCTTCATGCTCCAACCGGACTCGACGAGTTCGTTGGCGAGGTAGTCGAGCAGAGCCGGATGGCTGGGGCGTCCGCCCATGGCGCCGAAATCGTTCGGGGTTTCGACGATCCCCCGGCCGAAGTAGCCCTGCCAGATCCGGTTGACCGCCACGCGGGCGGTCAGGGGGTGTCCGGGAGACGTGATCCACCCGGCCAGCCGCGAGCGCGGGTCTTCTACATTTGGAGGGAGCGTCGGGGCGTCTTCGGGAAGCAGCACCCCTAGCGGGCGGGGGTCGACCGGCTGGAGCGGCTTGGTGTGGTCGCCCCGGTCAAGCAGGCGAACTCGGTTGCGATCCTTGGAACTGTTCTGCACCGTGGCCAAGGTCGGCGGCGGCTCCGGCAATTTCGACTCGAGGGTGTCGTGCTCGGCTTGCAGGCGCAGCCGCTCCTCGCCCTCGGCCAGCTTAATCTCCCCGCGCAGCGACTTCATCTTCGTGGCGATTTCCTTGGTCGCCTTTTGCCAGTCTTCTATGGTGGAGTCCGAGTCAAACACCACATTCGCTTCGCGCGAAGCGCCGAAGTACGCTTGCAAACGGTAGTAGTCGACCTGGCGGATCGGGTCGAACATGTGGTCGTGACAGCGCGCACAGCCAACGGTCAGGCCGAGAAGCGCCGTCCCGACGATATCGGTCCGCTCGGTGAGGACTTCGTTGCGGCTCGAGGCCACCTCTTGGTTGCCAGCGTTGCGGCGGACCGGCCCGAGGCGGTGGAATCCAGCCGCGGCCAGCAGCTCTCGGTCCGCTCGCGACTGCGGCCCGTCCGCGGCCATCTCGTCGCCGGCGAGTTGCTCGGCGATGAAGCGGTCCAGCGGCTTGTCGCGGTTGAACGACTCGATCACATAGTCGCGGTAGCGCCACAGTCCGGGCAGGTAGCGGTCGTATTCGAACCCTTCGGTTTCCGCGAATCGCACCACGTCCAGCCAGCGCTGAGCGGCGCGCTCGCCCCAGCGGGGGCTGGACATCAGGCGGTCCACAAGCCTCTCCCAGGCGTCAGGCGAGCGGTCGCTGACGAAAGCCTGCAACTCTGCGGGCGTGGGCGGCAAGCCGGTGGCGTCGAAGTACGCTCGGCGAGCTAGCGCGGCGCGCCCGGCCTCGGGCGCTGGACGGAGTCCCGCAGCCGCGAGCCCGTTCCAGACGAAGGCGTCAACAGGGCTTGCAACCCAGTCGGAGTCAAGGGCCGGCGGGACAGCAGCTTGGCGCGGCTGGAACGACCAGAAGCTGCGCTCGCTGTCGCTGTACTCGGCCGCCGCCAACGTCAGCGGCAGCGCTAGCAGAAAAGTCGCGGCTACGAGTCTCATCGGCGGGGAGGCCGCAACAATTGTACCCGACAGAGCCCCAGCCGCCGTCGCTTTCGCTCTCCTCGGAGCGGCGATCAGGTCTTGCCCGAATCGATCAGGGTGGCGATCCAGCGAGCGTCCGGGTAGCCCTCCAGCGCCAGCTTCACGCTGATGGTCAGCGGCGTGGAGAGCAGCATGCCGACCGGGCCGAGCAGGAAGCCCCAGAACACCAACGACATGAACACCACCAGCGGCGACAGGCCGACGCCGTCGCCCATGAACTGCGGCTCGACCAGGCCGCCGATGACGACGTTGATCCCGACATAGCCCAAGGCAACCACGAATGCGGTGCCCCCTCCATACTGCACTGCGGCCATCAACACGGCCGGAATCGCGGCGATGAAGGAGCCGATGTTGGGGATAAAGTTGAGCAGGAAACCGAGCAGGCCCCAGAAGATCGGGTAGTCTACGCCCAGTATCCAGACCCACAGCGTGATCGCGATCCCGGTTGCCAGGCTGGTCAGCGTCTTGATGGCGAGATACTTCTGCACCGATCTCGCGAACGCTTCAAAGTGCCCCCAGGTCCGGCCGGACTGCTCCAGCAGCGGCTGGAGCTTCTTGGGCAGCCGGAACGCCTCCAACAGCATGAACGTCACGGTCAGCACGGCCACCAGCGCCTTGGTGACGATGTTCCCGAACTGCAGCAGGGTCGCTCCGGCGAACTGGGCCGTCGTGCCGAAGATCCGATTGAGATCCGATTGATCCCAGACGCTGTCGGAAATCTGCTGGATGCCAATCCTCGCCAGCCAGTCTTCCAAGCCTGCCAGCGCCTGTTCCCAAGCGCTCAGCAGGCGCGCCTGGTAGCCCGGCAGGCTGTTTGCGAAATCGCTGAGCGAGGCCGCCGCGAGCAGGCCGACCAAACCCACAGCGCCGCCGATGCTGAGAATCACCGTCAGGATCGCCAGCCAGCGGGGCACACGGTGCTGGTGCAGCCAGAACACCGGCGGCCCGGCCAATATAGCGAGAAAGACCGAGAGCAAGAACGGGACCACGATTACCGCTGCGAGCTTGATGCCCGCTGCCACGACGACGAACGCCGCCAGGGCAAGCAGGGTGTTCGCAATACTGGGGCCGCGTTCTTGCACGGTCGATCTTGCAGCAGCGCATGAGCCCCAACGCAAAGGCAGGCAGCGGCTACAATCTCAGCATAACCCTAGCGCAAGGCGCGAATCGCAACCGCTGCCGGCCGTATCGGATACACTGGCTAGTTCGCTCGGAGGCGAGAACTACATGGAACCGTCCAGCAAGAAATTTTTCGGCCCGTGGATCATTGCCAGTTGCTTCGTTACGTTCGGCCTGTCCACGGGATTCCCCTACTACAACATCGCCTTTTTCTTCGACTACTTCCGCGACGGCCACTCGTGGCCGGTGGAACTGGTGACCCTGGGCGCGCCGATCGCCGTGCTGCTGACCATCTGGATCGGCCCGGTGATTGTGCCCAAGACCTCGCCGCGCAAGCTGATCCTGATCGGCACGTTCCTGACGTTCCTCTCGTTCCAGTGGTTTGGCCGGCTGAGCGGCAACCAGTACGAGTACTACGCGGCGTGGTGCGTGTACATGGCGGGGTACTTCTTGTCAGGTCCGATCCCACACCAAGTCATCATCTCGAACTGGTACAAGCGTCGTCGGGGCATGGCCATGGGGATCGCATATGTAGGCGTGGCCGTGATCGGTGCGGCCTGCAACCTGCTCACGCCTTACCTGGCCAGAACATTGGACCACTATACTGACGCGCTCCGGGCATTGAGTTTCCTGATGATGATCGCGTGGCCGCTGGCGTTCTTCGTGATCCGCGACAAGCCCGAAGACATGGGGCAGCTGCCCGATGGCGCGCAAAGCGCGGGTGATGTCGAGGTAGCGGCCGCAGCCGACGAGTTGGCGGAGCAAGAGTCCGAAAAGACTTTCGGAGAACTTTCCAGCCGTTCCTCGTTCTGGTTGCTACTGGTGGGCAGCGCCGCCTCGATCGGGTCGATCGCCGCCGTCAACTTCCTGATGAAGTTCGTCTACGAAGAACAGGGATTCACCGACCAGGTCGCGAGGGACAATGTTTGGGCAAGGGCTTCCTATACGTATCTGTTGTCCAGTATCTCGGGCCGGCTGCTTGCCGGTTGGCTCGCTGACAAGCTGCCGCGCAAATACGTGATGCTGGCCACTTACATCATCGTGGCTCTTGCAATTCCCTTGCTATTCCTGGTGACGCCGGAGCAGCCCAACATGGTTTTCCTGTTCGCGATTGTGTTTGGCCTCGCGATGGGTGCGGACTACATGCTGATCCCGCTGATGGCTGCGGACCAGTTCGGCTTGCGCTCGCTGGGCAAGGCCATGTCCGCGATCCTGCCGAGCGACACGATCCTGCAGTTCTGGACACCTCGGTTCATCGCCGTGCTAGCGGGTCGCTTGGCGGGATATTCGCAGGCGCTGTGGGCTGTTTTCGGCCTAGCGGCGCTGGGGGCTGTGGCGATCGGGCTGCTGCCTCGCAGGCGGCGCGATTGATCGCTTGAAGAGGACTCGGACCGGCGCGGCGCACGAGCGTTGCGCAGGACGGGGCCAAGCTAGGGCGTTCCCCAGTCAGCCCGCAGCTGCATGGGCCGGTACGGCTCCGAGCTCGAAGCTCGCTCGGTTAGCCGGTGCGCCGGGCCGACTTGATGACCACCGGTGTCAGCGGGACGTCTTGGTGTCCCATCTTGCTTCCAGTCGCCACCTGCGCGATGGCTTCTATCACGTCCGTACCGTCGACCACCTTGCCGAACACGCAGTAACCCCAGCCATCGCGCGCGTTTTCCTTGTCGAGGAATTGGTTGGTCTGGTGGTTGATAAAGAACTGCGCCGATGCACTGTGCGGATTGGGAGTTCTCGCCATGGCCACGGTGTACTTGGTGTTCGCCATCGAGCCGGACTCGTTCTTAATGGGCGGCCGCGTGGGCTTTTCTTGCATCCCCGGAACGAACCCTCCCCCTTGGATCATGAACTTGGGGATCACGCGGTGAAAGATCGTGCCGTCATAGAACCCGTCGTCGACATACTGCAGGAAGTTGGCCACTGTTTCCGGCGCGCGGTCGGGATAGAGCTCCAAGACCAGCGTGCCCTTGTCGGTTTCCATGCGGACGCGCGGGGGCCCGGCGGGCTCTTCCGGCGGCGCCGGCTCGGGCTCAGCCTTCGCTTCCGGCTCAGGTTCTGGTTCGGGCTCCGGCGCGGCCGGGGCCTCTTGGGTTTCGGCGGGCTCGTCCGGTGGCGGAGATTCGGGCGGCGCCTCGCCGCCGCCACAGCCGGCCAGCAGCCACATCACTGCGGTCATGATCAGGAAGAGGGCTAGCTTGATGAGCATCTCAGTGTTCCTTCTGTGCGACCGGCGAACGGCGCCAGACACCCCAGTGTACATCAGGGCCTGCGAGGCCGGAAGATCGAGTTGCGGCGGCCTGTTCAGGAGATCCGGCCTCCGCAGCTCGAGCCCGAGCCGGCAGTGCAGCCGTAGCAGTGCTGACCGCTGACGATTTGCCGGGCCGCGAGGCGTTCCGGGTCGAAATCGCGAATATGCTGCGGCGCTCCGAAACCCAGCTCCAGTTCCAGCATCTGGTTGAAATCGCAGTCGTAGAGACGCCCGTCCCAGCCCACCGAGACCATCGATCGACACATCACCCCCATCGCGGCGGCCGGATTGAATGCGTTGACCAGCTGCTCCATGTAGCGCCTATGGTTGCCGCTGCGGACCAGATAGTCGCGATAGCGGCCGATGGGCATGTTCGTGATCGTGTACAGCGAATTGAACTCAACTTGGTGGCGAGTGCTGAGCTCCCGTCGGAAATCGGCCTCGATGGCGTCTTGGTCCGGCGGCAAGAAGGCCCCGGTGGGGTTGTAGACCAGGTTCAGGTCCAATCCGCTGCCGGGCCTGCCGTAGCCTAGCTCGTTGAGCTTGCGCAGGCCCAGGATGGACTTGTCGAACACGCCGTCTCCGCGCTGGGCGTCGGTCCGGCTGCCGAGAAAGTATGGCAGGCTGGCAATGATCTGGACGCGGTGCCGGGCTAGGAAGGCGGCCAGCCCGGCCTGCGAACGCATGACCAGCACGGTCAGGTTGCAGCGGTCGATCACTTGGCAGCCCAGCCCGCGAACTTGCTCGACGAACCAGCGGAAGCTTGGGTTCAGTTCGGGCGCTCCCCCCGTCAGGTCTACAGTGGGCTGGCCGATTCGCTTGATCGCGTCGAGGCACAGCTCGAACGTCTCTCGCGACATGTTCTCCTGCGTGCGATCCGGGCCTGCGTCGACATGGCAGTGCTTGCAGGTTTGGTTGCAAAACTTGCCGACATTGATCTGGACGACGTCTATGCCCCCAGCGACCAGCGGTCCCACGCCCGCTTGGGCTAGGCGGGACTCAAACGGCTGGAAAGCCGCTTCGCCGTCCAGTTGCACGATGCGGAACTGCCGGTCGGTCTCCACGGACGGACGACGCTCTGCTGGAACGGAATTTGCCACGGATCGCTACATGCTGATCTTGGAGGCTATGTTGCGCATTTGCAAGCCGTGCACCAGCGCGGATCCTCCCTTGATCGCCGAGGCCACGTGAACGGCCTCGGTCATCTGTTCCAGATTGGAGCCCTGTTCAAGGCAGCCCTGCGTGTACGCGTCGATGCAGTAGGGACACTGCACGGCGTGGGCCACTGCCAAGGCGATCAGGTTCTTCTCGCGCTCGCTCAGCGCGCCCGGTTGAAATACAGCCCCGTACCAAGAGTTGAACTTGTCCCACAGTTCCGGCGCGTCATTGCCCATCTCGGCAAAGCGGGGCAGGTCGTCTGGATCATAGTATCCGTCCATTGCTCGCGATCCCCTCATTCGGCACTCGGCCGAATTCATCAAGTATACGGGGTCGCGCTCGCGGCTCTCCTTCTCAGGGACGGGCGAGCGGGCCGCGGAAGCCTAGCGGGAAAATGCTACGCTGGCCGGGAATATGACTGGATGGATGTCTCGCGCACCCTTGCTCTTGGCCTTGCTGCCGTGTTCGCTCGGCGCGCAGGCGCCGGAAGGATTCCGGCCGATTTTCAACGGCCAGAACCTGGCCGGCTGGCACATGAGCCTGACCAACCATCATGGCGACACAAAGGAGTGGCGCGTGTTCGAGGGCGCACTGGTCGGCAAGCAGGACCGGGAAGGGAACGGCGGCATCCTGCTGACGGACGAGAAGTTCGGCGACTTTGAAGTCTACTTGGAGATCAAGCCCGATTTCGGCTGCGATGGTGGCTTGTTCCTGCGCTCCACCGGCAGCGGGCAGGCGTACCAGGTCATGCTCGACTACCTCGCCGGGGGGAACCTAGGGGGCGTCTTCGGGGAGCAATTGGAGAGCCTCGGCGAGCACCGCTCGGACGGCTGGGAGAAGGTGTGGAGGAAGGGTGATTGGAATTCCCTCCGCGCCCGTATCCAAGGCGAGGCGCCCCACATCGAAGTCTGGCTCAACGGCTCGAAGATCACGGACTTCAAGGACGCCGAGAACCGCCTGCCGCGGGGCGCCACCGAGGGAGCGATCGCCGTGCAGGTCCACGGCGGGGACCGCTGCAGCCCGGGCTTGGAGCACCGCTTCCGCAACATCGCCGTCCGCGATCTCTAGGCTTGATCGGGCTGGACGGTTCGGGGCATTAGCAGCCCGATCCCTAGCCAAACCAATTCCATGGTCACGACCCACAGCCGCATGGCAACAGCCAGGGTCATCGCCGTGCCTGCGGCGATCGCTTGGGATAGCAGCAGCCCGAGAATGCCTTCACGGACGCCCATCCCCGCAGGCGCCACCATGGTAATCAGCGCCGTCACCCAAGCCAAGGCGTACGAGCCCGCGATATAGGCGAAGCGCTCGGTGTCTAGGCCGGGCAGCAGGGCACGGGCGAAGCTGGCCATGGCAAACGCCAGCAGCGCCCACATCACGACGTATAGAGCCCAGATGCCCAGCATGCGGGCCGTGCGGATCTCGAGCGGGCGGAACGGCTGCTTGAGCAAGCGAGCCAAGCGCACTGCCCAAGCGTTGAATACCGGGGGGTATACGACTGCGCAGGCGAGCAGGGGGAACGCGAACAGGGCGTAGCGCTGCCACTCGGCCAGCGAGGAGGATGCCACGCCGCCGTGCCAAGCGACCACGACCATGGCGGCGAGTGCGGCCAGGGTCATGTCGAGTATCGTCGCAGCCAGGCAGGCCGCCGAGCTCACTCCATGGCGGCGTGTGAGGTAAATGCGGGCGGCGAATTGCCAGACGCCGCCCGGAACGTAGCGGCTCAGCTCGGACTTGCGGTAGATGCGGTAGATCTCCCAATACGGCACGACGTGGTCGAAGCCCCTCAGCAGGCGCGTCCAGCCGAGCGGACGGACCAAGTGCCAGGCGGCCCCGAGCGCGAATGACACCGCGAGCCATGGCAGGTCGATCCGCCATGGCTCCGACCGCACTTGCTGCCAATTGCCGTAGATCATGCGGCCGATGAACCAGGCCAGGACCAGGGGCACGAGGGCCTTGAGAATGGGCAGCCCGCGCTTAATCACGTGTGTCCTCGATCGCCGGCTCGAGCGGCGGCGACGGATCTGCGGCGCTGTCGAGCATGCACTCCGCAACCCAGCCCAAGGCCAGAATGGCCAGTGCGCCGCTGCCCAGGGCGACGGCCAGGGCTGCGGCCGCCCACGACGCGGTGGGGTGAAGCCAGGGCGACAAGGCCAGGCCGAGCAACCCAGCTCCTCCTAGGCCGCAGCACAGTGCTAGGTATCCGAATGCGTGTGCCGGACGGTCGTGGAACCGAGTTCTCAGCAGCACCGTGCCCAGATCGACAAAGCCCTTGGCTAGGCGGCTCAGGCCGTACTTCGAGCGGCCGTAGCGGCGCGCTCGGTGGCGCACTTCGATCTCGGTGACGCGGTAGCCTTGGTGCGCGGCAAAGACCGGGATGAACCGGTGCTGGTCCCCGTAGATCTTCAGGCTCTTGACCACTTCCGCCCGGTAGCACTTGAACCCGCAGTTCATGTCATGGAGCCCAAGACCGGTGGCGCAGCGCATGACGCAATTGAAGAGGCGCGAGGCGGCGACCTTGTGAAGCGGGTCGCGGCGTACCTTCTTCCAGCCCGAGACCAAGTCGTACCCCTCGGCGAGCTTGGCGCGAAAGGCCGGGATCTCGGCCGGGTCGTCTTGCAGGTCACCGTCCATCGTGAAGACAACCGGCGCCGTGCAGCGCGCGAAGCCCGCCATCAGCGCGGCCGACTTGCCGGCGTGGGCGCGGAACTTAACCAGCCGAACGCGTCCCGGGGCGTGCAGCGCCGTCAAGCGTTGCCAAGTGTTGTCGGTACTGCCATCGTCGATAAACAGGATTTCGTGGTCTTCCGGCAGCACGGCCTGCAGCTGCCGCGCTAGCTCCTCGACGGATTCCTCTTCGTTGCGGACGGGAATTACCACCGAGATCTCGGGCTTAGAAGGCATGGTCGGCGAATGGCCGATCATAGCGAGTCAGGCCGGCGGCGGGCAAGACGATGAGCCAACCGCGCGAACGCGGGTTGGTTCTCGCCTAGGCTCGCGCCGGATCCCGCAAAGCGCCCGAATCGGGACATCGGTGTCACGACTGCGCTCCAGGCGTTGGCCTGCGGCCCGGAACGCAGCGCCGCTGCGACACGGCGTAGAGCTCGTTGCCACGCAGCCGGAAGCCGCAGCACCCAGTACACGCGGCCAACGCGAGTGCCGCGCTCGGGTGAATGTCGCGCCGAGATTGCCGGCGGGCCACCCAGCTCGAGGGTTGACATTGCACGGTCGAATCAGCGAGCGTGAAGCATAAGCGACCATGGCACTCAAGCGCATTTCACCGGACGAGGCACGCGACCTGCTGGAGTCGGGAGAGGACTACATCTACCTGGACGTGCGTTCCATCCCGGAATTCGAGCAAGGCCACGCGCCGGGAGCCAAGAACATCCCGCTGCTGCATCGCACTGCGATGGGCATGCAGCCGAACGAGGAATTCGTCGACGTCTGCGAACGGGCGCTGGGCAGGGATGCCAAGATCATCACTGCTTGCCTGAAGGGTGGGCGATCGATGCGCGCCGCGCAAGTACTGCAGGCGAATGGCTTTACCAATGTGGTTGACATGCGCGGCGGATTCGATGGCGAATCCAACCCGATGGGGCAGATCGTTTACGACGGCTGGGCTCGGCGGGGGCTGCCGGTCACGACCGAGGCTGCGGACGACGAAACCTACTCGGGGCTTTCCAAGCGCTGAGAGTCGCGCCTTTGCTCACCAGTTGAAGGCCACCCCGGGCTCCAGCTCGCGCACCTCTACGTCCGACTCTGCGCCGAGTTCCTCCCTGAGCTTGGCCGCGGTCCCTGTAAGCAGGGGAAACGTCTTGTAGTGGATCGGTATCACTAGCTTCGGCTGCAGGAATTCGCAGGCCAATGCTGCTTCCTTGGGCCCCATGGTGAACCGATCTCCAATCGGCAGCATGGCCAGTTCGGGTTCGTAGAGGCGCCGGATCAGGCTCATGTCGCTGAACACGTTGGTATCGCCGGCATGGTAGAAGGAGCGGCCGTCCGGCTGCCGGACAACCAGGCCGGTCGGCTCGCCGGCATAGACGATCTTGCCGTCCTCTAGGATCGAGCTGCTGTGCTGGGCTTGCGTCATCGAGATCCGCACGCCCTTGCTGTGGTAGCAGCCGCCCTTGTTCATGCCGGCCACGTTCGGAACGTCCTTGGATTCCAGCCACATCGAAATCTCGGCGTTGCAAACGATCTCCGGCTCGAACTTCTCGACCAGCGAGCGCAGGTCGCCCAGATCGAGGTGGTCGAAGTGTCCGTGAGTGACCAGCACCAGGTCGACAGGCGAGACGTCGTAGCCGGCAGGGAAGGCGGGGTTGCCTTCCAGCCAAGGGTCGATCAGGATCGCCGGGCCGTCCCCGACCCTGATGTGAACGGTCGAGTGGCCGAGCCAGGTAAAGCTTGTCATTGACGATGTATCCGGTGTCTTGCGGGCGTTGCCCGATCGTATCACTGCCTGCGGGCCCGTCTGCGCGGAGCTTGCCGCATGGCGCGGCCGGACTCGGTCTCAT
This sequence comes from Terriglobia bacterium, assembly GCA_009841225.1. Lineage (GTDB taxonomy): Bacteria > Acidobacteriota > Terriglobia > Bryobacterales > UBA6623 > VXMF01. Next base: position 158,995 of record VXMF01000018.1, on the reverse strand, counting down.
GTCCGAGTGGCTTGCGCGGCGGGTCGCTCGGGGCGAGCCGCAAGATCGTGCCCGCCAGATCGTGCTGCTCGCGCGGCCCTTTCTCGAGCACGACATCGGCTCCCGTGGACTCCGCGGTCAGCGCGAAGGTCCGCACGTGGCCGGACAGGATCACCACCGGCACGTCCGGGGCCAGCTCCCGGAGCCGCCGAACCACCTCGTCGCCCCGCATGCCAGGCATCCGATAGTCGGTGACGACGACGCTGAAGGGGGCGTCATCGGCAGATGCCTGAAAGCGCTCCAAGCCGGCCGCGCCGCTCTCTGAGACTTCGACCTCGTACCCTAGATCTCGCAGGATCGCCTGGCGTGCCAGAGACCCGAAGTGATTGTCATCAATGAGCAAGACCTTCGGGCGTGCGGGGACGCGAGACATAGGTTTGGAGACTATACCAAACGCCCGAAGGCGGGCCTCAACACGCTCGCGAAGGTCCGATAGAATGCGAGGCGGCGCACGCCGGAGGCCGGGCTCCGGGGTCCCGGCCGGCGGGCGTCTATTCCACCTCGCGCGGCGCTGTGTAGCCCTTGCGCGCGACGATATCGTACTTGATGCGCTTGTTCTTCTTGCCCGTGATTCGCAGCTCTTTGTTCGTGTTGGGATCCACCAAGCGCACGGTAATCTTGCGAAACGTGCCGTCGCGCTTGGTGTTGGAGGGCTGGTAGACCGCCGTGTACTGGTTGCGCATCAGGTAGTTCAGGCTCTGGAAGATCGTCGGGAATTCCCCGTAGAAGCGCGGGAAGAACGAGAAGCCGCCCGTTTCCCTGGTGAACGTGCGCAGCTGGTTGTCCGCCTGCAGCCAGCCGATGCGGGTCGCTCCCCCGACGTAGCCGTAGGAATCCAGCATCTCCTTGAGCATCTGGCCCAGGCCGATGGCGTGTACCGTCACGCCGGCCTCCTGCACGATCCTGCGCGCTTGCGAGAAGTTTAGCCGGCTGAAGGTGTCCTCGCCGCTCGAAAGCAGGACGACAGCCTTGCGCCCCTCGATCTCCTCCATGCGCTGGACGGTGTCGGCCAGCGCGTCGAAGAGGTTGGACTCGCTGTAGGCCGCGATGCGGAGCCGCTGCAGGGCGTTGTTGATCTCCCGCCGGTCTTGGGTGAAATCGGCTAGGATTTCCGGCCGCAGGTCGTAGGCGATCACCGCGACCCAGTCCTCCGGGCGCAATGTCTGGACGAAGCCGTAAGTCGCAGTGAGCGTCTGGTACCAGGTCTCGCTCCAGTAGCTCTGCCAGCGGTTGCTGAACTCGATCAGCAGAGCCACCGTGGCAGGGGATTGGGTCGGACCCACGCTGATGATCTTCTGCGGAACGCCGTCCTCCAAGATTTGGAAGTTGCCCGCAGGGATGTTGGGAATGAACTGCCCCTTGTTGTCCAGCACGGCGATATCCACGGTGACCACATTGGTGTCGGCGGTAAACAGAGGCTGCTCCTCAGGCGTCCGCTGCGGCGCGCGGGTTTGCACGCGCGGAATATCCGAGGGCGCATCGGGAGGGGCTTCCGGCCCGGGAAGGGTCCCTGGCCTCCGCGGGGCGTCGGTCCGCGGCCTCCGCGGCTGGTCGCCGATCGGGCCTTGGGCCTGCAGCGTGGCAACCGCCGGCGCTAGCAACGCCATGGTGCCGAGCAGCGCCACCGCCTTGAGTAAGTACAGCTTGCAATGCGCCATCGTTGTATTCCCCGATCTGCTGGTGCGCCAGCTCATTATGTCCGACGCGCCGGACAGACTAATGGTAACCCCCATAGCCGCACAAGTCCGCGTGCCGAGCTTCCGACAGGGCGACTTTTCCGGACACGAATCCCAGAATTGGCCGAGCAAAGCCTTCGATCGGCGGCGAACGCCTCGCGCAAGCGTACTGGCAGCGCTGCCTGCATGACCGTCGCGGCGCCAAGACTCAGTTCTCGGACTTGAGCTTGAAGTTGTAGATCAGCTCGCTGCGGCTGTCAAAGCTTGACACTGTGCGCGTCCTGCTTTGCCTGCCCTCGGCCAAGGCCTTGAGTTCGTAGTCCACGTTCGGGTCTAGGCCGTGAAAGTAGTAGTCGCCGTTGTCGTTGGTGTGGAACGATTTCACGTCCAGCGTGCGCGTGTGCTTCAGCTGCACGATGCCGCGGATGCCCTCCTCGTGCTCGTCAGTGACCTGGCCCTTGACCGAGCGGGTCGGGTCCACTTTCTTCTTTTTCTTGAAGCCCGTGAACTGGGCATTGGCGAGCGGGACCACCGACACGGTGCCCAGCAGCAGCAGGCTGCGGCGTGTGCGTTGCATGTCTGCTCCTATCCTACTGCGAATTAGGCCGATTCTTGGCTTTTTCGGCCTTCTTGCGCGGTTCAAGGATCAGGTTGGCGGTCGACTTCTCGATTCCGTAGACCTTCACCGTGCGTTGGCTCTGGGCGAATCTCGGCGCGCTCGCAGTGACCACGTAGGTCGCGTCTCCGGCCGGCACGCGGATCCTGTACTCGCCGCGGTAGTTGGTGATCGCTCTGTACTTCTTCTTGGGCTTGGCCTCGTTGTAGGCGACCACGCGCGCCCCTTCCAAGGCGAGGTACGAACCCCGGAAGACCGTGCCGAACAGCATGGCTTGCTCTGCAGGGCGCTGTTGCGCCACAGCTGCCTCACCCAGCGTGGCCAGCACCCCGAGGGCGGCGGCTAGGCACGCGCGGCGGCGTGCGTCAACCGACATGCTCACCTCATGCTCGCGCGACATGTCTCGCCGAAGGGCGGGGCCGTGCGGACAACCGGTCTCGCGGATGCGTGGTCTGTGGGCAGCCCGATGTCCCCGCCCGCTTCAGACAGAGGTCTTGCGCCCGTACTTCTTGTTGAAGCGCTCGATCCGGCCCTCGGAGTCCACGAGCTTGCGCTTGCCAGTGTAGAACGGATGGGAGTGCGAAGAGATCGCGAGGTCGTACAGAGGGTATTCCTTGCCATCAATCGTGGTAGTCTTGTCGGTCTTGGCCGTCGAGCGAGTAATCCATTCGGTGTTGGTGGTAACGTCGCGAAAGACGACCTCTCTGTAGTTCTCGGGATGGATGCTTGGTTTCATCGGGGTGTCCCCTGCGGGCGATTGCGGGCCAGCGCCCAAGCGCCGGTGGCGAAGAGCGATCCGTCCGCCGCCCGTACGATTTCACTATAGCGGAACGCGTGTTCGCTAGGCTAGCCTGCCCGTGCCGTCAGCTTCGAGTTCGATTCCGATTGGCGAGCAGACTGGACCAATCGCCGAATCCAAGCCTGCCTTGAGCCAGCCGAGGGCTTGCCCGTTCCGGGGCGCATCATTCCGCGCACGACCGCTCCGAAGCGCCTAGTTGGCAGGGCCTTCGGAAGGAACGGAGAGGTTTGAGATCAGGATCTTGCCGCCGCCAGCGGCCAGAATATGCAACCGACCTGCCCCTAGCAGTCGCTCGAAGCGGTCGCGATCCTCTTCGTATGCCGCGAGATACACGGGTCGCTGCTGAGCCCAGAGGTCGGGCAGGTCCGAGTCGGCGAGGAATACGTCAGGCGCCCCAGGTGCGTTGGAGCCGTACTCGATGTTGTTCTTGCGTCCGTTGAGTAGCAAGACCGGCTGGCTCGTGTAGTAGGCCAGCGAAGAGAATGCGTAGTACTCGCGATCTAGGATCAGCTGTCCCGGCGGAGAGCGCAGGTAGGCATCGGCCAACGGCCGAGATGACAGGTACGGGTCGAATGCTCCCATGGCCCAATGAGCAGCGTGCAAGAACAGCAAGGCAGCGCATGCCAGGGCAGCAGCCGCCCACCTCTGGCGCAGCAGCCAGCCCCCGAACGCCCCGAGCGCGAGCGCGAGCGCGGCCAGAGCGAGCGGCCCGCGCAGATAGGCGAACGCGGCCAGCGTTAGGTCGTGGAAATGCCCCAGCGCCAGCGTGTAAGCATCCGGGTTGCTGGTCAGCGCGGAGGAGATGTCGCCATCGGCCGGAAGCCCTCGGACCGCAACGAGCACTGCGAGAGCCGCTGCCGACGCGCACCCGTAGACCGTTGCCGCGCCGCGGGCGCACCATTTCAGGAGCGGCGTGGACGAACTGGCCGTGCTGGCAAGCAGCAGCACGGCGGGTGCGTAGGCGGGCACGGTGTAGTACTCCTGAGTGGTCGAGGCGGAGAAGAACAACAGCGTGAAGCCGCAAGCGCACAACATCAGCGAGTGCATTCGACGCTTGCGGTCGGCCGCGCCTAGGCCGAGCTTGTGCAATCCCACGAGCAGGCCGCTCCACGGGAACAGCCAAATGACGTGCCCCAACCACAGCCACGCGACGTTCACGCGGTCGTAGTCGACCGGGTATCGCAGCCCTAGGTAGCGCAGCACGTGCTCGTTGACGAAATAGCGCCAGAAGAATCCCCTGTACACTCCCGGTCCGCTGTCCAGCGCAAGGTCGAAGAGAGGAGGGTGGCGCAGGATCGCGAGCAGGTGCCATGGCGCGGCAACCAGCAGCGTGATCGCAAATGCGCCGGGCAGGCCGAGGCGGCGCCACGCCTCGCCTGAGCGCCACCGGCCGACAGCGAGCATGTAGAGCGCGATAGCGCCCAGCGGAAGCACCACGGCCACAAGACCCTTGAACAGAATTCCGACACCCAGCGCCGCGCCGGCCCGGCGCATGTGGGCTCGCGCCTGTCGCAGCGAGCCCTCTTGCGAGCGCAAGAAACACCAGAGCACAAAGAGCGTCGTGCAAGCCACGTAGACGTCGGGGATCCGCACCCTGGTGAACAAGAACAGCCCGCAACACGTGGCCAGGCCGATGCCTGCATAGAGCCCGCCTGGCTCGCCAAGCGACCAGCGCCCGACATGCCAGGCAAGCCAGCACAGCAGCATGGCGGCTAGAGCCGCGGGTAGTCGGGCTGCCCAGTCGTGCACGCCGAACACCGCGAACGAAAGCGAGATCGCCCACACTTGGCCTGGTGGCTTGTCGAAGTACGGCACTCCGTTGAGATGGGCCGTGACCCAGTCCCCGGATTGCAGCATGTCGCGCGCGATCTGGGCGTAGGCAGAGTCCACGTCGTCGAGCAGAGACGGCGGACTTGAGATCGTACCGAGGAAGGCGATTCCGGCGACCGCCAGGACCACCCAGCCGTGAAGCCGGTCGCTAGGCAGCCGGCCGCAGAATGCGCCAAGCCTGGAACCCGTCGCCCGGATCTGTGCCTGGGACGGTCGAAAGGGCTTGGGCGGCCTGCCAGCCCGCTCGCGCTGCGACGGCCTTAGCGACGACATGTTGGTTCTCCTCCGGTTCCAGCGAGCAGGTCGCGTAGACCATCCGCCCGCCGGGTGCCAGCGCGTCCATGGCATTTTCCAGAATGCGCCCTTGTCGAGCACTGAGCGAATCGAGATCGTCCGGCTGGAGGCGCCATTTGATTTCCGGATTGCGGGCCAGCGTGCCAGTGCCGGAACACGGGGCGTCAACCAGTATGCGGTCGAACTGCCGCCGAAACGGCAGCGGACGCTCGGCATCCAGGGCCAGCAGTTCAATCCCCCGGCTGCCCAGCCCGCGCATAGCGTGCAATCGTTTCACGCGCCGGTCGCCGGCCACCACTGCCGCGCCTTCGGCAAGCACCCGGGATTTGCCGCCCGGTGCCGCGCAAACGTCCAGCACCGGCGAGCCCGGCGAACCTGCCAGCAACTCGGCCACGCGCTGGGAGTTGATGTCTTGAAAGAAGAGCGCATCGCCGGCTGCCTGCCGGACAGCCGGCACGCTGCCCTTCGCGAGACGATAGGCGCGCGCCAGATCCGTGGGCTCTGCCGACACTCCCGCGCTCTTCAGGCGAGCCAGCACTTCAGCCGCATCGGCCGACCGGCGCAGCCGGAAGTACGTCGCGGGCTGCCGCAGGTTGGCGTGCAACAGTGCCTCGCACGTTCCGGCGCCGAACGCTTTCTGCCAGCGCCGCAGCAGCCAGCCGGGATGACAGAGGCGCGCCGTTTCGGCTGCTGGCGGAAGAGGGGGCAGGTGGCGCAGGACCGCGTTTACCAATCCCGCGGCCGATCCTTTGCGTGCCTGCTTCACCAGTTCAACGGATTGAGAGACGGCGGCGTGGTCCGGGATGCCGTCCATGTGGCGCAATTGATACGCCCCGAGCCGCAAGGCGGTCAGCACTTCGGCATCCATGGCTCCCACGGGCCGGCTCGTCTTGGCGGCGATCAAATGGTCGAGTTCGCCCTGCCGCCTCAGGCATCCAAGCACTGCCTGGGTGACAAAGGCCTTTGCGCGAGCGCCGGTACCGTCCAGCCGCCGCGAATGCAGCAACTCATCTGAATAAGCCCCGTCCCGCTCGACACGCAAAAGCAGGTCGAAGGCCAGCCTCCGCGCCTCCACGACCGCCACGCCTAGCCAAGATAGCAGAGCCGGCCACGGCCCCCTTGCCTTGGGGAACCCGTGCCCCGTGCTAAAATCCGCCACGCCGGGTCGGGGCTTCCTGGGCCTTCCAGACGTCGAGCGGTACCAGCCATGTTCGGAGAAGTTGCTGTGCGGATCGTGAGCGATCCGAAGTGGCTGCGCTTGGTTCGGGGAGTGGTCGAGCAGAGCTGTCTCGGGTTCGGCGCTCGCGAGGAGTCGGTGACGGCAGTGGTGCTGGCCGTCAATGAAGCAGTGTCGAATGTGATGCGCCACGGTTACGAGGGCGACACCACGCGGCCTATCCGGATCGCGTGCCGGCGGGACGGCGAGATGATCGAAGTGCGCATCTGCGACCATGGCATAGAGGCTGAATTTCTCTCGCGCGAGCTTCTCCCGCCCGACGAGTTGCGCGCCGGAGGGAGAGGCTTGTACATGATCCGCACGCTGATGGACGAGATCGAGTACCGGCGCGAGGACGGTCAGAATCGCATGTACTTGAGAAAGCACCTCCTGCATGATGTGGCCGAGTCTTGAGGGGAGGGCGCAACCGAAATGCTGCGGATAGACATCGAGCAAATGACACAAGCCGCCGTCGTGCGCGTTGCGGGCGACGCCGACATGGCGTCTTCGACACAGTTGCGCGAGGCTGTCCTGGGCCTGCTGGAGAACTGCTCGCAGGGCCGGGTTCTCGTCAGCATGTCGGAAACGACCTACATCGACAGCTCTGCCGTGGCCAGCTTGGTCGAGGGCCTGCAACTCGCCACGCGCCGGAGAGTTAGGTTCGGGCTTGCCGGCCTCCGCGAGGGGCCGATCCAAGTGCTGCGCAGCACCCGCCTGATCGATGTGTTCGAAGTGCATGACTCGGAGGAAGATGCATTGCAGGCCTGAGTTGGCCGGAGCGCTCGCGCGGCATGACGTTGCTTGAATCCGTCGGTCGTTTCTCGATCCGGCAGGCCGAGTATATCGGCCGCCTAGCCATTCAGTTCTGGTACTGCTTGCGCTTTTCGGTGCGTGCCAGCCCGTTCAAGGGGCGCGGCCTGCGCTGGAAGCGCACGCTGCGTCAGATGGGCGATATCGGGGTTCGGTCCTTGCCCGTGCTGTGTTTGGTGTCGGGCGCCACCGGCATGATCATGGCGCTGCAAGCGGGTGCGGAGCTGCGCCGCTTCGGGGCCATGGAGGCCATCGTCACCATGGTCGGCACGACGATGACGCGCGAGCTCGGACCCCTGATGGCGGCGATCGTGGTGATCGGCCGGTCCGGGTCCGCGATCTCGGCCGAGGTGGCCACGATGGCGGTCACCGAGGAGCTCGACGCGCTGCGAGCCATGGCCCTCGACCCGATCGACTTCGTTCTCGTGCCCAAGTATCTGGCGATGCTGGTGATGCTGCCCTGCCTCACCGTGATGAGCGTGTTTTCCGGGATCTTGGCCGGCGGCGTGTTCGCGTATTTCACGCTGGACCTGACGCTGCTGGCATACCTCTCGCGCACGGCCGAGATCCTGCTCATGCGGGATATCGTCAGTGGCTTGGTCAAGGCGGTGATCTTCGGCTCGATCATCGTGCACGTGAGCTGCTTGGAAGGGTTTACAGTCAGCGGCGGACCGGTCGGCGTCGGCCATTCCACGACCAGCGCCGTGGTGAAATCCATCTTCTTGGTCGTGCTGGCAGACCTGCTCTGCACGACGTTCTTCTATTTCTTCTGGCGATGACTGCATCGACTCGATCGACGACCGAGCTGCGCGAGCCGCCCCGCCAGGCTAGCCGGGAGACCGTGATCTCGGTCCGCGACTTGAAGGTCCGCTATGGCGAGCGCACAGTGCTTGACGGTGTCAGCCTCGACATCTTGCGCGGCGAGACCATGGTGATCCTGGGAGGCTCCGGCTCTGGCAAGACTACCTTGCTGAGGCACATGGAGGGCCTGGAGCGCCCGGCCGAGGGCAGCGTGACAGTCAAGGGAGTCGACCTGGCCACTGCATCGCGCGCCACGCTGACCGCGCTGCGCCGATCGATGGGCGTGTCGTTCCAGAGCGCAGCCATGTTCAACTCGATGACAGTCGGCGACAACGTGGCGCTGCCGCTGCTCGAGCACAGCGCCTTGGCCGAGTCCACGATTCAGGTCATGGTCCGCATCAAGCTGCAACAGGTCGGCCTCACGCATGTCGAGGATCTCTACCCGACGCAGCTTTCGGGCGGAATGCGCAAGCGAGCGTCGCTGGCGCGGGCTCTGGCGCTGGATCCGGAGATACTGTTCTTCGACGAGCCTTCCGCAGGCTTGGACCCTGTCATCGCGGCCGGGCTCGACGACCTCATCCTGCGCTTGAAAGCCGCCTACCCGATCACGATCGTTGTCGTGACACACGAGCTGGCCAGCGCATTCCTGATCGCCGACCGCATGTGTATGATCAACGAGGGCAAGATCTTGGCTGTCGGCACGGTGGACGAGATCCGGAGCAATCCCGATCCGCGCGTCCAACAATTCATACGCCGCGAGGCGAACGAGCCCAGCGAGGCGTCTAGCAGTTACATCATGGGGGCCTGATTGACGAACGAAGCCAAAGTCGGATTGCTGGTGATCGCGGCGCTGGCGATATCGGTCACCACGTTCCTGATCGCGGCCAACGCCCATTTCACCGGCCGGACCCACACCTATCGCACGTACTTCAGCTACATCGGTGGCTTGGATGCCGGCAACGTGGTGCGCTTCGGCGGCCGCAAGGGCGGCACGATTCAGTCCGTGGAGCCTTGGGCCGAAGACATGACCAAGACCGAGGTCGTGTTCGAACTGCTGACAGAGATTCCCGTCAACGAGCAGTCGGTGGCCACAATCGCCAGCTTGAACGCTCTGGGGCAGAACTACCTGGAGGTCATGCCCGGGTCGAGCTCTGCCCCACGCATCGAGCCCGGAGGAGTGGTTCCGTCCATCGAGGCGCTGACCTTTACGGACCTGACGCGCAAGGTGGCGATGGTCGCCGATGACGCGGTAGAGCTGATGTCGCGCATGGACGCCAGAATTACCACGGTGGTTGACGACCTGCACGTCCTGTTGGGAAACCTGCAAGAGCTGACCGGCGAGCAGAACCAGCGCAACGTCGCGCGGATGCTGGAGAACACGAACGAATTCCTGGAGACGCAAACGCCGAAGATCGACGGCCTGACGACTCAGCTCGGCCACACCTTGACGCGGGTCGAGGAACTGGCGGCCGACTTCCAGCGGCTCGCGCTGGATGCGGACGACGTCGTGCTCAACATCAACCGCACGGTCGACGAGACCCGGGAACCGCTCCGGAGCAGCTTGAACGAGCTTGACGGCGCCCTGCGCGATGCGCAGCTGCTCTTGAGGGACGCGCGGGCGCTCCTGCTGGTCAACGAAGGCAACATCAGCGAAGTCATCGAGAACTTCCGCGCCACCTCCGAGAATATCGAGGCGCTCAGCTCCGATCTGCGCCAACGGCCATGGTCGATTCTGCGGGGCAAGCCGAAGCCGGATCGCGAGGTGCCTCCGGTCTCGGGCGTGCCCAGCAATTGATGTCGGCGCCGAGGGACCTCAACGCCGACAGCGCCATTGGGTTTCTCGGCGGGCGCCTAGATCTGTCGCCGGCGTCCACGGCATGCCTTCTGGCGGGCGGCGTCTCGAACACAGTGGTGCTGGTCGAAGACGGCGACCAGCGGATCGTGCTCAAGCAGGCCCTGCCCCGCCTGCGCGTGCGCGACGAATGGCTGGCGGACCGCGCGCGCGTCCTGCGGGAATGGGAGGTCATCGGCGCGCTCGGCGCAGTTCTGCCGAAGGGGCGGCTGCCCGAGCTGCTGTTCTGCGACGAAGTCAACTTCCTGTACGCGATGCGAGCCGCGCCGGCGGGCAGCGCGGACTGGAAGACCATGCTCTTGGCGGGCCGCTGCGACAGCGCGACGGCCCGCCAAGCCGGGGCGACGCTGGGACTGGCAGCGCGGGCGACTTGGGGCGCAGCCGCCTTCGAGCGATCCTTCTCGGACCGAACGGCGTTCGACCAGTTGCGCACCGATCCGTATTACCGCACGATCGCCCGGCGCCATCCATGCCTAGCTGATCGCGTCGAGTACTGGATCGCCGAGAGCGCCATGCGCAACGTGGCGATGGTGCATGGCGACTGGAGCCCGAAGAACCTGCTCGTCGGCGAGGCGGGCATCGTGTGCATCGACTTCGAGTGCGCCCATTTCGGCGATCCCAGCTACGATGCGGGGTTCTTGTTGAACCACCTCATCCTGAAGGCGTTTCACCGGCCGGCGATCGCCGGAAGCTATCTCGGCCTGGCGCGCGCGGCGTTCTGTTGGACGCTCGCGATGCTGCCACCCGCGGGACTGAGCTGGTTCGAAGCGGCCAGCGTCCGGCATCTCGCCTTCCTGATGCTGGCGCGGGTCGACGGCAAGTCTCCGGCCGAGTATCTGGACGAGGGGAAGCGCGAGGCCGTGCGCCGGCTGGCCCTGTGCTTGATCGATGCGGAGCCGCGCAGCTTGGACGCGACGCTCGCACACGCCGAACGGGCGTTGGACGGTCTGGCGCCGTGAACGCTACTGCGCGGCCTTGATGGCTTCGAGGGTCTGCGCGGCCTGCGCCTGCATCGGGTTCGGGACGCGCGCCGCCTCGCCCATCCAGCGGGTCGCTTGGGCGATGTTGTCGCCTGCGATGTCCAGCTTGACGTAGCAGAATCCCAGCATGTAGGAAAGGATTCCGTAGCGCTCGCCGCCCTCGGCCTTGATGGCGTCGACGGTTTGGAGCAGGTGGCGGCGCGCGGTGCGCCAGGCCCCTTTCTGGAACTGGCCCGTGCCGGCCACGTAGTGGGCTAGGGCGGTGAACTTCTGCTTGTTCGCGTCCCAGTCCTCGCCGGAAACTCCCTCCGGCGCCGGTTTCTCTTCCATCAGCTTGATCAGCTGCTCGGAGCGGGCGTCGACCTCGTCGTAGTTCTTCTGGCTGAGAGCGATCTCGGCAAGTGTGAAGAGGTATTGCTCGTTGCCAGGATTCTTTTCCAAGGCCCGTTCCATGGCGCCGACCATGCCCGCGACGTCGCCGGCCTGCTGGTACGCGATCACGTACTTGTCCTCGATGCCGGCCGCGTACTGGCTTTCGGGGTAGAGTTCCTGCAGCTTGTCCATGAATTGGACCTGTTGCATGGGCGCGCTCTGGCTGATCCCGACATTGAGCGCCCACTCTGTGTACTGCACCACGCCATTGGCGTAGTCCACCGAGCTCTCGTGGAGTATTTCCTCGTCCTCGGTCGGATCATCGGGCGGCGGCGCGGCCGCTTCCTTGTCGGCCATCGGCTTGGTCAGAGACAAGCCTTCCAAGAGCGCGTCCCACTGCATGGCGTTGAGCAGCGCCTGGTTCTGGTTGTGGCGCACCTCCAGATCCTCGGGCACGTATTCCAGCAGCCGCGCTCCGACCGTGGCAGCGTCCGACCAGCGCTGCGTCTGGGTGTACAGGCCCTGCAACTGGAGCAGCACGTACCCCAGGTAGCCGCTCTCCGGGTAGTCGTTCAGGAACCCCTCGAGGATGGCGATCCGCTCGTCAGCCTCTTCGGCGATGCCCGCTTCGGTCAGGACCGCGCCCTCGGGCGATTGGGAGTCGATCTCGACATCTCGGATCTCTAGCGTGGCTTGCGCGAAGAGCGCCGACGCACACACCAACAGTGCTAACAGGAGCGCGATACGGGACTTCATGATGGATCTCCGTGAACACATCATCATATGGTGAATCGCGGTCTCAAATCAAGCCGCAATGAATTCAAATTGTGCCGCAACGAGACGGCGGGCCTGCGGGCGCCAGCTCGCCGGGCGGCCTTACCTCCACGGCAGGTGAGTAGCGGCTGGGCTCCCAGATCCTTGCAGTTGCAGCTCGATGCCGGCTCGGCCCAGCACTGTAGCGACCCATCCGGTCGGTGTACGCTCGTCGAACGGGAATCCCACCGCCGGCAGGCAGATATGGTGCGCTCCGCCGACTTGGCCAACGCGGTACTCGTGATCGTGCGCTGTGACGACCGCTTGGACGCACCGCCGGCGCCGGACGAGCCGGACCAGGGCGGAGAAGTCGCGGCAGCCCTCGCTGCTGGAGTCGCCCGGGTGATGGAGGCAGATGATCGTGGGTGCGCGCGGCCCCGCCTCCAGCTCGTCTTCGAGCCATGCGAGCTGAGCCCCGCCGATCTCGCCGCCCACGGTCTGAGCGTCGATGCTCGAATCCAGGGCGATCAGGCGAACAGGCGGCTGCTCCACGACCGCTGCCAGCCACTGCGGAGCCGGGTCGCCGCGGTTCGCAAGGCAGGCCAGCAGGTTGCCGCGGTCGTCATGGTTGCCCACCGCCAGCATCACCGCCGCCTGCTCGGCCAGCGGACGCATGATGCCGAGGAAGCGCTCGTAGTCGTCGCTGCGGCCGAGCGACCAGGCCAGGTCTCCGTTGACCAGCACTCCGGAGGGCCGGAACTCCCGCATTTCCGCAACTGCTCGCTCAAGCTGGCGAGCCGGCTGGAAACCGCGCTGGCTGGCGCCGGCGTCGCCGCAGATATGGGTGTCGGAGGCCCACGCCCAACGCGCGGGCCCGCTCGTCTTCAGGGAGCAACGGTAGCAGACCCCGGAGCCATGCTCGGCAGAGAGCGATGGCCCGCCCGGAAGCAAGATCACAAACGGTCTGCCAGCCAGCTAGCGGCCGAGGATATCGAACGTCGTGGTCCCGGCTACGCGCACCTTCTCGTACGCCTTAACCCATTCCGTGTGGGCGGGGTGCTTGGCATAGACCTCCAGCGCGGCCTCGTCCGCCATCTCCATGCAGACGCCGGACTGGCGCAGTCTGGGCTCGTCTTGGTTCCGCCCGTACTGGCGCAGCGGTCGCCGCAGCTTGCCCACCCAGACTCTCTCGAGCCCTTCGATCTTGTCGGGCAGCTCGTTGGTCGCCTTCATGAATGCGGCCCAGTCCGCGTCGGTGGCAGCCTCGATCTCGGTGAAAGCGAAGCAGTGCATCAGCTTCTTCTCGCCCGCGGCGGCATCAGCGGGCAGGAGAGCTAGCATGACCAAGAGCGCGGAGCAAGGCAAGGTAGAGCGTTTCATAAGTTGCATCATAGCCGAACGCCCGGCTCCAAGCCTGTGCCGCTCCCGCTAAACTAGCTTGCGTGTTCCGATTGCTTCTCGCGGCCCTGTTGGCCGCGCACCTCTACGCCGCGCAAAGGCCGAACATCGTCTTTGTCTACACCGATGACCAGGCCGGCTGGGCGTTGGGTTTGGCCGGGCACCCACACGCGTCCACGCCCAACATGGACAAGCTGTTCCGGCGCGGGGCCTACCTGCCGAACTCTTTCACGGTCACGCCGGTTTGCTCGCCCTCGAGAGCGAGCCTGATCTCGAGCCGCTTCGGAAGCGAGGTCGGCCTCACGGACTGGCTCAATCCCCGGCGCGAGCCGTACTTGGGCTTGGGCGCTGACATCCTCACCTGGCCGCGGCTGCTCAAGGATGCCGGATACCGCACCGGGCTTGTGGGCAAGTGGCATCTGGGCTTGCTGGACGAGCAGCACCCGACGCAGAGGGGCTACGAGTACTTCATGGGATTTCGGGGCGGCGGGACGACGCCCGTGGATCCCGTCCTAGAGAAGGATGGCAAACAGCGCCAGTTCGACGGCCTGACCGCGGACATCCTCACTGCGGACGCCTTGGAGTACATCGAGCGAGTCCGTGACGAGACCTTCCTGCTCTCTCTGCACTACCGCGCCCCGCATACGCGCTGGCTCCCGGTAGCGCCCGAGGATTGGGCACCGTTCGACGGCCTCAACCCCATCATTCCCAATCCTGGCTTCCCCTACTTGGACCTGGAGCGAGTGCGCCGCATGACGCGCGAGTACCTTGCCAGCACCAAGAGCGTGGACCGCAACATCGGCCTCCTCCTGGCCAAGCTGGATGAGCTGGGCCTCGCCGATCGCACCGTGATCGTATACACCAGCGATCACGGCTACAACATGGGGGAGAGCGGCGTCTGGCACAAGGGAAACGGGCATTACGTGCTGACGCGCAATCCGCCGGCCACGGCCAACATACCTGACGGCCAGCGCCCCAACATGTGGGATCGCTCGATCCGCGTGCCGACCGCGGTCGTGTGGCCCGGCGAAGTCGGGGCAGGAACCGTGATCGAGGGCACGGTCTCGAACCTTGACTGGCTGCCGACGATGGCGGCGATCGCCGGGGCGGAGATTCCGGCCGGTGCGATCGTGCGCGGCCGCAACCTTCTGCCCCTGCTGCGCGGAACCGCCGACGATTGGAACAACGAACTGTATGGCGAGTACTCGACGCACCACCAGAGCCGCACGCACATGCGGATGCTGCGCACTCCGAAATGGAAGCTCGTGCGGGACTTCCTCAACCCCGAGCGCGACGAGTTCTACGACCTCGCCGCCGATCCCGAAGAGACCACCAACCTGATCCGGCATCCGAGGGTCAAGCCGGTGGTCGCCAAGCTCGGCAAGCGGCTGCTGGAGCGGATGCGCGCCGCAGGCGACCGGCTGGCGGAGGAGTAACCGACGATGGCTGTGAAACCTTCAGATCGAATTCAGCGCGGAACATCGCAGCGAGATCTCGGCAGCAGCGCCCCCGGCCGTCGCGAGCTGCTCGCTTACTCGGCCTTCTTCGGGCCAGCCTTCCTGGCCCGCCAAGGCCTGGCAGGAACCCTCGCGCCGGCTGCCCAGGCATCTTCGCCGAGCGATCCCGTGCGCGGGATGAAGAAGTCGATCAACCTGTGGGCCTTCCCGTACCCGGACAAGTGGTCGCTGCGGGAGTGCTTCCAGATCGCGGCCGATGCCGGCTTCGACGCGGTCGAGCCGAACTTCAACCTCGAGGGAGAGTTCTCCGCGGAATCGTCCGATGACGAGATCCGGGCAGTCAAGCGCATGGCCGACGAGGCGGGAATCGCCATCAGCGGCGTCTGCTCGTTCCTGTTCTGGCCCTACTCGATGACGCACCCGGACGCTGGCCGACGCGCCAAGGGCATCGAACTGGCGAGCCGGATGGCAGAAGCGGCCGCCCTGCTGGGCAGCGACAACCTGCTGGTGGTGCCGGGAGCGGTATACGCTCCGTGGCTCGAGGATCCCGTGCCGGTGTCCAATGACGTCTGCGAACGCTACGCCAAGCAGGCCGTGCAGGAACTGATCCCGGTCGCGGAGCGCGCCGGGGTGTCGATCAACATCGAGAACATCTTCGCCAACGGCTTCCTGTTCAGCCCGCAGGAGGTCGCTGCGTTCGTCGACGGTTTCGACAGCGACACGGTGAAGGTGCACTTCGATACCGGCAACATCATGCAGTACCAGTTCCCAGAGCACTGGATCCCGATCTTGGGCAAGCGCATCAAGAACATTCACCTCAAGGAATGGGACAAGCGCACCCAGGAGTTCAACCTCCACACCTTCCGCACGTTGCTCGACGGCACGACCGACTGGCCGGCGGTGATCGCCGCGCTGGAGGGGATCGGCTACGACGGCTATCTCACCTTCGAGTACTTCCACCCGCACCAGCACTATCCCGAGGCGCTGATCTACCAGACATCGGACGCGCTGGATCGCATGCTGCGGCGAAAGGCCTGACGCGGTCCCCGCGATGGATGGAACGCAAGCGTAACGCTCGCCTGGGCCCCCGAGGCAGCGGACCAAGTCCGCGACCCGCACTGGGGCATAATCGAGGCAAAGGGGCTCGATGGGATCCTCCAAGCCACTGGTGCTGACGATCATGGACGGTTGGGGCCACAACCCCGACCCCGCCAACAATGCGGTCGCGATGGCGCGCACGCCGACGTTCGACCGCCTCTGGGCGGAGAACCCGCACACCTACATCCGCACCGACGGGCCCTATGTGGGCCTGCCCGCGGGACAGATGGGCAACAGCGAAGTCGGACACCTCAACATCGGATCCGGGCGCATCGTGCAGATGGACATCACCCGCATCGACGAAATGGCGCAGGACGGCGCGTTCGACCGCAACCCGGCCTTGGCTTCGGTTTGGGACCGATCTCGCAACGGCGGCGCGCTGCACCTGATGGGGCTGCTCAGCGATGGCGGCGTCCACTCCCAGGCCAGCCACTTGTACGCCTTGCTGGAAGCGGCCAAGCGCCAGCACGTCGAGAATGTCTTCGTACACGCTTTCACCGACGGGCGTGACACCCCTCCTCAGAGCGGAGCGGGCCACGTCGCTCAGCTGCTGGCCTTCATGCAGCGCTTGGGCTGCGGGCGCCTGGCCACCGTTTGCGGGCGCTACTACGCAATGGATCGAGACCGGCGCTGGGAGCGGACCGAGCGAGCCATGCGCGCGTTACTGGACGGGCGGGGGCACCGGACCCAAGATCCCATAGCAGGCCTGGAGGTCTCCTATGCGGCCGGGGTCACCGATGAATTCATCGAACCGATCGTCGTGACAGACGCCCAAGGCGCTCCGGTCGGGCGGATCGGCAGCCGCGAGGCCGCCGTCTTCTTCAATTTCCGAGCCGATCGGGCGCGGCAGCTGACAAGTGCACTCAACGATCCCCAGCTAGCGGGCATCAGTCGGTCCGGGCTGCCTACGGCCCTCGTGTTCGTAACGATGACGAGATACGAGAAGGACTACCCGTACAACGTGGTCCTCGAGCCGCAGTTTCCCGATCGCATTCTCGGCGAGCTCTGTGCGGACCTAGGCTGGCGCAACCTGCGCGTGGCGGAGACCGAGAAATACCCCCACGTGACCTACTTCTTCAACGGCGGCCGCGAACAGCCCTATGACGGCGAGGAGCGGGAGCTGGTGCCGTCGCCGAAGGTGGCGACCTACGACCTGCAACCCGAGATGAGCGCTGCGGGCGTCTGCGATGCGGTCGTGCGCGGCATCGAGAGCGGCTCGTTCGAGCTCATCGTGGTCAATTTCGCCAACGGCGACATGGTCGGGCACACGGGTGTGATCGAGGCCGCCGTGCGCGCCTGCGAGACTGTTGACAGCTGCCTGGGTCGGATCGAGCAGGCGCTAAAGATCCGCGGCGGACAGTGGATCGTGACAGCCGACCACGGCAACGCCGACCTGATGGTCGATCCGCAGACCGGCGCCCCGCACACGTACCACACCACGTTCCCGGTGCCGCTGATCTTGGCCGGCAACTATCGCGGACGGCTTTCGGAAGGGGGTTCCCTGCGCGATATCTCTCCCACGATCCTGGGGTGCCTTGGCGTCGGACAGCCGACCGAAATGACTGGCCGCGACCTGCGTGGGGGCGCCTGACTCTCGCATGCCGAACGGATCCAAGACGGGTGGTCCTGTCCGCGCGGCCGGCGGGATCGTATGGCGAGATCGCGGCCGTCGCGAGCTCGCGGTAATCTACCGGGACCGCTACGTGCTTGGCGAGTGCTGTTTGCCCAAGGGCAAGCTGGATCCGGCGGAAGGCTGGGAGCAGGCGGCCGTTCGCGAGGTGCTCGAGGAGACCGGCTGCGAGGCCGAGATCGCAGGCTTTGCCGGACTGCTCCACTATCACGTCGGCAACAGGCCCAAGGTCGTCGTCTACTTCGACATGTTCGCCGTCGCCGAAGGGGCGTTCCGGCCCTCGAGGGAAGTGGCCAAGATGGCCTGGCTCAAGCCGCCTGAAGCCCTTGAGGAACTCGCTCACGAGGGCGAACGCGAGTTGCTCCGCGAGTACCTCGAGCGAATGTGACCCGGCCGGGCTCAGTGCCGGCGGAGCTGGCGGAGGGCGTCGGCGTGGCTTTGTTCGCGTCTGCGCCGGCGCTCCTCAAGAATCTTCTCGTACTTGACCTGCTGGTCTTCGTACAGCACCGACATGATGCGATCTGCGCGCTGGCGGCGGATCGCCTCCAGTTCGGGCTCGATCGCTTCCCTGACAGACTGGTAGCGCTCGCCGATTTCGTCTAGGATTGTGGCGATCTGCTCGCGCTGCTCAATATCGAGTTCCAAATTCTCGGTCAGGTGGTTGAGCAGGCGCATCCGGTACTCGGCGGGCGCGAGGTTCCTGCCTGGGCCGCCGCGGACCGTGTACGAGTAGACCCCGGCAGCTCCGAGAGCCGCACCGGCCACGCACACTGAAGCGAGCGCGAGGAGCGCCCGCCTCTTAGGCTTCTGAAGCGTCATTGACCGTACCTGGCAACCACCCACACCGCGCCGTCATGCTCGTCCATGGAATCGAGCGCGAGCGTGTCCACATAGGTCGCGTTGAGCAACTCGGACTCGTCACGCTGGCTGGCCTGCGTCCAGTGGAAGCCGACCAGCAGGCCGGCGATGGCCACTGCCGAGAGCGCCAGACGCGGGGCCCACGCGACTAGGTCGGCGGCCCAGCCGCTCTGTTCCTCGTTCCGGGTCCTGATCGTGTCCCAGACTTCGGCGACGAATGAGGGGCCGGGTTCAAAAGCCACCATCATCTCGCGGTAGACGGAGAACAAGCGATCCAATAGCTCGTCATGGCTGGTCTTCATGTCTGGCTCCCTCCGTTTGCGCCAAGCGTTGGCTGGCTTCTTCGGTGATCTTTCCGTACGCTTTCAGCGCCCGCTTGCGGGCGCGGAAGAGCCGCACCTTGAGGACGTTGGTGTTGACCTTGTACACGCTGCTCAACTCCTTGAGGGACAGGCCCTCGATTTCCTTGAGTACGAGCAAGAGCCGGTCCTCTTTCGAAACCCGGCCAAGCACCACCTCCAGCAGCTCCTTGGCGCCTGCCTTGTGACTGTCGTCGATCGCCCTCCGTCCGCTCAACGCAGCGTCGATCGCAACGATCTGCTCCTCGCTCAAGTCCGCCATCCTGACATCGATCTCCCTGCGCTTGCGGCGCAGGTAGTCGTAGCAGGCGTTGACGGTCAGGCGGTAGAGCCACGGCTCGAACACCTGCGGCGTCCTGAGCTGGCTGATCGAGTCGTAGAGTCGGACAAATACCTCCTGCCCGACATCTTCGACGTCGTCCCCGCGACTGATCATCCTGTAAACCGTGCCCAGAATTCGCTTCCTGTACGCGCGGATGATCTCGCCGAAGGCCTCGTCGTCGCCCGACTGAGCCTTCTTGATCGTCTCGGGTTCAACCAGCATTCAGGGGCAGCCGTTGCGAGCGGCGCCTGTGTTGTTTGCTCCAAGCATTTAGGCGCAACTGTAGCAATTCAGGTTACGACAATCGGACGAACATCGTGACAGGGCGGCGCTGTGGCCTCTAACCCGGGTTGGCACGGCCGGATCAGCGAGCTGCCGAGCCGGCACTCAGGCGCTGCAGCTCGGCCAGTTCGTCAAGCTTTAGGTGCCCGGTATAGACCGCCATGCCCAGAGCCGCATGCACTCCGATATCGACAAGCGCGCGGATCTCCGAAATGCTGGCGATCCCCCCCGCGGCCGTGATCTCGTGGTCCGTTGCCGCCCGCAACCGGCGGTACCACTCCAAGTCAGTTCCCTGCAGCGTGCCCTCTTTGTCGACATAGGTGCACAGGAACGCGCCGCAGTACGGCTCAAAGCGGGAAATGACCTCTTCGGCCGTGAGGGCCGTGGATTCGCGCCAGCCCCTGATGACGATGCGGCCGTTCATGGAATCCAACGAAACGATCAGTCTCTCGGGCCCGATGCTGCGGGCTAGCGCCTCGAGGAAATCGCTGTTCGGGCCGTTGTCGCAAAAGGCGGCAGTGCCGACGATGACCCGCTCGGCACCGCTGCGGACCAGGTCTTCGGCACGTTCCAGAGACCTGACGCCACCACCTACCCAGGTGCGGGCTCGGCCGGCGATGCGCCGCACGATGGGCAGGTTCGAACCCTGCCCGATCGCTTGGTCCAGATCGATGACCTGGATGACCGGGAACGCCGAAAAGCGCTCCAGCATGGTGTCGGGAGATTCGCCCTCAAGGGCCTTCTCCCGGCCGCGGACGAGCTGGACGACCTTTCCATCCATCAGGTCGATACAGGGAATGATCATGATGCGGTGCGCACTCTGCTCGGCCTGCGGCCGAAACAGGTTCCAGCTTATCCAAACCCGCCGAGGCCACGAAGGCTGCTGGCGTAGCACCGCGCCGCCGGTCCGGATCGCATTGCACTCAACTCTTCTCGACTTGCTCCAGCAGGCGCACCGGAATCCCTGCCTTTGCGAGGATGCCCTTCAAACCGTTTGACGTGTACGTGCCGTAGTGAAAGATCGAGGCTGCCAGTGCCGCGTCTGCGCAGCCCTCTGTCAGAACGTCCACGAAGTCCCGCGGCACGCCGCCGCCGCCACTGGCAATGACCGGTATGCGCGTTGCCTCCGCGATGCTGCGGGTCAGCTCGCAGTCGAAGCCATCCTTGGTCCCGTCCGCATCCATCGAAGTCAGCAGGATTTCGCCCGCTCCCGTGGACTCGCCCTCCTGGGCCCATCCGACAGCGTCAATGCCGGTGTCCCTGCGGCCGCCGTAGGTGTTGACACTCCAGCGCCCCGGCCCTTGGCGCCGGGCATCGATCGCCAGCACCACTGCTTGCGCTCCGAATTCCTCGGACAGTTCCCGTATCAGCCCGGGGCGCTCCACGGCGGCCGTGTTCACCGAGACCTTGTCCGCCCCGGCCATCAGGATCTTGCGCGCATCGGCGACGGATCGAATCCCTCCCCCGACAGTCAATGGGATAAACACCTTGCGAGCCGTCCGCAGCACCACGTCCACCATCGTGTCGCGATGATCGCTCGATGCGGTGATGTCCAAGAACACCAGCTCGTCGGCACCGTCCTCGTTGTAGCGCGCGCTGAGCTCGACGGGGTCGCCGGCGTCCTGCAGTCCGACAAAGTTCACGCCCTTGACCACCCGGCCTCCCGTGACGTCGAGGCAGGGGATGATGCGTTTGGTCAGCATGGCCCGGCTTCTAGGAAGTTGCGCACGATGCGCTGCCCGAGAGGTCCGGACTTCTCCGGGTGGAATTGCACGCCGAATACGTTGCGGCGTTCGAGAGCGGCGCAGAACCTCCTCTCCGCATAGCTGCATAGCGCGGCAGCGTGTCCGCCCGCGTCGGACGCGGGCACGTAGTAGCTGTTGGCGAAGTACACGTATGGCTCCGCCCCGATCTCGCGCAGCAGCAGCGATTCGCCCTGCACTTCGAGACGATTCCAGCCCATGTGCGGCACGCGCGCGTCCGATGGAAAGCGCACCACGCGGCCCGGATAGATTCCCAGCCCTCGCTCGGGCGCCTCCTCGCTGCTGTCGAACAGGGCTTGCAGTCCGAGACAGATTCCGAGGAACGGCACTCCGGCCGCGATCCGCTCGCGCAGCGTCTCGCGCACTCGCAGGCGGTCCAAGGATCGCAGCAACTGGCCGTAGTGGCCGACTCCCGGCAGGATGATGCGGGCCGCGGACTCGAGCCCGGCTGCATCAGAGACGATGCGGAACGGTGCTGCCACGCTCTCCAGCGTGTTGGCAACCGAGCGTAGGTTTCCGGCTCCGTAATCGAACACCGCGGTCACTTCAGGCCCCTTTCGCCAGCACGCCCTTGGTGCTCGGAAGCTGGTCCTTGAGTCGCGCGTCCCGCGAGCAGGCGAAGCGCATGGCCTTGGCCCAGCACTTGAACAGCGCTTCGACGCGGTGGTGGCTCGATCGTCCGTACAGGATCCGCAGATGCAGGTTGGCGCCGCAATGCGACACGAAACCGTCGAAGAAGTCGTGCAAGAGCTCGACTTGCAGGTCGCCGACCAAGCGGAAGCGGGCCGGTGCCTGGTATACGAGGGCCGGGCGTCCGCTCAGGTCCACCGCGGCTGCCGCGAGCGATTCATCCATGGGCATCAGGAAATACCCGCTGCGCAGGATGCCTACCTTGTCTCCGAGCGCAGACGCGAACGCCTGGCCCAGGACTATGCCGCAGTCCTCGACGGTGTGGTGCTGGTCCACGTCCAAATCCCCGTCCGCCCTCAGCGTCAGGTCGAAGCCTCCGTGACGGGCGAACGACTCCAGCATGTGATCGAAGAAGCGAATCCCGGTCCGGATCTCGTACCGGCCGCTGCCGTCGATGTTGAGATCGGCCCGGATGCGGGTCTCTTTGGTGTTGCGCTCAACTTGCGCCTTGCGTGGCGTCATTGCAGCACGTCCTCCAGGTCGTTCACGCTTTCAAGCACTGCTTCTGCCCCGAGTTGCTCGAACAGGCGGCGCGTCTCGTCGTGTCGGGGCGTGTCGGGCGAGGCGATGCCGACGAAGCGCACGCTCGCTCCCAGGGCGGCCCGGCAATCGTCGACGTTATCGCCCACGAACACGATCTCGGCCCCGGGCACGGCCGCGGCGATCCTGAGCAGCCCGTCCGGTGCAGGCTTGCGCTTCTCGACTTGCTCGTGCGTGACGATCGGATCGAACTCTATCAGCGGGCAGAAGCGGCGCAGGGTGTGCTGCGTCGAGCGCATGCCGCGGCCGGTAAAGATGCCGAGCCGTAGGTTTGCGGCCAGCCTCTCAAGCGTTCCCGAGCTCACGAGCCAGCGTTCGTCGCGGATGTACCCCTCGCCGGCGCGGCCCCAGTACAACTCGCGGCCGAATTCCCGGACTTCCCGCTCGTCAGCGTCCACGCCCGCTTCCAGGATCGCCCGCATGGCGATATCCGAGTCGTCGTTGTACCCGCCACGGTTCTTCACGCGAACAATGTCCGCCTGCGACATTTCGCGACCGCAGAAATGCCGAACCGTCTCGATCAGCGCCCGCCGAAAGGTCTGGGTCGGGTCTACCAGCACGCCGTCCATATCGAATACCAGCATTCGCTCTGTCATCGCCCGAGCACCTCTCGCAGGGCGGCGATGAATCGCACGGTGACCTCGAGCGGCCCGACCGTGACGCGCACCGCTCCGGGGATGTGCCGGGATTGATTGCGGATCAGGATGCCACGGTCGGACAGCGCATCGCACACTTCCGCCGCTGCGTCGCCAACCTCGAAGAGGACGAAGTTGGCGCGGCTCGGCCAGTATCGGACCTGCAACTCCTCAAGCGCCGCGCAGAGCAGCTCGCGGGCCTGCAGCACTTGCCGAACGTACTCCCGGACGTAGCCCTCGTCCTCGATCGCGGCCAGGGCGCAGCGAATCGCGAGCGAGTTCACGCCATACGGCGACTGACCCTTCCTCGCGATGGCGATATTGCCCAACTGGGATGCGAGCACGCCCACCCGCAGGCCGGCCATGCCGTAGGCCTTGGAAAACGTGCGAGCCACGAACAGATTCGGCCAGTCCTCTATCAGCCCGACGACCGTCTCGCCGTGAAAGTCGAAGTAGGCTTCGTCGATGAGAACCGCGCAGTCATTCGCAGCTCCGAGAATCTGTTCCGCCTGCTCTCGGCCGAGCACGCCGCCGGTCGGGTTATTGGGAGACGCGATGCAGATCGCCCGTGTCCGCTTGCCGATCGCTGCAAGCAATTCGCTGACTGGGAATCCAAGATCAGGCTGCCTGTACGGCACCGAGACCGGCACCCCGCCGACCAACTGCGCGTAGAACTTGAACATGCTGAACGAGGGCGTAGGAATGATGACCTCGTCGCCCGGGTCCACGTAAGCATGCATCACCGCGTTGATCACCTCGTCCGTGCCCGCGCCGATGATCACTTGGTCGGCATCCACGCCCAGGTGGGCTCCAAGCCTGCGCCTCGCCTCGGCGTATTCCGGGTAGGTGGCCACGAAGCCGCGGCTCGCTGCGGTCCTCAGCACGTCCAGCACCTTGGGCGAGCAGCCCGCTACGTTCTCGTTGAAATCCAGCCGCAGCTTTTCGCCGCGGCCCTCCAAGGGCGGGTTGTACGGGTCCATCTCGCGCACGGCCCGGCGCGGTGTCGGAGGCCTAGGCACCGGGCGATCCCCCCGGCGCGCCCGTGCGGCTCTCGATCGAGCGGGCGTGCGCTTCCAGCCCCTCGGCGCGCGCCAGCGCCGTGGCGGCCGGGGCCAGCGTCGCCAGCCCGGCTTCGGTCAGCTTCTGCACTGATACGATCTTGACGTAGTCGAGCACGCTGAGCCCGCCCCGCAGGCGGGCGCTGCCGCTGGTCGGGAGAACATGGTTCGGCCCGGCCGCGTAGTCCCCGGCCGCTTCGGGGCTCCAACGGCCCACGAACACGCTGCCGGCGTGCCGCACTTGCTCCAAAGGCACGGACTCGCTGATCGCCAAGTGCTCTGGGGCGATGCGGTTGGACAGCTCGCACGCCTCTGCGAGGCCGTCTGTCACGACCGCGGCGCTGTTGTCGCGGATCGCCCTGGCGGCGACCTCGCGGGTCGGCAGCGTCTGGATCTGTAGCGCTACCTGCCTGGCCACCGCTTCGGCCAGCCGTCGTGACGGCGTCAGCAAGATCGCGGCTGCGTCCACATCGTGCTCGGCTTGGGCCAGCATGTCCGAGGCGAGCGCCCGCGGATCGCCCTCGTCGAAGACCAGCACGATTTCCGTCGGTCCGGCCACGAAGTCAATGCCGGTCTCGCCGGCCACCAGCTTCTTGGCCGCCGCGACATAGGCGTTTCCCGGACCCACGATCCTGTCCACCTTGGGAATCGACTGCGTTCCGAAGGCGAAGGCGGCGATAGCTTGCGCGCCGCCAATGGCATAGACCTCGTCCAGTCCCAGCAGGGCCGCCGTGCCCAGCGTTTCGACCGAGGGCCTTGGGGAAGCGACCGCGATCCGCTCGACTCCCGCGACCATTGCCGGGACCGCCGTCATCATGATTGTGGATGGCAACGGGTAGCGCCCTCCGGGAATGTAGGTTCCCACCGCTGCCAGCGGCCGCACCAACTGGCCCAGTTCGATGCCGGGACCCGCAGCCTCCATCCATTCCAGCGGCATCTGGCGCTGTGCGTAGGCGCGGATCCGCTCGCTGGCGAACGAGACGGCGTCTGCGAAGTCCGGAGCCAAGCCGGCCCGCGCTTCCGCGATGCGTCCCGGCGGCACGCGGACCGACTCGCCGGGGAGGCCGTCCAGCCTTCGCGCATACTCGCGCAGCGCATCGTCGCCGCGCTCGCGAATCGCTTGAATGATCGGCTCGACGACTCGCTGCGCCTCGTCGAGCCGTTCGGCGCGGCCCCGCAGGAGTTGCTCGACTGCCTCTCGGTCCCGGCTGGAGACGATGCGAAGCATGGCTGCTGCGCCCGGCCTAGGTGCCGAAGACCATGGCGGGATCGTAAGTGGGCTCTTCAGTGACCCTCAGCTCTCCGGCCTCAAGCGTACGGTAGAAACAGCTTCGGTAGCCTTCGTGGCAGACTCCCGGACCGATTGCTTCGGCATGCACCAGGACGGTGTCGAGGTCGCAATCGACCTCCAAGCGCTTGAGCAGCAAGTAGTGTCCCGAGGTCTCGCCCTTGGTCCAGAGCTTGTTGCGCGTGCGGCTGAAGAAGGTGACCCTGCCGGTGGACACAGTCTTCTCGAACGCCTCTTGGTTCATGAACCCCAGCATCAGCACGCGCCCATCCTGGTGATCCTGCACGATGGCGGGCACCAGCCCGTTGACTTTGGCGAAATTCAGTTGCATAGCAAACCTCCGCGCGGATCGGGCGTGCTCCCAGCGGCGATCAGCGCCCCTCGCTGAGGCGCTCGCAGTTGAGCACAGGGCCAGAATCTCAGAATATCAAGCTCTAAAGCGGGCTGGCTCGGACTACTTGCGCCAGAACCACGGGGTCAGGGTCGCCAACATCGTGTAGAACTCGAGCCGGCCCGCGATCATGTCAAAGCTCAGCACCCACTTGGCCAACGCCGGCAGTGCAGCGTAGTTGTCGGTCGGGCCGACTCCTCCCAAGGCCGGGCCGATGTTGAACATCGAGGCGGCCACGGCTGAGATCGCCGTGAAGACATCGACCCCGACCGCGGCCAGCAGCAGGCAGGACACGAAATTGACCATGAAGGCGAGATAGACCAGATTGAGCAGGCTTTGGATGGTCGACTCGGGCACGACTCTGTCTCCGAGCCTGACTGCGAACACGCCATGGCGCTCGACCATGCGCTTGAATTCGCGAGACACCACCTTGAACAGGAGCAAGATCCGCGAGATCTTCATCCCGCTGGCAGTCGATCCGGTGCAGCCGCCGGTGAACATCAGCACGAAAAGGACCAGCTGGCCCAGCGGTGGCCACAATTCGAAGTCATCGGTCACGAAGCCTGTCGTAGTGGTGATGGACGAGACTTGGAACAGCGCGGTGCGCCAGGAATCTTCCGCGGCGTAGCCCAGGCGCCAGTGCAGCAAGGCCGCCACTGCGAGGGTGGCGAGGCCAATCAGCCCCAGATAGTGCCGGAACTCGTGATCGCGCAGGGCTGCGATCGGCTGGAGCTCGCGCAGCGCGCGGTAGTGCAGGATGAAGCTGGCACCGCCGAGAATCATGAACGCGATCGTGACGTATTCGATGGCAGGGCTGTTGAACGCACCGATGCTGGCTGTCCGGGTGGAGAAGCCGCCGGTTGCCAGCGTCGCGAAGGCATGGGCGACCGCATCGAACGGCTCCATTCCCACGACCAACAGCATGACAACCAGCGCTCCGGTGAGGGCTACGTAGACGCCCCATAGCGAGGTGGCGGTCTCGGCTACGCGCGGCGTGAGCTTCTCCGACTTGGCTCCGGAAAACTCCGCCCGATACAGGTGCATGCCGCCGTGTCCGACCAGCGGCAGGACCGCGATGACCAGTACCACGATGCCCATGCCGCCTAGCCACGAAGACAGCGCGCGCCAGAGCAGGATCGGGCGCGACAGCGATTCCACGTCGGCTAGGATCGAAGCCCCCGTGGTCGTCA
This sequence comes from Terriglobia bacterium, assembly GCA_009841225.1. GTDB lineage: Bacteria > Acidobacteriota > Terriglobia > Bryobacterales > UBA6623 > VXMF01. The sequence continues at coordinate 131,998 of VXMF01000018.1, read as the reverse complement.
CGCCGGAAGTGGCTTCGAACACCGCGTCGGTCGCGCTTTCGATGCCCGGAGCGAGCATGAAGGGCAGGCTGCCGAACAGGCTTGCTCCCAGCCACACCGCCACGGTCAGCAAGATGCCCTCGCGCTGCGTGAGCTCGCGTCGGGCGCCGCGGCAGGCCAGCCAGAGCGCGATGCCGACCCCGCCAGTCAGGCACGTGGAGCCGACCAGCGCGGCAAGGTCTTCGCCGCCGGTCGCGAGCGAGTACGCCAGCGGGACGCCCATGCAAGCGCCGAACGCGGCGAGGAAGAGCCCGAGGACCCGGCCGATGAGGGCCCAGCGGATCACGCAGCGTTCCTGTGGCGGATCCTCTTCCCCAAGAACTGCGATTCCAGCTCAGGCACGGTGTCTGCCAGCGAGAAGATGATCACGCGGTCGCCTTGCTGGACCGAGGCCTGGCCGCGCGGAACGGTCACGTAGCCGTCATCGCGCACGATTGCCCCCACGATCGCCCCGCGGGGCATCTTGATGTCGCGCAGCTTGCGGTTGACCATGTTGGAGCCCTTGGTCGCGATGAACTCGAGGGCTTCGGCCTCTTCCTCGCGAAATGTGGTCACTGACAGCACGTCGGCCTTGCGGACGAAGCTCAGGATCATGTCGACGGCAGTCAGCCGCTGGCTGATAGCCGTGTTGATGCCGAGGCGTTGGACGATTGGCAGATAGTTCGTGCGGTTCGTCAGGGCGACGATCTTGTCAGCCCCCAGACGCCGTGCCAACAGCGAGGCGACGACATTGTCGGCGTCGTCGCGGGTCAGCGCGAGGAATGCGTCGGCACCTTCGATGTTCTCCTCTTCGAGGGTCTGCTGGTCGGTCGGGTCGCCGTGGACCACCACTGTCTTGTCGAGGATTTGAGAGATCATCTCGCACCGGGCCGGGTCCCGCTCGATGAGCTTGACCTGCACTCCGGCCCGCTCGAGTTCCTCCGCGACCCAGATGCCGAGCTGTCGTCCGCCGACGATGACGACCCTTCGCAGGGCCGTTTTCTCCTGGACCCCCATGAACGCGAGCACCGCGCTGAGGTCCTCGCTGGTGGTACAGATGTAGATGTGGTCGCCGGGCTGAAGCTTCTGCGCCCCATGCGGGATGATGACCTCTTGGCCCCGGAAGATCATCGCGATCATGCTGTTCTTCGGGGGCCCGGCGGCGTCGAGTTCCTCCACAGTCTTGCCGGCGAACCAGCTGTCGGTCTGGACGTTCATGCCGAAGAGCTTGATCTTGCCCTCGGCGAAGTCCAAGATGTCGGACACGCCCGGCGCATGCAGCACGCGCATGATGCGGTCCATGATTGTGGTCTCCGGGTGGATGATGCGGTCCACGTTGAGCCCGAGTTCGCCAAGGATCTGGTCCCAGTGGCGGAACTCGTGCGTCCGAAGCCGGGCGACCTTGATCGCGATGTTCGAATTCGCCTGGGCGATCATGCAGGTGAGCAAGTTGATCTCGTCGGAGTCCGTCTCCGCGATCAACATCTCGGAATCGGCCAGCCCGGCCTTCTCCAGAGTGCTCACGCTGCTCGCGCTGCCTCGGACTATCTTGGCATCGAGGTGTTCCTCCAGCTCGGCGCAGCGCTGGGCATCTTTCTCGACGATCGTGACTTGATTGCCTTCTCGAATTAGGCGGGCTGCGATGAGGGCGGCGCCTTCGCCCCCTCCGGTGAGAAGAATGCGCATGGCAGATGGGCCACCAAAACCTTGAGCGTATCACGCTCAGACAGCTCGGGGAGATGGGTTGAGCACACCGTCGCACATCGCTTGGATCGGCCCTTCGACAGCCGCATTCTGAGGGACAGCAGGGCACGAGGCGCTGCCACAGGACGCGAATCCGGGTTTGGGACGACGGCAGTCGTCGCGCAGGTCGGGCTTGGCCTCGATGGCGGGCGGGAAGCGGTGGGATCTCAAGCTATGGGCGCGGCACGCGCCCGTGCTCGCGACGGCGCTCGCGGCCCGCCGGATCGAGTCCCGTCACGGTTTCGGCGATAGCGGTGTCGGGCAACCGATTCAAGCCTCCCTGCGGAGGAGGCGCTCGCAGGAGGAGGCTGTTGCCAGCACCAATGCGTCGAGTCCCGGAGCGGCCGCAAGCTGCAGCCCCATCGGCAACTGGTCCGGCGGCGTCGGCATCGGGATCGACACCGCGGGCACGCCCAGCGCGGTGAACGGTGCGTTGCAGCGCGGGTCCCCGCTGGATTCCAGTCCCTGCGGGGCCGGGCCAAGCGCGGCCGGGGTGGCTACAACGGGATGTTGGCGCGCCCATTGCTCGTAAGCGCTCCGGGCCGAGACGAGCGTCTGCCGCGCGCTGGCGTACGCGTCTCGGCCGATCCCAAGGCCTTCCTCCAGCAGGGCGGCGAGTTTGTCGCCGATCGCCGGACCGTGCTCGCGATAGCGCTCGCCGTGCTCGCGCGCTGCCTCGTAGGCCATGACTGTGTGAAGCGCCGCGGGCAAGGCGTCCAGGAATCCGGGGCGGGGAACTCGTCGAATCGGCATCCCGGCGCTTGCCAGGGTCTTCAATGCTGCGCGGAAGCACACCGCCATTTCCGAGGTGACTTGCCCTTCAGGCGGCCAGCCGATGATCGCAAGCGCTTCGGCCGCGGCCTGCGCGGGCTCGGACGCGAGCGCCTGCCAGGCGAACTCCATGTCCGCTGCGGATCCTGCGAACAGTCCGGCGTGATCCAAGGTCGGAGCGAACCGCATCACGCCGCCGAGGGGCAGGGCGCCGAAACTGGGCTTGAAGCCAACCACGCCGCAGAACGAAGCCGGGCGCAGGACCGAACCTTGCGTCTGGCTGCCGATGGCCAGCGGCACCATGCCGGCTCCCACGGCCGCGGCCGACCCGCTGGACGAACCGCCGGGAGTGTGCCCGGCCGCGAGCGGATTCCGCGTTGGCCCCGTGTCGTAGTACGCATACGCGGTGGTGTGTGTCTTGCCCGCGAGGACGCAGCCGAGGGAGTCCAGTGCCGCGACGAGTTCGCAATCGTCGCTCGGAACGCGACCGCGCTGGGTTGCGCTGCCCCACTCCGTGGGCAGCCCGGCGGTGTCGAAGATGTCCTTCGCTCCGTAGGTCGCGCCGTGCAAGGGACTGACGGGCGGGGAGCGTTCCAGCGCTGCGGTCAGGATCTCTGCCCGCTGCAGGGCTGCGTCTAGGTTCGAGTGGCACCACGCTTGAACCGCGGGCTCGGCTTGGCGGACGGCGCTGGCCGTGGCTTGCACGATCTCCAGCGGAGACAGCTCGCGCTCTTGGATGAGCGCGTTGATTTGGCGCAGCGACCAGGGGAACGATGGCATGGCGGCGAGCCGATGCGGCAATTGTCGCACCAAGCCATCCTCGAGGCTCCTGAAGCCTGAAGCGAAGTACAATGGCGCTTCAGCGCACCATGTCCGACGAAAAGACCGAACTGACGTTTGAACAGGGGCTGGAATCCTTGGACAAGATCGTCGATAAGCTCGAGAGCGGCGATCTCGAGCTGGTGGAGTCCTTGAAACTCTTCGAAGAGGGCGTGCTGCTCAGCCAGAACTGCCGCAAGCAGCTTGAAGAGGCCGAGACCAAGGTTGAAGCGCTGATCAAGCGGGACGATCGGCGCGAGCCCGAGCCCTTCCAGCTCGAAGACAAGGAGCCGTTCTAGCCGGTGGGGCTCGAATCCCTGGGCGACTACCTGCGCGACCGCCGCGTGCGCGTCGACCGCGACTTGGACCGGCTCCTGCCGCCGGCCTCTGCCCCGCCGGGAACGATCCACGCGGCCATGCGCCACAGCGTGTTTGCCGGCGGAAAGCGCATCCGCCCAATTCTAGCCATTGCTGCCGCGGAGGCCTGTGGACGGCACCTTGGTGCCACGGATGCGGCCTGCGCCTTGGAGTGCGTCCACACCTACTCGCTAATCCATGACGATTTGCCGGCGCTTGACGATGACGACTTGAGGCGCGGCCAGCCGACCTGCCACAAGGCCTATGGCGAGGCCGTGGCTATCCTCGCGGGCGACGCCCTGCTCACCCTGGCTTTCCAGTTGCTGGTGGAATTGGACGCTCCGGACCGTATCAAGACCGCGCTTGTCTCCGAGCTTTCCCTTGCGGGCGGCACTCTGGGCGGGATGATCGGCGGGCAAGTGGAAGATCTCGCCGCCGAAGGCGGCGTCCCGTCCCCGTCCCAGGTCGAGTATATCCACCGCGCCAAGACCGCAGCGTTGATCCGGGCATCGGTGCGGTTCGGAGCTCTCATGGCCGATACCGACGCCGGGCGGTTGGAAGCGCTCGGCAACTTCGGAGGCAGGATCGGGCTTGCATTCCAGATCGTGGACGACATTCTGGACGTGGTCTCGTCTTCAAGCGAACTGGGCAAGACTGCTGGCAAGGATCAGGCACAGAGCAAGGCCACCTATACCGCGGTCTATGGCGTCGCAGAGGCGCGCTCTCGCGCCGAGCAGTGTGTTGACGAGGCCTTGGCTGCGATCGAGGACTTCGGCGAATCCGCCTGGGCTCTGCGCGAGATCGCCGGATACATCGTCACGCGGACGAATTGACGCGCGCCGCATCGGCGGCCGCGGTCTGGTCGGGGTATTCCACGCTCGCCAGGAAAAGTCCCCGCGCCGGCGCAGTGGGGCCCGCTTCGCAGCGGTTGCGAGCGGCGAGGATGCGGTCGATGTCATCGGGCTGGAGATTGCCCCGGCCGACTTCCAGCAGTGTGCCCACGAAGTTCCGCACCATCCGATAGAGGAAGCCCGAACCGCGAACGCGGTAGACCAGCAGATCGGCCTCTCTTTGCAGAGTTGACGAGAACACGGAGCGCTCGGTCGACTCTTCGAGATCGCCGCCGCTCGATGCGAACGAGCGGAAATCGCGGTCTCCGGCCAGTCGCGACGCCGCCACGCACATCGCGTCCTCGTCCAGCGGATAGGGGTGCCAGTAGGTGAAGCGAGCCTCGAACGGCGGGCATATCGGCGCCCGTTGGATTCGGTACTCGTAGGTCTTGGCTGTGGCCCAGTGGCGAGCGTGAAACCCTTCCGGTGCCAAGCCGGCGTCGGTCACTCGGATGTCGGCCGGCAAGAGACGATTGAGCGCCTTGATCAGGCCATGGGCGGGAATCGGGCTGGCCAGCGTGCAAGAGGCCACCTGGGCCAGCGCATGCACGCCCGCGTCGGTGCGTCCGGAGCCAGTGAGTTTGACAGGCCGGCCCTCGACGACCGCGAGCGCCTCCTCGACGGTGCCTTGTATCGTCGTCGCGGCGGGTTGAACCTGCCAGCCGCTATAGGCGGTACCGTCGTATGCTAGCGTGAGTCTCCAACTGCGCTCGCTGGCCACAATATACGCAGCGTAGCGCTGTTCGCAAGGTGGTTCCGGGCGCTCGTCGCGTAACCAGCGGACCCCCCGAAGCGTCTAATCTTTCTGGGATTCTGCATTCGTCTGCAGTGCTTTGGCCCCTATCCCCTCCCCTATGAAGATTTGGACTGGCCAACTATCGCTGTTGTTGGTCACAGCAGTGCTCTTGCAGCCGATCGCAAGCGCCCAGGAGATAAAGTCTAGGCCGGCCGACTACAGCATTGGCCAATCGGGCTGGCCGCCGTTCACCAATATCTTCAAGGCCCCGGATGTGCCCGAGATCTCGTTGAGCAATTCCGGCCGCCTGGAAGGCCTGCTGCACGACGCGAAGATCTACCTGTCGCTGGCGGACGCCTTGGCGCTGGCCATTGAGAACAACCTCGATATCGCGTGGGCCCGCTATGGCCCGCAAAGCGCTGCCAACGACCTGATGCGGGCTAAGTCAGGTGCGCAGTTGCGCGGCGTGCAGAACCAGATCAGCACGCTCTCCACGGGCCTCGGCGACACCGGTGGAGCCGGGCCCGCCGGCCAAGCCACGGGCATTACGCAGCGCGCTGGAGGTGGTGGTGCTGCCGGCGGTCAGGGCGGGGCGGCGGATGTCGGCGATGCCAGCACGTTCTTTGGCACCCAGGCTGTGAATCTGGATCCCGCGATCTTCAGCAACGTTGATTGGGGGCACTTCTCCAATCCGCAGACCAGCGACTTCGTCACGGGCACGAACACGCTGGTGCGCGAGATCAGCAACTCCCAGCTGGGCGTTCGCACGGGCTTTATTTCCGGCGCCACCGCCGCGCTGATCTGGGCCAACTCGCGCAGCGACACCAACAACGTGCGCACTAACTTCAACCCGTCGCTGGTCAGCGCGCTAACGCTGCGCATTACCCAGCCCCTCCTGCAGGGGTTCGGCGTGGCGGTCAACACACGCAATATCAAGGTCGCGAAGAACAACAACGAGATCTCGAACCTCCAGTTCAAGCTGCAGGTCGAAGAGGTCGTATCGCGGGTTGCCGGGATTTACTGGGGCCTGGTCTCGCTGCGGGCGCAGGTCGAGAGCCAGCGGCAGAACCTCGCCCTGGCGCAGAAGCTCTACAGCGACAACAAGCGGCGTGTCGAGATTGGGACGCTCGCGCCCATCGAGATTATCCGTGCCGAAGCCGAAGTCGCGGCCCGCGAGGCAGACCTCACCGCGGCGCAGACCGAGGTGCAGTTGCAGGAGACCATCCTCAAGGACGCCATCAGCGTCAATGGAATCGCGAGTCCCACGTTGCTGCATGCCGAGATCGTGCCGACTCAGGACATCGAGATCGACCCGAGCGAAGCGTTCGAGCCGCTGCCCACGCTGATGGAAGTTGCGCTGGCGGCGCGCGCGGACATGGAGCAGAACCGCCTGCGCCTCAACAACACCGATTTGGGCTTGGTCGGCGTCAAGAACGGCATGCTGCCCAGTGCGAACCTGATCGTGGACCTGACCAACAATGCACTGTCTGGATCGGAGAACGAACTCTTTCGCGGCTTGCCCGGCGACAATTCGATGGTCTCGCCGTTCTTTCTCGGTGGGCTCGTCAACGCGGGCGGGCAGTTGCTGCGCCGCAACTTCCCGGACTACCAGGTTCGCATGCAGGTCAACATCCCGCTGAAGAATCGCCAGGCCCGCGCGGACTACACCGCGGCCCTGCTAGAAAAGCGCCAGCAGGAAATTCGCTTCGTGCAGGCGGCCAATGCGATCCGCACCGAGGTGCAATCAGCGGTGATCCGCATCCAGCAGGCGCGCGCGCGGTACGCAGCGGCGTTGAAATCGCAGGACTTGCAGCAGCAGACACTGGATGCCGAGCAGAAGAAGTACAACCTAGGCGCGTCCACGATCTTTCAGGTCGTGCAAGCCCAGCGTGACTTGGCGAACGCCCGCACCAGCGTGATCGCGACCCAGAACGAGTACGCCAACGCGCGAATCAACCTTGATCGTGCCACGGGCCATATGCTGACAGCGCATAATATCTCTATCGCCGAAGCTTATGATGGAGTCGTCAGCAGGCGGCCCGATCCGCTGCCGGTTTCCGCCCAGTAGCTGCGGCCGGGGACTGGCGATGCGGCAGACGCGCGCCGCCCAGGCGGCTTGGAGGTGGTGGAAACGGCAATGGCCGAGACTGAGTTCGACGTAGTCGTGGTGGGTGCCGGTGCCGGCGGCGGCACCATGGCACGCGTCCTGAGCGAGAAGGGAATCAAGGTTGCCCTGCTCGAGGCCGGTCCGATGCTGGACCCGCAGAAGGACTACAAGACCAACAAGTGGCCGCACGATTACGGCCACCGCTCCGCCGAGGATGGTGGCAAGGCATACTTCGGCACGGGTCAGGCCTACGGCTTCATGGCCGCGGTCAGCGGCGGTTGGGAGCTAGAGGGCGAGCCGTATACCGCCGCGCCTGGCACGGAGTTCGCCTGGTTCCGCTCGCGCGTCGTGGGCGGGCGCACCAACCACTACGGCCGGATGTCGTTCCGCTTCTCGGATCTTGACTTCAAGCCGTACTCCCGCGACGGCATCGGCTGGGACTGGCCGATCAGCTACGACGACATCGCGCCTTGGTACGACCGCGCCGAGGAGTACATCGGAGTCACCGGCACCGTCGAAGGCATCCGCAGCGCGCCGGACGGCAAGTTCCACGAGCCGCCGGCGCCGAAAGTGCATGAGCGCCTAGTGCGCGCCGCGGGGAAGAAGCTCGGAGTGCCGTTCATCGCGAACCGGCGCGCCGTCATCACCCGAGCTCTCAACGACCGCCCCGCTTGCCACTATTGCGGCCAATGCGGGCGCGGCTGCCTGACGGCCTCGAACTACTCGGCGTCCCAGGTGGATATCTTCCCCGCCATGAAGACCGGCAACCTGTCCGTGATCACCGATGCGATGGTGCGAGAGGTCGAAGTCGACGAGCAGGGGCACGCCAACGGAGTGGTCTACATCGACAAGGAAGCGAGGGCCGAGAAGCTCGTGCGCGGCCGGGCCGTGGTGTTGGCGGCTTCGGCGTGCGAGACGGCGCGGCTAATGCTCAACTCCAAGTCCAAGCATTTCCCCGATGGGATTGCCAACGGCTCCGGGCTGGTCGGGCGGTATCTGATGGACACGGTGGGCTTCAGCCTGCGCGGCACGCTGCCGGCCCTGGAGAACCTGCCACGCTACGACTCGGATGGCTTCGGGGGGGCTCACCTGTACGCCCCGTGGTGGCTGTGGGATGGTCACGACAAGCTCGATTTTCCGCGCGGATATCACATCGAGATGGGTGGGGGCTTCCGCATGCCGGGTCCCAACAGCTTCGGAAGGACCGCGCGGGCGGCGGGATACGGAGCGGAGATGAAGCGCAGGATCCGCCAGGAATACGGCTGTGGAATCGGCCTGTCGGGACGTGGCGAGATGATTCCCAACAACCAGAGTTACATGGACATTGACCCGGACACGGTGGATCGCTGGGGGATTCCCGTCCCGCGCTTTCACTTTTCGTTCAGCGACTACGAGTGGAAGCAGGCCCGCCACATGGAGCGCACTTTCCGGGACCTGATCGAGGCGGCCGGCGGCAGGGTGCTCGGGATCGGCAACGTTGCCCGCGAGGGCCAGGGAATCGCCGTGCCGGGCTCGATCATCCACGAGGTCGGCACCGCCCGCATGGGCGACAACCCCGGCAGTTCGGTGCTGAACCGGTATTGCCAGGCCCACGAAGTCAAGAACCTGTTCGTGGCCGACGGGGCGAGTTTCGTCAGCAATCCAGACAAGAATCCGACACTGACCATCAACGCACTGTCGTGGCGCACGGCGGAGTACTTGGCCGAGGAACTGAGGAAGGGCAATGTCTAGCACCGAAGGATTCGTATCTCTGGACGCGCTGTCGCGGCGCGACGCCCTGCGGCGGATCGCGCTGGCGCTGACTGCCGCCGGGCTCGGCCAAGGGATAGACGCGGCGGACGCGGCCCAGATCCACCAGCAGGTCGACGAGGAGCGCACGCTGCAGGGCCAGTACAAGGTCAAGTATTTCAACGAGCACGAGTTCCGCACCTTGGAGCGGCTGTCAGAGTTGATCGTGCCGGCCGACGAGGGCGGGCCGAGCGGTCGCGAGGGAGGCGCTCCGGAGTTCATTGACCTGCTGTCGAGCCAGAACGAAGAGCTGGCCCACATCTTTTCCGGCGGAATCCTGTGGTTGGACAACGCCGCGGCCGAAAGGCACGGCGCGCGCTTCGTAGAGTGCTCGGAGCAGGCACAGACCGGACTGCTGGATTCGCTGGTCGATGCCGAGCGCAACGAAACCGGTGAGGACACGAGCTGGGACACACGGGAATACCGGCGCTTCTCTGTCTTCGGTGTCAAGTCGCCGTCTGACATGCGTCAGGGACTGGAATTTTTCGGCTGGTCGCGCCGTCTGATCGTAGATGCGTACTACACCAGTCCCGCGGGCATCAAGGATCTGGGCTTCTTGGGAAATTCCGCGCGAACCGAGTACACGGTGCCTCAAGAGCCCATCGATTACGCCTTCAGGCGCAGCCCGTTTCGCGACGCGTGATTGCGGGTTCGGCGGGCCGCTGGCTGGCAGCATGGTCTCGCGAGCGAGCCTGACCATAGGCTACGGCAGAGTTCGATGCCCCTGGCGAGGGGCGGTCTTCGCGCTGGTCGCGCTCTTGGCGTCTCCGACCGCGGCGCGTTCCCAGGTTTCCGATCCAGCCATCGGCATCAAGCGGCTGCTGCTGGACGCCAGCCGCTCCCTGCAGTCCGCCAACGCAGCGCTCTTCATGGGGCTTTTCGACCGGGCCTCGTTTGACGGTTACGCCGCTCTGCAAGAAGACATCGGCGCGCTGACCGCACACCGCCGGATTGCGTCGTCAGTCTCTATCGGCGCGCCCGAGGGCGGTCCTGAGCAGTGGACCGCTAGCGTGGATTGGTTGCTGGAACTGACGCCGAAGCTGGATCCAGGGCCCGTGGAGCGGCGCCGCCAAACCCTCCGAGTCTCGGTGCGCAAGCGGGGCAAGCGCTGGAGGATCGTCGGCTTGGCGCCGGTCGAATTCTTCGCTCCCGCCCAGCCGGGCCGATAGCAGCTCGCACGCTTAGCGCATCCGTTCCGGGCATCGCTCCGAAACCGTCTGTGAACCCAGCGTGACGCCGATTTCGTATCTGTGCCCCCTCGCATATACTAGTTGCCATGGCGACTTCGAGAATCCCGCATCCCGCTGCCTTCGGCTCGGGCCTTGGCGCGCTGGCGGCGCAGGCGATCGCCCAAGACGACGAGGGCCGCGGCATCCCGACCCGTCGGCTGGGGCGCACCGACGAGCAGGTTTCCATCCTGTGCCTTGGGGGGGCTCACTTGGGTCGCGCTGCGATGGACGATGGCGAGCCGGCAGCGCTCAAGCTTGCCCATGCGGGCTTGGACAACGGTGTCTTCTTCTGGGACAACGCATGGGCGTACCACCAAGGATACGCCGAGGAGTTCATGGGCAAGGCGCTCAAGGGCCACCGGGAGAAGGTATTCCTGATGACCAAGAATTCCGGGCGTGACGAGAAGTTCGCCCGCCAGTGCCTAGACGACAGCCTCAAGCGCATGCAGACGGACTACATCGACTTGTGGCAGTTCCATGAAATCAACTACGACAACGACCCGGACTGGGTGTTTGACCGAGGCGGCCTCAAAGTGGCGCTCGAGGCGCAGCAGGCTGGCAAGGTGCGCTACATAGGGTTCACCGGGCACAAGCATCCGCGCATCCACTTGAGCATGCTGGCGAAGGGCTACGAGTGGGCGTCGTCGCAAATGCCGATCAACCCAATGGACTACTTCTACCGGTCGTTCCAAAGGGAAGTCGTGCCGGCCTGCTTGGCCAAGGACGTTGGCGTGATCGGAATGAAATGCTTGGGCGGCGGGCCGCGCATTGCCGAGATCCCGTCGACCACCGAGGTCACGGCCGAAATGTGCGTGCGCTGGGCGCTGAGCGTGCCGGTTGCGTCGATTGTGCGCGGCTATCTGACGATGGAGCAGCTGATGGCCGATGTGGAAATCGCCCGCCGCTTCCGCCCGCTCTCCGACAAGAATCGCGAACAGATCCAGACCCTCGCATACCCAGAGGCCGGCGACGGCCGCCACGAGCACTTCAAGCCGACACAGCGTTACGACAGCTCGATCTACCGGGAAATGCACGGGTTCGGTGTCTGAACCGGCGTTCGGCATTGGACTCTGCCGGCCGTTGTAGCGAAACAGAAGGATAGCTCGACGACCTCCGCCCCGAGAGGGCCGCACAGCCGCCAGAGCGCCGTACCGCCGGGTTCGACACCGCCGAAAGTCATACAATCAAGGGAGTTTCCGCGCGCTTTGGAGGCTCTTCGAATCCATGTCCCTCAAGCTCTTCGGCACGGACGGAATTCGCGGTCGTTCCGGTGAATTCCCCCTCGACGACAAGACCGTATACGCAGTTGGCCGTGCATTGGCCGGCCAGATCGCTAAGTCACGAAACCCCAATGTGCTCATCGGCATGGACACGCGCGTGTCGAGCATGCACATCGTGCGGCTGTTGGCTGCCGGCCTGAAGGATGGTGGAGCTGCGCACGCATTCGCCGGCGTCGTGCCCACGCCCGCGGTGGCCTACGCCACCCAGTATGGAGACTATTCGCTGGGTGTCGAGGTGTCGGCGTCGCATAACCCGTTCGACGACAACGGAATCAAGGTGTTCGGCCCGTTCGGCTACAAGCTGCCGGACGAGACCGAGTCGGAGATCGAAGCGCGCGTCGAGGGTCTGCTTGCGCAGCCCGGTCAAGTGCGGGCGATCGAGCCCGATGATGAGCCCGATGTCGCGTTGCAGTATGCGCGTCACCTGCTGCGCGCCGGTGCCGTGCCGCCGGAAGCGCGGCACCTGCGTTTCGTCGTCGACTGCGCGAACGGTGCCGCGTCCGAGGTCGCTCCGGTCCTGTTCGAAGCGATCGGTGCGGATGTGAAGTTCATTGCCTGCGCTCCGAACGGGAGGAACATTAACCTCGATTGCGGCGCCCTGCACATGGACCGGTTGGCCGAGGAGGTCGTTGCTAGCGGAGCGGACTTCGGCGCGGCGCTTGATGGCGATGCCGACCGCTGCCTGTTCGTGGACGAGTGCGGCGGCGAGTTGAACGGCGACAACGTCTTGCTGCTGATGGCACAAGCGTTGAAGCGCATAGACGTGCTGCCGGACAACTTGGTCGTGGCGACGGTGATGTCCAACCTCGGGCTCGAACTGGCCCTGCAGGACCAAGGGATCAAGCTGATCCGCACACCGGTGGGCGACAAGCATGTGATCGATGAGATGCTGTCCACCGGCGCGGCGCTCGGCGGGGAGCAGTCCGGCCATGTGATCTTTGGCGATTACTCCACCACAGGTGATGGCTTGCTGAGCCTGCTCATGGTGTTGCGCACCATTGTCGAAGAGGGCGTGCCGTGCAGCGAACTCCGCCGCCGGCTGAAGGTTTCCCCGCAGAAGCTGATCAACGTGCGCGTGCGCGAGAAGCGCCCGCTCGATCAGTTGCCCGAAATCCGCGACGCGGTGGCTGACAGGGAGCTTGAGCTGGCCGGCCGAGGTCGCGTGGTGATCCGCTACTCGGGCACTGAGCCGGTCGTCAGGGTCATGGTGGAGGCAGAGAACCAGCGAGATGTTGTGCAGCATTGCACGGATATCGCGAGGCTCTTCGAAAAGCACCTCGGACAGTGAACTCGCGGCAGGTGCCTGGCCCGGCTGCGCGAACGAAGCCAAGTCTGCCCACCCGGGTACGACGCTTGCTCCTCGTGCGCCCGGATCGCAACGTTGAAGAACGCCAGGTATCGGCCATGGCGGCGCTTACACGCCGAGGAGCCGGACATCGGCCGGTATCTGGAATCGAACTGGAACTCAGGCCGGTTCTGTGTTCAGGCCAGTTCCCGAGCCACGCTAGTCTCGGTGTCCTCCAGCGTCGCGCGGCCGAGAACGCCGCACGCGCCATCTTCGGCGCTCGGCATCGACTGGCGCGTTGAGGTTCAGTCCGAATGGTCGCGGCCCTACAGGGGGAGGCGAGCGACGGGGGTCAGCGCGATCCAGGTCCGGCTAGTCGAGCCAGTCAGGCCGACTCAGCACATCGCGCGGCCTGCTGCCATCGGGCGGCCCGATAATTCCATCCCGCTCCATCGCATCGAGTATACGGGCCGCCCGCCCGTACCCCAGGCGCAGCCGCCGCTGGAGCGTGGATGTCGAAGCCTTGCCCAGCTCTAGCACGAGCTGGACCGCGTCCTTGTACATCGGGTCGTCGAAGTCTGGATCTGCATCCGGGCCGTCCTCGTCTTGGTCGCCATCAGGGGAGGCCAGGTAGTCGGTCTCGTATGTCGGGCTCGCAAGTTCCTTCCAGTGGGAGACCACAGCTTCGATCTCTCTTTCGGTAACGAGCGGGCCATGCAAGCGCCTCATGCGCCCGGCGCCACCGGGCGGCAAGAACAACATGTCACCTTGACCCAGCAGGGACTCGGCGCCGTTCGAATCCAAGATGGTGCGCGAATCGACTCGTGTCGCCAGCAAGAACGATAGCCTCGCCGGGATGTTCGCTTTGATCACGCCTGTGATCACGTTCACGCTCGGGCGCTGAGTTGCGAGCAACAGGTGGATGCCGACGGCCCGCGCCATTTGAGCCAGGCGCTGGATCGAACCCTCGACTTGGTTGCCATGCTGGATCATCAGATCGGCCAGCTCGTCGACGATCACGACGATGTAGGGGAGTTTCTCGAGTTCGAGGCCGACGATGTCTTCGGGCTCATCCTCGCTCTGGAGCTCGACATGCCTGTTGAATTGGCTAATGTTGCGACATCCGTGCCTCGCCAGCAGCTGCAGGCGGCGCTCCATTTCGCGTGTCGCGTTCTTGAGCGCGTTGATCGCCTCCTTCATGTCGATAATGACCGGCGTGAGCAGGTGCGGGATGTCTCGATACAGAGTCATTTCGACCGCCTTGGGGTCGATCAGAATGAAGCGCACATCGTCCGGCGTGGCGTGCAGCAGGATCGACATGATCATTGTGTTGACCATGACACTCTTGCCCGAGCCCGTCTGCCCGGCTACCAACAGGTGCGGCATCGTGGCCAGGTCCGCGCAGTGGATCTTTCCGTTGATGTCCTTGCCTAGGGCGAACGTCAGCATGGACTCCGAATTCTCGAAGACCGGGGTCTCGATGACTTCGCGCAAGGAAATGACTTCGCGCTCTTGGTTGGGGACTTCGATGCCGACCGTGGATCTGCCCGGTATGCGCTCGATCAGAATGGACTCGCATTTCAGGGCGAGGCACAGTTCTTCGGAAAGGTTGACGATCCGCGCGACCTTCATGCCCGGCGCAGGACTGAACTCGAAGGTTGTCACCACAGGTCCGGGGTTGATGCGTTCGATGATGCCGCGCACTCCGAATTCTTCGTATCTGGCGACAATCTGGCGCCCCGTCTCGTGGAGCTGGGCCTCGTCATAGGGCGCGCGCCCAAGCGGCGCGTTGAGAAGTCCGGTCGAGGGCAGCACGTATTCCGTAGCTGGACCGCCAGCTGGGGCGTCGTAGCCGCTAGCGGCCGGGCCGCTTCCGAGGCCAGTCAGCATGCCCGCCAGATCCTCACTTTCGTCGTCCTCGAGCGGTACGATCGGCGGCGGTTCCGCCGGGCTAGGTTCGGGCGCCTTGCTCGGCGTGGGCAGCCTCGGCCGGGCTGGCACCGGATCGGGATGAGCGCCGAGAGCCGGCCGTGCCTGTGTGGAGTCAAGGTCGGAGCGGATGGTTACCGGGATCCCTTGATCTTCGTCGTCGGCATCTGTCGGAGAGGGTTCTAAGGGTTCTTCGGGGCTGCGCTCTCTGTAGCGGCCCAGGAAATCGACGACTCGGATTGAGGTCAGCAAGTACGCGCCGATGGCCGCGACCGCCGCCAACAGCAGGATCGTGCCGCCGATATTGAGCACTGAGATCGACGATTCGGCGATGATCTTGCCAGCCGTGCCGCCGGCCCTGACGGTTTGATTCCAGCGGTCAGGCAGCGCGCCATCCACAGGCTGGCCGAGCATGTGCAGCACCGTGCACAGCACCCCGGCCAAGAGGGCCGTGCCGACACCGCGCCGAATCGGGTTCTTGCCCTCCAGTTGGCGGATCCGGTTCCAGCCGACTCTAGCTAGACCCACAGGTAGCAGGAAACTGACCAGCCCGAACGCCTGCAGGAGCAGGTCTGCGCCGTAGGCCCCCGGAAAACCCATCCAGTTGCGGGCTTGGCCCGGCCCGGCGGCAACGTTGGAAGAGGGATCCGCCGGGGTGTAGGAGACCAAGCTCAACAGCACTCCCGCAGCGGCGATCCACAGCAGGACGCCTGCCATCTCGTTGAAGCGCGGGTTGTCTACGAGGAGCTTGATTCTCATCCGTCTTGCCCGATCGCGGCCAGAGATTCTTGGAGCCCGGAGGTACTGGCAAGAACTAGCACGATTATCCCAAATGCCACGCGATAGTAAACGAACGGTGCCAAGGTTGCGCGCTGGAGGAAGCGGAGGAATCCGGCGATCACGCCGTAGCCCGCCACTGCGCTCACCGCCACCCCCACGCCTAGCGGGCCGTAGGCGACCGCTATGGTCTCGCTGCCCGCAAGGGTTTCCAGCCCTGTCTTCAGTGATGCCCCCAGCACTACAGGCATAGCCAGCAGGAAAGAAAACCGTGCGGCCGCCTGGCGCTGCAGGCCGAGCAGCAATCCGGCTGCGATGGTGATGCCCGAGCGCGAAGTACCCGGTATCAGCGCGATTGCCTGCGCGCAGCCGAGCAACATGACAGCACGGAACGGAAGCGAGCCCAGATCGCTGCGAGGGACGGACCGGCGGTCCGCCCACCAGATAACGCATCCCACGGCGATTAGCATGAACGCGACCACGACAGGACTGCGCAGCCTCGCTTCGATCAGATCCTGCCAGAGCAGGCCGGCCAGCCCCGCCGGCACCGTCGCTGCCGCCAAGTACCACAGCAAGCGAGGATTCTGGTAGAGGTCGAAGTCGGGGTCGCCGGCGTCAGGGCGGAGCACCTCCCTGCCCGCCGCCAGCCCGAGGATTCGCACCCAAGTGCGTGCGAAGTATGCAGCCAGAGCGAGCAGAGTGCCGAAGTGCAGCGCCACGTCGAAGAACAGGCCCGGGTCCTGCCACCCGAGCAGCCAGCGGATCAAGATCAAGTGGGCCGAGCTGCTGATCGGCAGGAATTCGGTGAAGGCCTGCACCAGGGCCAGTACGACCGCTTGCAAGATGTCCATTGGGACCGGGCCTAGCGCTGGCTCCCCGCGATAGGCGTACTGTTGCAGCCGTTCAATTGCTCGAGTTTGAAGTCACGCGGCCGTGTGGCGCGCCGCGGACGCCTCGAACGGGCTGACCAAGTCGCCCGAGGGGTCGAAGGGCAGCGCGGCGGCCTCGCCCTCCAGGGAGATCGAATCGTTGGCGGCCAGTTCCTCCAGCAGGTTCTCGCTGGCCAGCATGTAGGACAGATCCAGGGTATTGCGAATCCAGAGAATCGAGCATGCCCCCGGGTCGAGCTTGCCGCACGTCGGCAGCACGCGCTCCAAGCACTCGCGATCGGTCGCGAAGTGCAGCGGCGTGAAACCGGGCGATGTGACCGAGGACGTCAGAGCGTTGACCCAAGTGGCCTGAAAGTCGACTTTCTTTACGAGCCGGTCGTGCACGATGTCCGCCAGACCCATTCCAATGGCGTTTCCGTAGGTGTTGCCTGACAGGTCGCGGACGAAAATTCGATGCACGGTGGGCACGCCCTGCCAATTGTTGGGCCCGTGCCCGCCGCCGCGATTGACCACCTTTGTGTCCATTCCCGCGCCGCTGATGTCCTTGCCGATCTCGTCCAAGATCAGCAGGTCAACTTCTTTGACAGGGAGGTTCGGCTTCCAACCCTTGACCCGGCGCAGCAATTCCTCCTCACTCCCGGCCATGCCATCGGCGCCCAGCGCGTGAACCTCGGCAGTGTCGTGGTAGGCGTCCTCCAAGATCGCTAGGCCGCCGAGCATCTTGCCCGTGGCCAGCATCGCGGATCCGACGCTGCGGATCACTTGGCCCATGCCGATCTTCAAGGCCCAGCTGTGATATCGTTTGGCGCCTTCCCACTTGCCGAGGCCGATCGCCATCATCTTGTGAATGCCGCTCTCCAAGGAGCCCTCGAAGTCGGTGTGCCACTTGACCCGGCCGCAAAGCATCACGCCGTCGCTCTCGAACGCCCGGCGGTCCATCGAGACCTCGATTCCCTCCGGCGTGGTGCCCACCCGGACGACCTCAAGCGAGCTCTCGATCGGCACTCCCATCGTGGACTCATCAATTCCGTAGTGGGCCAGCACGTCCGCTTGGCCTTGGGCGGTCGCCGCTCCGTGGCTGCCCATCACGGGCACAATGAACGGCTGCACGCCGCGCGACTTCCAGAACTCCACTGCCGCCTTGGCAATCACGTCCATATTGCTGATGCCGCGACTGCCGACCCCGACCGCGATGCGGCTCCCTGCCGGAACTTGCCGCGTCCAAGCGGCCGCCTCCATTTCCTCCCGCACGGCTGCCGAAACATCTGCCAGAGCTCGGCTCGGAAAGCGCTGGACGACTGGGACGAGCTTCTGTATGCGCATGGTCGGACTTCCTAGCCTTGGAGACCAGTCTAGATCACGTTCTGCATCGACTGCAGGTATTGCTGGATGCGGTCGGCATACCGCACGACCAGCCCCTGCTCGCTATAGTCTCGAACCTTTTGGTTGCGGAAATAGTCGAAGACCATCGTCCGCTTTTCGTTGAGGATGGCTAGGCGCAGGGCATCGCCATCGGAGGCGAGCGCAGATTCGTCGGCGGGCTGCATGCCGATCGTGCGGAAGACGACCCAGCGATCGCCCACGGCCACGGGACCTTGCAGTTCGCCGTCTGTCATGGTGAATGCCGCCTCTCCCAGCGCGTTGATGGATCCCAAGTCCTCGATCTCCCCGCCGCGCTTGATCCAGTCCGTCGTGGTGATGGACAGCCTGCCGCGCCGTGCGGCGGCGGTGAGGTCCCCGGATGCGTCCTTGGCAGCCTGCGCCAGATCCTCTGACCGCTGCCGCGCGATGTTGGCAGATTCGGTGTCGATATAGTCGGCGCGGACTGTTGAGCTGACCTCTTCGTACTCGGCATCGCGGGCGGGCACGGACTCGGTCACGAATCCGATGTACAAAGTGTCCTCCTCGGCCACGGTGAAGACTTGGCCGACGGGCTGTTCGAAGATGGCTTCGACGAGGGCAGAGGCCTTGGGCAGCTGGCCGGGCAGGTCCGCTCGGCTAAAAGCTTCGAAGGCCTGATACGGCAGGTCTAGCTCGCCAGCAGCGTTCTCCAAGGCAGCGCCGGCCTGTTCGGCGGCCGCCATGGCCCGTTCCATCAGGCTGTAGCGGTCGCTCTGGGCGCGTTCGGCGCGCAGGTCTTCGCGGATCACGTCCCGCACCTCGCTGAGCGGTTTGACGCTCGGCGCTTGGCGGTCGTCGAGCCGAATCAAGTGGTAGCCGAATTCCGACTTGACCGGGGACTGTGTGATCTCCCCGGTCTCCCGGAGCGCGAAGCCGGCCTCCTCGAACGCCGGGTCCATCATGCCCCGGCTGACCCAGCCTAGGTCGCCGCCGTTCTCGGCGTTGCCCGGATCCTCGGAGTGCTCCTTGGCCAGTTCCTCGAAACTCCCTCCGCCGCGCAGCTCTTCGAGCACCGCTTCGGCGTCCTTGCGCGCTTGTTCGGCTTCGGCGTCGGACTTGCCCATGGTCATGAACAGGATGTGGCGCACCTTGACCCGCTCGGGATTCTCGAAGCGGTATTGGTTCTGCGAGTAGTGCAGATCGATCTCCGCATCCTCGATCTCGTGCTCGCTGACCGCCGCGTCTGGGCCGATCGTCATCAGCTTGAGCGGTCGGCGCTCCGCATGCCGGTAGCGCAGCTTGTTGGCGTCGAAGTAGGCGCGCAACTGCTCTGGCTTCGCTTCGACCTCGCCGCGCACGCCCGCCGCGTCAACCGCTGCCCATTCGATCCGGATGCTGTCGTTTTCCTCGTGGAATCGCCGCTTGACTTCGTCCTCGGTCACGCTGACGCCGTCAGTTACCAGCTGCCGCAAGTGCTGCGAAATGGCGATGTTGTAGAGGATCTCTTGCTCGAACTCGGGCACCGTGCGGCGGAATTGCTGGCGAACGAAGCGATGGTAGGCGTCCGCGCCGATGTATTTGCCATCCGGGAACAGTACGTCCGGGAGCTGTTCGCGGATCCAAACCGCGAGTTCTTCGTCCGTGGGGACCAATCCGAGCTCCACGGCCTCGGCAAAGAGGACGCGCTCCGCGATCAGAGCATCGATCGTGTTGCTGGCGATCATCGAGATCGCCGCGGGTGGGACGTTGTTTGCGCGGTGCTGGCGGAGTTCCACCTCCACGTCGCCAGTCGTGACCGCCACGCCATCCACCTCTGCGAGAATGTCGGCGGCGCCCGGGCCGGCCGGGCCGAACACGTTCGGCACCAGCGTGATGATCATGGAGCCAGCCACTAGGAAAAGGATGATCCCCATGGTCCAGCGCAGGATCTTCCCTTGGTTTTGAAATAGCTTTAGCATTGCGGGGTTCCGGCGGGCTGGCGCATCGTCCGATGCGCCTGCGGCGGGCGTTCCAGATTCTGCGACTGCTCGGCGAGTTCGCGGAGGCGCTGCCGGTCCATCTTGATTGTACTATGCGGCATGGGCGGGCTCACCCTCATCCGCGAACTGCTCTAGGAACGCCGTCATGGGCCGCAGAGCCCCGGCGCCCACCGGTTCGCGCGGGCTGCATTCCATGGCGCCGGGCCGACAGGCCAGCGTCGCGCCGGCCAGCCTGACGCTGGAGCGATCCGTCCCCGGACAGGTGTGCGCGAAGACCTGGAAGGCGCCCCGGCCGATTCATTCTCCCGGCGCGGATGCGCTCTGGACGATGGCAGGCGATCGGTCGAGCATTCCCTTGACGGTCGAATCCAGCTTCGTCGTCAGCGTGGCGGGGATCAGCCCGACCACAAAGACGCCGACCACCAGCGGCACGAGTGTTGCAATCTCGCGCGCGTTGAGGTCCGGCAGAGATTCGAGGGACGTGCGCGGCTGGCCGAGCACGACGCGCTGCAGCATCCAGAGCATGTACGCGGCTGCCAGCACGATCCCGCTCATCGCGAGCAGGACCTTGAGCATCCCGCCGAAGGATGTGCCCAGCAGCACTAGGAACTCGCCGGTGAAGTTCCCCATGCCGGGTAATCCGAACGATGCCATGGCGAAGATCGACAGCAGGACGACAAATCGTGGCATCGGCTTCTGCAGGCCCCCGTAATCGGCGATCATCCGGGTGTGGGTGCGGTCGTAAAGGAAGCCGATCGCAAGGAACAGAGCCCCGGTCGACATACCGTGGGCGAACATCTGGATCACGGCGCCCTCGATGCCCTGTTCGTTGAAGGCGAAGATGCCCAGGGTCACGAATCCCATGTGGGAAATCGAGGAGTACGCCACCAGCTTCTTGAGGTCGGACTGGGCCAGTGCGAGACATCCGCCGTAAATGATCCCGACGATGGAGAGCCAGAGGATGTACGGGGCGAACTCGGCGGCTGCTTCAGGCAGGATCGGAAGGCAGATCCGCAGGAAGCCGTAGCCTCCCATCTTCAGCAGCACCCCCGCTAGGATCACGCTGCCGGCCGTCGGGGCCTCCGAGTGAGCGTCAGGCAGCCACGAGTGGAAGGGAACCATCGGCAGCTTGATGGCGAACCCTAGGAATAGGAACGCGAAGATCCAGATCTGGACATCCTCGGGAATGGCGTGTCCCACCATCGCCTGGATGTCAAAAGAGCGTCCGGTTTGCAAGTACAGGCCGAGGATTGCAACCAGCAGCAGCAGGCTGCCCGTCAGGCTGTAGAGCACGAACTTGATCCCCGCCTGGATCCGGCCCGGACCGCCCCACAGGATGATCATGAAGTACATGGGAACCATCGTGACTTCCCACAGCATGAAGAACAGGAACAGGTCGAGCGCGGTGAAGACGACGATCATCGCGCCCTCCACCAGCAGGATTAGGATCATGTAGGCCTTGACCTTGCTTTCGATCGAGGTCCATGACGCGAGCACGCAGAGCGGACCGAGCAGCGTGGTGAGCATGACCAGGACCAGGCTGATGCCGTCGACGCCGACCGCGTACTGGATGTTGAAGTTCTCCATCCAACTGGTTCGCTCGACAAACTGCATGCCCTCAATTGACGGATCGAATCTCCACCACAGCGCCGCGGACAGGCCGAGCGCGAGCAGGGAAACCCCCATGGCGACGCGACGGACCCAAACATCGCCCCGAACGAACAGCAGGGCCACGATTCCGGCGAAAGGAACAGTGATCAACGACGTGATCAGGTGTTCTGTAAAGAGTGATGTCATTGGGGCACCTTTTCGATCGCTACTCGGTCAGTTGGCCAGCAAGTACGTGAGGCCGATCGCAAGCGACAGCCAGCACACGATGATTACCAGATGGTGGCGCAAAGTCCTGGGCCCGATCCGCTGCAGTGTCTCGCCGGTATCGTCCGCGAGCCCGCCGACTCTCTCGATGGGTTCGCCCGTCGCTGGCCGATCAACAGCACGCCACAGCCAGCCCGAGACCCGCACAAGGAAGTTCGTGGCCAACCTCGGTCCGCGGGTCACCAGGCCCGACTCGGCCAGCCTCTCCAGCCAAGCTGCGGTGCCGGTCACGAGACGAGCCACCCCGGTAACCGCGGGGTCGATCACGCCGCTCTCCGCCGACCCTTCGAGCACCCGGGCGCCCTCCCGCACCCCTGCCCCCACTTCGTGGACGGTCCGGTTGATGATGCGCTCTTCAAGCTGGTGCAGCAGCCAACCCGAGATCCTCAGCGTCGGGTTGACGGCCACCACCCGGTAGATCTCGTCGAAGTAGAGCTTGTTCAGGAACAAGACGTACGCCGTCTTGACCCATTCGCGACGCGCGAAGGGAATCGCCGCGGGCCGCAGGTGGCAATAGTACGCGAAGCACCATCCCAGCACGGCGACTGCCAGCGACACTGCGAGTGCAACCGTCAGGCCCGCGGTCTCGGTCTCGGCCGGGAGCGCGCCAAGGGCCGGCTGGAGGAATTCGCTGAACGCTGACCACACGCCGGCCAGCAGTGCCGTTACCGCGATGCCGCAAACGGCCAGGCCCGGCAGGTGCGCGGCGGAGAACAGGCTTGGCCAGGCCTGGACGGAGCGGCCGACTGTGGCACCGAACAGGGAGACGACGCCGCGAAACGCGTAAACCGCGGTCAGGAACACCGCCGCGAGGGCCACGACCCAGAATGCGATTCGCGCCGACGGGACGTGCTGGGCGTTCCAGAGCTGCTCGTACGGCCCGGAGAACAGGATCAGCGGCGGCAAGCACGCCAGCAGCAGGGAGCCCGCCGCAAGCGGCCGGATCCGGCTGGGAGGAGCGCTGGCGCCCCCGTGCGCGTGCCCCCCGGCCGCCCACAGGGAATCGCCCGTGGAGAGGAACAGGTATGCCTTGAGAAATCCGTGCGCCAAGAGGTGGAAGATGGCGGCTCCGAATGCGCCGACCCCGCACGCGAAGATCATGAAACCGATCTGGCTGATCGTCGAATACGCCAGCAGCCTCTTGATGTCCGACTGGGTGAGCGAGACCAGTGCGCCGTACAGGGCCGTGACCGCACCGACGACCGCTATCGCCGCCATCGCCGACGGGGCCAGCAACACCAGGGGGCTGAGTCGTGCGAGCAGGAAAGGCCCAGCGTTCACCATCGTCGCAGCGTGGATCAGCGCCGAGACCGGCGTTGGCGCCTCCATGGCGTAGGGCAGCCATACGTGCATGGGCACCTGTGCCGACTTGCCGATCGCCCCGCTTAGCAGGCAGAGCGCGATCAAGGTGTTCCGCTCGATTTCGAGCCCGAATGCGCCGAGGGTCTGCCCTTGCATGGCGGGAGCTTGGGCAAGGATTTCTTGGATGTTGAAAGTCCCGTACGTGGCGAACGTGAGCACGACGCCGAAGCCCAGGCCGACATCGGCGATGGCGTTGACCAGAAACGCCTTCGTCGCCGCTTGGCCTGCTTCCCGCCTGTGGGCCCAGTGGGAGATCAGCAGATAGGAGCAGATTCCCATCACCTCCCAGCACATGTAGGTCACCAGCAGGTTGTCGCTCATGACCAGCATCGTCATGGCGAACGTGAACAGGCCGATGACCGCGAAGAACTTTCGGTACCTCGGGTCGCCGGTCATGTAGCGGGCCGAGTAGACATGGACCACGAAGCTGACACCCGTGATGAGCGGGAGCAGCAGGACGGTGAGCTGGTCGGCGTAGAGGCCGACCGTGACGACAAGGTCGCCCACGTCCAGGAAGCGGTACAGCGGGATCGAGAGAGCTCCGTTCCGGGCGACCTCTGCCAGCGCCGCGATCGAGAGCGCGAATGAGAGGCCGACTGCGGGAATCCCGACCCGGTGGCTGGCGTCACCGATGCGACGGCCGCCCAGCGCCAGGATCACGAAGGCGGCGAGCGGCAGGCCGGGAATCAGGGCAAAGAGCGGCATCTTAGCTAGAGCCCCCGTTCGTGCGCGCCGTGTCCGTCATGAGCGTCATATCCCGAGAGGCGCCGTGGCGTCCACCAGGAGCGCGACAACCTGGTCGTTCCAGATGCCCAGTCCCACGATTGCCGCAACCAGCGCGGCCATGGTCGCGCGCAGCGGCCATGGCGTCTCCGTCTGGTCAGCGGAGGCGCTCTCGCTCCCGGAGCGGACGAGCTTCTCGAAGACTTGGGCGAAATAGCCCAGAGTGATGAGCGTGGTCAGCACGACTGCCGCGGCCGCGATATGGTTGTCTGCCTCTAGGGCGCCGAGCAGGATTCTCAGCTTGCCGAAGAACCCTCCCGTGGGAGGCAGGCCGACCATGCCGAGGCCAACCGCCACGAATGTCACGATTGCCCAAGGGTTGCGCACGTGGGCGCGGGCCAGTTCGTCCAGCGTGGACGCCCCGTAGCGCAGGGCTAGGAATCCGGCCAGAACGAACAACGAGCACTGCATCACCGCGTCGTTCAGCAGGTAGTACATTGCACCTGCCAGCCCCGTCTCGTTGGCCTGCCCGACCCCGATCAGCACCAGGCCCACATGGGAGATGCCGCCATACGCGAACATTCGCTTCAGCTCGCGCTGGCGGAGAGCAAGGCAGGCACCGGCGACTGACGCCAGGATGCCGAACGTGGTGACCAGAGCGAATATGGTGAGGGTCCCGCCTTCGGCGCTCGGCGCCATGACCCAGTAGAGAATCCTCGCCCAGACCAGGAGCGAGATCTTTGTCACCAGGCCCGCGAGCAGCGGGACGGTTGCGGCCGGCGCGTCGCTGTAGGCGTCGGGAAGCCAACCGTGCAGCGGCATGAGCGCCATCTTGATGGCCAGCCCGATGAACATGAAGATCAGACCGCCCATGACGGCCTTGGAGTCGAGCAGGCCGGGCAGCCGCTGGGACAGGTCGGCGATGTTCAGGGCTCCGGTCGCGGCGTAGAAGTACCCCACGCCCAGCAGGTAGAAGGCGGTCCCCAAGGCGCCCATCAAAAGATACCGGAAGGCCGAAACGAGCGCTCGGCCGCCCGGTACGGCCACGAGGGCGTAGGCGGACAGCGAGACCACTTCCAGGAACACGAAGATGTTGAACAAGTCCCCGGCGTAGATTGCGCCGCTAAGCCCGGCGACCAGCAGCAGCACCATCGTGTAGTACGGGACCGCGCGGCCGCCCAGCGGGCGTTCCCCGAGCCCGTCGGCGAACAGAAGGCAGAGCACGCCCAGCCCGCTCACGGCTGTGACCATCGTCGCGGCTAGCGAGTCCGCGAGCCATTCGATCCCGATAGGGGGCAGCCATCCGCTGAACGAATACCGGACTTCGCCGTGAACAGACACCGACCACAGGCTCGCCACCGACAGCACGGTCATGCAGCAGATCGCGATCAGTGCAATCGGGCGGCACACAGCCGGACGCCGATGGCCGGCCACGGGCATCGAGATCGCCGTAGCGAGCGGGGTGAGGAACACCAGGGCTGGGAGGTGCTCGGTCATCCTAGCTTCTCCAAGACCTCGTCCTCGTCAAGGCTCCCGAACCTCCGGTAGATCCTCGAAACCAACCCCAACGAGACGCCCAGCGTCGCGATCTGGACAACGATTGCCGTCAGCGTCAGCACTTGCGGGAGCGGGTTGACGTAATCGTCTGCCCCGGGTGCCTCTATGCCGCTCATGATCACGGGCACGGTGGCGCCCTCCTTCGCCCCGGTCGTGACGAGAAAGAAGATGACGCTGGTCTGGACAATGTACAGACCGACAAGCTTCTTGACGTAGTTGTGGTGGGTGATCGTGATGTACAGCCCCCACAGCAGCAGGAGGACGAACGCGATGAGGTTGGGCCGGCGCAGAGCCGCTTCGATCAGCTCAAGCATCGGTCTCCTCGGTTGCGACGCTGCGCGACAGGCTGAACACGATCGAGACCGCCGCTACCGCGACGTCCATCGCCACTCCGATCTGCGTCATCAGGATGCCCAGATACCGCCGGGCCGCGCTGTCGAGCCCCGGAATCGGGGCTTCGGAATAGTTGAGAAACTCGCCGCCCCCGATGAGGCACAGCCCGCCCACTGCGACGAAAAGGAGCAGGCCGACACCGTCGCCCGCCAGCAGTCGCGTGGCCCGCTGCGAAGTCGCACTGTCCTCTCCGAACACGAGCAGCCCGAAGATCAGGCTTGCCGCGATCATCACCCCCGCGACAAAGCCGCCCCCGGGCCCATACTGGCCGAAGAACAGGACGTAAAGCGCGAACAGCTGCACCAGGGAGACGAGCAGCGAGGCCGTTCTCCGGATGATGACGCTGCCAGACGGTCGGTCGATCACTCTGTATCCCTCCTGAGAAGGAGCCAGCAGGCGATGCCGGAGGTGAAGACAACGACCGTCTCGATCAAGGTGTCAAGGACGCGGTAGTCCATCAGCACAGACGTCACCACGTTGGGGGTGCGCGTGTCGGCGAGGCTGTTCTCGATGTAATGCGGGGACACATGCACGCTGGCCGGGGCTCCGGGATCTCCGAAGGCGGGCAGGTCGTTCGCGGCGTACAGCAGGAGCAGCCCCAGAAGCGGAAGCGCGATCACGGCGATGATCGGAGGCGGAGGCCTTCGGATGCGGGTGTCCTCCGGAGAGGTCTGGGAGAGCGTCAGCAGGAAGAACACGGTTGCAAGCCCGGCCCCGACGACGGCCTCCACGAATGCAACGTCCGCCGCCCCCAGCCAAGCCCAGACCAGCGCGAGGAAGAAGCTGTAGGCCCCGAGAATCAGCACGGCGCTGATCAGTTCCTTGACAATGATTGCCCCGCCAGCCGTCAGGATCAGCAGCGCGAGCAGGGGCAGCTCGAATGAATATGTCATCGCCGGTCCTCCGCGACAGGCTTCTGGCCGGACCGCAATGCGGCGCGGACGGTCGCGTGCGAAATGACGGGATTCACCAAGATCAGCAGCGCCAGCACGACAAGTATTCGGAACGTGTTGGTGCTGAATCCGTGATAAGTCGCCAATCCCATCAGGACGAAGAAAGCGCCCAGGGAATCGGTCAGCGAGACCGCATGCGAGCGGGTGAACACGTCCGGCAGCCGCACCATGCCGACGGCCGCGACGACCAAGAAGAACAGGCCGATGCCAATCATAGCTGTCGTAGCAACCGGCACTAGGCTCTCCACCTCTGGGTCAGGTACTTGGTGATCGCCAGCACGCCGACCAAGTTCAAAAGCGCATAGCCGGTCGAGATGTCAACGAACATTTCGACTCGTTCGTACACGGTTCCGATCACGACAAGCAGGATGATCGCCTTGGTGGAAATGCCGTTCAGTCCTAACAGGCGGTCGAAGACCGTCGGCCCGCGAACGACCCGGTACAGGTACATCACGATCAGGATCGCGATGACATCCAGTACGATGAGCAGACTCATCTCCGCCCGCCCCCGGCTGGGAAGACCCTTGCCACCATCTTCTCGAGCCTCTGGCTGAGCACATCCCCGGTCGAGTCCTCGTCCAGTGCGTGCACGATCAGTTCCTCGTCGTCCGCCTCGACAGTAACCGTGCCTGGGGTCAGCGTGATGGAGTTGCCCATCAGCAGAACCGCCTCGTCACTGCCCAGATCCGCCCGGTGGCGGAAGAGCACGGGCTTGATCGGCAACCGCGGATGAAGGATGAGATACGAAACGTGAACGCCGCTGACGAGTATCCGGCTGAACAGCCACGGAATGTACAGCAGCGCTCTCCACCAGCGAATCACGTAGGTCCGCTCGGCGCGGAGGTCGGTGCGGAGCAGCGCGACGAGCAAGGCCGCCGAGAAGCCTACTGCCATGTGCAACGCGTTGAAGCTCTCCGAAAGCATTAGCCACAGCACGAACAGGACGGCTGTCCAGTAGGCCAGGCGCTTGGTGTAGATCGCGTTCATTGCAGTCAGGCCGCCGCTTCAAGCGTCAGCCGGTCCCAAGTCGAATCCGTGCCGTATCTCTGGAACTCGTTGCGGTCGGCGTCGAAGGCCAGTAAGTTCACCCACTGGTTGTGGAAAAGGGCCTGCAGGATCTCGTGTTTGGCGATGATCCCGGAGATCCTCTCCGGCGGTGCGTCGATGACGGCTAGCAGGCGCATCGGTTCGTGGTACCGGCGCGGCCCGTCAATCACGCCCTGCACCGGCAGGCCGCCCTGCAGGTCGCCTTGGCTTCCCAGCATCACGCCGACCCCGCCGACCACGTTGTGGATCACCTTGCTCCCACTTCCGTACACCCATGGGTCGGCCGACGAGAAATAGTACTCCATGTTAATCCACTCCCCCACGATGAGCGGAGCGGTCATGATGCGCTCGAGCATGCCGCCGTCAGGGTCGCTGGTCGGATCGTAGGAATGCAGGAACACCCGTGATTCCAGATCCAGCCCCTTGGTCAGCCAGCGCCTCCCGATCAGAAATGCCGCGTTGCTGGAGAGCCCCCATTCCGGGCGAGGGTTCGCCCAGTCCACGCTGCGTCCGATCGCGTGGAGGACCGCGCGGCGCTCGCTCAGGCCTCGCGGCACCCCGGGCAGCTTGGCGATCCGCTCTCTTGCCTGCACCGCGCCGGCCGCGGCCAGGCTCTCGCCTAGCCGGCTGAGTTCCTCCCGGTGGCTCGATGGCACGTCGATCAGGTCGTAGAAGGAGACCCGGTCGGTGGCGGTCTCGTGCTTGGCCGCCACGAACCACACGTCGTCGGGAATCTGCAGGCCGCTCTCGGCCACGGCCCGGCGGACGGCCGGGTCGTTCGCCATGGTGGTGAACACGCGCGCGTTCGGATCGCCGTGCGCTCCCCCGCAGGCGCCGCAGTTGTAGGCCGCCGCGTACGGGTTGTTGTCGGACTCCGAGCCGTGCCCGCACACGATCACCAGCCGGGCCATCGGGTCGGTCAGCCCGATCATCTGCAGGCCGCCTCCCACGAATGCCGCCCGCTCCTCGATGGTGAA
Source organism: Terriglobia bacterium (assembly GCA_009841225.1). GTDB lineage: Bacteria > Acidobacteriota > Terriglobia > Bryobacterales > UBA6623 > VXMF01. The sequence goes on along the minus strand of VXMF01000018.1, from coordinate 103,172 downwards.
CCCGGCGGGCCCGACCGACTCGACCTCGGCCGTGTCCAACGTGAAGCTCGTCTCCAGCTTGGCTCGAAACCGCCCCCCCAGCAAGGAACGGATCGCGGCGTAGGGGCGCTGGAACAGGGTCTTGCCGACCAAGGCGATGCTGAACAGAAGGCCGAGCACGTCGACGAGCACGAACGAGCCCAAGGGGTGCTGCTTGAGATCGTGGAAGAGCTCGTCTCCGAAGCGCCGCCAGCGCGTGCCCGAGGCATACTCGGCCAACGGGCGTTCCTCGCCGGGCCGCGGCTCCTCGTCGACCGCGCGGGGCGGCTTCAACAGCACTGGACACAGCGCCAGGCGGTCCGGACTGTCGAACGCCTCGTGACTGAAAGGAACGCCGAAGAACCCGGCATAGCCGAAGGTTTCGTAGTTGCCGGAGGCCTCGACGTGTCTCCGGAACGGCTCGGAACGCGCATCGATGCAGAAGATCAGCTGTGCGTCCGGCCGGGAGTCGGGCACCCGTTCCACCCGTCGATGTCCCGCCACCCTGCCCATTAGATGGTCGGCATAGGTGTCCTCGTAGGCCGCCAGCCACACGGGCCCGTGCCGGTCCTCGGGAAAGCGCTCCAGCCAACCCAGCAGGGTCCTGGCCCCGTCTCCGGCTAACTCGCGGACCTGTTCCGGCGTGAGGCCCAATACTACGGCCAGCTGGTACAGCCGGCCGACCGCGAGTTCGCGGGCCCCTGCCTCCCCTCCGCGCCCCGCTTGCTCGCGCGCCGCGGCCCGAATGCCATCCAGGGTGCCAGGCACGCCGAGTTCCTTTTGGCAGGCGGCTGCGACCAGCTCGACCTCGTAGAACAGCCTCACGGCTAGGTAGTCCACCAAGTCGATGGGGTGCTCGCGCTGGGCCGGGTACTGCGGGTTCTCGCTTCTCCAGCGCGCGAATCCGGTCCAGCCCGGCAGCTGAGCGAACATGCGCGACTGGTAGTCGCTCCATCGTTCCACGGGGATGCCGAGCCGCTCCAATCCCTCTTGGACCCACGCCTCGGCGGCATCCGGCAGCGCTTCCACCTTCGCTGCGAAGGCGGGAACGCCCAGGAATCGGCCCGATCGGTCCCGTCTCGCTAGGTCGCGCCAGCAGCGATAGAAGCCATCTTGCCGGGAAGGCATTCCCCAGCCAGCCATGCCCTCGTCGAGGAACGAGGCCGACCACTTGATCATCTCGTCGTTGATCGAGTCCACGACCGGCGACCCGGCCAGCTCAGCGACCCAGTCGCTGAGCGTTCTCGCGGGCGGCAGGTCCGGCACACCTTCCTGGATGCCACTCCCATCCTCCGAGCAGGCCTCTGCGGCGGCTGCCAGCAGCTCTGTCCTGCCGTCTTCTCTGGCCTTCCAAGCAAGCACCGGCGGGGAGGGGGCCTCCACGCCTTGCGTCAACTGCGCCCAGACAACCTCGTCAGCGTCGAGGGCCCGGCCGCTGACTTGGACGGCCCCGTCGGAAATGTCAGGGCCTAGCCGGGCAAGCGCTCGGCGCAGGTGTGCGTCCGAGATCCGCCCGGCAAGCCGAAAGGCCCGATACTCGCTGCCTGGAAGAAAGCCGGCCCCTCCGATCATCCCGGCCGCCTCGCGCACGCCTTGGTCGAACGGAAGGTCTTCGTAGCCACGCACGGGGTTGCGGTAGGCGAAGGTCTTCAGGGGCCAGATCTGGGCCGCAGGGCGAGCCGCTTCAAGGACCTGCTCGCGCAGTGCGTGGGTTTGGTCGGGACTCATCGAGGTGCTAGGCCTGTCCGCTCAGGACTTCTTCGTGCGGGCTGCAGTGGGATCGTCCGAGAAGGGACGATGTCCATCCAGACCCTGGATCTCGAGACTCGCTCCCTCTTCTTCGAACTCTTTCTCCATTTCGCGCAGCCGGTCCATGACCGTGTGGTCGACGAGCGCGGTTCCCGACAGGTCGAGCCGAACCCGAGTTTCGCCCTTGAGGGCTTCAAGCCGCTTCTTGAGGCCGATCCAGGTCGAGAACACCGCCGAGTCGCTTACCGTGACGGTGGCTCCATCCTCGGAACGCTCGATGTCGGCCCGAAGCCGGAACAGCGAGGCGATCGGCACGCCGTTCACGAGGTGGATGAGGACCTTGACCAAGATCCCGATCCCGATCCCTACGAGCAGGTCCGTGGCCAGCACTCCGACGATCGTGGCTACGAAGATGACGAGCTGCTCGCGGCCCACGTGGTACATATGCACGAATTCCTTCGGCGAGGCCAGCCGGAAGCCGGTAAAGACGAGCATCGCTCCTAGGGCGGCCAGAGGGATCATGTTGATCAGAGCGGGGGCGAGCGCCACAAACACCAGCAGGAACATGCCGTGGTGCATGTTCGCGAACCGGGTCTTGGCCCCGTTGTCGATGTTCGCCTTGCTGCGGACGATCTCGGAGATCATCGGCAGGCCTCCCACCAGCGCGGAGGCCGTGTTGCCTACGCCGATCGCCAGCAGGTCGCCGTCGTAGTTGGTCTTTCTGCGGTACGGGTCGATCTGGTCGACTGCCTTAGCGCTGAGCAGCGACTCGAGGCTGCCGATCAACGAGAAGAGAATGATGTACTTGACCCCTGTTGCGGTGGCGACGCCGGAGAAGTCCGGGAATGTCAGCGCGCCGAACATATTGGACGGAACGTCGACGAGAAACTCGCGCCCCAGACCGTAGTGCAGCCCTAGCGGCACGGTGACCAGCACGACCACGAGCGGCGCCGGTATGGCCCTCAGGCCCGGAATCTTCAGGAACGGATATCCGAACATGATGACCAAGCTGATGATGCCGATCAGGCCCACTTGGGGGTGCATGTCGGTGAAGTAGCTGGGAATCCTAGCCAGCAGCTCGAGCGGCGTCCCCTCCGAACCGAGCCCTAGGGTGACGGGCAACTGCTTGGCGAAGATAATCACGCCGATCGAGGCGAGCAGCCCGTGGACGGCGGCCGGTGGGAAGAACTCGCCCAGAATGCCGGACCGGAACACGCCGAAGAGAATCTGGATGACGCCGGCGACCACGCCCACGCCCAGGGCCAAGCGGTACGCCTCGATGTCCGCGGCAGGATCGCGGCCCGCGGTGAAGCCGAAATCCGTCACGCACCCGATCGCGATGACGATGAGGCCGGCCGCCGGGCCCTTGATCGTCAGTTCGGAATTGCTGAAGACGGTGCCGACGATGCCGCCGATGATTGCGGTGAAGATCCCCGCAATGGCCGGGTAGCCGCAAGCCAGGGAGATCCCGAGGCAGAGTGGCAGCGCGATGAGGAAGACCAGGAACCCGGACAGCAGGTCCGATCCCCAGTAGCGCTTGAAGCCCGATCCGTTTCCTTGCGGAATGTCCCCGGTGTCGACCATAAGAGACATAGGATACAGGATTCGGAGATGCGACTGCCGCCCGGTCCCGGCAGTCGCGAACATTCGCACCGGGCCTGTTCCGCTACGACTGGCAGGAGGGTACAGAGCGTGCTCCAGCGGCTGACGGCGCACCGGTTCGGACCGGTGTTTCAGCGGGGCCGGTTTTCGTGCGCCGAGTGGCGCATAGCACGAGGCGAGGATGGTGCTGCCGGCGCAGGACACGACGACCGCTGGCAGCGATCGGCCCCGCATGTTTCTGCGGGTCCTCGGCAGTCACGGCCCCCGCCGAGAATGCGACTGTTTGGAAGCCGGGCCCTTCCTGCGGTCTTCGGCACGCTGCCTTGCTTGCCAACGAATCTGCACGGGCGCAGTGCGGCCGCGAATCGACAGCTGCCTGATTACCGTCCGGGGCTGTCTGGAGGTGAGAATACATAGCGCGCACCGAAGCCGCCGGGCGGAACGTGCTGCGGCGCCCCGGCCACTGGTTTCTCCTCCAATTGGTAAACCCGGTTAGCGGTGTAGATATGGTTCCGGCCGCGCATCTGGCCGTCTTTGGCTAGCAGAACGTGGATGCCCATGCCTGTCCCGCGTTCGGAGTTGAAGTTTGGCCTGACTTCGACTGGCAGGTAGCCGGTGAGGTTCGAATACTGCCGAATCACGATGTAACGATTCCGTCTGGCGTCCCACCGCAACACCGCCATGCGGTCAAAGTCATGCACTTGCCCGCTGCGACTCGATTGGAACCAAAGCCAAGTGGTCTTGGCTTCGCCGCTAGTCTCGTCGGCCACCGATCCGATCGGAAAGTAGGCCACAATCGAGCGACCTTGGGCCAGCATCGCGACTTCGAGCGGGATGTCGGCATACGCCATGTTCGCGATCAGCCAGCCGGTTTGGTCGAGTTCCGGGATCCGTACCAGATACCAGTAATCCAAACCGGTTGGCGCGGGCGGCGTCCTGGCGGTGGCTGCAGCGGCCGGCAGGCGATCGACCAGCATCCGATCCAGCATCTCCACGCTTTCGTCCTTTTCCAACTGGTAGAACGTCGGCGCCCAGCGATATGGCTGCGTATGCACGTTGAGCGTGTCCCGTGACCGGTAGAGCCCTTGGCTCGGCAGCGCGGCAGTCTGGCTTGTCAGCGCTCGCAGCCCGCCTCGCAGGTTGCTGTCAAGCAGCATTGCCCTCGGAGCCCAGCCCTCTCTGCCATCGATCGTACGCAGCCTGACAAAGCTCCGGTGCGTTTCCAAGATCCTCGCGCGCGTGTCGAAGTCCAAGACGCCAATCGCCGGTGCGTCGGGCTCGAGCCCGGAGTACAGCTCGACGCGATTGCGGCTGTAGAACGTCTCGTTCTCTGAGAGCTCCTGCGCCCCCCCGCCGCAACTGGCCAGCGACCACGCGGAAACGACTGCGACGATCGCACGTAGCAACATACGCGTTCCGAGCCGCGACGAGTCCAGCGTTCTGGCGTGGACTACGTGCTGCGCAGCGGCCTCGGTGACGGCTGCGCCGCCAACCATGGTAAACCCGCAAGGGCATGCGGTGCCTAGGACTTCGTTGCGGGCAGGGCTATTCTTGAGGAACGGCAGGTTGCGTTCTCCAAGGAGCCGACGCGCTGCATTCCGTTGCTTTGATCGAGCAGTTGTGAGGTGTTTGCGGTGGCGGAGTCTTTGACCCTTTTCGCGTTGTCGATGGGAATTCTGAGCGCATGCTCGCTGCCACTTGGAACGCTGACAACCCTGTTCTGGCGACCTGATGACCGCTCTGTAGGCATCCTAATGGCCTTCGGCGGCGGTGCTCTCCTCGCAGCACTGACGCTCGATCTGGTCTCCTCCGCGCTCGCACAGGGGCATTTCCCCTGGATGGCGGCGGGATGCGTTCTCGGGGGCGGCATGTTCGTCGGGTTGAACAACGTCATCAACCACCACGGGGGGTTCCTGCGCAAGTCTTCGACCGTGGTGAACTATCTGCACCGCAGGCGCCGCAAGCGCTTCAAGAAGGCGCTGGGCGAACTGGAGCGGATCGCCATATTCCGCGACCTCAAACGACAGGACCTCGAGGATCTCGCGTCAGCGGCCGTGGACGCCGAGTTCGAAACGGGTGCGACCATCTTCTGTGTTGGCGACCCATCCGACTTCCTTTATCTGGTCGGGGAAGGAGAGGTCTCGACCACGGATCCGTCGCTGCCAAGCGGTACCCCCGCAGTACACCGCACGGGAGGGACTCCCGGACAGCACGCCTTTATCACCGGGTCTCCCCACACCAGGCATGCCGTCGCGACGCAGGACGCACAGATCTGGATGCTGCCACGCGAGCAATTCCAGAAGGCCGTGGGGATTTCGGAGCCACTCGCTGCCGCAACCACGAAGCTCATTTCCAGCGACTCCATCGCCGACTACCTGAAGAATCGCCAAGGACTGACCGGCGAGCAGGTCTCTCACTGGCGGGAGAGCGCCTTGGCGGGCGTTACCGCCGGCGTATTGCCTAACGCCGTAGGCATCGAGCGCCATCGCGACGAGTTCGTCCGCACGTCCGCTGGAATCCGCAGCCTTCCCATCTTTCGCGGATTATCACAGACGGACCTGAGCGCTGTCGCCGACCGGCTGTTCTGTGTTCGGTACGAACGGGGCGAGACGATCTACCGCCACGGCGAACTGGCGGATCGCCTCTTCGTTGTTGCGAGTGGGCAGGTGGCGTTGATTCCCCCTGCGGGACGGGCTCTCCAGCGCATGACCGCGGAACCGGGCGAGGCGTTCGGCGGCAGATCGTTCATCACCAACGCACGCCGCTTCTACAGTTCCGTTGCGATCGATGCTACGGAGCTTTGGGTGCTGCGCAAGTCCGACTTCGACGCATTGATGCGGCGCTATCCGGCCATTTCCGAGAAGGTCAGGGAGTATCTCGAGGGTGTGGAGAACCGGGACTACCTGACGAGCGTGCGGGGGTCCGCCGCGCGGGACGTGCAGCGTTGGATCACCCGTGCCACACGAAGCGTCGACAGCGGTCGTCTGATGCCGTCGGTCCCGGACATGTCCGCGCATGTCAATCTCCACAAGGGCGCGCCGCTCGCTATCTGGCTCGGCATCCTGCTGGACGGCATCCCCGAATCCCTAGTCATTGGCAGCTCGCTGATTCGCGGCCCCGTCAGCTTTTCCCTGATTGCCGGCCTATTCCTGTCGAACTACCCCGAGGCGCTGTCGAGCTCGGTCGGAATGCAGCAGCAAGGGATGAAGTTTGCGCGGGTCCTGTTCATGTGGGCCTCGCTGATGGTGCTAACCGGCATCGGGGCGGCGCTCGGCAGCATCTTTTTCGTCGGAGCGGATCCGCAGGCCTTCGGATTGGTTCAAGGGATTGCCGCGGGGGCGATGCTGACCATGATTGCCCAGACGATGGTGCCCGAAGCCTATCTGAAAGCGGGCCCGGTCATTGGCATTGCGACGCTGATGGGATTTCTGGCTTCAATCTTCTTCAAGACCCTGGAATAGACGGATCTGCCAAGCCGTTTTCCACGAGCCTCGTAGCGCTCCGGCCGAAGAGGACCACTGCTCGGCACGACCCCTATTTCATACTGCTCGGCATGAGCCGAGGGCAAGGGCCTGGCCTAGTGTTGGGCGATCTCGTGCGCTTCAGGCCTCGAGTGGGACCTCTCGCCGTTCCAAGCCGCTTCGTCCCAATCCGAGAGCGGTGATCGAATCGACTCCGTGGTCTAGCAAGTACTGTCTCGCGCGCCCTAGGCCGTAGCCAACCTGCGACGGGGAGTGGCTGTCGTCACCAAAACAGAAATGCACGCCAGCTTCGGCCGCCAGGCGCACCAGCCAGGGGGATGGGAACGGTTCGGGCAATCCCTTGCGCCAGCCCGACGTGTTGAGGTCGAGGACACAGGAATGCGACCTGGCAGCCTCGATAGCGGCCTCGGCGGCCCGGCGGATCCTCGGGGTGCATAGATCGGCGTCTCTTGGCGCATGCAGCTTGGGCAGATCGAGGTGGCCAACGATCTCCGGGCGCACGCTGCGGATCATTTCGTCTACCAGCCGGAAGTAGCGCTCCATGAGCGGTTCCAGGCCGCTGCAAGCGGCCACGGCTTCTCGAAAGTGCTGAGGGGTCTCGTCAATGGGTATGTCACAGACATGGTGGACCGATCCGACGACATAGTCGAACCTGTGCTCGCGTCGCAGCGCCAGCATCGATTCGACGTAGCTTGAGGTTGGCACGGCTTCGGTTTCGAAGCCGCGCAAGAGTTCCAGCGAACCGCGCGTCTGGCGCTGAAGCCTCAGTGACTCGCGCGAATACGCCTCAAACTCCCTCTGCAGTCGCTCCACTTCGTAGCCCTTGGCGCGTTCGGAGGCGTACAGGAAGCGGTCGTCCGAACGCGGAGCGTGCTCGGTAACGCCGTAAGTGCTCAATTCGGCAGCCACAGCTGCATCGACGATTTCGCGGAGCGTTCCGCTGGCGTGTTCGCAGAATTCGCCGCTGTGGCCGCCGTGCAGCGACAGCATCCATGGGGGACTGGCCACGATTCAACAAGAGCTCGGGCCGGGAGGAGGCTCGGGAGTGGCTCGGCGAAACACTTCACCGTTCAACCATGGGGCCAGAGCTTTCTGCGGGTCTGCGATCTGCTCGATGCTGGTCAGCCAGAATCGTTCCCAACTGTGCTTGGGAAGGCCGCAGAAGAGCATCAAGTTCAGGGGGTACACGCCGGAGTCGGTGCAACGCCGGAAGTCGTCCCGGAACAGAAAGACTGGCTTGCGCCAAGCGATCGCCATGCCCAGCTCCACCATCACACCCTCGTCCGGCGGGCAGCCGTTGACGACCGCGAACAGGCCATCGGCCTCGCGGACATCACGCATATCCCTTTGGCCGACGAGGTATGCCCAGTCAGCGCCGTCTGTGTCTTTGGTAGTGTTGTTGCGCGCAAACGGCTCCCAGACCTCGGCCCCGGCCTCTTCGAGGGCAGAAACGAGTTCGGGAAGGGGTCCGGAGCGCTGCTGTTCCGAGAAGCCGTAGGGGCTGGCTAGGTACAGGATCTTGCGGTTGCCTGTCGAGGGCACGGGGGAAGTTACGCTCCTCCCTTACGCTAGCACTGCGGATTGAGCCTACCAAGGAGCCCACGCCGCAGTCGCCTAAGTGAGTTGCTGCGCAGATCTGCACGGGCTTGCCGCGGTCCTCTGCCCTGCGTGACAATCTCCTACTGCGGGGGATTCTGTGGCGCAAGAGCACTACTTGGCGATTGACTTAGGGGCCGGTAGCGGCCGCGTGATGCTGGGAAGCTTTGATGGCGAGAGGATTGCCGTCGAAGAATTGCACCGATTCGAGAATCCGGGCACGGAAGTGCTCGGATCGCTCTTCTGGGATCCGCTGCGCTTGTTCGGCGACATGCGGGACGGAATCCGCGCTGCGGCGGGGGCCAAGCCTGTTTCGCTCGGAGTGGATACGTGGGGCGTCGACTTCGCGCTGTTGGATCGCGACGGCAAGCTGGCCGGCAACCCGTACCACTACCGTGACTCGAGCACCAGCGGCACGATGGCGGAGGTCTTTGAGGTCGTCTCGAAGGAGGAGATCTTCGAACACACCGGGCTCCAGTTCATGGAACTCAACAGCCTCTTCCAGCTCTACGCGCGGAGGAATAGCCCGGCCTTGGAGTCGGCGAGTTCGCTGCTGATGATGCCCGATCTGTTCCACTACTGGTTCACTGGCGAACAGGCCTGCGAGTTCACGGATGCGACGACCTCGCAGTGCTACGATCCGCGCCGTCGTGCCTGGGCCCAGCCGGTGCTGGAAGCGCTCGGCCTGCCGACCGCGATCTTCGGTCCCGTGATCGAGCCGGGCACGGTGCTGGGCCGCGTGCGCCAGTCAATCGCCGAAGAATGCGGCGTCGCCGGGATGGACGTGATCGTGCCCGGCACGCACGACACGGCCTCGGCCGTCGCGGCCGTGCCCGCCGAAGGCCCGAGCTGGGCCTACCTCAGTTCCGGCACTTGGTCGCTGCTGGGGGTGGAGACCTTGCAGCCCCACGTGACCCCGGCCGTGCTGGCGAAGAACCTGACCAATGAAGGAGGCGTGTGCCGCACGAACCGCCTGCTGAAGAACATCTGCGGCCTGTGGCTGCTGGAGGAGTGCCGCCGCGAGTGGTCGCGGCGCGGGATCGCGACCGAGTACGACAAGTTGCTCTCTGATGCGGACGCCAGCCAGCCGTTCCGCTCGGTGATTGACGTGGACGATCCGGAGTTCGCTCCTCCGGGCGACATGCCGAGCAGAATCGCCCGCAAGTGTCGCGCCACCGGCCAGCCCGTGCCGGGCTCTCCCGGCGAGTTTGCACGGGCGATCTTCGAAGGCCTGGCTCTGAGGTATCGCTCGGTGATGGGAGACATCGCCGATGTGACCGGAGCCGCCCCGGCTGCCCTGCACGTGGTCGGTGGCGGCTCGCGCAACCAGCTGCTCTCGCAATTCGCCGCCGACGCTTGCGGCGTGCCCGTGATTACGGGCCCGGTCGAAGCCACCGCCGTCGGCAACGTATTGATGCAAAGCATCGCTGCCGGACGAATCGGCGATTTGGCGCAAGGCCGCGAGATCGTGCGCCGATCGTTCGAGCTCTGCCGTCATGAGCCGGACCCAGCACTCGCAGGCGGATGGGACGAGGCCGCGGGCCGGCTCGCCGCGCTCTGCTCGGGCTAGGGCGGCGCGACTAGCGGCGGGTCGACTTCCAGCGGTGCTAATCTGCGGCCATGTCGGCCCTTAACGTCGCTCTCATCGGTTACGGCTTCATGGGCAAGGCCCACAGCAACGCCTACGCGCAGGTCGGGCACTTCTTCCCGCATCTCACCAAGGTTCGGCGCAAGGTAGTCTGCGGCCGCGGCCAGGCCGGATTGCAGGCATTGGCGCATGCGTGGGGGTGGGAGGAGACAGAGACGGACTGGCGGCGCGTGATACAACGCCCGGATGTCGACTTGGTCGATGTCTGCACGCCCAACTACCTGCATGCCGAGATGGCGATCGCGGCTGCCGAAGCCGGCAAGATGGTGCTCTGCGAAAAGCCGCTTGCGAACACCCTCGCCGAGGCCGAGGCCATGCTCGCGGCCGCCGCAGGCGTGCCGACGTTCGTATGGTTCAACTACCGGCGGGTGCCCGCGGTCGAGTTCGCGGCAAGGCTGCTGGCACAGGAACGGATCGGCCGGGTGTACCAGTACCGGTCGCAGTACTTGCAGCAATGGGGCCCGGACCCGAATCGTCCGAACAACTGGAAGATGTCGAGGCGGACGGCGGGGTCAGGCGTGAACGGGGATCTCAATTCGCACCTGCTCGACATGGCCATGATGCTGCTGGGCCCGATTCGCGAGGTCTCCGCCACCATGGAGACTTTCTTGCCGGAGAAGCCGGACCCGAGCAGCCCCGGCCAGACCTACCGGATCGATATCGACGATGCAGTGCTGGTGCAGGCGAGATTCGCCAGCGGAACGCTCGGCTCGTTTGAGGCAACCCGCTTTGCTACCGGTTTTCAGAACGACAACAGCTTCGTCGCTCATGGCGAGTCAGGCATGCTGGAGTTCCATTTCGAGGACTTGAACCATCTCACCTACGCCGACATGTCGGGAGAGCCGGATCTGCGGGGGCGCCGCAAGGTGTTAGCGCCGGCCACCGGCTCGCAGGCCAATCCCCATTTCTGGAAGCCCGGCCATCCGATCGGCTACGAGCACACTTTCATCAAGTCGCTGGCCGATTTTCTCGCGGGTTTGGATGCGGGCGAGCCCGCCCGCCCGACGTTCGAGGATGGCTTGGCCGTCCAGCGGGTGCTGGACGCGGTCGAGCGCTCCGCGCGCGAGCGGAGATGGATTGAGACCGGAGCGTAGCCGTCGCGCGGGCGGCGGATTCGATCGCGCAGCGAAGCGGCCCCGGCGCCCCGGACAGTTGCAGGGTACAATCGGCCCGTTCCGCCGGCTGCCGGCTGTTGCCGGTCAGGCAGCGGGCGTGCAGGATCAGGCCTGCCTTGATCTGGTTCGGGAGGTTCACACCGTGTCTTATCGCTGGCCCGCTATCAACCCGTTCAAGCCGCTCGTCGCGGGCGCGGTGCTCGTCGCGCTCGCAGGCGTTCCTCTCCAGGCCCAGTCGCCGCCCGCCTCCCAGTCGGGCGCGGCGGCCGCCGCTTCGTCCGATTTCCTCGACCATTTCACTTGGTACCCGGGCGGCACCCGCGAAGCCGACATGTGGCAGGTGTTGGTCCTGTTCGGCGTCGGCGATGCCGCCGGCCAGCAATGGGACGGCAGCCTGTCGATCGAGGGCGGCGAAATCCTGGCACTCACGCCGCACCGCCAGGAGCCGCCTGATCGGATTCTGCCGCAGGGGGGATGGCGGCTGCAGACGCAATCCGTGCGGATCTTGCTGCGCTCCACCGTAGTGTCTCGGCCCACGCCGAGCACCCGCGAGGAAGTGCTGCCCAAGGGGATGTGGATTCGCGGCAGTGGCACCCGCTCCACTTCTGTGAGCGTGAAGACCGCCCAGGGCGAATTCGCCTTCGAGCCGATGGCGCTGCAGTTCGGCCCGTGGACCAGGGCGCTGGGCGGCCGTGTCGCCATCCAGCGCACCCCGCCAGCCACGGACCTCTCCGGCACCGAGTTGCGCCAGCACGACTCGCCGGCCATAGCGGCTGACTCTGGCGGCAATCTCTTCGCCACCTGGTACAGCTATCACGATCGGCGCGAGGAGCTGAACTTTCGGCGCTATCACGAAGGCCGCTGGTCGCGGCTGATTCCGGTCGGTCGCGCCGCCGAGGATCTCTGGCGCCCGCAGATCGCGGTCGACGGAGCGGACAAGCCGTGGCTGGTCTACTCCCAGCGGCCGTCCGAAGACGGCCCCGGGAATTGGGACATCTACGCCATGGCGTGGGAAGACGACGAGTGGGGCCTGCAACAGCGCTTGACCGACAACCCGCTGCCCGACATCGAGCCGCACGTTGCCCGAGCCGTCGATGGCACGGTCTACGTGGCATGGCAGTCCATGGCTGGCCGCCACTCCCAGATCCGCCTGAAATACCTGCGCGACGGCCGGTGGTCCGAGACGGTGGCGGTCACGAATTCGGCGGCCAACGACTGGTCGCCCGCCGTGGCTGCGGGACCGGGCGGCACGGCGTGGATTGTCTGGGACCGCTATCGCCAGGGGTCCGGCGGCAGCTACGACGTATACGCGAGATCGTTCGCGCCAGCCAGCGGGCTCGGGCGGGAAATGGCTGTGGCGAGCACCACGCGCTTTGAAGCGCACGCGAGCGTTGAAGTCGACAGTCGCGGGCGTCCTTGGATTGCGTGGGAAACCTCTGGCGTGCACTGGGGCAAGGATCTCGGCCGCGGCTTGGGCGACATCCAGCCGGGCACACCACTCGGCGCGGCGCGGCGCATCGAAGTCGTGTGTCTCGACGGCGGCCAATGGAAGGCGCCCGCGGCGGTCGAATTCGACGATCCGGCGATGGCCGGCTCGACCGGGGAAAGTCGACCACAGCTCTACTTCGACCCTGACGGGAACCTCTGGATGTCATTCAAGCGCCGCTACAGCCGGCGTTCCTATCGGCCGACGTCCTACTGGGAGTCGTTCCTCACTCGTTTGGACGGCAGGCGCTGGACCGAGCCGGTCACGCTCCCGCGGAGCTGGGCGCGCAAGAGCACTCGCATGGGCATGACGGCCGCCGGTGGCCGCCTCTGGTCCTTCTGGCCGGACGAGAGCCGCCAGTGGGCCTTTGCCAGCCGCCCTAGGCTGAATCGGGTCGTAGCGGGCTCCTTGGAACTGCCCGGTGCGGGTCCGGAGCCCCGGCTGGCCCCGTACCGTCCCTCGCCTGGCGAGTCCCGGCCCGACCCGCATCCCAGCGAAGTTGACGATGTCCGCTTTATCCGCAATTTCCGCACCGAGCATGGCGGGGATTCGCTGCGTATCGTGCGGGGCGACCTGCACCGCCACACGGAACTGTCGCAAGACGTGGGCGGCATGGACGATGGCTCCCTGCCCGAGTTCTACCGGTACATGATCGATGCTGCGGAGATGGACTTCGGAGCGTCGACCGATCACCAGGCGGGCGGCACGGATTTTTGGAATGCGATGACCCAGAAGCTGGCCGACATGTACCACTTTCCGGAGCGGTTCTCCACGCTCTACGGGTACGAGCGGAATCCCGGCAACCCGTACGGCCACCGCAACCTGATCTACACCCATCGCAACTATCCGATCGTGCCCTTCTTCATTCCGGCCCACCCGCGCTTCCTGCTCCCGGACAGTCCGGACGGCGAGTTGCTGACATTCAGCTCGATGGGATTCGGCAGCGGCGTGCGTAACGAGACCAAGTTGATGTACGAGGTCGCCCGCCGCACCGGGGGCATCGCGATTCCCCACACGTCCGGCACCAATTCCATGGGCACTGACTGGCGCGACCACGACCCCGAGGTCGACATGGTGGCTGAGATCTACCAAGGGGCGCGGCAGAATTACGAGCACAAGAACGCTCCGCGCGGCATTCGGGACGGCGAAGAGGCCGATGCGGCCGGGGGGTTCCAGGAGCCCGGCATGTTTTGGAACGCTTGGTCGAAGGGGTACAAGATCGGCGTCATCGCCAGTTCCGACCACTACTCCACGCACATCTCGTATGCGATGGTCTACACGCCCAACACCAGCCGGGAAGCCATCCATGACGCGATCCGGGAGCGGCGGACATACGGGGCGACGGACAACATCGTGCTGGATTTCCGAATTGGCGACGCCTTCATGGGGGAAGCCGCCGTCGTCTCCCAAGCCCAGCCCGCGCGCGTGAGGGTGCGCGGCACCGACAACATCGCTGCGATCCACCTGATACGCGACGCCAACTACGTGTACAAGGTCGAACCCGGACTCCAGGAGGCCGAGTTCGAATACCTCGACGTTGCCGCCCAGCCCGGCCAGCACTGGTACTACGTGCGGGTCGAGCAGGAAGACGGCGAGCTGGCGTGGTCGAGCCCGATCTGGATCGACCAGCGGCCCTAGTCGGCTGCTGGCGCGAATTGGCGATATTATCAAGTCATCCGACCGTGGGCGCGTAGCCCGCGTGCCTGCCAATGCAATCGCTATTCGAAGCCCCGCCGGAGAAAGCGGGTCTGTTGGGGCGCTTTCGGCAGGCAGTTTCGAAGACGCGCAGGGCCTTCACCGATCAGATCGGCGACATTTTCGAAGGCACCAGGGAGTTCGATCCGGAACTGCTCGAAGACCTCGAGATGACCCTGATCGGCGCCGATCTGGGCGTCAAGACCACCAACGAAATCCTCGAGGACGTGCGTTCCAGGCTGGCCGGCGACCAGCTTCAGGACAGCGAGGAGGTCAAGGGCCTGATCGCCAGTCACATGCTCGAGATCCTGCGCAAGGCCGAGAGCGAGACCCGCCCGCAGGCCGGCAAGCCTGCCGTTGAGGTCGTCCTGGTCGTAGGCGTGAACGGAGTGGGCAAGACCACGACCGTCGGCAAGCTCGCGCATCGCTGGAGAGCCGAGGGTCGCGAGGTCTTGCTGTGCGCCGCTGACACGTTCCGGGCCGCCGCCACCGAGCAACTCGTGATCTGGGGCGAGCGGGCCGGCTGTCCGGTGATTCGTCAGCAACCCGGCGCCGACCCCAGCGCCGTCATCTACGATGCCTTGGAGGCGGCCAAGGCCAGGGGCGTAGACGCCGTGATCGCCGATACCGCGGGGCGCCTGCACAATAAGGCGGGGCTGATGGCTGAGTTGGAAAAGATCCGCCGCACCGCCGGACGGCTCGTTCCGGGGGCGCCCCACCAAGTGCTGTTGGTTCTGGATGCCGTGACCGGGCAAAACGGACTTGAGCAGGCCCGCCAATTCGCTGCTACCACGGGTGTAACCGGGATCGCGCTGACCAAGCTCGACGGCACGGCCAAGGGCGGAATCGTGGTCGGCATCGCCAGAGAACTTGGCGTGCCCATTCGCTGGGTCGGAGTTGGCGAGCGGACTGCGGACTTGGTCGAGTTCGACCCTGAGACGTTCGTGCGCTCGCTGTTTGACGCCGGAGACGAGGGATGACGCCGCAAGACCACGGATGGCTGGAACAGGCGCTCGACCTGGCCCGCTCGGCGTACGGCTTGGCCAGCCCAAACCCGGCGGTCGGGGCGATCGTGGTCGATGCCGCCGGCAATGCTGTGGGCGAGGGCGCCCACGCCTACGAGGGCCGCAAGCATGCTGAAGTCCTGGCGTTGGAGCAGGCCGGCGCCGCGGCGCGCGGCGCGACGCTGTACGTCTCGCTAGAGCCGTGCTCGATACACAGGCGGACCCCGCCGTGCGTGGACGCGATCTTGGCGGCTGGCATCGCGAGGGTTGTGGCCGCGAGTCGGGACCGCAATCCGGCTGTGGACGGCTCTGGGTTCGCATTGCTCAGGCAGAGCGGAGTCGAGGTCGAGGAAGCCGCGGGGGAGCTGGCCGCGTCGGCGCAGCGCCTGAACGAGGCCTTCTTCCACTACGCGCGCACCGGCCGGCCCTTGGTCACGCTCAAGACGGCCCTGACGCTGGACGGCAAGATCGCCGCTCCGGACGACAACACCGGCTGGATCACGAGCGACAAAGCGCGCGCTCACGTGCAGCAGGTGCGCCACCGCCATGACGCGATCATGACCGGCATCGGCACGGTGCATGCGGATGACTGCCTGCTGACCGATCGAACCGGCCTGCCGCGCAGGCGCGCGCTGCTGCGAGTGATCGCCGACTCGCTGTTGCGCATCCCGCTCAACTCGCGCTTGGTCGAGTCGGTCAGCGGCGACCTAGTGATCGCGACGACCTCTGCCGCCGGCCGGGAAAAGCGGAAGCCGCTGTTGGAGCGCGACGTCATGGTTCAAGACTTCGATTCCCCGAGCGGCCGCGTAGACCTGCATGCGCTGCTTGACTGGCTGGGCGAACGCGACGTCACTTCGCTGATGATCGAGGGCGGGGCAAAGTTGAACTGGGCCGTGCTCGAAGCCGGGATCGTCAACAAGGTCTTGCTCTACTACGCTCCCAAGATATTGGGCGGGTTAGAGTCGTTGCCGATGGTCGGGGGGGCCGGGCGGCGGTCCCGCTCGGGAGCCATTCGCCTCGAGAACCTGCGCACGATACCTGTAGCCGTTGACGAATTCGCGGTCGAGGCCGATGTGATCAACGATGCGCAGGCTCTGCCCTCGTAGCGTGCGACGGGAGACCGGGAGATGTTCACTGGAATCGTCGAAGAGACGGGGGCGGTGCTGGAGCTGGTTCACTCCTCGGCCGGTGCGCGCATGGTCGTGGCCGCGCGAGAGGTGCTCGCCGATCTTTCCACCGGCGGGAGCATCGCTGTCAACGGCTGCTGCTTGACGGCGGTCGACTTCGACGAGCGCGGATTTTCCGCCGACCTGTCTCCGGAGACCCTCGACAGGACGAACCTAGGCGCTCTCGAGGCGGGATCGATCGTCAACTTGGAACGGCCGCTGCTGCCAACGAGCCGGCTCAGCGGGCATTTCGTCTTGGGTCATGTCGATGGCACTGGCGAGGTGCTGGGGCTCGACGCGGTTGGCGACGGGAACTGGTGGCTGTCGGTGCGCGCGCCGCAGGATCTGCTGCAGTTCTTGGTCTACAAGGGCAGCATCGCCATTGACGGTATCAGCCTGACGATCGCTTCGCTCGATGCGGACGTTCTCGGCTGTGCGATCATTCCGCACACGTACGAGGTCACCACGCTGCGCTCGGTCCGCGCCGGCGCTTCGGTCAACCTCGAGTGCGACATGCTGGCCAAGCACGTGCATCGCCTGCTAACGGCAGGCTCGGTGGACGGGCCTTCCGCCAGCACATAGCCCGAGCGCAACTCAGCCGGCTTCTTCGGCGGCGATGCAAGCGGGTATGCCGTCCCGGAAGCTGGGGTAGCGCAGGCGCACCCCCAACAAGCGTCGAATGGCGCTGCCGTCAACCCGCCGATCCGCTCTTCGCGTTTCGCTCAAGCAGTCCTCCGCAACGAGTTCAGGGGCCGGAAGGTCCAGCAGCGTGGCGCAATAGCGCGCAACATCCGCCGAGGCTGCCGGGCACTCGTCCGCCACGGGATAGGCCCCTTCGACACGCTGCTGAAGCGCCCGCGCGACAATCGCGGCCAAGTCGTCTACATGGATCCGCGAAACTTGGCGCGACGAGTCGCGAGGAAGTCGGAAACGGCCCTCTCGCATGGCTTGGTGGACCCCGCGCCCGGGACCGTAGATCGCGGCTGGACGCAACACGAGCGCACTGCAGCCATGAGACCGGACCACCTCCTCGGCGCCGGCGCGGAGCTGCTGGCGCTCGGTCTGCGGTGACACTGGCGTCCGCTCGTCGACGTTCCGCGTGGCCCCATAGACGCCGGTGGTGGACAGATACGTCAGGTGTCGCGGCCGGCCGCGCAGGGCCGAGACCAAACCTGGAGTCGGCTCGAACAGCTCGCCGTCGAGCTTGAGCGTCGGCACGGAGAGCAGCACGCTCGCTCCCTCCGCCGCAGCCTCGATGCGTCGGTCGCGGGCCGCGTCGAAGCGCACCAAGCGCGCCCCCGAGACTTCGAGCGCGGCCAGCTTCTCGGGCGACCGGCTTGTCGCCGTCACGTCCCAACCGGCCTGCAGTAGCGTCCGGGCGGTGCGTTGCGCGGTGAACCCGCAGCCGATGATCAGAGCGCGGCGGCTCATTGCGTGTCCGGACTCGCCCGGCACCCGATCTCGAGCCAGCCCGCGCATTCGCCGGCGGCCCATTCGAAGGCCCGCTCGGAATCCCCGAATTCGCCCAGCCAGCGAATTCCCGGCTGCTTGCCGCGCAGCCATGTCAGTTGGCGCTTGGCGTAGCGGCGGGTATGCATCGCCGTGGCCGCAATCGCTTCGTCCAGATCGGACTTGCCGTCCAAGTACCGCAGGCATTGCGCGTAGCCCAGGGCCCGGAAGGGCCAGCACTGTTCGGAGACGCCGCTCTGCAGCAGTCCTCGGACTTCTTCGACCAATCCTTCGGCGAACATCCTCCTCGCCCGCTCGCCGATGCGGGCGTAGAGCGCTTCGCGAGGAGGGTCCAGGCCGAGCAGCAGCATGCGGTAGCCCTCCAGGCGCTCGCCGGCTTCCCGCCACAGGTCGGTGATGGGCCGCTTGCCGAGCAGCGTCACTTCGATCGCCCGAACGATCTTTGGCGAGTCGTTGGGATGGATGGCCTCTGCCGCCCGCCGGTCCAGCCGCGCCAGCATCCTCCACAAATGCCCCGCGCGGTTCCTGGCGGCCGATTCTTGCAAGCGCCGGCGCAGATCGACATTCCGCCGTGGGCCTGGGAAGAGCCCCGTGAGCATTGCGTCTAGGTAGAAGCCGGTGCCGCCGACCAGCACGGGAAGTTTCTGCCGCTGCCTGAGCCGCTGCAAGACGGCTCGGGCGTCGCGCGCGAACTCCCCAGCCGAATAGGGTCGTTGGGGTTCGACATGGTCGATCAGGTGGTGCGGGACCCCGCGCCTAGCGTCCGCTGGCGTCTTGGCCGTGCCAACGTCAAACCCTCGATAGACTTGCACCGAATCGACGTTCACGATTTCCGCGTCGAAGCGCTCGGATATGCGCATCGCCAACGCGCTCTTGCCCGACGCGGTCGGACCAACGATGGCGATCGCGGGCGAGAGGCCGGACTCGCTCACGGGCGCCGGTCCATTTCTGGGAACCAAATGCGGCGTGCCGTCTCGCCCAGCACGAGCCTGCGGTCCCGGTCCGACAGCGCCAGGCGATCGCGGAAGATCTCAAGGTGCTCGCCATAGCTGAGCGGGCGGGCGTATTTCTGGGTGGGGAAGTGCGAACCCCAGGCGCAGCGCTCGGCGCCGAAGGCCTCGATGACGCGGAGGACCGTGCCGTGCATGCTCGAACAGGGGTGCCCGTCGGCGCAGCCCTGCTCGCCGTTGGCGATGAACGAGAGCTTCGCATACAAGTGACGGTGCCGCGAGAGGCGCTCCAGTGCCGCTAGCGTCTCGGGAGCGTCGCTGCCCGCCCGCAGGCCCAGGCTGTGATCCAGCACCACCGGCAGGCTCGGAAAGGCGTTCAGCATGCGCTCCAACTGCGCTTCCAAGACCCGCCCGCCGAGCACGTTGACCGGGAGTCCCTCGTCGCCGGCGGCGCGCCACAGCGCCCTGACCCCGGGGTGGTCGAGTTGATTGCCCGCGGCGGGCACGCTGCGCAGCCCGCGCATGCTGCCCTCGCGGGCGTACCGGCGCAACAAGTCCGGGGCGGCCGTGTCGAGTGGGTCGAGCGTGCAGATTCCCGCGGTCCAGTGCGGGTTCTGCAGCGCCACCGCACGGACGTAGCGATTATCGAAGCCGTAGAAGCCGCTGACCTGCACGATGGTCACCGCCCGAACCTCGTGCCGTTCCACCTCTTCGGTGAGCCGTGAGATCGTGCCCGTTCCGGCGGGCGGCCTGGACGGCTCGGGCTTGGGCGGAAAGGCGCTCTCGTCCTCCGAGAACACGTGGGCGTGAGTGTCGATGATCAGCATGGCCGCACGTCCGCCACCGCTGGAATCAGCGCCGCGGTTCGCCTCCAACCCACACCGGGGAGGAGTACACCCTGGCGCCGTCGAGCTGGTCCACGCGCACGTAGTAGTAGTCTCCGCGCTGCATCTCGCCGGTATCGGCGAAGTCGACCTCGGCCTCCATGGGCTGGTTGGAACCGATCAACTCCAGCGTGACCGCATCGCGGTCGACCGTGTCGGAAAGGTCCCGGCGAGCGAATCCGTCGGCGAGATCGCTCAGAGCGACTTGGAAGCGCTTGGCCGCCAGCTTGCGCGTCGGCCGGACCGGTACGGGCGACTTGCCCCACTCCCGGCCCGCCTCCAGGTCGAAGGTGATCGTGGTCGAGGGGGATGCGCCCTCGAGTTCGAGCAGCAGCGTGTCGGCTTGGCCGCGCGTGCCCGTGCTGAACTGTACCGTATTCGCGTCGCTCGCGGAAATCCTGGCCCATTCCTTGTGCTGGTTGTCGAAGTGGAGAGTGCGCATGCCGACCAGCCTCGCGCCCGCGACCTTGAGAGAGCCCGTCCACGGCCGGTAGCCTCGAGGATTGTCGCGGAAGAACGGTTCCGACGACGAGGCGAAGCCGACGACGACCCGCGCATTGCTTGAAAGCGAGACGCTCAATGGCCGGCTGGTGTAGACCGTGGCGCCGTTCTTCACGACCGCCACGCGGCGGATCGGCGACGTGCCGACGACCTTGGCGCGGAGCCTGCGCTTGTCGCGGTATTCCGAGCGGGTGCCCATGCCCGTGCCGTTGACGTCCGTTTCCAGAATGATGCGCTGCGCGTCCGTGACAGCGTAGGCGCTCCTGCGCTTGAGCGAATCGAAGATCGAATCGGCGGTCTTCGCTTCCGCTTGCACGCCGGCCAGGCCGCCGAACTGGCTCAGGGAGGAATTCGGCTGGCGGCTGGATGTCCAACTGTAGCCGGGCCGGGAGCGGTGGTCGTCCGACGCCGCAAGGAAGCCTACTTGGTGGCCTTGGCGCAGGTAGTAGTTGCCGAACCACTCGAACGTTCCGTGCATCGACATGATCTCGATCATCGTCTCCATTTCCGGATCGTTCGTCCGCCAGTCCCCCGCTTGGTGGGCATGCGGGATGATCAACACGTCCTTGGTGGAGTACTTCGAGCGCAGGCCCTCGTACAGCCCGGTCAGGGTGGGCGCTTTCTGCGCTCCGACGCGCCCAGCGTCGGGCGACCGGAAGAAGACGTTGTGGTGTCCGCCCCACTGTCGCCGCAGGGTCCACTCATAGCCGAGGAACGCTACGAATTCGCCCGGAACCGTGTTGCTCTCGGCTGCCCGCTGCATGGTCTGCCATTCGAGGTCGTCCAGCCAGATGTCGTGCTCGGACAGCCCCATGAAGTCCAGGCGGGCGTCCTCGCGGGCGAAGCGGTACGAGCGGACGATCGATCCCTGCCCCTCCGCCATGCCGGTATGCGTGTGGGTTTCGCCCCAGTACAGGCGGTAAGGCGGATCCCTGCGCACCCACACGGGGTTGCTCAGCGCCTTGATCCGGCCATCCGAGCTGGTGATCTGGAAGCGGTAGATGCCTTCCTCGTCGAGGCGGATGGCCTCGATCACTTGCAGCGCATCGCCGTTGGCGTCCAAGGTCCGGAAGCTCTCGCCGTTGAGTGTGACCGCAGCGCCCGGCATGGCTCCGGTGGCGCGATTGCCGTTGCTGTCTTCCCAGCGGATCGAGAGATTGAACTCTTCGCCGGGCTCGACGATCGAGGGCGCGACCGCCGTCACCCCCTCGGTGCCGGTGCCCACGATCTCGAAGGCCGGCCAGCGCGGTGTCAGGAAGTTGCCCGAGCCGTCCAAGTCGATGTAGATCGGCAGCATCGCCTGATCGGTGGCGAATGTTTGCAGGCGCCAGCCTTCCGATCCCGCGCTGCGATCGCCGTAGACGATCGTCACGGTGTCTCCGGCAGTGAGCGTGCCCTCTTCCACCTTGAACGTGGGCATGGGTGCCGGGCTCCGGAATCCGCCGTGCATTCCCACCCAGGGGAATGATGTATTGCCCAGCCTGACTTCGGAGTTCGACGTGCTCGCCGAGAGGTAGTGAGGACCGTCGGGGTCAGAGTTCTGCACAAGCCCGCCATCGGCTTGCAACTGCTTCGCGGCCATGATCCGGGCACCCGGTCCAAGCGGCGCTTCTCCAACTGTGTAGGTCTGCTTGATCGTCGTCCAAGCGCCGACATGGGCCGGGCCAGCCACTTCCAGGCTGACGGCGCCAAGTGCTCCCGGCTGCTTGTCCTTGATGGTGAACTCGTGGACCAGCCCGTCGATGGCGGCCAGCGCGCCTGCGCTGGGCTGAGCGCCGTCCAGGCGAAGGGCCTCGACCGCCCGATAGGCGGTGGCGACCTGTAGCGTGGCGTTGACGGGCATCGGCCCGCCCGTCAGCGCGTACGCGTTGATCCAAGGCCAGAGCGTGTCGAGCCGTTCCTTCAGATTCGCCGCACTGGTGGTAGTGCTGGAAGCCGACCGCTGGAGTTCCTCGACCTGCGCGCGCAGCTCTGCCGAAAGGTAGTCTCGGCCTTGCGGGCCTTGGGCTCGCACCGCGGAGACCCACGGCACTAAGGTAGCTGCAGCGAGAGCTGCGAACGCGACGGAGCGGATACCTGACATCGCCCGGTATTGTACAAGGCCCCTGCGTTTTTGACGCCTCCAGTCACTCGAACCGACCGCGCATTTGTAGGGCCGCCCGCTGCCGTCGCCATCCCGCCGGACATGGCCAAGGATGTCAGCTAGCGGCGCCGTGGCTCGGCCGCGGTGTCCCTGGGCGTGCGATCTCTTCCGAGGGCGACGCGAAGCGCCGCGTTCGCGAGCCTCCGCCAAGGCAAGGCAGAGATGTCTGCGAAGGGCACGAATTCGCCTTTCCTAAAGCTGCTGGCATGCCAACGCTGCAAGAGAGCAAGATGGTCCTGGCGTTCGTCCGTACTCGCCTCGAGCCAGTCAAAGTTCGACAGGGCAGCCCGGATCTGGGCGTTCAAGTCTGCAGCGGTCGGTGCTTCTTGGTCATAGTGCAGCCGAACGGGCGCCTGCAAGGATCCCCGGTGCACTGCCGTCAATTGAAGACATGCAGGCGCTGCCGACCGCTGCAGCACCACTCCGTGCAACGAGCCAAGGTCGCTGGACAGGGCAGCCCGCAACCGCAGGACCTGTTTCGTCCTGCCGACGAGCTTGTGGAACCTGGCAGCTGCCTCGAAGTCGAGGCTCTTGCTGGCGTTGTCTCTCGACAGCTCGGCCTCGCATAACAGCGACTCGCCGTCCGTTTCCAGGAACAGTGCCATGCGCTGCGCCTCGCGAGCATAGGCGTCGTCGCCGCAGGCAGCTTGGCAGGGGCGCATGCAGCGCCCCATCTCTCCCCACACGCAACCTGGATGAAATGGCGAGGGATCCAGGTTTTCCGTGCATCGCCGGACGAGGAACAGGTCGAGGAACTCGTTGTGAAACTCCTCGGCGGCGTTGCGGTTCGGGAACGGGCCGTAGAATAGCGACTTCCCCCGCGTGAGCTGCCGCGTCACGCAGCTGCGCGGGAAACGGTTTCCAAGCAAGAGCTTGACGTAAAACGCCGGGCGCAGCTTGAGGTAATCCCGGCTCTCGCCCGGGCGGTAGCGCTTCACCGCGCGGTACAGGGCGACATCTGATTCAAACGCGGAACCGGTGCGACGGTAATGCACGCGGGTAGCGATCTCGCGCAGCGTCAGGCGCGTCGACGCGCTATCCGCCGGTCGCAGCAGGCGGCGCAAGCGCTTGCGCAGAGCGGCCGTCCGGCCGAGGTACGGCGGTCCCTCGGGGAACTCGACGACGAATATGCCCCCGCAATTGGGCACCGCGTCCAACGCATCGTCACGTCGCCAGTCAAGGACTTCTTCAAGATCGGTCATCGGAACGCCGTGCCGCACCTGAGGCTACAGTAACCGACAGTGACATCTATCGGTCTGGCGGTGGCGGTGGGGGCAGCTGCGGCGCTTATCGGCCGCTGGCTGCGCATGCCTCGCGTCGCCGCCTTTGGACTCGCTGGAAAGGCAGGGCTCGGCGTGTTCTGGGGTTGCGCCGCGGTTCTGGCCTTGCCGCTGTCCGAGCATGCCGCAGTCGGCACGCTCGCATGGACCGGGTATGTTCTGGAGATTGATGCTGCGGTGTTCGCTGCCCGCGGCAGATCGCTGCTGCGGTCGCGCCCGGACGCGTTCCTCTGGCTGGCCGTATTGTCGGTCTTCCTGTGGCTCCCGTTCGAGTGGTACAACGAGCGTCTGGCCGGATGGTATCGCTCCGGGCTGCCGCCGGATCTGTCGCGCTATGTGTTGTTGGGATGGTCATTTGCGTGCGTTTGGCCAGCCCTGTTCGAAACGGCCGACCTACTGCTGGCTCTCAGGTTCAAGAGGTGCCGCGACGATACTGCGGCTCGACGTCCCGGCCTCGCTCTTTCGTGCGGCGTCGCCGCTGCGGGCGCGATCCTGTTGCTGGCCCCGCTGGCCTTGCCTCGCCTCGACCTTGGCGAGCATCTGCTGCCGCTGGCGAGTGCGGGCTTCCTGCTGTTGCTCGAGCCTTGGAACGCGGCAGGAGGACGCGCGAGTCTTTGGATCGATGCACGTTCCCGCGAGCACTCGCGGCTGCTAGCCCTCGCCGGGGCCGGCGTGCTTTGCGGACTCTGGCTGGATGTGCTCAACCACTTCTCGCACGCCAAGTGGCACAGCCTGTGGGACCTAACCTCGGCCGGAACGCTTTTCGAACTGCCTTGGCTGGCCTATGCGGTGCTGCCTCTGCTGGGATGGCAGTCCTTCGCGATGTACGAGTTCGCGGCTGGCCTGCTACATCTCCCGCGCTGCGAGCTCGGCGTGCCTGGCGACAACGCGATCCAGGCACGGATCGCGGAGCAGCGGCCTCTATAGCTCGAACACCGGCGTGGGGCTGCCTTGCGAGGCTACGACAACGCGGGTGTTGTCGGCCTGCACCGAGCCAATCGCCCTGCAGGCGTCCATTTCCGCGATTGTTGGGTGGTTGTTATTCGTGCTCAGGTGTGCGAGCACCACGGTTCGCGCGCGGCGGTCCCAGTGCTGCGAAAGAAACTCGGCGACGGCGGCGTTGGAGAGATGGCCGGCGCGGCTCATGACCCGCTGCTTGAGATCCCATGGGTACGGGCCTGATTTGAGCATCTCGAGGTCGTGATTCGATTCCAGCACGATAAGGTCCGAGCCCAATAAGTGGTAGCGGACGGAATCGCTCAGGTAGCCGAGATCGGTGGCGATCGAGAGCTTGCAGCCGCCGTGGCCGATGCAGAAACCGACCGGATCGACGGCGTCGTGCGAGACCGTGAAGGTTTCGATTGCGAGATCCCCGATCTCGAAACCGCGACCGGCCTCGAAGGTCGTCAGCTCTGGCACCGCCCTCTTCCACGTCAGCTTCTCCGACGTCGGCTGCGAGACGAAGACCTTCACCGCGGTCTTGCGGATCAGGGTTTCTAACCCCTGCACGTGGTCGGAATGCTCGTGGGAAATCACGACTGCGTCAAGGGTCTTGTAGTCCACGCCGATCGCGGCCAGCCGCAATTGGATCTGGCGGCAGCTGAAGCCCGCATCGAACAATACGCGTGCCTCGTCCGTGGCAACGAACGTGGCGTTGCCGCTCGAGCCGCTTCCTAGGTTGCAAATGCGCAGGGCTGCCAGCGCTCCGACCCGGACACCGTGCCCGACCGACGGCGGCAAGTGTCGGCCAGTGCCCGGCGCTGCCCCAACGATAGCAGAGAAGGGCCGGGGTCCTCCGCCGCCGGATCGGCCGCGCTCAGGCGGCGCTCGAGATCCGCGCGCACGCCCGCTCCCAAGCCTCGGGATTGAGCAGGTGCTTCGGCCGCTGTTGTCGCAGCGTCAGCCGCAGATTCTCGATCGCATGCGAGAGGATCCGTCGCTTGCCGGGGTACGAAGCCGAGCCGACGTGCGGCGTGACGATCACGTCGGTGCGGTGTAGCAGGGGATTGTCCGCCTCGGCAGGCTCGGGATCAGTGACGTCCAAGCCCGCCCCGCGCACGTGCCCGCTATCGAGTGCCTCCAAGAGCGCCGCCTCGTCGACCAAGCCTCCGCGAGAGACGTTAACCAAGATGGCGCCAGGCTTCATTTGTGCCAGCGAGGCCGGGCCTATCAGGTGACGCGTCGATTCATTGAGGGGCAGGTGCAGCGACACGATGTCCGATCTGGCCAGCAGGCTGTTCAAGTCCGCCACCCGATCCACGCCCAGTTCCTCGGCTCTCCGCTCGTCGATGTACGGATCGTATGCCGCCACGCGAGCGCCCGCGGCGGAGAGCAGCCCGGCCACTCGGGAGCCTATGCGCCCGAGACCGACGAGCCCGACTTGTGCGCCGTAGATCTCGACGGCGGAGTGTCGGCCGTAGTAGTCGGGCCTGCGGTCGTGCACCAGGCCGTGCGCCGCTTTCTTGAGATCCTTGCCAATGGCGAACATCAGTGCCACTGCGTGCTCGGCAGTGGCGATGGTCGGACCGTCCGGCGTGTACGTCACCGCGATTCCTCGCTCGGTTGCGGCGTTGAGGTCAATGTTTTCGAAGCCGATGCCCATTCGCGATATCACGAGCAGCTCCGGGGCGGTGTCCATCGCGCGGCTGTCGTACCGCATGGCTCCCGCGAGCACGCAATCGGCACTGGGCAAGCAAGCCAAAGGGTTATCCGGCGTGGCCGAGCCGGGTCCGATCGGCTCGGCCACGCCATCCAGCAGCGGGAGACAATCGGGCAGGATCTCCCGCTCGGACCAAACTTTGAACATCCTAAGAGTCTACTTCAGTCACGGCCCGCGCCATCTTCGCCGAAACGGCTGTTATAGAATTGCAGCTTGGCTCAAAACATGGCAGTTCACTACACCCCGGAAGGCTACGCCACCGTCACCCCGTACATCATCGTCAAGGACGCAGCGGCAGCCTTGGATTTCTACGTCAAGACGTTCGGTGCCGTCGAGCTCGAGCGGATGGAAATGCCCGACGGTCGGGTCGGCCACGCCGAGTTCGCGCTGGGCAGCTCGCGCCTGATGCTGGCCAGCGAATTCCCGGAACTGGAGGCGTTGTCTCCCGAGACGGTTGGAGGCACTCCGGTGTCGCTCATGGTCTATGTCGAAGACGTCGACGAGCTGTTCGCCCGGGCGTTGGCCGCTGGCGCTACCGAGCTGCAACCGGTGCGGAACCAGTTCTACGGCGACCGCTCGGGTACGCTGCGAGACCCGTTCGGGCATCGGTGGACGATTTCCACGCACATCGAGGACGTCACGCCCGAAGAGATGGAACGCCGCAGCAAGGCATGGGCGGAGCAGGCCACCGGATGAGGCGGTCAGCGGCCCGCGTCGGGCGGCCGGATGCCGATGGCCGAGGCTTTTTTTCGGGAGATATTGCGTTTACGCAATGAATGCCCCATACTAAATACGCTGGCAGGTGAATTCGGAGGGGTCGAGGCCGCTCCGGATCCCAGACGTTGGCGCGGACAACCAGGCCTCAAACGCGAGCAGGCGAGTCACAGACGCATCCGACCGCGAGTTCCAGTTCTGGATTCCTGCCAAGCAACAAGACGACCAACCAACCGATGACGGCGCAACCTGTACCACGCCTTGGCGTAGCGCGGGTGGTTTGGCCGATCTGGTTGCACAGCGAGGTGCGTTGAGATGGATCAATTCGAGGACTCGATAGGAGTCGCCAAAGAGAACATGCCCAGCAGTCTCGAGGACGGCGCGGCCAGCTTTCTCGAGGTGACTCAGGAAAGCAGCGATACCGAGGACGACCTAGGCCTGCAGGGTCAGGAAGCCGACGACGCCGTCTATACCGACGATCCCGTTCGCGTCTATTTGCGCGAAATGGGATCAGTGCCGCTGCTGACCCGGGAAGGCGAGGTGGATCTCGCACGGCGAATGGAGCGCGGCAAGTTTCGCATGTGGAAGGCGATCTCGCGCGATAGCAACACCATGGAGCGGTTCTTGGAACTCTACGACCGCGTCAAGCGCGGCGAGGTCAAGCTGACCGCGGTGGTGGACATCCCCCACCATGACGAAGGGCCCGAGGCCCAGGCTCAGAAGGAGAAGGAGGTTCGCAACCAGTTCGTTCAAGTCAAGCGCAAGCACAACGCGCTGTTGAAGCTCGAAACCGACCAAGCCAAGGTCAATCGCAACCTGCGCGGCGGGCGCAAGCGTTACCGCGACGTCCGCTGGCGGCGCATGCGGCAGACGATACGGGTCTCGCAGGCGATTCAGGCGATTCGCCTCAAGCAGGGGGTGTGGGACGAGTGGTACGAGGCGATCCGCACGGAGTACGGAGAGCTGTCGAAGCTGTCGGCGGAGTTGCGCGAACTGCGGACTCTGCCTGAGCGGCCGCGCAACTTCTATGCGCGGAACCGCTACCTGTGCAGGCGCCTGCGCGAGATCGCCAGTGTCCGGACGACAGAGCAGGCCCAGCAGGCCGAACAGGACGCGGCCGCCTGCGTCAAGATGATCGCCGCTGGCGAGGTGGAGGCCGAGAAGGCCAAGAAGGCGCTGGTTGAGGCCAACTTGCGGCTTGTCGTATCGGTGGCCAAGAAGTACGTCAACCGCGGCCTGCACCTTTTGGATCTCGTCCAGGAAGGCAACATCGGCCTCATGCGCGCGGCTGAAAAGTTCGAGTATCGCCGCGGTTTCAAGTTTTCCACCTACGCGACTTGGTGGATTCGCCAAGCGATCACTCGGGCCATCGCGGACCAGTCTCGCACGATCCGGATTCCCGTTCACATGAACGAGTCGATGAACAAGTTCCTGCGTGCTTCGCGCGAACTGGAAAAGGAGCTCGGGCGCGTTCCCACCAACGACGAGATCGGCGAGCGCATGGAGATCGGCTCCGAAAAGGTGCAAAAGCTCAAAAGCATCTCGCGCGACCCGGTGTCGCTCGAGACACCGGTCGGGCGGGACGGCGAATCTGCACTAGGGGATCTGATCGAAGACAAATGGGTCGCATCTCCGGTGGACACTGTGATCGATGGCAGCGTCCGGGAAGAGACCGGCGACGTGCTCAAGACGCTTTCCCCGAAAGAGGAGAAGGTGATCAAGATGCGCTTCGGTATCGACTGCGAGCGCGAGCACACCCTAGAGGAGATCGGGCAGGAGTTCTCTGTGACGCGCGAGCGGATCCGCCAGATCGAATCCAAAGCGTTGCGCTCTCTGCGCAGCCCGGATCGCATACGCCGCCTGCGCGCGGTCCTAGCGTCCAAG
Source organism: Terriglobia bacterium (assembly GCA_009841225.1). Lineage (GTDB taxonomy): Bacteria > Acidobacteriota > Terriglobia > Bryobacterales > UBA6623 > VXMF01. Next base: position 74,126 of record VXMF01000018.1, on the reverse strand, counting down.
ACTGCGGTCAACGTGCACTGACGCAGTTCGCGTCAACCGCCGATGCGGTACAGGTTCTCTGCGGTTCTGAGCAACAGGCTGCCTTGCGAGATGGCCGGCGTGGACATGCAGAGCTCGCCGATGGAGTTCTTGCCGACCAGCCGGAAGTCGCGGCCGTGCTCGGCTACGAAGCAGTCCCCGTCTTCACTCAGGCAGAAGATGCGGTCGTTGTAGGCCCACGGCGAGGCCGTGAATGCGTTCGCGCCGGCTTCGAAGCGCTGTTTGCCATAGACCTCCTCGCCGCTCACCGCGTCGTGGCACGTTAGGAAGCCGCGGTCGTACAGCGTGTAGTAGAGATCCTTGTACAGCAGCGGCGACGGGTTATAGGGCGCCGCCTGGGGCTGGTGCCAGGCGATGTAGTCGTTCTCGGTCTGGCCATCCTGGAGGCTGATATCGCCCGCGGCTCCGGGCCGGATCGCGAATACCGGGCGCTTCTGGTCGCCCACGTATCCGGAGGCGATGTAGAGCATGCCGTGGCCGGCGAAGGGCATTGGGATCACGATCGAGGACATTCCGCCCAGTTCCCACAACAGCTTGCCGTCCAGATCGTAGGAGCGAACCTTGCCGGTGCCGGTGGTCACGACCTCGGTTCGCAGATCGTTCTGCCAGACGAACGGAGTGGACCAGTTGCTGCCTTCGTCGCGCTCGACTTCCCAAATGGTCTTGCCATTGAGCTTGTCCATGCAGGTCAGCGTGGAGCGCTCCTCGTTGTCGTTGACGAGGTAGAGCCGGCCTTCGTGGAGGACCGGCGACGCTGCCGTCCCCCAATCGTTGCGGACTTTGTACGGCTTCCAGTCGCGCTTCCACAAGACTTTGCCATCCATGTCGAGGCACCAAGTCGCCAGATAGCCGAAGTGGGCGTAGACCCGCTCGCCGTCCGTGACGGGCGTCTCGGACCCGTAGGAGTTCTTGAGGTGCCTCGGAGTCGGAGGGGTGCCTCTTCGCAGCTCGGTTTCCCACGCGATCTCGCCGGTGTTGAAATCCACGCCTACTGCGGACCAGCGGTGCGGATCGGTAGAGATTTCGGGGCGGTTGCCACCGAAATACAGTCCCTTCTTGACTGCTTCGACCTGCCCTTCGCTGGCCACATTGGTCAGGAAGGCGCGATCGCCCCAGATCACGGGAGAGGCCCAAGCCATCCCGGGCAGCGGTGTCTTCCAGAGAACGTTCTCGGTAGCGCTCCAAGATTCCGGCAGGCGCGGATCGTTGGCCGACGTGCCGAGCGAATCTGCCCCGCGGAATTGGGGCCAGTGCTGTGGAGATGCCGCGGCTAGCGGGGCTGCGGCCAGCAGCGAGAGGAATTGACGTCTCGAGTTCACGCCCCCATTGTAGGATGAGGGCCGGCTTGGGCGGTGGCCCGAGTGCGGGCTGCCTAGGAGCGGTACAGCGCGTGCTGCCAGAGGTATTCACACACCGCCGCCGGCGCCAGATCCGCCAGCGATCCGCCGATCTTGGCGCGATGCCGGACGGTTCGCGACGAGGCTGGATGCGAGCAGCTCACGATTTGCGACGGCTGGATTGCGCCGTCCGCTTTGAATCCTGGCCGCTCCACGACGATGAATTCCACCCCCTCCGCGATCCGGTCGATGTCCCGCCACAGGTCGACCTCTGAGAACGCGTCTGCCCCGAGGACCAACCGCAGCGCACCGTCGAACTGCATGGTCGCGCGTATGCGATCGATTGTGTGGGCGGAATAGTGGGGCTCGCCGCTGGCACGTGGCTGCTCCAGTCGGCTTGCTTCCAGCCGCGGGTCGGCGCGGCACGCCAGATCGACCATCCGATAGCGGTGTGCGTAGTCTGCGTGGCAGGCTTCCTGCTTGTGGGGTGGAACGCCGCTGGGCACGACCAAGACGCGGTCCAGCGCACATGCGTCCGCAGCTTTCAACGCGGCCTCGACATGGCCGCTATGGATCGGATCGAAGGTGCCGCCGAAGAGCGCGAGTCTCATTTCGCAGCCCCTGTGCCCGACACCGGAGGATAAGCCGCGGGCTGTTGCGGCGCATGAGCGGCGGCGTCCGCGGCCTCGCGCTGTTCGCGAACGCGCCCGCCCACGATTCGCAGCAGGCCGTCAATGCCCTCGCCCGTCACCGAAGATATCGCTTGGAACTGCAAGCCCGAGGATTGGCAGTAGTCCCGGAGCTGTTGGACTCGTTCGGGCGACTGCATGGCGTCCAGCTTCGTTCCCGCGACAATGCACGGCTTTTCCGCAAGCTTGGGGGAAAAGCTCGCAAGCTCGTGCGCGACGACCTCGTAGTCCTGCACGCAGTCACGCCCGGTCGCGTCGCTGAGGTCGACCAAGTGCAGCAGGATCTTGGTGCGTTCGATGTGGCGCAGGAACCGGTCCCCCAAGCCGTGACCGTCGTGGGCACCCTCGATCAGTCCGGGAATGTCGGCCATCACGAAGCTGTCGAACTCCCCTAGGCTGACGACGCCGAGATTGGGCTGCAAGGTGGTGAAGGGGTAGTCAGCGATCTTGGGACGGGCTGCGGAGAGCTTGGAGATCAAGGTCGACTTGCCGGCGTTGGGGAACCCCACCAAGCCCACGTCAGCCAGCAGCTTCAGGCGCAGGCGCAGGGTCAGGGCTTGGCCCTCAGTGCCGTCCTCGGCATACCGCGGCGCCCGGTTGGTGGATGACTTGAAGTGCACGTTGCCTCTACCGCCATGTCCTCCGCGCGCAACGACGAAACGTTGGCCGGAGGCGTCGAAGTCGTGCAGCAGTTCGTTCGAATCGGCATCGTAGATCAGCGTGCCGGCTGGGACTTGCAAGACGAGGTCCTTGCCAGTCCGGCCTGTGCACTTGCTGCCCTCTCCTGGCCGCCCGTTCTCGGCGCTTTGCTCCGGCTGGAAGCGGAAATGGATCAGGGTGTTCATGCGGCTGGTGGACTGCAGGACGACACTGCCGCCATCGCCGCCGTCACCGCCGGAGGGACCGCCCTTGGGTACGAACTTCTCGCGGCGGAACGCGACGCAGCCGTTGCCGCCCTTGCCAGCGCGGACCTTGATCTGTGCTTCGTCGACGAACATTAGACTCTTGCTATCTTGCCAGCTTGGGGCTGAACCGGCGCATCCGCACAGGCTAACATCGAAGCATGGGTCTACGCATCGCTGGCAGGGAGTTCGATTCGCGCCTGATCGTCGGAACGGGAAAGTACCGCAGCTTTGAGGAAATGCGGCGGTGCCACGAGGTCTCCGGCGCCTCGATGGTAACTGTCGCCGTGCGGCGGGTGAATCTGCACGACAAGTCGAAAGAGTCGCTGATCGACTACATCGACCGCGACGCGATGTTCATACTGCCCAACACCGCCGGCTGCTATACCGCCGACGAGGCGGTTCGAACGGCGCGCCTGGCGCGCGAGGTCGGTCTGTCGAACTGGGTCAAGTTGGAGGTCATCGGCGATCAGGACACGCTGTACCCCGACACCGAGGGCCTGCTGGAGGCCACGCGCCAGTTAGTCAAGGAGGATTTCGTGGTGCTGCCGTACACCAGCGACGACCTGATCGTGGCGCGTCGGTTGGTCGACGCCGGCGCTGCGGCCGTAATGCCGCTGGCCGCTCCGATCGGCTCGGGTCTAGGCGTTCAGAACCCCGCGGCGTTGCGGATATTACGCGAGAAGATCACGGCGGTGCCGCTGATCGTCGACGCCGGCGTCGGCACTGCCTCGGATGCGTCGCTCGCCATGGAACTGGGCGCTGATGGCGTCCTGATGAACACGGCGATCGCCCTCGCCGACGATGCGGCGAAGATGGCCGAAGCCATGCGGCTCGCCGTCCGGGCCGGACGGCTCGCGTATGAGGCGGGGCGAATGCAGAGAAGGCTGTATGCGTCCGCTAGCTCGCCCTTGGAAGGCTTGGTCGCCTAGTCGCGGGGCCGCGCCCTGGACGCAAGCGCTAGGATCTCGGCCGAAAGCTCCCTCGCTACAGGCATAGGGCGTCTTGGACGCTTGACGCCACCGCGGCGGCGAGTGGAGGGGGAACAGCGTTCGCAACTTGCCGGTGCTGGTCTAGGTCTCTGACTGTCACGGTTCGTCTTCGGATTGGCCCGACGAACACGTGACGGTCTGGAAATCCCTGGATGCGCGCCGCTTCGCGTGGCGTGAGATAGCGGTCTTCGGTCGGATGATAGGGCACCTCGCCGCACCGCAGAGCGATCGACGCTTGGTTCCGGTGTACGCGCCGATACTTCGTGGTGTCCTTGCGCGTCAGTCGTCGGACGATTTCCGGCGGTGCGTGGACGTCGGCTCTTGACAGCCACGCGCCCTCGGGCACGTAGGAAATCCTTTGCCGGTCCCGTTCAGGCGTGACATCGATATGATTCGGCACGGCAGGCTGTCCGTCGGCAAGGGTCGCAGCCGGAAGATCGCCTATCGCATCTCCGACGGTCATCGTCGACATTAGTTCTGGGACAGGGAAGTCGTAAGCTTGGCCCGGCGGCACGCAGACGACGAACGCTTGCCGCCGGCGCTGCGGCACGCCAAAGTGAACGGCGTCAAGCACGGTTGAGTGGGTATCGTACCCGATAGCGTCAAACCGTTCGGCCAGTACGTCACGCATGCTCGCGGACGGCGAGAACGGCGTGTCCAAGAAGCGCGGAGGCTGCTCAATCACGACGGCACTCGGACGCAGTGCTGCTGCGAAACGCACCATCTCGAATACTGGTCCGCGACTCGGGTCGCTGGTGCCGCTCTGCTTGCCGGTCTGGCTGAATGGCGGGCAGGGCGGACCGCCGCATAGAAGGGCCACGTCCCCCGGCTGCAGGTCCAGGCTGTCCGTGACACGGCGAGGTTCCAACGCACGTATGTCAACGTTCCACACCTCCTTACCCCTGGCATTCCTCCGCAATGTCGAGGCACAGTGCGGGTCTAGTTCGATAGCGCAGCAAGTCTTGAAGCCGCACTGGTCCACGCCGATGTCCAAGCCGCCGGCTCCAGCAAACAGGCTCAGAGCTCGGTGTTTCATGCCATCAGATCGCTGTGATTCGAGGCGCGTTCGGTCGCGTTCTCGTTGATCTCGGAGAGAGGGCGGGATCGCAAGTGCCTACGCGGGTTCAGTCCAAGGTTGGTCGATCTGCCAGCTCTCAAGATTCTCGGTCCAAGCCTGGCGGCGCTGCCGCAGCCGGGCCAGTGTCGCGGCATGGTCTGGCGAGCTCGCCAGATCGACGGTCTCCTGTGGGTCCACCGCTAAGTGGTACATCTCCTCGTACGGGGGATCTGCTTGGTGGAAGACGAAATACTTCCAGTCACCGGTATGCACACCCTCACTCATGGGGACTCGCGGATTCTCGAAGAGGTGCTCGTAGAACCACTCCTGCCGCCACTGCGGCGATTCGCCCCGCGCGAGCGGCATCAGGCTGCGTCCATTCATGGATTCGGGACGGTCCAAGCCGGCTGCTTCCAAAATGGTGGGACAGGCGTCGATATTCAGCGTCATCTCGCTGCGACGCGTCCCCGCGCGCCCGCGCAGGCGCGGATCCCGGATGACCATCGGCGTGCGGATCGATTCCTCGTGCATGTACCACTTGCCGGCCCAGCCGCGCTCTCCCAGAAAGAATCCGTTGTCCCCGGTGAAGATCACGACGGTGTTGTCCAGTTGGCCCAGCTCCTCGAGCCGCGCGAGCATGCGGCCGATCTGGATGTCGACCCCGTGAATTAGGGCGTAGTAGCGCTTGACGGATTCCTCCCATTTCTCTGGCGTGCCGAAGCGCCTTACCCAGCGGATGCGGCTTTCCGTGTCGTCCTTGAGAAACTCGGGCAGAGAGTCATAGTACGAGCCATCCATGTGGGGAAACGGCTGCAAGCGCAGCCCGTCGTACATGTTGTCCAAGCGCGGGTCGTTGATGAAGTAGGGGTCGACTCGGTCTTGCACGTGCGGAGCCTTGAAACTCACGGAGAGGTTCCAGGGCTGGTCCGAATCCGATCCGCCGAGAAATTCCAATGCTTGGTTTCCCAAATGCTCGGTCATGTGTGCCCGCCCCGGCACCAGGTACTGGCCTTGCCCCGGCCAGCCTTCGAAGTAGTCGTAGCGGGACGCGGCATCTTCGATATCGTCGGCTCCGCCGACGCCGTATTTCCCGATGAAGCCCGTCCGATAGCCCGCCTCGCGGAGGCGCACCGGATAGCTGAGCTGGTGCTGCTGCTCGCTCAGCCGCGTCCGGAAGCCGTGAATGCCGTGACAGCGCGCGTACAAGCCCGTGAAGAACGAAGCTCTGGAGGTGGCGCAGATCGCGGTGGTCACGTAGTTGTGCGTGAACATCACGCCCTCGTTCGCGAGCCGGTCCATGTTCGGCGTACGAATGATCGGATTCCCGCCGGCCCCGAACATGTCGTAGCGCTGGTCGTCCGTGAGCAGGAACAGGATATTGGGGGGGCGATCCGTACTTTGGCGCGGCCCGCAAGCCAGCCCGACGGCGGCCGCGCCGCCTAGCGTCCCGAGAAGCTCGCGTCGGGTTGGTCGCATCGCAGGGCAAGCATAGCAGAGCCTGCCGGGAATCGGATCTCGGGGGTTACGAGGGCGACAATGGAGGACTGGCAGTGCTCGGCCCGCACTTCAACTCCCCCAGGACGCTGGTTATGGGCGTCCTGAACGTGACGCCGGACTCGTTCTCGGACGGTGGGCTCTACTTGGATGTTGGGTCGGCGACCGAGCGGGGGGTCCGGATGGTCGAGGAAGGCGCGGACATCATTGATGTCGGCGGGGAGAGCTCGCGCCCCGGTTCCGAACGCATCAGCGAGGATGGCGAGCTTCGACGAGTGCTACCAGTACTGGAGGCTCTAGCTGCGAGAGTCAGCGTGCCGATCTCGATCGATACTCTCAAGCCGGGTGTTGCGAGGCGCTGCCTGGAGTCGGGCGCAAGCATCGTCAACGATATTCGAGGGCTGCAAGATCCACAGATGCTCTCGGTCGCGGCCGCGGCCCGAGCCAGCGTGGTGATCATGCACATGCGCGGCGAACCCGCCACGATGCAGCTGGACACAGCCTACGGCGATGTCGTTGCTGAAGTCTGTTCGTTTCTGAAGGCCCAGTCCGAACGCGCCAGACAGGCGGGAATCCGAGAGATCGCTGTCGACCCGGGCCTAGGCTTCGGCAAGTCGGCGGGGCAGAACTTCGAACTCTTGGCGCGGTTGGGGGAGTTCCGCGTGCTCGGCTGTCCCGTCTTGGTCGGGCCTTCGCGCAAGTCGTTCTTGGGCAGCCTGCCCAGCCGCCTGCCCGTCAACGAGAGGTTGGAAGGCACCTTGGCAGCGGTTGCGACAGCTGTCATGAACGGGGCTGCTGTGGTGCGAGTGCACGATGTCAGGCAATGCCGGCGCGTCGTAGACGTGACCGACGCAATTAGGGAGGCGGGAAATGCGGGATAGGATCATGCTGCCCGAGATACCGGTGCAGGCGCGCGTGGGCTGCGCCGAGCAGGAACGCGAAGGGTCCCAGATGCTGTTGATCGATATCGAGCTGCGCTGCGATCTGAGCCAGGCCGCAAGGGAGGATTCAATCGAGGCAGCGATCAACTATGTGGAGGTGCGCGCCGAGGCCGAACGGGTGGCTGGTATCCGGCAGTATGCATTGATCGAGACGATAGCGGAGGGGATCGCAGCAGCCCTGCTGAAGCGGTTCGCTGCGGAAGAGGTGCTCGTGCGAGTGCGCAAGCCCACCGCACTCGCCGAGTTCGGCGTGCCATGGGCCGGCGTTGAAGTGATCCGGAGCCGGCGTGGCTAGGGCGTATCTCGGACTGGGCTCGAGTCTCGGTGACCGGGACGGGCACCTGGGATTCGCACTGGCTCGCCTGAGCCGAGTCGGGACCGTGCTCGCGCGCGCGCCCGTGGTCGAGACCGATCCGGTCGATTGCCCCGGCGGCGGCATGTTTCTCAACACCTGCGTCTGCCTCGAGACGGCTTTAGAGCCCTCTGAGTTGCTGTCGGCGGCGATGCAGATCGAACGACAGCGGGGCAGGAGCCGAACGACGCGCAATGAACCGCGCGTGCTCGATATCGACATATTGCTGTATGACGATCTCGTACTGTGCCAGCAGGCCCTGCAGATTCCGCACCCGCGCATGCACGAGCGGGGATTCGTCCTTGAACCGCTGGCGGAGATCGCTCCAAATCTCGTGCACCCGTCGTTCAACGTCACCGTCCGCAGGCTGCTCGCGGGGCTCACGAGCGCGGCGGGCGAACAGGAAGCCTAGAAACGGCGGCTCGCTATGCGATGTCGAACCGCAAGGAGCTTGCGTCTGCGTGCCGTTCCAGCGCCAACTCCAGCAATCGCTCGATCAAGCGCTCATACGGAAGTCCCGACACCGCCCACATGCGCGGGAACATGCTGATCGAAGTGAAGCCCGGCATTGTGTTGACTTCGTTGACCAAGATGCCTGGCCGGTGCGGGTCATTTGCGATGAAGAAGTCCACCCGCGCCAATCCGGAGCAATCCAGCGCGCGGAATGCCTTCACCGCGAGGTCGCGAACCGCTTCGACCTGTTCTGTGTCGAGCTTGGCGGGCGCGATCAGCTCGGCCGAGTCGGTGACGTACTTGGTCTCGTAGTCGTAGAAGCCGCCGTGGGTCACGATTTCTCCCGGCAGGGACGCCTCTGGCGAGCGATTGCCGATCACCGCGCACTCGATCTCGCGCGCTTCGACGCCGGGCTCCACGATCACTTTCGTGTCGAATTCATGCGCATAGTCCAGCGCATCGATCAGGGCCTGCCGGTTCTCCACCCGGCGAATGCCGACAGACGAACCGAGGTTTGCCGGCTTGACGAATGCCGGGTAGCCGGTATTGAGCTCGATTCGGGACACACTCTCCCCGGCCTCGCCTCGCCACACGATCTCGTGGGGCAGGGTGGGGATCTCGCTCTCGTTCAACAGCCGCTTCATGACGTCCTTGTCCATGCCGCAGGCTGAACCGCGCACGCCCGAACCGACGTAGGGCAAGCCGGCCATGTCCAGCAGGCCTTGGAGCCGGCCGTCCTCTCCGTACGGCCCGTGCAAGACCGGGAACACCACATCGAAGCCCCTCGAGCTGCCCGGCTGGTGAGCAATCTCCACCTGGGTCAAGGAGCACTTGCTGGCCGTCTCTTGTGGCAGCAGACTTGCCGATGCTGCTGGATCCAGCCATCTGCCCGAGCGCTCGATCGCCACCGGGATTGCCGCGTAGCGTGCCGAGTCCAATGCCGAGATGATCGACGACGCGGATTGGACCGAAACCTCGTGCTCGCTCGACCGGCCGCCGAACAGGACTAGCACTCGGATCGTTTGCGAAGCCATGTGCGCTGGAGGCAGGCGGAGCGAGTTGGCTGCCGGCCTTGAAGGAACTGCGATGCCGTCCCCAGCATCCCTTCACGCCAGCCCGGCCAGTCGGGATCCGACCAACCTATCAGTATGGCGAAACAAGCAGTCGCTTCGTCGCTGGGAGGAACCGGGCCCCCTCGCTCGGCGTTCTGGCCTCGCAGTCCGTAAGGTCGCGCGCAATCCTGCAAACTAGTCAGTATGGTGAAGCGAGAGATCGCCGAACTCCTGAGAGGGGCGGTTGGTGTCGGTACGGACGTGGCTGTCCGGGGCTGGGTGCGCACCCGCCGAGACTCCAAGGCGGGGCTGTCGTTCCTCCAGATCAACGATGGTTCGTGCTTCGCGAGCCTGCAGGTCGTAGCTGACGGAGCCCTTCCGAACTACGCGCGGGAAATCCAGCACCTCGGCAGCGGGTGTGCAGTGACGGTCCGGGGCGAATTGGTCGAATCGCTGGGGCGCGGCCAGAGTGTCGAGATTCGTGCGGCGGAGATCGCGGTCGAAGGCTGGGTGGACGATCCCGACACCTACCCAATCTCCCCGAAGCGCCACAGCTTTGAGTTTCTCCGCGAGGTTGCCCATTTGAGGCCCCGTACCAATACCTTCGGGGCAGTCGCGCGCGTCAGGAACTGCTTGGCGCAGGCGGTCCACCGGTTCTTCGACGCCAGCGGCTACCTCTGGATCCACACTCCGATCATCACGGCGTCGGACACGGAAGGTGCGGGAGAGCTGTTCCGCGTGAGTACGCTCGATCTGGCGCGGCTGCCGCGCGACGCCGATGGCGCCCCCGACTTTTCGCGTGACTTCTTTGGTCGCGAAGCCTTCCTGACGGTATCCGGACAGCTCAATGTGGAGGCCTACTGCTTGGCCCTGAGCAAGGTCTACACGTTCGGACCGACGTTCAGGGCGGAGAATTCCAACACCAGCCGACATTTGGCCGAGTTCTGGATGATCGAGCCGGAAACTGCTTTCGCGGATCTCAACGACAACGCCGACCTAGCTGAGGCGCTGCTCAAGCGTCTGTTTCGAACGGTGCTGGAAGAGCGCGCCGATGACATGGAGTTCTTCGCGCAGCGAATTCATCCCGACGCGATCAGCCGCTTGCAGGCGGTGGTCGACCAACCGTTCGAGCGGATGACGTATAGCGAGGCAGTGCGTGCCTTGCAGAACGCCAAGAAGAAGTTCGCATTCGAGGTTTCGTGGGGTGCCGACCTGCAGTCCGAGCACGAGCGCTACCTGACCGAAGAATACGTGCGACGCCCGGTCGTCGTGACCAACTATCCGAAGCGCATCAAGCCGTTCTACATGCGCCTGGACGACAGCGGCGAAACGGTTGCGGCAATGGATGTGCTCGCTCCGGGAATCGGGGAGATCGTCGGCGGCAGCCAGCGGGAGGAACGGCTCGACGTTCTCGACAGCCGGCTCGCCGAGTGCGGGATCGACGCGGAGCCTTACGGTTGGTACCGCGATCTGCGCCGCTACGGCACGGTACCGCATGCCGGCTTCGGCTTGGGCTTGGAGCGCACCATCAGCTACGTGACCGGCATGGCCAACGTGCGCGACGTGATCCCGTTCCCGCGCACGCCCGGAAGCGCCGATTTCTGAGCTTCTGCGTGCGCCTTGTCAGGCCTGCGCCGCCTCTTTCGCCTCGCGCTCCCGGATCGCCCGCTTGAGTTCGCGGGGGAAGATCTTCTTGAACCGCGGTGCCATCGACCCCCAGTGCTCCAGCACCCATTGGCCCTTCGGACTGCGCGTATACGCCACGTGGCGCTCCAGCAGGTTCCGCACGAGTCGCAGATCGGCCGGATCGTCGAACGGGTCGATGTCCACTTCCGCGTTCTGCAGGCAGCGCTCGGCGAAATCTCCCCGCTCATCCAGAACGAAGGCGATGCCGCCGGACATGCCCGCCGCGAAGTTTCGCCCGCATTCGCCCAAGATCACCGCGTAGCCGTTCGTCATGTACTCGCAGCCGTGGTCGCCAACGCCTTCGACGACCACGGAGGCGCCGGAATTGCGGATGCAGAATCGCTCTCCCGCCATGCCGTTGACGAAGGCTTCGCCCCCGGTGGCGCCGTAGAAGGACACGTTGCCGATGATGATGTTCTCCTCAAAGACAAAGCTGGATCCGGGCGGTGGCGCGATCACCAGGCGTCCGCCGGACAGTCCCTTCCCGAAGTAGTCGTTGGCGTCGCCCCGGACCTGCAGGGTCATGCCGCAGCTGGCCCACGCTCCGAAGCTCTGCCCGGCACTGCCCGAGAAATGGATCTTGATCGTGTCGTCTGGCAAGCCCGCGGCGCCGTAGCGCTTGGCGATCTCATGCGAAAGCATGGTGCCCACGGTGCGGTCCGTGTTCCGCAAGTCATAGGCGAATTCGACCGGGCTGAGTTCCTCGATCGCCGGCCGGCAGAGTTCGATCAGCTGGTTGTCGATCTGCTTTTCCAAGCCGTGGTCCTGCGCGCCGGTGTGGTAGCGCGAGATTGCCCGGTCGACCGGCGGGTCGAAGAACACCTTGGCAAAGTCCAGCCCCTTGCTCTTGTAGTGGTTGACCGCTTCGCGCGTGTCGAGCCGGTCAACCTTGCCGATCATCTCGTCGAACTTGCGGAAGCCCATGCGGGCCATTAGCTGGCGCACTTCTTCGGCCACGAAGAAGAAGAAGTTCACCACGCCCTCGGCCGTGCCCTCGAACTTCTTGCGAAGTTCCTTGTCTTGGGTCGCGATGCCCACCGGGCACGTGTTGAGGTGGCACTTGCGCATCATGATGCAGCCCATCGCGATCAGCGGCATGGTGGAGAAGCCGAACTCGTCGGCCCCTAGCAGCGCTCCGATGACGACGTCACGTCCGGTCTGTAACTTGCCGTCCACCTGCACGCGGATGCGACCGCGCAGGTCGTTCATGACGAGCACCTGCTGCGTCTCGGACAGGCCCAGTTCCCACGGCGTGCCGGCGTGCCGGATGGAACTCACCGGTGACGCGCCCGTGCCGCCGTCATGGCCGGAGATCAGCACAAGGTCGGAGTGGCCCTTTGACACTCCGGCGGCAACGGTGCCGACGCCGACCTCGGAAACGAGCTTGACCGAGACGTTGGCGTAGCGGTTGGAGTTCTTCAGGTCGAAGATCAGCTGCGCAAGATCCTCGATCGAGTAAATGTCGTGGTGCGGCGGCGGGGAGATCAGGCCCACGCCCGGAGTCGAATGGCGCAGCCATGCGATCGTCTCGTCGACCTTGTGGCCCGGGAGCTGGCCGCCCTCGCCCGGCTTCGCACCCTGGGCGATCTTGATCTGCAGTTCATCGGCGTTCGCCAGGTAGTGCGCCGTGACGCCGAATCGACCGGACGCAACCTGCTTGATCTTCGAGCGGCGCTCGTCCCCGAAGCGCGCGGGGTCTTCGCCGCCCTCGCCGGTGTTGGACCGCCCTCCGATGCGGTTCATGGCGCGCGCCAGGGTCTCGTGCGCCTCGGCCGAGATCGAGCCGAAACTCATCGCGCCGGTGCAGAAGCGCTTGACGATCTCCGATGCGGGCTCCACCTCGTCCAAAGGCACCGGTTCTGCCGCATCCTTGAGATCGAACAGCCCGCGCAGCGTGCAGAGCTGGCGGTTGAGGTCGTTGACCGCGCGCGAGTACTCTTCGTAGGTCTGCCAGTGGTTCAGCCGCACCGCGTGCTGCAAGCGGGCCACGGTGTCGGGATTCAGCAGGTGTTGCTCGCCGCGCAGCCGGTACTGGTACTCGCCTCCGACCGGAAGATCCGTGCCAGCCTCCGAAGTCGGCGAGTAAGCGTAGGCGTGCTTCTCGAGGGCTTCGCCTGCTAGCGTTTCGAGGCCGACACCCTCGATCTGGGAGGTCGTGCCCGTAAAGTACTGATCCACCACGTCGCGGGCCAGCCCGATCGCTTCGAAGATCTGTGCGCCGTGGTAGGACTGCACGGTGGAGATGCCCATCTTGGACATCACCTTCAGAATCCCCTTGCGGATTGCCTTCTCGAAGTTGGCGTGCGCCTGCTGCAGGGACAGCAGCGGGTCCTCCAGCACTCCCCGCGCGTGCATCTCGGCGATGGAGGCGTATGCCAAGTACGGGTTGATCGCGTTGGCCCCGTAGCCGATGAGCAGGCAGAAGTGCATCACTTCGCGCGGCTCGCCGGACTCGATCACGATGCCCACCTTGCTGCGCTTGGCTTGGCGGATGAGGTGGTGGTGCACGGCAGCGCATGCGAGCAGCGACGGGATCGGGGCGTTAGCCTCGTCTACGCCGCGGTCGGACAGGATGAGCACTCCGGCTCCGGAGTCAGCCGCTGCCTCGGCTTCCGCGCAAAGGCGGTCGAGTGCGACGCGCAGGCCGCCCGGGCCTTCGGCAACGGCGAAAGTCGTGGCAAGCGTCTGCGATCCGAAGCGAACTGCGGGCCCCAAGTTGCGCAACTGCTCGAGCTTGGAATTGTCGATGACCGGCAGCGGCACTCGGATCATGTGCGCATGCTCGGGACGCTCGGCCAGCACGTTGCCCTGCGGCCCCACATAGGTGAGGGTCGACATGACCAATTCCTCGCGGATCGGGTCGATCGCGGGGTTGGTCACTTGGGCGAACAACTGCTTGAAGTAGCTGAAGAGCAGCTGCGGGCGCTCGGACAGGCAGGCCAGCGGGATGTCAATGCCCATCGACCCGGTCGGCTCGGCGCCCTTTGAGGCCATCGGCGCGATCAGGATGCGCTGGTGCTCGAGCGTGTAGCCGAAGCTGCGCTGGCACTGGAGCAGTGTCTCGGGGTCGGTCTCCTTGACCGACGCGGGTTCTGGCAGCTCGGCGATGTCGACTAGGTGCTCCCGCAGCCAGTCGCCGTAGGTCTGTCGCTTGGAGATCGTTTCCTTGATCTCCTCGTCGCGGATGATGCGGCCCTCCTGCATGTCCACCAAGAACATCCTGCCCGGCTGCAGGCGGCCCTTGGTGCGCACGTCGGCCGGGTGGATACCGCTGACAACGCCGGTCTCCGAGCCCATCACCACCAAGTCGTCTTCCGTGACGCAGTAGCGCGAGGGGCGCAGCCCGTTGCGGTCCAGCGAGCCGCCTACGAAGCGCCCGTCCGTGAACACGATCGAGGCCGGGCCGTCCCAGGGTTCCATCATCGTGGCGTGGTATTCGTAGAACTCCTTCTTGTAGGGCTCCATGTGCTCGTGCGACGACCACGCTTCGGGAATCAGCATCATGAAGGAGTGCGCGATCGAGCGCCCTGACTGGATCAGCAGTTCGAGGGCGTTGTCGATCTGCGTCGAGTCCGAGCCGGTCTCGTCGATGATCGGCTTGATCTTCTCGGCGTCGGCGCCGAACAGCTCGCTCTCCAGCGTCGCCTCGCGCGCCCGCATCCAGTTCGCGTTGCCCCGCACGGTGTTGATCTCGCCGTTGTGCGCCAGGTAGCGGAAGGGCTGCGCCCGTTCCCAAGTGGGGAACGTGTTGGTCGAGAAGCGCTGGTGAATGAGGGCGACGGCCGACTGAAAGTCCGAATCGCCCAGATCCGGGTAGTAGTCGAAGATCTGCGGCGCGAGCAGCAGGCCCTTGTAGCAGATTGTCCGTGACGAGATCGATACCGGGTAGAACCGGTCCAGCCGCCGGTTTCGAGCCTCTTGCTCGGTGCGCTTGCGCGTGATGAACAGCTTGCGCTCGAACGCGTCCCCGCTCAGCTGCGGCCCGTCAGCCTGCGCGATGAAGGCCTGGTAGATGTGGGGTTCGCTTTCGCGGGCAAGCCAGCCGATCGCGTTCGCGTTGGTCGGAACCCGCCGCCAGGCGAGCAGCCGCAAGCCCTCGGCTTGGAGCACGTCCTCGACCATCTGCTGCGCCCGCCTGCTCTTGGCGTGATCGGGCGCCACAAAGATCATGCCGACGCCGTACTCGCCCGGATCCGGGAGCGAAAAACCGTGCGACGCAGCCTGTTTGAGGAAAAAGCCGTGGGGTATCTGCAGCAGGAGCCCCGCGCCGTCTCCGGTCTCGGGATCGCATCCACACGCGCCCCGGTGCGTGAGGTTGACCAAGACCTCGACGCCCTGCTCGATGATCTTGTGGCTGGCGCGGCCCTTGATGTTGGCGACGAATCCGATGCCACAGGCATCGTGTTCGTTGCGCGGATCGTAGAGTCCCTGCCGCGGGGGCAGCCCGTGCTTCGTCATGACAATTTCCCTAGCGCCCCGGTGGCTCCGAGCCATCCCTAGGCGCCATGGGTGCCGCGGTCGAAGATCGGAGTTGAGACGCAAGCGCAGCCCTAGCCCTGTGGATGGCGACGGGGCCGCGCTCCATATCATACCAATCGGGCGGCGCGTGGTATTCTTGGGCGCTTCGGCACCGCACCATGGGAATCGCAAATCGCCGCCAGGTCCATCTCGAAAACGACCGCTTGCGCGTCACGCTGCTGCCGGGCGGAGGCCACATCGCCGCAGTCGAGTTGAAAGAGGCCGGGGTTAATCCGCTCTGGGATCCCCCGTGGGAGACGATCGACCCGTCGGCGTACGAGCCCGCCGCCCACCCGCAGTATGGCGAGGGCTTTGAGGCGCGCCTGCTTTCCGGCATCGCCGGGCACAATCTCTGCTTCGATATCTTCGGCGTGCCGTCCGCCGAAGAGGCTGCTGCCGGGCTGGGCGTGCATGGCGAGGGTTCCTCAGTGGACTGGGAGGTTGCCTCCGGCGAAGGCTGGGTCAAGCTCAGCGCCGAGTTCCCACTGGCCGGGATGCGGTTCGAACGGCAGCTGAAAGTCACGGCCGGAAGCGGCCGCGTGGACATATCCGAGATGGCCACCAACTTGGCCGGCGTCGACCGGCCGGTCGGTTGGACGCAGCACGCGACGCTGGGGCCGCCGTTCTTGGAAAAGGGCAAGACGCTGTTCGAGATGTCTGCCACTCGGTCGAAGGTGCTGGAGGGCGAGTTCGCCCCTGGTGCCGATCGATTCGTGGCAGGCGCGGAGTTTGACTGGCCGCTGGCGCCGCTCGCGGCGGGCGGCTTGGGCGACATGCGCTGCGCGGTAGAGGACGATGTGTCCGGTGCCTACACGGCTCACCTGATGGACCCCGAACAGGAAGAGGCGTTCTTCGCCGCCTACCATCCTGACTCCGCGACGCTCTTTGGCTACGTATGGAAGCGCAGCGACTTCCCGTGGCTGGGCATTTGGGAGGAGAATTTCTCGCGTACCCACAAGCCTTGGAACGGGCGCACCCTCACGTGCGGCATGGAGTTTGGAGCTTCGCCGTTTCCCGAGACGCGATGGGAAGCATTGCAACGCGGCCGATTGTTCGATGAGAAGACGATCGGCTGGGTTCCTGCCAGATCTTCCGTGCGGGCAGACTATGCGCTGTTCTTGGCTCGTGCCGGCGCCGACGAGATCCGAGGGTTTGGCTCCGGACTCGGCCTGGATGAGCTGCGGCGATTTGCCGGCGGCGGGAACTGAGGCGAGCTTCGACCAATCGGGGAGCAGACGCCCGCAAGACCCCGGCCGCCTGCCAGCCTGATGCCGCACCCGCCACGGCAGTTGGCGAGGACCCTGCATTCGGCGCTCGGAGACCCTCCGCGCAGAGCGTTCAGGACTCGCCTGCCTTTGCCGCTCGCGCGGCTGTCGGCTAGAATGGGACGAGGGGCCAGACACGGTAGCGTGCGTAACCTTCGCTTGTTCCGATCTGCGGCGCTGATTCTTTCGCTCGCATTGCTGCCATGGCAGGCGGTGTCGGCCGCCCTCTCGCCACGGCCGGCGTGCTGTCGGCTCAGTGTGGAGGCCGGGCAATGCCGCAGGCAGTGCCCGATGAAGGCGTCGCCGCACAGCCAGGAGCGGCCTGCGGGACCCTCCATGGCCTGTCACCGTTCAAGCAGCGCGCCCGGGACCGACGCAAAGTGCCGCATCAAGAGCCGCTGCAGCAACGACCACGCCAAGCCCGCTTGGAATCCCGAGCCGCCGTGCCTGCCCGAGTTCGCCGGACAACTGCCCTGGCCGGCGAGGCTGCCGTTTCAGGCCGATCCGCCAACCGCGGAATGGCCGTCTCAGAGCCCCGCCCCACCCGCCCCACCTCCCCAACTCGCATAGGCTGGCTGAGTCTTCGGCACTCCTGACGCTTGGTCCGCACGGGCCTTGCGCGGGGGCGCGGCTCGGCCCCTTTCGGTGTCGCTGCCGCGCTGCGGCGACCCGGTTCGGGAATGCGGGGGGAATCGAGTGGGGAATCTGGGAAGAGCATCTAGGTTATTGAGTTTCGTGTGGGCCGCGACGACGGCCTGGGCGGATCTGGCGGTCCAAGTGGTCGATCCGTCAGGAGCCGTCGTTCAGAATGCCGTCGTGGTCCTGCGGGACAAGTCCGGGTCGGAGTTGGCTCGGGGCGCGACCACCGCCTCAGGGGTCGCGGAGTTCCGAGAGCACGCGGCTGCCGTGGACGTGGCGGCCGAGGGCTTTCGAACGGAGATCGTCTCGACGGCCGGACAGCACGAAGTGACGGTCCGCCTGCAGCTGGTGCCGGTCGCGGGTGCCTTGGATGTCGTCGACGAGTTCGATCCGATAGCTCCGGTCGCGTCCGAATCGGCCGAGCCCGATCGTCTCGCGAGAGCTGGCTTGGTCGAGAGTCTGCGCGCGACTCCGCACGTGCATGTCCTTCGGAGGGGCGGCACGAACTTCGAGCCCGTCGTGCAGGGGCTCCGGGAGACTCAGCTCGCAATGGTTGTCGATGGCACGCGGACGTTCGCGGCAGGGCCTGCGCGCATGGACTCGGAGCTGAGTCACGTCGATCCCAGTTCGGTCGCGGAGGTGGAAGTTGTCACCGGCCCCTACGCGCTAACCGAAGGTGCGGGGGCGATGGCTGCCATTCTCGTCAGTTCGGAACCCGTTCCGGCTCGCCAGAACTGGCGTGTTGGGGGCAGGGGTGGGATCGGTTGGAGGAGTAACGGAGCCGGACGCATGGCCAATGCGCGGGTCGATGCAGGCAACTCCGGATTCGGCCTCAGCCTGCGGGCGACGGGCGACCTGCTCAACGACTACGAAGCGGGAGCGAGCGGGAGGCCATCCAGCGCGCTCGTGCCGGGTGATGCGGCCTCCCACCAGTTCGGCGCCAAGCTTCGCTTCAATCCCACCCCGCAGCAGGAATTGCAGGTCGGCGGCTTGTACGACGAACAGACCGGCGTCGACTATCCGGGCAGGCTGCTGACGGCCGAGCACTTCCTGCTCCGCTCCTGGCAGGCGAGCTACCGCGCGACGAATCCCGAGGGGGCTATCTCGTCTGTAAAGCTGGGCGCCTACGTCAACAAGAAGAGCCATCGAATGAGCAATCGCGGCAAACCCACCGCAATGGACATGCCCGGACGGAAGCCGCCGTTCGCTCTGGACGTCTCGCTCCCGGCGGAGTCCGACACGGTCGGCGGGGATGGGCGGGTCGAGTTCTCGCCAAGCGACCAATGGCAGCTGCAGGCAGGGTTTGATTTCTTCCGCCTCGAGCAGGACGCCCAGCGATTCATCGCCCGCGCCAGCAACCGCAAGCTCATCTTCAGCGACGCCGTGTGGGCGGGGGTGTCGCTGGCCGACATCGGGACCTACTTCCATGCCGGCCGCAGTTTCGACCGGGGCGAGGTCCGGGCGGCCGTGCGCCTGGATTTCGTCACCAGCGACGCCGGGCGGCCGAGCGAGTTCTTTCTCGCCAATACGGGCGCGGAGGTAGGGCGTCGCGAGACGAACGCGAACTTCAGCCTAGCGGGACGCCATGACCTAGGCTGCGGATTCACGATCGCGGGCGGCGTCGGGCGCGTCGCGCGAACGGCCAACGCTCTGGAACGGTATTCCGACCGATTTCCAAGCACGCGCTTCCAGGTAGCGGCGGAGTTCATGGGAGATCCCGCTCTCAGGCCAGAGTCCAGCTTGCAGGGTGACCTCAACATGGAATGGCAGGCGGGCAAGTTCCGCATCAGTGCCGGCGGATTCGTCCGTAGCCTCCGGGACTACATCACGGTCACTCCGGTGCGCGGACTGAACAGGCGGCTGCCGCTGAGCCCGCCCGCGGTCTTCCGCTACGTCAACGGCGAAAGCGCATTCTTCCGCGGCTGGAATCTCGGTGTGCGGAGGACGTCTGATCGGTTCGAGTTCCGCCTGCAGGCGTCCAAGACCATCGCGGACGATCGGGAGCTGATGCAGCCGGTTCTGGGGATCGCGCCGATGGAGCTCGACTCAGCCGTGCGATTCGTGGCTCCCGCACGGCGCGTTTGGGCGGAATACGGCATGCGCAACGTGTGGGACCAGCGGAGAGTCTCCGCTGCTCGTCTGGAGTCGCCCTCGCCCGGGTTCACCCTGCACGGATTCCGGTTCGGGGCCGACTTGTGGGAAGGATCGACGCTTCATCTCGGAATCGAGAATGCCGGAGACAAGTACTACTACGAGCACCTCAATTCTCTGAATCCGTTCACCGGCCGGCGGATTCCCGAGATCGGCCGGGCAGTGACGGTCGGTTTCACTACGATCTGGTAAGGCACGGGGCGGCGGTCGCGGAGGCAGCCTCGAAGCGAACGGTTGCCGAGAGCCGATGTCCTACAATGGGAACGGTGGCAGCACCGGTCGCCGCGCGGTGCTTCGAGGTAGCCGCCAGCCTGTGCGCAAGTGGCGGAATTGGCAGACGCGCTAGGTTCAGGTCCTAGTGGGAGTTAAATCCCGTGGAGGTTCAAGTCCTCTCTTGCGCACCATTTCGAGGACGGTCGGTGGCCCATGGCGAATCGACCCTGTGTGACCGTGCATTTGATTGCAGCCGCGAGTCGTCTATCATTGTGAGCATCCGGGACTTGCGCCATGGACGATGACCGCCCCGAACTGGAGTTCCCGCCTTCCGAAGCCGACGACCTAGGCCCGCTTGGCGAACTGGAGCGGCGGGTGCTGGGCTTGGTTGAGCAACTGCGAGAGGCTCGCACGCAGCGGGTTCAAGCCGAGCTCGAGGTTGAGCGGCTGCGCGACGAACTGCGCGACCGGGATACTCAGATCATTGTTCTGAGAGACGAGTTGCGTAGCGATAGCACTCGCGACGCGGTCAAGCGGCGCGTTGAGGCTCTGTTGCAGAAAGTCGCCGAATTGGAGCGTGAAGGCTGAGCGCAGTGGGAAATCAACGCGTCAGAGTCGAGATCGGCGGCCGTGCATACCACTTGGGCGGAGCCGACCCAGAGCGTACGCGCGCGCTGGCTCGGAAGGTCGACGAAGCCATCAATCGCTGCGTGGACACGCTTGGTGCGGGGACGGACAGCTATCAGCTTGCGATTTTGGCAGCCTTGCAAATCGCCGATGAACTAGCGGCTACTCGCGACGAGCACCAACGCTACCGCTTGGAGATAGGTGCCGCGTCCCGGAAGCTGCTGGATGATCTCGAGTCAGCCGTCGACGGCATTGACGCCGAGGTGGCTGCGTTGCGCGCCCAAGAACCATCGCCCCAGCACGACTAGGGCGCCGGCTGCGGTGCCGCTACCTGGTAATGTAGCCGAGGCTCTCGAGGATCTTCGCATCCCGCTCGGTCAAGCGGGATTCGCTCTCGGCGAGATTGGTGGTATCGAACCAGCGCTGGAACGCGTCGCGTTCGAACGAATAGCGCCGGTCTGCACCGGTCAACGTTTCCGGCCTGAGCTCTCGCGGATCTTGGGAGAGGTCGAATAGGTCAAAGCGCTTCTCGTCGGGCGTCCAGACTGCTTTCATGCTTCCTTCGAGCTTGCCGATGCGAAACGGCAGTCCCGAGTTCGGCTTCCAGGTCCACGAAATCCATTTCGGGATGAAACCCTTCTTGCCCTCAAACGACACGAATCGTATCTGGCGCGATTCGGGCGAGGATTGCTTCGCAATGGCTGCGACTTGGCTGCGGCCAGCGTAGGAAATGGGCACCTGCGTGTCGTTGCGGAACTCCGGGACGGCCAGGTCCAAGAGCGTCGGAGCGAGGTCTAGGAGCGAGACGCTCTCGGCAACCACGCTGCCAGGCTTGATGGTGCCGGGCAGGCGCATGATCCAGGGCACGCGCACCGTGCTCTCGAACAGCCAGCGGCCGTGCCCGACGAAACCATGCTCGCCAAGCCCCTCTCCGTGGTCGGAGAGCAGCGCGACGAGCGTGTTGTCACGCATTCCGAGCTGATCGATGCGGTCCAGCAGCCTCTTGATGTGGCTGTCGGCGTAGCCGATCTCGGAGTCATAGCGGAGGATTCGGTTCTTGATCTCTTCGGAGTACCCGGCCGTGGCGGGGGCCGGATCGCGGATCTGCTCTAGGTCGGCGAATTCCTCGCGGAGATTGTAAGGCTCGTGCGGGTCGAAATAGTGCACCCACATGAACAACTTGTCCTTGTCTTTGTTGTCGTCGAGCCAGCGCAGCGCCGGTCGCGTGACATCTTCGGCCCAGCGCATTGAGTGAAAGACCTGGTACTGGCGCTCGAGTTCCTCGTCGTAGTGGTCGAAGCTTCTGTGAAGTTGGGTCAGTCGACCGACCAGTGGCCAGGCGCTGACGAACGCGCCGGACGTATAGCCGAAGCGCCTGAGCACTTGCGGGATCGTCAGCCACTTGCTGTTGTCCGGCAGCGACACCCCGTTGATACGCGCGCCGTGCTCTTGAGGATAGCGACCGGTGAACATCGAAAAGTGCGATGGCCCGGTCATCGGGATGGGGGTGTAGGCCCGGTCGAAGCGAACGCCCTCCTCGGCTAGCTTGTCCATGGCCGGGCTGGTGCGCAGGTGATAGCCATAGGAAGAGAGGTGGTCCGCGCGAAGGGTGTCAACCGTGATCAGCACGACGTGCGGATGCTGCCGTTCGATGACTTCCGACGCCGGGGCGAGGGCGCAGATGAGCGCGGTGGTCCCGGCCGCGACGACTGCCAAGATGCTTTGCCGGGACTGATTCCGGAGCATGAGCATACCCTTAGGATTGTAGCGCTAGCGCGCGCCCTTCTTCAGTTCAATTCGACCCGGACAGCTTTGGCGACGCGCCACTCTCGCCCGGCTGCAGCAAGCGACCGAGCATACTCTGCTAGCGACGGGAAGAATGCTTCGAAATCTACTTCCAACGCGGCGTATTGGTCGCGCAGCACCGCTCCCAGCTAGTCGATCGACACGCGCTCGCTCGACAGCACGAACAGGACGTCATTCGCTTTGTCGAGTCGCATCAGTGCTTCGCTGGCGCGGTCGGGTTCTATGTCGGCCCCCAACAGGCCGGTGATGGTCAAGTCGGCCTCTGCCGAGCGGCGGCCGACCTCCACGTCGAGCGCCGCGCTTTCGGCACACTGCACGGCCGTGATGTTCTGGCTGGAGATTGGAAGGCGCCCATCGGACAGAAGGCCTGAGAGCCGGTCTTTTTCCTGATCAGCCTCGAGCGAGTCGAAACATGCATAGAGCTGAATCTCCGCGCGGCGCCACTCGGGGTGCCCCACGATGATGAATGCGAGCAAGAGCATCATTGGAGCGCAATCAAGCGTTTCCTCGGTGACCCACAGGTGGATCGAGGAGCGATAGCCGAACCGGTATGGCGTGGAACGCAGTATCAGCACGTTGAAGACGGACTCGGTGGCCAGCACGGCTCCTTGGGCGATTTCGGCGATCTCCTCAGGATGCTGCTTGTCGAACTCGAACAGCACGCAGTTGTTGGGCAGGCCCGAGACCCCCGGCATTTGCAGCGTATGGGCCACCGCACCCCGGAAGGACGGGCAGATGAGCGAATCGACGAGGATGCCCGCGTTGGTCATCTCGCTGCGCTCGATGAGCTTGCCGACCTGGGTTCGTGCCTCGATCTCTCCCCGGAAGGAGTACTCGCCGTCGATGAACTGCAGGAAGTGGCCGAATCCGTGCCGGTGGCAGATCCAGCGCAACAGGTCGAAA
Source organism: Terriglobia bacterium (assembly GCA_009841225.1). Lineage (GTDB taxonomy): Bacteria > Acidobacteriota > Terriglobia > Bryobacterales > UBA6623 > VXMF01. Next base: position 51,010 of record VXMF01000018.1, on the reverse strand, counting down.
TGACCCAAGCGCTCGTCTCCGAAGCGTGTGACCGCCACGATGGAAGGTCGCCAGCCTCCTTTGGCGCCTTCAGAGCGGCTCGTCTGGAGCTTGATCTGCAAGCGGCGCGTGAGCTGGAACATCGTGCCTTGGAAGATCGCCGTCAGGTCGCGCTCGCCCTTGCGCGTGCGGCGCAGGCCGAAATATGCCAGCACCATCAGCAGGACTGCGAGCAGCGCGTAGAACGGGCTGATCTGGAGCATGATCAAGGCGCACATGAAGGCGCCCAGCAGTGAAACGTACCAGCGCGAGTGAAACGTCGGGCGGTAGGACGGGTTGCCCGCGAAGTATTCCAGGAACGAAACCGAACACAGCGCGCCGTAGGTCACCATGAAGAACATGGTCAGGATCTGGGCGATGCCGTCCATGGTCCCCGCCAGTACGAACACAACCGTGATCAGGCTGGAAACGAGCGTGGCGAAAGTCGGCTCGCGCTCGTCTCCCGAACCCGCCGCCAACATGCGGTTCAGGCTTGGGACGGGCAGCACCCGGTCGCGGCCCAGCGCTTGCAGCGTGCGGGGCGCTACCAGAATCGAGCCCAGCGCCGAGGAGAACGCTGCGGCGCCGAGGCCGATGTAGATGGCCGGTCCCCAAATGGCGACTTCGGCCATGATGAACTGGTCGCCGGCCAGCGCCTCCGGCGTGGCGCTGCTCGCGAGCTTGATCGCCACCAAGGCGTAGACCACCATCCCGGCAAGGGTGGCGCTGATGGTGCCCAGGGGAATGCTCTTCTCGGGGCGCTTCAAGTCCCCCGACAGGCCGAGGCCGGCGATCATGCCCGTGAATGCCGGAAAGCAGGTCGCGAAGACCGTGCCGAACGGGTCGGGATCCTGGATCCGCGAGGTAAGGTTGAGCCCGTCGGGCCGCACGGACTCCGGTCCCGTGCCCAGCAGGAAGAGCAGGATCGAAGCGAACAGGGCGGCACTGACAAGCCACAGTGCGCGGACGCCCGACCGGGCGCCTTTAGTCAGCACGATTGCCGCCAGCAGGGCGGTGGACGGCAGGCTGACCCAGCGCGGGTCGGCCTCTATGCCGTGAGTGGAAGACGCCCAGGCGTAGAGCGGTTCGAACGCTTCGGCGAAGGCGACGAGGTAGAAGGCCACCGAGATGACTTGCGAGAGATAGAGCGCAATGCCGATCGAGCCGCCGATACTGGTGCCGAACGAACGGCTGATGATGTAGTACGCCCCGCCGCCCGCGACACGCCGGTTCGTCGCGATCTCGGAAACCGCCAAGACCGTGGGAATGGTCACCAGGTGGCCGAGCGCGATAATGCCGAAGCTGCCCCACAGCCCCACGTGCGCGACCGCGTAGCCGAAGCGCAGGAACAGCACTGCGCCAAGGATCGTGCTGATCGAAGCCAGGAATACCGGCGCTGTGCCGAAGCCGTGTCCGGTCTGCGGTGCGGCGCTTGCTGCCCTGACCAGTCGGTGTCTCGGTCTGACCACCAGCGCTCCGGCAAAGCAAGCGTGCCATTTCCGGCCGCGTCAGGTCCTCCAGCCGCGCTCGTCGCAACTGTCCCGAGCCGGTTCGCGTCGCTTGGGAGTAGTCTAGCGGATGCCGGATTTCCGGACAGTTGGAATGGAGGCGCCGCAGGACATGCGCCATCATGGACATGGAGTCCGCGTGAGCCAAGCCCATTGGTGGCCCGCGACGCGGGCCCTCGGCGGAACAGCCCAGTTGACTCGCACCTTGCTACCAGCCGCGGCACGATTCTTCGGCCGGGGCGCCGGCCGCGGGCTGGCCCTGGCGCTGTGCGTCGCGGCGCTCGGTGCACAGGTGCCCGGGCCTGTGCGGGGGATCGAGTTCCGGACCGTGCCGGCGGACGCCCGGGTGCGCCCGTTTGGAGCCTTGGTCGTGCAGGTCAGGGCCGTAGGCGAGGGGGCCAGGCTCACCGGTGGCGCGGCTCCGGTGCCGCTCAAGCGCGGTCCGGCGGCCTTTCACGTGCGCGGCGGTGACGGAGGTTGGGTCTCGAAGCCGTTCAGTCACCGCGGGAGCGTGGAGATCCGAGCGCGCCACGACGCATCGGATAGCGCTGAAGGGAGGCTGCTGATGATGTCCGACAGGCAGTCGGACTTGTCGGACTCGGTCTTGTACACTGCGCCCGGCCGAGAAGGCGAAGCTCTCCTGACCGCTACGCTGGAGGGTGTCTCGGCGACGTTGGCGATCCACGTTGATGCCGACGCCGAGCCCACGGAGGCTGGCGAGCGCGTGACGTTCGGAGCCCAGCCGGCCGCGCCCGATCCTTACCGTCCGCTGGCCGAGCGGTACGCTCCGTTCGTTGCTCAGGAGACGTGGTTCCAGCCCAAGGCCGACTACCTGGCGCGGTTTGACGCCGATGGCGATTGGCGCGGCGACAATAACTGGGACAACACGCCGGAAAGCAGTTCGCAGGCCTTCGTCTACTACGCGGCCATGGAAACCGAGACGCACTGGTTCTTGATCTACAACTTCTTCCATCCGCGGGACTACTCGGACAAGTGCATCGCGGGAACCTGCCACGAGAATGACAACGAGGGCATGATCCTCACGATCGCCAAGGACGGCACGCCTTGGGGGCATCCGGTCGCCATGGAGACCTTGGCGCACAACAAGATCTATTCCTATCGCGCCGATCCACGCGTGCGGGGCAATTTTCACAACTTGGACGGGGAAGTCGAATTCGTCGGCGGCACGCACCCGGTCGTGTTCGTTCATTCGGGCGGGCACGGGGTCTACGGATCCGGCCAACACTCCGGGTATTCACTTTCTGAGGACCATTTCGAAGCAGGCACCGGCGTGACATATGTCTACAAGGGAGTCGCGGAACGGCCCCGGCACCCCGCGGACCGCGACGTGGGGTACGACCTTCTGCCGATCTACGACCACTGGTGGATCCGGTCTCAGCAAGAGCGAGACGCAGGGGGCGCAGCCTTCAGCGGGTACTATCGCTACCAGCCACAAGGGGGGCGCCCGCAGGCCAGCTACCCGTTCATCGCCGGGGCGTTTCTCAGCCGCAAGCATGCTGCCGACATGGCCAAGCCCTTCTGGGGTTGGCACGACAACGACACGCTGAAGCAGAAACTGCTTGCCAAGGGACAGTGGGGGCTGGATCCCGCCTATGCGATTACGCGCAACCTGACCCTGCCTGGGCCGGTCTCGATCCGCTACGTGTTTAATCCTTACCTGAGCGCTCCGGACGCCGTGTCTGGAGCGGAGTGAGCGCTGCGCGGCGGAGCCGCGCACGCGCCGTGCGCTCAGCAGGCTGGAAGGGATCCCCGCTGGGCGTGTGTTCGGCCGCAGCGGGGCTAGTTGCCCACCGGAACGCTCAGCAGGGCACTCATGCCCTGATGGCCGGCGGACTGCAGCGACAGAAGGTACGTCAGCAGGCTGAACGTCGCCTTGGAATTCAGATCCGCGTCGCTGATGTAGAACCAGTGGTCGCGATAGCGGATGCGCACGAAGGCGCCAGAAGGTTCGGCAGTCGACGAGGGCACGCGAATCAGACCGCCGGAAACTTCGTCCCAGCTTGCCGCATTGCCGCCCGCTTGCTCGGCCACCGTAACCAGACCCCGCGCTTCGTGCTCTGCTGGCGGATCGACGCTGTGGGATAGGAAGAAGAGCGCTCCCAAGACTGACCTGCCCGTGAGGATGATCTCGTCTTGGGCGCGTACCGCGCTGCGGGCGGTTATGCGGAAGAGCTCGGTGTCGGGATCGAGTCCCAGCGTGTCGCGCAGTTCGCGCAGCACTCGGGAGCGCTCGCCATTCCCGGCGGGCTTGCCAACGCGCAGCAGCGCGTTGCCCGACGCTTCGTCCTGCTCGAGGACGAACTCCAACGAACCTGCCAGCTGCAGCGACCGCAGGGCCTGGGCCACGCCGCGAAAGCGGCTGTTGTCGGGGATCAACGACGGGGTCGGGCCACTCGCCACCGGCGCGTTGGCGATTCCGTTGATGCTGTCAACGCAGCACATCAGCAGGCGCTCTACGCTCCAGCCGGACTGGGACAGCAAGATGATGGTCTGCGGAGAAATGGGGGTAAGCAGCCGCCGGGTAAACTCTGCCCCCGAGATCGGCTCGTAGGTGATGGTCGGCTGTTCGCTGTAGCGCGCGCCCAGGTCGACTCCCAACTCCGTCCGGCCAGAGCCGTCCACGCCGAATCTGGGCAGCGAACCGACCCTGGCGTCCAGCGTGTATTGGGCGATCACCGTGCCGACATCCAGAAAGACGGGAGTGTCGCGGTAGCGCAGACGCACGAGATTGAGCAGGAGCTGGTCGTTCTGGGAGCGGGCAATCCGCTCGTTGTAGTCGAATCGCGCGGCTGGTATCGTGCGCGGACCCATGCGGGTCGCACACGCAACCAGCAGCAACTCGCCAAGCAGGGCCGCCGCCAGTGCGATCCGAGCGAGCATTTCACTAGTCTATCGGCGAGGCGGGTGCAGGGACCGCGATCGCAGGGCCCGGCGGGCTCTCGTTACCGCTTGTGTCGAGTGCGGACACCGAAAACTCGTGCGCCTTGGGTTCGGCGCTGCCATCGCTATAGGTGGTGTCTGCAGAGACCTCGGAAATCGCCATGCCGTCCCGATAGACGCGATAGCCGGCGACGTCCTGTTCCGGGCTGGACAGCCACGACAACTCCACCGCCTCCTCGGTTCGCACCGCTCGCAGGCCGGTGGGAGGTGTCGGCGGGAAGGTGTCCTGCGGGGTCACGCTGACTGCTTCGGAAGCTGAGCCCTCGATCCATCCAGCTTCTGATCTGCGGAGCGGGCGAACTCGATACCGATAGGTTCGCCCCCAGCCCACAGTGCGGTCGAGGAATGCCGTCGCAGCCAGACGCCCAAGCGGCCGGTACTCTCCGTCATCGCCTGCGGCTCTGTCGACGGCGTACTCCTCGGCGCGCGCGGCTGGCAGCCATGCCAGTGCCACTCCTTCAGCCTGGACTGAGTTCGACCACCAAATCGCGCGCTCGGGGGGTTCCATAGGCTGGAGTTGGACTTGGTTCGAGTATCCCGCGTGCCGTCCGGCGCGGTTTGCGGCCGTCACGACCAAGACCGCTTCCTGGCCGAGCGGCCAGTCGCCGAGGGGCAGGCGCGCCTGAACCCGGTCGCCGGGCCCGAGGTCGGCCAGCTCGGATCCACCGACGGTCAGCATCTCGCGACGGTACTCGTCGATCGTCTGCGCCGTAAGCGCGTCGCCGAAGCCCGGCACGTCCACGGCCCACAGGGTGAAGCCGCTGACGTTGCGAGCGGCCATGCCCTCGGTAGTGACGAGCGGCCAATTCCACTCGATCCGGACCTCTTGCGCGACTTGGTGCGCCGCGAGGTCCGTGACCGGTTTCGGCAGGTCCACAAGCGGCGGCAGCGGATCGCCCACCGAGCCGCACGAGGTCACGATCACCGCCAACGCGCCGCACCGCGCGGCGTGCTGCAACCGGCTCCGCTGCCTTGGGGCCATCTGTCAGAGGATATAGCGGCTCAGATCTTGGTCCTTCACGATCGAGGCGAGTTGCTCGTTCACGTACGCCACGTCGATCTTGGCGCTGCTCTCGCGCATGTCAGGAGCTTCGAACGAAATCTTGTCCAGCAACTTCTCCATGATCGTGTGGAGCCGCCGCGCCCCGATGTCCTCGGTTTGCTCGTTGACGATCATCGCCGTGCGTGCGATTTCCTCGATCGAGCCCTCGGTGAATTCCAGCTTCAAGCCCTCGGTCTCCAGCAGCGCGATGTACTGCTTGGTCAGTGCATTCTTGGGCTCGGTCAGGATCCGGATGAAATCATCCTTCGTCAGCGGCTTGAGTTCGACTCGGATCGGGAAGCGGCCCTGCATCTCGGGAATCATGTCGCTGGGCTTGGCCACGTGGAATGCGCCGGCGGCGATGAACAGGATGTGGTCGGTTCGGATCATCCCATAGCGGGTGTTGACCGTGGTGCCCTCCACGATCGGCAGCAAGTCGCGCTGGACGCCTTCGCGGCTCACTTCCGGGCCGCGGCCACCTTCGCGTCCGGCGATCTTGTCCATTTCGTCGAGGAACACGATCCCGGCCTGCTCGGTGCGCTCGACCGCCATGCGCGTGATCTGTTCCATGTCGATGAGCTTCTGCTCCTCTTCCTGGGTCAGCGTGTCCAAAGCGTCCAGCACGGTCATCTTGCGGCGGCGGGTCTGCCCGCCGAACAATCCGGGGACCAGCTCCCGGATATTGATGTCCATTTCCTCGACGCCCTGATTGGTGACGACCTCGATCGGGTTGTTCCGGTTCTGGATATCGATCTCGACCATGCGGTCGTCCAGCTTGCCTTCCCGCAACTTCTTGCGCAGCTTCTCGCGCGTTGCCGCGGTGCTGTCAGTCTCGTCCTTGTCCTCGCTCTTCTGGGGCGGCATCAGAATCTGCAGCAGGCGTTCTTCGGCGTTCTTCTCGGCGCGATCCGCGACGAGGTCGATCTTCTGCTCGCGGATCATGTCGATCGCCATTTCGACGAGGTCCCGGATCATCGAGTCGACGTCGCGGCCCACATAACCGACCTCGGTGAACTTGGTCGCTTCGACCTTGACGAACGGCGAGTTCGACAGCCGCGCCAGGCGACGCGCCACCTCGGTCTTGCCGACGCCGGTCGGGCCCATCATGAGGATGTTCTTGGGCATCACCTCTTCGGCCATTTCAGGGTCCAGCCGCTGGCGCCGGATACGGTTGCGCAGGGCCACGGCCACGGCCCGCTTGGCCTCGGCCTGGCCGACCACGTGCTTGTCGAGTTCTTCGACGATCTCCCGCGGAGTCAGCTCGTCCAGAGCCGTCGAACTAGACCCGGAGTCACCGGGAAGGAAGATGACCATTGCGCTAGCTCAATTCCTCGAACGCGATGTTTGAGTTGGTATAGATGCAGATGTCCGCCGCGATCTTCATCGCTGCCTCGGCAACTTCTCGCGCGCTCAAGTCGGTGTGCTCCAGCAGGGCGGTGGCCGCGGCGACCGCATAAGAGCCGCCCGATCCGACGGCGGCCACGCGGTCGTCAGGTTCGATGACATCGCCGGTCCCGCTCAGCAGCAGGGTCGACTTTGCGTCGGCCACCAGAAGCAGCGCTTCCAAGTGACGCAGCGTCTTGTCCATGCGCCACTCCTTGGACAGCTCCACCGCTGCCCGGCTCAGATTGCCGCCGAACGCTTGGAGTTTCTCTTCAAAGCGCGTGAAGAGAGAAATCGCGTCGGCCGTGGAGCCGGCAAAGCCGGCCAGGACTTGCTCGTTGTGGAGGCGCCGGATTTTCTTGGCCGAGGACTTCATGACCTCGGCGCCCATGGTGACCTGGCCATCGCCGGCGAGAACAACCTTGCCGTCACGGCGGACGCAGAGCACCGTGGTGGAGCGGATGCGGGGGTGCAGGGCCATCGTCTGCCGGAGCCGATATTCCATTATAGGAAGCGCCCGGTCTCCTCCCTTCACGGCCTCGGCGTCCACGAGTACTCGCCGGGATCGAACACGTACGCGCTCTTGAGCGGCGCAGCTGCGGCGTTCTTGCGCGGAAGTAGTTCAGCCAGCGCCCGCTTTACCTCAAGCAGTTCCTCGTCGTCGGCCAGATTGGCTAGCTCGTGGGGGTCGGCGTCGCGGTCATAGAGTTCCTCACCGCCGTCGTGGTAGCGGATGTAGAGCCAGCGGCCTTGGCGGACCGCGTGATTGCCGTGCAGGTAGGTGATGCCGGCGTGCCGGTTCGGCTCTGAATCCGGATCCGCCAATAGACCGGCCAGGCTGTGGCCGTCGAGCTTGGAACCAGCGGGAACGCCGGCCAGCTCGAGCAGTGTCGGGTAGATGTCGAGCAGGCTGACCGGGCTGTCGCAGACGCTACCGGCCGCCACGCCCGGTCCGCGAATCACAAGAGGCACGTGAGTGGCCCGCTCCCAGAGCGTGGATTTGTACCAGTGCTGCTTTTCTCCAAGGTGGAAGCCGTGGTCCGATGCGAAGACGACAACCGTGTTCTCGGAATGCGGGCTGTCCTCCAGTGCCCCGAGCAGTTGCCCCACTAGGGCGTCGGCGAAGGTGATGCTGGCGGCATAGGCACTGACTGCTTCGGCCCATTTCCCGGCCGCGCGGATGGCTGCGAAGACATCGGCACCGCGGCCGGCCAGACGCCGCCCCTCGGCTGGGACGTCCGCAAGGTCGTCGGCGGGAGCGTGTGGGAGCGTGGTCTGACCTGCTTCGAAGGCTGCGAAGAATCGCTGCGGCGCATACCAGGGAAGGTGGGGATGGAAGAGGCCGACGGCGAGCAAGAACGGCTGCGCTCGTTGCTGCCGGAGAAAGTCGGCAGCCCAGGCTACCGTGCGTGCATCGCCGTAATCGGCCTCACGGATCGGCAGCGAGCCCCAGTCCAGCTCGTGGCGAAACGGAGTCATGCCGGCCAGCGGGTGTCCGGGGGGCGGCCGGGCCGGGCCGATTCCGGGGTACGCTGACCCGGGGCGGTCCCAAGGGTCGTCGAATCGCAGGTCGAAGTACGCGTCCCACAGGTCGGGAGGATTGAAGCCTGCCGTGTGGTGGAAGATCTTGCCGCCGCCGGCGACAAGGTAGCCAGCTCGCCGGAATGCCTCCGGCAGCGTGATGGCCTCCGGCATGTGAGGCCTCCACCAATGGCCGTTGTCGTAGATGCCGGTCGTCGACGGGGCCAAGCCGAGCAGCAGGGCCGTGCGCGAAGGATTGCACTTCGGAGAGGCGGCATAGGCTTGGCGAAACAGCATGCCGCTTGCCGCCAGCCGGTCGATGTTGGGAGTGCGCGCGTTCGGATGGGAAGTCAGCGCCCCGACCCAGTCATTGAGGTCATCGGCGAGGATCAGCAGGACGTTGGTTCTTGCTCCCAGGGCCGAGCTGTTGGCGAACAGGGCTAGGAGCGCGACGATTCGGATCAGCTTCATTGCGCAAGGGTTGGAAGTCTCGAGCGGGCAAGAGCGAGAGACTCTCGCTCGGGTCAGCCGGCGCGCTGCCCGCAGCCGCACGGGCTTCGGGCCAAGTATAATGTTTCGCCGATGGTGGAAGATCAGGGCGCAGGCGGTAGCCGGCCGGAGATTCCGAATAGATTGTTCTTTCGGATCGGCGAGGTTACGAAGATCGCGGGGGTGGAAGCGCATGTGCTGCGCTTCTGGGAGTCGGAGTTTCCGATGCTGTCTCCCCGCAAGACCCCGAAGGGGCAGCGGCAGTACCGCCGCAAGGATCTTGAAACGATCCTTGCCATCAAGCAGCTCCTGTACAGGGACAAGTACACCATCGCGGGTGCGCGGCGGGCCTTGCGCACCAACAGCGCGGCCGCGACAGGGGCCGCGCCCGAGCCAGCCGCGGCTGCCCCTGCAGAAGACGGGCCGTCGCAGTCGCCGCAGGATGGCGGGAAGGTCTCGCGCGAGGGCCTTGCGGAGATTCGCAGCGGCTTGGAGCAGATCCTGAAACTGCTCGAGCCCTGAGCGCAGAGTCGCGACCGGGCCGTCAGACGGCCAGCGCCAAGGTCGCCTCGTCGCGCCGCACTTCCCGGTAGAGCGTGTCGCGCTCGGTGGGTTCGCGGCCGGAGTTGCGGATCAGGCGCAGCAGTTGCTCGCGTCGCAGCACTTGCGGAGTCTTCGCGCCGGCATCGTGGTAGATCTTCTCTTCCACCACGGTGCCGTCGATGTCGTCCGCGCCGAAGCGTTGCGCGACTTGCGCGATCTTCGGGGTCATCATGATCCAGTAGGCCTTGATGTGCGGGAAATTGTCCAGCAGGAGCCGGGCCGCGGCGATGGCCCGGATGTCTTGGAAGCCCGACGTCATCGGAAGATGCTGCATCGGGGTGTTCTGGGGATGGAATGCCAGCGGGATGAAGGTCTGGAAACCGCCGGTGTCGTCCTGCAGCGCCCGCAAGCGCAGCAGGTGGTCAACGCGGTCCTCGTCGGTCTCGATGTGGCCGTAAAGCATGGTGGCGTTGGACTTCAGGCCTAGGTTGTGCGCCGTCCGGGCTGTCTCGATCCATTCGTTGCCATCGATCTTGTGGTCGCAGATGATGCGGCGGACGCGCTCGGTAAAGATCTCCGCGCCGCCGCCTGGCAGGGAGTCCACGCCGGAGTCGCGGAGCTGCTCCAGAGTCTCTTGGATGGAGATGCCCTCGCGGCGTGCCAGATAGCCGATCTCGACCATGGTCAGGGCCTTGAGGTGGACCTTTGGGAAGCGCTGCTTGAGCCCCCCGAACATCTTGGAAAACCAATCCAGGCCAAGTTCCGGATGCAGGCCGCCCACGACGTGGAACTCTGAGATTTCCTCGCTGTAGCCGATTCCGGCGGTGTGCCAGACCTGCTCCAGCGACATCGTGTAGGCGGTCGGGTTGCGCTTCTGCTTGCCGAACGCGCACAGCTTGCAGGCTGCCACGCACACGTCGGTCGGGTTGATGTGGCGGTTGACGTTGAAATAGGTCCGGTTCCCGTTCAGCCGCTCGCGAACCTGGTTGGCCAAATAGCCTACCACCAGCAGATCTGGCGACTTGTACAGGTTCACGCCGTCCTCGAAAGACAGGCGCGCGCCGTTTGCTACCTTGTCGGCGATGGGCCTCAGGCGGGGATCGGAGATGCGCGGTAGCACTAGGCTTCTCTCCACGTCACGGTACCACTGTGACCGCGCGGGGGCAAGGCGCTCGCGGCCGCCGCCGCTTAGCGCCGCTCGGCCTCCAACTGCTTCAAGTATAGGTTTTCCAGGCGTTCCACAGCGGCCAGGAATCCCTCCGGATCCACGAACGTGTCAGGACTGTATGCCTGTCCGGGACGGTACTTGCCGTGCAACCCGTATTGCGACCCGTGGGCCGCGACCCAGACGTCGACCTGCATGGCCTTCTGGCGCTCGAAGGTCTTGGCGAAATCCTCGGCAACGCCCGGGTAGGTAGGGTCTACGACGAGCTTCTTGCCCTGGTTGATCGTGCCCATGTTGGCGATCACGACCTGATATTCCCGGCCGTTCTCGCGAACCGACATGCTGTAGCTGGAACTGCCCGCCGTGTGCCCCGGAGTGTCAATGACCGTGAGTCTAATGCCCCCGAGCTCGATCACCTCGCCGTCCTCGATGATCTTGTCCACCTTGACAGGCTTGAAGGACACGCGTCCGCCAAAGTGCGGGTCGCTGAAGCCGCCGTCTTCCAGCACCGGCGCATCGTCCTCGGTTGCCCACATCTGCGCGCCCGTGATCTGCTTGATTTCGGCCAGGGCCGCGGTGTGGTCCCAGTGAGCTTGCATCTGCAGCAAGATCTTGATGTCCTCGAAGCGGAAGCCGACCGACTCGACGTTCCGCCGGATCAATGCGACCGAGTCTTCGAGGGCGGTGTTGACGAGGATGTGACCCTCGTTCGAGGTTATCAGGAACACCCCTAGGTCATAGGTGCCGACTGCGTAAAGGTTGCCGATCACGCGGTGGCCCGGAAACGGCCGCGACCAGCCCTCCGGCTGGGCCGGGCAGAGCGATGCAAAGAGCCCGAGCAGGGCGGCGAGGCCGAGACTGCGCATGCTTGCCAGTATGGCAGGTAGGGTTGGCCGCCGAAAGAGGGTGAGGGCGCTCTCAAGACGGCGGCGCTGGCGACTCGGGCAGATAGGGTGCTCGTCGTTACACTGGTCCTCGATGTCCCAGCAGTTCCTACCGCCCGTTGCGCTCGTCACCGGCGCATCCTTGGGTATCGGAGCGGCCACAGCTCGCGAATTCGCCAAGCGCGGTTATGCCGTTGCCGTGCACTTCAACGCGAGCGAGCGGCAGGCCCAAGAGCTCGTGACCGCAATCGAGGGCAGTGGCGGTACGGCGGCTAGTTTCCAAGCCGACCTTTCCGATGCCGGGCAGTGCCAGCACCTCGTCTCGAGCGTCGTCGAGCGTTTCGGCCGCATCGACGTGCTGGTCAACAACGCCGGGTCGCTCATCGGGCGCCGGCTCCTCGCCGAGATTGACGAGGAGTTCTGGAACAGCGTGATGGACCTGAATCTGGCAAGCGTGCTTTGGGTGACGCAGGCCGCGGCCGTCCACATGCGGAAGCGCGGTACGGGCGCCGTCGTGAATCTCGGCTCCATCGCGGGCCACAACGGTGGCGGGCCCGGCGCGATCCTCTATGCCACGGCGAAGGCGGCGGTCACGGGCCTGACGAAGGCCTTGGCCAAGGAACTTATCGCCCAGGGCATCCGGGTCAACGCCGTCAACCCTGGCGTGATCCTCACGCCATTCCACGAGCGCTTCTCGAGCGAGGAGCGGATGCGCGATATGGTGTCGCAGATTCCGCAGCGACGGGCGGGAGAATCCGAGGAAGTTGCCAGCGTGATCGCGTTCCTTGCCAGCGATGCCGCTTCGCACATCGTCGGGGAATCTGTTGAGGTCAACGGCGGGATGCTGATGGACTGAGCGACTGCGCCTGGCAGACTTGCCGGGCTCCCCGTGCAGGGGTCGCTCGACCCGCGGCGTGCAATCCGAGTGGGGCCCAGCCGCTCTACGCAGGGAGCCGGAGCGGCAGCCACAGATCTACGGCCCAGAACGCGAAGAACAGCACGCTGGCCCAACCGTTCACGGTGAAGAAGGCCGCGTCTACACGCGATAGGTCGTCGGCGCTCACCAAGGATTGCTCGTAGACCAGCAGTCCGGCCGTTGCGGCGACACCGAGCAGCGCTATAAGGCCCAGTCCCATGTTGAGCCACATGCCAAGCAGGCAGACCACCATGCCGACATGTAGCAGCCGCGAGACTAGCAACGCTCTCGCGACACCGAAACGGGCAGGGACGGAATGCAGGCCGGCGCTGCGGTCGAATGCGACATCTTGGCAGGAATAGATGATGTCGAAGCCCGCTGTCCAGAGCGTCACGGCCAGTGCCAGCAACAGAATCGCGGGATCTAGCGTCCCTCGAACGGCGATCCACGCCGCTGCAGGAGCGACCCCAAGCACGGCGCCGAGCACGATGTGCGACAGGGCGGTGAAGCGCTTCGTGTACGAGTAGCCGAATGCTAGTGCCAGGGCGAGCGGGCTGAGCTTGAAGCAGAGCGGGTTGAGCTGCCAAGCGGCGAGAACCAGCACGGCAGCCGAAATCGAGACGAAGACTGCCGCGAACTGCTTCGAGAGTCGTCCCGCCGGAAGCGCCCGGCCGGCAGTCCGAGGATTCAGCGCGTCCGTCCGTGCGTCAACCAGGCGATTGAACGCCATGGCGGCTGAGCGTGCGGCCACCATGGCGATGATGATCCAGACCAGCTTCCAAGCCAGATCAGGCCCTGACATGGCGGTTCCTCGCAGCGCCAGCAGGGTTGCGGTGAGGGCAAAAGGCAGGGCAAAGACTGAATGCTGGAACTTGATCGCCTCTAGCAGCTCCGCGATCTTGTGCAGGAATCCGCTCATGTCCGCCGGCCCATCAGATCCGTCAGCGCCCGGCCTTGGTCCGGATGCCTCATCAGGCCTTCGCCTACCAGAAATCCTTGGTAGCCGGCATCCGCGAGGCGGCGCAGGTCACCGGCAGTGCGGATGCCACTCTCGCTAATGCGCAGAACATGCTGCGGAAATCGTTCGGCAAGGTCGATCGATGTCTGCAGCGAAACTTCCATCGTCTTGAGGTTGCGGTTGTTCACGCCGATCAGGTTCGCGCCCATGGCGAGCGCGCGCTCGAGCTCGGATCCGTCGTGGACTTCGACCAGTACGTCGAGACTCAGCTCCGCCGCGGCGGCGTGCAGCTCCCGCAGTTCTGTGTCCTCGAGCGCGGCTACGATCAGCAAGACGCAGTCCGAAGCGCAGGCCGATGCTTGCAGCACGTGATAGCGATCGAGCGTGAAATCCTTGCGCAGCACGGGCAGCGAAGTCGCTGCCCGCGCGGCTGCTAGGTCCTCCAGCGAGCCTCGGAAGAAGCGCGCGTCGGTGAGCACAGACAGAGCGGCCGCTCCGGCAGACTCGTAGTTGCGCGCGATCGCGGCGGGATTGAAGTCCTCCGCGATCAACCCCGCGGAAGGAGACGCCTGCTTGATCTCCGCGATGATCGCCGGACGCCTCGATGCGATCGCGGCGCGGAACCCGCGCCGCGACGGTACCCTACGCGCCAAAAACACACCATACGGCGGTCCATCCCACTCGTCGCGAACTTAGGACCCCCAGATAGCGAAGAAGCGAAACACCAGAC
>VXMF01000018.1:0-36882 GCA_009841225.1 Terriglobia bacterium | reverse complement strand
GTGTTTCTCCCCGGGTACTTCTCGAGCGGGCGTCGAGCTCGGTCTGTTTTGGGGGGGCGGGGGGGCGCGCGGGGCGCGCGGGGGGCGCGGCGCGCCCCCCCCCCCCCGCGACGGTACCGTCCGAGCCTCCAGCTCTGCTTCGGAGGTGACTGACCGCTCGTCGGCAAGTTCGCTCCGCTTGTGCTCGATGATCCGATCCAAGATCGTCACATCTTGGGGATGCGGGCTTGGCATCACATGTAGAGCCCGCCGCTGACGTTCAGCACGTGGCCGGTGATGTATCCGGCTTCCTCGCTGGCGAGAAAGCAGATGGCGGCGGCTAGCTCGTCAAGCTCTCCCATGCGGCCGATCGGGATGCTGGCCAAGATGTCGGCCTGCTGCGCTTCGTCGAGGCGTGCGGTCATATCGGTCGCGAAGAACCCGGGCGCGACGGCGTTGACAGTGATGTTGCGGCTGGCCAGTTCTTGCGCCAAGGACTTGGTCAGCCCGATCAGCCCTGCCTTGGATGCGGAGTAGTTCGCTTGTCCGGCGTTGCCCGACAGGCCCACGACAGATGACACGTTGACGATGCGACCCCAGCGCTTCTTCATCATGCCGCGCATCAAGGCGCGCGAGCAGCGGAAGGCCCCGGTGAGGTTCGTGTCAAGGACGTTCTGCCAGTCGCTATCCTTGAGGCGCAATCCTAGGTTGTCAGCCGCAATACCGGCGTTGTTGACCAAGATGTCAATGTCCCTGCCGTGAGACCTCGCCATCGCGTCGACCGATGCTTGCTCCGTCACGTCTAGCTCGACTGCCTCGGCGGTGCCGCCGGCCGCCCGGATTTCCTCGACCAGCGCTGCCAGCTTGTCCGTCTGGCGCGCGCCCGCGATCACGCTCACGCCTTTCGCCGCTAGCGCCTGGGTGCATGCTCGGCCGATACCCTGGCTCGCTCCGGTGACGAGTGCCGTGTGGTGCGTCATTCTTCTGGGATGGCCTCCAAGCTGGCCAGGTCGTGCGTGCTCTGCGCGGAGAGCCTGCGGTCGATGGCGCGCATCAAGCCCGTGAGCACCCGGCCCGGGCCCACTTCCAAATAGCGCTCCACGCCTTGGGCGACTAGGTGGCGGATGGTCTGTTCCCACAGTACCGGGTTGGGAATCTGCTGTTTGAGGCCTTCGCGAGCATCGGTGCCGATGCGAACTTCGCGGGCCTGCCAGTTGTTGACCAGCGGCACCTGCAAGTCTGCGAATGCGGTGGAGTCCAAGCGGGGCTCCATGGCCACCTGAGCGGGAGTCATCAGCGCGCAGTGGAACGGCGCGCTGACGTCCAGCATCACCGCCCGCCTGGCACCGGATTGCTTGGCCAGTTCGACCGCTCGCGAGACCGCCTCGGCGTGGCCCGCTATGACGATCTGTCCAGGCGAGTTGACGTTCGCGGGCGAGACGACCTGACCGTCGGCTGCCTGCCGGCACACGCCGGCCGCCGATTCTCCGTCAATGCCCAGCAGCGCCGCCATCGCGCCAACTCCCTGTGGCACCGCTTCCTGCATGCAGCGCCCGCGCTCATGCACGAGCCGGACAGCCTCTTGGAACTCCATCGCCCCAGCGGCTACCAATGCTGAGTACTCGCCCAAGCTATGCCCGGCGACAAATGCCGGTTCGATGCCGCGTTCCCGAACCGCCGCGAGGGTCGCGATCGAGGCCGTCAGGACCGCGGGCTGAGTGATCTCTGTTCGCTTCAACTCTTCCGCCGGCCCTTCGAAGCAAGTGCGGGAAAGCGCAAATCCCAATGCATCGTCGGCCGCATCGAAAACGGCCCGTGCCGAGGGGTATCGCTCGGCGATTTCGAGGCCCATGCCGGGCGCCTGGGAGCCTTGCCCGGGGAACAGGAAAGCGGTCGAAGGCATCTGCAGGCCGCCAGACTGTGAGTTTACCAACACGGCTGAATCCGGATTGAGCGCGACTAGCGGAGGCGCGGGGCGGGTCTTCCCGGTCATTCGGAGTGGTCCCGGACCGGGTCCGAGAGCGGCATGGGGCGGGCCGGGTCGCCGCGCTGGGGCGCTGGCATGGTGGGCTCCGGCGCCCACAGCGTCTCTAGGCGAGCAGCGGGGCAGCTAGCGCGCAGCGCCCGGCAGTGTGAGAATCAACCAGATGCGCGCCAGGCTCGAAATCGACAAGCTGGTCTACGGCGGGGACGGGCTGGCGCGGCACGAGGACGGCGCGGTGTTCGTGCCGTACGTGCTGCCGGGCGAGACGGTGGACGCGGAACTGTCGGCGAAGTCGGCAGGGGTCCGCCGAGGAGTTGACGCCGAATGGATCTCGCGCTCCGACCAGCGCACCGATCCGCCCTGCCCGGTGTTTGCGAAGTGTGGCGGCTGCCACTACCAGCACATGCCGCATGACCTCGAGTGCTCCTACAAGGTCGGGATCCTGCGCGAGACGTTGAGCCGGATCGGCGGAATTGACTGGGACGCCGACATACCGACCGTAGGATCTGAACCGCTCGGCTATCGCAATCGGACGCAGCTTCATTTCGCTCGCCAGGGCAGGACTAGCCAAGCTGGCTTCCTAGCGGCTCGTTCGCACCGCCTCGTCCCGGCTCACGATTGCGCAATCAACTCGCCCAAGCTCAACGCACTGCACAGCACCGTGGAACGGATGGCGGCCGATCGCAGGTTTCCGTCCAGTCTCAAGACCATTGAGTTCTTCACTGACGAGGATCAGGTACAGGTCAATCTTCCGCGTCGGGCTGGCCCGTTGCCGAAACGCTTCTGGGCGAAGTCTGCCTCCGTGCTCGGCGTGGATGCTCCCGGCACTCCGCTGGACTATCGTTGCGGCGAGGACGTCTTTCAAGTCAGCGGCCGCTCGTTCTTCCAGGTCAACCGGTTTCTCGCCCATCGCTTGGCAGTGCTGGCAACAGGACAGGTCGAGGGTCGTCTTGCGATTGACCTCTACGCCGGCGTGGGTCTGTTCACGTTGCCTCTAGCCCGTCGATTCCGGGAGGTCGTCGCAGTCGATTCGGCTTCCTCGGCGATGCGCGACCTGCGTTTCAACGCTCGCCGAGCAGGGTGCTCGGTGCGGGCGGTCCACTTGGATGTGGATGTGTTCTTGGATGGGTTCTCAGGCCAGCCGGACCTGATCGTGGCCGACCCACCGCGCACCGGCCTCGGTGCTCCGGTTGTAAGCCAGATCGTGCGTCTGGGCCCTCCGCGGCTGCACCTGGTCTCGTGTGACCCCGCTACGTTGGCCCGTGACCTGAAGCTCCTGCTCGCCGCTGGATTCGCGTTGCTGGAGCTACAGATGGTCGACCTGTTCCCGCAGACGTATCACATAGAGACGGTAGCCATCCTCGAGCGCAGGAGCTAGCTACGTGAGATTCCAACCTGAGCGGCTAGGAGCGACAAGATCCGATCGCTAACTACCGGTCGGCGTTACGCCAAGATCCCACGCAGCACGTGTCCGTGGACATCCGTCAGGGTGTAGTCCCGCCCGCCGAAACGATAGCTCAGTTTCTCGTGGTCCAGTCCGAGCAAGTGCAGCAAGGTTGCGTGCAGGTCGTGCACGCTGCACTGGTGCTCCACCACGCGGTAGCCGAATTCGTCAGTCTGGCCGTAAACGAACCCCTTCTTGAGGCCGCCGCCCGCCAGCCAAAGGCTGAAACCGAACGGGTTGTGGTCCCGGCCGATTGTGCCCTGCGCGAACGGGGTTCGACCGAACTCGCCCGAGAACAGGACCAGCGTCTCGTCTAGCAGGCCGCGCGCCTTGAGATCCTTGAGCAGCGCCGCTACAGGCTGGTCGACCGTGAGCGCGTTCGCTCCATGGCCCAGCTCTAGCTTGTCGTGCTGGTCCCACGGGTTGCCCATGCCATCGGTCTTGCCGGGCGTATTGACCATGGTCAGTTCGACGAACCGAACGCCCCGCTCGACCAAGCGGCGAGCCAGCAGGCACTGCTTCGCGTAGGCAGCGGTCGAGGGGTTGCTGGAATCGACGCCGTAGAGGGCCCGCGTGGCCTCTGATTCGCTGCCGAGGTCCACTAGTTCCGGCACCGCGCTCTGCATCCGATAGGCCGTCTCGTAGTTCGAGATCGCAGCCTCGACGGGCTCGTGGCTGCCGATGTCGGCCAAGAAGCCCTGGTCCATGCGGCGAACGAAATCGAGTTGCCGACGCTGCCTCGCGCCTGTTGTCGAGGACGTGATGTTTCGCATCGGATCGCTGCGTCCGGGGTGGATCACCGAGGCCTGGTGCACCGAGGGCAGGAATCCGTTGCCCATCATGTTGATGCCGCCGTGGGGGATGCCGCCGCCCCCGGTGACCACGAAGCCGGGCAAGTTGTCGTTTTCGCTCCCAAGGCCGTACGTGACCCAAGATCCCATGCTGGGGAAGCCGGCGAACGGCAGTCCGCAGTGGAAGTAGTAATTCCCTTGCGCGTGCTCCATGAACTTGCCGGTCATAGACCGAATCACGCAGATCTCGTCGGCCATTTTCCCTATGTGGGGGAACATGCCGCTGACCGGGATGCCGCTCTCGCCGTAGCGCTTGAACTCCCACGGGCTAGGGAAGATGTTGCCGTTGTTGTTGAACATCGTCCGCTCCGCCTTGAAGGGCACCGGCTCGCCCGCCATCTGCGTCAACTTGGGCTTGGGATCGAACGAGTCGACTTGCGACATGCCGCCCGACATGTAGCAGAAGATCACGTTCCTCACCCGGGGAGCGAAGTGCGGAGCGCGGGCGGCTTGCGGGTTCGTCGCGGCGGCCTCGTCGGCAAGCAGCGCGGCAGCTGCGAGCATGCCGAAGCCGGTCGAGGTGGTCTGCAGCATGCGTCGCCGACTGATACCGCTCTGGCTTCGCTGCACTCGGAACGCGGCCCTACCGGACATACAGAAACTCCTTGAAATTGAATAGCGTGTGCGCGAACCGGCCCCAAGTGTCGGAGCTGGCCAGAATGTCGCGCTCGCTGGCGCCTTCTTCTTCGGCCAGGCCCGTCACGAAGGCGACGGCATCCCGCCGTTCGTCTTGAGACGGCGGGCGTCCCAAGGCCTTGCGGTACATGTATTCCACGCGGCTGCCGATAGAGTGGCCCTCGCCATCCGCCAGCCGCCGCCCCCACGCATAGGCGCTGCCCAACACGAACGGACTGTTCATCAGCGCCAGCGACTGGGCTGGCACGTTGGTGACATCGCGCCGACCCCGCGTGGTGGACGGCGTCGGCTGATCGAACACTTCGAGGAAGGGGTTCGTGCGGTTGCGACGAATTTCCTGGTACACGCTCCGGCGGTCATCGCCATAGATGGATGATCCGGGGCCTTCGTACTCGTCGTAGCGGTTGCGCGACGGCGGAGGGGGGCCATACATCGAGCTGTCCAGCTGGCCGGACACGGCCAGCAGCGTGTCCCGGATAGCCTCCGCCTCGAGCCTGCGCACGGGCATGTGTTGCAGCAAGGAATTTGAGGGATCGCGCTCCAGCGCCCTCCCCGAGGCCGTACTGCTCATCCGGTAGGTGCGCGACGTGACCAGCAGCTCCACGAGGCGCTTGATCGACCAACCATCCGCCACGAAGCGATCCGCGACATAGTCCAGCAGCTCGGGGTGCGACGGCGCATCGCCAAGGACGCCGAAGTTATCCGGTGTCGCCACGATGCCGCGTCCGAAGACACGTTGCCAGACGCGGTTTGCCATGACCCTGGCCGTGAGGGGGTTGTCCGTACTCGTGACGTCTTCCGCCAAGCGGCGGCGGACCGCCGCGGGATCGGCATAGCGGTCACCCCCGATGGCTTCGAGGAATCTCCGCTGGACCGGGTCTGCGGGCTTGCGGGGGTCGCCGCGGACCAGCAGGGGATGGTCGGGCGCGCTCTCTTCGACGACGCCGGGGAATCTCTGCGGCACTGCGATCTCACTCTCGAGCCGCCTGTATTCCGCGACTAGCTCGCCGACGCCCTCGATCTCGTCAATCGACGTAGCCACGAGCCCGCGTCTGGCGAAGTAGTCCAAGAAGCTTGCCTGCTGCTGGTCAGTGGTGCCGCCCCGCCATGCGGTTGCGGCAGCGGTCAGCCGTTCGGCCACGATATTTCCGAAACTGTTTGCAGACCCCGAAGGTTCCGCCGCCAAGAGGTAGAGAATGGGCTCGGTCGTCGATTTCGGCTGGCGCTTGCCGTTGTGGAAGGCTGCCGCGGCCGCGCCGATTCCAGACCTGCCGTGAGTCGGTCGCTCGGGCCGGGGGTCTTTGGCACGGTCGATCGAGTCTAGGACGAAGTTGGTGGCGTCTTCGCGGGTCGCGAACTCGATATACCCGGTGAACCCTTTCCAAAACTCGGTCTTGAACTGCCACCACCGCATCGTGTCGGCCCTCGGGCTGTAGCGCTGGTCGTAGATGCCGCCCAGGGGCAGGGAATAGTTCTCCACGATGAGGCGAGCGAAGCTAAAGTCGTGTCCCATCGTGCGAACGCTGACATAGTCGGTGTCGATCGTGAAGCGGGGCGACTGCATGACGCCGGCATGCTTGCTCGACAGCAGGTGCGTGTAGACCCCGCCCGGATAGATGCCGTGCAGGACTGTATTTCCTTCCAGGGCCACGCGAAACTCCCCCGGAGCCGATGGCGTGTCTCCGACGCCTGCGCCGTGGCTGACCCATTCGTCGTAGTCTGCGCCGGACAAGTCCCAGACTTCTTGGAAGTTCTGCTCGTTAGACGCTTTGCGGGCGGCCATACGGCTGTGCCAGTCCGCTCTCAGATCCCCCACCGCTTCCCACAAGCGCTCGCCTCGCAGGTCGCCAAGCTGGAGAAAGGCGTGCAGGGGGCTCGCGTCGTCGCAGGCAGCTGCCTCCAGCGCGGCGCGAACAGCGTGTCCGTCAGCGCTCTCTAGGCGCCTCGGCAGTGAGGCCGCGTCTGCGATCCACTGGTCGGCGACCTTCTCGCGAATCTGATCCTTGAGTTTTCTCAATCGCTTCGAGTGCAATCGCAGGGAGACCGGAGAGTCGACGGCCCGCATGGTCGGCCGGGCGCCGTAAAGAGCGCCGAAGAGCGAGTAGTAGTCCTGCTGGCTGATCGCGTCGAACTTGTGGTCGTGGCATCGAGCGCAGGCAACGGTGAGGCCTAGGAAAGCCTTGGAGAAGACGTCGATCTGGTTGTCGGTCCACTTGACGCGCTCTTCCCATGGGTCGACGGGCTGGTAGCCGAGTTCGACCAGTCGAAGGTGCGCCGTGCCTAGGATCGATTCGTTGATCCCGCGCCCCGGGGCGATCCGCGGCTCGTCGAGAAGGTCGCCGGCGAGGTGCTCGCGGACGAGCTGGTCATACGGCACGTCGGCGTTCAGGGCCCGAATCAGGTAGTCGCGGTAGTGCCACGCGTTCGGTATCGCCGGATCGCCTTCGCTGCCGTGCGAGTCGGCGTAGCGAACCAAATCCATCCAGTGCCGTGCCCAGTGCTCTCCGAATCGCTCCGAATCCAGCAGCCGCCGTACCAGCTTCTGGTAGGCGTCGGGATCATCGTCCTGTACGAAGTGAGCCGTCTCGTCGGGCGTTGGCGGCATGCCTGTCAAGTCATAGGAAAGCCGCCGGATCAACGTGCGGCGGTCGGCAGGCGCGGCCGGAAGCATGCCGCGTTCTTCGAGCTCGGCCAACACAAAGCTATCCACCGGGTTTACTGGCCAGCGGCGCTTCTTGACTTGCGGGGGGTCGGCCTGTTGGACAGGCTGCCACGCCCAGTGGGCTCGCTTGCGTTGCGCCAGATCGAAGGCACCTGGTTCCGCCTCGTCGGACATGCGTTCCTCAGGCCATGGAGCGCCCATCCGGATCCATTCCGCCAGAGTCTTCGTCGCTGCGCTCGGCAGCCCGCCGCCCGGCGGCATGAGCACGGGCTCGCCATTGAGAGCCTTGATGAGAAGGCTTTGGGTGGGATTACCGGCCACGATGGCCGGCCCGGAATCTCCGCCCGCGAGGATCGCCTCGCGGCTGTCAAGCCGCAGGCCGGCGAACGGCGTCTCGATCTTGGCGCTGTGGCAGGCGTAGCAGTGCTCTGCCAAGAGCGGCCGCACCTTGCTCTCGAAGAACTCAATCTGCTCGGCCGACGCGGCGCCGAGCGATGCCGGCACCCCTGCCAGAGCGAGTCCAATAATTGCTCCCCTCAACGTTCCGCGGGAGAATCGCGGATCGCCCAGAATCGTTGCCGTGTCTCGCGGGGTTCGCACTGGGCCTCCTACGTTCTGGTCGTGCCCTCGGACCACGCCGGCGGCCGCCAAACGCGGCCGCTGCCCCTAATACTTTATGGGAAGTTTGTGCCCCAGTGTGCTGCCCGTCCGGACGGTGGTCGCAGAGCGGCCGGCCCCGGAGCGCGCTTCTGCCACGGCGATCGATCCGCGATAAGCTGTTACCTGATCGCGCTTCGCGCCGAAAGGAGCCTCGCACCCCAATGACCACTTCGCGCCGTTCTTTCCTAGCTACGGCTGCTGCCGGGAGCGCAGCGCCGATGACCGCAGCCTCCGCCAGCCGCATCCTTGGCGCCAATGATCGCATTCGTGTAGGCCTGATCGGTTGTGGAACCATGGGCCGCTTCGACCTGAACGACATGCTCAAGGCGGGCAAGACACAGGCTGTCGCGCTCTGCGACGTCGACGAGTCCCAGATCGCCAAGACGCAAGAGAACGTCGTCGCGGACTATGAGCAGGAAGCGGAACTGCGCACCGGCGATTTCCGGCGGGTGCTGGATCGCGATGACATCGACGCGGTGATCGTTGCCACGCCGGACCATTGGCACGCCCTGCCAACCGTGGAAGCATGCAAGGCCGGCAAGGACGTATATGTCGAGAAGCCCTTGGCGATCACCGTCTGGGAGGGACGGCAGATGGTCAAGGCGGCTCGCAAGCATGACCGCGTGGTGCAAATGGGCACGCAGCAACGCTCAGGAGCGCAGTACCTAGCCGCAAAGGAATACATCGATAGCGGCAAGTTGGGCCGGGTCCGCTTGGTGCGCTGCTGGGTCTACTTGGACTGGAAGGGCGAGACCCCGCACCAGCCGGACGGCCCGGCCCCGAGCGGCGTGGACTACGACATGTGGCTCGGACCGACCGAGTCCCGTCCCTTCAACGCCAACCGCTTCCACTTCAGCTTCCGCTGGTACTGGGCCTACTCGGGCGGTCTGATGACCGACTGGGGAGCGCACATGATCGACATCGCCAACTGGTACATGGGCATCAAGTCGCCGACATCCGCCATGTCGGTAGGCGGCAAGTTTGCCTATCCCAAGGACGCGATGGAAACCCCGGACACCCAGCAGGTGCTTTACGAGTTCCCCGAGTTCTCGATGGTTTGGGAACACGCCTTGGGCGTGGGGCGCGGCCCGGCGGATCGCGAGCACGGCGTCATGCTGCACGGCGAGAAGGGCATTCTGATCGTTGATCGCCAAGGCTGGGAGGTCTTGCCGGAGACGGACCGCATCGACAAGCCGGTGCGCGAGTACAAGGCTCCAGGACTGCCGTGGCAGGCCTATCGCCCGGATCGAGAAGACATGCATCTCGACCATGTCAAGAACTTCCTCGAATGCATGCGGACGCGCGAGCGGCCGCGCTCCGACGTCGAGATCAGCCACGACTCGATGATCGGCTGCCACCTTGGCAACGCTGCGGTGAGAACGGGGCGGCGCGTCTATTGGGACGTTGAGAACGAGCGGGTGGTGGACGATCCCGAGGCCGAGGCGATCATGTACAAACGCCCGTATCGCAAGCCTTGGAAACTCGAGGTCTGAGCTTCGAGATCGCACGGCTCTGTCGCGCCGGCCTAGGGCCGCACAGCGGCCGGCCGCGTATAGCTGATTCCATCAGGAATTTCCCGGCTGCTGACCACACCTCTGTAAGCAGGGGCTTGGGCTCCGTCTACGCGATTCCTTACTTTTCTTGATACAGCCGCTGGATGGCGTGGTAAACTCTTACAGTGCAGCTGGTGGGGTATTCCAGCTGGAGTACGAAGGGATTGTCAGAGTTACGCAGGCGCACGAAGTACGTATTCGTCCCGAGTGCCTGGCGTAGCTCCAAGGAGCAGACATGAAAGTTTGGAAGCAGGGCGCGCTCGTCTTGGCAGCGCTGGTCTTGATGCTGGCCCCGACAGGCGCTGATGCGCAGACAACCAACGCCACGATCGTTGGAGATGTCACCGATGAGAGCGGCGCCTTGGTGCCTGGAGCCAACGTGACGGTCACGAACCTCAGCACTGGCGTGCAGAGGGAGATATCGACCAACGAACGCGGAGCCTATCGTGCGTATCCGGTGCAGCCGGGCACATACGATGTTGCTGCCTCGAGCGAAGGATTCAAGACGCGAGTGCGCACTGGAATCGTCGTGGAGGTCGCAGCGACGGTCAAGGTCGATCTATCTCTCGAACTCGGCCAAGTGACCGAGACGGTTGAGGTCACCGGCCAGATCCCGGTGCTACAGACACAGGACGCCTCGGTGGGTGGCACCGTCACGACCACTGAGATCGAGCGCATCCCGGTGAACGGGCGCAACTACACACGCCTGATTCTGATGATGCCCGGAACCAGCGGCATGACCTACAGCCAGTCGAGGGGCACGCAGTCCGGGACGTTCCTGATTTCGGTCAACGGTGCCCGTCCGCAAGACAACAACTTCACGATGGACGGCGTTGACAACAACATGATGATGATGAACTCTCCCGGCGGCTCTCCGCCGATGGACGCCATCCAAGAGTTCCGCGTCGCCACCAACAACAACGCGGAGTTCGGGCGTTCCATGGGAGCTAACGTCAACATCGCGATCAAGTCGGGCTCGCGGGATCTGCACGGTTCGATGTACTGGTACGTGCGCAACGATAATTTCGATGCCAACGACTTCTTCGCCAACCGCTCCGGCACAGGCAAGGTCGCCTTCTCACAGAATCAGTACGGCGCGGCCTTTGGTGGTCCGGTCCCTGGCCTGCGTGACAGCACTTTCTGGTTCGTGAACTACGAGGGTTTTGATCGCCGGCGCGGCAACAACGCACTCGCGAACTTCCCGACGGAACTCCAGCGCAGGGGAGACTTCTCCGAGCTCGCCCAGAGAATCTACGATCCGTTTACGGGCGTGGCGGATGCCGATGGAAACATTGCCCGTGAGCAGTTCCAAAACAATGCGATTCCGCAATCGATGCATCACCCGGCGATCACGACGTATCTGGACATCATGATCCCGCTTCCGAATATCCCGGGCAAGCTGACACAGAACTACACCAACACCACCAAGGCGTCGAATGACCGGGAGTTCATCGTGATGCGCGGAGATCACAATACTGGCGGTAAGGACTCGTTCAACGTGCGCTACCTGCACCAGAACGTTGCCACTTTCTCCCCGAGTTCCAACCCCTACCTATCGCGCGAGAACGACTTCGACGTGCGCAACTTGTCCGCCCAGTGGACGCGCCTAGTCAATCCGTCCTCGATCTTGGAGGTCCGGTTTGGCTACAACGCTCCCTGGAATCCGAACTGCACGTTGAATTCCAAGATCAACCGGGGCGACTTTCTTGACCAAACCGGAATTCAGATGTTCCAAAGGGAGGTGCTGTGCGAGCCGATTCCGAATATGAGTTCTGACGGCGAGTTCAGCGCAGGCGGCGGCGGAACCAACACGGGGGACAAGGTCTGGCAGTTCATCTCCAACTATGCGACGAATGCCGGCAACCACTCGATCAAGTTCGGGGTCAACTACAGCCGTCGGCACTTTTACACCAACACGTCCAACCCGATGAACGGGAACCTGTGGTTCAACGGCGACCTCACCTCGCTCTACAACGATCCGGGCTCCGGGTTCAGCACTGCGTCGATGCTGCTCGGCACGCCTAGGCAATTCCGGCGTTCGACTGGCGAGACCATCACGAACGGTCGAATCAATGCATGGCAGTTTTTCTTCCAAGACGACTGGCGGGTCACCTCCAAGCTAACCGTGAACCTAGGGATGCGGTACGAGTACAACAACCCTCCCTACGACACCACCGATCAGCTGGGCAACCTCTGGATTACTCCTAACCCGGTGACCGGAAATCTCGGGCGGCTGATGTGGTCCACAGTCAACCCTGAGATCGAGCCGGAGACCGGCGAGCGGAACCAGCCGGCGAAGAGGCTGGGAACCACGCGGGCGCTGATGTTCCCAGACCGGAACAACATAGGCCCCCGCGCGGGAATCGCGTACCAGGTCGACGACAAGACAGTCGTGCGCACTGGCGTCGGCGTGTTCTACAACTCGACGTTTGTCCAAGAGTTGCAGGACTTGCGCAAGTTCTGGCCCTATACTCCGCAGCAGGTCGCCACGGTCAATGCCGTGACTACCGAGAATCCTGTGCCGACATTCTTTGCGGACAATCCGGGACCTCCGTACTCCTCCACCGCGGCCATCGGTGGCTGGCCGCAGCAGCCGACCAACCGCTCGCCTTACTCGGCCCAGTGGAACTTCTTCATCCAGCGGGAGTTGGTCGACCAGCTTTCGCTGAATGTCGGCTATGTCGGCTCCTCCAGCCGGAAGCAGATCGGCTACACGGCGGTCAACACCCCCCTCACTCCGGGGCCGGGTGAGATCCAGCCTCGTCGGTTGATGCCGGACTTCGGCAATGTTGACGGCGGGTTCAATCGTTTCGGAGGTCTGTACAACGCCCTTCAGGTCGAGATGAACAAGCGTTTCGGACGCGGGTTCGGGTTTCGCATGAACTACACCTGGTCCAAGGCCATGGACGAGCAGTCTTCTCTCGCCGAATGGAAGACGCAGGATCCGTTCAACATCCGGAACGATTGGTCAAGGTCGAGCTGGGACCTGCAGCACGTGTTCCAGATCGCCTACCAATGGGACCTGCCAATCGGCCGGGGCCGTCGCTGGGGCGGAGACTGGAACGCCGCCGCCGATGCGTTCTTGGGCGGCTGGGCGATCGAGGGGTTCACTCGCTTCAACACTGGGCCGCCGGTGGGCGTGCTGTCAGGCAGGGATATCGCCAACGTCGGACGATCTTACCAGAGGCCCGACGTGACGTGCGATCCGAACAACGGACCCAAGACCGCCGAGCAGTGGTACAAGGTCGACTGTTTCCAATTCCCGCAGCAGTTCAACTACGGCAATTCCGGGGCCAACATCGTGGAGGCGCAGGGTATCAATTCTTGGGACGTTTCGATCGCGAAGCAATTCCAAGTGGCCGAAGGGCACCGGCTGATCTTGCGGGGCGAGTTCTTCAACATGTTCAACAAGACTCACTTCCGCAAGCCCGGCAGCAACAGAAACGACACGTTGGCGTCAGGCTCGGTTGCCCGGATCTTCAGGCTACAGCTGGAGCCGCGACAGATCCAGTTCGCCTTGCGTTACGAGTTCTAGGGACGTAGCGCCCTAGCGCGAGATCAATCACGAGCCCCGCCGACGAGAGTCGGCGGGGCTCTTCTACAGTGTCAGTCGGAATGCGGAATTGCATGCAAGAGTGCCGCGTTTCCGTCGAACACGCCCTGCGTCCAGCTGTCCGAGATGTTCACCAACCTCGCCATCGAAGTGCTCGATCTCGGCGTAGTAGCCTGCGATGTCACCCTGCACGGCGGGGTCGTTCGACAGGTACGGAGGGACGGCGATCGATTCGGGATTGCCGCCTGCTCGCTCGCCGCAGGAGGCGCGGGTCCGGCGAACTGAACCAGTAGCAGAGGGGCTGGCCGCACTCGCGCTGGTCGTAGAATTCCTCGAACGATCCGCATCGCTAGCTGGCGGGATCCCGAGTCCATCCTCCGGCCTCATGTGCTCGAGTTGGAGAATCGCTATGCGGGGAGGGCTCTCTTTGCTACCAAGGCTGTTTCCTCGCGCGTCCGCAACCCGGCCTAGGGCCGCGGGCATACTTTCCGGAGCCCGCTGACATTCAGGAGTTGGGGGCGGTCCTCATGCGATTCAAGCTAGACCCCTCGGGATTGGTATACACAGCGGCAAGGTTTTACCGGCTCTTCACGAAGCCGACGGCCGGGTTGGTGTTCACTGCAAGGAGGGATCGCTTGCAATGAACCGTTCGCGCTTCGCAGTTCTGACATTGGCATTAGCCGTCGCGACAACGGCCGGCATGGCCCAGTCGCGGAGGTCGATGCCGCTCGGACAGGGAGATACGTTCCCCGCAGTAGAGGTCTACGATGCGGCCGGCAAGCCATTCAACACGAAGAGCCTGACTGGGCAGTATACGGTCCTCGTCAACGGGTGCTTGACTTGACCGCCCTTCATTCGTAATGTCCCCAGGTTGGAGACTGTCTACCGCGACTACGCGCCCAAGGGTGTCCGGTTCCTTTACCTCTACAAGGCGCTGGCGCACCCCGAACTGAACGGCTACGTCAACCCGATCACTCTCGAGGAACGCCTGATGCACGTCGAGGAGGCCAGGCGAGTCTTGGGGTCGGAGATCGCTTGGATTGCCGACAACATGGCGAATGAGTTGAAGCATGCGCTCGGCAACCGCCAGAACTCCGAATACGTGCTCGATCCCGAGGGCCGGATTCTGCGGGCCCGCGCTTGGAGCGACCCGGATCAGTTACGGAGGGATCTGGCAGAATTTGTCGGGCCGGTTGAAAACCCAACCGAGGTATCGGACCTAAACATGCAAATCATGCCGGCGCCGGAGCATGCCAAGACCGGCGTGGTTCCCCGCATCGAAAAGCCAGGCACCTATCGCACCCTGATATCAAGACCTCAGCTTGCGAAGACAGGCGAGCCGTTCTATACCAAGCTGCGCGCAGAGGCCGACCAGGACCTGCTCCGGTCAGGCGAGGGGAAGCTCTATCTAGCCTTCCTTCTAGACCCGCTTCACGGGGTGCATTGGAACAACTTGGCACCGGCGATGGACGTAGAACTCTCTGCCTCCGAGGGAGTAAGGATCACTCCGGCGAAGTTGCAAGGACCGAAGGTCGAGGAAGATGCCGATGCGGACCCGCGCGAATTCCTCGTTCACGTGAAGCGTGGAGATTCGCAAGAGCCGCTGGGAATGAGATTCCGTTACTTCGCTTGCACGGATACGTGGTGCAGGCCGGTCACCCAAGAGTACTTGATTACCTGGGAGGTAGACCGCGATGCCGGGCGGGTCAGATCAGGCCGGATGGATTTCAACCGCACGGGGCCAGGCCGGGGCCCACGAGGCCGGCCCGGACAGGGCGGTCGTCCAAGAGGGGCGGGCGGTGGATTCGGCTCTCAGCAGTTTGTGGAGCGACTCTTGGCTAGGGACAGGGATGGAGACGATCGGCTGACTCTCGAGGAACTTCCCGAGCGAATGCGACGGAATTTCGACCGCATGGATAGGGATGGCGATGGCCATGTCGAACCGTCGGAGATCCAAGCCATGATGCAGCAGGACGTCGGGCGCAACAGACCTCCAGAGGGCCGTGGCGGCTTGGCACGATGGGACTCCGATGGAGACGGCCAGCTCAGCATCGAGGAAGTCTCGCCGCAAATCGAGCGGCGCTTCGGGCAACTCGACACCAACCGCGACGGGCTCTTGGATCAGGCAGAGCTCTCGGTGATGCGCGGCCGCGGCCGCGCCCCCGCTAGCCGCCGAAACGGCAACTAGGCTCAAGTGCTGCTTCCGCGAGCAGCCAGTTGATCACGCCGATTACTCTCCCGAGCAACTCGTTGCACGACCTTAGGCTCGCAAACGATGCATCTCGAGGAGCCTGCTAGTCGATATAGCTGTAGCGCTCGTCGAGGCCGAGCGCCTTGATCGCTTCTGGGCTCGGCTCGGGCTTTAAGTCGCTCTCTTTGAAGTACTGAGCCTTCTCCCATTTCATCGGGCCGCCGACCTCGCGCGGATCTGCGGTGCTGCGAAGGTATTCCTGCAACTGGCCGGACAGCTCTGCCCGAGTCGATTCGTAGGCAGGATCCCCAGCGACGTTCTTCATCTGATATGGGTCGGTCGCGAGATCGTAGAGCTCCTCGGCAGGTCGCTTTGCGAACGCGAGATCGAACAGAGATCGATACTCGGGGTCGTCGGGCCGTTGCAAGAGGAACATCTTCGTCGGCGAGGGGAATTGGAGCATGTGAGCGTCCACGTCTCCATACAGCGGCGGATCTCCCGCTGGCCACAGCTCCGGCGCATAGTTCCGGATGTATAGGTGGTCGCGCGTCCGCAGCGCCCTCGCTGGATATCCCGGGCCTCCCTGTCTGACGAACGCATGCCGTTCTCTGGCGGTCACGACGAACGAGCGCTGCGGATCGACGAGTCCTTGCTGGCTCGAAGCCAGGATCGGCCCAAAGCTGCTCGCCGTCATATCTCCGGGAATGGGCAAGCCTGCCAAGTCAAGGATCGTCGGCGCGAAATCGGTCAGGCTGACAAAGTCTTCCACCACGCGGCCGCCCGGAAACCGTTGCGGCATCGACACGATCAGAGGCAGGCGCGTGCCCGAATCGTATAGGTTTGCCAGCCCCCGGGGCATTTGCCAGCCGTTGTCGCTAACGACGATCACAACAGTGTCTTCCGTAGCCCCGTACTCGGACAGCAATCCGAGATGTTCGCCAACCTCGCCGTCGAAATGCTCGATCTCGGCGTAGTAGTCTGCGATGTCGCCCCGCACGGCGGGATCGTCCGGCAGATAGGGAGGGACGGCGATCGATTCGAGATCGTAGCCCGCTTTCTCGCCGCCGCCGGCGCGGTACGGCCGATGCGGGTCCCGCGAACTGAACCAGTAGCAGAAGGGCTGGCCGCGCTCGCGCTCGTTGTAGAACTCCTCGAATGATCCGTACCGCTGGCCGGCGGGATTCCGAGTCCATCCTCCGGCCTCGTGGTCTCCCGGCCCCCAGCCCTTGCCTTCGTAGCCCACGAGATAGCCGGCTTGCTCGAGCAGGTCGGTGTACACCGCGAAATGACTGGGCATCGTTCCCCAAAGGTTGGCGCCCTCTTCGAGCCGCCAGATGTCTTGGCCGGTCAGCATGGCCGCGCGAGCGGGAGTGCATGACGGGGACGGACAATAGGCGTGCGCGAAGCGTACGCCCTCTTCCGCCAGCTTGTCGATATTCGGTGTCGTGACCGTCGCGTCGCCGTAGCATCCGAGGTGATGCCAAGAGTGGTTGTCGGACATGAGGATCAAGAAGTTGGGCGGGGCGAGTTCCTGTCGTGGGGTGCATCCAACCATGGAAGCAACGCCCAACAAGACCGCGAGCCATCGCGGAGCAGGGGACTGCCGGAGGATCGACAACGACGCGTTGCCCGTCCGAGGAAGCGAGTTCCTGGCATCGCAGGGTCGCTTTGAACTCATCTCGCGACGATCTGACAAGCTGGATTTGAGCTGAGAGCCCCCACTGCCGACGGGGAACGATCGGTGGCGGCGGTGCGACAGGGACATAGTTGGTCGCATGGTTCATCAATGATATTGCATGCCTTCTATGTGCCGGCGAATGCCTAGCAGAGGGGTTCGGGCTCCCTAGCGCCAAGACTCCCAAGAAGCAACGCCGGCGGTGGAAGCAGCAAGGCCTAGGATGCCCCCCCCCAGCAGCTAGTCGACGCAACGGGGCTCTGCGGCGAGTGCGCGTCGGAAGACAGGGCGCTCGTTGGTAGGCGCTACTGAGTCGCTTGCGTCCCCGTGCGTCACCTGCCCAAGAATGTGGGCGTCCGGAAACGGCTGTCTGGGTCCCTGCTGGTGCGGACGGGGCTTCGGGTAGTGAAGCACTTCCGCCTTGGAACACAGCGGTCGTGCAATGCCCGTGTCCTCTGCCGGGCATCTGCAAGAGGTGCCCGATTGCTGCTGTCGACCGTTGGAGCGTCCCAGACACCCACGCTTGCGAAGGGGGCGTCGACCGCGCAACCCGTCGAAGCGGTTCGCCCGACCATACCCAGAACTCGGTCGCGTCCGGTCTGCTTGACCGGCAATGGCAGCGGCGTCAATGGCTGGACAGTCATGCCCGCCACCGCTGCGATCAGCATGTAACGTCTCATCGCTTAGTTCTCCTTTCTGAAGTTCCGCGAAAAGCGGGCATCGACACTTGGCCGTTTGCGCTCGAGCGGTTTGACGGCTCGAGGTCTCCTCAAGGTTTCAGCCTTGGTGCGGAAATCAGCGGTTGGCGTTCCACAACACGCAAGAGCTGCCGTTCTTGTCCCGAAGCGGGAGGATCCAGACTGCGGTGGTCGAGGCGGCTTTGCAGGCTAGCGAGGGAGACTGAACCAGAGTCTCTCATCGCTCAGATAGTGACCTGCGGCGGCGGTCCGAATTGCAGATCCGCTCCATGTCGGAGCCGGCGAACATCGGATTACACCGTTCGGAGCTTCCCTGCATTCCTGTGATCGTGTGGCAGCCCGTGAGCTCAGTGCTCGCTGGCGTTCGATTCGAGCCACGTCAGCTCCTTCCACCATTGCGCTCCATCGTTGCCAACGGTTGGCCCTGTATTGCTGCGGCCGCTGGTGACGATTCGGGTGATTTCCTCACGCAATCGTGCGGCCACGGTCGGTTCTCGACCGGTCATGTCGTTTGTTTCGGCTAAGTCGGCTGCGAGATCGTACAGCTCGAACTGCGGCTCGCCCGGCTTGGCCTCCACAAAGCGGGGAGCTAGGCTTCCACCTGAACCCCGAATCATGTTGAGCTTCCAGCGCCCGTGCCGAATGGCGAAGTAGCCTGCTGCGGAGTGGTGAATGACAGGCGGGCGAGGCGGACGCTGCTCACCCTGCAGGATCGGTAGGAAGCTCACGCTATCCTCAGCCTCATCTGGCCCGAGCTCTCGGCCTATTACGTCGGCAATGGTTGCTAGCACGTCAGTCTGGCACACGAGATCAGAGGAACGTTGCGCGGGTTTCGTGACGGCTGGCCAGCGCACGATGAATGGCACTCGATGCCCGCCTTCGTACAGGTCACGCTTGCCGCCCCGTAACTTGCCAGCACTTGCGTGGCCAAATCGCTTCAATCGCTCTCGGTAGGTCGTTTCAGGCCCGTTATCGCTCGTCACGAGCACAAGCGTGTCTCCCGTCAGGTCATTTCGGTCCAAGGCATCGAGCACGCTCCCGATGTGTGCGTCCGTTTCCATCATGAAATCGCCATAAGCTCCGGCCTCCGATTTCCCGTGGAATTCTGTGATTGGGATCACGGGCTTGTGCGGGGACGTATAGGCCAAGTACAGGAAGAACGGTTCGTCAGAGTTGTCTGAGGCGAAGTCGTCGATCCATTGGACCGCCCGCTCGGTAAAGACGGTCAGAACCTGCTGGTCGTCGAAGCTTGGAGCGACCTCCAGCTCTCCGCCAGCTCTGGAGTGTCCGTACGGAGGAGTGATCCGGTAGTCAGCGATGGCGATCTGATTCGGTTTCTTTCGGGTCCATAGCCAGGGAGGATCGAGGACGCGACGGTTTTCGATGTAGGTGAGCACCCCGTAGTTCATCGAGGCCGGAATCCCATAGAAGTAATCGAAGCCCTTGTCGACGGGACCATCGAGCACTGGGCGAGACCAGTCGCGGCTCCCCTTATTGCCGTGGAAGGTCATGCCCAAATGCCATTTGCCGACCATCGCTGTCCGGTAACCCACGTCTCGGAGCAGGGAAGCCAGCGTAGTTCTGCCCTCTGCGATGAGCCCCTTCCCCTCAGCTCCCATAACGCCTCTCTTCAGTCCGGTCCGCCAGCTGTAGCGACCGGTCAGGAGGCCGTATCGCGACGGCGTGCAGACTGTGTCGGAGGAGTGGGCGTCGGTGAAAGCCATGCCCTCGCGGACCAGCCGGTCTAGGTTTGGCGTTTGGAACTTTGACTCGGGGTTGAGAGCGCTGACGTCTCCGTAACCTTGGTCATCGGTATAGATCAGCAGCACATGGGGCCGAAGTGGTCGTGCGGCCGCTGCCAGTGGTCCGGCCAAGAGACCCAATGCGACGGTACTCGCAATTACCGCGGCGTTCGCAGTCACTGCCTTGTCCCTCCCGTTGCTGTCCGCTTCATTCGTCTCGCGGCAGCGGATTGGCGAGTGACGAATCGCAGTTCACCGAGCCCGCATCTCCATCGAGAATCATCGTCTTCAGGATCGTAACGAACTCGTGAGGCGAGCGGCCGCTCGGCCCGCACCCCATCCTCGAGCTTGATCTGCTGCCGAAGTCCGCAGATGACCCGACTCTGATAGTAAACAGTTTCGAGTTCATCCAGTTGGCCAGAGAGTGGCAGCACGGATAAGGGCACCTGCCCAGCCGAATCGGGGCGGCACCTGGAGGGGGCTGGCGCACCGCTCCGGCGGCAGGCAAGTTCGCAGGTGGACCGTCTCCGGCTCGCGCGCGCCCCTTCCATGGGCCGTACGAATCCACGTAGAAAGGATCATACAGGGGCCTTGTTCGGTCGTGTGGCAAAGCTCAGCCGCTAGCTCTGGCATGATGGTTCCGGTGCAGTACTCGGAAACTACCGTGGCTGGAGTTGCCTCTGCGCGGCGATTAGCGGGCCGGCAGCGGCGCGGCCTGGCTTTGGTCCAGCTCACTGTCCTGCTAGCGCTTTCGGCACTCGTCGCAACCGCACAGCAGCCGAACTTCATCGTGATCTTCGCCGACGACCTGGGCTACGGTGATCTCGGGGTCTACGGTTCCACCACGATCCGGACCCCCAACTTGGACCGCATGGCGGCAGAGGGGATGCGGTTTACTGACTTCTACGCGACGGCTCCCTTCTGCAGCCCGTCGAGAGCGTCTTTGTTGACCGGTCGCTACCCGGTCCGGGCGGGAGTGCCTTATGTCCTGTTCCCGACCGAATTGACTGGCCTGCCGCCTGCCGAGATCACCATCGCGGAGATCTTGTCAGACGAAGGCTATGCTACCGCGGCGATCGGCAAGTGGCATCTAGGCTGGCCCAAGCCGTTCCGCGCCCAACGCCACGGCTTCGACTCCTTTTACGGGTTGCCCTATTCCAACGACATGCTCAAGTGGGAGCCCGACGAAGACCTCCGGCCACAGCACGCCTTCTGGGAACTGCCGCTCTTAGAGAACGACCGGATTGTCGAAGCTCCGGTCAATCAGCATACATTGACGAGGCGCTACACCGAGCGGGCTGTCCGCTTCATCGAGCAGAACCGCAATCGCCCGTTCTTCCTGTACTTCCCCCACACCTTCCCGCACAATCCGCAATATGCGTCAGAGGATTTCGAGGGGCGCTCGCCACACGGGCTCTTCGCCGACACTGTGGAGGAGTTGGACTGGAGCGTGGGAGAGGTGCTGCGGACGCTCCGGGACCTCGACTTAGACGAGCGGACACTGGTCGTCTTCACCTCGGACAACGGCCCGACAGGTTCCGGTGGGCGCTGGGGCATTCGCAGTGACGGAGGCAGCACGGGCGGGCTCCGGGGCCGCAAAGGCAACACGTTCGAGGGGGGAATGCGGGAACCGGGAATATTTCGCTGGCCCGGCAAGATCGCCGCTGGCGTAGAGACGAACGAACCGGCTTCGATTCTCGACTTGCTGCCGACCCTTGCCGAACTGGGAGGTGCTCAGGCCCCTGCTGACAGGGTGATCGACGGGCGGTCGATAGTGGACCTACTCACGGGCAAGGCGACGGAGCTTCCGCAGCAACCCTTTTTCTACTACTTCGGCGTCCAACTGCAAGCTGTCCGGCTCGGGAGCTGGAAGCTGTTTCCGCGTCAAGCTGAGCCTCCGGAGCGGTCCGCCTCACTCTGGTACCTGCAGAATCCCGAACTCCATGAGCGCCACCACAGGCTGCGCGCAGAGCCGGAACTATACGACCTCGCGGCCGACCCGGCCGAGACACGCAATCTCGCTTCCAGCCGTCCGGAAATCGTCCAGCGGCTGGACAGGATCGCCCGCAGGTTCGACGAGGGCATGCAGCGCGACAAGCGGCGTCCCTTCTATCTGGATGGCCAGTAGCGGGCGAGCCCTCCCCCTCTTGCCGTTTAGCTCACAGAGACGAGCGCCGTCCTGCTGTCTTGCGATTCGACCATTTGACGGTTAGGCCCCACCGGCTCACATGGATCGCCTACGCTCGCGCCTTGCGGGTCTCAGCGACGGATGCCCGCCATCTGTGGCCGTTTGAACTCTTTCGGCGCGGTCCGGGCCGAATCAATCGGTGGTGTCTGGCTCCGCCAATGGGTTGCAGCCCTTGCGTACCGTTGCGAACTACGCGCGGCCCAAGCCGCTGGTCTCCTCGCGTAGCAGCCTCGATTGACTTGACACGATACGACTAGTCACCAATACTAGTCATATGGAGACGATCAACGCGTCCGACTTCAAAGCCCGATGCTTGGCAATCCTCGATCAAGTGCAAGCGACCGGAGAGAAGATAGTCATCCTCAAGCGCGGCCGGCCCGTCGCCGAACTCGTGCCCGCTAGTCCAACCCAAGCCAAGTACCCCCAGTTTGAACTCAAAGGCACGGTCCGAGTAGTCGGCGACATCGTTGGGCCAGCCGTTCCAGAAGAGCATTGGGAGAGTCTCCGGCGGTGAAGGCACTGCTTGACACGCACGTCCTTGTATGGTGGCTAAGCGAGGACCCTCAGCTTTCGGTAGGCCAACGGGAGGTTATTGCGTCGGCCAACGAGCAGTCGCCGCTGTTGGTAGCGGACATTTCTCTCTGGGAAGTGGCGACACTCTTCAGTTTGGAGCGCCTTCAGTTGCAAGTTCCCCTTCGGGCGTGGCTCGAGATGGCGGTGGCTCCGCCGCTAGTGCGACGCTGCAGCGTTTCGCCAGCCATCGCAGCGGAGCTTGCTATGCTGCCCGACTCCTTTCACCGTGACCCTGCAGATCGAATCTTGGTAGCGACCGCACGAGTGCTCGGGGCGACGCTGTTAACGCAGGATCGCCGGATCATCGAAGCAGGCTTGGTCGATACTCTGTCTTAGCCGTAGGCTAGGCGGCAGCGGTCGGCAGACGGAGTCGTTCGCTGTAGATGGTTCTTCGGGTGCGCGCGGCCAGATCAGGTCGGGAAGTTGGCAACTCGGTGCGGGCACCTGGCTGCCGCCCCAGGGCGCACGTTGAAGAACGAGTCGGTAACCGCTGGGCCCACACTGCATTGACTCGGGCCTGAGGGCATCGGCCTGCTTCGGCCGCGACCGTTCTCGGCCTAGCGGCCGCGGGCCGGTTTGAGGAGCCGCTCAAGGTTCTGGCCAAATATGGCCTCGGCGTCAACTCGGGTTATGCCATTCTGCTCAAGGGCCTCGCACTGAGCGTCGAACACCCTGCCATTCCAGCCGCGCGGGAAGAAGGATGAGTCTGACCCGAACAAGAGGCGCTCGGGACCGACCACGTCCAAGGCTTGGCGGAAGACATCTCGCAGGCTGGGTCGCGGGGTGAGGTATTTTGTCCAACTGTTGCTGCTGGAGGTGTCCAGGTACACGTTTGGTGACAAAGACGCAAGCATGAGCGCTTCTCGAAAGTAGCCCGCGCCGAAATGTGGCAGCACAAAGTTCGCGGAGGGGTGGTCCATTACCACGGCATGCAAGTCGGTGGGGTTCGAGAAG
Source organism: Terriglobia bacterium (assembly GCA_009841225.1). GTDB lineage: Bacteria > Acidobacteriota > Terriglobia > Bryobacterales > UBA6623 > VXMF01. The sequence continues at coordinate 13,539 of VXMF01000018.1, read as the reverse complement.
CTCATGTTGAACTTGGACGGCAGGCCGAGCTTGGCTCGAATGCCAACGGTCAACACTCCCATGTGGACGAATACAACCCGCCCGTTGGCCTCGGACGCAAGTTCGTACAGCGGGCCGAGTCTCGCGTCCTGCACCGAGAACCCTTGCATCGCCGGGAACAGGCACAAGCCCTGCAGGCCAAGCTCTTCAAAGGCCGTCCTCGCCCGCTCTAGCGCGCCGTCCGCGAGCGGGTTGAGCATGAAGTAGCCGTAGAAGCGGCCGGGAAAAGCTCGCACGGCGTCGCCAACCGCGGCTTCGTCGCCAGGGACGCTGGCGATCAAGACAGACTTCGCGACACCGTGCCGGTCCAGCTCCTCAGCCCAGCCGCGGGCCAGATCCTCGCTCTGGTCGGGCGGCAAGTCCCAACCCAGCGCCGCGACCATCCCTGCAATGTCGGAGACACCCTTCTGAAGGGCCAGAGCCTTGAAGAACGACTGCCCGAAGAAGTGCGCGTGCGCGTCTTGGACCTCGATCTCGCCCCAAGGAGTTTGCATTGACCTATCCTCGCCCGCCAGAGATCGCTGGAACAAAGTGGACTTCGGAGTCCGGTTCCAGTTGATCCAGCAGACCTAGCGTCGAGACTTCGCCATCGATCGCTACAGAGATGTTGCCGGGCAGCTGTCCGTCCGCTAGCAGACGTCCGCTCAGCTCGGGATAGCGCTCGACTAGGTTTTCGACGACCTCGCGGACCGTCGCCCCGCTCACTTCGAGCGCATCGTGGTCGCCCGCGAGAGGCCGCAACATGGATGGGATGAAGACTGTGGCCACGGAGACTCCATGATAGTGCTCTCGACCGTCCGCGCTGGGGCCGGACTGGTTCCCCAACTGCCTCGCGCCACGGGTGAGACTAAGATGCAGTTGGACCGGGAATAGGGACGAACCAGTTTGGCAATTCGCGCTATGCGCGACGGCTCCCCACTCCCAGCTATCCGAGCGCCCGTGTGACCGCCCACCACAACCCAGTTGCCGCAATGGCGGCCGAGCACGGAAAGATCACGTAGCGACGATACCCCTCAAGATTCCGGAACCTCCCCAAGACTGCGAACGCCATCAGGACAACGCTGACCTGGCCGAGTTCGACGCCAAGATTGAACGACAGCAGCGCGGCCAGAAACTGACCATCGGGCATCCCCAGCTCGCTCAGAACGCCAGCGAATCCCAGTCCGTGGAGAAGGCCGAAACAGAAGACCAAGGCCAGTCTCCACGGTTTCAGCTCGGACGTGGCGATGTTCTCGATTGCCACCCAACTGATTGAAAGCGCTATCAGGGTCTCCACGAAGCGTTCGGGCAGGGACACAACGCCCTGCATAGACAACGCAAGCGTTACCGAATGCGCGACCGTAAATGCCGTGACTTGGTACAACAGCGGCCGCCAGCGGGTGCTGAGCAGAAAGAGCCCCAGCACGAAGAGGATATGGTCTAGGCCCTTGGGCACGATATGGGTGAAACCCAACTTTAGGTAGCTGCTGAACACGCCCTGCCGCGGAATCTCGCGTCCGGTATCGACCAGCGGAATCGGCGGACTGGCCTGGCCGGGATCCAGCAAGACGCTAGACGGGGTCTCTAAGTCTGGTGAGTGGATCTGGAGCGAGACTGTCTTGTACTTGGCCGGTAGCCGAATGGCGAGTTCGCGAGAGCCGGCGGGGACTATGCCCGTGAGCCTGGCGAGCGCTCCCAGCACCGTCGGCGGGTCAGCCTCGGCCGCGGCCGGAGTTCCATGATGGGGGAACTGAACCCCGAAGTCTGCGGGCGCGGAGTCGAAGGCGATACGGATGTCATCGCGAACTGCATCACGAGCTCGTTGAACTGCGCTCTCGAACTGGCCTTCGCCGAGCTCGCGCATCCCCCTGGCCACTTCTTCGGAATCTGCCTCGAGGGGCAGGCCGAGAGCTAACGCGTCAGCATCGAGGCCGATCTCGGCTTGGAATCCGCCATCGCCGGTGAGAACAATGGTCACCGGCGTAATGGTGAACTCGTGGGCGGGCGCTGTGACCAAGCCAGCTAGGGCCAAGCAGGTGAGCCAGACTAGCCTGTAGCTCGCAACCCGCGACACTCCCGAAGCGGGGAGCCTCGTCGAGTCCGGGATGGCTAGACCCGAAGCCATCAAGGCCCTGCCGCCTTCTGCAGCACAGCGATCACGTCTTGGTGGTTGTTGTCGGTGGCGAACTTCAAAGCTGATTCGCCGTCAATGTCCCGCAGATCCGGATCTGCGCCTTTGTCGAGGAGCAGTTGGACGATGTCGGCATGCCCTTCCGCTGCTGCAAACATGAGCGCCGTGTAGCCCTCGGCCCCGTCTGTCACGTTCACTTCTGCGCCGTGGGCGAGCAGGATCTCAACCGTGTGGGCGTTCGGCCCAGACGCGGCGTACATAAGCGCCGTGCGGCGATTCGTATCCTTGAGGTTGGGATCGGCATCGTGCTCGCATAGCAACCGCACGGTCGTCGAGTGGCCACCATAGGATGCGAACATCAGCATCGTGCGGCCGCCCTCGTCAACAGCGTCGACATCCACGAATTCAAGCATCTCTTCTACAGCCTTGACGTTGCCTTGGAGGGCTGCGTCGGCGAACCGCTCGCTCAGAAAGCCGGACCGGCCGCCTCCCGCTGCCGCCGGAGTGGTGGATTCGTTCGAATCTGAGCCGCAGGATGCGCACACCAGCAGCAATGCCATCACGAAGACCGGATTAGCGGTGGGTGCCACAGTTTTCGGAGTCTACCAGACGAACCTCTCAGCGCACGCTGAGCTTGGTTCCAGCCATGAGGCCGCCGTCTACCGCATGGACGGTTCCGGTCACCCAGTTGGATTCGTCGGATGCGAGAAAGAGGACGTAGTTGGCGATATCGACAGGATCGCCAATCCGCCCCAGCGGATACATGCGCTTCAGTTCGGCGAAGCCGGCCGGGAACTGTTCCCAGTAGTCCAGCGACGCCGAGGTCGCGATCGTACCTGGGCAGATCACGTTGGAGCGGATGTTCCATTCGGCGAAGTCCGCCGCAACGAGGCGCATCATGGAGATGAGGCCGCCCTTGGCCGCCGTGTAGGCAGTTTCGCTCACAGCGCGGAGCGCGTTGACGCTGGAGATCGACACGATGCTGCCGCCGCCGCGCTCCTTCATGAGCGGCACCGCGTGCTTCGTGCACAGGAACGGTCCTTTCAGGCAGGCAGAGAGGGTGTGATCCCAGTCCTCTTCGCGGAGAGTCTCGATGTCGGTGTCTTCGAACGCGGCAAAGGCGTTGTTGACCAGGATGTCCACGCCGCCAAACAGTTCTCGCGCCCGCTGCATCATGGCGACGACATCCGATTCCTTTGAGTGGTCCGCGCGATGCGCGATCAGGCGCTCGCCGCCGTCAGGTCCGGCAATGCGCAGATTCGCGGGCGGCCGACCATCAAGGTCGTTGGCAATCACGGCTGCGCCTTCAGCCAAGAATCTCCGTGTAATCGCCGAACCGATTCCGCCGAACGCACCCGTTACGAGAGCCACCTTGTCCTGCAACCTGCCCTGCATGTAGTTGCAGGGTACATCACTGCAGTTGGCGGACAGCGGAACACGACAAGGGACGGGATCTCGGTTCACCAAGCTGAGACAAGAGCAGAAGATTGTCCGCCATGTTGCTAGGCTGAGTGCAGACGGAGGAATGGCCGAGTGGTTGAAGGCGGCGGTCTTGAAAACCGCAAGGCTCGCAAGGGTCTCGGGGGTTCGAATCCCTCTTCCTCCGCCACAATAATGATATAACTCATTGATATCATGGTACTTATACGATATGCACTTCATAATGCCGTGAAGCGTCTCACAATCTGCCCAAGGTAGGGGAACCCAATCCGCCATCGCCGACCCAAACACGGCCGATGGCGCTTTCTCATCCATCCGTCAAAACCTCTGAGCGCCGCCACTATCACCGACCGCCGACTCGTCGGCCGTTTCGATCCGAGGCGACAACAACGACGCGTGCCGGCTATCCCGACATCTTGAAGCGAAATGTCCTCGCGAACTAGACAGCGGGCTACGGGATGACGCCAAACGTCATTCTTCGAAATGAGGAGTTGCCAGCAAGAGTAAAGGGATCTCGTGAGGCGTGAGTGTCAAGCAGCGGGGGGGAATGCCCGCTCATCGCCCCACTCTCACGTATCGAGCGGTCGAAGGCCGCTCACACTAACGTCGTCCAATGACACGCCGGGAACCCGATAGAGAGGTGCTGAGAACTTGGTCGGCACAGTTTGAAGTTCAAGGGATCTCCAAATGGGGCACTTGGCCTGCAACGGCTGGGCTGCGACTACTGATTCTCTGGCCTGCGCCATCGGGTCGGTGGTGCAGGTTGTTGCTCCTTGAGGATCACCTTCTCGGTCTCAAGCAGTCGCAAGCCCTCGCGGACGGCTGCCTCGAGTTGGGGGTCGCCTCCGGAGATCACCGCTTCGGGATCGTTCCGCACCTCGATATCCGGGGCGACCCCAACACCTTCGAGCGCCCAGTTACCGTCGGTGTCGAAGAAGCCGTTGGCCGGGGCGAAGAAGACGCCGCCGTCGATCAACTGCGGCTGTGTGCCACCGGAACCGACTGTGCCTCCCCATGTTCTCGTACCCACGAGAGGCCCGATGCCTCTGCGGCGAAAGAGGTACGGGAGAAGGTCTCCGCCTGAGCCGGCACCCTCATTGATGATCATGACCTTCGGCCCGAACAATGCTGCCATCGGTTGGGGCCACGGCTTTGTCTCTTTTCCCCGCGAGTTAAAGTAACCCATGAGTTTGCGGTCTAGAACGTCGAGGATATAGTCAGCCAAGCTGCCGCCCCCGTTGTCGCGGCTGTCAATGATGGCCCCCTCGCGATCCTGTTGCGCGAAGTACATGCGGTGGAAGAACTCGTAGCCGCGACGTCCCGTGTCGGGGAGCCATACGTAGGCGAGACGCCCGCCGCTGATTTCGTCAACCCGCGACTGGTTGTTCAAAACCCAGTCCCACATGCGCAGGAATTCTTCATCCTCAACCGGTTCGACAGTGATTCTCCGTTCATTCTCGCGGGACGGGCTCGCCGAGACAGTCAACTCGATCGACCTCCCGGCTGCCCCTTCAAGCAGGCGATAGGGATTGGCCGGTGCGCGCAGTTCGACGCCGTCCACGGAAAGGATGTAGTCACCCTCTTTGACTCCTAGGCCAGGCATCGACAGAGGGCCAGCCTTGCCCGGTGACCACTGGTCCCCTCCGTAGATTCGCTCGATCCTATAGAATCCCCCCTGCTCCTCCAGATCTACGCCAAGGAGGCCGGTCTTGGGATCTAGGAGATCGGGATAGTCCCCTCCCAGCACCCAGGAATGGCCCACGGCGATCTCGCCCGAGAGCATATCCAGAAGACGGTTGAAGTCCGAGCGGTGGCCTACGTCAGGGAGCCATTCCGAGTACCACCTCCAGATGTCGTCCCACGGGGCTCCGTGCTGGTTGTCCACATACAGGAAGTCGCGCATAAAACGCCACCCTTCGCGTAGCATTTGCCTGTACTCGGCCTTCGGCTCAACGCGAACACTCATTCCCTCCAGCTTGAGTCGCCCTTCGTCACCCTCTGGGGGGTCTTTGGTGCTTACGATGCTCCAGTTCGATCCGGACCGGTACAGCAATTGCTTGCGGTCGTGGGAAGTTGCGACCGCCTCTGCGCTTTCGATGAAGACCTTCGACTCCCGCTCTTCCAAGCTGTACTTCAGAAGCTTCTCAGGGGAGTCGTCACCGCCGGCTTGCCTCACAAACACCGTTCCCTTCGGACCCGGAACAAGCCCGGCGTAATCCTTCATGGCAAGGCCGGGAACTGCGATGATGCGTCCGGCGATCCCTTGTGGATTCACGGTGACTCCTGGCGTGGCCGCTTCGTCCGCCGAGTCGCCCCCCGCCGCTATCTCCTCTTCTGCCGTCGCCCCATCGGATACCCCGTCCTCTTCGTCGCTTCGTGGCAAGAACGGGGACGGCTCGTCAGCACCCAATAGCGTCACGTACAACGCTCGCTTCTCTGGACGGTCCAATCCGGTCATGCTGCTCCAAGCGGTGTGGACGCCATCGCTGGCTGAGGCCAAGAAGTACAAGTACTTGCCGGACTCGTCCCACACAGGAGCGCTTGCATCCACCATGTCATCGGTGAGCTGGTGGGAATCTCCTGACTCGGTATCGAAAAGGAAGACCGCTCGGAAACGGTTGTCCAAGGACCTAACGTACGAAAACCAACGTGAATCGGGAGACCAGGCCGGGTCGATCGACCTTGCCGGGTGGCCGACTCGATCTGTATCGATGTGGGTCACATCCCCGGACTCAACGTTCATGACAAGCACGCGATGATGCGCGTCTGCGAACGCCAGTTTCTTGCCGTCCGGAGACCATTCGGGGTGGAAGTAGAAAGAGGGGGAGGGGAACTCAATGCGGCGCCTTCTTGAGCCGTCACTGTCCGAGACAACCAGACCGTACTCGCCGGCAGAGTCATTGAACCAAGCGATGCTTGATCCGTCAGGGGACCATGTCGGACTTCGGTCCGCCACGCCCGGGGAGTGCGTGATGTTGCGCCACGAACCCTCCTTGGCGGGCACGCTAAAGATCTCGCCGCGCCACTCGAAGAGGGCGCGCTTTCCAGTCGGGGACAACCGGAAGTTCTCAAAGCGTGACGGACGAACTTTCTCCCACCGAGGCCGCGACCAGTTCAGGTCGCCAGCTACCTGGATATCCAGCCGCTTGGTGTGACCAGTGTCCGGATTGAATTCGTGAAGATACCCGGCCTGCTCGTAAACCAGGACACCAGCTCCTGCCCCGAACGACTTGACATCAAAGTCTGCGTGTTGAGTCAGTTGGCGTTCCTCGCCTGTACGGGGATCGAACGACCACAAGTTAGTGGCCCAGTCTCGCTCGGACAGATAGTAAACGAGGCCATCCATCCACGTCGGCTGCATCTGGCGTTCGCCCTTCCAGGGAACTGTTCGTCGCTCCCAGGTTGACGTCGAAACGATCCCGACCGGTTGAGCCTGGCCGCCTCGGTAGTTTCGCCACTCCGGATCCCAGTAGGGAGTTTCCTGATACGCAACATACGCGCTGTCCGCTGACATCGTGCCCTGATATGCCCTTGGCAGTGTCAGGGGCGTGGGAAGCCCGCCTGAAGGCAGCACAGTATAGAACCTGGAATATCGGGTCGGAACGGCTTCTCTGCTTGAACGGAACAGGATCTTACCGTCAGGCGTCCATCCCTGAACCACATCTGAACCTGGATGCCATGTGAGACGCTTAGGCTCGCCTCCGACTGACGGGACTACGTATACGTCAGTGTTTCCTCCATACTGTCCCGAGAAGGCGATCCATTGTCCGTCGGCGCTGAATATCGGATGTGTCTCCGATCCCTCGAAAGTCGTGAGTCGCCTGGCATCGCTTCCGCTACGCGCCACAAGCCACAAGTCGTTGGCGTATACGAAAACCATGTGCGAAGCGCTAACGTCGGGCTGATGTAGGAAGCGTGAGCCTTGAGCATGTGCCTGTTCCGGCCCAATGCTGCCAGCGAGCGCAAGAAGGACGCCGAGGGCCGTCACGGAGATATGAAGCCTGCACTCAATGCGGGGGAGAATGTTGCGCATAAGCCGTCGCGGTCGGATCGTCTGTGAGCGACCTCGCTAGAAGTCGTGGCGCCAGCCCACCGCTCTGCCAGTTCACCACATCTGCTGCGGTCGATTCAATTGTTTGACCTGCGATTGCAGATGGACCACAAATGGCCATCGATGGGGATCAGAATGCGCTGGTTGACGACGATATATCGTTCATGTACGCCCTGACGCCGCAGAGAGAGCACGGCTTGGCCAACTTGTCGCTTAGGCAACTGAAACCACCCCAACGTATCGGCTTTGGGGTGAGTCTGGTCCCTCGAAGTGCGCTGTAGCGCGATTCTCTACCCGCTTCAGATCCGGTCGTGAGGCCCACGTCCTGCACTTCTCCTTGAGAGAGGGTAAGTTGGCCCTCGATGCTAGTATCGCTAGCGTCGATGCAACGGTTCTCCATACCTTTGCTCGTTGCGATCATTGCTTCCGCCTACGGACCAATACCGGTTGATGCCAAGACAGTCGTTGCGAGAGCCGGCTGGAAAGAAACTAGTGCTCTGCTCGCTCAGCCCGACTATCGGCCCGCCCTCCAGATCCAGTTGAAATCAAGCAAGAAGATGAAGGGCACTGTATCTGGGACAACTACCGCCGGACTCAGGTTGAAACGGAAAGGAGCAGAAACTTTCATTGAGCGGACCCAGATACATTCGATCAAGCTCGTCCCTCGCAAGGCCAGCGGCCACCGGAATCGAATACTGGCCCTCGTGGGAGGCGTTCCCGCCGGCCTCGGCGCTGGCCTCGGAGTATGGCGCATTGGTTGCGCCGTCGCCGGTGGTTGTGGGGAACCGCCTAACCCGATCGGTGCCGCAGGCTTTTATGCGGTTTTGGTGGCTGTGCCGGTTTTGGTGTACCGGTTCGCCGCGCGAGCTGATCGCGGAGCATTATTGATCATCTTGGACGAGAGCGCTCCGAATATCTCTATGGCTGACCCCGCACACAGTTCCTTGGGACATCGAGTGCCATGGCGGTAGCGGATTACTGGCTGGGGTTTTTCTGGGCCCAAAGCGGATAGCAGCGGTGGCCACTTCGTACCGGTGCCAGTCAGTTGTGCTCGGCGAGACGAGCCAAGCTACCTCAGCTCATTCGCCCTCGCCTCGAGTGGCGATTTATCCGCTTGCGCCACGCGCGGCGCAGTCGGTAGTGAAGCGGTACAGCGCATGCGGCAGGCATCGCCTCACCCTTCCCGGTTTTCAACGTCTAACCTGTGAACCCAGTCGCGACAACGGTCATTCTCGGCCCCACGGAAGACTCGGAGGAAATGACCAACGATGCCCCGGGCGTTGTCGCAAGATGCGGACGGTCGGTCGTTTCGCGACGGTCGAGCGGAACGCTAGGAGATAGAGTTCACACGAGGGTTCATCGCCTACCGAGAGTCGCAAATGAGCACTTGGTTCGTCGATGGCGGCAGTCCGTAACGGAAAATCAGGAGAGATTCCAATGAAGCGAAACAATCGTGCGGGCATAGGCGGTTGGATTATCGTCTACATCATTGGTTCGATCCCGCTATTGACGGTCTATTCGATGGGACTCTCGGGGTGGTTCTTCGAATATCCCATTGGTCTCATGCTCGCGATCTTCATCTTGCTCGCAGTTCCGCTACTGCTCGTTCTTCGCAAGTCTCCCAAGGCACCACAGTGGAATATTGCTGCGTTGTGGATCGTGGCCACCCTGATGATCCTGCGTTCGATCAGTGTGATTCTGTTCCCGATGAGTAGCGACGGTGCGTCTCGCCTGCGTGGCGACGAACTGCTGGCGGTAGCACAGCCTCTGGGCGTGATAGTGGCTGTCGCATTGGGATGGGCGATGGTCTGGACTCGGTACTTCAGGAATTCGGAGCGAGTCAGAAACACCTTTTGCTGAAAGACATCATGTAATAGAACGCCCTGCCGACGGGGAGCGCGTGCTAGTCCAGTCGTCGGTCATGCTGGTTGTCGATAGGGCGTCCGGTGGCCAGCGAATCTTCTAGCTAGGGCCGAATATCGTCAACGCTTGACTCAGGTGCCATCTCGCTATATCCTCGGTCGCGCTTTCAAGCAAGAATGCTTCTTCAGCTCATTCTGGGCCGATCAAATCGATGCTATCGTATGGTATTATGGTATTGTTATGGCAACGGTAAAGGTGACCTTCTCGCTCGCCCCGGAGACCGTCACCTTGCTGAACGATGCGGCGGACCGGCTTGGCAAACCAAAGAGCAGAGTAGTTCGAGATGCGATCCAGGAGTACCACACCAGGATTGACCGTCTAACGGAGGCAGAGCGGATACGGATGCTCGCGGCATTCGATGATCTCTCGTCCAAGTTGCCGCCTAGGGCGGACGAGGATGTCGAACGAGAGCTTGAGGAAATTCGAGCCAGCCGACGTACTGGAGGTCGGGCTACGAGGGCTGAATGATCCTACTCGACACGTCCGTCTTGATCGATGCCTTGACCGGTTCGCAGCGCCTGGGCCCCGCATTGCGTTCCGCCCTTGCGAGGGGGAATCGGATGGCGATTCCCTCGCTGGTATTGTTCGAATGGCGCAGGGGGCCTCGCAATCCGGCCGAACTGGCTCTGCAGGAAGCCTTGTTCCCCTCCGACGAGGCCGTTTCGTTCGGCCCCGCTGAGGCGATTGGAGCGGCTGAACTGTATCGCTCCGTAGGGCGATCGAGGTCACGGGAAGTCGATCTTGCGATAGCCGCTTGTGCGATCACGCTTGGGGCGGAGCTATGGACGCAGAACCATGCCGACTTCATCGACATCCCGGGCTTGAACATCCATACGCCAGTCTGATCCTCGGGCTTACCGAGAGGCGGACCGATCACGGCTTGGGAGTGGAGGGTGCACGGGCAAGCCCGCTATGCGTACCTGCCTCAGAATTGTGCTTCCGAGTCCAAAGTCCCTCTTCCCGTTGCACACTCGCGCAGAGTTAACCGTCATTCCTTACAGCCTTGACCTTGCTCCGGTCGAAATCCCTAGCCGTACTTGCGGCCTTGGTGCTGGTCCCTTGCGTATGGGCAGGGCCTTCCGCCAATGCGTTGTTCCGCAAGGGCAGCGCTGCGCAGCGGCAGGGGCGCCACATTGAGGCCTTGCTGCTCTACAACCGTGCCCGGGCCTTGGACCCTGGGAATGCCGAGTATGTTCGGGCGGCGCACAGCGTTCGGCGCGGCGCTGCCCAGCTCCTAGCCGCTGCCGGGCGATATCAGACCGCGCTTGCTCTCGCGCCGGATTCTTGGGAGTTTCGATCGCTCTCGGAAACAGGGGAAGAGACGGCGCCAGCGGCCACCATCACCGTCAATCGAGACGGCCCGCAACCGCGCCAGCCTGCAACGCTGCGGTATGCCCGGCACGAGACAGAGTTCCGCTTCCGGGACTCGATCCTGCAGGCGTACGAGGAGGTCGCCCAAGAATTCGGCGTCCACGCGATATTCGCCGAGGACTTCGAAGGCGACGTTTCGATTCGGGCTGATTTGTCCGAATGCGGATTCCGCTGCGCAATGCGTATCCTGGGCGCTCTAGGCAAGTCAATAGCAGTACCTCTAAGCGATGACGAGTTCCTAGTAGTGCCTGGGACGGCTCCAAGCCGCGCCGCATATGAGACCGTCGCGCTGGCTACGATTCCGCTCGATGGCGCGCTAGGTCCCGAAGGTGCCGCTGAGATCGTGCAGGCCATCCAGCAGGCATTGGATGTGCGCCGCCTCCAGACTGGCACCACAGCCGGTGCCATACTCCTGCGGGACACCGTAGCCAAGATCAACCTCGCCCGGTCGCTCGCAGGCGACCTCTCGCGCCCGAGCGCGGCGGTCGTGATCGAGCTGCGCATGATCTCGGTGTCCAGTGGCCGCACCGCCGGCGCTGGCATTGATTTGCCAAGCACGTTCCCTATGACGAACTTCAGCACTCTGTTCGGTGCCATGCCGGACGCTGCGGGCGTCGAGCGTTTGATTGGAATTGGCGGAGGAGAGACAGTACTGGGCGTTGCCTTGGGTAACGCCTCTGCGTTGGCTCGCCTTGACGCGAGTTCCTCGCAGACCTTGCAGCAGCTGAGCGTTCGCAGCCTGCATGGCATGGCAGCTGAATTCAACATTGGGGAACGCTACCCTATCGCGACCGCGCAGTATTCCTCGGGTGCGCCGACTCCGCAGTCCCCGTCCTACGTTCAGCCCCCGCCGTCCGTGACTTTCGAAGATCTGGGCCTGAACCTAGCGGCTACGCCGACGGTTCACAGCGCCACCGAAGTGACGCTGTCCTTGGACGTAAACTTTCGCTTGCTGGCAGGCGGGGCGGTCAATGATGTGCCGATTCTGTCCAATCGCGAGTTTCAATCGCAGGTCCGATTGCGGCAAGGGGAGTTTGCGATTGTGTCGGGCATGCAGATCTACGAGCGCAGCCTGACGCGGGGCGGCTTGGCCTGGTTGGGCCAGATCCCGCTGCTTGGAGCGATCTTCAGGCGCAACGAATGGCGCTGGAGCCGACGCGACCTGCTGGCGTTGGTCACCCCTAGGATCGTCCGGCTGCCTCCGGCTGAGCTCGCTGGCTCGCGAAGTCTGCTGTTCGGGCCGGAAGACGGGCCGATCCCCACGTTGTAAGACAGTTGCAGCCGGTCGGCGTTTTGGGGACGCGGCAGCGATCCAAGCTCCGTGGGCAGACCCTACAGTTGGAGCCTTCGGCGCGGTCGCCCCCCCGGCCGGTTGTCAAGTCTATAATGGCACCATGCGCCGTCGCCTGCCTCGGCTGCGATAGGCTCGCGGCGCACAGTCCGATCGACAACTGGGGAGGATCTGGGATGTCAAGAAAGAGCTTGTGCGCGTTGCTGCTCCTTTCTGTTCTGCTGCTGTACTGCGGCGACGGGATGGAGGATTCGCCGGCGGAGGAGGCCGAGATGGCTTGGCCCGAAATCGCTGGGTACGAAATGATGGTCGTTCCGGCCGATAATCCGATGGACGCCGCCAAGGTTGCCCTCGGCAAACAGCTCTATTACGACGAGCGCCTCAGCGGAGACGGTGCGCGGTCGTGCTACGGATGCCATCTGAAGGAGAACGGACTGACTGACGGGCGGGCGACCGCTTTGGGCGCGTTCGACAAGCAGTTGACTAGGGCGGCTCCGACCATGTGGAACGTCGGCTACTACGACGCTCTTTACTGGGACGGGCGCTCCACAGCTCTGGAGAAGCAAGTCCAGGGTGCTTGGAGCGGTGGCAACATGGGTGCTTCCGGCAACGATGGCGCCCCGTCGATGGAAGATATTTGCGCGAAGCTCAACGAGATTCCCGGTTACGCCGAGCAGTTCGATGCGGTCTTCGGCGGCCCGGCGACCCCCGACAGCGTGGCCTATGCCGTTGCTGCGTTCATGCGGACCATCGTGACGACAACCGAGAATTCGCGCTATATCGCTTTTCAGGCCGGGGACGAGAGCGCTCTCAACGAGCAGGAGCAGCGCGGCTGGATGATCTTCTCCGAGAAGGTCAAGTGCACCAACTGCCACGACGGCCGCCTGCTGGCCGACAAGCAGTTTCACAACGTCGGAATCGGCATGGACGCGGAGAACCCCGACATCGGACGGGGCAAGATCACCGAGGCCGAAGAGGATACCGGGGCCTTCAAGACTCCCAGCCTGTTCGACATTTCCAAGTCTGCTCCGTACTTCCACGACGGCAGCGTTGCCACGCTGGAAGAAGCCGTGGACCTCATGCTGAGCGGTGGCAAGGAAAACGAGTGGTTGGACGAGACAAACTTGGCCGACGCCAAGAACGCTGACCTCAGTGACGAAGAGAAAGCGGACCTGCTCGCGTTCCTGAAGGCGCTCGACGTCGAATACACGATTGAGGAGCCCGTCCTGCCCTAACCGGCTGCGCGGTTCAGGCAGTTTCGGTCGCGGGGGGGGGGGGGGGGGGGGGGGGGGGGGGGGGGGGGGGGGGGGCGGG